>DXHR01000024.1 GCA_019113295.1 Candidatus Salinicoccus stercoripullorum | reverse complement strand
CCTTTCCTGGCCCTGATGAGTGAAAAGTTGACATGATCCGTCAACGCCAAAAAAACAGTAGTACTGATTTTCCTGTTTAATTTTTCTTCGGCTTTTTCCAGAATATGCTGGCAGACCATCATTACATCATCAGGGATTTCTGAAATTAGTTCATCAACATAATCTTTGTTGTCTGATCTCACCTCAAAAATCTTATCAATTTTCGAACTATCGATAAAACCCCCGTTCTTTTTACCAAAAGCAATTCCTCTACCGGACACAATGGCTTCTTCTCCTGTATCATTAAGAACGCTGGCTATATTGTTATTATAGATTTTTTGAATTTTCATAGCGCAACCCCCGTTTGCTTGTTGTACATTTCACTTTGCCGTTTCTTTTAAATATATATATATCTTAACAGAAAATAAAGACACGATACCGAAAAAAAAGAGGAAGACAGAAAACTGCCTTCCTCTCATATCAGCTGCTCAAGCCGGTTATTTTACTGTTGCTTTGACATCCACTGGTATGCCATTCTGGGTCATTTTGGAATATGGGCATGCCTTATGCGCATCCTGCACATACTGATCGGCATCTGCTTGTTCCACGTCTTCAAACTCAACTTCGATTTCTGCAGCGAGTTTGAAACCGCCGTCGGAGTCATCCTTTTGCAGTTTGGCCGTGGCGATGACAACGTGTTTCACATCCTGCGCATTCGCTTTCTTTAAAACACCGTCAAGGGCACTATGGTAGCAGGCACTGTATGCTGCTGCAAACAGCTGTTCAGGGTTCGTTTCGTTTGTATCCTCCCCGGACATTTCTTTAGGCTGTTTTACGTTCATCTTAAAGGAATTGTCTTCACTGTGCACTTCGCCGCCGCGTCCACCGGTGTTAAACACTTTTGCTTCATAAATACTCATTTATAGTTCAACTCCTTATTTATTGTACATTCAGTCTATTCCTTTAAAGTTACGACCTTAAACATATTATATTACATCATTGATGCTTTTTTCATCTATTAACAGGTGTAGTCATCTTTATCCCGGTGCATTTTAGGCTGATAGGATGCGTGCCCTGCAGTCACACCATCCGGATAACCTTCCCCATAATTATCATTGAGAAAGGCTATGACAATATATTCAAACTTTCAGCGTTCCGATGAAATGGTCGACGAATCTCTTCCCTTCGACTCCGAGTGAGATTTCCACATTGGGTTCTCTGTCCCAGAGATTTCTGAAGTCACAGATGGTCTGCCCGTAGCTGAGGTCACTTTTCGTTTCTACATCCACAAAGTGTTTTTCCGTTTTCAGGAATGTCGGATCGAGCACCGCACCGACTGTCAATGGATCATGAAGGGCACAGCCATCCATGCCAAATCTTTTAGAACTGTAGTCCCTGTATATTTCCGTACTCTTAAGTACAAAGTCATGGTACTTGGTGCCTTTGAGCCTCTCTATCGTATCTCTGTTCATGAATGTCTCCAGCGTGACATCCAGACTGACAAGTTTAAGGTTGAAGCCTGCATGGAAAACGGCTTTTGCTGCTTCAGCATCTGCATAAATATTGAATTCTGAAGTCGGCAGCGTGTTTCCGTGACCCGCTTTGGAAATCAGACCGCCCATTACCACAACCTGATCTATCCACCCGGCAATCTTCGGTTCTTTCCTTAAAGCCAGCGCAAGATTCGTAAGCGGTCCTACCATGATCAATGTCAGTTCTCCCGGGTTTTTCCGCGCCTGTTCGATGATGAAATCTGATGCAAACTCCTCTTCTTCCTCTTTTGTCACTGTCATGTCACCCAGTGCTCCGCCGATACCGTCACTGCCGTGGACTTTATATTCCGAATGGATCTCTTTCAGCAATGGTCTCTCTGCTCCCCGATATACTTTCAGCCTATCATCCCCGATGAGCTGGGCCACCTTCTTAGTGTTCCTCACAACATCCTCCAAAGGAACGTTGCCGTTGACGGTCGTTATCCCCAACAAATCAAGCTGCCCGCTTTCATATGCATAGATGATAGCCAAGGCGTCGTCTACGCCCGTATCCACGTCCAGAATTGCTTTTTTCATATTCTATCTCCCCAATCATCAATTGTTCTAACACCTATATTATATATCAAGAGTTCCCTGCATAAACAAAAGCTGCACATCCCCATCTGGGATATGCAGCCCGGTGTTACATATTATCCGTGACCGATTGGGCTCTCGGCCCTTTTTTCTGCGCACGCAGCGGGTCAAGCCTGTTTTCAATCAGCCTCAGACCGACATCTATGATGATTGCAATGATAGCAATCGGCACTGCTCCGGCCAGAATCATTGCGGTGCCGTCAGTGGCGTTTGTACCGCGGATGATGATATCTGTGAGTGTGGAGGCGCCGATGAATGAACCGACGGCCACGACACCGATAGCCACAACCAATGCAATTCTAAGACCGCCGATGATTACTGACAGTGCGAGCGGCAGTTCAATCATGCGGAGCACCTGATTTCTCGTCATGCCCATGCTCTTTCCTGCATCTTTGATGCCTGCATCGACTTCCATTATGCCGGTATAGGTATTTTTGATGATTGGTAACAGCGCATACAGGAATACCGCGAACACGACTGTATTGTTGCCGAGCCCCATGATGAGCATCAGTATTGCGAGCATCGCGATGACCGGTATGGTCTGTATGATGTTCGCAACCGTGATGACAGCCTGTGAAATCTTAGCATATCTGGCAATGAATATACCGAGAGGGATACCTGCAATCGAAGCGAACAGTACGCCGTATACCGACATGAGGAGGTGGTTCAGGAACAGTTCAAAGATATAGCTGCCATTCGTCGTAAAATATCTGAAAAACTCCTGGATCAATGACCCTTCCATCTTCATTCGCCTCCTTCTGTGTCTTCAAAGTAATCGTTCTCTTCCAAATACTCTTCTGCAACCAGTGCCGGTTCCCTGCCTTCACCGTCCGCTTTATAGTTCAATTGCTGCATCTGTTCTGTAGATATTTTCCCCTTCAGTTTGTCTATGATCCCATTCAGTTCAGGATACTTCTGAAGCAGCTCTTCGGTCGCCAGGGCACTGGTATCATATGCCGGGAAAAATTCCTTGTCATCCTCAAGTACGACCAGATCATAGGCTGCGATACGGCCGTCTGTCGTGTAACCCAATGAAACATCGATACTCTGGTTGTCCAGGGCATCATATACAAGGCCGATCTGCATCGGTATCACTGTTTCGAATGAGAAACCATAATGGTCGGTAAATCCCGGATAACCATCACCTTTGCGGTTCAGCCATGAACTGTCCACACCCAGGTCAAGTTCATCTTTGTGCGCCTCCAGGTCGGATACCGTTTCAAGTCCATACTCCTCCGCCGTCTCCTTAGTGACCATGAACGCATAGGAGTTATCAAAGCCGTACGAATCAAAATATTTCTGTTCGAACTGTGTATGGAACTCTTCCTGGGCAACCTGCAACGCCTCTTCTGAATTGGCAATCGGGTCCTGCCCGAGCGGGCCGGTCAACTCTGTCCCCGAATACCTTGTGCTGGACATATTTGCATCACCGTTGACAATGGCATTGTGCTGTACAGTGCTCGCGCCCAGGTTGTTTACAATGGTGGGATTTATCTCCCCGTCCGTGTCATGTTCGATGAGCAGGCGCAGCATATGCGCCATGATCTGTGATTCACTGGTGTTCAACGATGTAATCCTTACCGGGTCGTTTGCGCCGCCGCCAAGTCCCGGCAGACTGCATCCAGATAAAACAGTGAGACTCATCAAAGCCACTATAAATAAATTTTTAAAGTACTTCATAATACCCTCCTATCTGGATACTTTCAAACCTTTTGGGATCGTCTTTTTTTCAACTATGGACAGCAGGAAGTCGGCAATCAGGGCAATAGCCGTCACCAGCACTGCAGCTGAAACAATCATCAGCGGATCATAGAGATTAAGACCGTTGAACACAAAGTCCCCCAGTCCTCCTGCCCCAATGTAGCTTGCGAGTGTCGCCCAGCTGATGACGTAAACGCTCGCAAGGCGTATGCCCGACATTATCAATGGCAGTGCCAGCGGAAGATCGATGGTCTTCAGCATCTGGAAATCCGTCATCCCCATGCTTTTTGCCGCCTCTTTCACATTGGCGTCGATATTCTGGACACCGATGACGGTATTATTCAGTATCGGGAGCAGAATGTAGACTGACAAAGCAATGATTGCTGGTGTCTTCCCTACACCGAACAGAGGTATCATCAGCGCCAGCAATGCAATGGTCGGCACTGTCTGAAGGACTCCCGCTGTTGTCAGGACCACGTTGCTCAGTTTTTTATTCTTTGCGAGCAGCAAACCGATCGGCACAGCGATCAGGATACCGATGCCGAGAGAAATCATGGATATGGCAAAATGTTCAATCGACTTTTCAAACAGACCTGCAGCATTCTCATTCAGGAATTGTATCATCAGATATCAGCTCCGATATCTTTCGCCGGATTTTCAGTCTGAACTTCTTCAACATCGCCCCAGATGGAATCGTAGACGATATCCACCAGGCTTGCTCTCGTAATCAGACCGACCAGCTTATTGTCATCTTCTACTACAGGAACATTTCTGACATTCCTTTTCAGGATTGTGCGGACTGAATCCTGCAGCTTGCTGTTGATGTTCACCCGGTAGATGTCACGCTGCATGATGTCTATCAGTTCCGCATTTTTGCGTACGCCCTCTTTGATATCTTCGATATCCAGGTACCCCAGCAGTTTCTGTGACTTGTTGGTAATGAAGATCGTGTCGATACGGTTCTCCCTCATCACTTTCACGGCATGATCCAAGGAATCATCGACATTGACAGTTTTCGGCTTGATCATCGCCTTCTCCACCGTCTTCATGTTCGGACGGTCCTGTATCAATCTGTTTTCCCCGATGAAATCACGAACGAAATCATTTGCCGGAGCTTTCAATATGTTATCCGGCGTGTCGTACTGTACAACCTTGCCATGTGACATGATACAGATTTTATCAGCAAGCTTTATCGCTTCATCCATATCATGTGTTACGAAAATGAATGTCTTACCCAGCTTTTTCTGCAGTTCCTTGACCAGATCCTGCAGTGTATCACGTGTAATTGGATCCAGCGCCCCGAATGGTTCATCCATAAGTATGATGTCCTGTTCTGCTGCTAGTGCCCTCACCACACCGATTCTCTGCTGCTGTCCGCCGGAAAGCTCAGATGGATAGCGGTCAAGAAACGACTCCGGAAGATCCACAAGCCTGATCAGTTCCTTCGCCTTTTCATCCTTTTTCTCCTGGGACCATTTGAGCAGTTTCGGCACCAGCACAATATTTTCCTTTATCGTCATATGCGGAAGCAGTCCAATCTGCTGAAGAACATAGCCGATTTTTCTTCTCAGCTGTACAGGATCCATCTTTTTAGTGTCCCTGCCGTTGATGGAAACGACACCTTCAGTCGGTTCGATCATCCTGTTCAGCATTCTGAGTGCGGTTGTTTTTCCGCTGCCACTCGTACCGATAAATGCTACGAATTCTCCGTCTTCAATTTCTATCGACAGATCATCGACCGCCTTGGTCTTTCCACCATATACTTTAGTAAGCCCTTTGATACTTAACATAGTCTGCTCCTTTATAGAATACTTTATTTGCATCTTCCAATAGACACAGCTATTATAGCACAAGGGACGATAATGACAAATAAACCTCTAATTATATCAGTTCATTAAAACGCTAACAAGAAATATATTATATAATCATTTATAATCGTTAAAACCAGTTTCTTCATATATAGGAGATTATAAAAGGAGGTTAAAAACGATGGCTCTGCTATCGATAAATTTTCATTCACTCACTCTTGGGAAACACCATTCATTCAAAGTGATTTTGCCGGAGGATGATTCACAATTCGATGCATCGGGACAGGCGCATCCCTTAAAGACCATGCTTCTTCTGCACGGCCTGTCAAATGATGATTCCCTGTATACCCGCTATACCAATGTCGAACGGTTCGCAAATCAGGCAGGGCTTGCCGTGATCATGCCGAGTGCTGACCACAGCTTCTATACGAACATGGTGCATGGGCACAGCTATTATGATCACGTGTTGGAAGTATGGGATTATGCGCATCAGATCCTGCCTCTTTCAAAAGAACGTATGGATAATTTCATAGCCGGCCATTCCATGGGCGGCTTCGGCACTATACAGTTCGCTTTCAAGGAAAGCGGCAGATTCTCAAAAGCCTGCTTCATGTCCAGTGCAACCAACCCCGAGAAACTCGTCTATTATGACTGGTATGATTTCTCTTTCAGGGGGATCGCCGGCGAATCGGATACAAGTACAGGGACCGTCCTTGATATCCGCCGGGACATAGAGGAGGTATTGGCAGAAGGGGCAAGTCTGCCGGAGCTTTATATGATGTGCGGCACCGAGGATTACGTTTATGAAGATAATCTGGAATTCAAAACATTCCTTGAGGAAAAAGGGATTGAATTAAAGTATGAAGAGGGACCCGGGAATCATGACTGGGATTACTGGAACCGGGGCATCCAAAAGGCGATAGACTGGTTTGTGCACTAGAAAAGCAGCCTCCATCAATTGATGGAGGCTGCTTAACATCATACTGCCAGTTCTATAAGGTTACTTTCAGGATCTTACATCACACTCTCATAACAGCCGTCTCCTCCAGTCCCCGCCCCGTAAGTTTGGCTGTTCAATCTTCATAGTATTCGTAGAGTCCGCCGTGATCGTTGCCTCCTTTCCCCTGATCAATCAGTTCAGCCATAATCTTTTTAGTCTCTGAAGTGATTGGAAGATTCATATTGTCGCCGAGACTGTCGAAGACATTGTCCAGATCTTTCATATGAAGCTCCATCTTGAACCCCGGTGCATATGAAGCTTCCATTATCCGTGCAATTTTCGCATCCATCACATTGCTGCCGGCGAGTCCGCCTTTTATGGCATTGTACATCATATCAAGGTCGAGCCCCAGTTCTTTGGCAACAGCAACTCCTTCCGACAGGGCAACGATATTGTTCGCCACAATGACCTGATTGACAAGTTTCGTGGCATTTCCGAGACCGACCCCACCCACGTGGGTCACACTGCCGCCCATGATTTCAAGAAGCGGCATCACTTTCCCTAAAGAGTCCTTTCGTCCTCCTGCCATGATGGACAATGTTCCCTCAATCGCTTTTTCCTCTCCGCCGCTCACCGGTGCATCGATATAATCCATGCCTTCATTTCTGAGATACCCTGCCACTTCCTCGCTCATTTTCGGAGTGATCGAACTCATATCAGCAACAATCGACCCCTCTTTAAGTTTTTTATAAAGACCGTTTCCAATCACGACATCATGAACATCCTGTGAGTTAGGAAGCATAAGTATAAGAATGTCCGAGTGCTCAGCCACGTCTTCATAACTATCCGTCACGCTCGCTCCCAATTTTTCCAATTCATCATTGGTTGATGATCTGCTGCTCGAAATATACACCTCAATATTTTGCGAGAGCAGATTTTTACACATCGGTTTTCCCATAATCCCAAGACCGATAAATCCAACTTCCATGGCTATCCACTCCTAAAAATTATAGTTCGATTCCATATCCCATTCATGGATTTCATACTCTCTTGCACCATTGACAATGTAAGGATCCGTATTGACCAGTTTTTCAATTTCATCCAATGATGCTCCTTTGTAGATGACCAGACCTCCGGCTCCGTCAACAAAAGGGCCGTTCATCAGAATTGTTCTCTCCTCCCTGCCCTGTTTCAGAAATTCGAGATGCTGCGGGCGGAATTCCCTGCTTTTCTGCGCATCCTTCATCGGCAGAAATACTGCAAAATACTTTATCATTCAACCTCCTCCGTTTCATGAATATTTAGATTCCTTGATTACATATTATCAGAAAATGGATGGTTTTTCTTTTCCGGAAATCCTGAAAATACAGTTATTCGTGTTGTTCATCTCTTCATGGTTTTCAACAAAAAATGGTCCCTGATAGTCCAGGAACCATTTTCATAATTTACTGATGTATAGTATATTTACTTTATATCATTCAGCATCCGGTTGATGACCGACAGGGCACCTTTGTATGCTGTTTCTTCATATACATGCCCCAATGATTCTTCATCGATGTTCTGCCCTTTTTCCAGCCACAGCTGGTACAGGCCGATGAGCCCGGCAACATGATATTCGATGACATACTCGAAATCTTCCACTTCATTGATTTCGAGCTCCTTTGCATAATCGATGATGATCTGTCTGAGCCGTGCTTTCAGTTCATGTACAAATCCGGGATCTCCTTTCGGACCGAGCAGCACCGCTATTTTCTCACCGTTCTTTTTAAGATAATCATTCGTCCCCTCTATGGGCTCAATGATTCTGCCGTCGTTTTCCTTCAGTTCTATGAAAGGGCTGATGATCATCTCTTTATCCGGCATCAATGAGGCTTTCAGTATTTCCAGAACTTCATTGATATCTATGAAATATGTGTAGAAGGTCCCTCTGTTATATCCCGCCCTGTCCGTGATTTCCTTTACTGTAATTTTCGCCATGGGCTTTTCTTTATAAAGTTCCCAGAAAGCATCGAGAAGATTGTTTTTCGTTTCTTCTTTCCGACTCATTTTAGACATATTCCCCCACTTTCAACACTTTCGCCCTGATTGTTTATTGATACAGGTTCCCACTTTAATTAACATATAGTATTGTACAACATGTTGTTGGATTAGTAAAAGTAAATAATTTTATAATAAGGAGCGAACATATTTTGAAGCTATCGGATTTTTCCATAAGACGACCGAATTTTACAATTGTAGTCATGCTCATCCTGCTGCTGCTCGGTGTTGTATCCCTTACCCGCCTGCCACTGCAGCTGATGCCGAACATTGAACCGCCTGTTGCGGCAGTTGCCACTACTTATCAGGGTGCCGGACCGGAAGAGGTCATGGACGATGTGACCAAGCCTATAGAGTCAGAACTCTCCTCACTCAGCGGGCTGACAAATATATCATCACAGTCCCAGGAAAGCTCGTCTATCGTCATACTGGAATTTGACTATGATACCAAAATCGAAGATGTGGAGAATGACATAACCCGTGCGATCGATTCTGTCGATCTGCCGGATGAGGCTGGAGAACCTTCTTTCCTAAAATTTGATATTTCCATGATGCCAAGCATCCAGATGGCAGTTACATCAAGTGGTGAAAGCGTCGCTGAATATCAGGATCAGGTCGATGACCTGATCACCGAACTGGAAAATGTCGAAGGGGTCGCCTCGATCACCGAAAACGGCTCGGTGACCGAAGAAATCCAGGTCAACCTGGATACGGAGGCACTGTCCCAATATAATATGAGCCAGAGCGATATTGCCGGCATCATTGAAGCGAACAATATTTCCATACCGAACGCCACCGTGACAGACACAGAGGACCGCACGTCCATATCGACCCGTACAGTCAGTGAGGTTGATGGTGTGGAATCGCTGCGTGAGCTTGTCCTGGCAGAATTGCCGGATGATGCCGGTACTGTGACACTTGATGACGTGGCTGAGGTCTCCATCGAAGAACAGTCAAGCGATACCCTGACAAGGATGGACCAGGAAGACGCACTGTCGATTGACGTCATGCTCTCATCAGATGCCAATGCCTCCAATGTCAACGAAGAGTTCAACAATGTACTTGATGAAAAACTGGATGAGGAAGAATTCAGCAACCTGACAGTAGAAACTCTATATGATGAAGGGGAATACATCGACATCGCGATAAACAGTGTCTATACATCACTGATTTCAGGTGCCATACTTGCGATGGTCGTCCTGTTCGCCTTCCTCAGAAATCTGAAGGCACCGCTCATCATCGGCATTTCCATCCCCTTCTCTGTCATCACTACGTTTGCACTGCTGTTCTTCACTGACATCAGTATCAATATGATGACACTGGGCGGATTGGCACTCGGCATCGGGATGCTTGTCGATAACGCCGTCGTTGTAATAGAAAATATATACAGGCACCTGTCCATGGGTAAAAAACCAAAACAGGCGGCAAGTGAAGGTACGAAGGAAGTTGCCTCGGCAATCATTGCCTCCACTCTGACGACGGCGGCTGTATTCCTGCCTGTCGTGTTTGTCAGCGGCCTTGTCGGACAGCTCTTCACACCATTCGCCATAACCGTTGCATTCAGTCTGTTCGGCTCTTTATTCATCGCGTTGACGGTTGTGCCGATGCTGGCCAGCAGAATTTTGAAAGCACCGGATGAAAACCTCGAGAAAGCCCGAAGCGAAAGATCCTACATGAAAGCGCTGAGAAGATTGACCAAATGGTCATTGAACCATCGCGTCCTTGTGATCGTACTCACGACACTTCTATTGATCATCAGTGCACTCGGCATTTACAATCAGGGCATCAACCTGATGCCTGAGAGTGACGAAGGCGCGCTCACCATTGAAATCGAAAAGGAACAGGGCACAATATTTGAAGATACTTTCGAAACAGTTGAAAAGATTGAAAATGAACTCAAGGAATATTCTGAAGTCGATACTTACCTGAGCACCATAGGCTCCACCTCACCGATGATGTCGATGACGGAAGAACCCAACAAAGCAAGCATAACCGCAACACTTGTCGATCCGGACAGCCGCAGCCTTACTACGAATGACTTCATCAACGAAATCGAGGATGAAATAGAAGGAATTGATGAGTCTGCAGAAATAAATATCGTGCCGATGTCACAGTCAGGCATGGGTGGAGAACCGAACACCCTGACACTCAATGTCTCTGATGATTATGCGGACCGCCTTGCTGAATCCGAAGCAACGATCATAGAAGCACTTGAAGATGATGATCAGATTGAAAGTGTCGAATCCAGCCGTGAAGAAATGGTCCAGGAACTGCAGGTACAGGTAGACCGCACAGCAGCCCGGGAAAACGGTCTGCAGCCGGCCCAGGTGGGTTCCGCATTATATGAAGCTTCAAACGGAGTACAGGCATCGACCGTAGAGAATGACAACGAATTCCTCTCGATTGTCGTGAAGTATCCGGATGATGTACTCACAAGCATGGAAGAATTCGAAAATATCGAGATTGCGAACGATGAAGGTGAATATGTAGCGTTAAACGAGGTCGCTGAACTCGAAGAAGCGGACATGCTTCCGCTGATTACACGGGACAGCATGGAGGAAACGAGTGAACTCACAATTACGTATGCCGAAGACATGTCACTGAACGAAGCAGGTTCCTACGTGGAAGATATCGTGGCAGACGCTGATTTCAGCGAGAATACGCACTACTCCGTCGGCGGGGACCTTGAAATGCTGACGGACGCCATGCCGCAGATGCTGCTGGCGCTGATACTGGGTATTGTATTCATCTACCTCGTGATGGTTGCCCAATTCGAATCATTCAAACATCCATTCATAGTAATAATGGCTGTACCGCTCAGCATAATCGGAGTAATGCTCTCCCTGGTCATTACAAATAACCCGCTCAGCATTGTCTCGTTCGTCGGAATCATCATGCTGCTCGGCATCGTCGTAAACAACTCTATCCTGCTGGTCGATTACACAAACCAGCAGAAGGAGAAAGGTTACCCTACACTGGAAGCTCTTGAGATGAGTGTGCAGCACCGCTTCCGTCCAATCGTGATTACGGCACTGACCACAGCACTCGGCATGCTGCCGCTTGCCATGGGCATCGGTGAAGGCGGGGAAATGGTCGCCTCCATGGGTATTGTTGTAATCGGTGGTCTTACAAGCAGTACAGTCTTCACGCTCTTCATCATCCCTATCTTCTACAGCTATGTTGATAAGGAAACACGCAAAATGCATAAGAAGTACATGACACCGGAGGGAGAAATTATAACCCAGAAGGAAATCGACGCAAAAAAACGTGAAGAAGAACACAGTCAAAAACAAGATGCAGACAGCGAATACGACTACGAATCAAGAAACACTGTTCAGAGTGCGGATCCTCAGGCACCTGAAGTAGAGGAAAACCAGAATGAAAACTACATCAATGAAATGCAGAAACTGCTGAACAGGATGAAGAATGACAAATCTGATGAATAACAGATAATTTAAAAGCCGTCCGGGAAATCCCCGGACGGCTTTTTTGTGATGGATCACATCATGGTGAACCTTTGAGAAATGCCCGCTTTATCCGGATTCTCACCGGACAGACATGCAGAAAAAACGTTAAATGCCGCTTTGATATGCATCAAAGCGGTATTTAAAATCCACTCATCTGAATACCAGGCCGCCGTCAGTGACAATAGCCTGACCAGTTATATAGTCGGAATCATCAGAAGCCAGGAATGATACCAGATTCGCTACATCTTCCGGTTCCTGCGGTCTTCCGAGAAGGATACTTCCCGAGAATTCCTTGAAAGCATCACCAGGCTCCATATGATCGTAGTATTTGACCATTTCTTCATCTATCCTGTCCCACATGGCTGTACCTGCCACACCCGGACAGTAGGCGTTAACCCTGATATCATAGGGGGCAAGCTCCTTCGCCGAAGAATGAGTAAATGATTTTACCGCGTGCTTTGTTGCTGAATACGTCGACAGCATTTCATATGATTCATGTCCCGCGATACTGCATGCATTGATGATCTTACCTTTCGTTTCCTGTTTCCTGAACTGTTCCGCAGCCGCCTGGGTACCAAATACAACACCGTTCACATTGATGGAGAATGCCTTGTTCAACTGTTCTTCATCCACATCCAAAAACGGTGTGACAACATCTATACCGGCGTTATTGACAAAGACATCCAGCCGGCCGAACGCCTCCACGGACCGCTGTACAAGCAAAAACTGATGTTCCTTTTTGGAAACATCACCCTGGACGCCAATTACATCGTGCCCTCTGCCCTTGATCTCCTCCACTGTAGAATTGACTGCTTCTGCATTGATATCATTGACGACAACTTTGAAACCATCTTTTGCCAGACGTTCTGCAATTCCTTTGCCAAGACCACCACCCGAACCGGTTACAACAGCAACTCTAGACATAATGATCCCCTCCATTTTTTATCTTTCAATTCAATTATAATCAATAAAGGGGATCTCCTCAATGATATATCAGAAAACTCAGTCAAAATAAACATTTGACATTTCCATTAATACCATGTAAATTGGAAATTAGTGATTTACATAATGACTCCGTAGCTCAGCGGGAGAGCGCTTGCTTGACATGCAAGAGGTCGGTGGTTCGAAACCACTCGGAGTCACTAAAAAGCATCCGGAAATTTTTCCGGATGCTTTTTCTATTGAATCGGGTATTCAAATATATAGGTCAGACGAAAGAGTTGCCGAGCACGCTGTTTACGTCGTTTACAACGACGAAGGCATTCTCGTCGTACTTTTTGATCAGCCTTTTAAGTCTGACCAGCTTGGATTTGTTGATGACAACATAGAGGATATCCTTCTCCGTCCTTGTATAGAAACCTTTGCCGTTAAGCATTGTCACACCACGGCCGATTTCACTGTTGATCAGTGTACCGAGTGCCTCGGGCTTTTCTGAAACGATTGTAACAGCTTTTTTCGGGTTCATACCTTCGATGATGAAGTCCATCACTTTTACCGCGATATACATAGCAGTGACAGTAAGGAGCACCTTTTCGACTGTAAGGACCGTCAGACTGAGCAGTATGACGATGAGGTCGGCCACCAAAATGGCAGTTGCTATTTTTACATCCAGGAATTTATGGGCAATCCGCCCGATTATTGCCGAACCGGCCGTCGTTGCTCCGATACGAATGACAAGACCATTGCCCAGACCGATGAACAGGCCGCCGAATATGACGTTAAGCATTATCTCATCCGATTGTATCACCCATGTTTCTGTAAGGCCCAAAAACATGGACATCATGATCACTGCAAATATCGTGTAATACATCGCACGTCTCGAAAGGTACTTGAAGCCCACTATAAGCAATAGGGAGTTAAGTACCAGTGTGGATATCGCCGGTGATATATCAAACGCGTACAGAAGGATAATTGCCACCCCCGTGACGCCGCCTTCACCCAGATTACCTGCAATCATAAAAGTATTGATGCCGATGGAAAAAAGGAATGAACCCAATATCACGACAGCTATATTTATCAACGTCTGTACTGTAATCCTCGGTGTCATGTAGATTCTCATCTTTTCAAAATTGATTCTTCTGCGTTTTCTTCTATTTTTCACAATTACCCTCCTTTAGATCCCTTGAGTACCGCCGATTCATGATAAAGGAGAATGCATGTAAATTTCAACTCTTTTTTTGTATTCCTAATTTTTTATATTTTCAATAAACAGACCATCATAAAATTTATCGCATTTCTTTGACAAATTCTTCAATCGGTTTTATACCGGTGAACTGCATTTTCAATTCGTTCATTTTCATATTCTTCCTCCTTACAATCATCCCTTAAATATGAATGCATTTCATTCTCGCCTGCTCAGCTGCACGTTCTCTATTTTCATACCCTCTCTATCTGTTTGAACTAATCAATTTTCGTGCCGTTACAGAAAGGACGGGCAGTTCGATCAGCGGTCCGATGACGAGAACAAGGGCAAGCAGTGGTTCATGGGCAAATGCAGTGGCTGCAATTGACAGTGCAATAGGTGAATTCCTCGCCATCGTCGTCATTATCAGACTGACCGTATCGTCACGCCCGAATTTCATCAAACGTCCGGCCAGGCTGCTCATGAAAAATGTCACCAGGAAAAACAACAGAATCGGAACGAGCAGCAGTAGAACAATACCGGGATTGCCTGTCAAAGCTTCTCTTTCGGATGCAAACATGGCCATTACAGCAAGGGCCAGGAAAATGATATTGGACTGACCGAAGAATGGAAAAATCTTCTCTTCGGTAATATTTTTCCGTCTGCCGGTGAAGAAGAGCTTCGCGGCTGATGCGAGGACCGTCGGCACCACGAGCACAAACAGTATGCTCCTCAGTATATCTCCCATTCCGACTGTTTCATATGTACCGAAAAACAGATAAAGATACATCGGCAGAAGTACGATTTGAATTACCAGATTGACCGGCAGCAGAGATGTGGACAGTGCAGTATTCCCTTTCGCCACTTCCGTGAATACCAGATACCAGTCAGTACAGGGTGTGACCATGAGCATGACGAAGCCGATCCAGAGTACTGGCCGATCCGACAGGAACACCGCTCCGATACCGTAGGCAAGAATAGGTGTCCATACAAAGTTTATTATCAATGAGGTCCAAAAAAAACGTACTTTTTTAAATGACAGGACAATGCTTCCAAAGGGCATCATCATGAAAAGCCCAAAAAGCATGGCCATCAGAAATGGTATTATAAAAATCCCTGCATACATCTGTATGACAGGGATCCCTCCAATCATCAACCCTATGAATACTGCCGCCATGATGATGAAGGGCTGATATTTTTCAAGTGTCTGCATGGTTATCCCTTTCTCCAAGTGATGAGGAGCACCACTGATCATCTCCAAAACTTGTCATGGTCTTTTTTATCCTCAATATTAAAGTCGATCAGTTTACTGAGCAGTTCATAATTCATCGGTTCATTCCATGTTATCCTGATGACATTATCCGTGTAACTGTGACCAGCTTCTTTGATTTCCGGTTCAAAACGCTTGATTGCCACAGTTTCGGGCGCAACAGATACATGCTTTTTGGATACGCTGAAAGCGATTATGAAGGTGCCATGGTCCGTGAACATCGGCTGATTCCATTTAACTGTCTTCCCCAGATCCGGGTATTCATCCGAAATCCACTGCAGCACTTCCTCAATTTTAAAACGTACTTGCTGATCGTCCAACTTGTCCAGAAAATCTTTGAATACTTCCATCATCTTTCCTCCCCGTTACTATTATGACAACAGTTCCTCTATATGCCATGACTCCCTTTTGTACAATTTAAACATGAAGAACATCAGTATCACCACTGCAAAAACCACGTCGTCCTCTTCTATTTCATCATCTATTGCTGTGATGATCTTTTCAGGAGAATATTCAGTGATTACAGCGGCTTTATGGCGATTGATGAAAACATCCATGTTGCCCTCTTCATCCTCTTTTATATACATATGGTTTTCTCCGATATGTCCTTTCACCCTGAAGCGCAGCAGGTTTTTTCCCGCCTTCTCTTTGAGAATTATTGTCGTATCTCCGGCAGCAATAATGTAGTTGGCGATATTCAAATCCCTGAACTTGCGCCGCTTCAGTCCCACAATCACTTTGGAGCCTTCTTTGGAAGTGAAAGAATATGTGTGCTTTTCTTCACATTTCATCAGTGAGTCTTTCTCAATGAATCCCGCTGACCCGCCTTTGTCATCGACTACCTGGACAAGCTTATGATCGTCTGCTTCAATAGTGGCCTGGAACTGGTATTCTTTCATAGCTGCCTCCTCAAACCTTTAACCTGTGATTTGCATTTGCTTCAATTATAAACATATTGTACCCGGGCTTCAAAGTCCAATCACCGGCAAAAAAAGGTCCGGCCGTATTTCGGCCGGACACAGACAGTATATCATACAAACTCTTCGTACTCGTTTGGATGCTGACCTTCCACCCTTCCCTCTTCTCCTTTATCAAGTCCATCAATCTCTTTTACATCTTCGTCCGTCAGTTCAAAGTCAAAGACATCCAGATTCTCCTTCTGATGGGCCGGTGATGAAGATCTCGGGATGACGAGTACATCATTTTGGACATTCCAGCGTACGATGATCTGGGCAGGTGATTTACCATGCTTTTCAGCAATTTCCCGGATTGTCTCATTTTCCAGCACATCGTTGATTTCCCGGCCGAAGGGGCTCCATGCCTCCGGAAGTATTCCAAGCCGTCTGTTATCTTCAACCAGTTCATTATTGTTGAAGTAAGGGTGCCTTTCAATCTGGTTCGTGGCAGGTGTCACCCCAGTCTCATCAATGAGTTTCTCCAGATGTTCCGTCAGGAAGTTGGATACACCTATCGTTTTTATAAGACCAAATTTCTGTGCGTCTATCAGAGCCTGCCAAGCTTCCACGTATTTTCCCTGCTTCGGCAGCGGCCAGTGAATCAGATACTTGTCGAAATAGTCGATGCCGATACGGTAAAGGGATTCCTGGATCATCTGGATTGCCTGATCATAATCATGTGCCGCACCCGGTAGTTTTGAATTGATGATCAACTCTTCCCTCGGAACGACCGTACGGCGGATTGCTTCTCCGACAGCCCCTTCATTATTATAATTGGTTGAAGTGTCAATGAGACGGTATCCATTCTCCTCTATTGCAGTTACAATACTGCTGACGCCTCTGGCACCTTTCAGACTGATGGTGCCGAGACCGATCGCCGGGATACTCGTGTCATCATTCAATCGATATGTTTTATCCACTGTCATCATACTCCCTTTTCTAAAATGATACGTTTATCTCAAACAGTACACTCTTCCCTATAAATCCTGTCTTCAATCACAGATAGCCCTGCCCATAAAAAAAGAACCGGCCGAAGCCGATTCTGAAATACAGAGCATCATTTTTCAATTCTTCTTAAAACTGATACGACCTCGACATGTACAGTATGCGGGAACAGATCCACCGGCTGCACCTGTTCGAGTTCGTATCCGAACTCCCTGAGCCATGTAATATCATCTGCGAAAGATTCCGGATTGCAGGATACATAAACCACTCTGTCCGTCTGGAGTCTTCCAATTCTTCTCATCACTTTTCCACCGGCCCCGGAACGCGGCGGATCAAGCATGAGCAGGTCCGGTGTTCCCCACGTTTCAAGTACTTCGTCCATTCCGCGTCTTGCATCTTTGGCGAGGAAGAATGTATTGTCTATGCCATTATCGGCAGCATTCCGCTTTGCGGATTCGATGGATGTCTCCACGATTTCAATACCGGCAAGCTCTTTTACCCTCGAAGCAAACGGCAGTGAGAAGGTGCCGACTCCGCAGAACAGATCGATCATGCGTTCATCTTTTTTGGCATCTGCCATATCAATCGCCAGATCCACAAGTTTCTCTGCCTGTACCGGATTTGTCTGAAAGAATGTATCGAACCAGATCCGGTATTTATAACCGTACATCTCATCATTGATGTAATCCCTGCCGTAAAGTGTATGGGTCTTCTCGGACTGGGCCATATCCGCCCATTCCCTGTTTTCCATCCACATCAGACCTTTGACATTGTCAAATTTCTCCGTAATCCTCCCGATCAGATTATCCACTGCCTCTTCGAGCTCACCATCCGGTGATTTGGTCGCAAAGACAGCAAGCATGAGTTCATCCGTCTTCTGTGACTGTCTGACCATCAGATTGCGCAGAAGTCCTGTATGCGCATCTTTGTCATAACCGCTCAAATTGAACTCTTTTTGCCACTCTGAAACTTCGAGCATCGCTTCAACCATTTCATTTCCTGCAATCAGACATGTGTCCAGATCGATCACCTTCCGGAAATTCCCGAGTTCATGCATACCGAGAGAACCGTCACGGCCAAAAGTGAATTCCATCTTGTTCCGGTATTCCCACGGGCTGTCTGCACCGATCGCATCTTTGACGACACCGGTATCGAAACCATGCCGGCTGAGGAAGCGTTTGACCTCTTCTGTTTTATACTGCAGCTGGTTTCCATAGGACCAATGCTGCCAGACACATCCCCCGCACAGTTCAAAATGCGGACAGGCTGGCTCAATCCTCTCGGGGCTGGCTTTTACAATTTCATCCGGGAGGGCCCGCGCCTTCTTGCGGTTTGGATTCGAAACCGTCACCTTCGCCTCTTCTCCCACCAGTGTCTGGGGCACGTTCAGTTTAAGCTTACGGGGGTTGTTCTCTCCTGTATCCCGCCAGACAGCACCCATGCCGGACCCCTTTTTATCCAGTTTCTCTATGGTTACAGTATGAGTTTCAAAAACCTGTTTCACCACACTAGCAACTCCTTAATGTCAATTGTTCAACTTTATTTTCAAATGCTCTATCCATTTTATAGAGTACAGACTGTATTGGCAATACGTTTCCTCCTGTTTTATCATTCCCTAGATCCAGAATCTGACCAGCAGACCGATCGCAAGGCCGAACACGCCGTGGCCGAATGTCCAGTAGAACCATGCGGAGGCATCATTCCAGTCAGGCGGTGTCTCTGTGAGTGCACTAAGGAAATAAAGTATGCCCCCGCCTGCTGCAAAAACCAGTATGTACGGCCACACCGTCATTTCCCTGGTGAAAGGGACGAGGAGGTAGAAAAGAATGACTGCACTGGCAATGCAGGTCGCATAATGGAACAGGATTCCGGTAATCCAGTAATCACTCCATTTTTTGAGGAATGGCATATAATCCATGTTGTAAAGCAGTATATCCGCCTTGCTCCCAGTCATGAGCCGGAAGGCTCTCATGACACCCGCGAGAATGATTCCGGAAATGATTCCTATGAGAATGAGCTTTATAAAAATGATCATCTTAATCCTCCAAGTTAAAGTATAGTACAAATATACCCGCCGAAATCCATATGTATCATACAACCAATCTGATTTTTGGATTATTTACTTTATAAATGACAGAATGAGGGCTAGGGAGAGGTGATTTAGTTGGGACAATTAAACCTTGATGAATATGCAGATAACATAAAGCTCTATGACCCATTTGTACCGAAAGAAAGTGATACCAGGCAGAAAATCGGGCTTACAGACGATATACTCTTCATCCTTAGAAATGAAAAGGCAGGCACTCAGGACATTGAGATACCTGAAGACTATAACGCAAAAAGACGGCTGGTCAGGGCTTTGTTGAACATCAGGCAGCCGCTGCCTCTGGACAGGGAAATGATGATGAAACTGGATACACTGCTCCAGATTGAATTGGAGGAAAAAACCGTCATTGAAACAGAACAACTGGAGACGATCAGGGGACAATATCCCGATTCCTCAATTTCCCAGGCCGATAAAATGAGCCTCTGGCAGGGAGACATTACCGCTCTGCGCGCTGATGCAGTGGTCAATGCCGCAAACAAAGCTTTGCTCGGATCTATGCAGCCGCTTCATGACTGTGTTGATAATGCCATCCATTCAGCAGCCGGCCCCATGCTTCGTGATGACTGCGCGGAAATCATCCATGTCCAAAAGCGCGAAGAGGAAACTGGAGATGCAAAGATTACGAGAGGCTACAACCTGCCTGCAAAGTATGTCATCCACACTGTCGGCCCTGACGTAGAACAGGGCGGCGGTCTTACAGAAGAGCATCGGAAGCTGCTCTCATCCAGCTATATTTCCTGCCTTGAACTCGCCGTGCAGTTGGATGATATCAACACACTCGTGTTCCCTGCAATCTCAACCGGCGAATTCGGTTTCCCCACACAGCAGGCGGCAGAAATCGCAATCGGTACCGTAAATGAATGGCTCGAGAGAAACGACCATCATTTCAGCAAAATCATATTTGATGTGAATGGAGAATTTGACAGGGAAATATATTTGAATATATTGGGCAAATAATGAACCTCCGGCGCGTCCCGGAGGTTCATTCACGTCCATTCTTCGATAGGCCTCAGCTTTGCTTCTGTTTCACGCACTCCGGCTCCAGGGACAGAGGCGGATCCCCAACTATACGACAGATGAGTCTGCAGTGGCCCCAGTGCTTTTGATCCACGGTTTCAACCATGACACCATTGACTTCCTGAAATACAGACACCTTTATCCATCTCAGACCGGACGCTTCAGTCAGAAAAGATCATTTTCTGTCATATTTTGTAAACAAGAATATGTGATGATGTCTTCTGATTATTGAATGAACCCTTCTTTCTTATTTAATGACGCTCAGCCACGGCCTTCCATTCTCCCAATGGACCTTCACGGGAATCTTATATACTTTAGACAGCAGCGTATCTGTAAGCACTTCCTTTTTCGGACCGCCGGCTGTAATTTCCCCGTCGCGCACAAGGAGGACATGTGTGACTGCATTTGTTATTTCCTCAATATGATGGGTCACATACAGCAGATGGCTGGATTTCCCTGCGACATGTTCGGCGATATCCAAAACATCCTCACGTGCCAGGATATCGAGTCCCGAACAGGGTTCGTCAAGTATGAGCAGTTCCGGATCCGCCATCAGTGCACGCCCGATCAGTACTCTCCGCTGTTCCCCCTGCGAAAGCAGATTGTAGGTCTTATCCTTCAAATACATGAGCCTCAGGTCCTTCAATATCTTTTCCGCACGTTCCCAGTCTTCTGTGGTGATTTCACGGTAAAGTCCAAACGAGGCATATTTTCCGCTGACAATTATATTCATCGCTGTCTCACGGTTCATCGTCTGGGCAAAGCGGCCAAGGGAACTGCTGACATATCCGATCCTTTTGCGCAGGTCCGGAATACTCGCTTTGCCGAATTCAGTATCCAGCACCTTGACCCTTCCTGAGGTTGGATAATTATAGCCTGTCACAATATTCAGGACAGATGTCTTCCCGGACCCGTTAAGACCCAGGATGGCCCAATGTTCATCCCTGTTCACTGTCCAGTGGATATTCTTGAGTATTTCAACGCCGCTTCTTCGCCAACAAACATTTTCCATGGTGATGATCCTGTTCATCTCTGCACTCCCGATTCAAATTGGATTCATATCTTAAACTTCAATATACATAAAAAGACAGCAGAATCAAAGTCTGCCGTCTTCCAGTCATTCATCAAACAGGTTCATGCTCAAATAACGTTCCCCTGTATCCGGAGCTATGGACAGGACACGTTTCTCCGGTCCCAGTCTTTTTGCGACTTCTATCGCCGCAAAGGCAGAAGCGCCTGCCGATGGCCCAACGAAGATGCCTTCCTCCCGCGCCAGCCTTTTAAACATGTCCACTGCATCCTCGTCCGCAATTTGGATAATCTCATCGAAAACATCCGTATTCAATATATTCGGAATGAACCCCGGGCTCGTACCGACAAGTTTGTGCTTTCCGGGTTCGCCGCCGGAGAGTACCGGGGAACCTTTCGGCTCAACAACCGCAATATGGAGGCCGGGCAGATGCGCTTTCAGCGTCTCCCCCGTCCCTGTGATTGTACCGCCTGTCCCTGCTGTGGCAACGAAGGCATCAAGATCACTATCCATCTGCTCCAGTATTTCAAGCGCAGTTGTCGTCCTGTGTATATCAGGGTTCGCAAAATTCTCGAACTGCTGCGGGATGAAACTGTTGGGTATATCCTCCTGCAGTTCTTTCGCCTTCCGGATGCACCCGGGCATCTTCTCTTCACTTGGGGTGAGCACGACTTCTGCACCATAGGCCCTTAGGAGATTTATACGTTCATTAGTCGAGCTGTCCGGGAGCACGAAAATCGCACGGTATCCTTTTGCTGCAGCATTCATTGCAAGACCGATGCCGGTGTTACCGCTCGTCGGCTCGATGATGGTTCCCCCCGGTTCCACCAGCCCGTCTTCCTCCGCTTTTTTAAGCATGGCAAACGCTGCACGGTCCTTGACGCTCTTGCTCGGATTGAACATCTCCAGCTTGACAAAGACGTCAGCCGCGCCTTTTGGTACCACTTTATTGAGTTTTACAACCGGAGTGTCCCCAATCAGATCCACTATACTATCTACTCTGTTCATGAATTGAACCCTCTTTCACGTTTAATTCCTATTACCATAGTATATTATAAAACCGTGAAAGGTCCAAGCAACATTATTTATCTGGTTGCATAAACAGACTGACTGCCCCATACAGGGCGGCGTCATTGAAAAGTTCTGCTATTTTAAATTCCGTTTTTAAAAAGTCAGGCGGCAGGAAGGTTTTTATGTGCCTCACTATAATATCAAGCAGGAAACCCCCCTGTTGTGATATGCCGCCGCCAATGATCATATGCCCGGGGTCGAACATGACGATGACCTGCGCCAGCCCTTCTGCAACATCATGTGCCCAGCCGTTGATAATCTGCCTGCTTTGTTCATCTCCGGCTTTGGCCCGTTCAAACAGCTCTTCCGTCTCCATTTCAAGCCCGTAGCTCTCACGCAGTTTTTTCTTAAGCGCGGAAGTGGCGGCGCGCTGTTCATAATTCAAACCGGACGGATCTTTGAGCATATAGCCCACCGCATTTGCCTGATTGTGTGCACCGCCGGTCAATCCGCTGCTGTAGAAGGCACCGCCTATACCCGTACCAAGGGTGATGCAGAAGACGTTATCCTTGCCCCGGCCCGCCCCTTTCCACATCTCACCAAGGAGTGCCGCATTCACATCATTTTCCACATGCACAGGAAGATCGAACATTTTGTTCAAATGTGCTTTGAACGGTGTCCCTTTATATTCCGGTATCGTCGGTCCCGCATAGACGATTTCGCCTTTTTCCCTGTCGACGATTCCCGCCGTACTGATGCCGATGCCTCTGATACCTTCCCCCCGGTCCAGTTCCTCCCTGACGAGGGATTCAACTTTTCTGAGTATACCGTTGTCTTTATTATCACCTGTTTTTATCTTTTCCCTTACCGAGAGTCTATGATCGTCATCCATCAGTGCACTCTTGATGAATGTCCCCCCGATATCTACAGCCAGATAACTCATCATTTCACCTAGTCTTTCCTGACGTTGCCGAGGTGCCCCGCCAATATTTTTTTGGCACCTTCTGCATCCTTATCAATAATTTTTTCTATGATTTCCTTATGCTCTTTAAGCATCTTTCCTATCTCTTCCCTGTTCAGATCAATGGATGGCGCAATCTCGAAGAAATAATTCGTAATGATGCTCGTCATCTGTATGAACAGGTCGTTGCCGGTTGCCTGAAGGAGACGTTCATGGAATTCCCGGTCTATCTCCCGGAACATGGCGGCTGAATCCACCGCATCATACCCTTCCAGAATTGCCTCCAATGCAGTAAACTGTTCACCATCATTCCTGATGATTTCGTCAATGGCGCTGGATTCAAAAATCATGCGGAGACTGAGAACTTCTTCGAAGTCCCCGCCGTTGATCTTCCACAGGAAGAAGAAATTGCTGAGGAGCTTGTCGATATTCGACCGGCTCAGCGTCGCCCCCTGTCCCTGCCTGATACTGATTACACCAGTATTCTCCAAATAGCTGAGCGCTTCACGGACAACTGACCGGCTGACACCATACATTTCTGTGAATTTGCGCTCGGTCGGCAATTTATCCCCCTCTGAAAGACCATGTTCTATGATATAGCTTTTTATCTCCTGTATGACCGTCTGCTTCAGGGATTTCCTTTCCGTATTACTGATTGGTTCCATCATCACGGGCCTCCTCCACTTGCTGGATAAATGTGAACACAGGTTCGAGATGTTCTGCAATCAGGCTGTGGCCGCGGACAAGATCCTTTTGTACCAGCGCGTCTATGATATTCTCATGTTCCCCATATGATTTTATGAGAGAATCCCCGGACTGGACCAGATCGATCTTGACCAACGAGAAATACTCCCGGATCACTTCGGCGAAATTGTAGAAAGTATCATTCCCCGTCTCTTTCATCAGCTGCTGATGGAATTGCTGATCGTACTTCTTGGTATCCTTGCCGGCCATGATCGCCTCATGGTACCTGCCGTTGATCTGTTCAAAACAGGCCCTGTCAATCTGCAGATCATTTTCTATGATGAGACGGACAGCCCCGAGTTCGATGACCTTCCTGATTTCCGCCAGTTCCCTGAGCTTCACACCATGAATTGCATGATGATGTTCCAGTATGTTCTTTATCGAGTCGAAACTCGAATGACCGACATATACACCGCCGCCCTTGCGCACCTCGACAATGCCGATGGAAGAGAGCGATCTCAGTGCTTCACGGATCACAGTCCTGCTGACCTCAAGCTGTTGTGTCAGCTCTCTTTCCGACAGGAATCTATCCCCCGGACGCAGATTGTTCTCTATTATATTCTGCTTTATCCTCTCCGCTGCTATTTCTACCAGGGAAGTCTTTTTAATGACCATATGTCCTCACTCCTGTAATAACCCCATCATACCACATAGTTTTTTTGTAAAATGCGATTTGAAAACGGTTCCTTATTTCCTCTTGACAATATATCAGAGTCACTCTAATATGGGAATTACAAATTGGTCTGACAATATTATATCTTTTAGCAATTGATATTATCAACTCATAGGAGGAACCAGTGATGAAAGGTCTATTTACAGCATTGCTCATCCCGTTTGATGAAAACGGACAGATTAAGGAAGAGGGTCTGAGACAGGTCGTAAGGCATAATATCGACGTCCAGAAAGTCGACGGCCTGTATATCAACGGAAGTACAGGTGAAAATTTTCTGCTGACTACTGATCAGAAGAAGTTCATCTTTGAAACAGTGAAAGATGAAGCGAAAGATTCAGTGAAACTGATCGCACAGGTCGGCTCCCTGAACCTTGAGGAAGCGGTTGAACTCGGCAAATTTGCAACAGAACTCGGATATGACAGCCTGTCCGCTGTTACACCATTCTACTATCCGTTTACATTCGAGGAGATCAAATCCTACTACAACACCATCATTGAAGAGACAGGCAATGACATGATCATCTATGCAATCCCTGCGCTCACAGGTGTCGCAATATCCATGGAACAATTTGACGAACTGTTTGCCAATGAAAAAGTGATCGGTGTGAAATATACCGACAGCAACTTCTTCGCACTCGAAAGACTCCGCAACCGTTATCCGGACAAGCTGATCTACTCTGGTTTTGATGAAATGCTGGTATATGGTCTGCTTTCCGGAGTCGACGGCGCAATCGGCAGCACCTACAACGTGAATGGCCTGAGATCACGCAAGATCATGGAACTTTGTGAACAGAACAAGTTCGAAGAAGCATATAAAGTGCAGCATGAAGCAAACGATATCATCGAGAAAGTACTCGAACTCGGAATCTACCAGACTCTGAAAGAAATCCTGAACGTCAAAGGCATCGATGCAGGAACAACAAAGAACCCTTTAAGCTCCTTCGACCCTTCAAAACGCAAAGAAGTTGAAAAGCTGGTTGAAGATTTCAATCTCTAGATTTTAAATAAGCCCTACACTCACAGAGTCAGGGCTTTCATAAAAATCCATATGTAAGCGGTTTATAAAACTGTTAATGACAGGGGGAACTTAACATGGAAGCAACAGGCCTTGGTGTAATAAACTGGCTTGTCATCATCATTTACCTTAGCGGCATGCTCGGCGTCGGCTTTTATTTTACAAAGCGCGCAGGAAAGAGCACGGATTCATTCTTCACAGCAGGCGGAAGGATTCCGGCATGGGCTGCAGGTTTCAGCATTTACGCAACAACATTGAGTGCCATCACATATATGTCCACACCGGAGCAGGCGTTCCTATCCGACTGGTCATATGCAGCAGGAAACATCGCGATTTTTGCAATCATTCCGATTCTGATCTATTTCTATATTCCTTTTTTTAGAAAACTGAATGTAACCAGTGCATATGAATATCTGGAAGCACGCTTTGGCGTATCACTCAGGACGGTCGGAAGCATCCTGTTTGTACTCTTCCACATCGGCCGGATCGCGATTGTCGTCTATCTCCCGACGCTCGCCATCACTTCTGTTACTGATATCAATCCAATACTTGTCGCATCTGTTGTCGGGCTGCTCTGCATCATCTACACGTTCCTTGGCGGAATCGAAGGTGTCATATGGAGTGATGTCATCCAGGGCATCATCCTGCTCGGCGGTGCGGTACTGATACTGATTCTCGGAATCACATATATCGACGGTGGATTCAGCACACTTGTCGAGGATGCGACACGTGATGATAAACTGATCACAACGCAGAACTTCCAGTTCGGAACTGCGGCTGCAGCGATTCCCATCATATTCATAGGATCGATTTTCAACAACCTGCACCAGTACACAGCGAGCCAGGATGTCGTACAAAGATACCAGACGACAAGCTCCCTGAAAGAGACGAGCAAGTCGCTGTGGACAAACGGCGCACTCGCTCTGATCACCATCCCGATCTTCTATGGAATGGGCACAGTGCTCTACAGCTACTACAATGGTCTCGGCGGTCTTCCGGAGGCAGTCAATACATCAGCAATCGTCCCCTATTTCATCGTGACCACACTGCCTGCAGGCGTAGCTGGACTTCTGATCGCTGCCATATTCGCTGCGGCACAATCGACAATATCATCCAGTCTCAACAGTATTTCTGCATGTATCGTCACTGACTTCAAAGAACGTTTCGTCGGCAAAAACCAGGAAGAGGATGTAAGACTCGCAAGATGGGCAATCATCCTTTCCGGTGTGCTCGGCATGTCCGCCGCCCTCTTCCTCGTATCCACCAACAGGGAAGAGACATGGAATCTGTTCCTCAGCATCACAGGCCTGTTCGGAGTACCGATTGCCGCAGTGTTCGCCCTCGGCATATTCACAAAACGCGCCAATACAAAAGGCGTCTGGGTCGGACTCATCGGAGCTGCAATCGCTTCATACTTCATCGGACAGACAAACTTGACACCGTTTGCCGTAAGTACATTCGCATTCCTCATCTCATTCGCACTCGGATATGTTGCGAGCCTGTTGTTCGCTGCATCGCCGAAAAACATCAAAGGCCTTACGATCTACACCAGGAACGATGCTTATGTAAAAGAGGAAAAAGAAATCGAAGAGAATATGACAGTGAAAGTGGAGAATTCATAATTAAGAGCAGGAAGCCGTCTGCCGGACCGACCGGTAGACGGCTTCTTTTATTTTCTGATAAGGCAGTCCATGATCATTGAGGCTTCCGGCGCAGCAAAATCCTCACTGTTCATCACTCTCAGCATAGATAATCCCTGAATAACAGACAGATACATATAAGTCAGTTTCTTTGGGTCCCCCTCTTTCATCTGTTCCCTTTCCTGCCCTTCCTGTATCAACCTGCTGATGTTTTCAACCATCCTTGCACTCTCATTTTTTAAGCCCGATTTTTCAACAGCTGTGCTGTTCTCCATGACAGCCTGGTTCATGAGCATTGAGAAATAGGAATACCTGTCATCCCTTTTAAGGTCCTCCGCTATTTCCTCAGTAAATCCCTTTATCAGTTCCAGAGACTCCCCCCGACCCTCAAACCTCTCATTGACCTGTTTTAAACCCGATGCTGCATATTCGACCAGTTCAGAGAACAGTTCTTCCTTCTTACTGTAGTGCCGGTACATCAGGCCCGTACTGATCCCTGCCTCTTCAGCTATATCCTTGACACTGGTTGCGGTGAATCCCTTCTTTGCAAAAAGCATGGTTCCTGAGTCATGTATCTTTTCTCTGGTGGCGGCTCTTATCGCTTTGTTCTGATCTTTAGTCCTTGCCATGACTGCAGCCTCACTTTCTGTAGATCAAAGATAACATATTATTTATCCCGCTTTTTTTCGAAAGTTTTGCGGGCATGGGTTTTCTATCGTATTCAACAAACCCTGCTTTAGTATAGAGGTTCATCGCTGCGGTATTAGTATCTGCCACTTCGTTGATCATGAATTCATCGTATGGTTCATATGCCACAATATACTGCAGCAGGTCCATAGCTGCTCCCTGCCTGCGAAAGTTTTTGGAGGTGCCCACAAATTCAACAGATCCCGTATCCCTTGGAAAATTTTCATCGAGCGATTCGAATTCTTTTTTAAGGACGATACTGGCAATAGTTCCCTTGATATAGCCTAAATGACGCCTCAGCTCATCTTTTTGAAGCTTTACCGATTTTGTCCTCCCGTCAGTACACGCTGCGAATGCAGCGACCTTATCATCTTTGACTGCAATATAAAATTCCTCCAGCACGAACATATGCGCGAAAGCTGCCGCTATGGTCCTTTCATCCTTGGAAAAATAGCTGAGCCATTGTGAAAAGCCTTCTGCAAATGCGTCCGCCATCTCACTTCTTACATTCAGATCCGAATGGACAGCATCCAGGATTTCAAAACCATTATTCATAAAGCATCCAACCTTTAAAATGAATTTATATTCATTTTATTATCAGCGAATGTATCCGTCAACTGTTTTTCCCTTTTATCCAATCAGCTGTAAAGTGGCGCCGGTCATCCTCGGTGATGGCATCCCGTCATTCAAAAAAGGGACCAGAGTCTTGAACTCGAATTCAAAAGCGCCAGGACATTCAACCAGTTTGTTGAACTGAACTATACAGTCTAAAAATAGCGGGATAAAAAAATCCAAGGGCTCCCCCTTGGATTTTTACTGTACAATCATATTTTCTGAAAAGCTGTTGAGCAGTCCATACGCTTCATCGGTCGATTTCGTATTCATGAGTGCATTCCTCAGCTGTCCTGCTCCACGGAAGCCTTTGACATATATTTTAAAGAACCGGTGGAGCTGCGTGTAGTTCCGGAGGCCGAGTTCCGAATACTTGTCGTGGAGATTGAGATGCAGTCTCAAAAGATCCAGCAGCTCTTCGCTCGTATGCGCTTTTTGTTCATGCTCGAAAGCGAATGGGTTCTTGAAGATGCCGCGTCCGATCATCACACCATCGACACCGTATTTTTCAACAAGTTCCATGCCTGTCTGGCGGTCCGGAATATCCCCGTTGATCGTGAGCAGTGTATCCGGCGCCACCTCGTCACGAAGTACCTTTATCGCAGCGATCAGTTCCCAGTGTGCATCAAACTTGCTCATTTCCCTGCGTGTACGCAGGTGTATCGTAAGGTTCGCTATATTCTGCTCCAGCACATGTTTCAGCCAGTTATGCCATTCTTCTATTTCAGTATAGCCGAGACGGGTCTTCACACTGACTGGCAGACCGCCCGCCTTTGCCGCCTGTATCAGTTCAGCCGCAACTTCCGGCCTCAGGATCAGCCCACTGCCTTTGCCATCTCCGGCAACGTTCGGAACCGGACAGCCCATATTGAGATCAATGCCTTTGAATCCCCGCTCCGCCATGCCGATGCTCATCTCGCGGAAATGTTCAGGCCTGTCCCCCCATATATGGGCAACAATCGGCTGTTCATCCTCTGTGAAAGTCAGCCGGCCGCGCAGACTGTGTATGCCTTCAGGATGGCAATAGCTGTCCGAGTTCGTAAATTCTGTGAAAAACACATCCGGTTCCGCCGCTTCCGCCACCACATGGCGGAACACGACATCCGTCACATCCTCCATCGGTGCAAGCACAAAAAAAGGCCGCGGCAGGTCCCGCCAAAAATTCTCTTTCATAACCAAATTCCTTTCCTCATCATATCCGTCCGATGATTTCAATCATTATATTTTACACCAGATACAAGAAAATATCCATATTCAAAAAAGCACTTTAGGCTCCGCCATCACCACTTCACTTCCGGCGGACTGGTTTGCACGCCTGTACTGGTGCAATGGGGACCGGATATAAAGGGAAAAGGTGCACTTTCCCACGAAAGGGAAGGTGCACCACCAAATGTTTCCGTCTATGTCAGATTGTTACTGTCCCTAAGATCACTTCTCATCGCGGACAGTTTTAAGTGCAGCAGACCAGGCTACGACATCATCGATCATTTCACCAAAACGGGGCTTATGGACATCCATTGGTTTAAATTTCGTCATATCCTCGAAGTCATTGAACAGGCTGAAAGCGCCCTGAGGCTCTACTGTGGCCACTTTCAGGTTTGCCAAGGTCGTACGCAGTGCGAGCGATGCCGCAACCCCAAGAGTGGACCCATAAGCTACAATACCTGCTGCTTTGTGATGCCACTCCGTTCCCAGGTAGTCCAGATGGTCCTTTAATCCGGATGGGAAATTCTTATTGTATTCCGGTGTCACGAAAATGAAGCCGTCACACGCATCAATTTTTCTCGACCAGGCATTCTGTTCATCGCTTGCATATTCCTTATTTGTCATCAGAGGCGGAACTGCCTCATTGAAACGTCCCAGCCCGCTTTCCTTTATATCTATGATTTCAAATTCTGCATCTACATCCCTGTTCTCCGCAAACTCCTTAACCCACTCTGCAACTTGCAGGTTCACACGTACCTCACGTGTACTTCCTGTTATAATACCAATTTTAGTCATATTCATATTCCTCCATAAATGATTGTGCTTTGACTGGATCAAATAATGATATTGTGTCATATTGACCTCTAGGGTTATAATATACCCAACGATTCCTTTTGGGAAGAAGGAACTTCAATTAAACCTAGTTACTTTTAAGAAACCAATTGATAGTACAGGCTTTTGAAAAGCCATTCGGAGGAGATGTTTTAAAATGATACATCAATATAACGGGGAAACATGCAAAGAACTTCAGACCGCACTGGATATCATTTCAGGTAAATGGAAACCGATCATCCTGTTCCATCTGATGGAAAATGATAAATTACGCTTCAGCGAACTGCAACGTGCCATTCCGGAAGTCACAAAAAAGATGCTGACTGCCCAACTGAGGGAACTGGAAACCCATAATATCATCCACAGGGAGGTCTATCAGCAAGTCCCTCCAAAAGTAGAGTATTCCATGTCAGAGTATGGCCTGAGCCTTGAGCCTTTACTGGTGCAGATGAGAAGCTGGGGATATGGCCATTTGAAACATATGGACAGTTTACAAGAGGGAGAAGAGTAAAAAGAGAGGAAGCGTGTCAAACACCTTCGATTCCAAAAACGTCCTGCCAAAGCATTTTGGCAGGACGTTTTTGTCAGAAGCAAAAGTTCTTCGTCTATCCGGAATACATCCGGATACTATTATATAAACTTTCCATCACTTATCCTAACAATTCCTTTACTCTCGGAATCACTTTCTCACCATAAAGGCGGACAGTCTGGAATCGATGTTTTTGAAGCTGTCCCCCCACACTGTATACCAGATTAAATCGTTGGACACCAAGCGCCTGTATCATACGGGCAATTTTCTGTGCAACTGTTTCGGGGCTGCCAACATAGTAGGCTCCGTATTTGACCTCATATTCAAAACGCTCCCTTTGCATAGGCAATCCACCCCGCTCTTTCATGACTCTGTCCATCGTAGCCTTCACATAATCCCATGCAATTTCCTTTGCTTCTTCATCAGTTTCAGCTATGATACCCAAAGAATGCATACCCACAGTCTGCGATGGCTTCCCTAATTCCCGGGTTGTTCTATGATAAAGATCCACTAAAGGCTTGAATCGGGTCGGATCACCTCCGATAATCGCCAACACAACAGGGAAATTATATTTTGCTGCACGGACGACAGACTCGGGAGTTCCGCCTACACCTACAACAACATCCAGTTTTTTGTCTATCTTGGGATATAGTTGGACATTTTCAAGTGATTGAGTAAGGTTACCTTTCCAAGTGACGGGATCATTTCCAACCAATTCACTAAGGAAAGCAATTTTTTCCTCAAAAAGCTCGTTATAATCTTTCAGATCATAACCGAAAAGCGGGAAAGACTCCGTATAGGCTCCACGTCCTATCATCATTTGAGCACGTCCATTTGATAAGGCATCAATCGTTGAAAAACGCTCATACAACCTTACTGGATCATCCGAACTGAGCACAGTGACACCCGTGCCCAGAGTGATGTTCTCAGTCACTAAGGAAAGAGCGGCTAAAACAGTATCAGGACTTGTAATAGAATACTCTTCACGATGATGCTCACCCAGAGCAATAGCATCGACACCGCATTTATCCGCTAATTTCACCTCTTCCACTATGTTCTGTAATGACTCCTCGTAACTCATCCGTTCTTTCGTATCGTCTTTATAGGCAACATCGCCAAATGTATCCAGTCCAAATTGTAGCTGATCAACATTTATACTCATATAAACCTCTCCTTATCACATCTATCGTAATGAAAAATA
>DXHR01000004.1 GCA_019113295.1 Candidatus Salinicoccus stercoripullorum | reverse complement strand
CATAAGCATTAGTCATGATCGGGTAGTTGCCATCAGCGATCAATACTTTGTTACCATGGCCACTCTTACCTAACACTTTTAAAATTTCATGGTGATTACACTTATTTTTTAACATATTCCCTCCTAGCCGTTTATAGTAATCGATTACTATATCCTAAAATAAATCATTTTTACTATATTGTCAAATTATTCTGTGAAAATAATCCATTATCATTTTAAACAACTTATGAATCCCAATAAAAAAACAGAACAGGAAAAACTGCTCTGTTTTAAATATGGTTTTTCTATTTGATAGCATGCGAAATTTTTCTTCCTGTTTCAATCACACTGTTCCTGATTGCAGCTATCTTTTCTATCTTTCTATCTGTTTTCACACCTGCAAGGGACAATGAAGCGATTATATTCCCTCTCGAGTCCACTATGGGAACAGCTATGCTTACTGCACCTTCTATGGGACTGTCTATACCGACAGCCACCTGTTGTTCCTTCGCATCTGTCAATTCCTTCAGGAAATCAGCTGCTTCTTTTTGGGACATGGATGAAATATGATTTCTGATCTCTTCATCTGAGTATTCCGAGAGAAAGACTTTCCCGAAATTACCGTAAGTGACGGGGTACTTCTGACCGGGCTGTGCAAACACACGCAGATCATTCGTCCCTTCAACGGTTTCAACAATGATGATTTCATCATTTTCAATAATTGCCAGCTGAACTGTATCGCCATGTTCCTCACTGAGTGACTTCATGTGATCGTATGCAATTTCCCTTAATTCGTGATCTTTTTTCAAATCTGCACTGAGTTCAAGGATCTTATAGCCGAGGGCATATTTCTCCGTAGCAGCATCTTTTTTTACCATACCCCTGTCTTCCAGGGTCTGCAGCAGCCTGTGCAGCGTACTCTTTGTTATATTAAGCTCATTTCCAAGATCCCGTATCGTCCTGTTTTGTCCTGTTCCGAGTGCTGACAGAATATCTACTGTCCTGTCAACTGCTGCGATTCTCTGTTTCTTCTCTTCTTTATCTTTCATGGGTCCTTCACCTTCATCATTGGTTGATCTGTCTCACCTACTTATATTTAAGCATTAATGAATGCTGAATAAAAGGTCTCTGAAAAATACCCATGTAAAAAAACAAAAGCGTCACTTATTGAACTGTTTGGCATACTCTTTATAGAGCCCCATCATTTCAAGTGCCACTTCATGGCTCTCTTCCGGCTTGAATGATTTTCTGTCGAACCCGATCATGTCCTTCAGAATTTCATGGGCATAATCCGCGAATACGACAGTGCCATCTTCCTCTATCCTTTCAATTCCATCCAGTCTGGCTGATTCTTCATTGATTTTAATCGCCTCTTCTCTCGTGATGCCTTCAGGCAGCGCGAGTTCTGCACCTTTTTCACTGAGCAGGATCGGATAACCGCCCGGCAGTCCTTGTGGGGAAGGCGAATGCGTGAATATCGGTGCCGGGCTGAGAAGCGCGTACATATTCTTGATTGTGGAGCTCGCAGAGGTTGTCGTGAAATCCGTGCCCGGTGGATAGAGCTTGATGGATTCATACATCAGTTCATCTGTGTCGAACTGATCAGTCACATCTCTGCCGTTCACGGATACCTTGAGATAGTAAGGCCCTTTCCTGTATCCTGCCTCCCTCGGGTATACCCACCACAGATGATGCGCTACAAGATGTATGTCGACCAGGTCCATTGGTACATCCAGTTTCCTGGATACATTTAGGTGGACTGAAGGCTTGATCAGTTCAACGTTGCCGATGCCGATCGTCGGAGCCAGCCCCACCTTGGCCAATACCGGGTTCGTCAGGCATGACAGGGCAGTATTGATTACATGTGATTCAATGCCGGATTGTTTGACTGCTTTCATGAGACTGTATGCCAGACTCAGCTGACACGGCAGCCATGCTCCCAGAGTCGCAGAACTCAGGCGCTCATATTCCTCTTCCGGCAGTTGTCTGATGACATGCCATGTCTGCAGCACTGCACAGTTGATAATGACGTCAGGTTCATATTCCGCTATTGTCTCAGCCGTCCTGTCCACATCCGTCAGATCCGCCTGTTCAAACGACACTTTCGGATACAATCTGTGGATCGACGCACCGATCAGTGCGTTGTTGATCCTTTTTTCAGAAACCTCCTCATTGAAATCACAGATGACCAGTTCCGGACACTTCGGATCGCGGACAAGAAACTGCAGAATATGCGTTCCCACTTCGCCCAGACCGAAAATCATTACTTTGCTCATATCAAAACTCCTTTTTTGGGACAACGTCCCTTTTTTATTATGATAAAGTGTTTCACTTTGATAGTCAATAATATACCGGAATTATCTGAAATTTTACGATGTACTAAAAAAACCGGACATTTGTCCGGCTTAGAATGATCATATTTTAATATGTAAGTATATCTGTCCAAAATTACTCCGCCACCATATGTGTCACGAGAGTCCCCAGCCTTTCGATTTCCACCTTGACCTCGTCCCCCTCTGTCAGCCACGGTTTCTCTCCCTCGTAACCGAGTGCCACACCTTCCGGTGTGCCGGTCAGTATGACATCTCCGGGCTTCAGTGTCATATATTTCGATGTATAGCTGATGATCTGCTCACAGTTGAAAATCATGTCGTTAGTGTTCGAATCCTGTCTGACCTCCCCATTCACACTGCAGCTGATCCGCAGTTTGTTGGGATCTTCGATTTCATCTTTCGTTACTATGCAGGGGCCCAGCGGGCAGAATCCATCCAGAGTCTTCCCAAGCAGCCACTGTCCGCTTCTGAACTGGAGCGTCCGTTCTGAGAGGTCATTGGAACAGGCATAGCCGAATACATAATCCAATGCATCCTCTTCCCTCACATCCTTTGCCTCCCTGCCGATGACGATGGCGAGCTCCGCTTCATAATCCACCTGTCCGGCCTCCCTGGGTATGGCCACCTTCCTCCCGTGCCCGGAAAGGGAGTTTTTGTACTTGCTGAAAAGGACCGGATGTCCCGGTGCAGCCATGTTCGATTCGTCAGCGTGTTTCTGATAGTTCAGTCCCACACATAAGATCTTCTCCATGCAGTCGATCGCCGGCCCATATGTCAGGCTCCCTTGATCTATATAGTAGTTCGAATTCTCCTCCAGAGCAAAATCGAGGAATTCATTCAACCCTTCATACCTTTCAATCGCTTCAATCATTGTAGGGTACGAACCAGAGATATCAAGCACACCCTTATCGGTTGATACAGCCGGTTTGAGTTTTCCATCTTTGTAAAAGGTCAACAGCTTCATTCATTTTCCCCCTCAGCATGCATATACAATTCCATTAGATTATATCACAATATTCTGAAATTATTGTTATTTATTTTTATAATTATAATTTTTGACAAATATAACGTTCATTTTGACTATTTTATTTGTCAAAATGACAATTGTAGTTTATATTAAAGATACAGAGGTGATGAAATGAAAACAAGGATAAGGGAGCTGCGTGCAAGGGACGGACTCAACCAGACCGAACTGGCCAGGCTCGCCAAAATTTCCAGGCAGACCGTAAGTCTTATCGAACGTGAGGAATACATCCCTTCCCTTCTGATCGCAAAACGCATGGCAAAAATTTTTGCAGAACCGATAGAGAGCATTTTCATATTTGATGAGGAGGAGATCTAGATGAACAAAAATAAGAAATCATTCCTGTCATTCGTCCCCTATTTTCTGGGCGGGCTGATAGTCGGGATGTTCATATTGAACTTTGACGCTTTAAGCGGGGTCGGATCCTTCGCTCCTGAACTGAGCATCACCGGACTCGCTGCCGCAGCAATCTTTACAGTGCTCGGCATATCAGGATTCTTCCAGCTGAAAAGCCGTGCAGTAAAGCGGGAAGGTGATACGGATGAAGATGAACTGGAAAAGTATATATACAGAAAATATGCAGACATTTCCCTCTGCATACAGGTCGGGCTGGTACTCAGCCTCCTGGTGACAGGCGTTGCCATCATCCAGCAGACAGATGCATGGATTTTTGTTGCATCTGGCATCACGATGATCGCCGCACTGCTGTTTTTATTCCTACTGCCGACACTGCTGCCGATGATGTATCCAGAACGCGACCTGCCTTCATCCACCGATTCGGACTTCGCAGACAAACTGCTCCATGCCTCCGACGAAGGCGAACGTCACGTCATGCTCGAAGGGCTGTACAAGACATTCAACACGATGAACGGCGCATTATTCCTGGGCCTCATAATCCTGATGATGTACTCCATCTCAACAGGAGACAACCAGATATTCGGCATGATCGTCATCGCAGCAGTACTCATCATCTCGAGTGTCAGATATGTGACTTCGATCAGGGGTAAAGCGTAAAAATAAGATCCATGGGACATTTAAGTCCCATGGATCTTTAACAGTTATATCATCAAAGTTATAAAGTGCATGATATAGACGACAGAGAGTGCTGTCAGACCGGCTACAAAACCACCGAGTGACCATGCTTTCAATGTCTGTGGTACTGTCAGATTGCCGAATCTGTTGACTACCCAGAAGCCTGAGTCGTTTGGCAGTGACAGTCCGATTGCACCCGAGCAGATGGCGAGGGCGAGCAGCACCGGTGATACCGCAAGATCTGCAATCTGCGGTCCGAGAATGCTTGAAGTGGTCACCAGTGCGACTGTTGCCGAACCGAGTGAGGCTCTCAGTATCTGCGTGAATATGAATGCAAGCAGCAATATATGGATATTGAAGCCTGTCATCATTTCGATGAGGTAATCCCCCATGCCGCTCGCATTGATGACTGCACCAAACGCACCGCCGGCTCCGGTGATGAGGAGTATGCTTCCGGCATCAGCCATGGACTGATTGAACTGGACAGCGTAGTCCCCTGCAATATAAGGTCTGAGAACAATCAGCGCGACGAGCACACTGATAAGGAGCGCAACGTTCTTATCCCCGACAAATGCAAAGAAACTTGAAAGTGGGTTGTCCGGAATGAGAAGATCCGCCACCGTATTGCTGAGAATGAGAACGATCGGCAGGAGGAGCAGACCGAATGACAGCTTTTTGGTAATTTGTTTCTTGGTCCCTGTGTCCCGGGCCACTTCCTCTTCCAGTTCCTCCATCTCTTCTTCCACATCTTCAACGTCCATACGTTTACCGATGAACGTGCCGTATCCATATCCTCCGACCAATGTGGCCACAGTTGCCGTAAAGATTCCGAAGATGAGGAAGATTCCAAGGTCCACACCGACATTATCCGCCACAACCAGCGGACCCGGTGTCGGGATGACCATGCTGTGTGAAACGATCAGGCCGACTGCAAGCGCAGTCACGAATGTAATCTTGGCGATGCCAGTCTTCGTTGCGAGGCTCTTGATCACTTTATTGAGAATGACGAATGCGGCATCGAAGAATACAGGGATTGATACGAGCGTACCCGTCATCGCGAGTCCTGCAGGTGATTTCTTGATGCCCGTTACACTTAAAATACCTTCGGCAATCTTCTCGACTGCTCCGGATTTTGCCAGGAACTGTCCAAAGACGATTCCGAGACCGATCAGAATACCGACCCCGGCCAGTGTGCCGCCGAAGCCTTCCGCTATGATCGTCGAAGCCTCGGCGATTGGTGTACCCACCGCCAGCGCCAGGCCAAATGATGTGATCAAGAGTGCAATGAACGGTTCCACCTTGAATTTCAATATGAGTAAAAATAGCACGGTGAGTGCTATCAGGAATAATATCAGTAACATTGTCGCTACTCCCCTCTGTTCAACTTACCGTAGACTGCATGCAATGTTCCCTGATCTCCCACATTTCCCGGGAAAACGATGTATGGCATGTTCGGATATTTCGCTTCTTCTGAAGTCCTCCAGACAGGGATCCCTTTACCCGCCTGACCCAGTACGCGTGCTTTCTTGATGCCCAGACCAATCGTTGCCACATCACTCGAAGTGATACCGCCTTTTGCGATGATGAACTTCGGCTTTATTTTCAGAGTGGAAACTATTTCTACAAGGCTTTCCGAAATGCGTTTTGAAATCCTGAGGCTCTCTTCCCTGTCCTCCGTTTTGACCAGATTCCGGGAAGTATAGACCACAGCGTTTCTGCCGTCTCTGATTGCGTCCTCGATCTGACGCTTCATCTTATCGACATAGGATGCGAGTCCCTCTCTGTCCTTCACTTCCCCAACATCGAACTCGAGTGTATCGATATCGGCATTTTCCATGAGATAGTTCAGCTGCTGGGTCGTTTTTTCAACATGGGACCCGACAACAATGATGCCACCCTGTTTCTCCTCTTGTTGTACCATCTGATCCGCCTGAAGTATTTCACCCGGTGTCGCACAGATCGATTTGACGAATGATGCCGCTGTGCGGAAGATGAACTTTTTGTCTTCCCTGCTCAAATAGTCCATCAGTACCGATGTGAAGAAGGCAAGATCATTGTCATGCACAGAGTCGACGACAACCTTGTCGAAGCTTGACAATGAATCAAAGAATTCAAGGAGCTGTGCATCATCACACCCTCTCAGCATGCCGAGATCGATGTGTTTCACATCGCTGCTGTCCACCTCGCCGTCGCTCTTCTCAGCGATATAGTCCGCCATCGTTCTGGATTCGAAACCGAACGTTGAATCATTTGCGAATTCACTTTCACTGACCGGGATGAAGTCGTCCGCCTCACTCAAATAGTGGATACCTTCATGCGTATAGCGTCCGCCTTCGAAAAATGAAGGGATGTAGAATACCGCATCGAAGCCGCCTTCGCTTTCTTCATCCAGCACTTTCGGCTCGAGATAGGAATGCCCCCGAAGAGTCGAGTCCCCGCGGCTGATGATCATGTACGGCCGGTCCAGTTCTCTCGATACTTTATCGATGACCGCAGTGATTTTCCTATGTACCCGGGTTGTTTCCTCTTCCGAGAACGCCCTTGAATTCGTCATGATATAGAACATGTTGTTGTCGGATTCAAAACCGTCCCTGACATATTCCTCCTCCCAGGAAGTGTATACATTCAGATCTTTCACCGTCTGAGTCCCTGTCGGGTCGTCATCGAGGACGATGACCTTATAGTTGAAATTCTTAAAATCACGTGTGTTCCCGCAATCCATTACATTTTCAAGAAGTGTTTTATCCATATCCATCACCTACATGTTATTGATTCGTTCAATATATTTGATAATGCCTGAATGGTCATTCATGCCATTGCCGTTGATCACTTCGGATTTGTACATCTCTTTGACCATATTGGACAGCGGCAGCGTGAGCTGTTCCGCGTCACTTGTGGAAGTGACATTGTACAGATCCTTATAATTGATGTTGATCGTACCGCCCGGGGTGTAATCCTCCTCTATCATTTTAGGGAACTTCGCTTCCATTACGTTAGAACCGGCGAGACCATTCCTGATCGCTTCAAACATCGCTTCAAGATCAATGTCGAATTTCTTCGCCATGACAACCGCTTCTGAAAGTGCTGCGATGTTAACGTTTACAATAATCTGATTGGAAAGTTTCACTGCACTTCCTGCACCATTATCCCCAACTCTGATAACCGACTTGGACATCGATGCGACAATCTCTTTGATACGTTCAAAATGTTCATCCCTGCAGCCCACCATGACCGAAAGTTCTCCAGTGATTGCCAGAGGTTCTCCTCCACTTACCGGTGCATCTGCAAAAATCACATTTTTGGCTTCAAGTTTTGCACCAATTTCAATAGAATCCGTCGGAGTCAGTGAACTCATATCCACCACTGCCTGACCATCTTTCAAATACGGATACAGACCATTTTCAGCATCCAGGAGGACCGATTTGACGATTGCACCGTTAGGCAGCATCGTTATGAACGCTTCAGCATGCTCCGCCATCTCCTGCAGGCTCGCCACAGCAGTCGCCCCATGCGTTACCGCCATTTCTACCGCTTCTTCATTCAAATCATTCACATACACTGTATGGTTACCTTTCAAAAGATTCCTGACCATTGGAGCACCCATGATGCCCAATCCTATAAAACCAATTTTCATACTTTTCTCTCCCTTGGAAACGTTTACTCGGAAATCATTGTATACTATTTCGTTTGAAATGTATACATTTATTAACCTGAACCATTCTTGTATAATGAACTTGAGGTGAGGTCATGGAGAAAAATCTAACTTTATATGAAAAAATAAGGGAAGATATATTGAGCGGAAAATTCGGTGATAATGAGAAGATGACGGAAATCAGACTCGCTAAAAATTACGAAGTGAGCAGGACCCCGATCAGGGAAGTCTTGAGACAGCTTGAATTCGAATACCTGGTCAAGGACGGCTACATCTATAAACCTTCCCCCGAAGACTACAGGAACCTCTTTGAAATGCGGACACTCATCGAAGCACACGCAGTTGAAAAGGCAATCCTGCTGTTCGGTCAGTCAGATATCGATGACCTCAGAAATTCCATTGAAAAAGCCCACGCCGGGCCGGAAGATGAAACAATGGCAGCCAATAAATATTTCCATGAAAAACTGATATGTTCGATTAAAAATCCATTCTTGACCGAAACATATGAACGGATGAACTCCATCATCCATCTCTTCAGCCGAACAGTCGTCGAGCGGCAGCGACCGAATCTGATCGAAGAACACACACAGATCGTCGAAGCAATCGAAGAGCGTGATGTGGAAAAAGGAAAGCGGCTGATCGGGGAGCACCTGGATAAGGATCTGGAGTTCTCGCTTTACTATATGTGAAAATTGCCAGTAGTCATTGAAATATAACTTTCTTATGACGAAATAAGTTATAATAGGCTCAAATGATTCAAGGAGATTTTTTATGAAAGAGATAAATGTGGAGATTTCCTCATTTCAATTCAACAGAAATTCAATTTCAGGTTTGAGCAGTGCGGCTTTTAATAATTATCCTGTTGTTTACATACTCCACAATAACCAGAAGAAAGCCAGTGCCTATATTGGTGAAACTGTCCAAATCAGAAACAGGTTATACAGCCACAGCAAAGACCCCGTCAAAAACAAATTGGACAAGGCGGTCGTAATTTCTCACGAACACTTCAACCAGTCCGCCACATACAATATTGAAACTAACCTGATCAACTTCTTTATCGCAGATCAAAAGTATCAGATACTGAACAAGAGCCAGATCACTTCTTCTGTCACCCATAATTACTATGAGAAGCCGAAGTACGACCACGATATATTCAAAGAATTATGGCAGAAACTGAGAAAAGACAAGTTGGTCGACGGGACCCTGGAATATCTTCAGAACAAAGATATATTCAAAATATCGCCTTACAAAGAGTTATCCGAATCACAGATAGAGCTGAAGGAAAACATTCTCGAGTTCTGCAAAAATAACATCAATAATGATAAGCCTTCTGTGTACTTCATTAAAGGTGAAGCAGGCACCGGAAAAAGTGTCGTACTCAGTTCAACATTTAACGCGATCCAAGATCTGGCCAATGATAAAGGATCTGAAGAATTGTATGATACAAAAAACCATTTACTCGTGAACCACCAGGAAATGATTAAAACGTATGAAACAATCTCTGAAAGCCTTCCCAATTTAAAAAAGTATAACTTCCTCAAACCTACGACTTTCATCAACAGAGTGAAGGATGGGAAAATCAGTTCAGACATAACATTTGTTGATGAGGCACACCTTCTTCTTTCAAGAGAGGACGCCTATAACAATTACACCGGTGATAATCACTTGAATGACATTATATCTTCGAGCAAAGTCACTATCATTGTGTTTGATGAGAAACAATTTTTAAAACTGAAAAGTTACTGGACAGAAGATTTAGTCAAGCAGGTCACAAAAGGGGTAGAAGTCAAGACGTTTGAGCTGACAGATCAGTTCCGCATACAAGCGGATGATTCTGTAGTAGATTGGATTGATAACTTCGTCAGTAAGAAAATAACTGCCATCCCTGCGAATACAGATGATTACGAACTCAAAATATTCGATGATGCCGGTGAAATGTTTGAAGAGATCGAACGAAAAGACGAAACGCATACGCTTTCGAGAATCGTTGCTACTTTTGATTATGAACATAAAAAAGACGGTACAGATTACTACGTTGAAGAAATCGGATTCAAGGGACTCTGGAATTCAACCAATGATAAAAGAACATGGGCCGAACGTCCTGAAACCATAAAGGAAGTGGGTTCCATTTATACAATACAGGGGTTTGATTTGAACTATGTAGGTGTAATACTCGGTCCTTCTGTTTCATATGATGAAAAGAAGCAGGAGCTAAAAATATTGCCTCAAAATTATCAGGACACTGAGGCATTCAGGGATTCGAAGAACAAGACAGTCGAGTATAACGTCGAGGAGTCGAAAGAACAAATTATTTTAAATTCTGTGAATGTATTGATGAAACGTGGTGTTAAGGGACTCTACATTTATGCCAGCGACGAGAAGTTGCGTAAAGCCTTAAACAAAGCAAAAGGGGGAGAATCACAATGAAAGATTTAATGGAAGAAATCAATCAATTCCGGGATGAGCGCAACTGGAGGCAATTCCATAACTCAAAAGACCTTGCCCTCTCACTCTCATTGGAAGCGTCAGAACTCCTTGAGAATTTCCAATGGGTATCCTCTGAGAAAGCTATAGCAGAAAACAGGGACAATATTAAAGATGAACTTGCTGATGTTTTTATATACGGTTTAATGATGGCTGATGATCTGGATATAGATATGGATGAAGCCATTTCAGATAAACTGAGGAAAAATGCTGTGAAATACCCCGTCAAAGATGATAATCATTCATATTGATGGGGACAAAGCAGAAAGTACGCAAAAAAACCATATGTGTGACTCCCTTGGGAATTACACATATGGTTTTATTTATATACTCTCTTCCATGTTTTCTGCACTTTTGCTTTTCTCTCTGCTCTCATGCCTGCCGTACACGAAGTAGAATATCACCATGGCTGCCATTATCGACAAGATGAGGAACTGGTACAGTCCGCCGTAGCCGAGTGACGGGACTAGGAAGCCGAGGAAGAATGGTCCGAACCCGAGCCCGACTTCGAGCATGATGAAGTATGTGGATGTGGCGAGTCCGACGTTTTCTTTGTCTGCCAAGTTGACGCATAATGCCTGTGCAATGGACTGGAAGTTTCCAAATCCGAGTCCGATGAGTGCGCCTGCGAGCAGCATGATGAATCCGGTCGTCGAATTGCCGAGTGTATAGAATCCGATGGCCATGAAGATGAATGTCGGATACAGGATGATGTTTGCGCCTTTCTGGTCCAGTATCTTCCCTGTTACAGGCCGTGTCAGCATGACGACTGCGGAATAGACCAGGAAGAAGAAACTGGCTGCGGTGATCAGATCGACTTCTATGGCATACAGGTTAAGAAATGACAGTATGGATGCGTATGCCAGTCCCATGAACAGGACAGAAAAGCCCATCGGCAGTGCTTTGCGGTCGATCATTCTGAACCTGCCTGTCTCCGGTTTATAGTTCCGGCTGATGTTGTTGATCTTCACCACCGGCGTCATGAGTGCGACGGTCAATACGGCAATCATCACCAGGATGAGCATCGTGTTGAAGCTCATGATTTCAAGCAGCAGGAATCCGAGGAACGGGCCGACTGCCGAACCGAGTACAAAGCTCAGGCTGAAGTAGCTGATACCTTCCCCTCTCCGGTCCTCAGGCACCGAAATCGTAGCCAGTGTATTCAGTGATGTACTGATCACCCCTGTGGCAAAACCGTTCAGGAGGCGTGCTGCGATCAGCAGTGCCAATCCCCCTTCTATGAAATAAAGACCATAAGTAATGAAGAAAAGGATTGTCCCGATATACATGATCTTCCGCGCACCGATACGGTTCACCTGATGGCCGGACACCGCCCGTCCGGCGAGTACGCCCACGATGAATATGCTCGCCACCAATCCGGCGGTACTCGCACTTGCATTAAAATTCTCTATCGCAAAATTCCCTATGGTCACAATCGATACATACATCGAAAACATTATTATGAAATGATACAGGAACAGGATGATGAACTCCTTCGTCCAAATCCTGTCAGTCAAATATTCTTTGTTCGTCAAACTGAGGATCCTTTCTATATTTTCATTTTTTCAAGATTAACAATCATCGCTTCCAGCTGTTCCCGGTCTACATCCTGCAGTACTTGGCGCTGCATTTCGCTCATCTTCTTCCGCACTTCATCGTAAAGACGGACCCCGTCATCTGTCATTGTGAGATTTTTGACCCTGCGGTCTTCGCCCTGTTCGGATTGGATGAGACCAAGTTCCAGCAGATGCTTGATTACTTTATTCGCCGTCGGCTTCTCAATCTGCCGACGTCTGCTCACATCCGCCAGAGTCGTCGTTCCGTGCTTTGCAATATCTTTCAGAATCAGCCATTGGGAGCTGTACAGGTTATATGCAGTCAGAATGCTGTTCGCCCTGTTGATATACGGCCGGTACAAAGCAACATATGCATCAAAGAACTCCTGTTCAATACGCATGGATACACCCCTTTTGTTAGTTAGACTAACTAATTATAAGGTATAAAAACAGCCCGGTCAAGTTTAAGAAGCGATTTTGTGACACATCCTTTATAGTTTTTACATTTAAGCTTCTCGTACATATTGGCGAAACATTTTGAAAGTTTTTAATCCTTTTTATATTAAGTGATTTACAAAATTCCCTTTTGGTGTTAGTCTTTATGAAAGAAAGCGGATACAATACACGTTTTTAAAGGGGATGCAAGATTTAAAGTGAGTAAAGTAAACAGGACATCTATTACTTTGGCGTTTGCGTATATCAGCTTTATAGTAGGGGCTGGTTTCTCAACAGGTCAGGAAATACTGCAGTTTTTTGCCAATCATGGAGTATGGGGTTATGCCACCGCTGCCACCGCAGGTCTGATCATTACATTTGTCGGCATGCAGGTTTCGAAGCTGGGCTACATTTTAGGCTCGGAAGATTATGCATTATCTTTGAACCACCTGTTTGGTACAAGAATAGGAAAAATTTTCGACTATTTACTCGTCTTCTTTTTCTATGGGCTGTCCGTCATCATGATTGCCGGAACAGGTTCAGCCTTTTATGACGGCTTCGGCCTGCCGACTTGGATCGGCACACTATTTACTGTCATTACACTGTTCATCGTTCTGCAATTTGATTTTACGAACGTTGCTAAAACGCTGGGAATCATTACGCCATTCCTTATTTTCGCGGTATTCATAATCGCAGGCTATAACATAGTGGATCCCAACATACCGTTAAGTGAAGTGGATCAGCATACAGATATAGACAGGACACCGAGTGGTGTATGGGTGTGGGATGCAATCACTTATGGAGGGCTCGTCATCGCCAACAGTTTTGGCTTCCTGGTCATTATGGGCGCCGGGAGCAGAAATAAGTTCATTTCAAAACGTGGTATACTTTTCGGCGGATTGATTTTTACAGTTTTACTGGTACTTATGACAGCGGGAATAATCGCAAATCTTGAAATCGCCAACGAAGCTTCCCTGCCAACATTGCTTATGGCCAATGAAATACATCCCGGTCTCAGGATTTTAATGACTGTAATAATGGTTGGCGTCATGTTTAACAGTGTAATCGGAGTTCTGTATCCATTCCTTACACGATTCACAAAATCATACTCCAATAAATATCGTCTGATGCTGGGGATTTCATTGATTGCTGCATACATTTTAAGTTTCATCGGATTTGTCGATCTTGTTAATTTCTTCTATCCGATATTTGGATATATAGGCATAATCATCTCCCTTGCCTTCTTTGTGCTTTGGCTAAAAGCCAGATACTCGGATAGGACGTCCCACTCCGGGATTTCAAACGTGAAGAAATAGTGTGTCACCGTTCGGTTAAATGACGAACCGCCTTTCATCTTTTATCGATGAAAGGCGGTTTTTATGAGGATCAGGATTTATAGGTGATGTCGTTTTCCATCAGTTTTTGTTCCAGTTTTCTTAATTTATCCAGAGATTTCGGTGAAGATTCTTTACCGATATCAATAATCATTGAGTCAATCAATGCAATGATCGGAATTATTGAAAACTGATTTCTGCTGACAGCCACTTTCAATACCACGGTTGCATATGGAATTACCGGGCTTGAATCATAATCTGTAATAAGTATGATTTTATTGTTCTGATTATATGTCTCTTTTACGGCATTTATCACGATATTTGTATAGGGCTCGAAAGCAAATACAACAAGTATATCCGTCTCATCAAATTGGAGAATTTTATCAAAAAGTGTTTCAGTATCGTTGCTTAACTGCCTGATGTGCGGATAGAACTCCCCCAGTAACTGTTCAAAATATAAAGCGGCGGATTTATACGGGCGGGTTCCAATGATATTAATATTATCAGCCTGGATAATTTGCCTGACTGCCAGCCCAAAGTTATACGCTAACTCGTCACTCAGTGATTGATTCAGCAGATGGACACTTTCCTCCCAGACGCCAGCCAGTGTCTGGACCCCTTCAGAAGTTTCGTCCAAAGATTTTTTCAATGTCCATTTGGAATCCGAGGGCATCGATTCATCGTATATATCCTTCCGGAAATCATTGAAATTGTCATATCCCAACGCTTTGATCGTCCGCATTACTGTAGAAACGCCGACGCACGCATCTGTAGACAGCTCCTTGATTGTCACGAGGCCAAGGGATTGAAAATTCTTCAGGATGTAATCACATAAATCCTTCTGTTTCCTGGGAAGATCATCCTTCAAATGAATAATTTTTTGTTTTATACTTTCCTGCTTCTCAACATTCATAAAAAGCCCCATTTCAATTGTTACTTAACCATATATTATCTCATCTTCCTGAATTAAATCAAACCCACTTCCTAAAATGAACAAATATACTCCTTTTTAATATAAAAGAGTTTACTTTTGTTCATACGGATGGTATTCTATGTTCATAATCTGAATATTCTTTATAGGGGGATTGCAAATGAGTACCAGTACTCTTGATTTAAAACCTAAAGTGGAAGCGTTTTTACAGGACCCGATCGGAATATATGTCAACGGGGATTACAAGGAATCAATCGATGGTGAACTGTTCGATGTAATCAATCCTGCCACTGAGGAAAGCTTTGCCAGAGTATACAAAGCAAAAGCCAACGACGTAGACCTTGCGGTTGAATCTGCGCGCAAAGCTTTTGATGAAGGTGAATGGACTAAAATGGAAGCCCATTCAAGAATGAAACTGATTTACAATTTTGCATCACTATTGGAAGAAAATCGTGAAGAACTTGCACAATTGGAATCTCTGGATAATGGAAAACCGTATGCGGCTGCATTAAGTGATGATGTCGACGGCTCGATTCAGCAATTTGAATACTATGCGGGATTTGCAACAAAAATTTCAGGTAAAACAACTGAAGTTTCTCCGGATTATTTAAATTACACACTGCATGAACCTGTAGGGGTCGTCGGGCAGATCATTCCATGGAATTTCCCACTGCTGATGGCAGCATGGAAGTTAGGTTCCGCTCTTGCAGTCGGCTGCACCGTTGTGATAAAACCTGCGACTGAAACACCGCTATCTTTACTGTATGTCGGAAAATTATTTAAAGAAGCCGGATTCCCGGATGGTGTTGTAAATATTGTGCCTGGTTCTGGGAAAGATGCCGGAGAGGCAATTGTTACTCACCCACAAGTGGATAAAGTATCTTTCACTGGTTCAACAGACGTAGGTAAAAATGTAATGAAACAGGCTGCGGATCAAGTGAAGGGCGTCACGCTCGAACTTGGTGGTAAATCGCCGACAATCATTCTGGATGACGCGAACTTGGAAGAAGCAATCGAAGGTGCTTTTAACGGAACGATGTATAACCATGGGCAGAACTGCAGTGCATGTACAAGAATCTATGTACAGAAGGAAAACTACGAAAAGGTGATCCAGGGACTTAAAGAACGTGCTGAAAAAATAAAATTGGGACCTGGAATGAATGATGATACGGATATGGGGCCGCTTGTTTCAAAAAAACAGCAGCGGACCGTCCTGGATTATATCGAAAAAGGAAAAGCTGAAGGCGCCCGGCTGATTACTGGAGGAACGGCTCCGTTTGATAAGGGATATTATGTAGAGCCGACAATATTTGCAGATGTCGAAGATGATATGACCATCGCCAGAGAAGAGATTTTCGGACCCGTGATGGCAGTGATGGTTTTTGAAACAATCGAAGAAGCAATAAGCAGAGCCAACGACAGCCAATATGGCCTGGCAGCCAGTGTATGGACCGAAAACATAAAAAACGGCCATTATATCACTAAAAAGTTGCAGGCAGGGACTGTCTGGATCAATGATGTGGGTCTTGAATTGGAAACCATGCCATTCGGCGGGTACAAACAATCCGGCATCGGCCGTGAAATGGGCGGAGAATACGGGCTGGAAAATTATACAGAAGTGAAAAGTGTCTACGTAAATATTAAAAAATAAACCATATTTGAAAATCAAGAGGAGGATTTATTATGTTTAAACCTTATGGAGTGATCCCGGCATTACCTACCCCTATGAAAGAAAACGGAGTAATTGATTATGAAGGATTGGAAAAGCTGGTAGATCACGTAATTGACAGCGGAGTCCATGGCATTTTGGTGGGAGGCAGCAATGGTGAATATTCATTGATGAGCCCTGAAGAACGAAAAGAAGTAATAAAATTTGTAATTGAAAAAACGGATGACCGTGTACCTGTGATGGCAGGCACAGGGTGCCACAGGACTGAAGATACAATCGCTTTGACAAAATTTGCAGCAGAAGCAGGGGCGAAAAATGCGCTTGTAATCAATCCATACTATATGGCAATCGGTGATGAGGCAATTTACGACTATTACAAAACAGTTGCGGAAAGTTCAGATATTGGAATTGTCATCTATAACTACCCTGACGCGACGGGCATCCAGCTCGAACCTGAATTGATTGATCGGATCAGCAGAATTGACGGTGTGACAGGCATAAAGAATACAGCAGATGGCATCCACACATCTAAAGTCATTGCGTTGACTCAGGATAATCCTGATTTTTCAGTGTTGACAGGTTTTGAAGATCTTATTGTACCGTCTTTATCCATTGGAGCGGTTGGCGCTATCGGCGTAGTGCATAATCTGGTTCCGGAGAAAATCGTGAAGCTTTACGACCTGATTGTAAAAGAAAATGACATCCAGGAAGCGATCCGTTTAAATAGTGAGCTGTTGCCGCTTTACAGCATGGTCGAGGAGGAAGTGATTCCGGGCACTGTAAAAGCCGGACTGGAAGCTCTGGGCTTACCTGGCGGCAGCAGCCGATCACCACTGCCGCCTGCATCGGAGGATTTCAAAGAAAAAATCAAATCATGTCTTCAAAAATTGGAAAATAACACGAATGTGAGGAGTTAATATGAAGGATGTAATAATTGTCGGAGGCGGTCTGGCCGGTCTGTCGGCAGCCTGGAAATTGAAGGATCATGATATCCTGCTGCTGGAATCAGATCATCGTACAGGCGGCAGAGTAATGTCAGAGAGACGCGGGGATTATTGGCTGAACTGGGGCGGTCACGTGTACGCCGGTGAGGGGTCGGCTACAGATGAACTTTTCAAATCTGTAGGCGTCCATTCACAGTCAGTTCCGGGAAAGTTGACTGCCATGTCTTTAAATGGGAAATTGCTTTTGGACGGCAGGGTTGAATTATATCCGTTTCGTGTACCGATGTCATGGAAGGCAAGATTCGCACTGCTCTGCGCTGGCGCAAAAGTAAGGGCTGGAGTGCTCAAGTATGGCAGAGTCGCCAAAAGGAAACCATTAGAAAATTACAGTGTCCAGCAGCAGCGGGTTTTCAATTTCATGAACGACAAAACATTTTCTGAATTTACCGGGGAGCTGCCCGAAGATGCAGATGCCATTTTCAGACCGACCGTCAGCCGCTCGACAGGAGATCCGGAACAGATTTCAGCAGGCGCAGGCATTGGGTATTTCGATATGATATGGAACAAAAGCACAGGATTATCCAGAGTCATAATGGGCGGCCCGTCTACATTGACGGAAAGCATCGCCTCTGGTTTAGGGGACAGTGTTCAGTTGAATGCTGAAGTTTCGGAAGTCGTCCAGCATGAAGACTACGTAACAGTACAATATACCAAGGATGACGAAGTGCACAATGTCGATGCCAGATATATAGTCATGGCCACGCCTGCCCCCATCACCAGAAAGATTATGACGAATATCGACTCTGAAATGGGAGATGCTCTCGAGCAGGTGGCTTATGGTCCCCATGTCAGTGCTTCATTTCTCACTGATGAAACAGGACCCCAAATATGGGACGATGTATATTCTTTTGCAACGCCTAAAAGATCATTTGATATATTGATCCATAATTCAAATATCATACACTCCCAATCAGAAGAGAGACGACCGGGAAGTTCATTCATGACCTTCTCCCCTGCAGGAAGAGGCAGGGATCTTCTGGATAAATCCGAGGAGGAAATCATCAATATTTATTTAAAAGATCTGGATGAAATATTTCCGGGATTCAGTAAAAATGTGGTGGAAGCCCATGTTAAAAAATTCCCTCTGGGGTCTGCATATGTATTTCCCGGACGGGGAAAGATACAATCCATTTTAACGAAACCGGACAGACGCATTTATTTTGCAGGTGATTATTTGGGAACCCTGTACACAGAAACCGCTATACAAACCGGCTTTACAGCAGCGGAGGAGATCAACGGTCTATTGAATCATCAAACATCAAAAATGATTTCTTGAAAGCGTTAACACTTATTTGATTATCCTTGACTGCGCATTCCGATTATAAAGTCTTACTCTTCGAAGGAGGCTAAAATGCATGATGCAAAATACCTTACGGTATATTTATTCACTTTGGCAGGGGCGACTTGCTGGGGGCTGATAGGCCTTTTTATCACGCCATTATATACGCTGGGATTTACTCCATGGGATGTAGTTGCGATCAGAGGCATCCTTTCTTTCGCTTTACTCATCGTATTCATGCTGATTTTCAAACCGGATCAGTTGAAGACCCGCCTCAAAGACCATATCTTTTTCGCAAGTGCCGGAATCATCGGTATCGCGTTTTACAACTACTTCTATTTTGATGTATTCGCGAAATCCAACTTATCACTTGCAGTGATATTACTATATACCGGCCCGTTGTTTGTAACTGTGCTCTCCCGTATCATTTTCAAGGAATACTTCACAGGCAAGAAAGCAACCGGTGTAGTCTTATCATTGATAGGATGCGCCCTTGTTGTGGGGTTTCTGCCATTCGGCCAGGGGGGTATCAGTTATCCGGTATTATTTTCAGGTCTGATGTCAGGATTTTGTTACGCGCTATTCAGTATATTCAGCAAACCTGTCTCAGGCAGATATTCCGCCTTGACCGTAACAACCTATAATCTTTTATATACCAGTGTTTTCATGCTTTTAACAAGCAACATCACAAGTAAGGGTGAGATGTTCCGGTCCCCTGATGTGTGGCTCTATTCATTTCTCCTGGCCATCGTTGGGACGATAGGGGGGTTCCTCCTCTATACATTGAGCTTAAAAAGTCTCGAAGCAAGCAGAGCATCGATTTTAACGACTGTAGAACCTGTTGTGGCCGTCCTGACTGGTGTGTTATTCCTCGGAGAGTATTTGGATCTTTGGCAAGTTGCGGGTATTTTCATAGTACTGTGGTCATCGACAATCGTAAGCAAAGTAGACGCAAAAGTACCATCATGACCCGTGACAAGACCAGCCGATTACTATTCTTTGTGCTTAATAAAATGAGAAAGACGTCTTCAGAACAATACAATCATGTTTTGAGGCGTCTTTTATGTTTGGGATGTATGCACTGCTTCATTTGAACTTTTCTTTAAGTTACGGATTGTCTTTAATCTTGACTTTATGAACGATTTGCGTTCATTCGTGCAATGTTTTATACATAAAAATATGATGAGCACAATGCTTTCCACTTAATGTATGCATCATTTAAATTCCGATAACCTGTGAAGAATGGCATCATTCATCAGGAGTCCCCAGTGTCATGCCTCCGTCAACAACAATTTCCGTGCCTGTACAATAAGAACTTTCATTTGAGGCGAGGAAAGCAACAACTTTAGCAATATCATCTGGCTGCCCAATACGTCCCAGCGGCACTGAATCGTAGTAAGAAGAAACCTCCTGGTTTTCAGGGACCATGTCTGTTTTGATTCCGCCCGGATGAACCATATTCACTCGAATCCCCGATGGTCCCAGTTCAACGGCTGCAGCTTTGGACATAGCAACTACCGCTGATTTCGTTGAAGCATAGGCAGCGGATCGGCTGATTGGAGCAAATGCAGAAATTGATACATTGTTTATGATAGAGCCTTTTTGCTGTTTTTCCATTTGTGGAATGACTGACTGCATTCCTATAAAAACACCGAGCTGATTAACACTGATCAATTGCTGATAGTCATCCGATGTCATATCTCTAAACGCCTGACGCTTAAAAGCTCCTGCATTATTCACCAAAACATCAATTCTACCAAATTCATCAATAATTTTATCGACCGCTAATTTCCACTCTGCCTCTTTCGTCACGTCTAATTGAACAGGAAAAGAATTTTTTTCTCCAATCTGCCTAACCACTTCTCCAGCTTCATCATAATTCCGCGCACCAACGCCGACTATAGCTCCTGATGCAGCCAGGTGTTGTGCAATCGCTTTTCCCTGTCCCCGGTTAGCCCCGGTGACAAGAATGACATGATTGTTTAAGTCTGTCATAAAGACACTCCTTTCTAACTGTTATTTTATATCATATAATTTGAAGCATTAACACACTGCCAACAAATATATATATTTAATCAGAGCACTCGTGTACCTGCCAGAGAATCAGTGGATGAATGCGTACATAAAAATTCCGTATCCGGTACAAATATGATAAAGGCGAGACCTTCCAGGGAGAGGCCGTACTTCTCAGCTGCATAAAATGGAAATGGTTAAAACGGTAGACTCCAGGAATTTCCCGCTTCTGTCACCTCTCCATGATTTTTCCTTTATAACTGTGGACCCGTCTGTCGGGCTTCACTTCCGCTTCTATCATATGCATGAGTGCCGAATGGGCATTTTTTGCGATCTCCTCCACCGGCTGTGCGATCGTGGAGATCCGGGGACGGTAGACTGAAGCGAGCGGGATATCATCTATCGCGATCAGATGGTTGGCATCAAGGTCCAGGTTCACTTTATTGGCGTATTCCAAAAACGCCATGAATGCAAAGTCATTGGCCAGTATGATACCGTTGAACTCCCCCGCTCTAAATGTTGTTTCTATCCGGTCATAGAGTGCATCATTTTCAGCCGTAATGATGGTATGTCCGGGCGCCAGCTTTTCAAACCGGATGAGCCGCTCGACCCTCGGTGTGATGTGCATCTCATCCGACGTGCCGATGTAATAGTACTTATCCGCATTTTTATCCCGCAGGTGATTGAATGCCACCTCGACTGCATGGTGGTTGTCCAGTTTGAACGACGGGATATCCACATTCTCCATGAAACGGTCGATGAACACCACCGGGAAACTGCGGCTGGCAAGCCTGTTATAAAGTACATCGTTTGCGGTAGTCGGCATGATGATCATCCCATCCACCTGCTTTTCTATCAGTCCGTCTATGTACCTCGCCTCTTTTTCAGGGTCATCGTCGGCATTACAGATGATCAGATTATAGTTGTCTTCATCACAGTAATCCTCGATTTTCCTGGTGATTGATACGGCAAAATGGTGCAGGATGTTCGACACGATGATGCCGATCGTCTTTGTCGAACGGTTCTTGAGGTTCCTGGCCATGAAGTTGGGCCTGTATCCGAGCTCCTCCACCGCCGACTTCACCCTGTCCCGTGTGTCTTCACTCATATAATTGTAACGTCCATTGAGATATTGTGAAACAGTGCTGACAGAAACGCCGGAACGTGCCGCCACATCTTTGATTGTTATCTTTTTCATGGTATAATGCTCCTAAGGACTAAAACGTTTTAGTAAACCGCTTTATTGTTATTTCCAATATACATTTAACGTAGCATGCAGGCAAGAAAATATCCACTTGGGAGTGAAGACTATGAAGAAATTCAGCATTTTGAACAAAATCCGTGAAAACCATCTGATCGCCGTCGTCCGGGGCAAGGAATTCGACGACACGGTGAGGATGATCGACAGCATCATAGAGGGCGGCATCAGAAATATCGAAATCACCTATACGACGCCCCGGGCAAGCGAACTGATAGAACGTTTTTCCGGGCGTGAGGATATTTGCGTCGGCGCCGGGACTGTCATGTCGAGTGGAACAGCCGATGAAGCCATCCGGCGCGGCGCACAGTACGTCGTGAGTCCGCACTTTGACGCCGAAGTATCAGAGCTGTGCAACCTGAACCAGGTACCCTACCTGCCGGGATGCGCCACTGCGACTGAAATCGTCACTGCGATGAAGAGCGGTGTCGATGTCGTGAAAGTATTCCCGGGCGGCATACTCGGCTCATCATTCATCAAGGACATCAAAGGGCCGATCCCGCACGCCAACCTCATGCCGTCAGGGGGAGTCAACAGGGACAATATGGCTGAATGGATCGAAAACGGCGCGTTCGCCATCGGCATCGGCAGTGCCCTTGCCAAAGGGTATGACGGCACGAATCCCGAAGTAGTCAGAACGAACACGGAAAGTTTCGTCGAGGCCTACAAAAATGCTGTGAAAGGAGAAGGATGATGAGACTGATCACTTTCGGAGAAATCATGATGAGGCTCAGCACTGAGCCCTCCTCCACTTTCAAGACCGCAAACCAGTTCAACATCAATATCGGTGGCAGCGAAATGAACGTGGCGATGAGCCTCGCCTCTTCCGGTATAGATGTTTCCATGATGACCGCCCTGCCGGACAACCGTTTCGGCCAGCGGACTGTCTCCCTGCTCAAGAGCAATGATATCAATACGGAACACATCAACCTGACAGGACGCCGAATGGGCACCTATTTCCTGGAACAGGGGTTCAACGTCCGCGGTTCGTCTGTCATATACGACCGCAAGTACTCCAGTTTTGAACAGTCAAAGGTGTCGGACTATGATTTCGATGCTGCATTCGAAGGCCACGACTGGTTCCATTTCAGCGGCATCACCCCTGCCCTCAATACAGAACTGCAGGACGTGCTGACTGCGGCGCTGGAAGCCGCAAAAGCACGCGGCATGAAAATCAGTGCGGACCTGAATTTCCGCGGCAACCTCTGGAGTTTTGAAGAGGCGAGAAAGACGATGACGAAATTCGTAAAATACTGCGATGTCATCTTTGGATATGAGCCACTTGAACTGGTCGAAGACGGAAAAGATGTCAAAGATGGCCTGGAACGCAACCCCGGCCCCGATACTCTGAAGCCGATACTTGATAGGATTCATAAAAAATACGGTGTGTCGCACATCGCATTTACCCAGCGTACGGTGGTCCACTCAAATAAGAACATCATCAAAGGTCTGATTTCCACGAAGGACGGCATATATGAAACGGACTCATATGAAGTGGAAATCCTCGACCGCATCGGCACGGGTGATGCGTTCACAGCCGGTATCATCCATGGCCTGATGGACAGCCGGAAGAGCTACAAAGAAACGCTTCAGAACGCGCTCGGCAACATGCTCTTCAAGCACACCATCAGCGGGGACTTCCTGACCGAAGACATCGCCGCGATGGGCAGTGTACTCGATGCGACAAGAGAAGTGAAGAGATAATATAGTAAGGACGGTATTGCACGTTCTTTTTTGGATTTTAAGAGACTCCCTCCAGATATTTCGGAGGGAGTCTCTCGTCATACATCAAACCCCTGAGTATGCCGAGAAGCCACCGTCTACAGGAATCGTGATGCCTGTGACGAAGCCGGATGCTCTATGGTCGGCGAGATAGAGCAGCGTGCCGAGAAGCTCTTCCGGTTCTCCGAAACGACCCATCGGTGTTGCACTGATGATCTTATGGCTCCTGTCGGTCAGGTTGCCGTCACCGTCGAACAGGAGGTCTTTATTCTGCCTGGTGGCAAGGAAACCCGGTGCAATACCGTTGACTCTGACGCCTGTCTTCGAAAGGTATACACTCAGCCACTGGGTGAAATTCGTCACCGAGGACTTCGCACCACTGTATGCCGGGATTTTTGTCAGTGGCGTATACGCGTTCATGGACGAGATATTGATGACAGTCGCATGCTCTTTCGTCGCCATGTCACTGCCAAAAACCTGGGACGGGATCAGTGTGCCGAGGAAATTGAGCTTGAACACGAAATCGATGCCTTCGGTATCGAGCTCAAAGAAGTCCTTGACGTTTGGGTCGTCGATCTTGTCTGTATCAAGGTATTCATCGTCAGTCGATGCGGATGGATTGTTACCCCCTGCACCGTTTACGAGAATGTCGCATGTGCCGAATCTTTCACTGATCCCGCTTCTTGCCGCTTCGACAGAAGTCTTGTCCGTCACATCACAGCTGATGCCGACCGCTTCGCCGCCATCCCTTCTGATTTCTTCCGCAACCGCTTCGCAGTTTTTGAGAGTGCGTCCGAGAATCGCAACTTTCGCCCCGGCCCCGGCAAGGGCTTTGCAGAAATGGGAGCCGAGTACTCCGCCGCCACCTGTGACGACTGCCGTCTTTCCTGAAAGATCTGTGCTATTCATGTCATTACCTCCTGATAATTTAGTGCTGAATTGCTGATATTATTATATTTTGTAAAAATCAGTTTAATAAGTAAACAAATAAGAGGGTGAGATCCTATGCTTACCGGTCCGGGATCATATCCGAGTAGTCACCGTCAATCTCAGGGGCATGACCGTCTACAACAACATGCATGACTTCGACATCAGACGCACCGAGCAGCTGACCGATATCCTGCCCGGTCTTCTGCAGCCGGTCATCAGCCAGTATGATGAAGTATACAGCCCCAACAGACTCGCGGGCATCGGCATCAGCTTCCACGGAATCGTCAACGAGAGCAAGGAATTGCTTTATTCCCCTCCGGTCCAGATTCATATACAGCCGCTGCTGACAAAACCCAAGGATACTTTCAATGTACCCGTCTATACGGACAATAATGCCAATATGGCCGTCCGTGCCGAGCAGGCGTTCACCGCATACCAGCCCAACCTCTACTGCGTAACATTATCCAGCGGTATCGGTCTCGGAATCCTGCTCAACAATGAAATATTCCCCGGGTTCACCGGATATGCGGGGGGAGTCGGATCGGACATATGATCATCAGGCAGGACGGCATTCCATGCAGATGCGGCAACCGCGGATGCTTCGAACACTATGCCTCCGACGAGATGCTGAAACATTCCCTGTCGGAAAACGACATCGAACTCTACGACTATCCGACTTATGAAGCCCTGCAGGAAAACACGAAGGCACGTGAGATTTTTGATGATTACATCGCGTTTCTGACGGTCGGGCTGAACAACATCATCAATATATTCAACCCGAAAAAACTCATCATCTCGCCACTCGGCGATTGTTCCAGCGCCCTCGGTGCCGCCATCGTTCCACTCGCCAGATTTTTGGATATCAATCATCTGGATTTGAATGCATACCACTACACACATTAATGCGGATACCTCCCTGCTTCGGCAGGGAAAATCAGGCCGGTGAGGATATTTCATTTATGGTGGATAATACGAAATCATAAAAGCTAATATTTTAAAATCCCTTTCAGATAAAGATACGAAATCTTTTGCCAGTAAGGGATTTTTTAATGCTGTCAGTATTAAAGGATTGATATTTCTTTTCTTTTTCTTTTTGA
>DXHR01000023.1 GCA_019113295.1 Candidatus Salinicoccus stercoripullorum | reverse complement strand
AGCTCAGTTGGTAGAGCATCTGACTTTTAATCAGAGGGTCAGAGGTTCGAATCCTCTATGGCTCACTTATGGACATCTTCTTCGGAAGGTGTCTTTTTTGTTTATCTTTATGCATAAAACTGGTTCAATTTACATTTTTATAAATCGTTGCATAAACATCCGATGTTGTATAATATGAAGTTATACTTGATTTGAAAAAGGGGATATTTTTTATGAATCATAAGGTAGATATTATCGGTGCTTCCACATGTTTCGGCCAGCCGAAACTGGGAGTGGATTTCGGACCGGATGCAATACGTTATGCAGGCCTTGCCAAAGCATTGGAAATACAAGGAATGAATGTTGAAGATAAAGGGAACATTACCGGCCAATATAAAGTTGATCCGACACTGCACTCGGCGAAAGAGGAGATGGGGCTTCTCAATTTCGAGCAGGTGAAGGATTTCAGTACTGAACTCGCTGAAGAAGTTGAAAGTTCCGTCAAACTCGGACGTTTCCCGCTGATACTCGGTGGAGACCATTCACTTTCAATCGGTTCGATAGCGGGAATCAGTCCGCATTACGAAAATCTTGGTGTCATATGGTATGATGCGCATGGGGATCTCAACGACAGTGAGACATCTCCATCAGGGAATATACATGGCATGCCGCTTGCTGTGGCATGCGGCGTGGGGCATGAGAGTTTTGTGAATCTTCATCAGCCCGGAGTTAAGGTGAAGCCGGAAAATGTTGTGTTGATAGGCATGAGAGACCTTGATGTGGGTGAGAGGGAATACATCAAGGAGAATGATATTCTTACTTTCACTGTAACTGACATCAGGGAAAAAGGCATGGCCAGTGTCATGGATGAGGCGATTGCCTACCTGAAAGGTAAGGTCGACGGCCTCCACCTTTCCCTCGATGTCGATGGGCTCGATCCCACGGAAACACCGGGGACGGGAACACCTGTGGACGGTGGTATGTCACTGTCTGAAACGCAGCTTGCAATGCGCAGATTGAATGAATCGGACCTGGTGACATCGATGGATCTTGTAGAGGTGAATCCATTGCTGGATGAAAAGAATATGACTGCAGAGAAAGCAGTGGAGATTGCTTCATTCCTGTTTGGGAAAAAACAGCTGTAAATATAGTTGTCCACATAAAAAGGGATATCATCTGTAATGGATGCTATCCCTTAAAATATTGTATTTATACTTCATTATCATTACTATCATCTCCCAAAGGCATGAGCTGGACCTTGTATTCATCGGTTCCCCTGGTGTTTTTCTTTTCTGAGTGTTTCTTTACAAAATTCTTAAGATCCTTTTTGAACTGCTTCAGGTCATCCTCTTTGATGTTCAGGTTATATGACATGCTGTCTTTCTTCTTTTCATCCGGGATATACTTCAAAAGGTCGATATTCGGCACTACTTTTTTTGCCACAGGTGCGTAAAATTTCTGGATGATACTGTTCTTCTCTTCAGTCTTCACCACATGGATGATTTCATTTTTCAGAAGTTCATTGAGGTGATAGTGGATCTTTGCCCGGGGGATATCCAGTTCATCCGCGAGGTTCTGGCCCGTTTTTGGCTTTTCACCAAGCATTGTGAGCAACTCGATCCGGAATGGGTCACTGACACTTTTCAGTTGGGCCAGGTTATCAATAACCAGTAATTTTTTCATGAAGAAACACCCCTTATGAGATATATTTATAGTATGATTAACTGGAAATGGCTTGTCAATCAAATAAACATCTATTTACAAAAGTTGAGAACCTTTTAATCATTTGTTGCATAATTGCGAATTTGGTATGATGTAACTGTTACTACAGTGAAAGGGGCACCACTATGATCGGGCAGAGAATCAAGGAAATACGCAATAATAACAATCTGACACAGGAAGAATTGGCGGACGGGATCATTTCCAGGACTTATCTCAGTTTGATAGAGAAAGGCAGTGTGCATCCTTCAACGAATGTACTCATAAAACTGAGTGAACGCCTGAACTGCTCTGTCAACGATTTTATGCAGGAAGTGTCCCATTTCAGGTATAATGATGTTGAGATACTGAGGGAAATCGCTTATTATGAACAGAAAATTGAAAGCGACGATTACCAATCTGTAATTTCTTTCATAGAAAAAGAATACGAAACGGTCGATCAGATCCCCCCGCAGGACAGCGGACGTATCCATCTGGTCTATGCCAAGTTTTATAATAAAACAGGCAAACCGGGGAAAGAGAAGCATCATGTGGATCAGGCGCTCAGGCTGCTGTCCACGGTTTCGGTCAATCAGGCCTACATAGATGCTATAATTTTAAAAACACGCATACTGGTTTCACAGGATGAAGTGGAAGAGGCGCTGGATTTTCTTGAGGACACGCTGTTCATCATTTTAAGACTCACTGAGCTTGATCTCGGAGTCATCAGGGTCATGTTTGAAATTGCGGCATGTTATCATATCAAGGAGGAATATTTTACGTCTGAGCGGATTCTTCTGAGATTGAAAAGACAGTCGGAAATACTCCATATTGACTACAAAAGGGATACATTTAATCTTCTCGAAGCAAAAAACCTGGCAATGCTGGGTTCTTTCGAACAATTGGAAAAAATGACGGAACATGAGAATTCGCCGGCAATGGTGCTTCTGAACTGCTATGCAAGTTACAATAACGGCAATATCAAAGAATGCAAGAGCAGGCTCAAAAGCATGGGGATTGAGAAAAACATGTTCAGGGGAGATGTGGTTTTAACCGGCATATATGACATGCTGGATAAACGTTTGGATTTTATTTGAAATATTGAGAGAGGGACGGCAATATGCAGACAGATAATTTTTTTGAGAACATCACAACGGCAGCCATAATTTCGGGCATTGTCGATTTGCTGATTGTCTGGTACGTACTTTATCTTCTGATTACCGTAATGAAGGGTACGAAGGCCATCCAGCTGATAAAGGGGATTTTCTTCATCCTTATCGGCCGGGCGATAAGTAATTTTTTCGATCTTGCGACGACGACGCAAATGTTCGATACGGTTTTGGAATGGGGTTTTTTGGCTATTATTGTGATATTCCAGCCGGAATTAAGACGGGCGCTTGAACAGCTCGGCCGCGGGAGCCTCTTCCGTACGAGCGGTACGGCATCGAGTTCGGAACATGATAAGATGCGGGAGGCCATGGTGAAATCCATCAGATACATGGCTAAACGCCGCATCGGGGCATTGATCGTCTTCGAAAAGGAGACAGGCCTGAAGGACTACATCGAAACAGGAATTCCCATAAACGGGAATATTTCATCAGAACTTCTGATCAACATATTCATTCCGAACACTCCGTTGCATGATGGGGCGATGATTATACAGGGAGATAAGATTGCTACAGCTGCCAGTTACCTGCCGCTGTCTGACAGCAGCAAGATTGCCAAAAATCTCGGGACAAGACACAGGGCGGCTGTCGGTGTGTCGGAAGTGACCGATGCATTCACAATAGTGGTCTCTGAGGAAACAGGTAACATCTCAGTGACTTATGACAGTAAGCTCACGCGCGAAATATCACTTGAAGAGCTTGATTCCATGCTGAAAACACATTGGAGTCTGCTCCCTGAGCTGAAGGAAGGAGGCGGACTTTTTGCTAGAAAGTAAATGGGGTCTCAGATTTGTAGCCCTGATTCTCGCATTGTTCATGTTCCTTTCTGTAAATGATGTTTTTGATAACCTGCTCAATGACAACGGTGAAAATCCCGAATCACAGATGATTGAGGGCGTGCCTGTGGAACTGCAGTACGACAAGGAGAACTACTATGTCTCCGGCGCCCCTTCAGAGGTCAACGTCCAATTGTTTGGAAACAACTCCAATGTCAAAAGGCTCCAGACAACAAGAGATTTCAGCGTTTCCCTCGACCTCCAAAACCGGGAAGTGGGAGAATATGAGGAACACTTCACAGTGGAGGGGCTGCCTGAAAATGTCACGGCTGAAGTTGTCCCGCAGACTGCAAACATCAACATACAGGACCTGGTTACAAGAACATTCGAAGTACAGGCTGAAGTAAGTGAAAGCCGGGTGGGTCCGAACCACCAGATTTCCGAGGTCAATGTCATACCATCCACAGTCACGGTAATGGGTGGTGAAAGTGAAATGAATCGTATACAATATGTACGTGCCACCCTGAATGACAGCTCAAGGATCACGGAGGATCGTGTCGAAGAAGCGGAAGTAAGTGTGTTCGACTCACAATTCAACAAGCTTGATGTGCGGATTGATCCAACCGATGTAAGAGTTGAGATCTCGGTGGATGAGCGCAGCAAGGAAGTTCCGGTGGAATATGAAGTGAATGGTGAAGTTGCAGACGGCCATACGCTGGAGGATGTCAAACTCAACTATGAAAATGTGACGGTATTCGGCAGCGAGGAAGTGCTCGCAAATATCGATTCCGTCAATGTCGAAGTGAATGTGGACGACATGGAAAATTCAGAAACGAAAGACATAGAAATGGAACTGCCCGAAGAGGTCAGCAAAACAGAGCCGGCAGTGCTGCAGGCAGAAATAGAAATAAGTGAAAATTGACTGAAATAATACTACACAACGAAAAAGGAGAAAGACATGGGTAAATATTTTGGTACTGATGGAGTGAGAGGCGTTGCAAATACAGAGCTTACTCCGGAACTGGCTTTTAAATTGGGAAGGTTTGGCGGATATGTACTATCCGGACAAAAAGAAGAGGATAAACCGACTGTACTGGTCGGACGCGACACACGTATTTCCGGTGAAATGCTGGAATCAGCACTCGTTGCCGGATTGCTTTCCATGGGAGCGGAAGTGATGCGTCTCGGAATCATCTCCACTCCGGGTGTAGCATATCTTACAAAAGAGATGGAGGCAGATGCAGGCGTAATGATTTCCGCATCCCACAACCCGGTGGCAGATAACGGCATCAAATTCTTTGGTTCAGATGGCTTCAAACTTTCTGATGCCCAGGAGGAGGAAATTGAAAAACTTCTGGATGCTGAGGAGGATGCACTGCCAAGACCGAGTGGTACAGCCCTTGGCCATAAATCAGACTATTTTGAAGGCGGTCAGAAATATGTGAGCTACCTCAAGTCCACAATTGAAACGGATCTGGAAGGTTTGAAGATCGCGCTTGATGGCGCACATGGTTCCACATACTCGCTCGCCCCTTATCTTTTTGGTGACCTCGAGGCGGATACAGTGACAATCGGATGTAATCCGGACGGCACGAACATCAATGATGGTGTCGGTTCTACACATCCCGGCAAGCTGGTTGAACTGGTGAAAGAACAGGAAGTGGATTTCGGTCTGGCCTTCGATGGTGACGGCGACCGCATTATTGCAGTGGATGAAAATGGAGAGATTGTCGACGGCGATAAGATCATGTTCATCCTGGCACAGCACCTGAAGTCCACAGATATGCTGAAGGATGACATGGTCGTATCCACAGTGATGAGCAATCTCGGTTTCTACAAAGCACTGAAAGCCCATGGCCTGAACAGTGACAAGACCAAAGTCGGTGACCGCTATGTAGTGGAGGAGATGCGCTCAGGCGGTTACTCACTCGGCGGCGAGCAGTCCGGCCATATCATCATGATGGACTACAATACTACAGGTGACGGCCTGCTGACAGGCGTCCACCTCGCTGCGATCGTCAAGGAATCCGGCAAAAAGCTGAGTGAACTGGCAGCCCAGGTGGAAACATTCCCTCAGGAGCTCGTAAACATACGTGTAACGGATAAATACAACGTGGTGAACAACGATAAGGTTTCTGCTAAAATCGACGAAGTGGAGGCGGACATGGACGGTAATGGCCGTGTCCTCGTCCGTGCCTCCGGTACAGAGCCTCTGGTCCGTGTCATGGTAGAAGCTGAAACTGAAGAGCTGGCTGATAAGTACAGCAACGATATCGCAGAAGTCGTCAAAGCTGAAATGGGTCTCGACGAATAATAAAAGAGCAGCCTGCCGGTCCGGAAATTCCGGGTCGGCAGTTTTTATTCCCAGTCCGGAAAATGTCGGTTTGAGTTAGTTTAATACGAAATTTTTCTGTTGCAGTATGTACATATTTCCCTTACAATGTGAATGTTGATCAAAAGGGAGGGTAGGGTATAAGTACAATCGGAATAGCGCCTGAGCAGATGGGAATCATCTGCTGACGAGGAGGACAGTCATCGAAATTCGGCGGATGCTGTCCCGGATACTGAAGTATTCGTTAAACCGCATGTTAAAACTGGCAAGTGATTGTCGGCACAGAGCATCGGGACTTAAACCTTAAGCGGAAAGGAAGTTAGAATATGTGCGGCATAGTTGGTTATATCGGAAATGATGATGTTAAGGAGATTCTGCTCCAAGGTCTCGAAAAAATGGAGTACCGTGGCTATGACTCTGCAGGAATCGGGGTCAGGAACGCTGAAGAGGTGAAGGTATTCAAAGAGAAGGGACGCATCAGAGATCTCAGGGAAAAAGTGGAGGCGGACTTCGATGCAACAGTGGGCATCGGACACACGAGATGGGCGACACACGGTGTGCCGAACGTGCTCAATGCCCATCCGCACCAGAGTACGAACGGCCGTTTTACACTGGTCCATAACGGTGTCATCGAGAACTACGAACAGCTTAAAAATAGTTACCTCGGAGACGTTGAGCTGGTTTCCAGTACAGACACTGAAATCATCGTCGAAGTGATCGCGAAGCTCGCAGATGAGGGAATGACAACAGAAGAGGCATTCAACAGGACGCTTGGTGAGCTGCATGGTTCCTACGCACTTGGATTACTGGATGAAGAGGATCCGGATGTAATCTACGTGGCTAAGAATAAATCCCCGCTGCTTCTCGGTAAAGGCGAGGATTTCAATGTCATCACATCAGATGCGATGGCAATGCTTAAGATCACGAACGAATTCGTGGAACTTATGGACGGCGAAGTCGTACTTCTCAAAAAAGACGGCATCGTCATCAAGGATAAGGAAGGAAATGAAGTGGAAAGGGATTCCTTCATTGCGGAAATAGATGCGGGAGATATAGAAAAGGGCACTTACGACCACTACATGCTGAAAGAGATCAATGACCAGCCGGCGGCAATGAGAAAGATCATCCAGGAATACCAGGATGAAGATGAGAATCTCAAGATCGATCCGGCAATCATCAAACAGCTGAAGGATGCAGACAGGCTCTATGTCATCGCTGCAGGGACAAGCTATCATGCGGGCCTCATCGGCAAGGAGTATTTCGAGAAATGGGCAGGCGTGCCGACAGAAGTGCACGTGGCTTCAGAATTCGTATACAACACACCGATGCTGTCCGAGAAGCCGCTGTTCATCTTCATCTCACAGTCCGGCGAAACAGCGGACAGCCGTGCCGTACTTGTTGAAATCAAGAAACTCGGACACCAGTCACTGACAGTGACGAACGTACCCGGTTCAACACTTTCACGCGAAGCGGACCAGACGCTCATCCTGCATGCAGGCCCTGAGATTGCCGTCGCCTCCACGAAAGCATATACTGCACAGATCGCAGTCCTTTCCATCCTGGCACAAGTCGCAGCCCGCGAGCTTGGAAAAGACACAGACATCAATCTGATGGCAGAACTTGCAAAAGTTACAACAGCGATTACGGCAATCATCGATGATGCTCCCGAAATCGAACAGATTGTGAACGAGTATCTCGAGACGACGAGAAACGCCTTTTTCATCGGAAGGATGATGGATTACTACGTCGGTCTGGAAGGGGCGCTCAAGCTGAAGGAGATCTCCTATATCCAGGCGGAAGGATTTGCCGGCGGGGAACTGAAGCATGGCACCATCGCCCTGATTGAAGAGAACACACCTGTTTTCGCACTGGCGACCCAGGAAAAGATCAACCTGAACATCCGCGGGAATGCACAGGAGGTCGAAGCACGCGGCGCCAAAGTGTGCATTATCTCCATGGAAGGATTGGAGCAGGATGAAGACACTTACGTTATACCACATGTGCATGAAATGTTAACACCACTCGTATCCGTAGTCGTCTACCAGTTCATTGCGTACTATGCAGCATTGCACCGCGGCAACGATGTGGACAAGCCAAGGAATCTGGCGAAATCCGTAACAGTGGAATAAAAGGCACATTGGAATATTGAAACTTGTAGGTTTGAAATAAAGTCGCGACGTTTGTAAAAAAGATGCGATGTTTAAAACAAAGTCGCGATGTTTATAAAAAAGTTGCGAAGTTTCACCCCTTTGGATATGATTGTCTAAAGGGGTGTTTTTGTGGCGAAAAGAAAAAGAACATCTAAAATAGATAAGTGGATCAAAGAAGGTAGAGGAACTGGCAGTGGGGCAGATTATCAGCCATGGCTAAAAATTCAAGATGTTTCCTCACTAGGTCGGTCAACGAGATTAAAAGGTATAAAAACTGGCAGACAACACGAGTTTTTATCGGATTTGGAACGAAATTATTTTTATTTGACTGAATTTTCCGATGCCGTTTTAGATATTCGTGAACAATTTCCTTTATTACCACAAGAAGAGACAATTGTCATTGCGGAAGAGCTTGGAATTAAACACCCAGCTGATCCAAAAACAGGCGATCCGATTGTTATGTCAACGGACTTTTTATTAACAGTTGACAAGGGACAAGGTGTATTTGAAGTTGCTCATACTATCAAAATGAAAGATAAGCTTCTAGAAGAACGTGTGTTAGAGAAATTCGAAATTGAACGGGTTTACTGGGAGCGTAGAGGCATTAGTTGGGGTATCGTAACAGAGGAAGAAATTGATAAGACCGTGGCTAGAAATATTAGTTATATCCATGATTATTTTGATATTCGGAACTATGATGTATATCGAGAAATGGCTGACCAACAAATTGATGATTTATCATTGTCTCTTATGAGTCGTCTATTGAATAATTCGCAAAGTATCCGAGAAATTGCTAGTGAGTTTGATGCAGATACACACTTGCCTTTCGGTAGTGGTGTTACGTTGTTTTATCATTTGCTTGCCAAAAAAATTATGGTTACAGATATGTACAAGCCAATTGATTTAGAGAAGCCAACTGATGTTAAGTATGTTGATGAAAGTAAATTAGAGAAGGTGAAATACGGATGATTTATATTAATCAGGTATTTCAATATGTAACAGATTCAAAGAGAATTCGGGTAATAGATATTGAAGAACCACATGTATATATAGTTAATATTGACACCAGCAGTGCTATGCCACGAAAAGAGCTATACTCTAGCCTAACCACAGACATCAAGCAAGGTGAACTGTTAGCAATTAGTGATCCTTATGCAAAAATGATTTCTGAAGGTGATTTAACAGAGGTACAAATTCGTAAGCGCGAAGAAGATTGGGAAACTATACAAAAATACTGCGTGCCTAATATGCAAGATTTGCTCCGTAAACAAGGGAGAGAGAATAAAATTATTGAAGTAGTTAGGGATAGCAACTTAGGTAAGACAAAGATTAAAAAGTTGCTAACTCGCTATTGGCAGCGTGGAATGACAAAAAACGCCATGTTACCTGACTACTCTAATTCAGGTGGTAAAGGTAAAACGAAAGCTTTAACGAAAGAAAAAGTTGGTCGTCCTAGAAGAGTAAATTTAAATAATGAATATCAAACTGGGATTAACATTACAGAAGAAGTTAAGGTCCAAATTGAACACGTTATCAATAAGTACTACAGGAAAAAGAATAACTATTCTTTAAAAGATGTATATAATTTTATGCTACGTGACTTCTATTCTGATCGCTACAAGGAAAACGGTGAGCTGAAATACCGTATTTGGGATGCTACCCGAACGCCCTCTTACCATCAGTTTTACTATTGGTTTAAAAAGCTAGAAGATCCAAAAAAAGATATTCAATTTCGTAAAAGTACGAAAGAGTATGAATTGAAGCATCGTCCAATTTTAGGTAATTCTAAATCGGAAACAAATGGTCCTGGAACTAGATTCCAGATTGACGCAACTATTGCTGATATCTATTTAGTTAGTTCGCTTGATGTAAATAAAGTAATTGGACGACCAGTTATTTATGCTGTTCTTGATGTATATTCACGTATTATCACAGGGCTTTATGTCGGACTAGAAGGTCCATCATGGATCGGAGCAATGATGGCTTTAGATAATATGGTTGCAGACAAGGTGGAATTTTGTAAGCAATATGGAATTGATATAACTCCTGAGCAATGGCCAACACATCATTTGCCTGAAATAATTATCGCTGACCGAGGTGAGTTTGAAGGTTATTCGGTAGACAATCTCATTAACAATCTTAATATTAAAATTGAGAATACTACGGCTTATCGTGGAGATTTAAAAGGAATTGTTGAAAGGAAATTTCGTACGTTTAACGGTAAGCTGAAGCAAAAGGCACCTGGAGCGATTCAAAAGGAATATAGAGAGCGTGGAGATCAGGATTATCGCTTAAATGCTACGCTGAATTTAAAGGAGTTTACGTCTCTTATTATTACAATGGCGCTGCATCACAATCAAAAAGTCATTGATAAATACCCTGTTGAAAAAGAAATGGTCGCAGAGGGGTTAGTTCCAACGCCAATTAATTTATGGAGTTGGGGCATTCAAAATCGCACGGGAAGGCTAAGAACAATTGATAGAAATATTCTTCGCTTGAACGTGCTACCGAGAGGGAAAGCAACAATTTCAAGGGCAGGAATAAAATTTAAAAACCTTCTATACGGTTCTCAAAGAGCGATTGAAGAGGATTGGTATTTGAAGTTGAAAAATAGAAGTGTAGAAGTTGTTTATGATCCTAGACACGTCGAAAAAATCTATATTCCCCATGATAACGGAATGGACTTTGAGACGTGTATTTTGTTAGAACCAAGTCAGCAATATAAAGAAGATTTCTTGGAAGAAATTGTCTTCCAACAACAACTTCGAAACGAACTAGAAGAAATAGAACGTACGAATCAAATTCAACTCACAGTAAATACAGATGCAGCAATGGAAGAGATCATTAAAAATGCTGTGAAAAATAAAAAACAATCATACAACCAACCAACGAGTAAGAAAGCCAAAATAGCTTCTATTCGTGATAACAAGGATGTTGAAAAACAATTAAACCGTGAATCTGAAAAATTTGATTTATCACCTGATAAGGTTAGTGAATCAGCTGAAGTAATTGACTTCGCTACAAAAGAAAAGGTCGATGAGACACCACCTAAGAAATCATCCTCACGACTAATGCAAAAATTAAAGAAGAAGCGAGATGAGGAATTTGGGAAAAACAAATGACATGGTTGTTTTAAAAGGAGAATTTGAAAAAGGTACCTATAAGGAACAACCTTTAAGTGAATATACCAATAATCCTTTCATCGAAGCTCTTCCAGCGATTTTCAGTGAGGATGATGTGTTGGAAAGATTTATGGTGACCCCACGAATTAGTAGGCAAGATAAGTTAAGTGCAACGAATATTCG
>DXHR01000003.1 GCA_019113295.1 Candidatus Salinicoccus stercoripullorum | reverse complement strand
CTTTAGCATTTTTCTTGGACCATTTCTTGAGACGTTTTTCATCGATCCGCCCCGCTTCATCAGCTGTATCCATCAGCATCTTCCACAGCAGGGACTCGTAGTCCTCTTTCACCTCTTCATCTTTCAGCTGTTTACTGATATCCTTGAACGATTCTGATTTGTCTTCAACCATCGGCTGGTAGTCATGGATGATAATCTCAGTAGTACTTTTATCCAGTTTTTTACCTGCCTTCTGATTGATTTCGATCGTGATGCGTCCTTCATCGGTCCACTTCATCATGCAGGCCTGGAATATCTCTTCAAATCCTCCCATGTTCATATGCTTCAGAACAAAGGCGACAGACGCATAATCGTCAATTTCAGGAGGCATTTCAGCCTCGTACCCTTTATTCCTTCGTTTGATTGTGGCACCTGAATCAATATGCCCGGCCTCTGACCGTCTGCTGGTAAATCTTTGCATGAAAACGAAGAAGGCTATGGCGATGGCTGCAATTCCTCCGACAATCGATCCAATCAGCCAGCCGCTTATACTCCCGTCATCATAGATGGAGCCATCCTTCGCCGCTTCAGCCTCCGATTCCAGTGTGCCGTCATCCGTCACGCTGGAATTGTAAGTGCCTGGAGGGAAATGCATGAGCAAAACAGCATCATTCGTATCACTCAGTGACTCTTTTGCATTCCATGTAATACCATCATCCGAACGGTTGATTTCTCCTTCAAAGCCGAACCCCCAGAACTTCATATTTTCACTGAACGGAACTTCCGAAGAAACATTCATGGTAAAATTCTCTGTCGGCAGATCGCTGAATGTATCGAAGTTCCAATACAGCGACTGGCCGTCCTCGAGATTACGGACAACATTCTCAAGTGTGTAATGCACAATGTATGTCTGTTCCCCGTACCCGCCGATGCCCCACACGAGTTCTATGCCTTCATCCGTCTCAATCACGCCGTATTTCCCGGCCTTTTCTTCCAGACTCGCATCCGGATTCCACTCGGACTGTCCAGTGTATCCCCCGACTGAAAAATCCGTGATTTCTACCTCACCCAAATCTTCCTCATTGAAGGTCATGTAATTTTCGGTGCCTTCTGTCATATCAGCCTCGCGCGTCTCGGTCACACTCACAGAGCCGTCTTCATTGATTTCAATATCCATCTCCAAATTATTGATTTCATTCGCATCAGCGTCCGGCGCCATAATAAGTGCTGCTGCCAGCACCACCATTATGCTCAACAGTTTCTTCATCATCTTTCTCCTTCCTGTATAAGAAGTGTAAATATCGTTCTTTCCTACATTATTTCATTTTTTCGCAGGAAATACGACATCAAGGATAAATAATCTTTATTATGCAGCAAAAAAGCCGGAAACGACATTGAGTCGTTTTCCGGCTCTGTGTGTAGAAAAATGACATCAACTCCCCAGTGTCAACTCCCCTGCATAGCTGAACTTGCCTCTGCATTTTCTGCATCTATACCTTTTTTCATATCCTTTGACGTTTTTACTGAATCGGTATCTGCATCTTCTGCATTCATAAAGATGGCTCCGGCCTTTGTAGGAATAGGTCCTGGTCCTGGAAATACCCAGGCGATCAAGTGTATTGATGAATAAAGCATCTGAGTCCCTGTAAGGTCTGTCCTGGGCGTACAATGCATAATGCACACATTCATGGTAAAGGACATCGAGTATCGTATCTTCATCATTGTGCTTTATGAATTCATGGGATATCACTATTTCACGTTTGACGACTTCGTTGTCCCTGCATTTTATCTGAAATGCACCGAGCCTCGATTTCATGCGTTTGGAAATCCTTATGGGGATATCAAGCGGCATATCAAAATTCCCTTCAAGAAATGCATCCGCATACATTTTGAGTGATTGTGAATCCATCATTTTTCTTCTGCCACTTCATCAAAGAAATACTTTTCAAGCCGGATCCTTTTCCTTTTATTGAAATCGTACTTTTTCAAGTCTTCAAGATTCTGAAGATAGACATCCAGAGAATCCGACAGCATCAGGTTTACCGGTGCTTCATATTCCGGGTCTTTTTCCTGATACAGGACGACAAATTTCCCTTTTGCCCTGGCATAGCCTATTTCAAAAGCCGTGCCGGGATCGACGTGTTTTCCTTCATAATCATGTACAGCCACAATCGCATCACACCATTCGACATGCCTGATATCATTACTGTAAACTGTCTCTCTCCATTCATCCGAACCATGCTCCAGATGATCCACCTGCTGCAGTCTCGGAGAAAAAACTTCAGTGACTGTACTGTTTTCCTCCAGCGCCTTTTCCACTCTTTTCACTCTATGTAACTGTTCCTGATTGAAAAAAGGGCTTCCCAAATATATTTTCACTTGAATCACCTCATGTAGTTAATATATCAGTTATAATGCGAAGTTAACACTTTTACGAAATGATATTTTATTGATAACGATTCACCTTTTCAGTTACATACATTTTGACTGCTTCCCTCTTTAAAACAGAATCACAATATCTTTTTATGAAGCTTGATTGTTTACAAACATATTTTTTCCATATATAGTTGATCTATTCAATTAAACACTTGAATAGATTGGAGGAGCAAGTTTGATTGATGAAAGGAATCTGAAAGATCTGCTATATCAGGAGTTTGCAAGAATAGGTAAGAGTCTTTCCAGTCCAAAACGTCTCGAAATTCTGGATTTGCTGGGCCAGGGCCCGAAATCAGTTGAGAATTTGGCTAAATCGACTGCCATGTCCATCGCCAATGTCTCCCAGCATCTAAAGACACTTCATAATTCCCGTCTTGTCAGTTACAGGAAAGAAGGTAACTATGTGATTTATGATATTGCGGATGAATCCATTGCTGATTTTATCAATTCCCTTCACCGCCTGTCTGAAAAACAATACATTCAGATTCAGAAAATCAAAAAAGATTTCCTGGATGCTGATGCAGATATGGATGAAGTGTCCTTCACAGAGCTTAACGACCGCATGTCAAAAGGAGAAGTATTGCTGCTCGATGTAAGACCCGGGGAAGAATATGAAAATGCACATATACCGGGCGCCATTTCCATTCCGGTTGAGGAATTGGAAGATAAACTTTCGTCCCTTCCATCTGATCTTGATGTCGTAGCTTATTGCCGTGGCCCTTATTGTCTGATGTCCGTAAAAGCAGTGGAGATTTTAAAAAGCAAGGGGATCAATGCACATCGTTTTGAAAAAAGTGTCCAAGATTGGAACGAATTCCAAAATCAGTTGAATTGGAAAAGAGGATTATGATGACCAGTAAGAATATGGATTTAACCCAGGAATACGTTGATGATCCTGAGAAGCAAAAGAAATTATACAGGCGGACATTGATTGTCGTCGTCATTTCACAGATGTTTGGCGGTGCGGGACTAGCAGCCGGTATAACCGTCGGAGCTTTACTGGCCGAAGAAATGCTTGGTACCGATGCATTTGCCGGACTGCCTGCTGCACTGTTCACACTTGGATCTGCAGGAGCAGCAATGGCAGTCGGCAAACTGTCCAACAACTTTGGAAGGCGCATGGGCCTTGCGGCAGGTTTCCTGACCGGTGGGCTCGGAGCAATCGGTGTCGTCCTTGCTGCTGTTTTGGGCAATATATTTCTGCTTTTCGCTTCCCTGCTGATTTACGGTGCAGGAACCGCAACCAATCTTCAGGCTAGATACGCAGGGACTGATCTGGCCTCAAATAAACAGCGGGGCACCGCAGTAAGCATTGCGATGGTTTCCACCACGTTCGGTGCGGTAGCCGGGCCTAATCTTGTGAATGTGATGGGAGACTTCGCTCTTAGTATTGGCGTCCCTGCGCTTGCCGGTCCATTTATCCTATCCGGTGCAGCTTTCATATCGGCAGGCCTGTTTTTATTCATCTTCCTCAGACCAGATCCATTCATTGTCGCTTTAAAAATAAGCGTCAATAAAAAAGCAGCAGGATTCAGTGATGTTCCGGGAAACCTCAAAACAAATGAAAATGGTATTACTGTCGGTGCAATTATTATGGTAGTTACTCAGATTGTCATGCTTGCAATTATGACAATGACGCCCGTTCACATGGGGAATCATGGCCACAGCCTGCGTGCAATCGGACTTGTGATCGGTTTCCACATTGGTGCAATGTATCTGCCGTCACTATTCACGGGAATCCTTGTTGATAAAATCGGCCGTCCGGCCATGGCTGCAGCTTCCGGTCTGACTTTGCTGGGTGCTGGGCTCACAGGCGCGTTCGGCCCGGGAGATTCTCTGTTTATGATGATTCTTGCCCTCGTACTGCTCGGTCTGGGATGGAACTTTGGCCTGATCAGCGGTACCGCTTTGATAGTCGATTCTGCAGCCCCTGAGGAGCGCGCAAAAATTCAGGGCACGGTTGATGTATTCATTGCGTTGGGCGGAGCGACAGGCGGAGCCATGTCAGGCATGGTTGTTGCAGGAACCAGCTTCGAGATGCTGTCGATTGCAGGCGGCTTACTGTCCCTGTTACTCCTCCCTGTAGTCATTGGCTCGCTGGGCAGCAGAAATAAGACAGAAAAAAATTAGAAGACAAATTAACTGGAGGTCAATGGTTATATCAGTCGGTATGCATTTCTAACCTATGTTTTAAGTCTTCATAACTGTCCAGCGTAATTTAATTATTTACACGCAGTGTTCAAACTCTGACTGTATATTGTAATTTTACATCAGTTGATACTGCCTCCTGATGCAACACATTCCCAATATGTTTCATACCTTCTATGATCTTCTCATTCGTCCGTCATATTCGAGTAATTCAACCTTAAGGCGTTTTTCTGTTTTCCATTAGGATAAAAAGGGGGGCCAGTGACACACGCAACATTGTTTATGATGCATTTATCGAATAACTGCTCTGAATCCATGTGATCAGGCAGCTCAACCCATAGGAAAAGCTCTCCTTCCGGAACACTGTGCTGAATGATCCCGGGGAAATGTTTACTTATACATTTCAACATGAGATTACAACGTTCTTTATATATTTTTCAATCGTGTCTATGTGTGCGTCTATGTCGCAGGTCTCCATATATTTGGCAGCAAAGACTGTCCGTAGAACGAAAAGGAACGCCTAACTCGGTATAAAGCAAGCCAGACGTTTGTGCTAAAATGTTCCATCGGCCTTGTTTGACGTAGAGCCAATAAAAATCCCATCCAAAATCTATTCTCATAGATTTTGGATGGGATTATTGAAACTTTTTAATTTTATGCTATGACGTCGTAGCCCTGATCCTCAATTGCATTGTTTAGATCGTTCTCGCTTACTTTACCTTCATCATATTGAACAGCCACTTGATTTTCTTCAAGATTTACTTCTGCACTGCTGACTCCGGCAAGTTTGTTCAATGCACCTTCCACTGAACTTTTGCAATGTCCACATGTCATGCCTTCTACATTAATTGTTTTGTTTGCCATAAAAAGACATCCTCCTAAATTTTATAATTATTATATTTTAACCCGCTTCAAACGAAGTGAGTTTGTTACTACACTGACAGAACTGAACGCCATGGCAGCTCCAGCCACCCATGGTGCCAGGAAACCGAGTGCTGCAATCGGTATGCCTGCTGTATTATAGGCAAATGCCCAGAACAGGTTCTGCTTGATATTGCGGATCGTTTTGTGGCTCAGGTTGATCGCCCTTGGGATAAGCGTCAGTTCCCCGCCCAGGATGGTAATGTCTGCTGCCTCGATGGCTACTTCTGTGCCGGTGCCGATGGCAATGCCGATGTCTGCCGTGGCCAATGCCGGCGCATCATTGACACCGTCACCGACCATAGCTACGACTTTGCCCTCCTCCTGCATCCGTTTCACATGGGTTGCTTTCTCTTCTGGAAGCACTTCAGCAATGACCGTATCGATATTGACCTGTCTGGCAATTGCTGCTGCCGTCCGGCTGTTGTCACCTGTAAGCATGACGATTTCAAGCCCTTGATCATGAAGCGATTGAATCGCTTTTTTCGCACTCTCTTTCACTGTATCCTGCACAGCAACTACACCTTTGATCTGTCCATCTGTGGCAATGATCATGGCTGTCTTGCCATCATGCTCAAACTGGGCCATGACTTCTTCAAGTCCTCCGGTATCCATACCGTTGTCGGCCATCAGTTTACGTGTACCGACAAGAACGCGCCTGTCTTCAATCACGGATTCGATACCATGACCCGGTATCGCATTGAAATCATCCACATCAAGAATATTTACATCATGCTCTGTAGCATAGCTGACGATTGCCTGTGCCAGTGGATGCTCGGAGCCTTTTTCAGCAGAAGCGAGGAGTCTGAGCGTGTCTTCATCTCCCGTGAAATCTGTCACTTCCGGCTTACCTTTAGTGATGGTGCCTGTTTTGTCCATGATGATGGCATCGAGGGAGTGTGTTTTTTCCAGGTGCTCCCCGCCTTTAAACAGGATGCCATTTTCTGCACCTTTGCCGGTACCCACCATTATTGAAGTTGGCGTCGCAAGCCCTAATGCACATGGACAAGCGATAACAAGTACTGAAATTGCGGCAACAAGTGCAGGCTCGATATTGCCCGGACTCGCAAGGAAGTACCAGGCCAGGAATGTGACAATCGCTATGCCGATGACTATTGGAACAAAATAACCGGAAATAATGTCTGCCATTCTCTGAATAGGTGCTTTCTTACCTTGTGCTTCCTCCACCACTTTAATGATGGACTGAAGCGCGGTCTCTTTACCGACTTTGGTCGCCGACACTTCGACTGTACCATTCTGATTTACAGTCGAACCGATGACATTGCTCTCAATTTCCTTTTCAATCGGAATGGACTCACCTGTAATCATGGATTCATCCACGGAAGTGCGGCCTTTGACGACCGTACCGTCTACCGGGAATTTCTCCCCCGGCTTAACAATCAGACGGTCGCCTTTAATGACATCTTCCGCCGGAACCATCTGTTCGATGCCGTCACGGATCACCCGTGCCTCCTTCGCCTGCAGATTCAGCAGTTCTTTGATGGCACCTGTCGTATTCGACTTCGCTTTTGTTTCAAGATACTTACCGAACAGGATCAATGTGATGATGATCGCACTCGTTTCAAAGTACAGATGCGGATTCCCGGTTGTACCGTCCATCCACGAATACATTTCATATAAACTGAAAATGAACGCTGCACTTGTACCCATCACAACGAGTACATCCATATTTGCATTGAAGTTTTTCAGATTCTTGTATGCACCAACATAGAACTGCCAGCCCAGAATGAACTGTACGGGAGCTGCAAAGATCAGCTGGAACCATGGATTCATGAATATGCCCGGCAGATTAATTCCAAATAAATGGTCGAGCATCGTGACGAGAAGGGGAGCGGACAGCAGTGCAGAAATGATGACTTTCCATTTCATTTTTTCAAGTTCTTTTTCTTTTTTAGAACCTTTTTCTTCAGTGCTCTGCTTTGGTTTCGCGCCATATCCTAAATCGCCAATGCGGCCGATTAGATCTTTTTTTGTGACGACGTTTGAATTATATTCGATCGTAGCATTTTCTGTCGTCAGATTGACCGAGGCATGCGAAACACCTTCCATTTTATTCAGCACTTTCTCAATGCGGTTGGAACATGCAGCACAGGTCATTCCGGAAATGTCGAATTCCGCTTCATCAAGCTCTACCCCGTAACCAAGGTCTGCAATCTTGTTTGTAATATCATCAAGTTTAATAGCGTCAGAGTCATATTCTACTGATGCCTTTTCAGTCGCAAGGTTTACTTTGGCATCAACATGATCCATCTTGTTCAATACTTTTTCAATACGTGTTGAACATGCTGCGCAAGTCATTCCCGTAACGTTCAATGTGATATTTTTATTATTGGACACTGTTTTCCCTCCCTGTTAATCCGGGTCTGATCTATTTGGAAAACTGCTTTAATACTGACATCAGTTCATCAATCGATTCAGAGCCCCCGCCTTTTTCAACTGCGTCTGTGACACAATGTTTCATATGCCGTTCAGTTACACTGTATCCGACATTCTTCAAAGCGGACTGGATGGCGCTGATCTGTACAAGTATGTCAATACAGTAACGGTCTTCATCCACCATTTTCTGTATCCCTCTGACCTGGCCTTCAATCCGTTTCAGACGGTTCATCATTTTCATCTTTTCCTCAGAATTTCTCGGCTCTATTGCGAATTCATGTAAATGTTCCGACATGTTCATCCACTACTTTCTTTCATCCTATTTCCACTACAATGCAATTATACCCCCTGTGGGTATTTTAGTCAAGTGGGAAACCAACTTATCAATTTTATTATAATTGTAATGTGTTATGTCTAAAAAATGATTTTGCCACTTCACTTACAGGGGATGGGACAAAAGCCCCGAAAGATAATATATTTATGAATCACAGATAAAAAATATTTCCAGACCCTGACAATCGGAGCAGGCCGGTCGTGTATAGATTACAGGGCGATAATTTTTCACTCTGTCTTCGACTCCTTCTATTGAAATTTGATGTTTCCAAAATCTGCAGTTTTAAACGTCGGTCCCTATGGTTACTTTTCCATCGTTATCAATCAGGGTATTCGCCTTCTTCAGCATATTACCGACTGCGCAAGCTTTGTCTGCCGTTGTAATCTTTACTTTGCTCTGTACTTATTTCCATTTCAGTATACCTACCTCCTCAGGGTATAACAGTGCTGTTTTTCATCTATGCATTGCAGCGTCTCAACCAATAAAAAAAGCACAGATCTTAAAATCTGTACTAATCTCATTATTCATTCGGGCGTATTCTGTAACATAATAAAAGATTGCAGTTCCGCTTCATTGTTTGAAAGGTGCCCCGGATAATTTCCGTAATTTACTGTTCTATCCAGTTATGCATTCATCTTTCAGCGGAGATAAATTCTGTTTTTAGATGACAGCAGGATTCTACCGATAATCCGTGTACTTCAAAGGCTTCATCTCTCTCATTCTAAAAGTCTATGAGTGATTCATATGGTTTGATGATTTCATCTTTAACTATAACAATTCCTTCGCAAGCAGTTTATAGACATCCAGCCGCTTCTGCTGGGAATGCGGAATGCTGCAGATCATTGCTTCGTCAAAATCGTACAGTTCCTGTTCATCCCTTAACTGCTTCGCGACCTCCTGTGCCGAACCGACAATATGGAGATGCCTTCTGTCCTGTATCCGCATCTTATCCATTTCCGTCAGCGGATACTCTGCTGCTTCTTCCGGTGTCATGGCCTGGGTAATCTGGCCGCTCATTAGCTTGAGGCTTGCGATGTCCTGCGGCAGTGCCTGGAATTCCGCTTCCTCTTTCGTTTCCGCAGCCGTCACCATGTAACATACATTGATTTCCGGTTTTTCCATAAGTGCGGAGGGCTCGAAATTATCTTTGTAGGCATCCAATATGCCTTTGGACAGATCTCCATTGAAGAACTGTGCGAATGAATACCCCGCACCGAGTTTCGCTGTGGCGATGGCGCTGTTTCCGCTGGAACCGAGCATCCAGGCTTCCGGCAGAGTAACATTCTGTGGCACCGCCTTGACTGCACCGTATAATTTCCCATCCGGTGTTTCATCACTGATATACTGCATCGCAATCTGGAATTTCTCATACATGTTTTCCATCTGCGGCCGTCTGCCTTCGGCTAACGCATACATGCTCTGTCCGTTACCGCCGGGCGCCCTGCCGACTCCGAAATCTATCCTGCCCGGAGAAAATGCACTGAGTGTCTTGAACACTTCAGCCATCTTGAGCGGTGAATAATGCATCATCATGACACCGCCTGTACCGATGCGGATATTTTCTGTTTTTGCAGCCAGCCTTGCCGCAGTCACTTCCGGTGCAGAACTCACATGTGAAGGCAGACTGTGATGCTCCGCCATCCACATGCGATAATATCCAAGTTCATCCGCAAGTATTGCAAGCTCCTCCGCTTTCAGCAAAGCATCTGCTGAATTATTTCCTTTTGTCACGGGTGCCTGGTCCAGTACACTCAATCTCATCTAAAAACATCCTTTTTATTTATTGTTCCAGCATCCTGGTGAGTTCCTGCTCCCTTTTCAGTTTTTCCGGTGTAACATCATTGCCCAGCGGATCGACTACTGTCAATCCAGAAAAAGAATCAAGCACCTGTCCCCTGATCTGTTTCAGGTAATCTTCCCTCAATTGTTTCTGCTCTATTCTCTCTGTTTCCGTCAAACCTGAAGTTTTCTGCTTATTTGCAAGTTCATTGATTCTATCGAGTCCTGCTATCATATTCTATCCTCTTTCTCTTATTTATTGAAAAAACGTAAATTTGGGTTTGCTGATGGCGGGAAACTTTGACGCGACATATTCACCAAGCTCCTGTATGACCTTCCTGGCCGGAAGCCGATCGGCCTCTTCTTTGGTGCCTCACCCGCCCGTTCTGACAGGCTGACAACCAGGGGTTGTGCAAAAGGCTTGAATTCCGCTGTTGCATGCCGCCACCTGCCGACCAGTTCTTTCCGCCCTTTCAGATCCTGCGGATAGAACAGCCATCCGCCTGTATGTTCAGCCAGCCATTCCAATGTCTGGCCACTGTATCCTGTCCCAAAAACAGGAATTGATGATAATGCCGCTTTGGGCAATACATCCCATAAGTCAGGACAGACTTTCCAGAGTCGCTGCAGATTTCGCTATATGCATTGGATTCCTCAAAGTTGCAACAATGCTCCGCGTTCCGACCGCAATTTCTTTAGTATGTGCAACAAAGTGTGCCAGGAACGTGAAGGGATCATACAAACCGCCGTTGTCACCGAAGTGAGAAAAATTCAATCAAGAGTCATTCTTCCCTCTTCGAACGTTCTATTAAACCCTCTGTACGGTTCAAACTGATTCATTTTCCCTCGTTTCACTGTTCATTAAACCACCATGTTCCTGTCCACCCAATTTTTCAGCTCACCGACCTGGCTTTGGAAACGTTCGGACTCCACCTGTTCGGCAAGGGAAGCAATCGTTTCACGCTTCAACACCGACTTCCAGGAATCCTCTGCTTCCTCCATCAGTTCACCCAGCACACAGCAGCGGTCCTCATGCTCCAGTTCAAGTACATCATTCAGTATGCCGCTCGGGCTGTATAGCGACTGCTGCCCTTCGATGGCAACATATATATCATAAACCCGTATATCTTCCGGTTCTCTGTTCAGCCTGAAACCGCCCTTCACTCCGGGAACAGCTGCAACAAGGCCGGCGCCCGCCAGCTTTCTCAAAAGCTTCTGGAAATAAGTCGGGGAAGCACCAATCTGCTCACTGATCACTTCGCTGTGGAGCACGGCCTTTTCCGGCAACATGTTCAACAGGAGAACTGCATACACCGACTGTTCGACCCCCGTCTTCATCTGCATATCATCCACCGCTTTTCATCATCTTCTAAACCGGATAAATATTATCCACTTTGAAGTACTTTAACAGCTTCTTTACGATTACACAATATTTGTGCCTCTAAATGAAAAACAGCGCACGATTGTGCACTGTCCTGATTGATATCAATCTATTTTAAAACCTCCCCCAGATTCTTCTGGTGTAAAAAATTTGCAGGAAGTTCTGTTTATTCATCCTCATTGTATGTGACCAAGATCTCTTCAAACAGATCCCAGAATTTTTCCTGGTCCACTGAGCGGGCAAACATGGTGTTCGGTTCAAGGCCAGTGGTTTCGAGGAGATCCACTGCGGTCATACCGTAGGTGAACTCTCCCTTAGTCTCTATGCTGACATTCACATGTTTCATGTCGAAGAGATCCGGCTCGAGCAGATACATGGTGGTACAGGCATCGTGGATCGGTCCGCCTTCGATACCGAAATGGTCTTTATACGCCCGGCCGAAAAACTCAAGCAGCTCAGAGACGAAAACCGCAATTTCATTATCCGGACTACTGAGCCTCTTTTGAATCTCTTTATCGGCAATTACCTGATGGGTCACATCAAGTCCAAACATGGCAAGGGGCACACCGCTCTCGTAAACGACTTTTGCCGCTTCCGCATCCACATAGATATTGAATTCCGCAGCGGGTGTCCAGTTGCCGAATGTGCCGCCGCCCATGAGTACGATCTCCTCTATATTGTCCTTAATATCCGGGGCTTTGATCAGTGCAAGCGCGATATTTGTCAACGGTCCGGTCGGGACAAGTGTCACCTTTTCCTTTGAAGATCTTACCGTTTTAATTATGAAATCGACAGCATGCTGCTCTTCTTTCGTTTTATCAGGTTCAGGCAATTCAGGACCGTCCATGCCCGTACTGCCGTGTATTTCCGTTGCTATCTCGCTTGGCTTCACCATCGGCCCCGCTGCTCCCTGATGGACGGGGACATCCAGTTTCAGCAGTTCGCATATTTTCAGCGCATTGACAGTGTTTTTTCCCACTTCTACATTGCCGGCGACTGTCGTAATTCCCGCAATATCAAGTGTGCTTCTTTCTGAAGCTGCGATGATGATTGAAATTGCATCATCATGGCCCGGGTCGCAGTCCAGAATGACTTTTCTCTTCTCCATATAATGACCCTCCAAAAATAGAATCCTTATTATTTTACCAATCGATCTTGGTTTGAACAAAAAAACCGGAAACGATATTGGATCGGTTTCCGGTTCTGATGTAAGGTCTGCCCTGGATGCACAATGCATAATTTACAAATTCATGGTAAAGGACATCGAGAATCGTTTCTCCATCATCTACTTCAGCAAAGAAATACTTTCCAAGCGGGTTGGTTTCTCCTTATTGAAGTGATAATTTTTCAGGCCCATTTGCTTCCCACTTCCGGTAACAGGGCATCTTCAGACATCATGCTGCTCTTCACTCCCGAATTCCCGCCTGCCGGCAGACTGTCTACTGGGATACTCCCCCTGTTTGGAATCATGAATTTGTGAGAGCACCGGAATTATTCATTCCAAAAATAATCTTCATACAGCACTCTGGACTCTTCAGAAAGGACCTGTTTTCCTACGGAAGGTTTAAAAGGGCTGCTTGCAAATATTTCATCACTGCCGATCATAATGTTGAAACCTGCTATCTCTGCCAGCTCCTCATGATTCAAGCTGTAGACGACACGCCCCAACTTGGACCACACCATTGCCCCTGAACACATGCAACAGGGCTCACAGCTTGTGTACATGGTGTATTCAGATAAGTCTCCTCCATTGGCAGAACAAAACTCTTTAATCAATCCAAGTTCCGCATGAAATGTCGGATCATTTTTCGTGAATATCTAATTTTCGCAACTGGATACTATCTCATCATCTTTCACCAGTATGGCTCCAAAGGGCTCATTTCCTTTTTCCATAGCTTTCTCAGCTTTTTCGATAGCAATCCTCATGAATTTTTCATCTTTAGCGGTCAAAGTCATTTCATTTATCTCCATTCAATTTTAATCAGCACTTCCGCCTGTTCCGCCAGGGACGATATGGTCCTTATACTGCAGGCTTCAGCAGAAGCGGCTGTCATCTGCTGCGCTATCCATTATGGCTTTTTGGTGTTCAACCTGTAATAAATATTACGAATCCGAATCAAAGGGCATTAGATAAACAATGCTACGATCGCACCGTTCAGAAGGTTTACCATTGTTGCCCCGACCAAAGCTTTCATCATTAGTCCCTGGATCAGCCTTTTCCTCTCCGGCACCATTTCAGAGAGCATGGCTACAATGCTTCCTGCTGCGCCGAAATTGGCAAATCCGCTCAATGCAAACGTCAGTATTGCAAGACTTTTTTCCGATAGGCTGTCAATCTTCTCTGAAAGGCAGATGTGGTTTCCTTCCATTCATGTTCATCCACCGCTTCCACTTCAGGTATGATGAATTTCGCTATCATTATACCTGCAGGTGCAGACATTACTGCAGCCGACAGAAGATACTCCAATGGTATCTCCAGTGCGGCCAGCCCCATCATGACTGCTCCGGAGACAGAAGCCAGGTTCCCTACCATGACTGAGAACAATTGCGATCTGCTCATATTCTTGACATAGGGTTTTACAACCAGCGGGGCCTGTGTGTTCCCCACAAACATGTTGGCCGCAGCAGCTGTGGATTCAGAAAAAGAGACTCCCATCATTTTGGCTATGAATCCACCAAGAAAGCGGACGACATACTGCATGATACCAAAATGGTGGAAAGGCTTATATTTCCTGCAAGACCTCTTTCACCAGTCCAATGAATGTGGAGCGTGTCCTGCCGGCAACTTCAACCACCTCTTCGTGGCTTAAAGGCTGATCAAGAATTCCGCACGCCATGTTGGTCAGACAGGAAATACCCAACACCTTGAGTCCAGAGTGAATCGCAACGATTGCCTCGGGAACAGTGGACATGCCAATCGCATCTCCGCCCAGCGTCCGGATCATCCGTATTTCAGCAGGCGTCTCATATACCGGACCGCTCCACCAGCCATATACTCCCTGCTGCAGTGTGATGTTGTTCTTATCAGCGATCTGCAGGGCCAAGTTACGTAATCGGCGGTCATAAACTTCAGAGACATCCGGAAAACGGGTGCCCAGGTCATCGTTGTTCTTTCCGATCAGAGGATTTGTCCCGACCAGATTTATATGGTCCGTAATCAGCATCAGCTCACCAGGGCTGAAATTTGTATTGACCGCTCCGCATGAGTTCGTTATTATGAGATGCTCTGCCCCCAGTGCTTTGATCACCCTTACAGGAAAAGTGACTTCATCCAAGGAGTAGCCTTCGTAATAATGGTACCTCCCTTTCATCGCCACTACACTCTTCCCTTGCAGTCTGCCGAGCACCAATTCATTTGAATGGCCCCCAACCCCTTCAGGCTTTATAAAACCCGGGATGTCCGCATAAGGTATGACGACTGCATCTTCAATTTCATCAGCGAGACTCCCCAGTCCTGAACCGAGGATGACCCCGATATCCGGTACAGTACCGGTCTTTTCCAATATGAATTCCTTTGCTGCAGTAATTTCATCCGTCTTGTGCATGATTCATACCTCCTATATTTTTATGTAGACCAGTTTGTATAATATTTGCAAAAAAATCATCCCAGGATATATGGAATCTTTTGTGCGACAGTTTTAAGCGCAGCAGGATCCTTACTCGCCAAAGAGATGACCAAAGCGCCCTGGATAAGTGAATTTATCAGCATCCCCATTTCATTTGCCCGGTCATTTTCATAACCGTTCGCTTTTAATACCTTGGAAAACTCATTTCCCCAGGCTTCAAACACTTCGTTGCAGGATTTTCTCAAGTTCTCACTTGTAGAGGACGTCTCCAGGACCAGAGCTGTGATGGGAACACCACAAAAGTAATTATCTTTCTCAAAACGCTCTCCGCTATCCACGATGAATTCCTGTATGGACTGTACAGGGTCGTTATGCAGTGAGAGCCTCTCTTTTATATACTCAGTCACTTTTTCTTTCGTCCAATTGACAGCTTCGATTGTCAACTGCTCCTTCCCTTGCGGGAAATGGTAATAGATGGAACCTTTTGGCGCACCACTCAGTTGAATGATATCATTCATCCCAGTTCCTACATACCCTTTGGTCTGTAGCAGCTTTGCGGTTGCCTGTATCAGTTCTTCTCTGGTATTCCTTTTCATGTTTATACCTCGCTTTGATAAAATTATACCAATCGGTCTACATATAAATAATAGGGTAACCGCTTTCATTTGTCAAATCCATTTTAAATAATTCAGTCTGCTGAGCAGCTCAGCCCGCTTCATTCGACTCACTCTGCCTCAATATCCTTTTAACTGATACCCAGACGTCCGCTGCAGTTCACCGTCAAGCCAGGGAGCGCAGAAGAATAGGGCCGCCGGGATTTAAGCGTATGTAAAAAAAGCTGCGCTTGTACCAAAAAACAAAAAAGCCAGAGCACGCGGGCTCTGGCTGATGACTATTGTGGACCTTCCTCCACAACAGTCTCGACATCCGAGACGATTTCTTCCAGCTGGAATGATGTATCACCGGTATCGACTCCGGAGTAGTCTTTAAGTATTTTACCGTTCTGATCGATCAGGTAGAAGCTGATGCCGTGGGTGACCTGGTTGCTGCCTTCAGGCGGCGGCGCTACAATCGTCTTGAAGTTCTTCTCTGCAAAGTGCCTGATGAAATCGTAATCGTAGCCGTTCAGGAGTTTCCACTCCGTACCTTCCGGCACATCGTATTGTGACAGATAGTCCGTCAGCACTTCAGGCGTATCCGTTTCAGGATCCACAGTGAAGCTGAGCACACCATAATCCTCTATCCCCCTGTCCTCAAGTTCATTGACAACCTGCGTCATGTTGGAGGTCATCGGCGGACAGACTGTGGCGCAATTTGTGAAGATGAAATCGAGGATCCATACTTTACCTTCCATATCCTCGCGGGTAAATGTCTTACTGTTTTCATCGGTGACTTCGAAGTCATTGATTTCATTACCGTACCGCGACATTACCTCGACGCCGGAGGAATTACATGCAGATAATATCATCGAAAGAATAACCACACTGAACAAAAGCTTTCTCATCATACATACCTCCGTATTAATCATAACCCTACTATATCAAATAAAAATTCATGGACAAGCGCAAAATTTGTCATTTTGTGAAAACTGTGTGGCACATATAAAGCCTTTTTAACCACTGTCTTTCCCACAAAAAGGAGGCGGCCGAATGCTGTCCTGTCCTATTTGAATTTCGCAGTGCTTCTTTCGTTCACCGCTTTCACTTCCAGTATGTTATCCATCCGTTCTTTCAGTTCTTCGACGTGGGAGATGATACCCACCATCTTGCCGCTGGTCTGCAGTTCTATCAGTGTACTGATTGCCATGTCCAGCGTTTCCGGGTCGAGTGTGCCAAACCCTTCATCTATCAGCATGGTGTCAAGGCTGATGCCTCCGGACTCCTGCTGCAGCGCTTCATTCAGGGCAAGTGCGAGTGTGAGAGAAGCCTGGAATGTCTCCCCTCCGGAAAGTGATGAAATATGCCTTGCCCGATTATTGTAGAAATCGAATACTTCTATATCAAGTCCTGTCTTGCGGCTGCTTTTCCCTGTACTCCGCCTCAACTCATAACGGTGGCTGGTCATCTCAAGCAGCCTGATATTGGCAATATGAAGTATACGGTCCAGGTAGTAAGTCAATACAAAACGTTCAAGTGATACTTTTTGTCCATTTTTACCGGACACAGCATTCACCAGCTCGGCCAGTTCATCGGCCTCAATCAGTTCAGCTTCATGTTTCTCTGAGAAATCATTGATCTTTTCCCTTATCTGTCCATTATGCTGAATCTGTGCATACAGACGGGCCTCGTCATTCGTCCCCGCCTCTATTTCCTCGTCCAGAGCTTTAAGCTTTTCTCTGTCTTCCTCCACCGGAATCTCTTCTGTCGACTCAAGAACTGCTTCAAGATCATTTATCCGGCTCTTCAGAATATCCTTTTGTGTATGGTATGACCTTATCGTCTCCTCATCTTCATCGACATCAGTATTTTTGATGATGGAAAACAGAGTGTCCCTGTCACCATATTCACTATCTTGCAGGAAATCATCTATGACATGGGTGTTTTTTTCCAGCTGCCCGGTTATTTCTGAAAGTTGTCTGCGGGCCGCTGCCCTGTTTTCCTCAAGCCGCGACTTCTCTTCCCGGTGACGCTGTTTCTCCTGCTCGGCTTCCTCCTGCTGCTTCTCGTAACGTTTCACTTTCTGCTGCCTTTCCCGGAACTCCCTCCGGAATTCCTCACAGGTTTCAAACTCTGTCTGTTCGCTGAATTCCTTTTTGAGTGATTTTTGCTGTTCAACAGCATTTTCCACAGTATTTAACCGGATCCTGTCCTCGCTGATGCTGCTTTCAAGTTTACGCACCTCTTCATCGAGCTGTTTCTTCCTATCGTATCTTTTATGATTGTCATCGATCTTCTTCTGGATTTCATTCTGGCGCCTTTCCTCAGCTTCAAGGTCTTTTTCAAGCCTTTTAGTGTCAAACCGTTCCATGGATCCCAGTATGCCGTCCACGATTCCAAGATTCCTTTCCGCCGCTTCCAGTGCGTCGTTCGATTCCTGTTTCTCTGCCTCCAGCGCTTTGAATTCCGCTTCGTCTTCCTCACTCATATAGTCCCGCACTCCGGGCAGGACGGAAACCGTCTGCCTGCAAACCGGACATTCCCCGCCTTTCGTCAAATGTCCTGCGAGATGCTCGATATGCGCTTTGTCCTCAGGACCGTACACGCTGCCCGTGGATTCCTGTTTTTTGGAGATTGCACTTTCGCTCTCCTCCACTTTTTTATGGAGTTCCGCAATTTCTTTTTCCAGCGCCTCTTTTTTCTCATCATATCCGGCGTTTTTCTGTTCCCGCTCAATATGATCACGAATTTTCCGCGACTCGGAAATGGACGCTGATTTCTCATTTCTCAGGGTTTCACTCTCCTCGTGATCCCAATGGGTTGAGTCATTCTCTTTACTCACTTCTGCATGTTTCGCTTCCTGCTCCTTTATATCAGAAGACAGGATTTGCTGTTCTTTCATTTTTGACTGTAGCATACCGTCCATATCCCTGAATCTCGGATCCTCCGTGAATCGTTCTGTCCTGTTGAGCCATTTCACAAGGTTATTATAGGCTTCCCTGTACCGGCCGATCTTATCCAGAGACTGCCTGAGAGTTTCCCCTGACGTTTCCAGCTCTTTCAACCGGCTGTCGAGATTGTTGATACGCGTTTTCAGTTCCTCGTTCTGTTTTGTGAGATCTTGCTCTGAACGGAGTTCGTATTCAACCGTCTTCACTTTCCGGTACTGTCTGACGGTCTTTTCAAGGCGTTCTATCACAGCGGCCTTTTCTTCATGGACTTTCAGTTCCTGTTTCGTACGGCACAGTTTCAAAACCTGCTCGTTATGCCATTCCCGGCGGCCGATCGTTTCCCTGAGCAACGCTGCCTCTTCCTTCAGTTTCCGGAGTGCTTCCTCCTGTCTTCTATGTCTGTCACCGAGTGCATTACCGATTTCATCGATTGCTGCCAAGCGCTTTGCCGCCGTCGGATATTCAGCATCGATCAGCTTTTGCAGTTCCGGGTCCCCGGATGCACTCAGCGTATTGAAAAGTTCTTCAATACGGCTTTCGACAAGCTCGATATCCTTCAATTTTTCCTTCTTCAGTTCATTGAGCCGCAGTTCGAAATGGACAAACCGCTCCGTTCTGAATAAAGTCCGGAGTATCTCCTGCTTGCTTTCACTTGAGGATACAAGCAGCCGCTTAAATTCCCCCTGCGGCAGAATGAGGATCTGTCTGAACTGATCGGCATCGAGCCCGAGGATGCCAATCACTTTTTCTTTCACACCATTAATGCTGCCCTCAAGCACTTCGCCGTCTCCGTCGTATATGGCGGCTTTCGGAGGAACCGGTGTTTTCCTGCCCTCTTTCTGATAACTGAGCGTCCGCTCCACCGTATACTGCCTGCCGCGGATTTCAAATATCAGCTTCACCCGGCTGATGTCACCGTCCGTTGCAAACTGGCTGCGGACGGATCCTTCCAACCTGTCAGATGTTGATAATGTACCGTATAGTGCGTAGGTGATGGCGTCGAAGATCATCGTCTTTCCTGAACCTGTCCGGCCACTGATCAGGAACATTCTGTCTTTTATGGAACTGAAATCTATGGATTCATCTTCGAACGGCCCGAAGTACTTCATATCCAGTCTAATCGGTTTCATCTGCATCACCTTTGAATAATTGTTTGAATAAATCCTCTTGATATGCTGTGAGTTCTGTGCCGTGCACCTGTGCGATGAAGGCATCGAAAATCTCTCTGTCAGTTGATTGGTTCACGTCCACTTTGCTCATGCTGCTTTCCCGGGTTTCGATTACCGGGCGGAGCTCCAGGGTGTTCGGGTAGATCATCTTGAGCTTCGCCATCGGATCCTTGATTGTTTCAAGTCCCGTAAGTTCGAATTTGAAGTATGCATTGTTATCCCGGAATGCGACCTTTTCATTGATGACCTCGTCATAGCTGCCTTTGTAGTGAACCAGATCACACTTCGATTCCGCCGGTACAAATCGGCACTCATTCTCCTCTCCTGTATCTATCACTCTGAACCCTTTGGGCTGTCTTGTTTCTGAAAATGAGTATTTAAGCAGGGAACCACTGTAGAAGATGGAGTCATGCTCTATCGCAAATGGATGATGGAGGTGGCCCAGGAGGACCAGTTCGAAGTCCGTGAAGAGATCTGTCCCCACTTCCTCGGACAGACCGATTGAGAGCGGCCGTTCCGAATCACTCGACTTTGCATCCGAAATGAACATATGCCCGACAAATATGTTGCGGGCATCATGGTCAATCCTCTTCCGGATTTCTCCTGTAACCTTACGGTAAACATCATGATGTGAAATAATCGATTCATCCTTGAAATATTGCTTTGCCTCCAGGACATCCATGTAGGGGACCATATAGAAATGGTGGTCATCGATGATTACCGGATCCAGTATATCCCCGATGGATGTGCGCATATGATAATTGCTCTTCTCAAACCAGCGGCTGCCGTAGCCGAGCCTCGATCGTGAATCGTGATTTCCGCTGATGGCGAGCACAGGGACTCCGAGTCCGATGTTTATCCTGTATAGATATTCATTGACAAGTTCAAGCGCTGCCTGTGACGGATTGCTCCTGTCGAAAACGTCCCCCGCTATTACACAGAGGTCTATTTCTTCATTCTTTATATATTCGATCAGCTGATCAAGCACATGCATCTGATCAGAAAGCAGATCGGTTCCATTTAGCCTTCTGCCGATATGCCAGTCGGCTGTATGTAAAATTTTCATATCAACACCTCACTAGATGATTATACTAGAAAAACCGTCCCCGGGTAAATTTCGGGGACGGTTCGGTTCAGTGCAGCTCTCTGATGGATATTATGAGATCATCCAGTTTGTTTTCCATCCTGTACAGGAGAAAGAAGGTGATCACAGCCGGAAATCCAACATCGCTGACCAGTGTAACCCACTCCATGGTCAGATGATTTCAGTGACATTCTGCTCGACTATTTTGGCAGAGTATACTGATACCGGCTTGCCCTGCATCGGCGCGAGTGCATTGGTGGCGATGAGACGCCCCGCTTCCTCGAGGAGCGTCTCTTCAGACAGATCATCAGCCGGATTACTGATGTTGAGTGTAAAACGGCGGTCTGCGTCTGTGTTGAATACAACAACCAATTTCTTGTCCATTCGTTATTCCTCCTTTGATTTTGAATCTACTTGATTACGTATACTTCTTCTTTTTCTACTGTCGGATAGAAATCATTGCTCAAATTCTGATATATATCAGCAAGCGTGTTGATATTCTCATCCGTTGCGTTCGTATCCAGGTTCCTCACGGACCTGAAACGCAGCCTTTCCTCACCTTCATCATCGACTTCAATGAAATAGAACTTTGCACTCAGGCTCTTGATCATGTGCTCCACCTCCTTTCACACCATATATCGACACAAATTGTTAGATGGACAATTATTCTTTTAAATCTTATAATGGCTAGGAGGTGAGCATATGAACGACATTTTTATATGGCTGATCGTCCTGTGGACCTTCATCATGCTGGGGCTTATGGCCATAGGCGGGTATTTCATGTTCAGGAAGTTTTTAAAGAAGCTGCCCAGGGAGGATGGCTACAGTGAACTCGACTGGCAGGACCATTACATACAGCGTGCTCTTCCCTTATGGGACGAAGAATCGAAAGCTCTGCTGAATGAACTGGTTTCCCCTGTGCCCGAGCTGTTCAGGGATGTGGCCAAAGAGCGCATTGCCGGAAGGATATCAAAGATTGCACTGGACGACAGGGCGAAGGAGATCACCCTGGACCATATAATGAAGGGATATATCATTGCCACGCCGAAACGGGACCATAAATTCATGAAGAAAAAGCTCAATGAGCTGGAGATAGATTATACGCCATACGCAGACCTGTTCCAGTATGCGGATGATGAAAAACAGAAGTTCTCTATATTTGAGCAGACAGAAAAAATAAGCAGCAGATCAGAATGAACTGATCTGCTGCTTTTTGAATGCCCTCAGGTGGATATACATACTGAGCCGCCAGATGACAATCATTACAAATGCCAGCAGGAAGAACATACCGCCGATCTCTCCGGGTGAGATGCTCATGGATAGGATCGATTTGAGTATTATTCTCAGGGCAAGCAATGTGACAAGTATAAGCGGGAAAAGTCTGGATTGTTTTACATAGAGCGCGCTGTCCTTCTCTTCATATCTGGTAGTCAGCACCAGCAATATGGAGAAGACGGCGCCTACTGTGACCGATTCCCCGATCTCCACGGGTGTCAGTCTGAAGTATGGGAATACATACATCAGGGCACCCGTCGACATCATGACGGGCGGAATCAATATTTTCTTCATCGTGAGCGGCCGCTTCGCCGCCTTCTGCCTGATTATGATTGCTCCAATGCCCATGAAAACAGCCATTATGGAAGCTGCTATGAATAGTATATTTTCCATATCAGAACCCCTGGAAATCTCCGAAGAACGGCTGCAGCCAGATGATGATCTGTGTCAGTCCGTCGAAGTACAGAAGTACTCCCATCAGAATCATTATGACACCGCCGGCTTTCATGATGCTGTTGGAATATTTCAGCATCCAGCGTGTGCGGGAGACGAAGAAACTCAAAATGAAGAAAGGCACTGCAAAGCCGAGACAGTAGACGATCATAAGAACCAGGGCATTATTCGGTTCGGTGGCGCTCATTGCAAATATCGCACCGATGATTGGCCCGTTGCACGGCGACCAGCCTGCGGCAAAGGCCATGCCGATGAAGATCGACCCTACAAATCCCGAGGGTCTGTTTTTGAATTGTACTTTTCTGTCTTTCATCAGGAAATCAAAATTAAGCACTCCAGTGATGATCAGACCGAATATTATGATCAGTATGGATCCCAGCTGCCGGATCAGATTCGAATGTTCAATCAGAACGCCGCCCAGGAACGCTGTTCCAAAACCGAGTGCTATATAGACCAGACTGAATCCGACAAGGAAGAAAAGTGTATGGAATATCGCTCTTGCATTGAATTTTTTATTTTCCACTTCATTGAAGCTCATCCCTGTTATGTAAGAGACGAACGCGGGAAACACCGGAAGTACACAGGGCGAGATAAAACTCAGGACACCTGCTCCGAATGCAAGGAGGAATGTTACTTCATTGCCCATGATACTACCTCCATTCATAGATATTCTATCAGATGCAATGGGGGGGTTATACAGTTTATCCATTTGTTTTTAGAACTTTCTATGACATTTACCCCTGTCCGTTCTGCAGCTGATACATCTTGTGATAGATGCCGCCGGCCCTGATGAGTTCATCGTGCGTGCCCCTTTCGGCAATTCCGCCGCGGTTCAGGACGATGATCTGGTCGGCATCCTGTATGGTCGAGAGTCTGTGTGCAATCGCGATAGTCGTCCGGCCTTCCCGCATTTTTTCAAGGGACTTCTGAATCTCCTCCTCAGTTTCAGAGTCGATGTTTGCGGTCGCCTCATCCAGAATCAGGATTTTGGGATCCATCGCCATGGTCCTTGCGAAGGCGATGAGCTGGCGTTCGCCACTTGAGAACGCACTGCCCTTTTCTATCACTCTGTGGCTGTAGTCACCAGACAGCTTCTTTATGAACTTATCCGCCCTTACAAACCGCGCCGCCTCCTCCACCTGTACGAAGGACATATCCGGATGGTACAGCCGTATGTTCGATTCCACCGTACCGTAGAAAATGAAGGGATCCTGGAGCACAAGTCCAATCTTCTCCTTCATCTCCTTTTTCGGCAGTTTTCTGATCGACTGTCCGTCAATCAGTATTTCCCCTTTTTCAAATTCATAGAACCGCATGAACAGGTTGATGATCGAACTTTTTCCTGAGCCGGTATGGCCGACCAGCGCCACCGTCTGCCCGGGCTCTGCTGTGAATGAAATGTCTTTCAGGACATCCATTTTGCCGTCATAGCTGAAAGTGACATTCCTGAACTCGATCCTGCCGTCTGTGATGGCACAGTTTTTATTTTCATTCTGTGCAGGCTCCACGCGACCGTCATCGATCAGGGCGAACACCCTGCTTGCTGATACCAGTGCCTGCTGGAAAATATTCAGATTCTGGCTGACCTGGTTGATCGGTTCGAAAAAGCGTTCCATGTACTGGAGAAATGCAAAGACCACACCTGCAGTGACGGTGCCTCCGAAGCTCAGGAGTCCGAAATACGACAGGATCAGCGCAATCGCCAGAACACTGATCATGCTGATTGCGGGCCGCAGAAGCAGTCCGTCGAGCTTTACGTTTTTCATATTGTATTGGTAGTGCATTTCGTTGATCTGCTCAAATTCATTCCTGAGCCGCTTCTCCTGGTTGAAGACCTGGATGATCTTCATGCCCTCAATACCTTCTGCAAGTTTTGCATTCAGGTCACTGAGAAGCTGTCTCGCATGCGAGAAGAAATTGGCGGAATACCTGCGGTAGACTGCAAGTATCAATACGATGGCCGGCATGAACATGAGCGCAAACAATGCCAGTTTGAAATCCAGCACAAACATCATGATGAAACTGGAGTTCACCATGAAGAATGCCATGAGGAACGTCGCCAGTACACCGATGAACATCTCGACAATCGCCTCTGTATCATTGGTGAGCCTTGAAACCACACTGCCCCCCGGCACCTTGTCAAAATAATGCATGCCGAGCCGGCCGATCTTCCTGAACGCATCGATCCTCAGCTGCTGGATGACCCTGAACGCAAGATACTGGAAAAGATAGATCTGCATGTATGTCGTGACGGCTCCGACTGCCTGCACTACGAAGAAAATGATGATGAGCCAGGTGATATCGGATTCCGGAAAGACTCCCGGCGTCAGATATTCATCGATGAAAATCATCACGATATAAGGGGTCGCGACACCCGCCACCGTCGAAGTGATGAGCATCAGGAATCCTGCCAGAAGAATCTTCCTGAACGGCAATGTATACTTCATCAGGCGGATGAGCACCCTTTTCTGATCATTGAAAGTGAGGTTGAACGTATCCTCCTCCATTAATCATCCCCCCTTTCAACAAGTTCATCGAGAGAACTCTCCAGTTCTTCGCGCAGCGCCTGTGCGTTGTAGGTATCATGGTACCACCCCTGTACTCCCATCAGTTCCCGGTGTGTTCCGCGCTCGATTACCGTACCTCTGTCCATGACAATGATCAGGTCTGAATGGCTGACGGCACTCATACGATGGGCTGTAATGATATTCGTCTTACCGGCTCTGGCCGTCTGCATATTTGCGAGGATCCTTTCCTCGGTCTCTGCATCCACTGCGGACAGCGAATCATCCAGTATCAGCACTTCGGGATCAAGGACCAGCGCCCTGGCGATGGAAATCCGCTGTTTCTGGCCGCCGGACAATGACACGCCGCGCTCCCCGACCACAGTGTCATACCCTTTGGGGAATGATTCTATGTCATCATGTATATGACTGAGCCGTGCCGCCCCGCTGATGGTTCCGTGATCCAATCCGGGATTGCTGAACGCGATGTTGCCCCTGACGGTTGCTGAAAACAGGAAATGGTCCTGCGGCACATAGCCGAACCGGCTCCTCAAATTTTTCACATCATAGTCCCGGATGGCATGTCCGCCGTACATGATATCATCCGGATTCACTGTATCGAACTCACGGAGAAGGAGCCTGATGAGGGCGCTTTTGCCGGAACCGGTACGTCCTACGATGCCGAGCGTCATACCTTTTTCAATAGTGAAATTGATATCCCTCAATCCCGCCGTTTCGTCATCCGGGAAGTTGAAGGCACCGATATCGAATGTTATATCACCATCTGGAGCATCTTCTATCCTGTAATCCGAACCGATATCATTCCTTGTCATCATGACTTCCTCAATCCGGTCGTATGACGCCTTTCCCCGCTGCATAAGGTTGAAGAACCAGCCCAGTGCCAGAAGCGGCCAGACCATCATGCCGAGATATGTTGTGAATGTCACCAGCTGCCCGATGGAAATTGTTTCATCTATAACCATCCGGGCACCAAACAGGACGGACAGGAAGTAACTCATCCCAATTACCGACATGATCGTCGGATCGAACAGTGCATCCACTTTCGACACTTTCAGATTCTTCTCGACAACTTCGTCACTCAGGCTGCGGAAACCTTCACGGTCGCTCTCCTCATAACCGAAAGTTTTCGTCACTTTGATGCCTGCGACACTTTCCTGTGTCTTGTCATTCAAACGGCTGAATGCCGCCTGCGCCTTCTTGAATCCTCGATTGAGTAATGTCCCGTAATAACTGGTGAGAACCACCATCAGCGGCAGCGGAATCATCGCAATCAGAGTCAGTTTGGGGCTGATTGTGACTGCCATCGTAACCAGTACGGCTCCGCCTGTAATCATTGAATCCGCAATCGTCAGAATGCCTGCACCGGCTGTTGCCTGGACTGCCTGGATATCATTGGTGGCGTGTGCCATCAGGTCGCCCGTCCGCCGCTTCTGATAGAACGCCGGACTCATCTCAGAATATTTTCTGTATAATCCATCCCTCAAAATTTTGCCGAGCCGGTAGCTGGCCCCGAAAATCATGATGCGCCAGAAGTATCTTACTACATATGTAACAATGGCTACACCGATCAGAAGTGCAATATACTGGAACAGGATGCTGCCCGTCAGAGTATCCTCTGTAATATGGTCGATTACAAACCCGATCACCTGTGGCGGCACGAGTTCCATCAGAGCGACGAGTATAAGCATGATGATGCCCATGACATAACTTTTCCATTCCCTCTTGAAAAACCACCCAAGCTTTCTAAAAACCTGCATCCCCTTCGCCCCCCATGCCTCGTTCAGCTTAAATTCTACCATATATTACGGAAAATGAAATAATATAAAAGGGTCATTCAGATCCATATTCAGTTATGATGATGGCTTTTACCATTGTGCCGGATGGCTTCCTGGATTAGACTTGATTTGGAGGTGGTTATATCTACCAGACTAATGATGAATTCGTAATACATAACCCCACTGGAAAAAAACGGCTCGGACTCGCTCTGCTGCTCGGTATGCTTGCCATCATGGGACCATTGAATATCGATATGTATCTGCCAAGTTTTCCGGGCATCACTGCTGATCTCGACACCAGCCCGGCACTTGTGCAGGTCACACTGACCGCATGTCTGCTCGGGCTTGCCTTCGGACAGGTCTTCATAGGCCCCCTCAGTGATGCGGAAGGAAGAAAAAAACCTTTGATCTTATCCACTTCCCTGTTCGTCGTGGCATCACTTTTATGTATGTTCGCCCCGAATATTTATGTACTGATTGCAGCGAGGTTTTTACAGGGCTTCACAGCTTCCGCAGGCGTTGTCCTGTCAAGGGCAGTAGTGCGTGATATTTTCAGCGGCCGTGAACTGACAAAGTTCTTCTCCCTGCTGATGGTCATCAATGCTGTGGCCCCCATGGCTGCTCCGATGTCAGGAGGGGCAATACTGCTCCTTCCCTTCGCAAACTGGCAGACCATATTTTTATTCCTTGCCATTTTGGGAATTGTGATTGTGGTCATCGTTGCACTGAATCTCAAAGAAACACTTCCGCCTGAAAAACGGATAAAAAGCACAGGCGCAGCCAGCATCCGTACAATGATCTCCCTCATTAATGACCGCTCATTCACAGTTTATGCGGTTATCGTCGGATTCGTCCATGGCGGCAGCTTTGCATATGTCTCCGGCACACCGTTCATCTATCAGGAGATTTACGGCGTTTCACCACAGACTTTCAGTATACTTTTTGGCATCAACGGAATTGCTATCATCATCGGCAGTTTCATCATCGGACGTCTGGGGGGTGTCATCCATGAAAAACATCTGCTGAAAACCGCCCTGATTATTGCCGTTACCGCAACTTTCATATTGCTCATCATGACTGTCATCGAAGGACCATTGGCCGCCATCGTCACTTTAATCTTCATCTATATGACCACGATGGGCATGACGGTCACAAGTACATTCACACTGGGCATGTCAGAACAGGGTCATCGTGCAGGGAGTGCAAGTGCCGTACTGGGCATGCTCCCCCTGCTGCTTGGTGCTATATTCTCCCCTCTGGCAGGCGTCAATGAAGCTTCCGCAATACCAATGGGCGTGATTCTTTTTACCACCGCATCCATCGGCCTGATTGCATTCTTCAAAATGAGGTAATAGGAAAGTTCTTTCAGAAGGGATGAAGTTACAGTAGAGAAAATTCAAATAATAAATTATTTTTCCTTTTTATATTGACTTCATCAGCAACACTGTTTATAGTAATCAATAACAACTAAATAAATGATTCACTTTCTTATCCAGAGAGGTGGAGGGACTGGCCCTTCGAAGCCTCGGCAACAGGCAATTACTGCACTGTGCCAATTCCAGTAGCAAGATGCTAGAAGATAAGGGAAGATTTCAATATATCGCCCTCTTCTTTACCACAAAGCGGAGGGCTTTTTTCATCTCCGCTTCTTCTGGCAATCAAAACATTTACAGGAGGCAGGAAAATGAGCAAAAGAAGTTTGAAGGAACGTTTGGAACAAGGAACTGTCATCGTCGGCGAAGGGTATTTATTCGAGTTGGAAAGACGGGGATATCTGCAGGCAGGTTCATTCGTGCCGGAAGTGGCACTTGAAAACCCGGAGGCACTGAAACAGGTGTACAGAGACTATATGAAAGCAGGGTCGGATGTCGTACTTGCATTCACCTACAATGCACACCGGGAAAAGATGCGTATCATCGGCAAAGAGGAATTGCTCGAACCGCTTAACAGAAATGCCATCCGGCTGGCAAAAGAAGTGGCCGCTGAACATCCTGAGGAACAAGCACTTGTAGCCGGAAACATTTCCAACACTAATATATTCAACCCGGAAGATGCTGATTCGAAAGAAAAAGTCAGGGCGATCTTCAGCGAAATGATATCATGGTGCGTGGATGAAGGCGTCGACTATATCAATGGTGAGACATTCTATTATCATGAAGAGGCATTGATTGCATTGGAGGAGATTAAAAAGGCCGGACTTCCCGCAGTGATTACACTCGGACTCATGGGCGAAAATATACTGCGCGACGGGTACACAGTTGAGGAATCATGCAGGATATTGGAGGAAAAAGGTGCGCTCGTCGTCGGCATGAACTGCTTCAGGGGGCCGGATACGATGCAGCCGTATTTGGAGAAAATCCGCAACAATACAGACGGGTACGTCGGTGCACTTCCATTACCATACAGGACGACTGAAGAAAACCCGACATTCTTCAACCTCCCCGACGGCGGATGCAGCTGTCACCTGCCGACAGAAACGACCTTCCCGACAGCACTCGATCCGCTCTATCACAACAGATATGAGCTGGCAGAATGGGCAAAAGAGGCACACAGTATCGGAATCAACTACATCGGGCTCTGCTGCGGCGCATCGCCGGCAATGGTGCGCGCAGTCGCAGAAGCGGTCGGCATTGAAACCATCAATTCCAAATACTCACCGGACATGCATAAGCACTTCCTGTTCGGACAGGATGATACGCTCCAGGATCACATAACCGAATATAAAACGAAGGCATGAAAAAGACAAACCCTGATTCACAGGGTTTGTCTTTTGCTTTTGGTTTCACCACTTTATACTTGCTTCCAAATCAGTGTGTATACCGGAGCTGTACCAGATTATGAATAAATATTGTCCAGTCCAAAATGAAGATAACGGAGTACGGCATAGGTGATACGTCTGTTATGCACAAAAAAAATCCAAAGACAGGATTCGTCTTTGGATTTTGTACTGCCTACTCATTGAATGACACATTTTCAATTCTGATGTTACCCACCGGGTCAAGGTCTACACCACTCACCTGGGATGAATTGACCCCCAGTGCAAAATTGGTATGGAACAGGTATGCCGCCGGCGCTTCCTCTATCAGGATCTGCTGGGCATTGCTGTATGCTTCAAACCTTGCTTCTTCCTCAGGTTCTGTACGTCCTTCGTCAAGTAGGCTGTCGACTTCCTCGTTCGTATAGAAAGAACGGTTCCCTGTTGCGCCATGACTGTTTGAATGGAACAATGCATACAGACCGTAATCGGCATCAGCAGTTACTGTAGTCCAGCCGAGGATGAACATGTCGTGATCGCCCTGTGCAGTACGGTCAAGGTACGCGCCCCATTCGAACTGTTCTACATTGACATCGATGTTCAGCTCTGCCAGTTTCTCCTGGATATAGACTGCCGTGTCGATGATCTGAGGATCTTCATCCACCCAGATTGTTGTGCTGAAACCGTCAGCCACATCCGTTTCCGCCAGCAGCTCTTTGGCACGTTCCATATCGTAATCTATACCTTCGAGGTTTTCATCATACCCCCATACATCCGGAGCAAGCGGCCCGGTTGCTGCGATTCCCATATCATCGTATACACCGGAGATGATTTCATCGCGGTCGATGGCGTAAGAGATCGCCTGGCGTACTTTGACATCGTCAAACGGTTCTTTCTCAGTGTTGAAGCCAAGATAGGACATCCTTACGGATTCCTGTTCAACGAGTTCTGTATCAGCCCCTTCAGCTACACGTACAGCACTGCTTGAGTCGACGTCTCCGGCAACCTGGATACCGCCTGTTTCAAGTTCAGCCATACGGGCCCCATTTTCAGGTATGACACGGAAAGTGACTGTTTCAAAATTACGTTCCCCTCCCTGGAAATCGTCGAATTTCTCAAGGACCGTCTCCTCTCCTGAAGATCTCGACTCCAGCATCAGATGGTTCGTGCCGTCTGCCTGTGAGCCGATAACACCGCTCGTATGCTCTGAAATCTGTTCTGCAACATCTTCATATTCTGATCCGCCTTCATCACGCAGCTCGTAGTATTCATCCGCAGTCATGTCCACGCCCGCTTCATCGAGTGCCGTCTGATAATCCTGGTCGATCAGATCCTTGCTCATGATGCCCGCCGTATTATGGGCAAGGTGGCTCGGAAGCGGAGCAAATGGGAATTCTGTATGTAGATTGACTTCATAGTCTCCCACCACTTCCACTTCTTCGATCATTTCAAACAGGAATGCAACTTCTGATGCAACTGCAGCGTCACGCACACGGTCGAGTGTCGCTTTGACATCCTCTGCTGTGAATTCTGAGCCATTATGGAAAGTCGTACCTTCACGGAGTTTCAAATTCCAGACATCGTCCTCTGTTGCTTCCCATTCCTCTGCAAGTCCCGGTGCGAGTTCCATATCAGTTTCCTGGAACACCAGCGTTTCATAAATATTTCTTCTGACCTGGGCAGAAGCTGAATCATTACTGCCATGCGGGTCAAGTGTAACTACATCGTCCATGATGGCGATATTCAGATCACCACTGCCCCCGCCTCCTTCAGCATTCTCATCAGTCCCCTCTTCTCCCCCCGTACTTTCATCGCCGCTGCCGTCCACATCTGAATCATCAGTACAGGCCGCGAGTGCCAATGTCAGTACAAGAACAAAGAAAAATACAAAAAATTTCCTGTTCATCAATTTTCCTCCTCCCAAATGTATAATTCAATTATATATGAATGATTATGCCTAATCAATGAATATTTTGAAAAATGGCAATGTTTATAAGATTGATAATTTTATTTCTAAAATAAACATTTTTAATGAAAAAACACTTCATCTCGATATGGATAAAGTGTTTAAAAAGTAAATATTTATTCAATGTGGGCAAAAATAAACCTCCCGGCACATGAGGTGCAGAGAGGTTTATTTTCTATTTCTTCGCATCTTTGACGCGCTTTTTCGCTTCTTTAGAATCCGTTTGCTTATTCATCATTGTCATCATCTGATTGATTTTCTTCTGGGAAGGTTTCTGCCCCATCTGCATCATCATCATTCTGAGCATGTCTTCATTAATAGGCGGATTCTTTTCAAGATAGTCCATCATATACTTTCTTGCGAGAAAGAATCCCAATGCAACGCCACCGATGAGTGCAACTGTAACAATAATTATCCAAATCCAAGTAGCCAAACTGCTCACCTCTTTCTTCGTAGACCATTATAAAGTTTACATTAAAAACAGGTGTTTTTCAACAAGTTATTTGTCGAGTACAGTCTGGAGAACCCTTTCGACGGTAAAGCCGTATTTCTCAATCACAAGACCGCCGGGAGCACTTGCACCGTAAGTGTCGATGGTGTGCAGCTTGCCGTTCATGCCGACGAAACGATGCCATCCATGGCTTGCCGCCATCTCGATTGCGGTCCTGTTTTCAATATGCGGATTGAGCACGCTGTCAATATATTCCGCGTCCTGATTCAGGAACTGCTGCATGTTCGGAATGGATGCGACTTTGACATTCACACCCTGTGTCTTAAGCTGTTTCGCTGCATTGACTGCAAGCGGCACTTCACTTCCTGATGCAAACAGGATTGCTTCATCGCCTTCATCATATGCGATATATCCGCCTTTTTTGACACCTTCTTCAACTTCGAAGTAAGGCACATCGATCACTTCGACATCCTGGCGTGTCAGGACAAGCGCTGTCGGTGCATCTTCTGCCTCCATTGCCACTTTCCATGCCGCACGTGTTTCATTGCCATCTGCCGGACGGATCGTATTCAGGTTCGGAATTGCCCGGAGCCCTGCAAGCTGTTCCACAGGCTCATGTGTCGGACCGTCTTCGCCAACAGCGATGGAGTCATGAGTAAATACATAGGTCACAGGAAGCTTCATCAATGCACTCAGACGGAGCGCCGGCTTCAGGTAATCGCTGAATACAAAGAATGTACCTCCGTATGGACGGACACCGCCGTGGGCAGCCATGCCGTTCAATGCGGCTGCCATGCCGAATTCACGTACACCAAACCATACGTTTCTGCCTTCCGGAGTATCTTTGGAAAAGTCCGCTTCTTCCTTGACATTGGTTTTGTTACTGCTGGCAAGGTCTGCTGCCCCGCCGAACAGTGTCGGTACCGTTTCGGACAATACCTGGATCATTTCGCTTGAAGTGGCACGGGTCGCTTTCTTTTCACCGGCTTCATAGTATGGAAGATCACTGTCGTACCCTGCAGCGAGAATACCGTTGATTGCATCTTCAAACTCTTTATGGAGTTCCGGATGGGACGTGGCATAATTCTCCATCACTTTGATCCATTCCGCTTCTTTGGCGTTACTCCGCATTTTCAGGGTCTCACTGAAGCGGTCGTAGACGGACTTATCCACTTCGAAAGTTTTCCCGGGATCGAAACCGTAGTGTTCAAATGCCGCATTTCTTTCATCCGCACCAAGCGGCGCACCATGTGATGCACTCTTGCCCTGCTTGTTTGGTGAACCGTAGCCGATGATTGTCTTCACTTCAATCAAAACAGGCTTGTCGGAAGATTTAGCTTCAGTGATCGCTTTGTCGATCTCTTCAACATCATTGCCGTCTTCGACTCTGATATAGTGCCAGTTATACCCTTCGAAGCGTTTTTTCACGTCTTCGGAAAAACTCATGTCAAGATCGCCGTCAAGTGAAATATCATTGGAATCATACAGTACAATCAGCTTATCCAGGCCAACATGTCCTGCAAGTGAGGAGGCTTCATGGGATATTCCTTCCATCAGATCCCCGTCACTGGCAATGACATATGTGTAGTGGTCGACAACGTCATATCCGTCGCGGTTGTAGCGCGCGGCAAGATGCTTTTCAGCCATTGCCATGCCGACGCTCATTGCAAGCCCTTGCCCCAGCGGGCCGGTGGTGATTTCAACACCGTCGGTATGCTTGAATTCCGGATGTCCCGGGGTTTTGGATTCATACTGCCTGAATTCCTTCAATTCTTCCATTTCAAGTGCCCCGGAAAGGTGCAGAAGACTGTACACAAGCATGGAACCATGGCCGGCACTCAGTACAAAACGGTCCCTGTCGAACCATTTTACTGAATTCGGATTGAAATTCAGGTGTCGGCTCCAGAGAGTATATGCCATTGGCGCCGCGCCCATGGGCAGACCCGGGTGACCGGAATTCGCTTTTTCTACTGCATCGATGGAAAGTGTCCTGATTGTGTTTATAGCCAGCTGATCTGTTTTATCAAAAGTCATATTACTTGCTCCTTTAGTTTTTATTATTCTTATCCTGTTGTATGCGTTTCAGTTTTTTGGGAGTGACATCTTTTCCTTCAGGATCGATGACTTTGGTATTCTCCACCTGTTTCCTGAATGAAGATCTGAAGTTTTTCAAATATGCCTCCCTCAACCCTTTAAGCTCCTGCAGCTCACTTTGGGATATAGCCCCGGATTTCTTCTTGGCCGCAAGTGCATTGAGACGCTCAAGCCTATGGTTTTCCAACATGATGAACCCTCCCGTCCATTCTATTATAATTTACCATAAAAAAAAGTATGAGACCATCCTCATACTTTCTCCATCATTTTATAAACCCTATCAATTCGACCAGCTGATCCATCCTCGTGCTTTCTGCGTATGCTTCATCCGGAACATCCGTTTCATCCTTACTGTTCTTTTCATCTTCAAAAGTAACGACCTGGAATTCATCTATATAAGCAACATCGGAATGTGCGTTCGTTGCGTCATGGGACTGCAGCATGAAAATAAGACCGGCAACCAATACGAATATGAATACAGTGGAAAGCATCTGAAATTCTTTCAGTGTCATGTAAATCCCCTCCCGGAACGTATGTTTGTATAATAATGATAACAGAACGGATGTTCCGGGTCAACGCCATTACGAACAAATGTTTGTAACAGCATTGTTCGTATGGTAGAATTAGGTTAATAAAATCTGGAGGTATAATATGAAGGAGTTAACGGACAGGCAAAAGCAAATCTATCAGTACATCAAGAGGACCGTTCAGGATAAAGGATATCCGCCAAGTGTTCGGGAAATCGGCAATGCTGTCGGCCTGCAGTCAAGTTCGACTGTACACGGACATCTTGCCAAACTGCAGGATAAGGGATATATCAAACGCGATCCGACCAAACCCCGTGCGATAGAAATCGTCATGGAGGAGAACAGCCAGTATGCTTCCGTCATCCAGGTGCCTGTACTCGGCAAGGTTACGGCCGGTCTGCCGATTACAGCTGTCGAAAATGTAGATGAGTACTTCCCGCTTCCAGAGCATTTCACTGCAAACCACAACAGCGAGATTTTCCTGCTGAACGTAGCAGGTGACAGCATGATCGAAGCGGGTATCCATGATGGTGACAGGGTGATTGTCAGAAAACAGAACATCGCCCATAACGGTGATATCATTGTAGCCATGACAGAAGATGATGAAGCGACAGTGAAAAGATTTTATAAAGAAAACGGCTATTACAGATTACAGCCGGAAAACCAGACTATGGATCCAATATATCTGGATGCAGTCACAGTACTTGGCAAAGTGGTCGGTCTGTTCCGGGAATTCTGAGTGTCACATAATTAAAGGGCATATGCTTAAGCATATGCCCTTCTTATATTGACTATCCGGTAATCCATCCCTTGTGTAACCGGTACATTCTATTATTTTCCGAGTATTATCCTTACCTGTTCAAGTATGTCTTTGTCTTCGTTTATATCCTTATCCTGCGTCTTACCCATCAATTGCATCCCCTCATTCAATCGTTCAATTTGGATGGATTTCAGATAGCGGGAAACTTCTGATCCAATATATAAATTCCCCTTAAACCCATTTATAAACCGGATAAAAAGTATAGTTTTACCCCTTAATAGGACAAACATCTATTTTTGTATATAGTTTTCTGTGTAATACGGAACATCCTCTCTGCCGTATGCAGTGCCCGTACCCAGATGGGTAAAATCAGGACTCAGTATATTCACCCGGTGATCCGGAGAATTGAGCAGACTGTGATGGGCAAAGATTGCAGAGGTGTGGCCCATGGCTATGTTCTCTCCTGCTTTGCGGTAGCTTGCACCACTTTCCTCGATGCGGTCTTTCAAAGTGGCGCCATGCGGTGATTCGTGCTCGAAATAGTCATTTTGAGCCATATCGGTGCTGTGCCCGAGAGCGGCGCTGGATGCTCTTCCATCAATCTCAAGCGGCTCCAGCCCGTATTCGATCCGGGATGCGTTCACAATAAGATGGTTCAGGCGTGAATTGTCCTCTGCCGGCGGATTGTTATAAAGGGTTTCAACCGAGGCAATCTGGTCTTTATCGAGCAGCAGCATACCGTTCACCTTCTCCTCCTGATGCAGATCATAGAAGAAATAGACATAGACCTCCTGCAGATCGAACACTTCGAAACCTTCTTCGTTCACCCTGAGGCGTTTCCAGCCCTTTTGTATATATTCCTCAGGCTCCCCGTATGTTTCCCTGACCTTTTCACGATCGAGGTTTGCAATATTGATGTTGCTTATGGATACATCATCACTGTTCGTATATCCACCGGCAACCTTCCCATCCTGGACAAGAACCAGTCTGAACAGGCCGGGATCATCCTCGATGATAAAATCACCGCTATATTCAGAGCCCAGCACTTCGCTGTCCCCGCTTTGATATTCCTCTCCGATATTCAACTCGACATCCTGTGTCTCCGCACTGTCCACCTGATGGATGACACTCCTGTCATATTCAGGATAGACATAGTCTTGAAGCCAGCTTTTGGCATACTGGACACTCATCCCCTCCTCGAAATCGTACGACTGGATCACAGGAGCCAGCAGCACAGCAACGAAGTATAAGAGGACAATTAAAAACGTCTTTCTGAGCATAGTACACCTCCAATTACAAAAAAAGTAATTAAGACAATGTCTAATTACTTAACGCGCCGCGTATTCTGTTTTTCTCTTTTCTTTATAGTTCGAAGCCATTATTTTATTTTCCTCATCGACGATCACGACGTTCGGCTGGTGATCTGCAAGCTCCGATTTTTCCAGCTGGACGTAGCTGATGATGATGACTACATCGCCCACCTGCACTTTTCTTGCAGCTGCCCCGTTCAGGCAGATTTCCCCTGAATGACGTTCCCCTTCGATTACATATGTCTCCAGGCGTTCGCCATTATTGTTGTTCACAATCTGCACCTTTTCATCAGGCAGTATGTCCGCCGCTTCCATGAGGACCGGATCTATCGTGATGCTTCCGACATAATTGAGATTTGCCTCAGTCACAACCGCACGGTGGATCTTGCCGTTCATCATTGTCCTAATCATTTATAATCACCAGCATATTATCTATTAATCGTACACGTTCGAACTTCACAGCAATGAATATTATAACATCAGTTGATACTGTCTGGATAATATTTAAATCGGGATGGGTGAAGATCTGCAGGTCATCTATTACCCCTGATGTGTGATCCATGACATGCATCTCGATGCGTTCCTTGACGCTTTCTATGTCGGTCTCGCCTTCCTGCACCAGATTGCGTCCGATTTCAAGTGCCTGGTGGATTGCCGGTGCTTCCTCCCTCTCCACGTCTGTAAGGTTCACGTTCCTGCTGCTCTTGGCCAGCCCGTCCGATTCGCGTGCAGTCGGCACACCGATGATTTCGAGATCATGGTTAAAGTCCTCCGCCATCCGCTGTATGATCATCAGCTGCTGCCGGTCCTTTTCCCCGAATATGGCAAAGTCGGGTTTGATGATATTGAAGAGTTTGTTTACGACCGTAACCACCCCTTCAAAGTGCCCCGGACGCTTGACGCCGTCCAGTATAGAAGACATGCTCGCAAGACTGATCTGCAGCTCCGGCGTCTTTGGATACATTTCCTCCTCCGATGGATGGAAGACGAAGTCCACACCGTTTTCCTCGCAGATTTTGAGATCCCTTTCAAGATCTCTTGGATATGTCTCCAGATCTTCATCCGGACCGAACTGAAGCGGATTGACAAACAGGCTGAGCGCAACGAAATCGGCTTGCTCCCTGGCTTTTGCCACCAGCGCCATATGCCCTTCATGAAGATATCCCATCGTAGGGACGAGAGCAATTTTCCCTTTTCTGTAAGGCTTCAGGATTTCACGGGTTTCTTTTATAGTGTCTGCAGTTTTCATCATTTTTCAAATACCCTCTTTTTATAAGTTGTCGCTGCATCCGGGAAAGCACCGGATTTCACTTCTTTTACGTATTGCGCAAGACCTTCGGTACCGGCACTGTTGAAATCACCATATGACTTGACGAATTTCGGCAGTCTGTCACTGCCGTATTGAAGCACGTCATGATAGACAAGCACCTGACCGTCTGTCCCTGCTCCGGCACCGATTCCGATCGTCGGAATCGACAAAGCCTCGGTAACTTTTTCTGCAAGATCTGCAGGTATGGCTTCAAGCACCAGCATACATGCACCTGCTTCCTGCACTTTTTTGGCATCTGCAAGCAGCTTCTCAGCCTCTTCTAGTGAGCCTGCCTGCATCTTGAATCCCGTTACACCGACGGACTGCGGTGTCAGGCCAAGATGTGCCACAACCGGCACTCCAGCCAGAACAGCCCGTCTGATTATTTCCAGACATCCGATCCCTTCCAGTTTGACTGCATTTGCTCCTGAGGACTGGTACATTGACAGGACATTTCCGAGCCCTCCGTCATCGTTTGTGTGATAGGAACCAAATGGCATGTCGACCACCGTGTATGTATCCGGTGCCCCGCGGCGCACCGCTTTCGCATGATGGATCATATCATCCATGGTAACCTGAACAGTGCTGTCATATCCGAGAACTGTCATGCCAAGTGAATCCCCGACCAGTATCGTATCCAAACCGGCAGCTTCGCTCTGTTTTGCACTTGGATAGTCGTAGGCTGTTACCATCGTTATTTTTTCCGCATCCCGTTTCATCTGTATCAGTTCATTAGTAGTCTTCATCAGGCTACTCCTTTCGTTCTATGTATATTATACTTATTTTAACACATCCTGATATGTAGTCATCACTCTTATTAAGAAGGAGAAAAATCAATGAAAATCGCAGTAGTCGGCATCGGCGCCGTTGGCAGCATCATCGCCCGTGAACTTAAACGAACAGAACATGAAGTGACATTGTTCGGCAGGACAGAAAAAAGCGGGTTCACTGTACTTGGAAACGGGGAATCCACCCACTATCCATATGATATAGAAAATATCAATGCACACTCCGGGTCTCAATTCGACGTGATCTTCATTGCCGCCAAGGCCACCGCGTTGAAAACCCTGTCACGTAAAATGCCGGAACTGTGCCACAGCCGGACGGAGATCGTCCTATGCCAGAACGGCATGGGATATGACAGCTGGTTCAAAAATGGCATCCCTGCGGCCGTCTATATCAGCGGTCAGAAGCACGGGGACATGATTGAACATTTCCAGGATTCCCGGCTGATCATAGACAGTCAGAACTATGAATATCTGGACGCCCTTATCGAAGACTTGAAAATTACGGACCTTGAGATAATAAAGGCCGGTGACTTTGAGAAGCTGAGGTACGAAAAGCTGCTGATCAATCTGGGCATCAATACACTGACCGGACTGTCACAGAATACAGCCAAAATTTTCGATAAGGAGAATGTTACAGAGCTGACAAAAAGGCTGCTCGACGAAGGGATAGAGATCATCAACAGTGACAGGAAGATCATAGAAGCCGGTTTCAGGGAAAAGGCACTGGAAATATACAGAGGCTATAACCGTGAAATGGGCACCAGCATGTACTATGACATCACTGCAGGCAGGCCGACGGAATTTGAATTCATCCAGAAGTATCTGTATGATCGCAAAGGGAACCTGGATACTCCTGCTTTGGACATATGCGTCGTACTGCTCGGTGCATATGAATATGAAAGGGACCGGCGGTGAAACCGCCGGTCCTTTCATATCAGATCATTTCCTGATTGAAAAGCTCATATAGGAAAAAATGTTTGAGAATATGATTGCAATCGCAAACAGCGTCACAAAATATATAGTCAGGCTCTGGAGGCCTTCCGGCGGCGCTGTAATATGCCAGTATAAGGTCCCCAGAAAACATAGAACTGCGATGAATGATGGAATATACAGTATGAGCTTCCTGTTTGTGAATCTTCCTGCTGTTACCGTGTAGGCCAGTGTAATTAAAAAGCACACCAGCATGATGAACAATAATTGGAACATCCGGCTCCCCTCCCCTGTCATACCTCGCATCCGTACCTGTCATCAATACCATTATGACATACCTGATGATGTAATAGTACACAATATTGATCCTTAACCATTTGAATACTACAGCCATGACACACCGTGTGAAGCTGGATCGGCATCCAGCTTCACACGGTGTGTCATTCTTCTGTTTCTACAATTACATTCACTATCGATGCATCATGCCCCACTATTCTGAGCGGCGCTGCAAAGGCCGATTTCAGGTTTTTCCCGATGAGTGGTTCAGGATTTACATCTTCATATATCAGCATGGTCGGTTCATCATATTTTTCATGGTCCAAAAACGCATGGTGTACAAAATAACCATTGTCACCGGCTTCATTCAGGTTTTCTATGCTGAGGGTGTCGATTGCGACCGCCTTCAGTTCCGGCAGCTGTGTACGCATATATTCCGCCGCTTCCGGTGACACTGCCGGAAAATCGCTGGAATATCTTTCAATGTCCGAATCCCTGTACTTCCAGTGTCCGGTATTGAAAATCAGAAGATCCGCCTGCTCCACTTCACTGTTTTCCATAAGCATCTCTACCGTAACAAATTCATTTTTTCCGAGTGGTACATCCAGCATGAGCGGTTTTTCATAAATGAAATCTTCAATCGGAATTTCATCTATTCCCCTGCCATTGTCCATATGGTGCCACGGCGCATCAACGTGCGTGCCTGCATGCAGATAGATGTTCAGCACAGATCCGTTCCAGTCATCTCCGTCCGCCTTGCGTTCCCTCGGCACAAGCCCTACTTTCGGCAGTGCGGGGTGCACGGGCATATCCTCATGGATCGGATAGCCTATTTCTACATAGCGACTCAAAAAGCATCATTCCTTTCAGTCATAATTTATCCAGTATTCTATTAAATGTGAATATCGGGAATATTAACTTATACTGAAAAACAAGAATTAAAAGCTGATCATGTTTTTCTCTTTCATTTCTCTGAGTGCCTCTTCCAGAGCATAGACGACATGTTCAAACACAAGCCCGCCCTGGACAAACACTGTATACGGCGCACGGATTGGCCCGTCTGCGCTGAGCTCGAGTGATGCCCCCTGCACGAAAGTACCCGCTGCCATGATGACGGGGGTTTCGTATCCCGGTATTTCACTCGGTATCGGCAGGAACTGAGAATTCACCGGAGAGGCCTTCTGAATCATCTGGGTGAAGGTGATCATTTCCTCTTCCGTCTTGAAGGATACGCTCTGTATCAGGTCTGTTCTGTCCGCATCCGGTGCCGGATCGGTTTGCAGGCCCACCTTCTGGAACAGCCGGCTGGTCAGCACTGCACCGTTCAGACTTTCGATGACTGTGTGCGGCGCGAGAAAGAATCCCTGGTACATATCCGTAAGCACATTGAGGCTCGCACCCATCTCCTTACCGATTCCCGGCACCGTGAGCCTGTAGCTGATGCGTTCGACGAGATCTTTCCGGCCTGCGATATAGCCGCCCATTTTCGCAATGCCGCCGCCCGGATTCTTGATAAGACTGCCTGCAATGATATCAGCCCCGGCTTCAATGGGCTCCCGTCTTTCCACAAATTCGCCGTAGCAGTTGTCCACGAAAATTATGATTTCCGGGTGTTTTTCCTTTATTTTCGCAACCATCGATTCAATCTCGCCAATGGTCAGTGATTTCCTCATACTGTAACCGCGTGACCGCTGGATGGCAATCATCTTCGTCCTGTCTGAAATGGAATCCATGATTTCTTCCTCATCGAAGGTGTCATCCACCAGATCGATTGCCCGGTAGTGCACACCTTTCTCCCTGAGGCTGCCGATGTCATCCGCGCTCGTGCCGATCACTTTCTCCAAAGTGTCATACGGCTCGCCGCTGATGTAGATGAGTTCATCGTCTGTGTCGAGAAGTGCAAGCAGCGAGAGGCTGATTGCATGGGTGCCCGAGATGATCTGGCTGCGCACAAGCGCGTCCCCGCTCCTGAACACCTGTCTGTAAATTTCCTCGAGTTTATCCCGTCCTGTATCATCATAGCCGTAGCCGGTCGTCCCTGCGAAGTCACTTTCCGATACGCCTGTTTCGTTGAAAGCCTTCATCACTTTGTTGAAATTGAATCTGGCTGTTCTTTTATTTTCCTTCATGATCGGCGCAATGTCGTCCATCGCCTCGTCAATCAATGTTCCTATCTGAATATCCGTATTCTGCACGCTTCTATTCCCCGTTTCTTTCCACAATTCTTTTGCTCCATGAACCTTCCGGCTCATATCCTTCGATGTGATACTCCTCAACCTCTTCGTGAAGGGCTTCCTTTTCCACTATGGTATGACGTTTGAGGTCATATAATTTCTGCGTCTCGGCAAGCGGGAGCTCAACTTGATACGGCTCCATATGCTTTTTCATGAATTCTTCGAGCAGGGTGTTGATGTGCCCGGGGGCCATGTCCTTATGAACGTATTCATGCGTTTCCGAGGGTGTATAGTGCCTGCCGTCATCGATATCCGTCTTGTTGAAGAACACAACTGACGGAATACTTTCCATATCCAGCTGCCTGACAAGCGATTTCACAGTATCATAATGTGTCCCGAGATCTTCAGCAGTGTTGTCGATCACATGGATAAGGAAGTCGCTGTCCGCCGCTTCCTCAAGCGTCGACTTGAAACTTTCGACCAGTGTCGTCGGCAGGTTTTGAATAAAACCGACCGTATCCGAAATGACACACTCGAACCCGGACGGCAGTATAAGCCTGCGTGTTTTCGGGTCCAGTGTCGCAAACAGCGCATCCTCCTCCAGTGTATCGCTTTGGGCCATCGTGTTGAACAAAGATGATTTTCCTGCATTTGTATAGCCGATCAGGGAGATTTTGACCACCTGATTCCGGTTGCGCTTCTCCCTGTACCGCTCGCGGTGGGATTCTATGACTTTCAGCTGTTTTCTGATTTCCTTGATACGCTGATTGATATGCCGCCTGTCCGTCTCGAGTTTCGTTTCCCCGGGTCCTCTCGTACCAATACCGGCCCCGAGCCGTGAAAGGTTGATCCCCTGGCCCCTCAGACGGGGGACAAGGTACTGAAGCTGCGCGAGTTCAACCTGCAGCTGCCCGGCCTTTGAATGTGCCCGGAGGCTGAATATATCCAGTATCACCTGGGTCCGGTCGATGATCCTCGTGTCCATGACCTCTTCGACCGCCCGGTTCTGGCTCGCCGTAATCTCATCGTTTACAATGACATAGTCAAGTGAGCCTTTCTCATATTGTAGGTCGATCTCATTTAAAAAGCCGCTGCCCGCGTATGATCTCGGGTCCATTGTCGCCCGGTTCTGTACATGGACGCCTGTAATGTCTACACCGATCGACTCTGCAAGATTGACCAGTTCATTCACTTCGGATTCTATGTTCTTCCTTTCAGGTGTATTAACCGCTATGATGATTCCTTTGAATGTCTCTGTCATAACAGCACCTCCATTTTCTGTTTATATATCAATTACCCTGATTGTGACATTTCAAAAAATTATGTTTAACCGGCTGCCGGAATGTGTAAAAGATTAATGTATTTATGCCCATGAACAGAAAGGGGCCGTACGGCATGAAAACAAATTTTTACGATCTGGAAGCAAGGGACGAAGCGGGCAATACCGTAAGCATGTCTGAATTTAGAGACAAGGTGGTCCTGATCGTCAATACCGCAAGTGAGTGCGGATTCAAAAACCAGCTTGCAGACCTGGAAACACTCCACCGGAGATATAAGGACGAGGGGCTCGTCATTCTGGCTTTCCCTTCGGATAACTTCATGAATCAGGAGCCGCTCGATGCAAGTGAAGCAAAGGCACATTACAATAATGACTACGGCGTGACGTTCAGGGTGATGGAAAAGACCGATGTCGTCGGCAAATCACTCCATCCGTTATACAAATATCTGACCGAAGGCAAAAGTGGTCTTTTCATCAACCGCATCAAATGGAATTTTACAAAATTCCTGGTTTCACGGGAAGGGAAGATCGCCTTCAGATATGCACCGCAGCGGGCACCGTTCTCCTTCGAGGACGATATCCAAAACCTGTTGCGCGGTCTCGGCTGACCACTTAAAAAGCATCCTTTCCAGAGATGGAAAGGATGCTTCTCCATTATTTAAGGAATGTGCTTATTGCATGTTTGTAGATCAGATGATCCTTGCCCCCGGAATGCAGCTGTATCACAAACTTGTCGAAATCGATGACCGCTCCCCTCAATTGAAAACCATTCACCAGAAATACCGTCACTTCCACCCCGGATTCTTTGAAGTCCCTGAGAAACTTGTCCTGCAAATTATCATTTGCCATGATCCTCTCTCTCCTTTGCATGCAGAAATTGATATATATCTTCCATGATTATATCCTTCTGTACTTTGTCCAGATCATACCATTCAACCGGAAGCTGGTTTCTGAAAAATGTCAGTTGCCGCTTGGCATACTGTCTCGTGTTCTGCTTGATAAGCTCTTTGACATTTTCCAAGGCAGCAGTACCATCGAAATATGGCAAAAATTCCTTGTATCCGATTGCAGCGGATGCCGTTTTTGACAGGGAGTGGTTTTCAAACAGATGGCGCACCTCCTCCGGAAGGCCCTGTTCGAACATCCGATCCACCCTTGTTTCGATATTTGCATGTATTTGTTTCCGTTCACGTGTCAATCCTACTATAAATGTATCATATTTCATCTCATCTGTGTAGCCGGGGCCGATCCGGTTGCTTATCCTGTCACTCAGCTCAAACTTCACAAGCACGCGGATGACGCGCTTCCGGTTGTTCGGATGGATCTCTGCGGCAATCTTCGGATCGATCTTCTTCAAGCGGTCATGCAGAACACTTGAACCCAGTTGTTCGAGCGTTTCCGTCAGTTCACGCTTCTCCCTGTCATCCTCTTCATCAAATTCGTAGCCATGGATCAGGGCACGGATATAATGACCCGTGCCGCCGACGATGAATGGTATGCGGTCGTCCTCATGGATTTCATCAATAATCTCTGTGACATGCTTTTGGAACTCCTGGACAGAAAAGGAGGACTCCGGTTCTATGACATCAATCATATGATGTCTGATACCCGCTTTTTCATCTTCCCTGATTTTGCCTGTACCGATATCCATTCCCCGGTATACCTGCATGGAATCACCGCTGATGATCTCAAGGTCGAACTTCTTGGCGATTTCAATACTGAGAGCCGTCTTGCCTATCGCTGTCGGCCCTATCAGAATCAGAACTTTCTTTAATTTAGACATTCCTCATCACCCACTCGAATAATCTGTTATATACTTGTTCACGGTTCTTTTCGAACAGGACTTCATGCCTGCTGTCATCATAGAGCTGTACAGTTACAGAATCGGCAAACCGGATCAGCGTCCGGGCAAGCACCCGTATATCCCTGCCGAAGTTCGAAAAAGGATCATTTTTACCGCCGATCAGAAGTATGGGTACATCGGGGGCAAGTGCTTTCAGATTCCTTTGCTTCCCGGCCTCCCTGATATTTTTTACAATTTCATATAATGCACCGTTCGACATCAAAAAACCGCAAAGGGGATCTTCATTGTACATGCCGACCACCTCCGGGTCACTGCAGAGCCATCTGTTCTTTTGGGTGCCTTTGAATGCATCATCATAACCAAGGAAGGCGAGTGTGTTTATTGTGCGGGATTTTTGTTTTCCTCTGACCCCGGCGAGGGCGGCCAGACCGGCGATTGCCGCACTGTCCAGTAAATTGTCCTTGTTTCCTGTCCCCACTATGATGCCGCCGTCATAGATGGACTGCTCCAGAAGCCGGCGGGCTGCAATGGAGCCCATGGAATGTCCCAGAATGAATTTTTTTAGTGTCACGGGAATGATGGCGGAGACCGCTGCCGCATCACTGATCAACTGGTTGAAGTCGTCAAAATGCCCCGGTATCTGAGCATCCCTGCCATGCCCCCGGTGATCATGCATGACAACCATGCAGTCGTTCATGCCAAGCCAGGTATTCAATTCATCATATCTCTCCATATGCTCCGCCAGGCCGTGCATGACCTGGATGGCACAGATGGGGTTACGGGGTTTGAAAACCTTGACCCGTATGCGCCTGCCCTCATTTTCAATATACTGCTCGCTGATCTTCATGCCTGCATCCCCCTATTTCATTATTCGGTTGAACATCCGCTCGATTTCATAAGTGGTCATGTGAATGATAACCGGTCTGCCGTGCGGACAGGTATAAGGCGAATCGCACCTGCCGAGTTCTTCAAGCAGTGCTGCCATGTGTTTTTTATCCAGATAGTGGTTCGCTTTTATCGATTGTTTACAGCTCATCATGATCGACATTTCCTCACGGTATTCACTCACACTGAAGTGGTCCTTCTCCGCCACGAAATGGATCAGCTGTTCAATGTCGGCTTCCGGATTCCTTTCATCAACCCAGGAAGGATGCCGGGTTACCGAATACTGCTTCACGCCACTCTTTTCAATTTCAAAACCGAGCTGCTTCAGGTCTTTCAGTTTCTCGTCTATGGTTATTATATCATCCAGAGGGAATTCAAAGGTGTACGGGATGAGGAGCGGGACGCCGGCATCTTCATCCACATTGATATGATCATAGTAGAATTCATATTTTATACGTTCCTGCGCAGCATGCTGGTCCATCATATACATCCCCGACTCATTCTGGAGGATGATGTATGTGCCGTGAAGCTGGCCCACAATCTCAAGGTAGGGAAGCTTCTCCTTCATTCTTTCTTCCCGGGGGCTTTCCTCAATCTTTTCCTCCTGCGGGAGTGAATGTTCTTTCAGGGGCGCTGGCACAGGCGTTTCGGCAGCCGGGACGTTCTCCTGCCCAGTCGATGTGCTGTACGTTTCCCTCTGTTCACTCCTATAGACTTCCCGTTCCGGTTCAGACCGGACTTCACTATGATGCGGTTGTCCCGTCTGTGCCGGCCGTTCTTCCCGCACAGTAAAATCTATGGCGGACTGCTCTGCTTCTGTCTTCTGTCCTTTAAACTGCTTCGTCACATCCGGAATCAGCATCTCATCCTTGAGCGACGTGCGTACAGATGATTCAAGCAGTCCATTCAGCTCCTTCTCTTTGGAGAACCTGACTTCTATTTTTGCCGGATGCACGTTGACATCCACGATTTTCGGGTCCATCTCCATATCGATGACGACAACCGGGTATTTATCCTTTGCCAGCAGTGTATGGTAGGCGTTGATGATGGACTGTGACAGCCTGAAATTCCTGATATGCCGTTTGTTCACGGAAAGATTGATGTAGTTTCTGTTGCTGCGGTTCACTTCCGGCCGTACCGCATATCCCGTTATTTTAAAATCAGCATCCTGAGCATCGATCCTCACAGCATGCCGGGCGATGTTGAGACCGTATATGTCACTGATGACCTCTTTTAAATTGCCGTTGCCCTTTGTGTAGAGCTTCTCACTGTGATCGAGTGTCAGCCTGAAGCTGACTCCCGGGCAGGCAAGCGCCATCCTTTGGATGATATCTATGATCTTGCCGCTTTCGGTCCGCATGGATCTGACATATTTCAGACGGGCCGGGGTATTGAAGAACAGTTCACTGATGGATATATCCGTCCCCTGACGTTCCTTGCCGGGCCCCTGTTCTTTCAGCTCCCCGCCTTCAAACCGTATGGAGACCGGTTCCCCGTTGAGATGCTTTGTTTCCACCTTCACTCTGGCCACAGCACCGATACTTGCCAGAGCCTCGCCGCGGAATCCGAGTGAACGGATCTGGAAAAGATCGTAATCATCTTCAATCTTGCTCGTGGCATGTCTTTGGAACAAAAGCGGCGCATCCATCTGGTGGATGCCATCGCCGTTATCGACGACCCGTATCAGCTTCATGCCGGATTCCTCGATGAACACCTCGATCTCATCTGCGTTTGCATCGAGGGAATTCTCAATCAGCTCCTTGACGACGGAGCTCGGGCGCTCCACCACTTCACCTGCGGCTATTTTGTTCTGTATCTTTGGATCAAGCACTCTGATCGAAGACATGTCATCCCCCGCCTTTTAATCTGTTTTTCATCTCATTCAGTTTCATCAGTGCATCCATCGGTGTCAGGTTGTTTATATCCATCTGTTTCAGCATATCGACAATCGGATGGTCATTATAGGATTCGTTATCATCAAGTGCCAGCTCCAGCTGCTCTGCAGGCACTTCTGTACCACTCTCGAACATATAGAGCAGAGTGTCGGCCCTGTCTGTCACATCTTCCGGCAGTTCCGCAAGACGCGCCACATGGATGCCGTAGCTCCTCTCCACCGCTCCCGGCTTGACCTTGTGGAGGAAGACCAGCCTGCCGTCGTATTCCGTCGCCTTGACATGGACATTTTTAAGACCGGACAATGTCTGGCCGAGTCTCGTAATTTCATGATAATGCGTGGAGAATAAAGTCTTCGCCCCGATTTCATCATGGATGAACTCGAGCATCGACTGGGCCAGAGCCATACCATCATATGTGGATGTGCCGCGCCCGATCTCATCAAAGATGAGCAGGCTGTCCTCAGTGGCATTTTTAAGCGCGTCATTCGCCTCCATCATCTCGATCATGAATGTGGATTTGCCGCTTGCAAGATCATCGCTCGCCCCGATCCGTGTGAAGATCTGGTCGAATATCGGCAGCCTGGCGGATTTTGCAGGGACATACATCCCCATCTGGGCAAGTATGCTGATGATCGCCGTCTGGCGCATATATGTGCTCTTACCCGACATGTTCGGCCCTGTGATCAGATAGACGAAAGTGGACTCATCCATCGTAAGCGAGTTCGGTACATACGTATTTTCACCGATGACCTTCTCCACGACAGGATGCCGCCCTTCTTCTATATCCAGTTCACCATCCGTGAACTCCGGACGTACGAGGCGGTATTCATTAGCAACTGTGGCGAATGATATTACACAATCCAGTGTACTGATCAGATCCGCCGTCGCCTGGAGTCTGTCGATGTATGCTTCCATCTCGCGCCTTATCTCATTGAACAGGTTATGTTCAAGTATGATGCTCTCATCCTGGGCACTCAATATTTTGGATTCCATCTCTTTCAGTTCCGGCGTGATGAAGCGTTCCGCATTCGTCAGCGTCTGTTTTCTGCTGTATTCGAATGCATCTGCATCAAAGTTCACCGCATTCGCCTTGGAGATTTCGATGTAGTAGCCGAACACTTTGTTGAAGCCGACTTTCAGGTTTTTTATCCCGGTACGCTCGCGTTCATCCTCAATATAGCTATTCAGCCACGTACGGCCGTTGTTTGAAATATAACGTAATTCATCCAACTTTTCATTGTAGCCATCCTTGAAGATGCCGCCCTCCCTTATGGTTTTCGGAGGTGAATCATGCAGGCTCTGCTGCAGAAGGGTGTGGACATCACCAAGCGGATCGAACCCGGTGAACAATTCTGATTCGAGCAGGCCGGTGTCACCGAGCAGGGATTCGAGACCGGGCAGGACACCGAGGGAATCCCTCAGCTGCACCAGGTCCTTTGCGTCGATGTTGCCGAAGCTCAGCCTGCCGACCAGCCGTTCTATATCATAGACGTCATCAAGCAGCCCGCGCATATCCTCCCGTTCGAGGAAATGGCCGAGCAGCATTTCGACTGCATCCTGACGCAGCTTGATCATTCTTTCATTGAGCAGAGGGCGCTCCACCCATTTTCTGAGTTTGCGTTTGCCCATCGGTGTGCCCGTCTCATTCAGATACCAGAACAGGGATCCTTTCGTCTTTTTCGTCTGAAGGCTTTCCAACAACTCCAGATTGGAGATTGCCGCATAATTCAGCTGCATTGTCTCTTTGATCTTATGCTTTTCAACTGCCCTGAAATGTTTCAGTTCACGCATATTTACCGAGCGGATATAGGATATGAGAAGACTCAGCGTCTCTTTTTCCTCATCCGTGATCTCCGTACTGCATTCAAGTTCATGAAATTCATCGCTGCTGTACGGTGTATTGAATGGCGGGTCCTGATACAATTCATCAAGGATGCCCGTGATACTTTCCTCCACCACGATCTCACTCGGACGGATACGGTCGATCTCACTTTTGAGTATGACCGGGTCGGCTGTTGTAAATGCATTTATCTCACCCGTAGAAATATCGGAATAGGCAGTGATGTAGCTGCCTCTGTTTTCACTGAGCGCAAGGATGTAGTTGCTTTTCCCATCCTCCATGCCGAAATCATCGATCAGCGTCCCCGGAGTGATGATGCGGACCACTTCCCGCTTCACCATGCCTTTGACCTGTTTCGGGTCCTCCATCTGCTCACAGATCGCCACTTTGTATCCATGATCGATCAGCCGTTCTATATAGCCCTTCGCCGAGTGGTAGGGGACACCGCACATCGGGATCGGATCCTTTTTCTTGTCACGTGAAGTCAGGGTGATTTCCAGGACTTTGCTTGCGGTGATTGCATCATCGTAGAAAAGTTCGTAGAAGTCCCCGAGCCTGTATAATAATAAAACATCCGGATGCTCATCCTTTATCTTCAGATACTGCTGCATCATCGGTGTTACTTTCTGCATATCAACACTTCCATTGTTCTGTTTGTATATATAGAATTATATCACGGCCGCCTTTCATTGTTGAAGCGGTCGAGTATACCTTTTTTCTCAAGCTGTCCAAGCAGGATCCATGATATCAGTGCTCCTATCAGCGAACTCAGTATGAAGGCCGGTGCAAGGACGTAGAAGAATTCAAGTTCCAGTCCGATCACCATGATGATCGGCAGAGTGGCAATGGAACCAAAAACCCCGGTGCCTATGACTTCCCCGGCTGCGGCCGTTGAAAGTTTCCTGAAACGTCTGTAGAACAGCCATGCCAGAAGCGCACCGGCCATGCTGCCGGGATATGCAAACGGCGACCCTGTCCCCATCAGAATGCGTATCGTCGAGGACAGGAAAGCCTGTACGATGCCCCACGGCCCGGTGAACACTACGCTTATGACATTGATCAGGTGCTGCACTGGCGCCGCCCTTACAGGTCCCATAGGAATGATGATGAACATGCCGAGCACTACGTTCAAAGCTGTGAATACGCCTGTCAAAGTCAATTTCCTGGTCATATGGCACCTCCATTTTATAAAAGGACTATACATCAATCTGATGTACAGCCCCTCATCTACCGTTCATTCTGTTTAATTGCCCTGGTTGGGTCTGTTTCTCATCGCAGCGCCTGTTTCACCCTGCAGCAGATCACCGCCTGTTGTGGTGATGATTTCATCCGTCACGGTCTGGCTGATTGCGTGTGACACCATCTGGAGGAGCTCATTGACCTGCCCCTGTGATTCCTTGAACTGTGTAACGATGGGCATCTCGTCCAGTTCCGCTTCTATCTTTTTGATTTTTTCCTCTGTCAGGTTATAGGCACGTTCCTTGCCGTAGTTCTGGAAGTTGACCGCCTGTTTCTGCAGACTCTTAAGGCTCGCCATCTTCTCACGGACATCCTTGTTCTCATGGATTTTCGCTTCCGCCTTTTTAAAGAATTCAACCTGTTCGGTCTCTGACATCATTTTGCCCAACTGCTTTGCCTCATTCACGATTTCATCTTTGCTATACATCCTGCTTCCACCTTTATATCATATTACAACGTCCAGCATTCTCATACTCCCGAAACACTGGCATGTGCATTTTCATTATTAAAATCTCCTGTACAGTATATATGTTTTCAGTCCATATTTCAAAGCTATTTGATCAGAAATACTATCTTGCATCGGTACTCTCAAACGGCGTGATCACCTGGCCCAGCTGTAATGACAGAAAGATGCATGCTGCAATGAACAGTATGAGATAAATATCGGATATCGAAAATGATGTCCGGTGATAGTAGGTTCTCGGTCCGTCATCAAATCCTTTCGATTCCATTGCGATTCCAAGACGGTAGGCACGCCTTATACTCTGACTCAGCAGTGTGATGATCGTCGCTTTGAACCCTTTCATCCCCGTCACATATTTTTTGTGGATGAGGGCCCTTCTCACCTTCCTCGCCTGCCTGAGCGCCATGTATTCCGAAATGATGATCGGAACCATGCGCACCGCAGCCATGAACGAATAGGCATATTTGGGCTTGAGTCCCAGCTGCTGCATCAGACTGTAGAACACATCTGTGATGCGGGTCGTGAAAATGATGAGCGCACCGAAGAATGATAATGCAAGGCCCCGCATCATCACATGGATGCCGCGGACGAAACTCTCTTCGGTAATATGGATGATTCCGAAACTGTACAGTATGGTCGTACCTTCACCGTAGAATATCATGTAGAGGCTCGATATGAAGCCGAATAGAAGCATGACCGCAAGCAGGGCTGCAAGGTACCGGAGTTTCACACCGGAGAGTACTATCATCGCAATCAGCAGGATCAGTGAAAGATGAAACAGATGGTTCGGATTGTGGACAAAAACCACTGTGATGAAAAGCACTGCCGCAAGCCCTATTTTAATGATGGGGTTGGAACGATCGACAAAGGTTTCATACTTCCTGATTGACTGGAGCATCGTCCACCGCCGTCCTTTCTGTTAGCCTTCCATCTTCGATCAGCAGCCGCCTTGATGGATACCGCTTTTGGATTTCCTTATCATGGGTGATCATGACGATTGTTTTCCCCGCCTTCGTCATCCCGTCGAAGAATTCCAGCATCCTGAACGTCTGTTTCTGATCGAGGCCGAATGTCGGCTCATCAAGCATGATGATTTCCGGTACGCCTCCTGCAGCAGTCGCTACGCTCAGACGCCGTTTCTGTCCTGTCGATATTTCAAGAGGATGAAGATGCGCAACACGGGAAAGCCCGAAACTCTCCAATATCTTCCCGGTCTGCCGCATTGCCTCTGTTTTATCAAAGTGCATTTCAAGATTGATGAAAACTTCATCAAAAACTTTATTCGTGATGAACTGCAGTTCCGGGTTCTGGAAAACCGGATATACGCTGCCGGCAATATGTTTCGTCTTCCTGATTTTCTTTCCCCGGTGATGAATGTCGCCCGCTGATGGAATGAGTTTCAGCAGTGCAAGCAGCAGACTTGTCTTGCCTGTACCGTTCGCGCCTTCGATGGTCACCCATTCGCCCCTTCTGATCTTCAGCTCGTCCACTTTGATGACGGTATCCTTCCGCCGCCTGACATCCAGGCCTTTCGCCTCGAGGAGTATTTCTTCTGTCGGTTTCGCACGCTCAAATACCGGGGCCCTGTCCCAGGACCGGGGATGCCAGACACCGAACGCTCTGAGGAGATCACCATGGTTGGTGAGTATATCCCCGGGCGTGCCGTCCCGGACAATACCGGCGGAGTCATCCATCAGTATCACCCGGTCCACTTTATCCCATATATACTCTACTCTGTGCTCGACGATGACGACCGTACGGTTGTCCCATATACTTTCAACCGTGTCCCAGACATGCCTTGCAGAATCTTCATCAAGCATGCTTGCCGGTTCATCCAGGAACAGTGTGTCCGTGTCCTGGAGAAGGGCGGATGCTACTGCGAGTTTCTGTTTCATGCCGCCTGAAAGCTCCTGGATATTCATTCCGACAGGGACGTCCAGCCCGACAGCTTCAAGGACATCTGTGAACTGCTGCTCCATCTCTGCTCTTTGGACTCCTTTATTTTCAAGTACAAAGCCGAGTTCTTCCCCGACTGTCGGCATTGTGAACTGTGAGTCCGGATCCTGGAAGACATATGCGCCGTCTTCTGACACTTTGAGCGTGTCGGCTTTCATGGGGATGTCAATTACACGGGAGATGAGGCCGCCCATAATGTTGAGGAGCGTAGTCTTACCGGAACCGCTCGGTCCGAGCAGGAGCACCTTCTCCCCTTTTTCCACGCGGATATCCATGCCATTGAAGAGATTCTCCGCTTCTCCGTCAAACCTGACTCTGAGATTTCCAATGTCTATTGTCATCTTCTACAGTCCCTCGCTGCGGTCCGGACTGCGTGAGCCCACCAGTTTCAGCACTCCGGTTTCCCCAAGCCCCCTGTAGAGCGTATGTGCCAGCCAGCCGGCGATCAGTGCACCACTCAACACTCTAAAGCCCACCATCAGCACAAGATTCCATGTTTCAAGGTGTCCGAGATAACCGTAATACCAGTCTAGCGGCAATGTGGAGAGTGCCGCTGCCACTCCTGCGAGTACTGCAACCATCAGTGCAGTGCTTTTATATTTCACAATTGCAAATACGATTTCACACGCAAGTCCCTGAAGCAGTCCATAAATCATGAGCATCACATCGAACTGTAACATGACAATGGTTTCGCCGGAAGCCGCTGCAAATTCCGCGATGATAGCCACGCCTGGTTTCCTGATGATGAGGTAGGCCACGACGGCCGCTATGAACCACATACCGTAGACCAGCTCATTCAAGTGGAGCCCGAGCGGCTGGAGCGCCGTATATACTCCGCCCCAGATTGAATAGATGATTGCAAAAACCAATGCGATTACCACTGTAATCAATACGTCAGTAAGCGTTAACCCTTTTCGTACAGCCAAAAGAAAAACCTCCATTGATATTTTTCAAATAAAAAACACACCACTAGCGGAGTGGTGTGCATATTCAAAAAATATGCCACTTCCCTACGCTAGTATGATCTAGATCAGGTAGTAAGGGTAAATCTCAGTCCGCATTCGGACACCCCTAGTGGTTATGTCTTCCATTCGATTAATACCATCATAGTACATAAACCGTCTTTTGTGAAGCCTAGCTGAGGTTATCGGATATCATCCAGTAGTATCGGCCGCCAAGCGCCATGAGTTCGTCTTCACTGCCACTTTCAACCAGCTCCCCCTGCTCCAGTATGAATATCCGGTCCACAGCTTTGATCGTATTCAGACGGTGTGCAATGATGATGCTGGTCCTGTCTTTCATCAGGCGTTCGAGTGCCTCCTGAATTTTGAGTTCAGTGACAGTGTCGATGCTGCTGGTCGCCTCATCAAGCAGCAGAATGGCGGGATCAGTGATCAGTGCCCGGGCGATGGAAATCAGCTGCTTCTGTCCCTGGGAGACGAATCCCTCATCCATTTCAAGCATCGTATCGTAGCCATCCTCAAGTTCCATGATGAATTCATGGGCGTTGGCGAGTTTCGCCGCTTCTGTGACCTCATCATCCGACGCATCCAGTTTTCCATAGCGGATATTTTCGCGGATCGTCGACTCGAACAGATACGGATCCTGAAGCACGAACGCAGTCTGCGATCTTATTGTCGTGCGTCTGTAATCCGTTATGTCCGACCCATCGATCGTCACCTCGCCATGGTCCGTTTCGTAAAACCTTGCAAGAAGCTGCATCACAGTGGTCTTGCCGGCACCGGTTGCACCAATCAGCGCGACCGATTCCCCTTCTGAGATTTCGAAACTGAGGTTTCTGATCGTTGGCGACTTCTGATCCTCATCATAGGAGAATGTCACATCCCTGAAACCGATCTCACCCCGGATCTTCCTGTCCCGGATCGTACCGGCATCCTCTTCCGGTTCGGTGTCGATGATCCCGAAGACACGTTCCGCGCCGGCAATCGCCGACAGCACCTGGTTGAACTGATTGGAGAGATCGGCGAGCGGCCGCGTGAACTGCCTGGCATATTCAGCAAAGACGACAATGGTCCCGATCGTCACTATCCCGTCGGTATAGAACACGAGGAGTCCGCCGGCACCCGCAACAATTGTGAAACTGATGTTGTTGAGCATGTTCATCACTTTCGGGATGAGACCGGCGTATAGGAATGCCCAAAATGTGATGTCACGGAGCTTCCCGGCACGTTTGTTGAAGTTTTCTATCGCAGTCTCCTCCTGCGAAAATACTTTGACGATTTCCTGGCCGGACACCATCTCCTCGATGTATCCATTCAATTCACCTGTGGCACGCTGCCGTCTTTTATACAGCGGACCGGTCCGGCGTGTAATGAAGCTTACAGCCAGTATGAGGACCGGTATGATTGTAACGGTCAGCAGCGTCAGCAGCGGGCTCAGGTAGAGCATGACACTGAGTGTCCCCAACAGTGTGACGACACTTGTCGTGAACTGGATGAACGAAGTATTGAGCGTCTGTGATATCGTTTCGATATCATTTGTCATGCGGCTCATCAGTTCACCGTGCTGCCGCTTGTCGAAAAAGCGCACAGGCAGGTTCTGCATATGGGAAAAAAGCCTGTCCCTGAGCTTATAGACCGTACGCTGTGACAGGCCGACCATCAGGAAAGCGGCAGTATACTGGGTGACCGACAGCAGAACGTATGTTGCGATCAGGATCATCAGAATACGGAACAGGCCGTCAAACTCACGCTGGACGAAATAATTGTCCACAATATAGCCGACGAGGAAGGGACCGGTGATGCTGAGCAAACTGGTGAGTGTGACGAGCAGGATGATCAGGGAGAGGAGCTTTCTTTCTTCCGATATGAACTGCCACAACCGCTTGAGTGTACCGCCCACATCGCTCGCGCGCTGATCTTCTTTCCGTTTTCTCCGGCCGATATCCTCTTTTCCGAGTAACGGCTCATGGCCGAAAGGCCGTCTGATAAAATCAATCATCGAAGTGCCCTCCTTCCATCTGCGACTCTGCAATCGAACGGTAAAGGCCGGACGATTCCATCAGTTCATCATGTGTACCAATCGCACTGACCTCACCGCCGTCAAGCAGCAGGACACGGTCGGCCGATTTTGCTGTAATCACTTTCTGTGTCACTATGATGCGGGTTGCATTTTCATTCTTCAGCGCTTCCCACAGAGCTGACTCTGTACGGATATCCAGGGCTGAGGTACTATCGTCCAAAATGAGTATGGATGGTTTCCTGACCAGTGCGCGGGCAATGGACAGCCTCTGTTTCTGTCCGCCGGATAAAGTGACACCCCGCTGGCCGACTTTTGTTTCATAACGATGATCGAACGCCTCGATCGAGCTGTGGATCTGAGCTTTTTCAGTAGATGTAAGGACTTCTGACTCTTCGGCTTCAAGATTGCCCCACAGCAGATTTTCATAGATGCTGCCTGAGAACAGAACTGCAGACTGGGGAACATAGCCGATTGTCTGCCTCAGATCATCCTCTTCCCACTCTTCGAGACTCTTGTCATTTACATATATTTTCCCTTCTCTGACATCATACATCTTCGGAATCAGGCTGAGCAGCGTACTCTTGCCGGACCCGGTGCCGCCCATGATGACAAATTTTTCATCGGCTGCGACATCGAATGTGACATCTTTCAAAATATATCTCGAGGCACCGGGATATCTGAATGAGACATTTTCAAACCTTACCGTCCCTGCCTTGTCTTCTTTCAGCGTGTCCTCCTTCTTATTGATGGAGACCGGAGCCTTAAGCACCTCTTCCATGCGCTCGCTCGAAGCCTTGGAACGGCTGAATGCCATGATGATGAACGCGAACATTGAAAAACCGCCCTGCATCCTGAGTCCGTAGTTGATGACAGCGACAACTTCCCCGACCTGGACTGTATCAGACTGCAGAAGGTCGGATGCCATCCATATGACGACGAGAAGGCTGCCGTTGATGATGAGAAGCAGTACGGGCATGATGGATTCCATCAGCCTGAGTGCATAAACTGTGTCATCCCTCAGTCTTCTTGCAACTTCCTGGAATTTTTTCGTCTCGAACAATCCGCGGTCATTGGCTTTGATCAGCCGGACTCCTTCGAGGTTCTGCTGGATGGAACGGTTGATCTTGTCCAGACGTTTTTGTACACGCAGGAATATTTTACCCCCTTTGGTCGACACGATGATCAGGAACAGGAGAAGTACCGGTGTCAGGAATGAAAGATAGAACCCGAGTGTCGGATTGACCACAAATGACATAATCAGCGAACCGACGACCATCAGCGGTGCGCGCAGTACAATCCTGAGTGACATGTAAAGAAGCATTTCCGTCTGCAGCACATCCTGTGTCATCCGGGTGATCAGGCTCGAGGTCGGGAACCTCGACAGTGTCGTCAGTGTAAAGTACTGGATCCTCCTGAAAAGTGCAGTCCGGAGATCATAGCTGAAAGCGTTGGCTATGTGGCTGGAGAAGAATGAATTGGTGACCCCGCTGAAGAATGCGGCCATGCTGATCAGGAACATCACCATAAGATAGAACCATACAGTATTGATGTCACCGGCCACGATGCCGTCATCAATGACTTTCGAAATCAGATAAGGCTGCGTGAGTTCCACTGCGAGCTCTATGCTCATGAAAAACAGCGCAACGGCTATGTACCATTTATAAGTCAGAGCAAATTTATATACCGTAAGCAATCGATCCACCCACTTCTTTCGGTTACCGAACTATTATCCCAATTATGACACAATTCAAAAATTTTTGATATAGAAATAAAAGACATCCCGGGCAGTATTTTACCCGGGATGTCCATTAATTTATCTGAATGCAGCCATCAGGCCGTCGAATGTTTCCCTTTCAAGGGTCATATCTTTTTTGACTGCCGGCTGATCAAGGTAACCCTCGATCTGCTCCTGATAGGAAGATGCTTCTTCATTCTGATAGATGATGCCTTTCAGAAGTCCCTCATGTTCCATGATGTGATTCATGGCTGCTTTCTGATCTGTATGATCATAATCTTCAATATCTTCGACAGCGGTCAGATTGTCTTTGAACCAATCGTATGTGTTCACTTTGTTATAGGTGACACATGGACTGAAGACATTCACAAAGCTGAAGCCTTTATGATTCATCGCTTCCTGTATGATGGCAGTGAGCTGTTTGATGTCGGAGCTTACGCTCTGTGCGATGAAAGTTGCACCACTCGCCATCGCAGTCCTGATCGGCTGGATTGGATTCTCAATGGAACCGTTCGGTGTGGATTTGGTGACGAACCCTTTTTCTGAAGAAGGGGAAGTCTGTCCCTTCGTCAGTCCGTAGATCTGGTTGTCCATGACGATATAGGTAATGTCGATATTTCTTTTCAATGCATGGACGGTATGCCCCATTCCGATGGCGAAGCCGTCGCCGTCACCGCCGGAGGCGATGACTGTGAGTTCATCATTTGCCATTTTGACGCCCTGTGCGACCGGCAGGCTGCGTCCGTGGGTGGCATGGAAGCCGTATGATTTTATATAACCGCTCAGACGTCCGCTGCACCCGATGCCCGTAATGACTGCCAGTTCATCCGGTTCAAGACCGTTGGCGGCACACGCCTTCTGAATGGCAGCCTGAACACTGAAATCTCCGCAGCCGGGACACCAGTTCGGCTTTATATTATTCCTGAAATCTTTGAATGTAGCCATTACAACACTTCCTTAATTTTTAGAATTGAACTCATATGAGTTTCAATTTCATTCGGCTTGAAAGGTGTACCGTCATATTTTACGTGTGATTTGATGCGGTCGTGTCCGTGATAGTTCATCTTCAGCACACTGTTCAGCTGTCCGCTGTAGTTCTGTTCGATGACGAGTATTTCACCTGCACCGTCGAGATACGGACGGAGTGCATCTATAGGGAAGGGATGGATCTGCTTGAGGCTGATCGTCGTGATATCCGCATCCAGCCGTTCAGCCGCTTCCTGCACAACGCCGTTGACACTCAGGAAACTGATAACGAGAAGTTCACTTTCCACATTGCCCTTCACTTTGAAAGGCTCATCCATCGTGAAGTCCTTGAGCTTTCTCATCCGTTTATCCATCTGGACCTGACGGTTCCCGGCACTTTCATTCGGTGTGCCGGTTGTACTGTGTTCAACGCCGGTAACATGGTGGATGCCACCTTTGACGCCGGGAATCGGACGGTTTGATATACCGTCTTCCTCATCGCTGTAGCGCTCGAAATATTCCGCTTCGTCCCGGTCCAGATCCTCTGTGATTGTCTTGCCCCTGTTTATTTCAACCGAAGACAGGTCGAAAGGCCTGGATGACTGCTTGCCGAGTGACATCTGCAGATCGGAAAGCAGGATTACCGGAACCTGATAATATTCTGCAATATTGAATGCCTCGATTGTCGTATAGAAAGCATCTTCGACATCCGACGGTGCAAGCACGACTTTCGGGATGTCCCCGTGGGTTCCGTAGATCATCTGCATCAGGTCCGACTGCTCCTGCTTGGTCGGGAGTCCGGTGGATGGTCCGCCGCGCATCGTATCGATGATGACAAGCGGCGTTTCCGTCATGCCGGACAGGCCGATGGATTCCATCATCAGAGAGAGCCCGGGACCGGCAGATGACGTGAAGCTGCGCGCGCCCGCATAGTTTGAGCCAATCGCCATGGTCACCGCTGATATTTCGTCTTCGGTCTGGATTACAGTACCTCCGACCTTCGGCAGGTTTTCGATCATGTATTCCATGATTTCACTTGCCGGTGTGATCGGATATGCCGCCATGAAACGCACGCCCGCGTTCAGTGCACCGAAGCTGATGGCATCGTTTCCGATGAGGAAAAGGCGTTCCTCCTGTTCGGAAGGCACCATTTCGAAATCTCCCGAAATGTCAGCCATTGTGCTGTCCATCAGCTTGTAGCCCTCTTTCAGCGCTTCGTTGTTGCTGTCTACGATCTGTTCCCCCTTACGGATGAACATCGTATAGATCATGTCCCGGAACGGCTGCATCTCAAGATTCATGAGTCTGGCACTGGCCCCTATGGCCACCATGTTCTTCATCAGCTGGCTGCCGAGCTCCTTGGCTGTTTCAGTGAACGGGATCGATACAAGCTGGACATCCAGAGACTCGTCCTTCGTTGGGTTGAATTTGCTGTCCGCTATGATGATTCCGCCATTCACAAGTTCATGTGCGTTAAGATCTATAGTCTGCTGGTCAAATGCAACCAGTATATTGATATTATCACTCACTGCCCTTACTTCTTTGGCAGAGATCCTTACATTATTATTCGTGTGGCCGCCTTTGATGCGGCTTGAGAAATGTCTGTAGCTATAGAGATGGTACCCCATCCTGTTCAGAGTAGTAGAGAAGATCTCACCTGTCGATTCGATCCCTTCACCCTGCTGGCCGCCGACTTTCCATGACAATTGTTCTTGCATACATATTGCCTCCTTGTCCTTATGTTAATATATCAGAATCGGGGCTGTTTTTCGATATTCAGCGCATCGATTCACACAAAATCAGTCCTACGGCCTAGCCTTCTTTTCCTCTATCCTTATCTTGTCTATTTTATGTGTTTTCGTATCGATGATTACACCGGACAGGATCCCTGTTCCTTCCTCAGGAACATTATGCCTGACAGGCAGCTGGTGGAGGAAACGTTCGATGACCTCCTCTTTACGGATTCCGAGTATGCCTTCTTTGAAGCCGGTCATCCCGGCGTCCGTAATATACTTGGTTCCGCGCGGCAGCACCTGCTCGTCATTTGTCTGTACATGTGTATGTGTCCCCACGACTGCATCCACCCTGCCGTCCAGATAGTGGCCCATCGCAAGGCTCTCACTCGTCGTTTCACTATGGAAATCCACAAATATTTCATCCGCCTTTGCATGCTCCAGAATAGCATCCGCTTTTTTGAAGGGACAATCGATTGCCGGCATGAAACTTCTGCCCTGCAGATTCATGATCAGGAGCCTTCTCCCGTTTACATTCACGATGCCGTATCCTTTGCCCGGGGCACCTTCCGGATAATTGGCGGGCCGGATCATCCTGACATCCCTGTCCAGTACATCATATATCTCCCGCTTGGCAAATGTATGGTTGCCGAGTGTAATGAAGTCTGCACCGCAGCCCAGTATCTCTTTGTAGATACGCTCTGTTATCCCTTTGCCATGGGCAGCGTTTTCACCATTCACTATTGTGAAATTAGCCCCGTGTTCCTTCTTCAGATTCATAAGATTTTCACTCAGCATTCTTCTGCCGACTTTGCCGACAATATCCCCGATAAATAAAATACGCATCAGATTCATCCTTTTTTATAATTTCATGTTTCATTATACACGCTTTGGGGTATATACTACCTATAAATTAATTAGGAGTGAATAATTTGACATTATCCATTGACCCCAGGGAGTTTGCCAAATTGACATTATTGGCCAACCCTTCCGACAGTGAATCCATTGAAGAGAAGGCCAAGGACAGTCTTGAACTCTACCTCAGCGCCTACAAGCTCGCTGAAAAATATGAACGCTTCTCAAATAATACCCAGGAAACAAGTGAAGCTTTCAATAGTATAAGAGATATCGAAATTAACATCTGATGAATTGAAAATAAGAAAAACCAGCAGGAGCGCCTGCTGGTTTTTCTATTTGGCATATTCCACTGCCCTCATCTCTCGAACCACTGTCACTTTAATGTGTCCAGGATACTGCAGTTCATCTTCAACCTGTTTCTTGATATCCCTTGCCAGTCTGTGTGCACTGAGATCGTCCAGTTCATCCGGCTTGACCATGACACGTATTTCGCGCCCGGCCTGTATTGCGAACGTTTTCTCGACGCCTTCGTAGCCCTCGGCTATGGACTCAAGTTTTTCCAGACGCTTGACATAGTTTTCAAGCGTCTCGCGCCTCGCACCCGGTCTGGCTGCACTGAGTGCATCAGCCGCTGCTACGATGATGGAGATGATGCTTGTCGGTTCCACGTCACCATGATGTGAATGGATGGCATTGATGACTGTCGGATGCTCTTTATAGCGTTTTGCCAGTTCAACACCGATTTCGACATGGCTGCCTTCGACTTCATGGTCGATCGCCTTGCCGATGTCATGCATCAGCCCCGCACGTCTTGCAAGCTGGACATCTTCGCCGAGTTCACTCGCAAGCATTCCTGCAAGATAGCCGACTTCAACAGAATGTTTGAGTACATTCTGACCGTAGCTCAGACGGTACTTCATCTTACCAAGATGTTTCACAAGTTCCGGATGGAGATTATGGATATCAAGTTCGAATGCCGCAGCTTCGCCTGCATCCCTGATATCCGATTCCATATTGCGTTTCGCCTTATCCACCATTTCTTCAATGCGGCCGGGATGGATACGTCCATCCTCCACCAGTGCCTCCAGTGCATTTTTGGCGATGGCGCGGCGAATCGGATCGAAACCTGAGAGTATGACGGCTTCCGGTGTATCATCGATGATGAGATCGACGCCGGTCAATGTCTCGAGTGTGCGTATGTTACGGCCTTCCCGGCCGATGATCCGGCCCTTCATTTCATCATTTGGAAGGTTTACAACAGATACTGTGGATTCACTCGTGTACTCTGCTGCATAACGTTGTGCTGTCACTGCAAGCAGTTCCTTCGCTTTCTTATCCACATCAAGTTTCATCTGATCTTCTTTCTCTTTAACCATTACGGCCATATCGTGTGACAGTTCTCTCTCCACTTCAGTGAAGATTTCGTTACGTGCTTCATCACGTGAGAGTCCGGAGATGCGGGATAATTCATCTTCTTGCCGACTGATGATTTCTTTAATCTTCTGATCCTCGGCATCAACCATTTGCTGTTTTTCTTCAATTTTGGCTTCTTTGCTCTCCAGCGCTTCATCCTTCTTATCAAGGACTTCGCTTTTACGGTCAAGCGACTGCTCCCGTTGGAGAAGCCTGGATTCCTGCGCTTTGAGGTCTTCCCGTTTTTCGTTGGAATCGCGCTCAAAGGCATCCTTGAGATTCTGGGTCTCCTCTTTTGCCTCGAGCAGCTTTTCTTTCCTGAGGCTGTCTGCTTCCTTCTCCGCTTCACTTATAATATGTTCTGCGGAAGTCCGCGCCTCCTGCTGCCGTTTAGTCAAAGTGTTTCTGACGATAAAATATCCGATTACAACACCTAGAATAATGCCAAGCAAGATTAAGAAAATGTCTATCATGTCCACAATAAACACCTCCCTAACAGGCTCTAGCTATTGTTTTATATAATATAGGTCGAACTTAATATTATATATAACCAATTCTAAAGATAAATGTAAATAAAATCAAGCACCAGAACGGTCTAATTCCATTCAGGTGCCTGATTGTCCTCGGGGTATTTCCCGTCTCTTTTATTCCTCATCCTCAAAGAGTGAATCAGACTGTGACGCATTGTCGTCCTGTTCTTCGGACTCTTCCTCTGCCTTTTCGCCGAAACCGAGGGCATTCCGCAGCTTCCCTTCGATCTCAGCAAGCAGCTCGGGGTTGTTTTTCAAATGCTCTTTGACATTCTCCTTACCCTGGCCGAGCCGTTCGCCTTCATAGGAATACCACGCACCGCTCTTCTGGATGATTTCATGTTCCGCGCCAAGATCGATGAGCTCACCGGTCTTGGAGATGCCGAGACCATACATGATATCCACTTCAGCCACACGGAACGGCGGTGCAACCTTGTTTTTTACAACTTTGATCTTCGTGCGGTTACCCACAATTTCCTGGCCGAGTTTGAGCTGTTCAGCACGGCGTACCTCAAGCCGTACAGAACTGTAGAATTTAAGTGCACGTCCGCCTGGTGTTGTTTCCGGATTGCCGAACATCACGCCGACCTTTTCACGGATCTGGTTGATGAAGATGGCCGTCGTGTTACTCTTTGAAATTGCCCCTGAAAGCTTTCTCAGAGCCTGGGACATGAGACGTGCCTGAAGGCCGACATGGGCGTCACCCATCTCGCCTTCAATCTCCGCCCGCGGTGTGAGCGCTGCAACGGAGTCGACGACAACGATATCCACTGCACCGCTCCTTACGAATGCTTCAGCTATTTCCAGTCCCTGTTCGCCGGTATCCGGCTGGGACAGATAAAGATTCTCTATATCAACACCGAGATTTTTCGCATACTCGGGGTCAAGTGCGTGTTCTGCATCGATGAAAGCGGCAATACCGCCTTCTTTCTGTGCTGCAGCGATTGCATGAAGGGCCACCGTCGTCTTACCGGAGGATTCCGGACCATAGACTTCGATGATTCTGCCTTTTGGATATCCACCGACTCCAAGTGCGTTGTCCAGGGTGATGGACCCGCTGGATACTGTGGAAACTTTACGGCCTGTCTCATCACCAAGCTTCATGACTGCACCTTTACCAAACGACTTCTCCATGTTCTTTATCACTGTTTCAATCGCTTTTTGTCTCTCGTCCATAATTACCCTCCATTATTTCTTTTCGGTCTTTATTATATCACGTACAAAAATAAAAAGCGAACATATATTCGCTTTCAAGTGCCGTTTTCTGCAATCTGTTCGCATCTTTGCCATTTTTGTGCTCTTTGCATCCTCATTGACGGATTACTGCTGTATTTTGCTGCAAAACTCATTTTCCCTTATCTTCAAGGAATACCGCCCTGCCTTTGTAGAAGTATTCCACCCCGGACAGGATTGTAAAGAATACCGCAATGTACATGGCAGTGAGCCCCAGTGAGAACGGTATATAGCCCGTGAAAATATCGCCTGACAGCAGCATCACGAGTGCAATCATCTGGAATGTCGTCTTTATCTTGCCCAATTGCCCTGCAGCACTTACATATCCTTGTTCGATCTGGAGTAATCTCAATCCTGTCACGGCGAATTCCCGGGCGATGATGACAACGGCAATCCACGATGAGATCACCTGCCATTCCACCAGCACAATCAGGCCCGTCGTGACGAGAAGCTTATCCGCCAGCGGATCAAGGAATTTTCCCATGTTTGTGATGAGATTCCATTTCCTTGCAAGGTATCCGTCAAGAAAATCAGTCAGTGCTGCAACAACAAAGATGACTGCAGCTGTGAACTGTTCGATCCGGAGTTCATCACCTCCCAGTACAGACATGCTGCCCCATCCGAAATCCACCAGGGCGAACACAAGAAACACGGGAATAAGCACTACCCTGAACACTGTCAGTTGATTTGGGATATTCATAAGCTTACTCCTTTGCTATGTTGAATTGGTAGTAGACGGTGACCGCGTCTTTGCTCTGGCTGTCATCGAGCGTTTCACCATCGATCCCGACATTGAAGCCCGGTGCATTTCCAAGCGTAAGGTACAGTATATTTGCCTCTTCGGCTATTTCATATTCCCCTTCAGTCAGCTCTTCGTATGCGTAGGTATTGCCGGCATCATCGGTCAGAGTCACCCATGACGCATTTTCACCCTCGAGTGAAATCGTCAGTGGGCCGTCCGTATTGATATCGTAAAACAGCGTGTTGCCATCGGATCCTGTGAAGGAATAATCCGCACCGGAAGGCTCTTCTGAAGATGGTTCCTCTTCCTCATTCTGAGTCGTCTCCTCAGTTTGTTCCTCTTCTGCGGTCTTCTCTTCACTGATTTCGGTTTGCCCTACATCATAGACGGGTTTCTGGTTGAATATTTCAGCCTGTGACCCGATCTGCAGGAGGATCATCCATCCTATGAATAAAACAGCAATCATGATCATGAAACTGATGAGCACCTTTTTCAAATACTGATAATCCTCATTATCGTTCTGCATTCTTTTTTTACTTTCCACAACGTCTTCTGTGAATTCATCTGCATGCTTCTCCATCAGAGCCCTGCCGTCAAGGCCGATGGCTTCAGTATATTGGCTGACCAGGAAACGGGCATGCTTGGGATCTGGCAGATTGTTGAAATCGCCGGTCTCCAGTCGTTTTATGATGTCTTTCCTGATGCCGGATTTCTCCTGCATCTCCTTTAGCGTTATGCCGGATTTCTCACGTCTATCTTTCAAATATGCTCCGAGTTTCATGGTACCTCCTAAATTCCACCAAAGAAATCCATATCCTCATTCTGGAACCAGTGTTTCTTCTTGTGTTTCTCGTATGTGATCTCCTGGTTCTCATCTTCACGAAGTTCGATGATATAGTCAAAATCCTCGAGGGTATAGTGCATCCCCTCGATAAACAGGTCGGGATGCTCCACTACTTTTATAGCGGGATAACTCATTATTTCCCTGATCAGGTTCTTATGTTCCTCTGAAGTTGAATTTGTCGTCACAGCACCGTCGATGATGAAGACGTTTTTGTCATTATATTCCCCTCTCAGCAGGCTGGACCGCTCCGTCTGCTTAATGAGGGTGGAAGAGAGGAAAAGCCACTTCTTTTTTGCCGTGACACTGCCTGCAACGATGGATTCGGTCTTGCCGACGCGGGGCATCCCTCTGATGCCGATCAGACGGTGGCCCTTTTCCTGGAAAATTTCAGCGAGGAAATCAACCAGTATACCGATCTCCTCACGGGTGAATTTGAATACTTTCTTATCCTCCTCGGCCCGCTTGATGAATCTTCCGTGCCGGACTGCCAGCCTGTCGCGCACCCTGGGTTTTCTGATTTTCAGGATGTTGATGTCATCGATGTATCCACTCATCAGCTGGAAGCGTCTGAGTTTATTGAGCTCATCCGTCCGGACGAGAAGCCCCCTCCTTCTGTTTTCGACACCATTTATCGTATTGATGCTGATGCCGAGGTTGCCAAGCAGCGAGGAAACATCACCGAGCAGACCTGGCCGGTTGTTTATGATCTCGTACTCCATGTACTGTTCGATATTCCTCTCGGGATACATACCTTTTTTTTCTTCTGCATCCATGTTCATGTATACCAGCCCCCATTGATATTCATAATTTCACCATTGACTGATGACGCCTTCGGATCAAGCAGATACCGGACCGCATGGGCGACTTCCTCCGTGCTCACAAAACGGGATTGCGGCAGTTCTTCAAGGAGGAAAGCCCTGTCCTCTGCCGACAGCAGCCCGGTCATCGCCCCTTCCACTGCACCGGGAGCTATGCCGTTCACCGTAATGCCTGTAGCAGAGAATTCCTTGGCCAGGGATTTCACAAGCGCCTCCTGCGCCCCTTTCATCGAAGCATATATGCTTTCAAAGCTTGCACCATTACGGCCCCACACCGATGTGACGACAATGATACGGCCGGCAGTGCTCTTCCTGAGTTTCGGCAGCAGGACCCTGACGAATGCCACGAGGGAACGTATGGCAAGATTGTACTGTGCATCAACTTCATCGAGTGCGGTATCCTGTATAAGATTGTACAGGCTCTCACCCGGACACCATATCAGTCCGTCCACCCGGTCGATGCCTGAGAATGCCTTTTCAAGCTCTTCTTCCGAAAAGGGTTTTGACAGATCGATGTGATGATGTGTACTGCTGTACACAGGTCTCCTCGATCTGGAAAAAGAGATGATCTCCTGTGATTCCAGCATTTTATGGACTGTGCTCCCGATGTCCCCGGTGCTGCCTGTGATGACATATCTAGCCATGCGGTTTCAATATACACTCTACCATTTTATCCGGGTCCATGACATCGATAAAGTGTTTTCTGGCATCATCCGGAGTGATGTCCTCTATGATTTCGGGCAGCCTGTACAGATCATAGCCATCAAGATGATACTTGGTGAATTGATTTGCGATGTATTCTGGAGAGTTCAGACTGGACAGATAGTCGCCGAGTACTTCCCGTTTCTGGTTGGAGAGTTTTTCTTCAGTGAAGAATTCCCCTTCCCTCACTTCACTGACAATTTCACTCAGACGTTCTGTCAATTTCGCGGGCTCCTCTGTTGTGGACGTCAGTAAAGTATGTGCAAACGGCGTTTCTTCTATATGACTGAAGCTGAAGGAATCATCAATCAGTCCGGCATCCATGAGTTCATAATAATAGGGAGACTGTTCTCCGAACACCATATCGAGAGCAAACATCATTGAAAGGTCGCGGACAAGACGGTCGGATACATCATCCAGGTTCTGCTGCTGCTTGAAGCCTATCATCACTTTCGTGTCCTGGATGTCCATCTCAAGCACTTTGTGCCTCAACGCAATATCGGCAGGCTCAATGGGCAGCAGCCGTTCGATGGATGGAATATGTGTGATGCCGCGGCTCTCCTGATGATCATCAATATGTGAAATCACTGCTTCCGCATCAAGGTCCCCGACCAGGATCATCACCATGTTGGATGGGTGATAGAAAGTCGAATGGCATTTGAATAGATGCTCTTTTGTAATCTCACTGATGGACCCGAGTGTCCCGGCAATGTCTGTTTTGACAGGGAGTTCATGATACATTTGGTTGAGTGTTTCGAAATAGAGCCTGTACCCGGGGTTATCCTGATACATCTTTATCTCTTCGTTGATGATGCCGACTTCGCGCGCTACCGTTTCGTCGGTGAAATACGGCTGCTCCACCATGTTCATGAGCAGGTCCAAATTTTTGATGAAATCTTCTGTCGTGCTGAACAGATAGGATGTCCGGTCATATGAAGTGAACGCATTCGCATTCGCACCGTGCTTTGAAAACAGATTGAATACATCCCCCTCCTCCTTTTCGAACATTTTATGCTCAAGGAAATGGGCAATCCCGTCCGGGACCTTGAATTCACTGCCATCCACACGGAAAAAATCATCCAGGGAACCGTATTTTGTTGTATAGGTTGCAAACTTTTTGCTGTACCCGGGTTTTGGAATGATGAAAATTTCCAGCCCGTTGCTGCATGTATGAGTGTACACTTTTTCGTCTATTCCTCTATACTCCCATGTCTGCATCTTCATCCCTCCTCGTCAATACATACACAGTATCCAGGTGGACCCTGTTACTTATTTCGATGATCAGTTCACGATCCACACGTTCGAGCTGGGTTTCCCACGATGGGGTATCCGGCTTTTTGAGAAGCTGGTTGTACTCGAGCGCAATCAGACCTTTCGGCTTATCCATTACTTCTTTTCGATTCACACGCATCATGTTTTTGATCTCATCCATGAATGCATCCCCGAAATCGCCCTTTCTGAAGCGGTCGAGTTCTTCCAGTATACCCGCTTCTGCCTTTTCCACGTTTTCGGCATCGACCCCGCCCATGACGAACATATAACCGTTCCTCAGATCTATCTGGGAGCTGATCTGATAGGCGAGGCTCTCTTTTTCTCTGATATTGCGGAATAGGTACGAAGAAGCTGTGCCGCCAAACATCTGGTTGAGCACATTGAACGCCATGTGGGATTCCGGCGAATCGAGTTCTGCCCGGAAGCCCATATTGAGCTTGGCCTGTTCAATTTTCTGAGTATCGGAGGCCCGTTTCACTTCTGTCACTGCCCGGCAGGCATACGGGCGGTGATCCACTTCTTCCGTCTGTTCCCTTGCAAGGATGAGAGAAAGGTTTTCGAACATGGCAGCTTCCTGCACACTGCCGGCAGTCAGCATGACCAAGTCATCACCGGCCAGCATTTCCGCATGCTCTTCTTTCAGGTCCTGAAGTGTAATGTCATCCACATCCTCCAGCACACCATGGGAGAGATATTTATAGTCCTCATCCGCAAACATCGTATCGACCATTGCCTGGAAACTTGCCTGCGCACGGTTATCTTTAATGCTTTTCAACCTGTTTTTATAAAGGCGCTTTTCACGCTCGAAAAACTCCTTGAATTCTTCACTATAACTGAAAGGCGTCCCGAGGACATCCTTCAGCACCCTGCACATCTCCTGCAGTATGTCGAGGTCCTCCCTTATGAACTTGTCGTTTACGAATTCCATGCTGAACGTGACGATATGATCCTGGCCCTTGCGGCCGACATTTGTCGTCAGATGGGCGCCGTAATAATGGGCCAGGTGATTCAAAAGCTCCGCTTCGGATTGATGACGCATGGTCCGCTTTACCATCATGCGTGAAAGCAGGTTGCGTTTTGTCAATCTTGTCCGCTCAAGACGGCTCCTGAACTGCAGCTGGATGGTAATCGTCTTGAACTTGTCGGTATTGATGATTACAGCAGGTATATGGTTCACTTCATCTTTAGTGATGTTATACATGATATGCTCCTCACTCTTCATTCTCTATCAGTACACTCCGGGGTTTGCTTCCGCTGCTCGGGCCGATGACCCCGTTTGCCTCCAGGTCATCCACCAGACGTGCTGCACGGTTATAACCGATCCTGAATTGACGCTGCAGCAGCGATGCGCTTGCCCGCTGTTCTTCTATGACGAACCATTTGGCATCCGGATAAAGTTCATCTTCTGATTCCACCGGTGCTTTCTCAACCGGTTTGTTCATGATTGATTTTTCGTAGTTGGCCTTCATCTGGCTGGTAATATATTCGACAATATCCGTCACTTCATCATCAGAGAGAAACGCGCCCTGTACACGGAGCGGCTTGGATCTTCCGGATGGCAGGAACAGCATGTCCCCGCGTCCGAGAAGCTTTTCTGCCCCCTGAGAATCAATGATTGTCCTGGAATCCGTTGAAGAACTGACACTGAAGGCGATCCTTGACGGGATATTCGCTTTTATTATACCAGTAATTACGTCGACAGACGGCCTCTGGGTCGCGATGATCAGATGGATTCCTGCCGCCCGTGCCATCTGGGCAATCCGGGTGATCGCTGCCTCCACATCTTTCGATGCCACCATCATCAGATCGGCAAGCTCGTCGATGATCACTACGATATATGGGAGTTTCTGGACTTTTTCAGAATCTTCACTTTCCCGTTCCAGATACTGGTTGTACGCTTCGATGTTCCTTGTGCCCGAATGGGAGAACAAGTCGTACCGGCGCTCCATCTCGCTTACGATCCGGTTAAGTGCATCGCTCGCTTTCTGCGGATTCGTCACCACTGGTGACAGGAGGTGCGGAATACCATTATAGACATTGAGTTCCACCATTTTCGGATCAATCATCATCAGCTTGACTTCATGCGGCTTCGCCTTCATCAGAAGGCTGATGATGATGCCGTTGATACAGACGGATTTACCACTTCCTGTGGCACCGGCAACAAGCAAATGAGGCATCTTGTTGAGTTCGGCAGTGATCGGACTGCCTGAAATATCTTTCCCGAGCGCAACTTCAAGCAGATTGCCTGAATTCTTCCGCTTCAGCACTTCCCTGAGGGTCACCATGCTGATGACGGAGTTTGGCACTTCGATGCCCACGGCGGATTTTCCAGGGATGGGCGCTTCGATGCGTATATCCTTTGCCGCAAGGCTCAGTGCAATATCGTTTTGCAAGTTGATGATCTTACTGACTTTAACACCGATGTCCGGCTGTATCTCGAACTGCGTTACCGCGGGACCGATCCTGATTTTTGACACTTTGGCATTCACTCCGAAGTTCTTCAGAGTTTCCTCAAGTACCCGTCCCTGCTTTAACACCTCTTTGTTGCTGACCTTCTCTGTCACTTCAGCATCCTTAAGCATTGTGAGACCCGGCAGTTCATACTGTTTCAGCGCCCTCAGTTCACCTTCATCGAAGGTTTCGATTTCGCCTTCTCCCCCTGCTTCCATGTCGGGGTCTTCAGGCATCGCCCCAGTTTCTTCGGACTCATATTCGATTTTCCGCGGTTCGCTGTTTTCAGTATCGATCTTGGATGAAGTGAGAGTGTCCTTCTCCGCTTCCTTCTTCTCCTGAGGAGCGTCCGGTCTCACTTCCGGTTCAAATGTATTCATATCTTCGATGAGCGACTCATCCGGCTCGAAATCATCGCTGTTTTTAGGCAGCTGGCTGTCCTTTTGCAGGCTCGCTTTTTCTTTTTTGGAATTTTTCCCGGGCTTCTTCCCGGCTGTTTCATATCCGGCTGCAGATTTTTGTCCCTTCCTTCCTTCGGACAGTTTACCGAAAATCTGCTTTGTGCCGCTGCCTGCCTTTACAGCTCCCCGGGCAATCAGGAGGCTAATCTGTCTCAGCCCTTTACCCAAGTTTGCAAGATCTTTTGAAAGCGTCTGTTCGATATCTTTTGAAGCGATGATCAAGTAGCTGAAATAGATGAATATCAATCCAAGGATGAGTGTCCCGATCAAAGAGACACCGGTTGAGGAAAACTGGAACAGCAGCTGCCCGATGATGCCGCCGCCGAAGAAGTGCATGATTCCGTCAGTCTGGACCGTTTCAATCGTTTCACCTAAAGTGAAATAATTTTCTATACGCTCACGGTTCATGATATAGAGCAGCGAATGGAATAAAAACAGGAGGCCGAACTGCAGGAGTAGGTATCCGCCCATCCTTCTCGTGAACGGGATTTTCTGCTCGGCAGCCAGGTAGATCCCTGCCAGAAACAATATCAGATATGTAAAATACCTGCTGGTACCGAAGAGGTAGGCAAAGAGTGCATCTATGTATGCACCCACGACACCCAGTTGGAAAATGGTTATGAACAGGATGACGATGAGAACGAAAGCAGAAATGGAATAGTAGGTCCTGTTATCCTGTTTCCTTTTCGTTTTCGTCGTCTTCTTTCGCTTTCGTGCCATGCTATGCTCCTCTCAGATTTATAATGAGACTGCCGGAATTGACAGTCTCATGATTTTATATTTCAGATATGATTGGAATGATCATCGGACGGCGTTTCGTATTTTCATACAGATACTTGCCGAGATCGTCCCGGATGCTCTGTTTGAGCGTACTCCACTCGAGTTTCTTTTCATCCAGTGAATCGAGCACAATATTGTATACACGCTCTTCTGCATCTTTCAGGAGATCCTCGCTTTCTTTCACATAGACGAAGCCCCTGGATTGGATTTCAGGTCCTGCCATGATCTTCCGCGCTTTTGGATCGATGGTGATGACTGCGATGAAGATACCATCCTCACTGAGCAGCCTTCTGTCACGGAGGACGATATTGCCGACATCACCCACACCGCTCCCATCGATCAGTACATTGCCCGCCGTCACTTTTTCAGCGCTGATCATCTGTTTGCCGTCATAGGACGCAACATCCCCTTTTTCAAGCAGGAAGATGTTTTCCGGCGGCACTCCGGATTCCGCCGCCAGTCTGGCATGGGCAATCTGCATTTTGAATTCACCCTGCACCGGAATGAAATATGTGGGATTCATTACATTGAGCATCATTTTCAGCTCTTCGCTCAGACCGTGGCCGGATGCATGTATGTTCTGCTCAGGCGTAACAAGGGAAGCACCGGCTTTCACCAGTTCATTCATCGTGCTGTACAGCACAACTTCCATATTGGAAGAAGGTGTTGTCAGGATGTAGACGATATCCCCTTCTTTTATATTCGTGACTTCATGCTGGCCACGGGACATGATGCCAAGAGCCTCTATCGGTTCACCCTGTGATCCTGTAGCAACGATGACCACCTCATTGTCCGGGTAGTTGCCTATTTCATGACTTGGCACGAGCAGTCCTTCCGGAATATCGAAATAACCCATGTTCCTTGCAACCTTGAAGGAATTTTCAAGGGTCCTGCCAAGGAAAGAGACTTTCCTGTTCGTCTTGGCGGCATTCGTCAGAACCTGCTGGATGCGTACAAAGTTGGATGCATAACATGAAACGATGACGCGGCCCTTCGCTTTTGCGAATCCGTCCAGAATATGCTCTTCAATCACATTTTCCGGTGTATTGTAGCCGCGTTTTTCCGCTTCGGTCGAATCGCTTATCAGTGCGAGAATATCTTTTTGCGCAATGTCATACATTTTTGCCATGTTATAGCCGTAATCGCCCTTCAGGCTCTGGTCGAACTTGAATTCCCCAGTATAGACGATGGAGCCGTATTTCGTTTCGATGCTGACGCCGTATGAATCAGGGATACTGTGGCTTGTTTCGAAGAAGACCATTTCAGCATTCTTGAATTTCATGCGGGACTTGCTGTTGATTGTATAAAACTTGAACTTTTTGTTTACACCCTTTGCCCTGAGCCTGTCTTTGACAAGCGCGAGCGTGAGCTTGGAACCATATATCGGAACGTTGAGCTCTCCAATGATGTACGGTATCGCTCCGATTGAGTCCTCGTGCCCGTGGGAAAGGAATATCCCCTTCAGCCTGTGCTTGTTTTCACGGACATAGGAAATGTCCGGTATCACTATATCGACACCGAGCATCTCATCTTCGGGGAACATCAGCCCCGCATCGAGTATGAACATTTCCTCATCCACTTCAACAATGTACATATTTTTGGCGATCTCACCGACACCGCCAAGAGGGATTATCTGTATATTTGCCTTTTCTTTTTTTGATGCATTCAAAATATTTCCTCCTAAATCCTACTTGAAAGTGGCATGATAATGTTCACCATCAATCGTAAGGTGGGACACGTATACATTTTTCGTATCGTATCTTGTTTCCTCGCTGTTCTTCAGAACGAGAGAATCCGCTTTTTCTTTTTTATTCGACATTTCCTTCAGAGTATTGCTGAACATCAGGTCATCAAAAATGATCTTTACTTCGTTATCCTCTTTGATTCTCAGCTGTCCTGTAATATCATATTCGGTGCCGTTGAGTTCTATTTTGTCGAAAATCACATTAATTACTCTCCTTTTTGTCTTCAAGCAATTCCTTCCTTGATGCATTCACTCTTCCCTGGTTATCAATGTTCGTCACTTTCACGAGGAATTTATCACCGAGTTTCACGACATCTTCAACTTTTGCGACACGTTTGTTATCAAGTTGTGAAATATGGACCAGTGCATCTTTGCCCGGGAACAGATTGACGAACGCCCCGAATTTTTCAATACGTCTGACTTCACCCATGTAGACCTGTCCGACTTCAGCGACGCGCGTAAGATCCTCGATGATCTTCTTCGCCCGCTCGATCATTGCAGAGTCACTGTGGCCGATGTAGACTGTGCCGTCCTGTTCAATATCGAGTTTCGCGCCGGTTTCATCAATGATTTCATTGATTTTCTTACCGCCCGGTCCAATGACATCCCTGATTTTGTCAGGATTGATATGCATCACTTCAACCTTAGGAGCATATTTGCTCAATTGAGGCCGTGGTTCGCTTAGCGTAGCAAGCATATTTTCAAGGATTCTGCCCCTGCCTTCACGTGCCTGTGCAAGTGCCTCCCTCAGAATACTCTCGCTCAGCCCTTCGACTTTGATATCCATCTGTATGGCAGTGATGCCCTTTTCTGTCCCGGCAACTTTGAAGTCCATGTCGCCCAGTGCATCTTCCATGCCCTGGATGTCGGAAAGGATCGTATATTTGTCGTCTTTCATGACAAGTCCCATTGCGATGCCGGCAACCGGCGCCTTGATCGGCACACCGGCGTCCATGAGAGCAAGGGTAGAGCCGCATATGGAGGCCTGTGAGCTGGAACCATTGGATTCAAGCACTTCGGATACGACACGGATTGTATACGGAAATACTGTTTCGTCAGGGATGACCTGCAGCAGTGCACGTTCACCAAGGGCCCCGTGGCCGATTTCACGCCTGCCCGGCCCCCGGATCGGTCCTGTCTCCCCGACTGAGAAGTTCGGGAAGTTATAGTGGTGCATATAACGCTTGTTTTCCTCCACACCGAGACCGTCGATGATCTGATGTTCCCCGAGACCGCCAAGGGTCGCGATCGACAATGCCTGTGTCTGACCGCGTGTGAACAGCCCGGAACCGTGTGCCCTGGGCAGTATGCCAACCTGTGAATTGAGCGGTCTGATCTCTGCAGGCTCCCGGCCGTCCGGACGGACCTTCTCATCAGTAATCAGTCTGCGCACTTCGTTTTTCAGAAGCTTTTCAATGATTTCGGATGCTTCGGCATGGGTCTCTTCGTAATCTTCCGCTTCTTCATCCAATGTACTGAGTATGCTGTCCTTGGCTTCGTTTATCGCCTCTTCGCGTGCTTGTTTATCGGCATCCTGAATTGCACTGTAAAGACCCATGGACTCCGCTTTTTCTTCCATTTCCGCAGTGAGTGCGGCATTGGGCTCCGGCAATTCGAAGCTCTTTTTGACAATGTCGAGCTGGGAAAGTATCTCCTCCTGGAAGCCCACCATCCCCCTGATGCTCTCATGACCGAACATGATCGCTTCAAGCATGGTATCCTCGCTGACTTCTTTGGCGCCCGCTTCAACCATGTTCACTGCATCTTTCGTACCAGCCACCTGCAGGTCGATCTCGGATTTTTCCATCTCTTCAGTTGAAGGGTTGATGATGAATTCACCATCCACCAGTCCGACGGTAACACCTGCGATCGGCCCGTCGAACGGTATGTCGCTTACGCCAAGCGCCATGGAAGCACCAAGCATTGCCGCCATCTGAGGGGATGCATCGGGATCAACGGATAATACAATGTTCATTACCTGTACATCATGTCTGTAGCCATCCGGGAATAGAGGTCTGATGGGGCGGTCGATGAGACGGCTCGTCAATGTCGCCTCTTCGCTCGGCCGTCCTTCACGCTTATTGAAGCCGCCCGGGATTTTGCCGGCAGCATATAGCTTCTCTTCGTATGCCACTGTCAATGGAAAGAAAGGCAGATCCCTGGGCTCTTTCGAGGAGGTCGCGGTACTCAGTACCACAGTTTCCCCGTAGCGTACCAATACGGCGCCGTTTGCCTGTTTGGCAACTTCACCGTATTCTACTGTGAGCTTATGTCTGCCCCACTGTGTTTCATATACCTTTTTTGTTGATTCTATCATAATTTGTCTACTCTCCTTAGTATGGCTGCTTATTCCAATCATATCACTTTTGCAAAAAAATATACATAAAAAAAAGGCATACCCCAGGGATATGCCCGATGTGAATTAGCGGCGCAGACCAAGTCTTCCGATAAGTTCACGGTATCTTTGAATATCTTTCTCACGAAGATAATTGAGCAGGTGTTTTCTGCGTCCTACCATTTTTAGAAGACCGCGTCTTGAGTGGTGGTCTTTCTTGTGAGTACCAAGGTGTTCGTTCAGTGCAGTGATTTCAGCTGTCAGGACAGCGATCTGCACTTCAGGCGACCCTGTGTCGGATTCGTGTGTACGGTATTCCTGAATAAGTTCGTTTTTGCGTTCTTGTGAAATTGCCATTAAGAAACGCCTCCTTTAGTTGTTGTTCACCTCTATCCGAGTGGATGTCGGAGACTCTGTCCACCAAGATAAGGCACTTGACTCATTATACGGCACAAGTTAGAGATTTTCAAGCAGTTCCACCGCTTTTTCCTTATCTTTTCCGATTTGCGCAGTCAGTTCCCCGATACCTGAGAACTTCTGTTCTTCGCGGATGAAATTGTGCCAGTACACTGTCACATTCTCCCCGTATATGCTTCTGTTGAAATCGAACAGGTGCACTTCGATCGATACGCGCGTCATATTGTCATGGAATGTGGGTTTGACGCCGACATTGCAGACGCCTTTGTAGATTTCATCCTCATTATCGAGTTTCAGGGTTACGGCATAGACACCCTTCGCCGGAAGATGGTATCTGTACTCCGGTTCCACGTTTGCAGTCGGGAATCCTATCGTACGGCCGCGTTTTTCGCCCTGCACTACGACTCCCTGCACTTCAAACGGCCTGCCCAGGGCATCATTCACCTCTTCGAGCCGGCAGCTGGCCAGGTCTTCCCTCAGCTTCGTAGTGGAAATCTTTTCATCACCTGCCGTCAGTTTGGAAACAGCCGTCGTACCGAAAGCATCATAACTCCTGAGCGTATCTATAGTCCCTTTGCCGTAACGGCCGTATGAGAAATCGAAACCGGCAATCACTTCCTTCACCTTATTGTCGATCAGGTACTCCTGAACGAAATAATCAGGTTCCAGTGATGCAAAGGCACTTGAGAAATTAATGATGAAACAGTAGTCGATGCCCATCCCGTCAAGCATTTCCAGCTTGATGTCAAGTGGTGTGAGATACGTCGTACGCTGTTTTTTGGGACTGAGTACAACTGAAGGGTGCGGATCGAACGTCATCACTGCTTTTTTGAGCCCTTTTTCCTCAGCAATCCCGATCATTTCATTTATGACGTCCTGATGTCCCCTGTGAAGACCGTCAAAAAAACCGATCGCAGCAGCGGAATCCTGCAGTTCTTCCTGCAGATTGTCTAATGGATAATGTAGTCGGATAGTTTTCATTTCATCGCCTCTTGAATATTGAACATTTGGTATGGTTTCATTTCGCCGGGTTTCTCCGGGTGCGGATAATATACACCGAGCGGACGCCCCCCGTGCGTAAAGACGACGTATTCTGCCTCGTCATCTTCAACACTATCCATGATATCAGATTTGGGCATCTTCTGCCCATTCCGGATTCTGAATAAAAATTCCGTGTCCGTTATATCCACCGCAGGTTCATCTTTCAGTATTTCAAGCAGCGGCACTACAGCTTTCCTGTGATCCATATCCTGCAGCTCCTCCATCGTGATCGCCCGGTCAAGTCCAATGCCGCAGGAAGAGGTGCGTATGAGCTTCGACATATGTGCGTGCACGGACAGTCCTCTTCCGATATCAACCGCAAGTGTCCTCACGTATGTCCCCTTTGAACAGGCAGTTTCCACATCGAAATGGATGAGACTGTCTTCCCTGGTTATTTCAGAAACCCTCTTCAGGCTGTATATTTTCACAGTCCTTCTCGGGCGCTCCACCGTCTTCCCTTCCCTTGCATACTCATACAGTTTCCTGCCATTCACCTTGACGGAGGAGTACATCGGGACCTGCTGTTCATAATTAGCCGGGAAAGAATCGATTACACGGTCGATATCCTCGTCTGTCACACCTGACACATCACTCGTACCTGTCACCTTCCCGGTCTGGTCTTCAGTATCCGTGGAAAAACCGAGTGTCACACGGGCAAGATAGCTTTTTTCCTTTGTCTGCATATATTCTGTCAGTTTTGTGCCCTCACCGATACAGATCGGGAGCACGCCGGTCACTTCCGGGTCCAGGGTGCCGGTATGGCCCACTTTTTTCATACCCAGTATCTTTCGCATCTTAAAGACCACGTCATGACTTGTCATGCCACGCGGTTTATTGATCGGGATTACACCATGAAGCATCCCGCCACCTCCATATGTAAAAATAAAAGCCCGGGGGATGACCCCACAGGCTTATTGATCTTTGATCTCATTCAGCAACGATTCGATCTTATTGCCGTATTCGATGGAATTATCATATTTGAAAGCAAGTTCCGGCGCCTTCCTTATCCTAATCTCCCTGGCAACCTCAGAACGGATGAGCCCTTTTGATTTTTCCAGGGCGTCTGCCACTTCGTCTTTGTTGTCGTTAAGGGAAGTGTAATAGATTGTCGCCGTTTCCATCTCTTTGGTCAGTTCCACATCAGTGACGGTCACCATGCCGATATCCGGATTATCGACCTTTGTCCTGAGCGCTTCACTCACCACTTTCTTGATTTCTTCAGCAACACGTTCCTGTCTGTTACTCATAGATTATCACCTTTCAATCTCGACCATGATATAAGGCTCAATCTGGTCCCCCTCTTTAAGGTCATTGAATTTCTTGATCGTTATGCCGCACTCATAGCCTGCTGCGACTTCTTTGGCGTCATCCTTAAAGCGTTTCAGGGTATCCAGTTCACCTTCATAGATGACTATACCCTCCCTGATGACTCTTACACTTGAATCGCGGGTGATTTTACCGTCCGTCACATAGGCACCGGCAATGGTACCCACTTTGGACACTTTGAATGTCTGGCGTACTTCGACGTTGCCGATCACTTTTTCCTCATATTCAGGATCCAGCATGCCTTTCATCGCAGATTCGATTTCCTCGATCACCTTGTAGATGATGCTGTGGAGTCTGAGATCCACTTTTTCCCGGTCCGCCGCTTTTTTGGCGTTGACATCAGGGCGGACATTGAAGCCGATGATGATTGCGCTGGATGCAGAAGCAAGCGTAACGTCAGATTCATTGATGGCACCGACGCCTGTATGGATGATCCTTACATTGACGCCTTCTACATCGATTTTCATCAGAGATGCGCTCAGTGCCTCTACGGAGCCCTGGACGTCACCTTTGATGATCAGGTTGAGATCTTTCATCTCTCCTTCCTTCATCTGTTCGAACAGGTTGTCCAGGCTGACTTTCTGTGTCTGTTCACGGTCTTTCAGCACCTGCTGCTCGGAGCGGGCTTCACCGATGCTGCGTGCCTTCTTGTCATCAGTGAATACGACGAACCGGTCACCGGCAAGCGGCACATCGTTGAGGCCTGTAATTTCAACAGGCGTCGACGGTCCCGCCGCCTGGATCCTGCTGCCGGTATCATCAACCATAGCACGGACCTTGCCGAACGTGTTTCCGACGACCACAGAATCACCGACACGGAGTGTGCCGTGCTGAACAAGAAGAGATGCCGCCGGTCCGCGTGATTTATCGAGTTCCGCTTCGATCACTGTACCGATTGCAGGCATGTCGCTTTTCGTTTTGAGCTCTTCGACTTCACCCACAAGTGTAATCATCTCAAGCAGATCATCGATACCCTCGCCGCTCAGTGCGGAAAGCTGTACGAAGATGGTGTCACCGCCCCAGTCCTCGGGGTAGAGGCCGTGTTCTCCCAGTTCCGTCATGACGCGATCGGGATTTGCAGTCGGTTTATCCACTTTGTTGACTGCTACAATGATTGGTACTTCCGCCGCTTTGGCGTGATTGATGGCTTCGATTGTCTGAGGCATTACACCATCATCCGCTGCCACAACAAGAATTGTGATATCCGTTACCTGCGCACCTCTGGAACGCATTGTGGTGAACGCTGCGTGTCCCGGGGTATCGAGGAAAGTAATCTTTTTGCCTTTATTTTCAATCTGGTACGCACCGATGTGCTGAGTGATTCCACCAGCTTCGCCCGCTGTCACTTTAGTGTGACGGATGGAGTCAAGCAGTGTTGTTTTTCCATGGTCGACATGACCCATGATTGTTACAACGCTTGGTCTCTCTTCATCCAGGTCATCACCGAGTTCGAAATAATTTTCAAGGTCGGTGTTGTCGACAACAACTTCAAGTTCCGCTGTGAAACCGTGATCTGATGCAATCAATTCCACTGAATCGTTGTCAAGCGACTGGTTGATGTTTGTCATGACGCCTACCATGAACAGGTCTTTTACGATTTTGGAAGCATCCACGCCGATTTTTTCAGCAAGTTCACCGACAGTGATACCTTCCTGATATTTGAATTCCTTAGGCAGCTCCACTTCTTTTTTAGGAGCGGGCTTTTGATTCTGATTCTTTTTCAGCCCTTTTTGTCCCGGTTTGTGGTGTCTGTTTTTCTGGTTCCGTTTGTTCTGAGGACCTCTGTTCTGGCCCTGGCCTTTGTTGTTTGAACCTCTGTTCTGGCCCTGGCCTTTGTTCTGGCCCTGGCCTTTGTTCTGGCTCTGGTTCTGTTTATTGCCGGAGGTGTTTGAAGATTTCTGTCCCTGAGATTTACTCTGAGCCGGCTTTTTCTCTTTCCCCGCTTCGGGTTTAGCCGTATTTTTCTTGAATTTTTTATTCAGAACGGTAATTTCCTCATCTTCCAATGATTTCATATGGCTGTTCGCTTCGATTCCTTTATTCTGGAGGAATTCCACGACTTCTTTGGAAGAAACTCCGTTTTCCTTTGCATATTCGTGAATTCTGATTTTACTCATTGAATCACTTTCCTTTCTCCTGGAGCTCCAGCATCTTTTTGCTGAAGCCTGGGTCCGTGATTGACAGCACCACCCTGTTGGATGCACCTGTCGCCTGACTGAGCTCCGCGTTGGTATACTCATCAATCAGCGGTATATCATAATAGCTGCATTTATCTCTAATCTTCTTGCTGGTGCTGGCGCCTGCATCGGATGCGAGGAAGACGATTTTTGCAGACCGGCCCCTGACCGACTCTATCGTCTTTTCCTCACCCGTCGTCAGTCTGCCTGCCCGTTTTGCAATCCCAAGCAGATTGAGTATCTTATCCATCATCTTTTAGGAATGTCTTCTCTGTAGATCAGACGGATGATCTCATCATACACAGGATCAAGTTTTTCAGTATCGAAGCCGAGGCGGGATTCCAGCACCTTGCCCTTTCGGGCTTCATTCACTTTTTCAAGGTTTTTCACAACATAGCTGCCCCGGCCGTTCTTCTTGCCGGTGGCATCTGCAAACACTTCATTTTCTTTGTTGACCACGATTCTGAGAAGGTCTTTTTTAGGATGCATTTCCTGGGTCAGTATGCATTTTCTGAGCGGTACTTTCTTTTTCATGAGTCATTCACCCCGAAGTTTATTCTTCACTGCCTTCTTCTGCAGCATCAGATTCTGCCGCAGCGTCAGATTCACTTTTGATATCGATCTTCCAGCCGGTAAGCTTCGCGGCAAGGCGTGCGTTCTGGCCTTTTTTGCCGATGGCGAGCGACAGCTGGTTGTCTGGAACGACCACCGTCGTCGACTGGTTTTCCTCATCAACGATAACATCCACGACCTGGGAGGGACTCAGGGCATTTTTGACGAAGACCTTGGGGTCCTCATCCCACAGTACGATGTCGATTTTCTCTCCGGAAAGTTCATTGACAATCGCTTCGACTCGTGTCCCCCTGGCACCTACACATGAGCCGACAGCATCCACATCAGGATTCCCGGCATGGACACTGATTTTGGAGCGTTCGCCCGCTTCACGCGCCACACTCATGATTTCCACTGTACCGTCATAGATTTCAGGCACTTCTTTTTCAAACAGGCGTTTCAGAAGATTGGGATGTGTCCTTGAGACGAAGATCTGCGGTCCTTTGGTCGTCTGTTCGACTTTGTTGACATATACTTTGATGCGTTCATTCGGAGTATACGTCTCATTCGGCATCCTTTCGGACTCACTGAGCACAGCATCCGTGCGGCCGAGCTGGATATGGACGAAACGGTTGTCCACCCTGTCGATCAGACCTGTCATCACTTCGTCTTCCTTGTCGATGAATTCATTGTACAGAATGCCGCGTTCCGCATCACGGAGACGCTGCATCACGGCCTGCTTTGCGGCCTGTGCACCGACACGGTTGAAATCCTTCGGCGTTACATCCTCATCATATGGATCCCCGATTTCATAGGCCGGATTGACTGTTCGTGCAGTCGCAAGATCGATCTCGGCAGTTGGATCCTCAACCTCTTCCACGACATCCTTCCTTGAAATTACACGATATGAGCCATTTTCGATGTTGAGGTCCACCTTCACATTCTTATGCTGTGTATAGTTTTTTTTATAAGCCGTCATGAGTGCCGCTTCAATCGTTTCTATCAGCACTTCCCTTGGAATGCTCTTTTCCTTCTCAAGGTAGTCGATCGCATTCAATAATTCCTGGTTCACTGTCCAGCGCCTCCAATCATAATAAGACCGCCTTTCTAATAGTGGCTATCTTTTCTCTTTCAATAGTAATTGTTTTCGTGCGTGTTTTGACCTTGTACTCCACAGTCACCGATTTGTCATCGTAGGACTTCAGGATGCCTGTCCATTCCTTCTCCCCGGCAATCTGCTGGTAGGTTTTGACATAGATCCCATGACCAAGGGTCAACTCAAGATCATCATCATCCTTGATGGGACGTTCGGCTCCCGGCGAAGAAACATCCAGGAAGTATCCTCCTTTGATGAGATCCCATTCATCAAGCTTTTCGCCTAGGACTTCGCTTGCCTGAGCGCAGTCTTCAAGTGAAATACCGCCCTTCTTGTCCAGGTAGAGCCGGAGAAAGAAATCCGGGCCTTCCTTGACATACTCCACTTCAATAAGTTTGTATCCCAACGTTTCGACAACCGGCTGTGCTTTGTCCATAACGTTTTGCTCAGTACGGTTCATTGTCCATTCGCCTCCTTCAAAACTAAGAGAAGAACGGGCAGGCCCGTTCTTCTCCGTGTGACGTGAGTCTTAATATCATGATAATTATACCATACGGCAGGAATCGCCGCAACATCAAGCTACATGTCGAATATGGAGAGCTGTGCCTTGTCCGGCAGATGATCCAGACTGCCCATTTCAGTCATGTAATCGATGATTTTCTGTGACACGCCTGCGCGTTTGTTCAGATCCTCCTTGGAGATGAACGGCTCCGTCTCCCGCGTTTCCACTATCCGTTTTGCAACGTTCATCCCGAGTCCCGGCACTGCGACAAAAGGAGGTATCAACGCATCATCCTCGATCCTGAAATCGAAACTGTCAGATTTTTCCACATCCACAGGTTTCACCCTGTAGCCGCGCTGTGCCATTTCATTGGTAATCTCAAGCACGACCAGAGTATCCTTCTCCTTCTTGGAGAGCTCCTGGAAGTTCTGGTTCATCTCCTTCACCCTGTGGCGGATGGTCGACTTGTCCTTGACCATTGTCAGGAGGTCGAAATCCGAAGCACGGACGCTGAAGTAGCTTGCATAATAATACAGCGGATAGTGCACTTTGAAATACGCAATCCGCACAGCCATGAGTACGTACGCCGCTGCATGTGCTTTTGGGAACATGTACTTGATCTTCTTGCACGAACCGATGTACCAGTCCGGGACCCCCTGCTCCTTCATCGCCGCCTCATGCTCCTCGGACAGCCCTTTTCCTTTCCTCACCTTCTCCATGATGTTGAAGGCAAGGGAAGGCTCGAGTCCCTGGTACATGAGGAAGACCATGATGTCATCCCGGCAGCCGATCACGTTTTTAAGGTCGCATGTCCCGTTTCTGATCAGGTCCTGCGCGTTTCCGAGCCAAACATCCGTCCCGTGGGACAGACCGGATATCTGGACAAGTTCACTGAAGGTCGACGGGCGCGTATCTTCAAGCATCTGTCTTACAAATCCGGTTCCGAACTCGGGAACACCGAGTGTGCCTGTACGGCAGATGATGTCCTCTTCGGTCACACCGAGCGTTTCCGGCGAGCTGAATAAAGACATGGTCTCCTTATCATCCACAGGCAGTGTTTTAGGGTCGATGCCCGAGAGATCCTGCAGCATACGGATCATAGTCGGATCATCGTGGCCGAGTATATCGAGCTTGAGAAGGTTGTTGTCGATCGAGTGGAAGTCGAAATGCGTCGTCTTCCACTCTGCTGCAGTATCATTTGCGGGATACTGTATCGGCGTGAAATCGTATATATCCATGTCATCCGGAACAACGATGATTCCGCCCGGATGCTGTCCCGTCGTCCGTTTGACACCCGTGCAGCCCAGTACAAGCCTGTCGATTTCGGCGCCTCTCCGCTGCAGTCCATTATCGTTCAGATAGCCTTTGACATAACCGAATGCCGTCTTCTCGGCGACAGTGCCGATTGTGCCGGCGCGGAACACCTTGTCCTCACCGAACAGCACTTTTGTATAGTTGTGCGCCTCCGCCTGATAGTCACCGCTGAAGTTGAGGTCGATATCCGGCACTTTGTCACCTTTGAAGCCCAGGAATGTTTCGAAGGGAATATCCTGTCCTTCCTTGATCAGCGGAATCCCGCAGTCGGCACACTCTTTATCCGGCAGGTCGTATCCGGAGTTCACACTGCCGTCCGTGAAGAATTCCGACTTCTTGCACTTCGGACAAACATAGTGAGGCGGCAGCGGATTAACTTCTGTAATTTCTGTCATTGTGGCAACGAAACTCGATCCGACCGAGCCCCGCGAACCGACGAGATAGCCGTCGTCAAGGGATTTCTTGACCAGTTTCTGGCTGATCAGGTATATGACGGCAAAGCCGTTGCCAATGATACTTTCAAGCTCCGTTTCCAGGCGGTCCGTCACGATCTGCGGCAGAGCATCGCCATAGAGCGCTTTGGCGTTGTTGTAGCTAAGATTACGCATCTCTTCATTCGCACCGTCGATGTTCGGTGTATAGAGATTGTCTTTGATCGGGCTGACTTCCTCGATGCTGTCGGCAACCCGGTTCGGTGCGTCAATGACGATCTCGCGGCGGGTCTCCTCATCAAGGAATGCAAATTCCTCATACATCTCGGCCGTCGTCCTGAACTGTGCATCCGGCAGCATGCCGCGGCTTAACGGGTTGCCCGGGTTGCTCTTGACCAGGATGTCCCGGCAGAGCTTTTCCGACTCGTCCAGATAATGGACGTTGCCCGTGGCAACGACCGGTTTATCCAGTTCACCGCCCAGTCTGATGATGTTCTTTATGATTTCCTCGAGTGTCGCTTCATCCCGTATGATTTCCCTGTCAAGAAGACGCCTGTAAAGAGCTTTCGGGAACACTTCAAGATAGTCGTAGAATTCCGCGGCTTTTTTCGCCTCTTCATACGGTTTCTGCATCATGGCGGTGAATACCTCGCCTGAATCACAGGCGCTTCCGATGAGGAGCCCTTCCCGATATTCCTCGAGAAGCTGCTTTTTGATGCGGGCGGATTTATAGAAGTTATCCGTCAGGGAGCTCGAGACGATCTTGAAGAGGTTTTTAAGTCCTGTCTGGTTTTTGACCAGAATCGTGACGTGCGTCGGCATCGAGCGCTTGTACGAATCAGGATCCGCCAGAGTGCTGTTGATCTCCTTATGGTTTTTTACACCCAGCTTTCTGATCTGCGACAGCATTTTGATGAAGATGTAGGCGGTCGCCTCGGCATCGTAGATCGCCCTGTGGTGCTGGGTAAGCTCCACGTTGTACTTCTTCGCCAGGATGTTCAGGCCATGCTTTTTGAAGTCCTTGTTTATCGTGCGGGAAAGTTCAAGCGTATCGATGACACCGTTCGTATACGGACCGAAACCGACCTGCTGATATGCAGCCTCGATGAATCCCATATCGAAACTTGCGTTATGGGCGACGAATATCGCGTCACCTGCCCACTCTTTGAAGTCGGTGATCACTTCACCGATCGGCGGCGCCCCAACGAGCATGTCGTCGGTGATGCCTGTAATCTCCTTGATGGTTTCTGTCAGTGGTTCATTCGGGTTGCTGAAACGTTCGAAACGGCCGATGATTTCGCCGTTCCTCACTTTAGTACCCGCAAGCTCGATGATCTGGTCATATTTGGATGACAGGCCGGTGGTCTCGACATCAAAAACGACGAAATCATGATCTTCCAAAATGATATCCTGCGGCTTGTAGGCGATCGGCGCCCCGTCGTCAACGAGCATCCCTTCCATGCCGTAGATCATTTTGATTCCAGCAGCCTGCGCGGCATGGAATGCATCCGGAAATGCCTGGACATTGCTGTGGTCAGTAATGGCGATTGCCTTATACCCGTAGTCCTTTGCACGCTGTACATAGTCTCCGATATTCCGGAGCGCGTCCATCTGGCTCATTTCGGTATGCAGATGCAGTTCGACACGCTTGTCCTCCATCGTATCTTTTTTGGGCGGCTTGTGGATGACATTGAGATTGCGGATCATGAGCACAATGTCCCTTGCAAACTCATCATATTCCACATTCCCTTCGATGACAACCCAGTCATTTTTGGAAAGCGCATCGAAAACATCTTCGTCATTCTTGCCGTGTCTTGAAAACATTTTGGCGGCTATGGAATCCGTATAGTCCGTAATTTTGAGCTGCAGTATTTTCCGTCCGGTTCTGAGTTCCCTGACTTCGTTGTCGAAGATGACACCTTCCACTTTGACATTGAACTCCTCATCAACGATTTCATGCAGGGGCCTCACGCCATTCAGATCCATGGATTTGCCGATCTGTTTGACGACCTCTTCCCTGCGGCTCTCCCTTTCCTCTTCCATCTCTTTGCGGTTTTCTATGAAGCCCTGCACGAGCTCGGTCTTCTCTTCCTTCAGACGGGCTTCAAGCCTGTTACGTTTGTCGCTGTCAAGGTTTGCATCCGCCCTGAACTCGATGGCTGTAATCGGCAGTCCCAGAGTTTTGTAGACGGAAGTCAGGTTGCCGTTGATATGCTTGTTGAAATGCGCCACTTCGATGTCGTTCTGGACCGAGAAGGTGAGCACCCCGTCTTTGAACTCTTTGTCACAGTTCATCAGCTGGAACCGGATATTATCGTTCACTTTCACTTCTGTGAGCGCATACTCCAGATAGTCGATGATATCCTTATCGTCATAGGAATCCGCAGTGATGAAAATTTTTGCCGCTGCGATGGAACGGAAGGCATCCCTGATGCTTCCCTCCATCAGATTCCTCAGGGAGGCTGGTATCATACTCTCAAAATGGATATGGAACTCCCATACTCTTTCATCATCATCTGCCACTATCTTTTCAAGCTGGCCGCCGGATAAATGGTCATTATCCTGAATGCCCGCCTGTTCAAGGAGCACCTTGAACTGTTCCTTCCCTTTCACTGACAACACTCCTGTAAAAGCGCGCAAATCCATGATTTACGCGCTGAAAGTTTCTATCTAATAATTTGCTTTCAAATATTCCGTGACCCGGCCGAGTTCGACTTCTACCGTCTCTTCGCTGCCACGTGCCTTTATTTCCACTCTGTCGTCCTTGATTCCGCGGCCGATGACGACTCTGAATGGAAGACCGATCAGGTCGGAATCGGCGAATTTGACGCCAGCGCGTTCTTTTCTGTCATCATAGAGCACCCTGTATTCCCTGCTGAGTATTTCATACAGCTGTTCAGCCGCATCCTCGGCATCCCGGTCCTTTGGATTCGCCGTAATGATGTGGATATCGAAAGGAGTCACCGATTTCGGCCAGATGATGCCGCGGTCGTCATGGTGACTTTCAATGATCGCTGACAGCGTACGCGAAATACCTATGCCGTAACATCCCATCAGTACGGGTACACTGCGGCCGTTCTCATTCAGTACATTGAGATTCATGGATTCGGAATATTTTGTGCCGAGCTTGAATACCTGTCCGACTTCGATCCCTTTCATGAATTTTACATCACAGCTTCCATCCTCAGCCTTCTCACCTTCTGTGATGAAGCGGAAATCACCCGTGCCCGCAACTTCAAAGTCACGTCCGTGGTTGACGTTGATGTAATGATATCCGTCATTGTTCGCTCCGGCCGGATAGTTGTACATCATATCCACCTGATGATCGAGATAGACGGGGATGGATGCTCCCACCGGACCCAGGCTGCCGGGAGAAGCTTTCATAATATCCCTTATCTCTGAATCTGTGGCAAATTCTGCATCTTCAGCCCCGAAGTAGTCTCTGACTTTGATGTCGTTCAGTTCATGGTCGCCGCGGATCAGGATCATGACGAATTCACCGTCAATTTTAACCACCATCGTCTTTGTCGTATCCGTCAGATCGATGTTCAGATGTTCAGCAAGTGACAGACAGGAATCGACCCCCGGTGTCGGTACTTTTTCAAGTGCTTCCTGTGCCGCACTCTCCCCCGCTTCAGGAACAATACATGCCGCTTTCTCGATATTTGCTGCATAACCGCTTTCGTCCGTGTAGACGATGATATCCTCACCGATCTCTGACAGTGCCATGAACTCATGGGTATGGCTGCCGCCGATGGAACCGGAATCGGCTTCGACAGCCCGGTAATTCAGACCGACACGACTGAAGATGTTCGAGTAGGCCTGGTACATGTCGTTGTATGTTTCGTCAAGCGAGGCTTCATCACTGTGGAAGGAATAAGCATCCTTCATGATGAACTCCCGTCCGCGGAGCAGTCCGAAGCGGGGTCTCAATTCGTCGCGGAATTTTGTCTGTATCTGGAAAAGGGTGAGCGGCAGCTTCTTATAGCTTTTGAGTTCGTCGCGGAGAAGAGCCGTAATGATTTCCTCGTGGGTCGGTCCGAGTGCAAAGTCCCGGTCATGGCGGTCTTTCATGCGCATCAGTTCCGAACCATACGCCTGCCACCTTCCGGATTCTTCCCAGAGTTCTTTCGGATGCAGCACAGGCATGTGGATCTCCACGCCGCCGATATTATTCATCTCTTCACGCACAATCTGTTCGATGTTGTTGAGCACGAGCTTCGTAATCGGAAGATATGTGTAGATGCCTGCCGCCATCTGCTTGATCATACCGGACTTCAGCATGTAACGGTGACTGAGGCTGTCTGCGTCCTGCGGTGTTTCCCTCATCGTGGGTATAAACATTCTGGATTGTTTCATTGGACTTCACTCCTAAAGGAAAAATGTTTTTATGTCGTTCCATGTTACCAGTATCATAACCATCAATACGAACAGCACGCCGATGAGCTGGATATTGATCTCCACTTTCTTGTTGAGCGGTTTCCTGAATATGCCCTCATATAGCACGAACAGGATGCGGCCCCCGTCAAGGGCAGGGATCGGCAGCAGGTTCATTATGCCAAGGTTGACACTCAGTACTGCTGTAAAGTTGATCAGCGTCATCAGCCCCTGGGCCGCCACCTCTTCGGTGACTTTGTATATGCCAACAGGTCCATTCAGCATATCAAAAGAGAATGTTCCTTCGAATATGCTGATGAACATATCGACGACAAGATGGAAAATCATCGTCCCCATTTCGTAGGTCTGCTGCACGCCCCACCATAGCGGTGACAACGTACCGTGTTCATTTGCGGCACCGATGCCGATGATCAGCCTGTCCACCGTCTCACCATCGGGCAGTTCCGTCGTGTCGACGACAGGGGTCATCTCAAGTGTCCTTTCCTCACCGTCATTCTGAACGACGATATCGAGTTCCGACTCCCCTTCATTCTGAATGATCTGTGACATGTGGTCCCAGCTGTCAACTTCGGTGCCGTTGATGGTGAGCAGCCTGTCCCCTTCCTCGAGTCCCGCATCCTCAGCAGGAGTATCATCCGCAACCACACCCACTACCGGTTCTTCCGTCGGCTTGCCGTTGATATAGAAGAGCAGTGTGAACAATACGAATGCAAGGACGAAGTTCATCGCCGGTCCGGCAAACAGTGTCATGAATCTTGCAAAGACCGATTTGGATTCGAATCTTGCAGTTCTCGGTGCGATGCGCTCCAGTTCTGAGTTCTGAACAAAATAGGCTTCATGGGCAATGCTGTAGCTTACTTCCTCATTGTCATGCAGTCTCAGTGCCTTTACAGTCATTCCGTCTTTGATGTCAGATTCGACCACTTCAACTTCCTCAATATGTGTGAAGTTATGCTTATCATCAAGAATGATGTGGGTGATTTCGTTTCTGTCATTCACTTTGAGCTGTATCCGCATACCGGAATTCAATGGATTGACTTCCATCTCGTCGGCAGCCATGCGGACATATCCGCCGATCGGCAGCAGCCGGAGCGTATACTGTGTATCGTTGTATTTATATGAAAAGAGTTTCGGGCCCATGCCGATGGCAAATTCGGGGCACATGATTCCGGAACGTTTTGCCACGATCATATGTCCCAGTTCGTGCACGGTCACAAGCACACCGAAAACAACTATGAATGCTAAAATGCCGATCATTTAATCACCTCATATCGGACTTGTACAGCCGATCGTAATAAAGAATGGTTTCAAGATCCGGATTCTGTACCGGTTTGTGGTCATTCATCCGTAATTCTACTACCTTTTCTATATCTGTAAAAGATATTTCACCATCCAGGAATTTTGCGACTGCATATTCGTTCGCTGCATTCATCACTGCCGGCATTGTGCCGCCTGTGCGGATTGCATCATAGGCAAATTGGAGCATTTTAAAACGCTCGAGGTCCATCGGACGGAAATTGAGTTGTGCCATGGCATCCAAGTCCATCGGATTGGATGCCGGCAGCCTGTCCGGATGACTGAAGGCGAACTGTATCGCTGTCTTCATGTCCGCTGTGCCCATCTGTGCCATAATGCTGTTGTCATTGAATTCCACCATGGAATGGATGATGCTCTCCCTGTGGAGTATCGTTGAAATCTGGTCCACATCAGCATTGAAAAGCCATTTCGCCTCTATAACTTCCAGACCTTTATTCATCATTGTGGCGGAATCGATTGTAATTTTCTGTCCCATCGACCAGTTCGGGTGATTGAGTGCCATTCCAAGCGTGACCCCGGAAAGTTCCTCCCGTGTGAAATCTCTGAAGGATCCACCGCTTGCTGTCAGTATGATGCGTTTCATCTCACTCAGCCTTTCGCCGCGCAGACACTGGAAAACGGCGGAATGTTCGGAATCCACAGGCACGATCTCCACACCCTTTTCCTCCGCCCGTGCCATCACGGTTTCCCCGGCGGCGACAAGTGTCTCCTTGTTTGCGAGCGCGATGTCTTTACCTGCATCTATTGCAGCCAGGGTGGGTTCAAGACCGATGCTGCCCATAATCGCCGTCAACAGCATGTCGGCATCATCATCCGCTATGGCGAGAAGACCTTCCTTCCCCGATAAAAATTCAATCTCAGTGTATTTTGATGCCAATGATTTCCTGGCATTGTCGTCCATCACACTGACAAGGGAGGGCCTGAATTCTTCAATGATCTCTTCCAATTTTGCTATGTTCCTGCCTGCTGAAATGCTGCAGAGTGAAAACGACTCCGGATTGGAGCTGATCACTTCGAGTGCCTGGGTTCCTACGGACCCCGTCGCACCGAGTATGGATATCTTTTTCATATATCATTCACCTTATCAATCTCTTAATTTATGAGCGGCAGTATGTTCATCAGTGGGAGCACGAAGATGAAGCTGTCAAAGCGGTCGAGAACCCCTCCGTGGCCCGGCAGCAGCCTGCCTGAATCCTTAACATCAAAATGGCGCTTCAGTGCGGACTCGACCAGGTCTCCGAGCTGGCCGAACATGCTCAGTATCATCGTCAGGAAAACGAATAGGAATATGTTCGTCCCCTGTATCCAGCCTGTCACCCAGAAAAGGAGTGCAAGAAGCAGGCTGCACAGTATCCCGCCCAGAAAACCTTCGATGGTCTTATTGGGGCTGATCTGTGGCCAGAGTTTCCTTCTCCCGATCGCCCTGCCGAACAGGTAGGCGCCTGTATCCGTCACCCAGACGATGAGCAGCCCGTAAAGTATATATATCAGGCCTGCTTCGCGGGTTTCATAAAAATACATGAAACCAATGCCCACATAGGCTACTGCAAGTATACAGAAACCCATGTCAACGAATGAAAACCTGTTTTTGCTCACGACCGTGAAACTCAGCATGACGAGTGCCATCCCGATGATCATGTCACCCTGGAAAACCGAGATGTTCGGCGCATAGTTTTCATGCGGCACCATGACGATGAACAATGCGATCATGGAGAGCATGCCGGGAATGGACAGGATATGTATGCGGTTCATCTTCAATATTTCATAAAGGGCTGTATAAGCAAGAAGGTAGACTAAAATGAGCATGGGCCAAGAGCCGATCACCACCATCGGGATGAACAGCAGCAGGGCGATTATGGCTGTGATTGTTCTTGTCTTCATGTTATACCTCCTCTTCGTCCAGGCCTCCGAACCTTCTTGACCGTTTCTGATACTGTGAAATCATTTCATCAAGTTCATCTGCTGTAAATTCCGGCCACAATGTATCTGTGAAGAATAATTCACTGTAGGATGATTGCCAGAGCAGGAAGTTGCTCAGGCGGTATTCACCGCTGGTGCGGATCATCATTTCCGGTTCCGGCATATGCTTGGTGTATAGATGTGCATCTACAGTTTCCCGGCCGATATCTTCAATATCCAGTTTTCCTGTCGAGACTTCTGCGGCAATTTCCTTTATGCCTCTGATCAGTTCATCACGGCCGCCGTAGTTCAGTGCGAAAACGAGTGTCAGACCGGTATTTCCCTTTGTCTTCTCTACAGCTTCCGCCACTGCTTTCACAGTATGGTCAGGCAGTGAGTCACCGTTCCCTATCGTTTTCACTTTAACATTTTTTTCGATAAGTTCAGGGAGAAACGCTCCGAGGAAATCCCCGGGCAGTTTCATCAAGTAGCTGACTTCGCTTTTCGGCCGGCTCCAGTTCTCTGTGGAAAAAGCATAGAGCGTCAAATACTTGATGCCGATGTCCGATGCATGTCTTGTGATACGTTTGACATTCTGCATACCCTCATAGTGGCCATTGATCCTCGGTCTGTTCCTTTGTTTGGCGTATCTGCCGTTGCCATCCATGATGATCGCGATATGTTCCGGCAGTACCCTTGTCCCAGCTGATTGCTTCTGCTTTTTCCAACCAAACATGTTAATCCTCCAAAAGCATTATATTTAATAGTATACATCGAGAGCAAACTGTCCTCAATCACTTTATCCCCTGCGAAGCGGGGGGCATAAAAAAACAGGCAGGAAATCCCGCCTGTAAAGGATAGATTAAACTTCCAAGATATCCTTCTCTTTATCATCACATGCAGAGTCGACTTTTGCGATGAAATCATCAGTGAGCCCCTGGACGTCATCATTGTATCCTCTCAGCTCATCTTCACTGATATCGCCGTCTTTTTCCATCTTCTTGAATTCATCATTGGCGTCACGGCGGATATTGCGGATGGCCACTTTGGCGTTTTCACCTTCCCGGCGTGCATCCTTGACGAATTCTTTGCGGCGTTCTTCAGTCAGCTGTGGTACAGTGATGCGGATCATCGTGCCGTCGCTTGTCGGATTGACGCCAAGGTCGGCCTGCTGGATCGCTTTCAGTACATCATCGACAGAACCTTTGTCGTAAGGTGTCACTGTAAGCATGCGTGCTTCAGGCACCGCAATCCCCGCGAGCTGGTTGATTGGTGTCGGTGCGCCGTAGTAGTCCACTGTCACACGATCGAGCATGTTTGCATTGGCATGTCCTGTACGGATTGCCGCAAGATCACGCTGCAGGCTTTCAAGGGATTTCTGCATCTTCCCTTTTGCATCTTTCAATACTGCTTCACTCATTGTCTTTCTCTCCCATTACTTTTTGATAAACGTACCGATTGTCTCACCGGACACAGCACGCTTGATATTGCCATCTTCTGTAATCGAAAATACCACAAGCGGTATATCATTGTCCATACAAAAGGATGAAGCTGTGGCATCCATCACCTGGAGGTTCTCCTGGAGCATTTCCATATACGTCAGTTTATCGTACTTATAGGCACCACTGTCGAATTTAGGATCTGCAGAATAAACACCGTCCACATTGTTTTTGCCCATCAATATTACATCCGCCTCCACCTCCGCCGCACGGAGCGCCGCAGTGGTGTCAGTGGAGAAGTAAGGATTACCGATGCCTGCTGCGAAGATTACGATGCGGCCCTTTTCAAGGTGTCTGATTGCCCGTCTTCTGATGTAGGGCTCCGCAATCTGTTTCATCTCAATCGAGGTAAGCACACGTGTCTCACAGCCAAGCTGCTCGAAGCTGTCCTGCAGTGCCAGGGAGTTCATTACAGTGGCAAGCATCCCCATGTAATCCGCAGTTCCACGGTCCATGCCTAGGTCGCTCCCGATCTTGCCGCGCCATATGTTGCCGCCTCCGACGATGACTGCAATCTCTACACCGAGTTCCTTGGCTTCTGCAACCTGCTCTGCAATATTTTTGATGACCACCGGATTGATGCCGAAGCCTTCATCCCCCGCCAGTGCTTCTCCACTCAATTTCAGTACGATACGATTATATTTGGAAGTTTCAGGCATATATCTTCATCCTTATCTATTATTGTTGAATATTCATTTAGAAAAAAAGACACCGAAGTGTCTTTTTCATTACTTATTGACCTGACCGAGAACTTCATCAGCGAAGTTTTCTTCTCTCTTCTCGATGCCTTCTCCAACTTCAAAACGGATAAAGTCTTTAAGCGTACCGCCTTTGGATTTCAGGAACTGTTCAACAGTCTGATCTGAATCTTTGACGAACGGCTGATCGACGATGCAGATCTCTTCGAGATACTTGCGCATTCTTCCTTCAACCATCTTATCTACGATGTTTTCAGGTTTGCCTTCGTTCAGGGCCTGATGCTTCAGAACTTCTCTTTCATGAGCCAGTTCTTCCTGGGATACATCATCTTTTGAAACATATTTAGGGTTCAGTGCAGCTGCATGCATAGCAACATCTTTAGCAGCCTCAGCATCCGTGGAACCTTCGACGATTGTAAGCACGCCGATACGGCCTCCCATGTGGAGGTATTCACCGAATGAGTCGTTGTCTGTCTTCTCAGCTACAGCAAATCTTCTGAGAGTCAGCTTTTCACCGATTTTCGATACCGCTTCAGTGATGATCTCCTCAACTTTTTTACCGTTCATTTCAGAAGCATTCAGGGCTTCAAGATCTGCCGGTTTTGTTTCAAGGATGTGGGTTGCAACGTCATTGACCAAAGTCTGGAAGCTTTCGTTTCTTGCAACGAAGTCCGTTTCAGAGTTGATTTCAACGATTGCTGCGGAGTTGCCCCGGGATTTTACACCGACAAGACCTTCTGCGGCAATGCGGTCTGCCTTTTTGGCAGCTTTGGCGATACCTTTTTCACGAAGGTAGTCAGCCGCTTTATCAAGGTCACCGTCAGTTTCCTGGAGGGCTTTTTTGCAGTCCATCATGCCCGCGCCTGTTTTTTCACGTAGTTCTTTAACTAATTTTGCTGAAATAGCCATAATACATCCTCCTGTACTAATGTTTTTCATATGCCGATGGAAACTGTCTGTCCATCTTTAAAAAAAGGTGATAAGAATAATATACTTATCACCGTTGTTTCAAAACTTTATTATCTTTCGCCTGCTTCAGCAGTCTCTTCTTCAGAGGCTTCCGACATGTCGATGTTCTGTTCCTGTGCGATTTCCTCATCGGAAACGCCTTGCTGACCTTCAAGGACAGCATCCGCCATTTTGCTTGTCATAAGCCTTACAGCACGGATTGCATCGTCGTTTGCAGGGATGACATAATCGATTTCGTCCGGATCACAGTTAGTGTCGACCATTGCAACGATTGGAATGTTGAGTTTTTTAGCTTCCATAATCGCATTGCGTTCTTTCCGGGGATCCACGATGAAGAGCGCCTTAGGCATTTCTTTCATTTCACGGATTCCGCCTAGGAATTTGTTCAAACGGTCATACTCTTTGCGAAGTTCAGTGACTTCCTTTTTAGGAAGTACTTCAAACGTTCCGTCCGCTTCCATCTTTTCGATTTCAGAGATGCGTTTGATACGCTTGGAGATTGTTTTGTAGTTGGTAAGGATACCACCGAGCCATCTTTCGTTTACGAAAAGCTGGCCAGCTCTTTCAGCTTCTTCTCTGATCGCTTCCTGAGCTTGCTTCTTAGTACCTACAAACAGGATCTTACCACCGTCTTCGGAAATGCTTTTCACGAAGTCGTAGGCTTCCGCTACTTTCTTGACCGTCTTCTGCAGATCGATGATGTAGATGCCGTTCCTTTCAGTGAAGATGTATCTCTTCATCTTAGGGTTCCAGCGGCGGGTCTGGTGACCGAAGTGTACACCAGCTTCAAGCAATTGTTTCATAGTAATAACTGCCATTGATATTTCCTCCTCAGGTTTTTCCTCCAGTACTGCTATGTTGACGACCATCCGGCACCTGTCAGCAATGGGCAGCACTGTGTGTAGTGGGCTGTAATTCAGCCGTTTAATAATATATCATATTCCACTCTTTAAATCAAACACTAAAATCAGCTTTCTTTTCTGAGTTCCGGAAGGAAGTCCTCTTTCTTGACTTTGATGAATGTGCCCTTCATGCCGAGTGACCTTGACTCGATGACGCCTGCACTTTCAAGTTTGCGCAGCGCGTTGACGATGACTGAACGTGTAATGCCCACGCGGTCGGCAACTTTGGAAGCGACGAGCAGTCCCTCATCTGCATTGAGTTCTTCGAAGATGTGCTCGATCGCCTCCCTCTCTGAATAGGAAAGGGATCTTATCGCCATCGCGATGCTCGCTTTGTCGCGCGCTTTCTTCTCGATCTCCTCCTGCTTCTCCCTCAGCACTTCCATGCCGACCACTGTACCTGCATATTCTGCAAGGACCAGGTCATCTTCCTCGAACGCTTCAGTGACGCGCCCGAGGATTAGCGTACCCAGCCGTTCACCGCCGCCGCTGATCGGAACGATGCATGTTTCGGAATCCTGGAAAGAATCTTCTGCCGGGAAGATTGTCATCGGATCTTCGAATTTGATGTTTTCGTGCGTTTCATCGAGCTTCATGATTTTGCTTACATACTCGTCAGGGAATCTGCGGTTTTCGAGCATTTCCCGGATTCTCGGGTTCTTGATTTCGGAGTTTACGCCGAATCCGAGAACCTTCCCTTTGCGGGATACGATGAATGCGTTACATACGAGTACGCTGCTTACGATTTCGGATACTTCCTTGAAGTCGACCTTGATCCCCTTGTTCCCCTGTATCAGTTTGTTGATTTCCCTTGTTTTCTGTAATAGACTGCTCATTCTTTTTCTCCTTTATAATTATAAGATAAATGCGCTCAGGTTCTTGTCTGATTTTATTTTGTCCAGCCGTGCTGTTACGTACTGCCTTGTAATTTCAACGTGGGCGCCCTGCATTCCGCTCGCTTCAAAAAGCAGCTCTTCAAGCAGTGTCTCGAGTATCGTATGCAGGCGCCGTGCGCCGATATCGTCCGTATCCGAATTCACTTCGAATGCGATTTCCGCAAGTTCGCTGACTGCTTCATCGGTGAAAGATATTGTTACGCCTTCTGTCGACAGCAGTGCTTCATACTGTTTCAGCAGGGAACTCCTCGGTTCTCTCAAAATATTTTCGAAATCCTCCGCTTTCAGTTTGTCCAGTTCGACACGGATCGGGAAGCGTCCCTGGAGCTCCGGTATCAGATCGCTCGGTTTGGCGACATGGAACGCCCCGGCACCGATGAACAGGATATGATCGGTGTCCACCGGTCCATATTTGGTCTGGATGGTACTGCCTTCAACAATCGGAAGGATATCCCGCTGGACCCCTTCACGCGAAACATCACCTGAGTTCTGCCCGCCTTTGGCGATCTTGTCCATCTCATCGATGAAAATGATCCCCATCGTTTCTGCAAGTTCTATCGCTTCGGAATTCACCGTGTCGGTATCAATGATCTTTTCCGCTTCTTCGCGCTGCAGGTATTCACGGGCCTTTTTAACAGGCATCGTGCGCTTGTGCTTTTTCTTCGGCATGAACTGCTTCAGCATATCCTGCATGCCGCCTTCATCCATGCCGGGCATCATCATGCCCATCGGATTCTGACTCTGTTCGACTTCCACCGTCACTTTTTCATCTTCCAGGAGCCCGGCCTTCAGTTTCTCACGGATTGACATGCGCTTTTGGCGCACTTCATCCGTCACCTCTTCATATTCTTCACCGCCCTGCTGGTTCATGAGCATCTCAAAAGGGTTGTTCGACTGCTTCGTGCGCTTCACCCCCGGCGCAAGCAGGCCGGCCAGCCGTTCTTCGGCCAGGTTAGCCGCATCTTCGCCGACGAGCTCCATCTGCCTTTCCTTGACAATCCGGACGCCCGCTTCAACGAGATCCCTTACCATACTTTCAACATCGCGGCCGACGTAGCCCACTTCTGTGAACTTCGTCGCTTCCACTTTTGTGAACGGCGCTCCTGTAAGCTTTGCCATCCGTCTCGCTATTTCTGTTTTCCCTACTCCTGTCGGTCCAATCATAAGAATGTTTTTGGGAATCACTTCGTCTTTCAGCTCATCATCCAGCTGCATCCTCCTGAATCTGTTCCGCATTGCTATCGCAACTTTGCGCTTCGCACCGTCCTGACCGATGATATCCTCATCAAGACGCGCTGTTATCTCACGTGGAGAAAGATTCTGTTTCACTTGTAGACGCTCCTTTAATCTATCGTTTCCACAATGATATTATCATTGGTGAATACACATATTTCACTGGCAACCTGAAGGCTGTCCCTTGCGATCGTCTCTGCATCAAGACCTTCCCCGTGACGTTTCATCGCCCGTCCGGCAGCCAGTGCATAGTTGCCTCCGCTGCCGATGGCGAGTATCCCGTCATCCGGCTCGATGACCTCACCCGTGCCGCTCACCAGCAGCATGGACTCCTTATCCATGACAATCAGCATCGCCTCGAGCTGCCGGAGGATCTTATCACCTCTCCACTCTTTGGCGAGTTCAACAGCAGCACGCGCCAGATTTCCGTTATATGCGTGAAGGTTGCCCTCGAATTTTTCAAACAGTGTAAATGCATCCGCTACACTGCCCGCAAAGCCCGCTACGACTTTATCGTCGAACAGGCGTCTGACCTTCCGTGCAGTATGCTTCATCACTACCTGATTGCCGAGCGTAACCTGACCGTCTCCGGCCATTGCCATCCTTTCCTGATGACGGATGGCAAATATCGTCGTTCCTTTAATAGCCATGTTTCCACCTCTTACTTATTTGCTGGATGATGTTCCAAATACGTCTTCCTCAGCTGTTCCCTGGAGACGTGGGTATACCTCTGGGTTGCAGAAAGAGATTCATGTCCGAGCAGATCCTGCACCGCCCTGAGATCCGCCCCGTTATTAAGCAGATGTGTCGCAAAACTGTGTCTGATCTTATGAGGGTGTATATGAAAATCACTCGCACTCTTTTTGACCATCATATCAAGGACGTATCTCAGTCCGCGGGAAGTCAGCGGGCCGCCCCGGTGGTTGATCCAGAATGCTCCGCCGTCCCTGATCGCCCCCCGGTGTGCCTCAATGTAGTCACCAAGGGCACGCGATGCCTTGCTGCCGAAAGGGACAACTCTTTCTTTGCCCCCCTTGCCATGGACTTTGATGAATGAATGGCTGAAGTCGATGTCCGAAATGTTCAAACCCAGAAGCTCCGAGGCGCGGATGCCGGTTGCATAGAGCAGTTCCAGAAGGGCGAGATCTCTAATATACATGCTTGAAGTCCGGTCCAGACCCTCGAACAGCGCATTGATTTCATTCTCGTAAAGAAAACCCGGCAATGGCTTTTCCTGCTTCGGGTTGGGCAGGCTGCTGAATGGATTGACAGCCACAATATTACGGTCCAGCAGATAATTATAAAAGCTCCTCAATGAAGATATCTTCCTGGACACCGTAGTTTTCTTCAATTTTTTTTCATACAGCCCGTTGAGATAGTTTCTGGCATCCATATATTTGAACTGCTCCACGACAAGCGATTCTGCTTTCAGGAATTTTTCAAATTCAAGGATGTCCCTTTTATAATTCATAACAGTATGTTCCGACAGGTTCCGCTGGAATGTCAGCTGATCCAGAAACTGGTCAAGGTAGCGGATACGCCCACCCCCTTTATCTGAATCTTATCACAATTACAAAAAATCATACAAATGATACGGGGTCCGCTTTAAAATTTGCGCTTTTGGCGCCGTCCTCCAGTTCCCAATCATATATTGTAAACTATTCAAACCAAAAATGCACAAAATTTAATGAATATTATTAAAACATTTTTACACAAGTAAAAAATACCCATATGTGCATATGGGTATTTCAACTCATTCAGCCTTTTCTTCGTAATCACAGTTTGTACATTTGACTTTTGCCTTTTTACCTTTTTTCGTCTCCACCAGATAATGGTCGCATTTCGGGCAGTTCCTGCCGATCGGACGGTCCCACGAAATGAAGTCGCACTCAGGGTACTGGTCGCATCCGTAGAAAATACGATTCTTTTTGGATTTTCTCTCGACCACTTCACCGTCTTTGCATTTCGGGCATTTGACCCCGATCGTCTTGACGATGGCTTTTGTGTTCCTGCAGTCGGGGAAGTTGGAGCATGCCATGAACTTGCCGTAACGGCCCATCTTATAGACCATCGGTGAACCACATTTCTCACAGTCCTCGCCTGCCGGCTCATCTTTGATTTCGATTTTTTCCATCTCTTCATCCGCCCGTTCCACCTGCGGACTGAAATCTTTGTAGAAATCATCTATGACCTTGACCCATGATGCGCCGCCTTCTGCAATATCATCCAGACTTTTTTCCATTGTCCGGGTGAAGTCGACATCGATGATGTCCGGAAAGTACTCGTTCATGGACTGATTGACGATTTCACCGATCTCAGTCGGCATGAAACGCTTCTGGTCCATCTTCACATAATTGCGTTTTTGTATCGTATCGATGGTCGGTGCATAGGTTGACGGCCTGCCGATGCCCAGCTCTTCGAGTGTTTTTACCAGTCTTGCCTCAGTAAATCTCGGCGGCGGCTGTGTGAAATGCTGCTTCGGTTCGACTTTTTCACTTTTGACAGTTTCATTTTCTGCAATTTCCGGAAGACGGCTGTTCATGTCTTCGTCACCATCGTCATTTCCTTCAATATAAATCTGCATGAATCCTTTGAACTTGATCGTCTGTCCATTGCTTCTGAAGATAACGCCGTTGTTGGAAAGGTCCATCTTGACGGTGTCGAGTATGGCCGGAGCCATGCTGCTCGCAATGAAACGGTCCCATATCAGTTTGTAGAGCCTGTACTGATCACGGGAAAGGTACTGTTTCATATTCGCCGGCGTGCGGTTGGCGGAAGTCGGCCGGACAGCTTCGTGTGCGTCCTGGCTTGATTCGGACTGTTTGGTTGATTTTTTACGGCCGACATATTCATCGCCGTATTCCTTCTGTATGAAATCCGTCGCCTCTTTTTGGGCGACCGGCGAAATCCTTGTGGAGTCTGTTCTCATATAGGTGATAAGACCCACTGTGCCTTCACGCTTGATGTCGATCCCCTCATACAGCTGCTGGGCGATCATCATCGTCTTCCGTGCCTTGAAGTTCAATTTGCGTGCCGCTTCCTGCTGGAGGGATGATGTCGTGAACGGCTGTGCCGGGAACCTCTTCTTCTCTTTCTTCTCGACAGAATCTACATTAAACTCATCACCATCAAGCTGTGCGAGCACTTCGTCCACATCATCTTTCGTTTTGAGCTTGATCTTTTCGTCTTTAAGACGGTTGAATTTACCCTCGAAAGAACTGCGTCCATGTTTGAACTGTCCTGTGATCGTCCAGTATTCTTCGGGCTTGAAGTTGCGTATTTCATTTTCACGGTCAATCACAAGCCTCAATGCAACGGACTGCACACGTCCTGCCGACAGACCTTTTTTCACTTTCTTCCATAATACAGGTGAAATATTGTAGCCTACCAGACGGTCCAGTATGCGTCTTGCCTGCTGGGCGTCCACCAGCTGCTGGTTGATTTCCCCGGGATGTTTGAAACTCTCTTTGACTGCATCTTTCGTTATTTCGTTGAAAACAACTCTGTAATAATCTTTATCGTCACCAAGCGCATGGCTCAAATGCCAGGCAATGGCTTCACCTTCGCGGTCCGGGTCACTTGCCAGGTATATTTTCTTCGCTTTTTTGGCTTCCTTCTTCAAATCTTTGAGAAGTGGACCCTTGCCGCGAATGGTAATGTATTTAGGCTCGTAATTGTTTTCCGTATCTATCCCCGTTTGACTGCGAGGCAAATCTCGAACATGCCCCATCGAAGCTACGACTTTGTATCGTTTACCAAGGTACTTTTCGATGGTTTTGGCTTTGGCCGGCGATTCGACAATAACCAAATTATCCGCCATTTTCGACTGCCTCCTTTTTCTTGTCTTTTCAAATCCAAATAATACAGTGAACCAAAATTGTTTGTCAACTATAAAAGTTTTAATTTTTCCGGTGCAGATGAAATTCCAAAGGAAAAATCTTCTAAAATGTCCTCCGCACACATGACCGGTTTCGCCCCTTCACGCACCCTTGAATTTGTTCCGGCCGATAATTTCGAAGTGATGTTGCCCGGGACGCAATAGGCATGACGATTTTCATTCAGGGCCATGTCCAATGTAATAAGGCTCCCGCTCTTCTCCTCAGCCTCCGTAACAAGTACGCCTTCTGAAAGTCCTGCTATGATGCGGTTCCTTGCAATGAACTTCCATTTGTCGATCCCTGCAGAAGGAGGATATTCACTGATGACCAGGTGGTCTTTCTCCATTATCCCCCTGACGCTTTTTGTCGTCGCCGGGTAATGGAAATCGAATCCGAAAGCCAGTACACCGATTGTTTTCAATCCTGCATTAATGGAAATTTCATGCGCCATCTCATCGGCTCCGTAGGCAAGTCCTGAAACTATTGAAATTTTATTTTTAAAATGGGGTAAAATATCAGATAATACCATCCTGGAGTAGCTGGTCGCCTTCCTGCTTCCGACCACACCGAGCAGCGGATCATTCAATAATCCAATATCCCCCCTGCAGTAGATAATATAGGGAGGATCATAGATTTCCCTGAGCTTCGCAGGATAGGATCCATCTTCGATGGTGATCACTGAAATGTTGTTCTCCCTCATGTTCCTCTTTAGGTATTCCTCATCGAGATGCCCGGAAAATCTCATTTTTTCAGCAAGTTTCTTTCTGTCAATCCTTCTCTCCTTTCCCAAAAGCACCGCATATTCATGTGGGGTGACGCCGGCAAGGCTCATCGATAGCATCTTCATCATCTTCCTCCTGTTTTATGTTTATATATATTATAGAAGAAAAATGGCAGCATCTCCGTTACCATTCCGGTACATTCACTGTCAATAAAAGTAAAAAAAGAGGAGAAATCCATCGGGATCCTCCTCTTTCATCACTACATCGGTGATTTATATTTCATTTACTTTACAGTCAGACATTTTTCATAAAGTCCGTCTTCTTTTTTGATCCGCCCAATCAGCGTTTCACCTATTTCAGACGGGGTATCCGCTGTTTCAATCCCGCATGAATTCATAGTCTTGATCTTCTCATCAGCAGTACCTTTGCCGCCTGAGATGATCGCACCGGCATGCCCCATGCGTTTGCCGGGAGGTGCTGTCACACCGCCGATGAAGCCGACTACAGGCTTGGTCATGTTTTCCTTGACCCACTCCGCAGCTTCCTCTTCGGCAGTACCACCGATTTCGCCGATCATGACGACCGCATAAGTTTCGGGGTCTTCATTGAAAGCTTTGAGTGAATCGATGAAGTCTGTACCATTGACAGGGTCACCGCCAATACCTACAGCAGTCGTCTGGCCGATTCCCGCTTCTGTCAGCTGGTGAACGGCTTCATATGTCAGTGTGCCTGAACGGCTGACTACGCCGACGTGCCCTTTTTGGTGGATATAGCCAGGCATGATGCCAATCTTGCACTCATCGGCTGTAATGACACCCGGACAGTTCGGTCCTACAAGACGTGTCTTCTTGTCTTCGAGATAGCGTTTCACTTTGACCATGTCGAGCACAGGGATATGCTCTGTAATGCAGATTGCCATATCAAGTTCTGCATCTGCCGCCTCGACGATCGCATCAGCTGCAAATGGTGCAGGAACATAGATTACAGAGACGTTTGCACCCGTTGCTTCTTTAGCTTCTTCAACAGTATTGTATACAGGAACACCTTCCACTTCCTGGCCGCCTTTGCCTGGAGTGACGCCGGCGACGATCTTCGTGCCGTATTCTATCATCTGTTTTGTATGGAACAGCGCTGTTGAACCTGTTATACCTTGTACCAGTACTTTCGTATCTTTATCGATAAATACACCCACAGTAGATTCCTCCGTTATTATTTATTTTGGTTGACCGCTTCAATGATTTTTTGAGCGCCTTCCGCCATAGTGCTTGCAGGGATGATGTCGAAATCTGAAGCATCAAGTATTTCCTTACCTCTCTCGACGTTCGTACCTTCAAGACGTACTACAAGCGGAATATCGAGACCGACATTCTTGACTGCCTCCACAACACCTTCAGCAATGACGTCACATTTCATGATGCCGCCGAAAATATTGACAAAGATACCTCTGACACCTTCATCGCCGAGGATGATCTTGAATGCTTCGGTAACTTTCTCGGTTGTTGCGCCGCCCCCTACATCGAGGAAGTTGGCAGGTTTTCCGCCGAAATGATTGATCGTATCCATAGTTGCCATCGCAAGACCTGCACCGTTCACCATGCAGCCGATGTTTCCATCGAGGGCAACGTATGAAAGGTCATATTTTGAAGCTTCGATCTCTTTCGGGTCCTCCTCATCGAGGTCGCGGAGTTCTACAATATCCTTGTTGCGGAACAGTGCGTTTTCATCAAAGTTGATCTTCGCATCCAGTGCAAGAACGTCTCCGGAACCGGTGGATACAAGCGGGTTGATTTCCACGATTGCACAATCTTTCTCTGTAAATACATTGTACAGTGAAAGCATGAGTTTAGCCGCTTTATTAACGGACTCTTTAGGGATGTTTATGTTGAACGCAAGGCGTTTCGCCTGGTACGGCATCAGGCCGATGACAGGGTCGATAACTTCCTTGAAGATCTTTTCAGGTGTTTTTTCAGCTACTTCCTCGATTTCCGTACCGCCCTCTTCGGACCCCATCAGAACGACGCGGTCAGTTGCGCGGTCGATGACGAAACCGATGTAGAATTCATTCTGGATATCGCAGCCTTCTTCGATCAGAAGCCTTTTGACTTCTTTGCCTTCGGGCCCTGTCTGATGTGTAACGAGAACTTTGCCGAGCAGTTCCTTGGCATATTCCCTCACCTCATCGATGGACTTGGCAATTTTGACACCGCCGGCTTTCCCGCGGCCGCCTGCGTGGATCTGAGCTTTTACAACATACACATCGGAATCGAGTGTTTTTGCAACGTCCACTGCTTCCTCAGGTGTATATGCCACGCTGCCTTCAGGCACAGCTACGCCCATGGAGCGAAAAATTTCTTTCCCTTGATACTCATGGATATTCATGTTCATCCTCCTAAGACTTTTTTAAACCTTACCATTCAATTATAGAAAAGGATTTCATCAAAGTAAACTGAAGAAATTAAATTAATGCTTTAGAATCAAACTTTTGACCGGTTCAAAGGTTTTCCGGTGTATTGGCGTGGCGCCGAGATCCTCAAGTCCGGCCAGATGGTCCTTTGTACCATACCCTTTATTACTTGAGAAATGGTAACCGGGATACAGCATATCATATTCCGCCATCATCCTGTCGCGTGTCGTTTTGGCAATTACACTCGCTGCGGCGATGGACACTGAGTTCGCATCCCCCTTTATGATGGATGTCTCTTCCACTCCCGCATCAACCGTCATCGCATCCACGAGAAGATAATCCGGCCTGACGGGGAGGCTTTCAACAGCCCTCTGCATCGCAACCCTTGCCGCCTCGTAGATGTTCATGGCGTCTATTTCGCCGGCATCGGCGATGCCGACGCCGACATGTGCTTCGCGCATGATGATTTCACGGAATACTTCGCGCTTTTTGGCTGACAGCTTTTTTGAATCGTCCAGACCGGGCAATAAAAATCCGTCGGGCAGTATTACAGCAGCTGCCACGACTTCTCCGGCGATCGGACCGCGCCCGGCTTCATCCACACCTGCAATGAAGCTGCAGCCCGGCTCAAGTTCACGCTCATACCGGCGCATCCCTTCATATTTGTCCAGCAGCGCCAGCTCTTTTTCAATTCGCCTCTTCTGCCTGCCGAGAGCATCCATTACGCCTTTACGGCCGTCTCCCTGGTATATACAGTTTTCAATCTCTGCAAGTGTTGAGAAACCGGCGATCTCTGCAGTGATTTCATATACGGACTTCAATCAATCCACCGCCCGGTCGAATGTATATCTTCCGATTTTGGCATTCCTGATGTCGTATATGATCCTGTTCGTGACCGCTTCATAGTTGATTTCGTCTCCCCCTGCTTTAAGGCCCCGTGATCTGCCGATTGCTTCATATGTCTCCACAATGTCCGAATCCACATCTGCATCGATATTGTAGAACCTGTTGAATGTCTCCCTGTCATGCCCAAGCAGGAATTTCAAGCCGTATATCGCCACTTCATCAAGCGGTACGACTGTATCTTTGATGGCACCGGTAAGGGAGAGCTTTTTACCTGTCTCCTCGCCTTCGAACTTCGGCCACAGTATGCCCGGTGTATCCAGAAGCTCCATGCGTGTTCCCGCCTTGATCCACTGCTGGCGTTTTGTCACTCCCGGTGTATTGCCGGTCTGTGCGATCTTCTTTTTTGCAATATTATTGATGATCGTGGATTTTCCGACATTCGGAATACCGATGATCATCGCCCGGATGGCCCTTCTGTTGATGCCTTTTGCAGCCATTTTCTCGAACATTTCATTTGTCGCTTCGATTGCGAGCGGCTCGATCTTGCGGATGATCTGATTATCCCTGCCGCTGATGGCAACCGGATGCTTTCCTTCCTTCTCAAGTTTTGAAATCCATGATTTCGTCGCAGCTTCATCCGCCATGTCCTTTTTATTGAGAATGACCACGCGGGGCTTGTGCCGGGTCACTTCATCGAGCATCGGATTGTGGCTTGAAGACGGAATCCTTGCATCCAGTATTTCTATGACAACATCAATTTTCTTCAGGTTCTCTTCGATTTCCCTGCGCGCCTTTGCCATGTGGCCCGGGAACCAGTTTATACTCATTGGCCTCACCTTCGTTCCTTATATTTCATTAATTCATCTCCATATTATATAATACAATCATCATTTAATAAATCCTGAGGAGGTGGGGAAATGCTGTCAATCATAGTTCCTGTTCTAAATGAAGCGCGGAACGTCCTTGTGCTGCATGATGAAATCCTTGAAGTGATGCAGGTGATCGGAAAAGAACATGAGATCATCTTCATCGATGATGGCTCGACGGATGATACATTGGAGACGATAAAATGTCTCGGCGGCCGGCACGTCAGATACATTTCCTTCTCCCGCAATTTCGGCAAGGAATCGGCCATCATCGCAGGGCTCGGTAAGGCGCGCGGAGAAGCTGCTGTCATCATGGACGGCGACCTCCAGCATCCCCCCCGCATGATTGCAGAGATGAACGCGTATTTCGAAGCGGGATATGACCAGGTGATCGCCAAACGGAACAGGAGCGGAGAGCCCCTTATAAAACGCATACCGGCGAACCTGTTCTACAGGGTGATGAACAGCACGAGCACCGTCCGGCTTGTCGACGGGGAAGGCGACTTCCGGCTCATTTCACGCAAAGTGATCGATGCCATCCTGCTGCTCAGTGAAAATAACCGCTTTTCGAAAGGCATTTTCGAATGGGTCGGATTCGGCAAGAAAGTGGTTGAATTCAACCACGTAGGACGTACGAATGGGAAATCGAGGTTCCACGCTTTCAAGCTTTTCGATTACGCGGTGGACGGCATCAGCGCCTACAATCACCGGCCGCTCCGCATCTGTTTCCATCTCGGCCTAGTGGTCCTTCTCATATCACTGGCCTATATCCTCTATATCTTCGTCAATATACTGATATACGGTGTGGATGAGCCCGGCTACTTCACCATCATCGCCAGTCTGCTCCTGCTTGGCAGCGTGCAGCTTTTCTCACTCGGCATCATCGGTGAATATATCGGCAGGATATATATAGAAACCAAGAACAGGCCGAATTTCATCATCCGGGAGGAGTCGGACTCCGGATTCCGGGAAAAGGATGATTTGCATGAGACGAAATGACATCAGCAGTGAATTCACACGGTTCATCCTGACCGGACTGCTGAACACTCTCAATTATTATGTAATCTATATGCTGCTGCTCCGGGCCGGACTTTCCTATCTTTTATCCCATGTTACCGGCTTTTTGGCGGCATTTGTCATTTCATACTTTCTGAACTGCCTTTTTGTTTACCGGGTGCGGCCGACCTGGTCACGATTTTTGAAATTTCCGCTCACCCAGATGGTCAACATGGCCATGCAGACCCTGCTGCTGTATATATTCGTCGACACGTTCCGCTGGAATGAAATCATTGCGCCCCTGCCTGTTCTGATTGTCACTGTGCCTGTTACATATACAATTACGCGGTGGGTGCTCAAGGATAAAGAGGTTTGAAAATGGAGAAGATGATCCTGCTCACAAAACGTTTCCGGTATTTGATGCTCATCGCCTTTCTGGCAGTGCTGTCACATGCCTATGTGCTCTGGCGTCTGATCGTCCCGGATGATGAAAAGCAGAAGATATTCATGACGGGCGCCAATGACGGACTGGAGCAGATGCTGCCGATGCAGCTCTACCTCTATGAAAAGTTCACGGATGGCACACTGTTCTTTGATATGGATTTCGGGCTCGGCGGGGATTTCTATACTGATCTCGCCTATTACTATTCGACGAATGTCGTCTATCACATCAACATCATCTTTGTCCGGATTGGTGAATTTTTATTCGGCTATGATACCGGAACCATCGAATTCTGGGCATTCAACGCATTTTTCATATCCATCCTGAAGACATTCGCCATCATATTCTTCACATATAAATTCCTGAAGGCGACAGGTGTCAGAGCGGTATACTCAGTGATCGGCGGGTTCATATTCGCAGCATCACCGACTTATTTCAGGTTTACCATCTTCTGGTCGTTCTTCAGTGATGTCTTCATCTGGCTGCCGCTGACATTTCTGGCACTCGAGATACTCATCAGAAAAGGCCGGCCGGGACTGTTCGTATTCGCCGTCGCGCTTACGCTCATCAACAATTTCTACTTCGCATACTTCCAGCTGATTATTTCGGCCGTCTATCTGGTAATCAGGCTGTGGGCAAGGCGTGAGGGGGATCTTGCAGCGGGACGCGTGCTGAAATTGTCCATTCCTTCGGCAGTCATCGGCTTCGGCATATCCACTGTGGCATTCTTCCATGCTGTCCGTGGTTTCCTGGACAACGACTCCCGTGAATACATGGTGGAAGTGCCGTTCATCGCCGATCTTGGCCCGCAGGATAACATATTCTATGAGAACTACCTGGTCGTCATTCTGTTTTTGGCCGTGCAGGCACTGTTCACACCGGTACTCTACAGGAATTACTATTACAAGCTGTTCGCTGTGCTGACCATCGTATTCATGATATTTACACTGTCTCCCTATGTGGACACATTCTTCAACGGCTTCCAGCAGCCGCAGAAGCGCTGGCACTACATGCTCGTGTTCTTCCATGCAGTGCTGATCGCCCAGTATCTTTCCAATCTGCGGCGTGTTCCTTTGAAGACGTATGTACTGAGCATGGTGCCGGTATATATCCTGCTCGGGCTGTCCGTCTGGATTGCAGATGAAATGGCTGTCTGGCTGTGGCTGGTGCCGCCCATCCAGTTTGCGGGCCTCGTAATCGTGGCGGCGAACAAAGAGCGCAGAACTTGGGCCATGGCACTTGCTGCATTGACCGTCATTTTCACAGGAACAGTCAGTGCATCCCACACAAATGAGGAAATCTATCATCCCGGCATTACCGACAGGAACCACCTTTTCTACATCAACAGCAACCATTACAGAAGTGAGCTGCAGCAGTATAATATAGACCATATCAAGGAAATGAAGGAGCCGGGGCAGAAAATAGACTACAGGGTGAGAGAGCAGGACAATACACCGATGTACATGGGATTCAGCGGCACCAGCATGTACTCAAGCATCATCAACGGAGAAATCATCGACTTCTATTACAACGACCTTAAAGTGAATTTCCCGCATGAATCCATCAGCCGCTATGCTTCATTCCAGTCGAGGAGCAATCTTTATTCCCTGTTCAGTGCGGATTACATGCTGCGGGAGGAAGATGCGGATCAGATTCCTGCCGGATTCCGTCCGGTTCTGACAGACGGTACGTATACCATTCATGAAAACACGCTGCCGCTTGACTTCATCCGGTTCAGTGACAGGATCTACAATCCGGAAGACCTCAAAACGCCGCTGCAGCGCGAGCATGCGATGCTTGACGGCATCGTCACGGACACCCATCAAGCAAACAGCATGATGGAGACGCCTGAAAATGTACTGGACGAAGTCCGTATAGAAACATCCAATGCCGACTATGACGGTCAAACACTTGAAGTCCATGATGACGGCGGCGGACTGCGCCTCGATTTCAGTGAAGTGACCGGCGCTCCGGCAGACGATGCGGATGTGTATATCGAGCTGCATCTTGAGCTCATCGATCCGGTGAAGAGATTCACCGTCGATGTCGATGGCTATCATAACGATCGCCTGTTCGCCACCAGCAAGTACAGGACGTATGCAGACGATCTGCTCTACCGTGCAGAACTCGATGAGACCATACCGATCCAGCTGTCGTCAGGAAAGTATAAAGCCGATCTTGAGGGTATCTATATAGAAGACTACAGCACGCTGGAAAAAGCCAGCCGCGAAAGTGACGCAGCTTATGAAGTCATCGAACACCCGAATTCATACGAAATCACGCTCGATGAAGAGCACCCGGGCATTGCGGCCGTCCCCATCATGTACAGGGACGGCATGACAGTCACCGGCAACAGCAGCGGCGACCTCGGTGCATTCCGGGCCAACTACCTCATGACAGGCTTTGAGGCGGGACCGGGCGACACATCCATCAGAATAAGCTATATCCCGCCATATTACTCAGCCACCCTGATCATTTCAGCAGTATCACTCCTCGGTGCATTCATCTATGTGGACCTGTTTGGAGTGCGGAAAATCATCCGCAGATTTATCAAAAGGAGAAAATAAGACTCTATAACAAATACGGTTGATGACGCATGCGTCATCAACCGTATTTGACGTAGAGCCGAATATAAAAAAGCCCCGCGTCCCGGGATGGGATGCAGGGGCTGTGCTCCTCCGAACTATTAGCGGAGTTCTCTGATACGTGCAGCTTTACCACGCAGGCTGCGCAGGTAGTAAAGTTTCGCACGGCGTACGCGGCCACGGCGAGTAACTTCGAGTTTCTCGATTTTCGGCGTGTGTACAGGGAATGTACGCTCGACTCCCACACCGTAGGAAATTTTACGCACTGTGAATGTTTCGGAAATGCCTCCGCCACGGCGTTTGATCACAACACCTTCGAAGACCTGGATACGCTCACGGCTTCCCTCGACGATACGTACGTGTACACGTACTGTGTCGCCGGCTTTGAATTGCGGCAGATCTGTTTTCAGCTGATCTTTTGTCAGCTCATTGATTAATTCCTGTGACATGATTATCTTCTCCTTCTTCCAACCATCTTGCCCGTCATAGCAGCGGATTGTTGTGTATGTGTGTACTCAGACACTCGTATAATATTACCATAATTATTTCATGCTTTCAACGGCTTTCACATAAATTCTCCGTATATATTCTAGTCGTCAAGGAGGTCCGGACGCCGCTCCCGTGTACGCAGGAGGCTCTGCTCATGACGCCATTCATCTATCAGTTTGTGATTGCCGTTCAGGAGCACGTCCGGGACTTTCATCCCCCGGTATTCACGGGGCCGTGTATAGTGAGGATGTTCGAGCATCCCCGTGGAGAATGAATCCTCCTGGTGGCTCTCTTCACGGCTCAGGACACCGGGTATGAGACGCACGACGGCATCCGTCATCGTCATGCTGGCGAGTTCCCCGCCGGTCAGGACGTAGTCACCGATGGAGACTTCATCGGTGACTAGCGTCCGGATGCGTTCGTCATAGCCTTCGTAGTGGCCGCAGATGAATACGATGTCGTCTTCCCCACTCAGGGATTCAGCCATTCTCTGATCGAACGGCCGACCCTGCGGACACATCAGTATGACGCGTGGATTGCCGAGGTCAAGAGCATCCATGGCATTGAAGACGGGCTCGGGCTTCAGGACCATGCCTGCCCCGCCGCCGTACGGATAGTCATCCACCTTGTTGTGCTTGCTCTCGGAATAGTCCCGGAAGTTGATAAGATTGTAATCGACGATGCCCTTTTCTTTAGCGCGCTTCAATATGGAGGTATTCAGCACTCCTTCATACATTTCCGGAAACAGTGTCAGATAGTGGATATTCATTCGAGCATCCCCTCCAACGGTGAGATGATGACACGTGAATTTTCCAGATCGACTTCCTTTACGACATCTTCGATATACGGAACCATATATTCCCGGCCGCCTTTGACGACCCAGACATCATTCGCCCCGGTTTCGAAAATATCAGTCACCTGTCCTATTTTTTCAAGCGATCCTTCAATCATCACATCCAGCCCTATGATTTCCTGGTAATGGAACTCATTTTCTGCCAGCTCGATTTCAACAGCATCGTCCTCCTGCATCAGATCGGCACCCTTCAGATGCTCGACCTGATTCAGGTTCGTCACCCCGCGGAACTTCAGCATATGGAAATTCTTATGCGTGCGGTAGTTCTCTATGATAAAAGACTCGCCTTTTATCTCCACTTCAGCCCCCGGGACAAAGCGTTCCTGTGTGAAGTCGGAATCACTCAGGACCTTGACTTCCCCCTGCACGCCATGGAAGTTCACCAGTCGCCCGATATTAATCTTCATCAGCTTCACCTCTTTATCATTTATCCATCATGAATAAAAAAGACACACCCAGCGGTGTGCCTAATCTACATCAACAAACACTTTCTTTGAACTGCCGTGGTTCGCGCCGGAGGCAATGGTACGCACCGCTTTTATGACACGTCCGCGCCTGCCGATCACACGCCCCACATCGTCCTCATGGACTTCAATCTTATAGGATACGTTATAATCCGTTTCCTCACTCTCGATCTTCAGCGCCTCGGGATGTTCCAGCATCGGTTCAAGAATTGTTTGAAGTAATTGTTTCATGTGGGATTACTTCCCCAATTTCGCGTTGTGGTAACGCTCCATTACACCTTTATTGCTGAGGATGTTGCGAACTGTATCACTTGGCTTCGCACCATTCTGCAGCCATTCAAGCGCTTTGTCTTCATCAAGCGTAACATTGTTTTCTTCTTTGGACACCGGGTTGTAGCTTCCGATCTGTTCGATGATGCGGCCGTCTCTCGGGCTGCGTGAATCAGCGACTACGATACGGTAGTAAGGATTTCTTTTGGAACCCATGCGTGTCAGTCTAAGTTTAACTGCCATTGGTATGTTGACTCCTTTCTATATCTCAATTTCACTTTTATAACTATAACAGAAAAACAAAATCCTGTAAAGACTTTTCTCTTTACGGGTTTTGAAATTTTAAAATGGCAGCCCCATGTTGCCGAAAGGATTCTTTTTCCTGCCTTTCTGGCTTGTCATCTGCTTCATCATCTTTTTCATTTCATTGAATTGTTTAAGCAGCCGGTTCACTTCCTGGAGTGTCCGTCCGGAACCGCGTGCGATGCGCTTTTTGCGGCTCGCGTTTATCTTCGACGGATTCTCGCGCTCATCCATCGTCATGGAGCGGATGATGGCCTGCACATGATCGATCTCATTGCCGCTCATCTGCATCTTGTCGAGACCTTTGATCTTGTTCGCCCCCGGCATCATCTTGAGCAGTTCATCAAGCGGTCCGAGATTCTTGACCTGGTCCATCTGCTCCAGGAAATCATCCAGTGTGAAGCTCTGATCCTTGATCTTCTGCTGAAGCACTTTCTGCTCGTCTTCATCCACGGTCGCCTGTGCTTTTTCGATGATGGACAGCACATCGCCCATGCCGAGTATCCTCTGTGCCATACGGTCCGGATGGAAAGTCTCAAGCCCGTCCATCTTCTCGGACATACCTGCGAACTTGATCGGCTTATCGGTCACCGAACGGATGGACAGTGCCGCACCGCCGCGTGTGTCCCCGTCAAGCTTCGTCAGTGTCACCCCCGTGATATCAAGCAGATCATTGAATGACTCTGCAACATTGACAGCATCCTGACCGGTCATGGAATCGACGACCAGCATGATTTCGTCAGGTGTGGCAATCTCTTTGATATCCTTGAGTTCATCCATCAGCGCCTCATCGATATGCAGCCGCCCGGCCGTATCGATGATGACCGTATCCAGATGCTCCGCCCTGGCATGATCCAGCGCCTCGGTGACGATCTGCTGCGGCTTCACCTTGTCCCCGAGGGCAAACACCGGAACGTCGATCTGCCTGCCGACAGTTTCGAGCTGGTCGATTGCCGCCGGGCGATATATGTCGCCCGCCACAAGCAGCGGTTTCTTATTGAAATTTTTTCTCAAGTGAAGTGCAAGCTTGCCTGCAGTGGTCGTCTTACCGGCACCCTGGAGACCGACCATCATGATGACAGTCGGCGGTTTCTGACTGAGGTTGATCTTCTGGTTGTCTCCACCCATCAGATCGGTCAGTTCCTCTTTTACAATCTTGATGACCTGCTGGCCCGGTGTCAGTGACTGCATGACGTCAGAACCGAGTGCACGTTCTTTCACCTGATTGATAAACTGCTTGACCACTTTGAAGTTGACGTCCGCTTCAAGCAGTGCGAGGCGCACTTCGCGCATCATGACCTTGATGTCCGACTCGGTCACCTTGCCTTTACTCTTGATGCGGTCCATCGTGGCCTGGAGACGTTCTCCCAATCCTTCAAAAGCCATATTTCTTCCTCCTAATCCAATGCTTCCAACCGGTCCAGAATCTCCCTCGTCTCAGAGTCCGTCGATTCTCCCAGTTTATTTTTAAGCTGATTTATAAGTGTATTCCTTGATTCGAAGTTTCTGTACATTCCGAGGTTTTGCTCATAATGCTCCAGAAGGTCTTTCGAACGCTTCAGGTTGTCATAGACCGCCTGGCGTGTGACATCAAGTTCTTCCGCAATTTCACTGAATGCAAAATCCTCGAGATAATAAAGTTCGATGTACCTTCTCTGTTTATCCGTAAGCAGCGAATTGTAGAAGTCATAGAGATGGTTCATCCGCATGGTGCGTTCGAGTTCTTCAGTCATTATACCTCATCCCCGCCCGCATCATCCAATTCCTCTGCATTTGATATCATATCAGCAAACAGCCCGTAAACATAGTTCTCTGCACTGAACTCCTGCAGATCATCCAGCTGTTCACCGAGTCCGACGAATTTGACAGGGATGCCGAGCTCATTTTTGATGGCGAGCACGATGCCGCCTTTTGCAGTTCCGTCGAGCTTTGTCAGGACGATTCCGGATACATCCGTCACTTCCTTGAAAGCTTTCGCCTGGCTGAGGGCATTCTGGCCTGTTGTAGCATCCAGTACAAGCAGCGATTCATGCGGTGCATCAGGCACGGTCTTCTGAATGACATTCCTCATCTTGGAAAGTTCGTTCATCAGATTGCCCTTGTTCTGCAGCCGCCCTGCGGTATCACAGATCAGGACGTCTGTACCGCGTTTATTTGCAGCATTGATAGCATCGAACATGACTGCTGCCGGGTCACTCCCTTCCGACTGACTGATGACGTCCACATCCACGCGCTCTCCCCATACTTTCAGCTGGTTGATCGCTCCGGCACGGAATGTATCGCCGGCAGCAAGCATGACATTTTTGCCCTCCTGCTTGTATTTATAGGCAAGCTTGCCGATGCTTGTCGTCTTGCCGACGCCGTTCACGCCGACGACAAGAATGACTGTCAGACCATCCTTCTGGATATTCACGGTTTCAGAAAGATCGTCGTTGCGTTCATATATTTCGACCATCTTTTCAACGATCGTCTCCTTGAGGTCCCGGGTTTCAGTGATGTTCTCAACTTTCGCCACATGGCGCAGTTCATCCGTCAGTTCCATGACAGTATTGAACCCGACATCGGCTCCGATCAGCACTTCCTCCAAAGCTTCGAAGAAATCCTCGTCCACAGTGCGGTACCGTGCCATCAGTTCATTGATTTCATTCTGGAATTTCTCACGGCTCTTCTCGAGACCCGCTTTGAATTTATAGCCGATCTGTTCCTGTTCCCACTCCTCGAATTCCTCGATGCTGATCAGGCCGTCATCGAGTTTCTCATTCTGTTCCTCCACCGACTTTTCGGCGGTCTCTTTCTCCTTGTTCGGCTGGAATCTGTCTTTCAATCGTTTAAGAAAGCTCACACCGTCTCTTCCTCTCTCACTTTTTCTTCGTAGTTCTTAAGATCAACACTTATGAGCTGGCTGACACCGCGCTCCTGCATCGTCACGCCGAACAGCCGGTCACTCTCTTCCATTGTACCTTTTCTGTGGGTGATGACGATGAACTGTGTATTTTCCGCAAGCTGCTTCAAATATTTCGCATAGCGCAACACGTTGGATTCATCAAGTGCCGCTTCCACCTCATCCAGGATGATGAATGGACTGACGCGAACTTTCAATATACTGAACAGCAGGCTGATTGCAGTCAGCGCACGTTCGCCGCCTGAGAGCAGCGACAGGGATGACAGTTTCTTGCCGGGCGGCTGGGCGTAGATCTCTACGCCGGATTCCAGATAGTCATCTTCGTCAGTGAGCCTCAGCTCCGCCTGTCCGCCGCCGAACATCTCCCTGAACACTTCACCGAAGTGTTCATTCACCTGCCGGAAGGCTTCCCTGAATCGGACGGCGACTTCACCATCCATTTCGCTGATCACTTCAAGCAGTGTCGAACGTGCTTCAAAAAGATCGGCTTCCTGTGCCTTCAGGAAACTGTAGCGTTCATTGACACGCCCGAATTCCTCGATGGCACCCAGGTTCACAGGACCGAGTTCCTCGATGCTTTTCTTATTGAGTGAAATCTGCATGCGTTTCTGATCGATATCAGAGAAATCATCATACTCCTCTTTAGCTCTTTCATAGGTAAGCCTGTAATTTTCGGAAAGATATTCGATCTTCTGTTCCATTTTAACATCCAGCTTCTCTTTTTTGCCTGTATGATTGCGTAATATTTCCTGACATTCTTCAAGCTCTTTGGAAGTCCGGTCACGCTTTTCCGTGAGCGCGTTATATTCCATCCTGATTTCATGCTGACGGCTGGACATAGTCTCTGTCTTTTCGTACAGTTTTTCCACTTCCATGGATAGTTCCCGCTTCTCTTTCTCCAGAGCATCAATATCCATTCCCTCAAGATCTTCCGATACCATCTCCTGCTGCGATTCTGTCTCCCGGACCGCCTCACGGGCCGCTTCAAGCTCGGAGGCTATCCTTTCCTGCTCGGCGCTGTTGTGGCTGATTCGTTCTCTGACTGCTGTATATTCACGTTCAGCAGCGTGCGCTTCATCAGTGAGGGCGCCCAGTTTCTCTTTTTTCTCCTTGTCGGATGCGCTCATCAGACGGATACGTTCATCGAGTCCGGCGAGCTTTTCCTCCGCTTCTTTGATAAGACCGGCGTAATCACGCGCTTCCTCCCTGCGGCCGAGTGATTCCAGTTCATCTTCAAGCACTGCCATGGTCTCCGCTTTTGCCTCGAGCTGATAACCCAGCCGGTCTGCAGCGGATTCTGCTTCCTCGTGCCTTTCAGCAAGCCTTTCGCCTGCGCTCTCCTGTTCCGACAATTTTTCCATCTGTGCGGAAACTTCTCCGCCGAGATCGCTGACCATTGTCTCCATACGCTCGAGTTTGCCTTTGTATTCCCCGAGCTTCTCTTTGGTTTCCGCCATTTCCCTCTGGCTCTCGATGATGGAGCTCTTTGTATTCCTCGACCCCCCGCTCATCGCGCCGCCGGGCATGATCGTCTCACCATCCATCGTGACGATACGTGCACGGTGGTTGATATGACGCGCAAGCACTCCTGCATCGTCTATGTTTTCTGCGACAATCGTCGTACCCAGCAGATGATGCACAACATCGCTGATATCGCGGTCTGCAACTGCGATGTCGGCAAGCACCCGGGCTTCTATATGTGAGTCTTCCAGCTGCTGGCGTATATCGCCGGAAAGTGATCTCGGACGGATGACATCCATCGGCAGGAATGTGGCAAAGCCGCTCTTTTTCTCCTTGAGGTAGCTGATTGCCTTTTTTGCATCCTGTTCACTGGACATGATTATGTTCTGCGCCTGGGCACCAAGGGCAGTATCAAGTGCCACCATATACCTGTTTTCAGTCGAGATCAGTTCACCGACTGAGCCGCGTACACCACCGATCCTGTCCCGATTTTTCAGAATCGCCCGGACCCCCGGATAATAGCCGCGGTATTCATTCTGCATATTTTTGAGCATTTCAAGCTTTGAGGTCTGCTGCTCGATGAAACGGCCTGCCTTGTGCAGCTTTTCCCGCTCTTCATCGTATTTGCGGTTGAGTTCTGCGAGTGTCTTCTTTTCAGCAAGATACCTTTCCCGTGCTTTTTCAAGCTCCGCGCCGGCTTTCTCTTTCTCTCCAATCAGTCCAGTATGTTCCGCCGCTTCTTTTTCATAATCCTGTCTGAGTGTTTCAAGACGCTCCTCTTTCTGACGCAGGCTGCCATCCAGACGGGACTTCTCCGTCTCTTCCCGGCGCCGGTCGTTCTCGAGCGTCGTCTTCTCCACCATCAGATCATAATAGCTGTCCTTGAGCTTTTCAATTTCATCGCCCTGGTCCTCTGTAAGATAGCGTTGCTGCTCTTTTGTCTCTCTGAGGGACTTTTTAAGCCTTGCTGCATGCTCATTGAGTGATTCGGCTGTGCTGTCCGCCTCAGCCTTTTTGGCATCGAGGGATCCGACTCTCGAATTTTGTTCAAAGAGACGGACCTTGAGTTCTTCCACCAGCTGTCCTTTGTTGTTTTTACGTTCTTTATAGAGTTCGATCCGCCCGCTGGTATTCTCAAGACGTTTGGACAGTTCCACGAGCCGGTTGTTCAGTTCTTTGTTTTCACTGTCATATTTGTCACGGGTACCTGCGAGATCGGACATTTCCCGGTTCATCTCTTCGAGCGCCCGGCGGCATTCTGAAGTTTTTTCCTCTGTTGTGAGGTAAGCCGCCTCCTCTTTGTGAAGGAGGGTTGAGAGGGTCTTGATATCGTAGACGGTGACTTCGATATCGCTTCGGCTCATCTCTTCTTTGAGTGCCAGATATTCTTCGGCAACCGCACTTTCCCTCTCGAGCCGCGTCACGCGGGATTCAAGTTCCTGTATAATGTCATTCACCCGGCTCAGATTCTGTGCGGTATCTTCGAGCCGCTTTTCGGACTCTTTCTTCCTCAGTTTGTATTTCATTACGCCAGCAGTTTCTTCAATCAGGCTCCTGCGCTGTTCCGGCCGTGCCTTCAGCACTTCATCGACTTCCCCCTGGGAAATGATGTTATAGGCATTTTTCCCGAGGCCGGAGTCGAGGAAAAGCTCGTTGATTTCCTTCAGCCTGCATTTGTCCTCATTGATGTAGTACTCACTGTCACCGTTCCTGTAGAGTTTGCGTGTGATGGTCACTTTATCCGCATCTATAGCCAGTTTCCGGGATCTGTTGTCCAGCACAAGGCCCACCTGTGCATAGTTCATCGCCTTCCTGCCGGATGTGCCATTGAAAATGACATCCTCCATCTTCACACCCCGTATCGTACGGGCCGACTGTTCGCCGAGTACCCAGCGGATTGCGTCCGTGATGTTGCTTTTGCCGCTGCCGTTCGGTCCGACCACTGCCGTCACACCCGAATCGAATTTAATATTCACTTTATCCGCAAATGATTTGAAGCCGTGGGCTTCTATCGCTTTCAAATATACCATCAGTGGTTCTCCCCGCCATTCGTTTCACTCAATGCCTGTTCGGCAGCACGCTGTTCGGATTCCTTCTTGGAACGCCCGAAGCCTTTTCCCATCAGCCTGTCCTCCATATAGACACCTGTGACAAATGTCTTATCATGGCTCGGTCCCGTCGCTTCCATGAGCTTGTATTCCACCGCTTTGCGGTAATTCCTGTGCATATGCTCCTGCAGCGCCGTCTTGTAATCAACCACTGCATTATAGTTCGCATTCTTCACTTCAGGGAAGACGAATTTCTCAAGGAACGTCCACACAGCCGAACTCCCCTGATCGAGATAGAGCGCGCCGAGAAACGCCTCGAAAGTATCGGATATTATGGAAGGCCGTTTCCTGCCTCCTGTCTTTTCCTCTCCGCGGCCGAGCATGATTAGCGGTTCCATGTGCAGTTTGGAGGCGAATACTACAAGTGAGGGTTCACACACGATATTGGCTCTCAGCTTTGTCAGGTCGCCTTCCGGCAATTCGCTGAACCTGTTGTATATATAGTCTGAAACCATCAATTCTAGTACTGCATCGCCGAGAAATTCCAGCCTCTCGTTATTATGGATTTTATTGAGCTGCAGATCGTTTATATATGAGCTGTGCATGAATGCCTGTATATAAAGTGCCTCATTACCGATCACAAGATCGGTGCGCTCAAGAAAACCCGTCATTTCCTTCCGGAAGGCTACAAGTCCCGCTTTGGCATGAATATCTTTTTCAATTATATTTTCTATTTCCTTAAATTCCATAACACTCACTCCCATCACTTTATTCTAAATGAATATACTGTTTAATAAAAGTTTTCATACAAAAATAAAATCCACTCCGGAAAGTGGATTTTATGATCAGTTTGATTCCAATTTGTCAATGTAGTTAAGAGCATCGCCTACTGTGTTGATCTTTTCAGCTTCCTCATCCGGAATTTCCATTTCGAATTCGTCTTCGAGCTCCATAACCAGTTCAGCAATATCCAAAGAGTCAGCGCCGAGGTCATCTTTGAAAGATGCTTCCTGAGTCACTTTCTCTTCATCAATACCAAGTTTGTCGACAATAATGTCTTTTACTTTATCAAAGTTTGCCATCAAATTCACCTCCCTCCAATAATAGCACAGGTCCTACCCCATGTACATACCGCCGTTGACATGTATAGTCTGGCCCGTGATGTACTTTGCAGCATCCGATGCAAGGAATTTCACAGTCTCCGCAATATCCTCCACAGTACCGAAATGATTGAGTGGTATCTGTGAGAGCATCTGGCTCCTGATCTCCTCAGACAGGACGTCCGTCATATCACTTTCGATGAAGCCCGGGGCCACTGCGTTGACCGTGATGCCTTTAGGTGCCAGCTCACGCGCCACCGATTTTGTGATGCCGTCAATGCCGGCCTTGGACGCAACATAGTTCGTCTGGCCCGGATTGCCCAAAGAACCGACAATGCTTGAGATATTGATGATTCTGCCGGCCTTCTGACGGATCATCGGCCTTGATACACTCTGTATCACATTGAATGCGCCTTTCAGGTTCACATCGATTACCTGATTCCATTCATCCGCCTTCATCCTCATGAGGAGATTATCTCTGGTGACCCCTGCATTATTGACGACGAGGTCAATTGAACCGAATGTGCCTGTGATGTATTTGATCATCGCTTTGACATCATCATGGTTCTGCACATGGCACTGATATGCCTGTGCCGCGCCGCCGGCTTCAGTAATCGCGCGTACCGTCTCCTCCGCTTTTTCCTTCGAACCGGAATAATTCACGATAACAGTATACTCTTTACCGAGGCTAAGTGCGATACTTTTTCCTATACCGCGTGAAGCACCGGTTACCAATGCAATTTTACTCATTCAGAAACTCCTTTGCCTGTTCCATCGTATCGATATTCACCGTATTTACGGAACGGTCTATTTTTCTCATCAGCCCGCTCAGTACTTTCTTGGGTCCAACTTCCACTGCTTCCTCTGCACCTTCTGACACCGCTGTCCGGACACATTCTGTAAAGCGGACAGGGCTTGTCATCTGTTCGATGAGCTGTGTCTTGATGATATCCGGGTCCGTCTCCGGTTTTGCGGAGACGTTCTGGATCACCGGTATGACCGGCGCATTGAATTCGATGCCCGATACGAACTCGCTGAATTCCTTTTTGGCGCCCTCCATCAGATAGGAGTGGAATGCACCCGAGACGTTGAGCGGCATGACACGCCTCGCGCCCCTTTCCTTCGCCTTGGCAGCGAATTCTTCAACAAGCGATGCATCGCCGGAGACCACCGTCTGATCAGGTGCATTCAGATTGGCAGGCTGCACACGGCGGTCATCTGTGGACAGTTCATCACACAGTGTCTCGAGATCGGCAAGCTCCATGCCGATGACGGCAACCATGCCGCCGCCCTCTGATTTGCTCATGAGCGCTCCGCGCTTCGCAACAATCCTGATGCCGTCCTGTATGTTCAGTACACCCGCATGCACAAGTGCTGGCAGCTCGCCCAGGCTGTGCCCGAGGACCATGTCCCCTTTGATGCCGGTGGCAGCAAGCACTGCCATGCTGTGGGCGAACAATGCAGGCTGTGTATATTCCGTCTGGTTCAGACGGGTATCTTCCTCGAACATGATCGATTTCAGATCAAAATCCACATTCATGAAAATTTCATCCAGAACCGTGCGGCCTTCTGAGGATGTTTCATAGATGTCTTTTGCCATCCCGCTGTATTGGGCGCCCTGTCCCGGGAATAGTATCAATCGTTTCATGCATTCTCCTCGATTCTCTCTTTGATTTTTGAAATGGCCTGTGAATCCGCCATCTTCCTTGCCTGCCTGAGGGCCGAGACGATGGCAACAGAGTCGCTGGACCCGTGTGCCTTGAGTACATTGCCGTCAAGTCCCAGCAGCGGTGCGCCGCCGTACTGGCGGTAATCCAGCAGATCTTTCACAGCCTTGAAGTCATTTTTAAGGACCAGGGCGGCCATCTTGTTCTTTGTACTTCTGAGGAAAACGTCTTTGATTTCACTCATGAGCGCAGAAGCCGTCCCCTCGATCGTCTTCAGTACAACATTTCCCGTGAAACCGTCCGTCACTGCGATATCGACGCTCCCTGAGAGGATGTCACGCGTTTCAAAATTGCCGATGAAATTCATATCGCTCTTCCGGAGCAGTTTGAATGTCTCTTTGGTCAGTTCACTGCCTTTGTTCTCTTCACTTCCGTTATTGATCAGACCCACAGTTGGATTATCACGCCCGGCGATTTCACGCATGTATATATCTGCCATTACTGCAAACTGCTCGAGATGTTTCGGTTTATTTTCAGCATTGGCCCCCATATCCAGAAGCATCATACCGCGTCCGTCAGTGCTCGGCAGCAGGGTGCCGATCGCCGGCCGTTCGATCCCCCTGATGCGTCCGACGACAAAAAGGCCGGCACTCATCAGCGCCCCGGTGTTTCCTGCCGACACACAGGCCGCTACTTCTTTATCTTTGACTGCCTTGCATGCCCTGACAAGCGAGCTGTCCTTTTTTCTTCTGACAGAGCGGACGGGGTCGTCATCCGATTCTATTTTTTCTGTCACTTCTATGAATTCGACACGCGGATGATTCCCCGTATATGCGCCCTTTATGCCGTACAGCTTCACTTCCAGTGATGCATCTTCCCCGACGGCAGCCAGGACACCTTTTTCAATTTCAGCCGGGGCGTTGTCGCCGCCCATCAGATCTACTGCAACTTTAACCATTTTTTTCACCTTCATCAGTTTCATCTGTGTAATACATTTCAAACCGTCCCTTGAAGACAAGTTTCTGCTCCACTCTGGATGTGACGGTGATTATCGCCGTATTTCCATCCATCTTCTCAACCACCGCTTTGGAGATCACCTTGTCACCGAGCTTCGATGCCCGCGTGAATTCTATGTCGGCGGACTTCGTCAGTGCCAGCGGCTCGTCAATCACCGCTACACACAACGAGTTCGCCTGAGCAAAAAGGTAATGTCCCCGGGCGATCTTATTCTTCTGGAATACATGCCCGTCTTCCACTATGAACAGCGACAGTGCATAATCATTCAGTTCTATATCGATTATTTCACCGATGACTTCCTGCAGTGAAAGGCTCCTTATCTTTTCCGTCTCTTCCCTCGCAACGTGTTTGATCCGCTCCCTGAGTTCAGGAATGTTGAGTTCGAGACGGTCCAGACGGATCGTCTGTATGCTGACTTCAAAAACTTCGCTCAGCTTTTCATCCGTCAGGAAAGGATCTGTGGACACCTTCTCCAAAAGGAGTTCCTGGCGTTCTTTTTTTTTATATCTTGCCATGTAATGACCTCATTTAGTAGTTGGTACTAAAATCAGTATATAGAAGTGACTTTCTGATTTCAAATGAAATTGATATAAAGGTCACAAAAAAATGGCTGCTCCCTTCAGGAAGTAACCATTGTAAGCTTCATTCCACTATCGTCGCTTTTACGATCATCCTCTTTTCAAAAAGGAGTGTCTCCGGATTGTAGTCCTCGCACGTAATCAGTGTGAGCTGCTGCGGCTGACCCTCCCGCTGATCCATGACTTCCACCTGGGACGGGTTCACATCAAATATATCGGTGATTTCGTATACGCGTGTGCCATCCTCAGTTATGAATTCAATCCGGTCGCCGACAGAGGCACGGTCCAGATAGTTGAAACGGATGCCGGCACCTTCAACGCGGTGGCCCGCAATCGGTATGTTCTGCATATCGGGGTGGTCCGTCCCATTCACGAACGAGACGCCATTTTTCATCTTTTCCTCGGTGACGGGGCCCTCAAATACCGGTTCATTGATGCCGGCGGAGTCTATTTTCAACACCCCGGCCATCCCTTCGCCGATATTGATACCCTCACGGGCCTCTTCAGTATCATCATCCCCGGCTTCTGTACTGATGCCGGTGACCATCGATTCGAAGCCGCCGACATCGACCGACGACTCTCCATTCTGATAGGCTTCGATGATACGGTCATTGACCCTGTCGGTGAAAATTTCGCGTATATCCTGCCAGAAGAAAAGGACGGCAGCTGAAATTATCATCGCGACACCGAGCAGTCTCAGGAAAACTCTCATTCATCTTTCCTCATTTCTCCCGATTCTCGATTGCACTCAGGCGTGCGTGTTCGAGAATCCGGTAATCTTCAGCAAGATCTGCCACCTTGAATTCCGGCAGACCGCTCTGTTTGACACCAAAGTAGTCGCCGGGGCCCCGCATCTCAAGGTCTTGTTCACTGAGCTCGAATCCATCCGTCGTGGACGTCATTATATCGATTCTCTGTTTCGCATTCTCCGTTTTCGGGTCGCTGATGAGTGCACAGTAACTCTGTACATCACTTCTGCCCACCCTGCCCCGCAACTGATGCAGGGTCGAGAGACCGAAACGTTCGGCGTTGAAAATTACCATGTATGTGGCATTCGGGACGTTTATGCCGACTTCGATCACCGTTGTGGAGACAAGAACAGCTTTCTCGAGCCGCTCGAAACGGCCCATGCCTTCAGCCTTCTCAGCCGGTTTCATGCGCCCGTGCACCAGTTCAACCTGTTCCGCCCCGAAGTAGTCGAGGAACATATGGTAGATTTCCTGGACATTTTTAAGGTCCAGTGTTTCGGACTCTTCAATCAGCGGAGCGACGATATAAGCACTGTGCCCCCTCTTCACTTCCGAGGCGATGGATGCCATCACTTCATCCACCTCATCGTAGCGCCTCCAGTATGTTTCGACCGGTTTGCGCCCTTTCGGCATTTCCCTGATGATTGACACGTCCATATCTCCGAAAGTCGTGATTGAAAGTGTCCTCGGTATCGGCGTTGCCGTCATGTAGAGCACATTTTTGCGGTGCGCCTTGTCGTTCAGCCGTCTGCGCTGGTTGACACCGAATCGGTGCTGCTCATCGGTGATGATGAGTGAAAGCCGGTTGAACAGCACATCATCTTCAATCAATGCATGTGTGCCCACGAGCAGGTCGATTTCACCCGACGCAAGCCGGTCCGCAATCTTCGCCTTTTCCTTTCTTGTCGTCGTGCCGGTCAGTTTGGCAATGGTGAGACGGTCGCCGAAAGTATCAGTGAAGGACTGATAGTGCTGGTTTGCAAGCACCTCCGTCGGCACCATTACCGCCGTCTGTTCACCGATCGTCTTCACTGCATATGCAGCAATGCCTGCGACAATAGTCTTGCCGCTCCCGACATCTCCCTGCAGCAGCCGGTGCATGGAGACATTCTGTTTCAGGTCCCGGCATATTTCATTGGTGCACTTCTTCTGGTCCCCTGTGAGATCGAACGGCAGAGTATCGATAAAAGCTTTCAATTCATCAATATCGTAATTTATGATGTGACGTTCGTTCCTCACCCGTTCCTTCTGCCGTTTCTCCATGAGCCTGAGCTGGAACATGAACAATTCGTAAAATTTGATCGTCCGCCGTCCCTCTTTTATGTCAGCAGAGCTTTTCGGAAAATGAATCAGCCTCAGAGCCTCCCTCACCGACAGCAGACGGTACTTCGCCTTGACGGTTTCAGGGAGGTCGCTGTTGAACGAAAAGGCATTGAAGACTTCAGCAACAATCTTATTGAAAGTCTTCGAATGCATCACTTTACCCATGGGATATGTCACCCGGAAACCGCCGCCCGCTTCGAATATCAGTCTCTGTCCATTGATTTCAAGTTTGTGCTTGAGGTATTTTCCCGACAGTCTGACCTCTTCGCCCACGGTAAGTTTATCTTTCAGATAGGGCTGATTGAAAAATGTCACCTTTACATAGATGCCGTCGATTTCCATGAAAACCGTCAGGCGGTTTTTCCCGCCCCTGAAGTAGGCGACAGCAGGTTCCGTCCTGACAGTCCCCATGACAGTGACCTTCTCATTGTTCTCTGCATCAGCTAAATTCATGACGCTCAGATTTTCATAGTTTGCCGGCAGATGAAAAAGCACATCGTTCACAGTTTCAATTCCTATCGAACTGAGTTTTCCTGCCACTTTCGGACCGACGCCTTTCAAGATGGCCGCCGGTTTCTGCGGTGTGATGACCTGGTACATCTCAGCCATTACTGACCACCGAATATTTCCTGTTTGAGGCGCTGGCCGGTTGGAGTACCCGCCAGACCGCCGCGTCCAGTCTCACGCAGTGCCGAGGGCATCGTGAGGCCGATCTTGTACATCGCCTCCACCACTTCATCCGCCGGAATCCTTGATTCGATGCCGGCAAGTGCCATGTCGGCTGCAGTGAGGGCATTGCTCGCCCCTGCTGCATTACGCTTCACACACGGTACTTCTACAAGACCCGCCACCGGATCGCAGACCAGACCGAGCATATTTTTAAGCGCAATGGCAAAGCCGTGTGCACTCATTGCCGGTGTGCCGCCCGCCATTTCAACGAGGGCGGCTGCCGCCATTGCGCTGGCGCTGCCCACTTCTGCCTGGCAGCCGCCTGCAGCACCCGAGATGCTCGCATTGTTCGCCACTACGAAGCCGAATGCCCCTGAAGTGAACAGGAATCTGATCATGTCCTCGCGTGACACGCCATGTTTCTCCTTCATGGCGAACAATACACCGGGCACAACCCCCGCGGATCCGGCAGTAGGTGTCGCGCAGATCTTGCCCATCGCTGCGTTCACTTCGTTGGTACTGACCGCATGGGCGATTGCGTAAAGGGTAAGGTCGCCGCTAAGACCCTTTCCGCTGTCGATGTATTCCTGCATCTTCACAGCGTCCATACCCGTCAGTCCGGTTGTACTGGTGACCCCGCCGATGCCTTCCTCCACAGCAGATTCCATCACTTCAAGGTTTCTGTCCATATCTTCATAAACATCAAGGTAAGGACGGCCTGTCACTTCCATCTCCTGGCTGATCATCACATCCGCAATTGATTTTTCCTGTGTCACAGCCGTCTCCACCAATTGTTCTATACTGTTGAACATATATCAGGCCCTCCTAGCTTTCTTCCATTTCTATGACTCTGTCCACACCTTCTGCTCCGTTTATCTCTTGGATAATGTAATCTTCGATTTCATCATCGAGCTCGATCGTCATCAGTGCTATGTCCCCTTTTTCTTTGCGTGATACATTCATCTGGCTGACATTTATTTCGTTGTTGCCGAGTATCGTCGTCACACGTGCAATCGTACCGAAAGTATCCTTGTGGAAAATGAGGAGCGTCGGATAGTTGCCCGATACATTGATATCATAATCATTGATGCTCACAAGCTCAATCTTGCCGCCGCCGATGGAGATGCCCTCCACCGTCAGCCGTTCCTGTCCTCTGACAAGGTGCAGGAGCGCCGTATTCGGGTGTGACCGTTCCTCCTCCATCTCGATGAACTGAACATGCGTGCCGGCTTCCCTGGCCTTTTTCTCCGCTGTGATGATGCGGTCATCATCAGTGTCAAAGCCGAGCAGCCCGCCGATGAGTGCGACATCTGTGCCGTGTCCTTTGTACGTATCCTTGAATGAGCCGTAAAGGTATATGTCCACATGATCCGGCTGTCCGCCGAACAGGCTGCGGGCGAGAAGCCCGATTCTTGCCGCCCCGGCAGTATGGGAGGATGACGGTCCAACCATCACCGGTCCGATAATGTCGAATACACTTTTATATTTCATGGCAATCCTCCTCATTGATGCGTGCTTTGCAAAAAGGCCACACGGTCGTACAACCCGTGTGGCCATTATGTCTATTCTACAGATAGCAGGTAACTGTACACCGGCTGCTGACCATCGTGAACTTCAAATTCAACCTCGTCATATTCAGCTTCAATCGATTCCACAATGCGGTCTGTTTCCTCACGGCTGCCTTCCTGGCCGATCAGGATCGTGACGATTTCAGAATCGTCATCAAGCATTGACTCAATCAGTGCCTTTAATGTTTCTTCCCGGGAATCATTCGCAGCTGTGATTTTGCCTTCATTGATTCCCATATGCTGATCTTTTTTAATTTTCATACCGTCAATCTGTGTATCACGTACCGCGTATGTCACCTGACCGGTCTTCACATATTCAAGGGACTCCTGCATCGCTTCCTGATTATCCTGGAGTTCAGCTTCCGGCGAATATGACAGAAGGCCGGCGAGACCCTCCGGAATGGATGTGGTCGGGATGACAATCGCCGGGATATCCAGCATATCACGTGCCTGTTCGGCGGCCATGATGATATTTTTATTATTAGGGAGAATGATGACTTTTTTGACATCTTCGCCTTCGATGGTCTTAAGTATGTCTTCTGTGGACGGATTCATCGTCTGCCCGCCGGCTATGATATGCGTGGCACCGATGCTTTTGAAGAGTTTATCGATCCCTTCGCCGGATGATACGGTGATTACCGCTGTATCATAGGACTTCTTCTCTTTTGGACCCTTTTTCTCCTGAATTGCACGGAACTGTTCACGCATGTTCTCTATCTTCATCTTGATAAGTTCACCGTACGTTGCGCCGTACGTCATCGCCTCGCCCGGTGTTTCAGTGTGCACATGGACTTTGGCGATTTCATCATCGGAGATCACGAGCAGGGAGTCACCGAATTCACTCATGTCGCTGCGGAACGCATCCTCGTCGAATTCCCTTTTCCCCTCTTCAAAACGCACCATGAATTCGGTGCAGAAACCGTATTCGATGTCTTCGGCTGTCATGAAGCCGTCGAATTCGTGTTCATCCTCGACGAATTTCTCCGTATCCACTTTAGCGCCCACCGCTTCAAGCTTCTCGCCCTTCAGTGCTGCAAGGAACCCTTCGTATACATAGACGAGTCCCTGGCCGCCGGAATCCACGACTCCGACTTCCTTGAGGACCGGAAGCAGTTCCGGCGTACGCTCGAGTGAAGCCTTCGCCTCTTTGATCACCGTCTCCATCATACTGATGACACTGTCGTCACCATCTGCGGCTCCTCCTGCCACGGAAGCTGAATCCTTGGCAACTGTGAGGATTGTGCCTTCAACAGGTTTCATGACTGCCTTATAGGCTGTCCTGACACCGGCCTCGAGTGCATCGGCGAATTCCGGAGCTCCAATTTCATCCTTGTGCTCAATCGCTTTTGAAAAACCTCTGAACAACTGTGACAGTATGACGCCGGAATTGCCCCTCGCGCCCATCAGAAGACCTTTCGAAAAATATTTGCCGATCGTTCCGATGTGGATTTCGTCCTTGTCCTCGACTTCATTCGCTCCGGAAGTCATGGAGAGGTTCATATTCGTGCCCGTATCACCGTCCGGGACAGGGAAGACGTTTAATGAATCCACATATTCAGCATGCTGCCGGAGATTTTCGGCACCACTCAAAATCATATTTTTAAACATTTTGCCATCTATCTTATTCATTGCTATCGTAAATCCTCCCTGATCAATCCTCAGAATTGATGATCCTGACTCCCTGCACATAAATATTCACAGCATTGATATTCAGTCCCAGTGTCTTTTCAAGATTGTATTTTACAGTGGACTGGACGTTCGTCGCCACTTCGGATATTTTGATACCGTATCCGACGATGATATACAGGTCGACATCCAGATTTCCTTCATTATTTTCAATGATTACACCGCGTGCATAATTTTCCTTACCAAGCAGTTCTGCAAAACCATCGCGCACCTGGTGCTTTGACGCCATCCCCACCACTCCATAGCTCTCCACTACGGCATTGCCGGCGATGTTTGCGATTACATCAATCGCAATATCGATACTGCCCAGATCGTTCCTTATTTCCAATGTCATATCGTTCCCCCCTGACACATCATTTAATTATAATCAAAAATATGATGTAAATACAAGCTAAATCCGACAGTTTTCCATTTTCATATGAATATAAAATCACTTGTCAATCAAGTTCCAATCATGTATTATATTATAGTATGCTATGAATAAAGCAATCAATCATTACTTAAATCTTTATAAAAGGGAGATGACAGCATGTCTAAAGTCTGCTACTTCACAGGGCGCAAAGCAGCTTCCGGAAACAACCGTTCACACGCTATGAACGCCAACAAGAGAAGCTTCGGTGCGAACCTTCAGAAAGTAAGAATCATGGTTGACGGTAAACCGAAAAGAGTATGGGTTTCCGCCCGTGCACTCAAATCCGGCAAAGTACAGCGCGTATAATGCCGCACACGATCCATCCGGGATATCCCGGATGGATTTTTTATACCCTTATTATATCACCAGGAGCGCCAAAAACCCCGGACGGCGGTCCGGGGCAGGATTCAGAAAATATTTATGATGTAAACCATCGCCATTGCCGTGAAGATGGCGGGGATCATGTTCCCCACCCTCATTTTGGTCACGTTCAGCATATTCAGACCGATGGCAAGCAGGATGACGCCGCCGGTCGCCGACACCTGGAGTATCATCTGATCGAGTATATACTCCGGGATGAGTCGGGCAATCTGTGAAGCGGAGACGATGATCCCCGATTCATACAGGAACGCCGGCACTCCGGAAATGATCACTCCGAGACCGTAGGTCGTAGTCATGACTATGGCAATGAAGAAATCCATGATAGATTTGGTGTACAGCACTTCATTCGATCCTCTGAGGCCTGCATCGAGCCCGCCGACAATCGCCATCGCACCAACGATGAATACGAGTGTACCCGAGACAAACCCCTGTGAAAGGTTGCCGGCATGCTTATCCCCGAGCTTGAATTCCATCCAGTGACCGAAGCGGTTCAGCTGCTCTTCAAGGCGGATCACTTCCCCTATGACCACACCGATGATCAGGCTGAGGAGTGTGACGATGATATCCTCCGCCTGGACGACCATCTGTATTCCGAGTGTCATGATGACAAGCGCCTGAATTTTCATGATTGAATCTTTTATCGGTTCGGGTATGAAAGTGAATATCAGCCCCAGCAGTCCTCCGATGACAATTGCCAGACCATTGGCAACTGCGCCCATAAACATCATCCGATCACCTCTTTCATGCTAGTCTATGGATTGTATCATAAGAATATCGCTATCTGTATATACATTCCCTTTATTTTTAATAAATTCGTTGCTTATCGTAAGTGTTGTGCCGAATTTAAGCGGCTCTTCATCAAGATCATACTTGAAGCCGTCGAGCGACAGTACGGTTTCATCATTAAATGGCAGGAAGGATATATATATCATCCCCTCCTGCCTGATTACTTCATGCTTACCCGGGGTCAGCAGACTTATAACATTCTGCCGGTCGATGATCCTTATATCCGTGGTGCGGAGGTCTTCATGCATGAGCAGCTGGATATTACCAAGGGCATGATCCATCCGGCCTCCCGTCGCACCGAAGACGCTGATGGTACTGTAGCCCTTCTTTACGAGATCGCCCAGACAGAGGGCAAGGTCCGTATCATCCTTTTCGGCGGGCACAGGGTCTATATCCAGCTGCCCGGTGATGAACTCCCTTTCCTCTTCGGTAATCGAATCAAAATCGCCGTAACTGTACTCGGGCACGATCCCGGCCTCAAGCAGCAGCACCACACCGTGGTCCACCCCTGCCCAGGTCTCTCCGGTTCTTCCCTTCAGTATTTCCTCCGTACGATCCGCTTCAGCGCGTACTATTACATTGATGTGCATATCAACTATCCTTTCAGTGCACCGACAGCCTGCTTCCAGTCCGGGGAACTGAACAGATGCGAACCGCTGACAAGCAGTCCGGCGCCTGCCTCTATGCATATTCCGGCCGTTTCATCATTGATGCCGCCGTCCACTTCTATTTCAAAATCATATCCATGCTTTTTCCTCATTCCATCGAGTGCTTTAATCTTATCCACGCACGAAGCAATGAATTTCTGACCGCCGAATCCGGGGTTCACCGTCATGACCAGCACATAGTCAACCTCCCGCAGGAGATAGCTGAGGCTGTCTGCGGGTGTGTGGGGGTTGAGTACTATCCCCGCTTTCATCCCGTGGCTCTGAATCAGCTGCATGACACGGTGCGGGTGGGGCGTCGCTTCGATGTGGAATGACACCATATCCACTCCCATTTCTGCAAATTCGGGGATGAACTGGTCCGGGTCCTGCGTCATGAGATGGACATCGAGCGGAATGGATGCCTTTTTTGCGATGGCAGCCGCCACCGGCAGGCCGTATGAAATATTCGGGACGAACTGGCCGTCCATTATATCGAGATGGAAAATATCAGCACCTGCATCCTCCATTTTTCCAATATCTTCACCCAAAGCTGTAAAATCCGCCGCGAGCAGCGAGGGAAGTATTTTAACCATGTTCAGTACCTCTCTTTTCTGTTTTCTATTTCCTGATGGATCGCGAGATAGCTGCTGTAACGGCTTTCGGCAAGCACCCCGGAAGCAACAGCAGCTTTCACACCACATTTTGGTTCATTGATGTGGGAGCATTCCCTGAATTTGCAGTATGCACTGAACTCATTGAAATCGGGGAAGCAGTATTTGATATTGTACTTATCGATATCCGTGAATTCGATCGTACTGAAACCTGGCGTATCCGCTATCAATCCGCCGCCAACACGGACGAGTTCGACATGCCGCGTTGTATGCCTGCCCCGGTTCAGTGCACCCGATATCTCACCCGTGACGAGTCCAAGATCCGGCACAAGCGTATTGAGCAGCGTCGACTTCCCCACCCCGGATTGTCCGGCCAGCACATTCAGCCTGTCCCGAAAAACCCCTTTCAGATCTTCCCCGATATGCTCCTGATCGGTGAAATGCACCGGATAGATGCCTTCATACACCTTTGTGATCTCATCGTGCTTTGCCGGATCATCATCAAGGTCCTTTTTTGTAATGACGATGACAGGCTCCATGTCGTGGGCCTCTGCATAGGCGAGAAAACGGTCCAGGAGATAGAAGCTGAAATCCGGAGATCTCATGCTCATCGTAACGAGGAGCTGGTCGATGTTCGCCACCGGCGGACGGATGAGTGAATTTTTCCGTTCATGGATTTCATTGATATAGCCGCCGCTTTCATTTTCTATCTGAAACGTCACGAAATCCCCCACAAGCGGCGTCTCCTGTGTCTTTCTGAACTTTCCTCTCGCCCGGGTCTCATAGACGGCACCGTCATGCTCCACATAATAAAAACCGCTCAGTGCTTTAATGATTCTTCCTTTTAACATACTTCACCCCTGCTTGGATTGTTTTACTTTATTATAGCAGTTTAATTCTTTATGATAAAATATGTAGGCATTACTATATCAGGAGGCGTAATAAGATGGCAGAAACAGTTGATATCAGCAAAGTAGGCGATGCAGTCAGAGACGAAGGGAATGTCCTAATAGATGTCAGGGAAACACCGGAGCTCGAGGAAACAGGATTCATCCCGGGTGCAGTGCATTATCCGATGTCGAACTTCGAGAGCACCATAGCGAGCCTCGATAAAGACAAGAAATATTATGTCATCTGCAGATCGGGTAAGCGCAGTGAAAGCGTACAGAACCAGCTGCTCGACAACGGTTACGAGGCAGTGAATGTGCTGGGCGGTATGTCTGCCTATGAAGGGCCGGTCAATCATATTTGACGCTTTGGACACGTAAGCCGGATTCCATATGGAATCCGGCTTTTTTCATGGAAAAAGCAGCACCTGCCGGGTGCTGCTTCAGACTGTCCTATTATTTTCGATCCACTGCTTCACGGAGGTTTTCAATGATGAAACCACTCTTCACGTAACCCGGAATGCTGTTCAGATCTACTGTAAGATCCTGTTCAGGCACATCGTAGGTCACTCGCTCGGCGAAATATTTCATCGTCTCTTCCATGATGATGATCGTCATCCACTCTCCGGCACAGCGGTGGTTTGTGTAATAATCGCCCCCGCCCTGCGGAATGAGATCGAACGGGCTGCCGTCCCAGTCCCTGAAGCGTTCAGGATAGAAATCATCCGGATTTTCAAATGTGTCCTCACGGTGCATCGTCCCATAGATGTCGAGTGCGATCATAGTGTCCTTCTCGATCGCATGGCCTTCAAACTGGATATCCGTTTTTGCTTTGGCAGGAAGGAAAGGTACAAATGGATAGAACCTTCTCACTTCCTGGGAGAACATATATGCGTAGTCATCATCAGACTTGATTTTCTCACGTGTGACCGGATGTTCATGCATTGCAAGCAGACCAAAGGCTACAAACCTGTTGATGGCGATGAGGGGCCGGAACGTATTCATCAGGTCGATAGCGCACAGTCTCGAGTCCATAGGGTTGCCTTTATAGTCTTCCCAATGTGCAAATTCATACAGCGCTGTGCCTTCCGGCGGGTAGATCTTGCCTTTGCGCGTTTCAATGATCTGGTCTTCGAGCCAGTCCTCGACACGTTTACGGGCATCAACAGACGCTTTGTATCCTTTGAACTTGCCTCCGAGCCCTTTGAATGAATCGATCATGATGTCCATGTCAGTAGCAATTTCTTCAATTTTTTCTTCAGGTGCCTGTACACCCGCCCACTTGGTACCGATCTTGGTCAGCTGCACGATGGACTCGCGGTAGATGTTTATCCGGTCCATCTGCTCCATCTTCTGGGTGTTCATATACCAGTGGTTGCGCGTCAGCTCTCTCAAGTGTTTGAGGTTGCCTTCTGTCATGAGGGACATGAAAAGTGCTTTTCTGTCAATATGTTTTTTGCCGGTAGTTGTATGGATTGCCCCTTTACCAAACAGCGTGTTCACTACACGTTTTGGCAGAGTGCCGGCACGTTCGATCTTATCATTGTCATAGAACAGCTCAGCAGCATCTTTACCGCTGATGACGATGATCTTTTTTCCACCGAGTGCCCTTGTTTCAAAAATATTCTCACTGCCAAGGCGTTTTCTCTGATTTGTGATATAGAGATACCCCTGTTTCATAACCTTCAGAGTATTATCGAGACCTTTGTCTCTCTTAATTGTGCCCATAAGTTCTCCTCCATTTTCAGTATCCATATCATTATATATAATCAATTGACCTAATGCCAACAATTACTAATATGGAATCTCCTCTTCGATTTCAGTCTCTCCGTCAATCACAACTTTGTATGATGCCGTCCCGCCTTCCTCGATCGTCAGATCGATGTTGTACTCCCTCTCTTCCGTCATTTCAAAAGAGTCGGCGACTGTACTGATGTCATTATCCTTGTCTTCGATGAAAATTTCAACAGTTTGCGGCTCAGGTTTTGAATCTTCTTCGGAAGAATCTTCTTCACTGTCACCTTTTCCACTTTCCGAAGACTCCTCTTCCGACGGCTCTTCCTCCGTTTCCTCCCCGGACGATGCCTTTTCTTTCAGATAAGGGATCGTGATGCTCTGTACGTATTGCTTCTCGCCGGGCTCCTGGCCGCGGGATACAACCATCTGAATGGTCGAGCCTGGCAGGAAATCGCCATAGTTCGGACTCTGGCTGATGATATGGCCCTCCGGCACGTCTTCGTTGTAAAGCTCATTTGAAGTTTCCACATTGAAGCCCTGGGAAGTCAATTGTTCATGTGCAGTTTCATACGGTTCACCGGTATAATCGACGACTTCGACCGGTTCGAGCCCCTGTGACACTGTGAGTGTCAGAGTCGCTTCGCCGGGATGCACTTCATCTTCCGGTTCTATGGATTGCGAAAGGATCGTCCCCGGATCACTTTCATCATACTGTTCTTCTATGTTCACTGCGCTGAAACCAAGCGAATTGATGTCATTGCTGACATCATCGTAGTTCTCGCCCGTGAAGTCCTCCATCACGTACGGTTCTTCGCCGAGGCTCATGACTAAGTCCACAGCCGTCCCCTCTTCGATTTCTGTGCCTGAGGACGGGGAAGTGCTGATGATATGTTCCGCTTCGATGGAATCATCATATTCTTCTGTGACTTCTCCCTTGACCAGGTTGTTTTCATCAAGAATACGCTCTGCTTCCTCCATGGCTGAATCCTCAAAATCAGGCATGGCGACCGTCCGCTCCGGCCAGAAGGCTGATGCAAGCACACCGCCTGCAGACAGCAGAAGGAGCAGCGGAATCAGCCACAATAAAAACATGCGTCCGCCTTTTGGCTTTTTCTCCTGTCCCGCTTCTTCTCCAGATGGGATTCCAGCCTCCGCCGGCTGAACCGCTGCTGTAACCAGCGTATTTTCATCGTCTTTCTCAGCTGCAAGTGTGTATGGCGTGTCATTATCCCTGTATTCACCGATCGCACGTATCACATCATCTGTGTGCCTGTACCTGTCATATGGATCCTTTTCGGTACATTTCAAAATGATGTTGACCAGCCCCTGGGGCACCTCGCGGTACTCAAGGATATCGGGCATCGGTTCAGAAATGTGCTTCAGCGCCACAGATACAGGTGTCTCACCTTCGAATGGAAGCCTTCCGGACAGCAGTTCGAAAAGGACGATCCCGAAGGAATAGATGTCCGTCCGTTCATCTGTCTGGCGCCCTTTTGCCTGTTCGGGGGAAATATACTGTACAGAGCCCATCACCTGGTTCGTCTCCGTCATCCGCGTTTCGCTCAGGGCCTTGGCAATTCCGAAATCTGTGATCTTCACCCGGTGCTGTTCATCCAGCAGAATATTCTGGGGTTTGATATCCCTGTGGATGATGCCCGCCTGATGAGCGTGCCTGATGCCCTGGAGTACCATCACCGCAATCCGTACCGCCTCATCCAGCGGAATCGGGTGATTGTCGCGTATATACTCTTTCAGCGTCGGTCCCCTCACCACTTCCGTAACCAGAAGATGGTATTCGTCTGACTCATCGACATCCAGCACACTTACAATATTCGGATGGGACAACTGTATGGTACTTTCCACTTCGCGTTGAAATCGGGCTTTCGACTTGTCACGGTCGTGATGGTCTACCTTGATCAGCTTGACAACCACTTCCCGGTCCAGGATGATATCACTCGCTAAATAGACGGAACTCATGCCGCCTCCCAGATATTTTATGATTTTATAGCGTTCTGATACCACTTTTCCTATCACTCTGATTCACTCGCCTTCAGATCGGCCAGAACGAGGCTGATATTATCAGTGGAGCCATTTTTCTCCGCCCGGCGGATCATATCTTCAGCCCTGCCGGACAGATCTTTCCCGGGTGCATATGTCAGGGTGTGTATTTCATCCGTAGCCATTTCATCCGTCAGCCCGTCGGATGCGACAATCAGATAGTCATACTGCCTGTTCCTCAATCTGAAGACATCCGCCTGTATGAGACGGTCTGTTCCCATCGCTTTGGTGATGATATTTTTCTTCGGATGCCTTTCGGCTTCTTCGGCTGTGATTTCGCCTGCATCCACCAGCAGGTTGACGAACGAATGGTCCTTCGTCACCTGCTCTATGGACCTCGGATTCATGACATATGCCCTTGAATCACCGACGTTCAGCACGATGATCGTCTCGTCTATGAAAGCAGCCAGGACGAGTGTCGTGCCCATCCCCCGGTACTGCGGGTTCTCCTCCTGGTAGTCGAACAGGCTGCGGTTCACTTTCATCACCAGATTGCGCAGGTACTGTTCACCGGTCTCCACATCGAGGAGGTTTTCCGCTCTCCATGCTCCACCAATTTCATCCAGCACGAATTTACTGGCCACGTCACCATACTGGTGGCCGCCCATGCCGTCAGAAACCATGATCAGGAGCTGTCCGGTACCATTATGGAAAATCCCGGTCACATCTTCGTTTGTACTTCTGAAGTTTCCGCAAATGCTCTTTTCAACTACTCTCAAGGATCATCCCTCCGTCTCTTCTTTTGATTCCTTTGCTCTGAGCTGTCCGCATGCTGCATCGATGTCGGTACCCTGTTCGCGTCTGAGAGTGGCATTGACACCGCATTCGTTCAATGTTTCAAGAAATTCAAAAATATCGTCTCGACTCGTCCGGACATAATTGCGTTCCGGCACATGGTTCACGGGAATCAGATTGACATGGCATTTCAGATCCTTTATCAGTTCGCTCAGTTCCCTTGCATGATGAGGCTGGTCATTCACTCCGCCGAACAACCCGTACTCGAATGTAATCCTGCGGTTTGTAACCTGTTGATAGTACTTCAGGGAATCCATCAGCTTGTCGATATCGTACGCTCTGTTGATCGGCATCAGTCTGCTGCGTATTTCATTATCTGCAGCATGCAGGCTCACTGCGAAATTGATTTGGATATCCTCATCTGCAAAATCATAGATCCTGGGTACGATGCCGCTGGTCGATACGGTAATATGGCGCGCACCGATATTCAGACCGTCATCATGATTGACGACCCGGAGGAACTTCATCATCTGGTTGTAGTTCTCAAACGGCTCCCCGATGCCCATGATGACGATGCTGCTCACGCGCTCATCCGTTTCATCCAGGGCTTTTTGGATCTGAAGCACCTGGGAAACGATTTCTCCCGCTTCAAGGTTGCGTTTCAATCCGCCCAGCGTAGAAGCACAGAAGCTGCAGCCGATGCGGCAGCCGACCTGCGTTGTGACACAGACCGAATTGCCGTAGTCATGACGCATCAGGACGGTCTCGATCGTATAGCCGTCCCTTAAACGGAATAAAAATTTCACCGTGCCGTCTTTGCTTTCCTGCCGCACCACGGTTTCCAGACTGTCCATGTTGTAGTTCCCGGCAAGCTTTTCGCGGAGAGTTTTCGGCAGGTTCAGCATTTCATCTAAATGGTTCACACGGTGGATGTAGAGCCATTCGAATATCTGCTCTCCCCTGTAGTCCGCTTCTCCCCATTCCACCGCCTGCTCTTTCAGTTCATCCTTTGACAGCGAATAGATCGACGGCTGGTCAAACTCCGGCAGTTTGTAGTCCCTGATCTCTTTTTTAGGTGGTCTTTCTATCATGATTACTCTTCCTTCTTCCTGAACCTGGCGATGAAGAATCCATCGGTGCCCGCTTCCTGCGGCAGAATTTGTCTGAATGGCCCTTCAAAGCCGAGGGCATCGATGGTGAATGGATCGAATTCCATATCTTCATTCTGCTTTTTGAAAGTGAAGGCCACATTCTCATTTTCCATCTGATGGATGGTGCATGTGGAATAGACGAGTATCCCGCCAGGCTTTAAATAATTTTTAACGTGATTCAGTATATCCAGCTGCAGTTCTACAAGCGGCTCTATATCCTGTTCTGTGCGTTCATATCTGATTTCGGGCTTCCTTCTGATCACGCCGAGTCCCGAGCATGGTGCATCAACTATAATACGGTCGTACATCCCCGGATAGTCGTGAGATGCAGCATCGCCCCGGAATGCACTGAAATTTGTAAGGCCGAGCCGTTTTGCCTGGGCTTTGATCAGCGGCACTTTATGCTCGTGTATATCCGACATATCAATATGTCCGTCAGGCATCTTTTCAAGCGCATGCAACCCTTTGCCCCCCGGCGCGCTGCATGCGTCGAGCACCGTGTCGTCCGGTTCCGGTTCAAGGGCGGTGTTCACAAGCATCGAGCTCAGATCCTGGATGCTGAAATAGCCTTCACTGTACAGAGGTGAGTGCAGTATATCGCCGCCGCGCACTCTGATCGCATCGGCATGCAGTCCGCTCTCCTCCACATCATGACCGTCAAGCTGTAATTTTTCAAGGAGTTCAGGCCGGGATATGCGTGAAGTATTCGTGCGGATGTACATTCCAGGATGGGTGTCGAGGGCACGGGCGATTTCAGCCGCTCCCTCCAGTCCGTGATGCGTCTCCCACTGCTTCAATATCCACTGCGGGATGCTCGTTTCTATCGACAGCCGTGAAATATCTTTTTTCACGCTGCTGATGTCACGGAGCGGATTCCGTTCGAAGTTCCTGAGTATGCCGTTTATGACATTGGCATGACCCGGCCCGCCGATCGATTTGGCGATATCCACCGCCTCATTGATCACAGCATAGTTCGGTACGCGTTCCAGCCATACAATCTGGTAGACGGAAAGGTACAGAAGACTTTTCTGCCAGCTCCTGATTTTCTTTTTGATGTATGGTTTTATATAGAACTCGATTGTAAGACGCTTTGAAATTGTACCATAGACGATCTCGGTCAATAATCCCCTGTCTGAGGGGGCCGGTGAATTCTCTCCGATGATGTCATTGAGGACAATGTTGCTGTAGCCGCCCTCTTCTGTAATACGTGTATATGCTTCCAGTGCAAGTTCCCTTACATTCATCTAATCCACCTGCCCCAAGATCGTGCCGATCAGGTTCTGTCTGCCTGCTGCAAAATGGTGGGCCTCCGCCTTCTTCTTGCCGGAAAGCTGAACTTCGGTCACTTCCACAGCCTGTCCGTCACCGCACACAACTGTGAATCCCCGCTCTGTGATGCCAGTGATGGTGCCGGGCGTTCCGGCTATACTGTCCACAGGCCTGTTCGCGCTGTAGATTTTAAAACGCTTGTCGTCAAGCATCGTATATGCACCCGGCCATGGTGACAGACCGCGTATATGGTTGAACACGGCGCGCGCATCCCGTGTCCAGTCAAGACGTTCATCTTCTTTTGAGATGTTCGGGCTGACGGTCACCTCCTCCGGGTCCTGGGGCGTCCGGTCATTCGTCTTGTCCAATATGGACGGCAGTGTCTCAAGAAGCAGTTTTGCACCGGTTTTGCTCAGACGGTCATGGAGTGTGCCCGTATTATCATCATCGCTGATCTGTACAGCACTCTGGCTGATGACGTCACCCGAGTCCAGTCCTTCAACCATGTACATTATGGACACACCGGTCTCCCGGTCCCCTTCCAGTATCGCACGATGGATGGGGGCGCCGCCCCTGTGACGCGGAAGCAGTGAGGCATGGACATTCACAGCACCAAGCCGCGGTATGTCCAGCAGCTCTTTTGGAAGAATCTGGCCATATGCTGCAGTAATGATCAGATCGGGATTCATCTCCCTGATTTTTTCAATGGCTCCTGAATCTCTGATCCGCTCAGGCTGGAAGAGGGGGATATCCATCTCTGCTGCTGCAGCTGCAACGGGCGGCGGTGTCAGCACGCGTTTTCGCCCCACAGGCTTGTCCGGCTGGCTGATGACCATGGAGATCCCATGATTCTCTTGCAGTGCCCTGAGCACCGGCACAGAAAAATCGGGTGTACCCATGAAAATGATGGTTTCGTTCATAAATGGTGCCTCCTACATGATTACAAGCGGATTGACATCTATTTTCAGGGAGATGCCTTCCTTCTTGTATTTTTCGTGATATTCCTCATCCAGTGCGGTGAGGATGTCAAGCAGTGCCGGCTCCCGCTTGTACTTCAGCAGTATCTGGAAACGGTGCTGGCGGTTTATGCGTTCTATCGGGCTCGGGGAAGGGCCGACGATGATTGACTGCCCGCTCATCGCCCCGGCAAGTGTTTCGTGTATATGGCTTGTGGCGTCCAGGCACTTCCTCACATCTTCACTGGAAATCGTGAACAGTACATGGAAGTAGAACGGCGAATACCGCGCCATGCGCCGGAATGCCATTTCCTTTTCATAGAAGGTGCGGTAGTCATTGTGACGGGCGAGCTCTATCGCATAGTGTGACGGATTGTAAGTCTGGAAGATGACCTCACCGCTCAGTTCATGCCGCCCCGCACGCCCGGATACCTGGGTCAGCAGCTGGAACGTCTTTTCATTCGCCCGGAAGTCCGGAAGATTGAGCATCGTATCCGCATTCAGTACACCGACAAGCGTCACTTTCGGATAGTCGAGTCCTTTGGCGATCATCTGGGTCCCGAGGAGGATCGGTATCTCATCCTGTTCAAAATGGGTCAGCAGCTTCTCGTGCATGCCTTTCCGGCGTGTGGTGTCATTGTCCATCCTGACGACATCGGTGCCGAACATGTCACGCAGTATCTCCTCCACTTTCTCCGTGCCCGTTCCACGGAACGTCACATCAGTGCCCGAACAATTGTCGCACTGTCTGCTGACAGCTGACTCATAGCCGCAGTAATGGCACAGAAGCGAACTGTTGGACTTATGATATGTGAGTGATATATCACAGTTCGGGCACATTGGCACATGACCGCAGCTCTGGCATATCTGGAAATTCGAATAGCCCCTCCGGTTCAAAAGAAGGACCGTCTGCTCGCCTTTTTCAATCCGGTCCTGTATCGCGTCATGGAGATGTGTGGATATTATCGAAGTGTTTCCCGTACGGTGCTCTTCCGACATGTCGACGATCTGGACTTCGGGCAGCACCTTCGTACCCGCCCGTTCGGTCAGCTCAAGTCGTCTGTAGACCCCTTTTTCGCTTCTTGCATATGTTTCCAGACTCGGTGTCGCCGTGCCGAGGATAAGCGGACACCTGTGGCGCCGGCTTCTGAACTTTGCAACTTCCGTCGCGTGATACATCGGCCGGTCACCCTGTTTGTAAGTCGTTTCGTGCTCTTCATCGATGATGATGGCGCCGACATCCTCAAACGGAGCGAAGACACTGCTCCGTGCGCCGACGGATACCCTCGCCCGGCCTTCTTTGATCTTGCGCCATTCATCATATTTCTCACCGGCGGAAAGACCGGAGTGGAGCACCGCCACATCATCGCCGAAACGCATCTTGAAACGGTTCACCATCTGCGGTGTCAGTGCGATTTCAGGAACGAGCATGATTGCCGTCTGCCCCTCTTCCAGTACTTTTTGGATGACCTGCAGGTAGACTTCCGTCTTGCCGCTGCCTGTAATGCCGTGGAGCAGGAAGGTTTCGGCAACCCCCGCCTCCATGGACGCTGTGATTTCATCATAGGCATGCTGCTGTTCCCCGTTCAGCACCTTCGGACGGTCATACTCAAAGATCCGGCCGGAGTAGGGATCGCGTTCAACTTCGACGTCCACTTTATCGATGAGCCCTTTTTTGTAGAGCGTGTTCACCATGGCGTTCGAATAGCCTTCTTCGGTGAGCTCTCTGACCAGCACGGGGCCGGATGACATATCGATCCGCTCAAGCAGTTCAACCTGCTTTTTAGCCCGTCCCAGGTTCGGTTCCGGCACTTTCAGCGAATAAACACCAAGCGCCGTCTTTTTGCGGGTGTGCTGGCTTATCACCGTCTCTTCAGCGAGTGCGCCGGATTTCAGGTGAGGACGCAGGACACTCAGCTGTTCCGCGGTGAGGCGGCCCGTTTCCACCTCATTGGAAAAACCAAGTGATGAGAGCGCCTGTTCCGCTTCCCTGTCATCAGCAGTGAGACGTATGATCTTTTTGTAATTCGCCTTCAGCGCGGCAGGGAGGATGGTCTCTATGACACTGATATACTGGTCGACGTAATATTCCGCCAGATATTTCGCAATCACGATCATCTCTTCGGTTAGTACCGGCTCGATATCAAGCGTCCTTGTAATCGGCTTTATCTTGGATGGATCGAAATCCGCACTATCTTTTATGTTCATCACATATCCCTGTATCGTCCGGCGGCCGAACGGCACGAGGACTCTGTGCCCCACTTTGACGATGTCCTGCATGCCTTCCGGTATCCTGTAATCGAAGACCTGGTTGACACTTTTGCTCGGTACATCAACTATGACTGAAGCAAACATCAATCCTGCCACCTCTTGATGATCGTCCCGATGATTTCGGCGCCGAGCGTCTGTTTGTCCATCTTCGGATAAGGCTGTTCAAAACCGTCGCTGAACAGCATGATGACCTCGTTATCATCACTGTTCATCCCTATCTCTTTGTCCGATACATCATTCATGACGATACAGTCTGCGTTTTTCTTTTCCAGCTTAGCTGCGGCATAACTGCGCACATTGTCAGTTTCCGCAGCGAAGCCCACGACGAACATATCCCCTTTATGGTCCCCAGCGTATTGTAGAATGTCCTGCGTCTTTTTCAGTTCAATGGACAGTTCATCGTTACCTTTTGATTTCTTCATTTTGGAATCCTGTACGTCACATGGTGTGAAATCGCTGACCGCAGCGGTGAAAATGCCAAGATCCGCATCCATATGGTCTTTGACCGCCTCGAACATTTCCGCAGTCGACTCCACATCGATCACTGTCACACCTGGCGGCGCGGTGAGGTTGACCGGCCCTGAAATGAGTATGACATCCGCGCCGCGCGCAGAGGCCGCTTCAGCGATCGCATACCCCATCTTGCCGCTGGAATGATTGGTGAGATAGCGGATCGGGTCAATGGCCTCCTGCGTCGGCCCTGCCGTGATGAGTACTTTCTTGTCCGCAAGTGTCTTTCCGACACTGAGCATATCCTCTATATAGCCTTTTATTTCAGGGACGTTGGCCATCCTGCCCTTTGCATTGTAGCCGCAGGCAAGGAAGCCCGATTCTGCATCGATGAAATGATAGCCCTCCCGCATCAGCACTTCTATATTGCGCCGGACTGCCGGCTGGTTGTACATATGCACATTCATGGCAGGGGCCATGATGACAGGTTTCGTGTTCGCAGCAAGCACATTGAGCAGCATATTGTCATAAATCCCGTTCGCCAGCTTGCCGATTGTATTTGCAGTGACCGGGACAACAACGATGACATCCGCCCATTCTCCGATTTTTATATGCGAGATGACGGAAGGATCCTCCTCTTTGAATGTGTTGGTGTACACATGATTGCGCCCGATTGCCTGAAAGGCAAGGGGCGTCACGAATTCTAGTGCATTTTCCGTGAGCACGACACGGACTTCATGTCCTGACTGTATCAGTTTACTCGTAAGATCGATTGCTTTATAGGCGGCGATTCCGCCTGTCACACCTATTACAATATTTGCCATGTCCTCACCTCTTTAAAAAAAGCTGACAATGAATTGTCAGCTAGCCTTGTTCTGTCACTTTGTTTTCTGCGATTTCCTCTAATGCACGGCTTACAGTCTTGAGTGTCTTATACTCATCCAGTATCAGGTCTTCGGGTTCATCCTGCAGGTGGCGTGCGCGTTTGGCAGCCATTGTCACGACGAGATATTTGGAATCGACGTTCTTTTTCAGTTCATGGATCGGTGGGTAAAGCATTAATTATTAACCTCCAGCAACATTCTTAATTTAGATTCGACACGTGCACGCCTCATATGGGAAGCTTCCACGATGCATTGGACACGCTGGCGGGCGGCATCGACATCATCGTTCACCACTACATAATCATACAGGTTCATGAGTTTCAGCTCACGTTTGGCCTCTTCTATCCGATGTCTGATGATATCCGGTGAATCCGTACCGCGGTTGACAAGCCGTTCCTCCAGCTGTGTAAGATTCGGTGGCGCAAGGAAGATGAACAGTGCCTCCGGGAATTTTTCCCTGACCTGTTTTGCACCTTCGACTTCAATTTCCAGGAATACATCATGTCCATCCGCCATTGTCTGCTCCACATATTCTACAGGGGTCCCGTAGTAATTGCCGACATACTCGGCATACTCGATAAACTTGTCCTGTTCGATGAGCGACTCGAACTCTTCCTTTGTCTTAAAGAAATAGTCGATGCCGTCCACTTCCCCTTCACGCCTCTGTCTTGTTGTCATTGAAATCGAGTACTTGAAATCCGTATCCGGATGATCGAAAATCGCCTTTCTCACGGTACCTTTGCCGACGCCGGACGGTCCGGAAAGAACAATTAGAAGTCCCTTTTCTGAAGTCATAACACGTAACCTTTCTATTTGTGATTATCTCTTAATGTACCATATATTCATCTGAAATTCATCATAAAATCACTGCACAGACCAAACTCACCCATTTCATGTTAAAATACAGAATAGCAATAATACAGGAGGAACAGCCAATGGCATTTGACGGCAACTTCGTTCATGCACTCACTGACGAACTTTCAATATTGGAAAAAGGCAAGATCAACAAAATTCAGCAGATGGATGATACATCCCTTGTGCTCAAAATACGCTCGCAGCGGGAAAATCATCATCTCCTGATCAGTGCGCACCCGATGTATGCACGTTTTCATCTGACAAAACAGAAATATGAATTTCCGTTCGACCCGCCAATGTTCCTGCGTGTCGCGAGAAAACACATCGAAGGCGGCATCATCAAAGAGATCAGGCAGATTGGCAACGACCGCCGCGTTGAGTTCCATATCCACACCCGCAATGAAATCGGGGATGATGCCGGCCGCATACTCATCCTCGAAATCATGGGCAGGCACTCGAACATCATCGTGACCGATGAGCAATATAATATATTGGAAGGCATCAAGCATCTGACACCGAACAACAATGCCCGCACAATCATGCCGGGATTCACCTACCAGGCGCCCCCGACGGCAGAAAAGCTCAACCCGCAGACGGAGGAGATAGAAAAACTGCCTTCACGCATAGATTTCAACAGCGGCAAGATCAACAGACAGATTCTTGCTGCCGTCGAAGGCTTCAGTCCTTTATTCGTCAGGGAAATCGAATACAACGCCGGACACTTCAACATCAGGAACATCGTGCCGGCAGTCAGGGAGACGCTTGCCAATGCGGAGGAAATCCGTCCCTCTCTTTATGACGGGGGCGGCAGCGAGACATTCTATTATACACCCCTTCGGCATCTCGGGGAACCCTCTGAAACTTTTGATACGCTCTCCGAACTTGCAGATCATTACTATCACAACCGCTATCAGACCGCACTGATCAAACAGAAGGCGAATGATTATCTCAATGTCATCAGCCGGGAATATGAACGGACGGAACGGAAGATCGAAAAACTGAAGTGCGACCTCGAGGAAGCGGCAGAGAAGGATGTATGCCAGAAATACGGGGAACTGCTCACTGCCTATATGCATCAGGTGAAACCGTATGAGGACTCCGTTACGGTACTCGACTATTATACTGAGCGGGAAGTCACCATACCGCTCGATCCGGATATTTCACCGAGTGACAATGCCCAGAAATACTACAGCAGGTACAACAAGCTGAAGAAGCGGGAAAGCGAGGCGGCAAGACAGCTTGACCAGGCGCGTATGGATATGGAATACTTCTCGAACCTGCTGCATCAGATGGAAGAGATTACGACAGAAGAGGAAGTCGGGGAAATCCGTGAAGAACTGTATGAACAGGGCATCATCAAAGCCAGAAAAAACGGCGGGAGGAAAAGGAAAAACCGCCAGATACAGCTGCATCAGTTCCGGACGTCCAACGGTCTGGATGTATTGGTGGGCAAAAACAACAAGCAGAACGATTATCTGACATCAAGGAAGGCACAGAACAACCATCTGTGGTTCCATACAAAAGATATTCCCGGTTCGCATGTCGTCATCACCCATCCATCGGATCAGATTGAAGAGCAGGATATACTGGAAGCCGCCATGCTTGCCTCCTACTTCTCAAAAGCGAAGGAATCCGAATCCGTGCCCGTCGATTTCACAGAAATCAGGCATGTGCATAAAATCAGCGGAGCCAAACCCGGGTTTGTCACATATACAGACCAGCAGACTGTGTTCGTGACCCCTGAGAAGAAAAAAGTCGACAGCATGGAAGTGAAATAAAATTCATCAAAAAATACGGACCCAAAAGGCCCGTATTTTTTGTATTTAGGCAAAGTGCACCTTTTCATAGAAGTCCCTTTCGATGAGGAGGCTCGCGCATTCACTTACCATATAGTTCCACATACAGCTGTGCGGAAGCTGCCCAGCTGTAGTCGGAGGCCGCCATGTTCCTGCATAGTGCTTCCATGTGTTCCGGTTCACTGTACAGTCCCAGGCTGTACTCGAGCCTGTCCAGCAATTCGTGCGCATTGTAGTTGGCAAACGACAGGCCGTTTCCTGTATGGTCATATTCGTCATACGGTATGACGGTGTCTTTCAGTCCTCCTGTCTCTCTTACGATTGGTGCACTCAAATAACGGATCGCAATCAGCTGGCCGAGTCCGCACGGTTCAAAAAGACTCGGCATGATGAAGAAATCACTCGAAGCATAGATCCGTCTGGCGAATGGTTCACTGAAGCCGACTGTGACGTGGACTTTCCCGGCGAAATGCTCTTCAAGCGACCTGAAATACCCCTCATATTCAGCGTCACCGGACCCAAGAACGACTAACTGAATGTCGGATTCGAGAAATTCATGCATGATGTGCCTGATGAGATCCAGCCCTTTCTGGGCTACAAGCCGTGTGACAATGCCGTACATTGGTATATGTTCATCCACTTTGAATCCAAGTGCCTCCTGCATGGCAGTCTTATTCACCAGTTTGGCGGCGCGTGAAGATTTGAAACGGGAGACGATGGCAGGGTCCGCGAGTGGATCATAATCCAGGATATCCAGACCATTGACGATACCGTAGAGATCGTCCCGCCTGCCGGTAAGCACCGATTCCAGCCCCTCTCCGAAAAATGGGGTGAGGATTTCACCTGCATAAGTATCGGAAACCGTCGTTATGATGTCCGCATGATAGATCGCCGCCTTCATCATGTTCATCATCCCATGCCACTCAAAACCTGCAAAATGTTCCATGCCGAGATTCAGCATTTCCCCGAACCCGGAATGCTCGAACCACCCCTGGTATTTTATGTTATGGATTGTATAGACTGTCTTCATGCCGGGATGCGGGCGTTTTATACTGCCGATCGCTACTGCGGCACCAGTCTGCCAATCATGGCAGTGAAGCACATCGAAATGCTCTTTGGTACGGTACATGAACTCTATGATTGCATTGGAGAAAAAGATGAAGCGTTCCCCGTCATCGACATAGCCGTACAGGCCGTCACGATTGAAATAATACTCATTGTCGACAAAAAAGTAGTCGACGCCCCGGTCATTAAGCTTCAGGATGCGTGTATACTGGTTGCGCCAGCCCACGGGAGTATTGAAGATAATGATTTCCTCCATATCGGGGCGGTAACCTGACTCTATTATCTCCTTATAGAGCGGCAGTATGACAGAAACTTCCATCCCCTGCCCTGCCAGCGCCTGGGGCAGACTGCCGGCGACATCCGCCAGCCCCCCGGATTTTATAAACGGAGTGCACTCACTCGCTGCAAAAAGCACACGTTTCATGTAACGACCGCCTCCCTCTTTTAAATCGTGGACCGCTTCGCAACAATGTACGGTTTATCTTCAGAACCGACGAGTTTACGGTCTTCTGCAATAGTGACATCTTTGTCCAGTATCACATTTTCCAGATAGGCGCCCCGGCCGATTGTACAATTCGCAAAAACCACTGAGTTTTTGACGGTAGCCCCCTCTTCAATCGTGGCATTTCTGGAAATGACCGAGGACTCCACCGTCCCTTCGATCATTACCCCGTTTGCAACAATTGAAGATTTCACATCACTTCCCTTCTTGTACAGAGCCGGCGGATTCGTACTGACCTTCGTTTTCACAAAGTTTTCACCATGGAAGAAATCACGGTACCTCTCCTTGCCGAGCAGCGACATGCTGTTTTTGAAGTACGCCTGGACAGTATGGAAATAATAGGTTGACCCTTCAATGTCAAAATAGCCTGTTTGGAACCGGTCCAGCTGCTCACGGATGCCGTTGTGGAACAGGTTCGGCTTGTAGTTGTCGATGCAGTATCGGACTATGTCAAGCAGGACCTGCTTTTTGATGATGAACATGTCTGTGTAGATGTGGTTGTTATCCCTGTCATTGTTAAAACCGGTAAGTCTGTCCCCTTCTGTCAGCAGTTTCAGCATTGGTGCGCCCGGTATATTATCCTGCGGCCGCCTTTCTGAGACGAAAGTGATATCATTATCCTGCTCCTTGTGATACCGGATTGCGTCATTGCAATTGGCATTCGTAATGAACTGCGAGCCTGAAACCATGACATGATCGCCTTCGAAACGGCCAAACAGATCCCAATGATTATGGAAGTGCTTCAGGTCCCCTTCCGAAATATCGGAAGGATCGTTCCAGTCCGGCGGCAGAATGAATATCCTTGAATTCCTGCCTTCGAAACCGAAATCCTCCTTGCGGTTCAGATGGTCGAGCAGCGACCTGAATTTATTGCCTGCGAATACACCGACAGTCTTTATACCCGAGTGGGACATGTTCGTCAGTGCAAAATCGATCAGCCGGTACCTTCCCATGAACGGCACAGACCCCCCGCTTCTGAAATATGTCAGTTCATCCAGATCACCCTGCTCCGCCTGAAGATTCACCAGTCCAAGGACATCTCTATTCATTTCTTTCGCCTCCCTTATGCAAATAGTCTCCCAAAGTGCCTGCACTCAATACAACGGGCTCATCGCTGTCCGCCCGCACAACCGTCCCATCCGGTATTTTGAGACCGGTGGTCACGATAACGCGCTCCAGTACGACGTTCTTCCCGATCACGGCATCAGGCAGTATAATCGAGGATTCCACTACCGCACCCTCTTCTGTCACCACACCTATGAACAGGACTGAATCTTCGATCCGGCCCTCTATGAACGAACCGGAGGAAATCAGCGAATTGGTAATCTCAGCAGTCTCTCCTATATACTCAGGCGGTCTGTTCTCTTCATTCGGATATGTCGCCCATGTTTTGGACATCAGCAGCGTCTGGAAATCCTCTTTAAGGAGATCCATGTTCGCTTCCCAGTAGCTGGCGACAGTTCCAACATCCTTCCAGTAACCCTTGAACCTGTACGCAAATAAACGCCTCTCATCAGCAAGCAGTTTCGGAATGAGGTCCTTGCCGAAATCATGATCGCTCGATTCATCCTTTTCATCCTCGAGCAGATACGGCCTTATGACATCCCATTTGAAAATATAGATTCCCATCGAGGCAAGATTGTTTTTCGGATGTTCGGGCTTCTCATCAAATTCGTATATGCTGAGGTCTTCATTGGTATTCAGAATGCCAAAACGGTTCGCTTCCTCCATCGGTACTTCAATGACGGAGATTGTCGCATCCGCCTCCTTTGCCCTGTGGAAGTCGAGCATTTCCGTATAATCCATCTGATACACATGGTCACCGCTCAGGATCAGCAGCTCATCCGGTTCAAACTGTTCGACATAATTCAAATTTTTGACGATTGCATCCGCTGTCCCGGAAAACCATGAACCGCCGTCCCTGTCAGAGAAGGGAGCAAGCACACTGACACCGCCGGTCTGCCTCTCCAGGCCCCACGGCTTGCCGATACCGATGTGTTTATTGAGTATGAGCGGGGAGTACTGGACCACCACGCCAACCGTCGAAATATCAGAGTTGGCCAGATTGCTCATCGTAAAGTCGATGATCCTGTACTTTCCGCCGAACGGGACCGCCGGTTTTGCAAGGCCTTTCGTCAATTCCCCAAGCCTCGTTCCCTTACCCCCGGCCAAAAGCATCGCTACAACTTTGGACGTCATATTAAATACCCCCATCTGAATTTTTTTCTATTTCAAACACCTGGAATGCCAGGGGTGCCACCGTCACCCTTATATGCTGGCTTTCCCTGATGTGATGTTCATCGAAGCTGAAATGGCGGCCGGGATTGGTTACACCGGAACCGGAAAATCCTGTGCTGTCACTGTTGAATATTTCCCTGTACGTCCCCGGAGACGGCACAGGAATCTTAAAATCATGGTAGACATCCGGCCTGTAGTTCAGGATGCAGACTTTGAATGCTGTCCCCGCCCGTCTTGTATAGCTGAAGACAGAATGCTCCCTGTCATCGACGACGAGCCATCTGAAGCCCTCCGGATCATAATCCGCCCTGTAGAATTCGGGATTATCCCTGTAGAGCCGGTTCATGGACTGTACATACTTTTTCAGTGTCCGGTGATAGGGATAGTCCAGCAGATGCCAGTCGACCTGCTCTTTGTCTTTCCATTCATGATACATGCCGATTTCCTGTCCCATGAATAAAAGCTGCTTGCCCGGCTCCGACATCTGGCTGCCGTACAGGAGGCGTGCCTGGGCAAACTGCTGCCACTGGTCGCCGTACATCTTTCCGACAATGGATTTTTTCCCGTGGACCACTTCATCATGTGACAGTGGCAGTACATAGTTTTCATTGTATTTATAGGCAAGTGAGAATGTCATACGGTTGTGGAAGTAGTCCCTGTGGCTGAAGTCCTTGTCCATATAGGAGAGCCTGTCATGCATCCAGCCAAGGTCCCATTTGAAGTTGAAACCGAGACCGCCGGCATCAACAGGAAAGGTCACCATCGGTGTATCCGAGGAATCCTCCGCCATCATGAGCAGTGATTCATCGTAGTCGAAAACTGCCGTATTGAGCTTTTTCAGGAAACCCACACCTGCTTTGTTCACGTCCGTACCGTCACTGTTGTAGATCTTCTCGTGTGGTTCATGGTTTTCAAAGTTCAGATCGATCATGCTGTGTACCGCATCTATGCGGAGTCCGTCCACATGGAATTCCCTGAACCAGAACATCGCTGCCGATATGAGGAATGACTGGATCTCCGGGCGCCCGTAGTCGAATGTCAGCGTGCCCCACTGCCTTTTATCCGCAATGTGCGGATCGGGATGTTCATAGGTCGGCGTTCCGTCAAACAGGCGCAGACCATGGTCATCCCTGCAAAAATGGGCTGGAACATAATCCACGATCACGCCGATCTCCGCCCTGTGCAGTTCATTGATCAGGAATTTCAGCCCCCCCGGATCCCCGTAGCGGCTTGTCGCAGAGAAGTATCCCGTCACCTGGTATCCCCACGAGAGATCAAAGGGGTGTTCTGTAAGCGGAAGAAATTCAACATGGGTGTACTCCATCTCCCTGAGGTAGGGGATCAGCACCTCTGCTGCTTCCCTGTAGGAATAACTGGCAAGGTCGGTCAGTTCATCGTCTGTAAGCCCCTCTGTGTCGCTGACAGGGTGTTTCATCCACGTTCCCAGATGCATTTCATATATGTTTATCGGCGACCGGTATATATTCGAGCTTCTGCGCCGTTGCAGCCAGTCATCATCTGTAAATTCAAATTCATCCGCATAGATGATGCTTGCGGTAGCCGGACGCTTTTCATGATAACGGCCGTAGGGGTCTGACTTGAGATGGGAAGTCCCGTCAAAATGGATTCTGTATTTATAAGTATCACCGACGGACAATTCCCCGCTTCTGAAAATCCACAGGCCGTTTTCTCCCAGCCGTTCAAAGTCCATCCCCCTGCCTGTATAATCATTCAGGTCACACGCGAGCTGTACGTGATCCGCTTTCGGCGCCCATGTAATGAAACGTATTCTTCCATTTGTATCAGGATGGGCACCCAGAAATTCATAGGCATTGTAATGACTTCCCTGATGGAAAAGATATTTGTCCACATCAAAGTCATCTTTGCTCAAAAAATCCACCTCTTTCGGTTATAATGTAGTTATCCCCTTCTTTATAAATATACAACTGTTCAGAAGGAAAATATCCAGGTTAATATAATTCTATCAAAATTTTCAAAAAATTAATACTTTTTTATCATTTCGCTTAACAATATTCTGCCTGAAAAGGAACATGGAGGGAACTATGCTCAGAGCCTACCTTGACTCATCTGATGAAATTACGGTCAGACCTTTTGACGGTCATGAATTGAATCATGAAGACATGAACCTGATTCAGAATGAAACCATTGTTGAAAAAGAAAGTGCATCGGTTTCAGCTGGATATATCCGCATTAAATTTAAAAAAGATATCGATCTCGATGCATATGCATATATTGAACATGACGGGAGAATGTATCCGCTGCTCAATGGAACGTATATACATTCCATCGATTTCGATATGAAGTATTCGACCGATGTAGAAATGGGCGCCACTTACGCGAGAACGCATACGGTGTTCAGGGTGTTTGCACCGACGGCAGTCAGCTGCCGGCTGCTGCTCGAGCACGAACCGTGGGAAATGGATAAGAAAGGCGGCTATTTCGAAATCACAATCCATTCAGACTGCCACGGGCATCACTACCACTATGAAGTCCATCATAACGATGTGACGCATTTCGTCATCGACCCCTATGTGAAAGGCGTGTCAGCGAACTCCCGTGAGGCCATGGTGATTGATTTCGAGCGGGTTGACCCCGGTTTCGGAGAACATCCCGTTCCCGAAATCCGGAATGAGGAGGCCATCATCTACGAAATACACATACGGGATATGACAACCCACCCGAACAGCGGTGTTAAAAAAGAATATCGGGGAAAGTATTCCGGCATGGCTGAATATGCCTTTACAAAACATGGGCTTTCGAGCGGTCTCAACTATTTGAAGGAGCTCGGCGTCACCCATATCGAGTTTATGCCTGTAAACGACTTTCTTACCGTCGATGAACTGAATGCTTCAAAAAGCTATAACTGGGGATACGACCCGAAGTTTTTCATGGTACCCGAAGGCAGCTACGCCACAGACCCAAACAATCCGCTGATTCGGGTGCTCGAATTAAAGGAACTGGTGAAGGCTGTGCATGAAAACGGCATGAAAGTCATCCTTGACGTAGTACTCAACCACGTTTACGATGTCGGGGATTCCAGTTTTGAAAAGCTCGTTCCCGGCTACTATTTCAGGCATAATGCTGACCTTTCCCTGTCAAACGGTACAGGGGTGGGAAATGATTTCGCTTCTGAAAAGCTGATGGCAAGACGGTTCATCCACGATACCATCTCGTTCTGGCTCGATCATTACCGGGTGGATGGCTTCAGGTTCGATCTGATGGGCGCAATCGATGTAGAAACGATGCAGGGTGTCGCAGAAATTGCCAAAAATCAGGACCGTGAAATATTTCTGCTCGGTGAAGGCTGGGATCTTCCGACCGCGCTGGATCAATCAAAAAAGACACTGCCCGCCGCCGGAGACCGCCTCAAGTCCATACATTTCTTCAATGATCGTTTCAGGGATGCAGTCAAAGGCAATAATTTTGATCTGAGTGCAAGAGGGTATGTAAATGGTGAAGGGGCCGGTCTGGATGAAATCCGCAAAATGTTCACCGGTTCTTTCAAAGAATTTTCTGCAGACATGAGCATCAATTACGTTGAGGTCCATGACAACCATACACTGTATGATCGTCTGAGGTATTCCTCCGGTAAACGTCAGTATGTGCTTGAAAGCCAGCATCAGCTTGCCACGGCGCTCGTGCTTCTGTCATTTGGCACCCCTTTTCTGCATGCCGGGCAGGAATTCTTCCGGACCAAATTCGGTCACGGCAATACTTACAACCTGAGCGACATGCTGAACAGGATGGACTGGAACCGCCGTGCCAAATACCAGGATAATATTGAATTTGTAAAGTCCCTCATTGCATTCAGGAAGACTGAACCGGTGTTCAGGCTGAAAGACCGAGAGACGGTGGAAAAAGCGGTGACCCTCCTTTCATTCGAACGCATGCCTCAGGTATTCGGTGCCAGAATCAGATACGGCGACAGTGATTTTATGATTCTGATCAACCCGACGGAGGCATCTGCGGAACTTTCCTTTGAAAGCGATGAAGCATTCGCAGTCAGGATTTCCAATCAGCGGAATACGGATAAAGCCGTCTATAGAAATAATTTTTATATGAAAGGTTACGAAGTTGTCATCCTTGTAAAATCAGGCAGTGAATATATAAATATTGAGGAGCGTGGATTGAATGGATAGAAAACAATGGGAAGACCACATAAACGGAAGTTTCATAGACCCGAAAAGATATGAGGCATTGGATACAGATGATAAAGATGATGCATTTGCCGCCACCCTGTCGTTCGGAACTGCAGGCATCAGAGGGAAAATCGGGCTCGGTCCAAACCGCCTGAACCGCTATACTGTCGAAAAGGTCGCCCTCGGTCTCGCGCATTCATTGAAGGATGAATCTGATCCGGTTGTTGTGATCGGCTATGACACAAGACATTTCTCTGCCGAATTTTCACAGACAATGGCTGCGGTCCTTGCGCACAATGGTATTTCTGTCAAAGTGACAAAGCAGTACACTTCGACACCCGAGCTTTCATTTTTCGTACGTGGCTACGGGGCTTCCATCGGGGTAATGATCACGGCAAGCCATAATCCGCCCGAGTACAACGGCATCAAGGTATACGGACCGGACGGCGCACAGCTGATTGATGCGCCGGCTGCCGCCCTCAGTGAAAAGATCAACGCGGTCGAAGATGTGTTCTCAATCAAAAGCAAACCGTTCAAAGAAGGTCTCGAGGAAGGAATCATCCAGTATGTATCAGATGAAATGGAAAAGAGTTACAAAAAGCATGTCACTGATTTCATCGGTATCATCCCTGAATCGGAACTTTCCATCGTGTTCTCCAGCCTGCATGGCACAAGCGTGCCCGTCGTCCCGGAACTGCTCGAGTCTCTCGGTTTTAATAACTACTCGCTTGTGACTGAACAGTGTGTGCCCGACGGTGACTTCCCGACCACAGCTTCTCCGAACCCTGAAAGCCCGGAGGCATTCGAATACTCGAAGGTGCTGGGACGTGAGACGGGGGCAGATCTGCTGATTGCCACAGATCCTGATGCAGACAGGATGGGCGTGATTGTCAGGCATGAAGACAGCTATGTACACTTAAACGGCAATCAGCTGGGAATTTTATTGCTGGATCAGCGCATGAAGGAAAAAAGGGGGAAAACACCTGTAGCCATAAAATCCATCGTGACAAGTGATCTTGGCCGTAAAATCACAGAAGCTGCCGGCGGAGAAATGATCGAAGTGCTGACCGGCTTCAAATATATCGGCGAACAGATAAAGTCTTTGGAAAATGAGGAGGATAAGCAATTCGTGCTCGGGTTTGAGGAGAGCTACGGCTATCTGCTCGAACCATTCGTCAGGGATAAGGATGCCGTCCAGGTGGTGCCGTACATCATATCCATGGCAGCCGGGCTTAAAAATGAGGGGCGGACGCTCGTCGATCAGCTGGAGGATATATACGATGCACACGGACGGATCATGGAAGTCCTGTACAGCCATACATTCGAAGGTACAGAAGGCCGTGAAAACATCGATGAGATCATGAGCCAGTTCAGAAGGAACACGCCGAAAGAGATCGGCAGACGGGAAGTCATTCTGACCGAAGATTTCCTCCTCGGCAGGCGGATCGACAGCGCCGGCAACAGTCAAGATATCGACACGCCCGAAGCCAATGTAATCAAACTCCATTTCAAAGACGGCTGGATTGCACTCAGACCTTCGGGTACTGAACCCAAAATAAAGCTCTATGTATCACTTGACAGCACACAGATCGAACAGGAAGCCAAGATCATCAATGATATGATCTTCGGTGTTTAGGATATCTATATCCCCAAAAGATATTTAAACAAAAATATCTATAGAAAAATCACCCGTACGTCAGATGCTCCGGGAAAACTGACGTACGGGTTTTATCTTATATATCACTTTTAAATACTTTTTCTGAACCGCTTTTTCATTTACAGTCTGTTCTTGAAATCGATGACAGTCTGCTTCTTCGTTTCATCCAATGTCCCTTTTTTCGTGCTGACATCAAGAAGTGCATCGAGGCCGCTCAATGTATGAAAGGCTGCTCCTGCGGCTTCAAACGCATCGTCCGCTTTTTTGATGCCATAGGTGAAGATCGCGAATACACCCATCAACTCAGCACCGTTCTCCTTAAGTGCCGAGACTGCCTCCAGGCTGGAACCGCCCGTTGAAATCAGGTCTTCGATGACGACCACTTTCCTGCCGGACACATCGGCACCTTCTATCTGGTTGCCTTTGCCGTGTTTTTTCCTGGAGCCGCGTACATAGCACATCGGCAGATTCATGCGCTCGCTGATATAGGCAGCGTGTGGTATGCCTGCAGTGGAAGTGCCTGCAATCACTTCCACCTCCGGTGCATGTTCCCGGATCAGTTCTGTAAATGCATCCGCAATCTCTGAGCGGGCATGAACATCACCGATGACTTTCCTGTTGTCGCAATATATCGGCGAAACGATTCCGCTAGACCATGTGAATGGATCATCCGGCCTGAGCTCCACCGCATTTATATCCAGAAGTATTTCCGCTATTCTTTCCTTCATGACAATTCGTCCCCGCTTTCCCACATTTCTTTTATCATCCTGTATTTCTCAACAGGATCCTTTGCCTGTGTAATCGACCGGCCGACCACGATGTAGTCGGTGCCGAGCCTGTTTGCAGCGGCCGGTGTGACGATACGGACCTGGTCATCCTTCGCGTCCTGCTGCAGTCTGATGCCGGGTGTGACCGTCAGGAAATCCCCGCCGCAGTGCGCATGGATCATTTCTGCTTCAAGCGGTGACGAAACGACACCGTCAAGGCCTGCCGCACGTGCAAGTCCGGCATAGTTTTTCACACTGTCTTCCAGCGTGAGGACAGACTTCTGCTCATCTTTCACATTGTCTTCACCCATCGAGGTCAGCTGTGTGACCGCAATCAGCATACCATCCGGGTTGCCCGTTTTGAATGCTTCAAGTGCGCGCTGCATCATTACGGTGCCGCCCTGGGCGTGCACATTCGTCATCCGTACATCAAGCTTTGCGAGCCCGGCCATGGCTTTTGCGACCGTATTCGGAATATCATAAAGCTTCAGGTCAAGGAAGATGTCATGCCCCATCTCCCTGATTTCCCTGATGATATCCGGCCCGTTCTGCAAATAGAGTTCCATTCCGACTTTGACGAAAAGCGGCTCGCTGAACCGCTCCAGGAAGTATTTCACTTCCTGCGTCGTGCCAAAATCAAGTGCTATGATTGGTCTGTTCACTGAAAATCACTCCCCTGCAGTGTCTTATAGGCCCTGCCCTTTATGTCATGCAGGTGGGCAAGTCCCATTTCTTCCACTCTCCGGTCCAGATCACTGATCAGTTCCGGACATATATACGGATTGGTGAAGTTCATCGTGCCGATAGCGACCGCATCCGCTCCGACGGAAATGTAGTCCAGTATATCATCAGTATCCGCAATGCCGCCCATTCCGATGATGGGAATATCGGGCAGATGCTGCCTCACCTGATATATCATGTTCAGGCTGACGGGTTTTATTGCCGGCCCGCTCAATCCTCCTGTAATGTTTGAAATGATCGGTCTGCCGTCACGTCCGAGCCGCATTCCGACAAGTGTGTTGATCATCGTCAGACCGTCCGCAGCATCAGCCACGCTTTTTGCCATGGCTGTGATATCCGTTACATTCGGCGACAGCTTCACGTATACCGGCACATCCGAGACTTCTTTCACAGCGGACACAAGGCGTCGTGCCGTCTCAGGATCGGTGCCGAACTGGATGCCGCCCTCCTTTACATTGGGGCAGGAGATATTGAGTTCGAGAGCCCTGACATTGCCGGCCCTGGAAATCCTGTCTGCAACGATCCTGTAGTCCTCGATTGCAGTGCCGGCCACATTGGCAATGACGGGCACGTCGAACTGCTCAAGATACACAAGCTCATGTTCTATTATATGATCCACCCCCGGATTCTGAAGCCCGATGGCATTGAGCATGCCGCTTGAAGTCTCCGCTACACGCGGGGTCGGGTTGCCGGTCCTCGGCTCATGTGTCGCCGCTTTGATCATGATGGCGCCAAGACGTGACAGATCATACAGATTTGAAAATTCCTCTCCGAAACTGAAGCAGCCGGACGCCGGCATGACCGGGTTTTTCAGGTCGAGCCCGGGCAGGCTGATATTAAGTCTTTCACTGTTCACAGGACAATCTCCCCTTTTTTGAATACCGGCCCTTCGGTACACAGTTTGATGTAGTCACCATCTGTTGTTTCGCACACGCATGCATAGCATACGCCGAAACCGCATCCCATGCGTTCCTCGAGCGAGATGTATCCGTCGAGATCCAACGTTTCCGACAGTACTTTCAGCATGACTTTTGGACCGCATGCGTAAAACAGGTCATAATCATCTTTGAGATCCCTGATGACATCGGTGACGAACCCTTCGGTGCCATATGAGCCGTCCGCCGTCGCCACATGGGTTTCCCCGAGTGACTTGAATCTGCTTTCGTAGAAGACATCTTTCTTTGAGTTGAAGCCGAGCACATGCGTCGTTCTGACTCCCATCGCATTCAGCTGCTTCGACAGTTCATATAAAGGCGGTACACCGATTCCGCCGCCTATGATCAGAACATGTCTGTTTTCCTCAAGCGGATAGCCGTTGCCGAGCGGGGAGAGGATATCCAGTGTATCCCCTGCCCCGAGCTCTGACATTTTCCCCGTCCCCGCGCCTTCAGCGCGGTAGACGATCGTAAACTGTGAATTGTCATGGTCGATGTCCGCAATGGAGATCGGCCGTCTCAGTACGTGCTCGGTCGAGTCTGCCACGCGTACATGCACAAACTGGCCGGGGGTTTTCATGCCGGAAGTGATGGGGCCTTCCAGCACCATTTCATATATGTGATCTGCAATCTGGTTCTGGCTTTTAATGTTCATCAGACTTTTCATTCCGTCACCTACATTTTTTCCATATTGAATGTCATGCTTTCAATCACTTCCACAAGCGTCCGTGCCGTATCGAGGGATGTCAGGCACGGTATGCCGTTTTCCACGGATTCCCTCCTGATGCGGAAGCCATCGCGTTCCACCTGCTTGCCTTTTGTCATCGTGTTGACAACAATCTGCACACTGCCGCTCTGTATTGCGCGCAGCAGGCTGGTCTGCCCGGCTCCCACTTTGTCCACTGTGATGAATGAAATGCCGTGTTCCTTCAGAACCCTGCCGGTACCTTCTGTCGCCATCAGTCTGTAGCCGCACTGGGAGAGCCTCCGGGCGAGCTCCACCGCTTCTTCCTTATCTTTGTCCGCCACAGTGAACAGGACGGTACCGTGGTCTTTCACTTCAAGTCCGCTTGCGACAAGACCCTTGAAGAGCGCCTTGTTCAGACTCATATCTTTACCCATGACCTCACCGGTCGATTTCATTTCCGGACCAAGTGTAATATCGACGTTTTTCAGCTTGCTGAAACTGAACACAGGTGCTTTGACATGATAGCCTTCCCTGAACGGTGCAAGCCCGGGCTGGAATCCGGTTTCTTCGAGTTTCACACCGAGAATGGCTTTCATTGCAAGGTTTGCCATCGGTATTTCAGTGATCTTGCTCATGAAGGGTACCGTACGGCTCGCTCTCGGGTTGACTTCCAGCACATAGATTTCGCCATCTGAAAGTACGAACTGTATATTGATCAGCCCAACCGTATTCAAGCCGAGCGCCAGCCTCTCTGTATACTCCCTGAGCGTATCGATTTCACTGTCGGAGAGCGTGACCGGCGGATAGACAGCGATGGAGTCGCCGGAGTGGACCCCCGCCCGTTCGATATGCTCCATGATGCCCGGAATGATCACTTTCTCACCGTCACTGATGGCATCCACCTCGATCTCCTTGCCCGTCAGATAGCGGTCGATCAGCACTGGATGTTCCGGAGAAGCCTTGACGGCATCCCTCATGTAGTTTTTCAGTTCCGCTTCGTTATAGACGATTTCCATTGCACGTCCGCCCAGCACATAGCTTGGACGCACCAGTACCGGATAGCCGATGTATTCTGCATTCCCGAGCGCCTCTTCTTCATTGGTCGCTGTCTTTCCGAGCGGCTGTGGGACATTTATGTCATGCAGCAGCTGTTCGAAGCGTTTCCTGTTCTCCGCCCTGTCAAGATCATCGAGTGTCGTACCGAGAATTTTCACACCGTCCTCCTCCAGCTTATCAGCCAGATTGATCGCCGTCTGGCCGCCAAACTGGACAACCACGCCTTCAGGCTGTTCATGTTCGATGATGTTCATCACATCTTCATGCGTCAGGGGTTCGAAATAAAGTTTGTCGGAGATTGAAAAGTCCGTCGATACGGTTTCTGGATTGTTGTTGACGATGATCGCCTCGTATCCCGCTTCCTGTATGGCCCATACGGCATGGACTGTCGCATAGTCGAACTCCACTCCCTGTCCAATGCGGATCGGCCCGCTGCCGAGCACCAGGATCTTTTTCCTGTCACTTCTCACGGATTCATTTTCCAACTCATACGTACCGTAGAAATATGGAGTAGCCGATTCAAATTCCGCAGCGCATGTATCCACCATCTTATAGACAGGCATTATGCCGTTCTTCCTGCGCATACTGAACACTTCCGATTTTTCAATGCTCCAGCGGTGCGCGATGACCCTGTCGCTGAATCCGTACTCCTTCGCCCATTTCAGATGAGGTACCGAGCCGTTATTCTCTTTCAGTTCATGTTCAATATCAATGATATGCTGGAACTTCCTCAAAAAGAACATGTCGATTCTGGTCCATTCATGTATTTCCTCCATGGAAACCCCGCGCCTCAGAGCCTCGCCGATATAGAACAGCCTTTCGTCACTCTGCGCCTCTATCATGCGTATGATATAGTCCAGTTCAAACTCGTCCCCGTTCGGCAGACCGAGATGATGCACTCCGTATTCAAGGGAACGGATCGCCTTTAAGAGTGACTCCTCATAAGTACGGCCGATGGCCATTACTTCACCGGTCGCCTTCATCTGTGTCCCGAGTTTTCGTTCGCCTTTGGCAAACTTGTCGAACGGGAAGCGCGGGATTTTCGATACCACATAGTCGATTGACGGTTCAAAGGCGGCATAGCTCGTTTCCGTCACCGGATTGATCATCTCATCCAGCGTCAGTCCAACTGCGATCTTGGCGGCAAGCTTTGCGATCGGATAGCCCGTCGCCTTCGATGCCAGCGCGGATGATCTTGAGACTCTCGGGTTCACTTCGATGATATAGTAGTCGAATGAATGCGGGTCGAGTGCGAGCTGCACGTTACAGCCGCCTTCGATGCCGAGCTCGCGGATGACATCCAGTGATACATCGCGCAGCATCTGATTTTCCTTATCAGTCAGCGTCTGCGTCGGGGCAACGACGATGGAGTCGCCGGTATGGATACCGACAGGGTCGATGTTTTCCATGTTACATACGACGATGGCGTTATCATTCGAATCCCTCATCACCTCATATTCTATTTCCTTGAAGCCGGCTATGGACTTTTCGACCAGGCATTGGCTGACCGGCGAATATTTCAATCCGTTTGCAACGATTTCCCTGAGGTCATCTTCGTTGTAGCATATGCCCCCGCCTGTGCCGCCCATCGTGAACGCCGGACGGACGATGAACGGATAGCCCACCTTCCCTGCAAAGTCATAAGCCTGCTCTATCGTGTTGATGATATCCGATTCCGGCACCGGGATCTCCATCTGATTCATGAGTGTCCTGAACAGATCGCGGTCCTCCGCCTGTTTGATGGAATCAAGTTTCGTCCCGAGCAGTTCGACACTGTTCTCTTCGAGAACGCCGAGCCTGTCAAGTTCAACAGCCATGTTCAGGCCTACCTGACCGCCGAGCGTCGGCAGGAGGGCATCCGGCTGTTCCTTGCGGATGATCCGGGATAGGAAATCCGTCGTCAGAGGTTCTATGTAGACCACATCGGCAATCTCCTTATCCGTCATGATCGTCGCAGGGTTCGAGTTTACGAGAATGACGCGGTAGCCCTCTTCCCTGAGCGCGAGACAGGCCTGTGTGCCTGCGTAGTCGAATTCTGCTGCCTGACCGATGATGATCGGACCGCTGCCTATTACCATGATCGTTTGGATGTCTGTACGTTTAGGCATTATTAGCCTCCTTCTTTGTTTCCATCATTTTTACGAATTCTCCGAAAAGATATTCTGAATCATGTGGTCCTGCAGATGCTTCCGGGTGGTGCTGGACTGAGAATACCGGATGCTTCACATGTCTGATACCTTCGACTGTCCTGTCGTTCAGTGCAGTGTGCGTGATTTCAAGGCCGGTGCTCTGCAGCGAGTCGGCATCGATTGCGAAGCCATGGTTCTGTGAAGTGATCTCGACTCTGCCCGTTCTATGATTGATGACCGGCTGGTTGCTGCCCCTGTGCCCGAATTTCATCTTGAAGGTCTTCGCGCCGCACGCAAGCCCGATGAGCTGATGACCGAGGCATATGCCGAATAAAGGCACCCTGCCGATGAGATTTTTCACTGTCCTGATGCCTGACCCCACATCTTCCGGGTTGCCCGGGCCGTTTGACAGCATTACACCATCAGGCTTCATTCTCAGAATATCCTCCGCTGTGGTGTCATGCGGAACGACTGTGACGTCACATCCAAATGTATTTAGAGATCTTACGATATTCTCTTTTTTTCCGTAGTCGATGAGTATCACGCGTTTACCCGGACCGCTTGAAATGTACGGCGCTCTGGTGGAGACGCGCTTCACCTGATCCGTCCTGAAGCTTGAATTCTGAAGCAGTTCGACCAGTTCCTCATGGTTTTCCTCATCGGTCATGACAGCTTTCATGACCCCCTTATTCCTGATCTTCCTCGTGATACTCCTCGTATCCACACCGCTGATTCCCGGGATGTTGTGCCTTCTGAGAAAAGAATCCAGTGATTCAGACGCACGGAAATTCGAAGGCTCACTGCACGCTTCCCTTACGACAACTCCTCTTGCCGAAGGGACAAGCGTTTCACTATCCTCGGTGTTCACTCCTGTGTTGCCGATCAGCGGGTAGCTGAATGTTATGATCTGGTCGGTATACGACAGGTCTGTAATGATTTCCTGTGCACCTGTCATGGCCGTATTGAACACCAGTTCACCTTCTGCAGTGCGATCGCTTCCGAATCTGTATCCTTCATAAACGGTACCGTCTTCAAGTACCAGATATCTTTTCTCTGTAAGCATTATTTTTCCTCCTTGTATGCCACGTTTCCGTCGACAATTGTCATGTAGATGTCCGCTTCGAGCTGTTCTCCGTGAAATGGCGTATTCCTCGCCTTGCTGTAGAATTCATTTTTGTCCAGAACGTACTGCTTCTCAAGATCAATTACAGTAATATCCGCAGCCCGGCCCTCTGCGAGGACACCCATGCCGAGACCGAAAACTTCAGACGGCCTGACTGTCAGCAAGTCCACCAGCTGTCCCAGTGTAAACACCCCGGTTTTTACAAGTTTCGTATAAAGGAGCTGGAAGGCATTTTCACTGCCTGTGATGCCGAACGGCGCCGTTTCTATGCCCACCGCCTTCTCATCTTCGGCATGCGGTGCATGGTCTGTCGCGATGCAGTCGATTGTGCCGTCAAGCAGCCCTTCGATGAGAGCCTTGCGGTCTTCCGGCGCCCTGAGCGGTGGATTCATCTTGAAGTTCGGGTCTTTGTCAACAATGTCCGTATCGTCCAGGACAAGATGGTGCGGTGTGACTTCCGCTGTCACATTGATGCCCGCCCGCTTGGCGTCCCGGATTATGCGCACACTTTCCTTTGTACTCACATGACACACGTGATAGTGGCAGCCCGCCTCTTCTGCGAGCAGTACGTCCCGTGCGATATGGACGGATTCAGTCACTGCCGGAATGCCCTGTATACCAAGTTTCTCACTTGTTTTCCCCTCATGTATGCTGCCACCGTGTATCAGCGTGTTCTCTTCGGTGTGGGCGACGATCGGCATGCCTGTTTCTGCACCTTTATACATTGCCTGGAGCATCATATCCGCATTCTGTACACCGACACCGTCGTCGGTGAATGCGAATGCACCCGCTTCCCTGAGCCCTTCAAAATCTACCAGTTCACGGCCGAGCTGGCGTGTGGTGATCGAGGCATAGGGCAGCACTTTGACGTGTGCCGTCTCCCTGATCCGCTGCTTGATCCTGTGCATCGTTTCCACAGTATCCGGTACAGGCCGTGTGTTCGGCATCGGGCACACGGCGGTGAATCCGCCCCTTGCTGCAGCAAGTGTCCCCGTCTCTATCGTTTCCTTGTGTTCGCCGCCCGGCTCACGGAGATGGACGTGGACATCCACGAGTCCCGGAGTGATAAGTTTACCTCCAAGGTCGAGTGTCTCTTCTGCCTCCGTTCCAATCCTTTCATCCATGCGGGCAATCATGCCGTTTTCGATAAGTATATCTTTTTTCACTTTTTCGCCTTGTTCCAGTATCATTCCATTTTTCAAAAGCAGACTCATTTATTCAACACTCCCCAGAATTTCCTGTAGTACACTCATACGTGCAAAAACACCATTCTTCATCTGTTCAAAAATGACCGATCTTTCGCTTTCAACAAGTTCTTCCGATATCTCCACTCCCCGGTTGACCGGGGCGGGATGCATGATGATTGCGCCTTCCTTCATGCGGCCGTACCGCGTGAGGTTCATGCCATACTCCCGGTTATAGTCCTCCTTGGTAAACTTCGCTGCGACATCATGCCGCTCGTGCTGTACCCGGAGCAGCATGATGACGTCCGCATTTCCGACCGCCTCATCAAGTTCCGTGTATGGTGCCCCCGCGTCATGGTCGACCCACTCGGGCGGTGCTGCGAACCGGACATCCGCCCCGAGCCGCTCGAGCGCCTGCTGGTTGCTGTGGGCAACCCGGCTGTGGACGATGTCCCCCGCGATGACGATATTGAGACCGCGGAAAGTGCCGAACCGTTCATATATCGTCATCAGGTCGAGCAGCGACTGTGTCGGATGGGACCCGCTGCCGTCACCGGCATTTATCACTGGGATGCCGAGACCCGTAAGCTGTCCGTAATACTCTGTTTCAGAGTGGCGGATGACCAGTGCGTCCGCACCGAGTGATTCGAGCGTCTTGCATGTGTCGTAGAGCGTCTCCCCTTTTGAAACCGAACTGTAGTTCACATCGAAGGGAATCGATGTGACATTCATCTTCAGTTCGGCCATCTCGAAACTCGTCTTTGTCCGCGTCGAATCTTCAAAGAAAAGATTTGCGATGTATTTCGGTTTCTGATAAGGCTTATAATTGCCGGATTTCATTTCAAGTGCCCTTCGGATGAGGCGCATGACCCCCTCCTCATCCAGATGTTCCATCGAAAACAAATTATCCATGGGTTACCGGTTCCTCCTTGTCGTCTGGCAGAATTGCATTCAGTATGATACCTGCGAGTGCTGCAAGCGCCATCCCTTCAAGATTGAAGGGGATGTCACCAATCGTGAAATCGAGATGTGCCTTTCCTATGCCGATGACCAATATGACGGATACGATGCTCAGATTCCGTTTGGAATCAAGGTCGATCTGTGCATCGATCAGCATTCTGAGTCCGCTTGCTGCGATGATGCCGAACAGCAGTATGGAAACACCGCCCATCACCGGCGACGGTATGCTCTGTACGACAGCGGTGAACTTGCCGACAAAACCGAGTACGATTGCAAGAACAGCAGCCCCGCCGATGACCCAGACACTGAATATCCTCGTTATTGCCAGCACCCCGATGTTTTCCCCGTAAGTCGTTGTCGGCGGTCCGCCGATTATGCCTGCGAACATCGTCGCCACACCATCACCGATCAGTGAGCGGTGCAGCCCCGGATTCTTGAAGAAATTCCTGCCGACAACTTTGTTGATGACAACCTGATGGCCGATATGCTCACTGACCGTTACAAAGACGATCGGCAGCATGACTGCGAGAAGACCGGGGTTGACTGAGGGCTCATATGAAGCAAACGGCATGTATACATCCGGCAGATGGAACCAGCCGGTTTCCATTATCTGCTTAAAGTCCACTATGCCCACGGCCACTGCTGTGATGTACCCGCCGATGATTCCGATCAGTATCGGTATCAGACCGAGGACACCGCGCAGGAAAACGCTTGCGAGTATCGTGATGGTGAGCGTGACGAAAGCGACGAATATATAGGTCATGCTGTAGCCTTCCTGGTTGCCGGAATCCGTATACATCGCCATATCCACAGCCACGGGAGCAAGACCGAGGCCGATGACCATAATGACTGGGCCGACGACCACCGGCGGCAGCAGATGCATCAGCCATCTGACACCGAACATTTTGATAACAAGACCGATGAGGACATACAGCACTCCGCTCGCAAACAATGCCGTAAGTACTTCACCGAGACTGTTCGCGCCGAGCGCAATCGTAATCGGCAGGATGAACGCAAAGCTTGAACCCAGGTAGGCAGGAATCTGCCCTTTCGTGATCATTATGTAGAGCAGCGTGCCGACACCGCTCGCAATGAGTGCAGCTGAGACAGGCAGCCCGGTCAGAAACGGCACGAGCACTGTCGCACCGAACATGGCAAACAGATGCTGTGAGCTCAGGAGCAGCCACTGGCTGGCTTTGGGCCGCTCTCCGACGTCGAGGACGGGTTCAATCGTCCTATCATACATTTCTTCATTTTCCACTTTCTCTTCCATACAGGACCCCCCGTTATTCGCTGATGACCACTTCGTTCACATCATCGTATTCTTCCAGATTGACGCTTATCTTTTCGTCGCGTGCCGTCGGAATATTCTTCCCGGCATAATCCGCCCGGATCGGCAGCTCCCTGTGGCCGCGGTCGATCAGGACTGCAAGGGATATTTTCGATGGCCGCACCTGGTTCAGTATCGCATCCATCGCCGCCCTGATGGTGCGGCCTGTATAGAGCACGTCATCGACGATGATCACATGTCTGCCGTCAAGCAGGACATCGATGTCCATCGCATCCTCCAGTGCATCGGTATCAGGCTCCTTGTCATCCCGGTAGGCTGTAATATCCAGTGTGCCTGTCGGAATCGTGACGCCGTCTATCTCCTCGACTTTCTTCTGAAGCCGGTCGGCCAGGAACTCTCCTCTCGTTTTGACCCCGAGGAATACGAGCCCCTCTGTCCCTTTATTCCGCTCCAGTATCTCATGGGATATGCGCGTCAGCGATCTTGTGATCTGTGCTTCATCCAGAATCGTCCTCTTTTTCATTTCTCTTGTCTCCTATCCGATTTTTTGTAATAAAAAAATACTCATGTCCAAAGACATGAGTATACACGTATCCAAAAAACCTGCAGTCCGGCCCGCGGGCCGCCTACATCCGTCCATATCATGCCTTTGGAGCCTCACGGGACTCCATTTAAAGACATTTTTTATTTACTTTTCTATAACAGTCTATGCCTAACGAATTCCAAAGTCAAGGATTTATCAGGATTTGTGTTCAAGACCGGAAATGATATCCTCGAATTCATCCGGCAGCGGCGATGTAAATTCCATGTACTCATCCGTGGCGGGATGGATGAAACCGATGGTGCCGGCATGAAGCATCTGCCCACCTGTATCAAGCGTTTTCCGCTGTCCGTACTTCGGGTCCCCGGCAAGGGGATATCCGATATATTTCATGTGGACACGGATCTGATGGGTGCGGCCGGTCTCGAGTATGCATTCCACCAGAGTAAAATCATCGAAGCGGTCGATGACGTTAAAATGCGTCACCGCCTCCTTGCCATCGTCCACTACGGCCATTGCCTGGCGCTCTTTCGGATTTCTGCCGATCGGTGCCTCGATTGTCCCCTTGTCATGGGGAATCACGCCATGGACCAGCGCAGTATATCTGCGCGTCACCGATTTATCCACAAGCTGATCGACAAGTGCCCGGTGTGTCACATCGTCTTTTGCGACCATGAGCAGCCCGCTCGTATCCTTGTCTATCCGGTGCACAATGCCCGGTCTTAGTTCACCGTTGATGCCGGACAGGTTGTCCAGCTGGTGCATCAGGCCGTTGACAAGCGTGCCGGAAGTGTGTCCGGCGGCGGGATGCACCACCATGCCGCGCGGCTTGTACACTACGGCCACATGATCATCTTCATAGACGATATCAAGACCGAGGTCTTCAGGGACGATGTCGCTTTCGACAAGCTCCCGCTCGTCCACCGTCACCATATCATCCACCTTTACCCTGTAGTTCGGTTTCACAGTGCTCCCGTTAACAAGTACTATGCCATCTTTGATACGCCCCTGCATGTCACTGCGGGAAGTATCCGGTACGATTTCTGCAAGGAAACGGTCTATCCTGAGACCGTCCCCCGTCTGGGTAACTTTAATTTCCTGCATCTTTTTCACCTTTTCCCATAAAGAAGAATTCAACAATCATCAGGACGACACCGACAGTCAGTGCGCTGTCAGCAACATTGAAGATCGGAAAGTCGTAGAAGATCAGGAGTACATCAACGAAATCCACTACTTCCTGGAACAGAATGCGGTCGATGAAATTGCCGAGTGAACCGGCGATGAGCATCACGATTGCAGACTGCAACAACAAATTACCCTTTGCCTCCCTGATATATACATAGACCAGAATGGCAAGTACGACCACCGTTATGATATAGAAGAAGATCATCTGACCCTGGAGCATTCCCCAGGCGGCACCGCTGTTACGGTGGGAAGTGATTGCAAAGTATTTGCCGAGGATCGGGATGGATTCACCTTCCTCCATACGGGTGACAACCAGAAATTTGGTCAGCTGATCCAGACCGATCAGAAATGCGGCAATGAGGGCCATCGGTATGATTCTGTAGCTTTTCATGGGTCCCTCCTAAAGTGCATCGACAACACTGCGGCATCTCGGACAGATATCATCGTCGCCTTCATTGATGGACTCTGCCGTGGAATAGTTCCAGCAGCGCTCACAGCGTGTGCCTTCCGCATGCTCCACTTTGACAGTGACATTATCATATTCAATGCCGTCAGGAAGTGCGTCCGCAACTTCGACCTGGGATACGATGAACAGCTGTTCAAGGCTGCCGTTGATATCAGTAAAGTCGAGTCCTTCAGGACTTGTCACATACACTTTAGCCTCGAGTGATTTACCAATCACTTTTTCATTCCTTGCCACTTCAAGTGCTTTGAATACATCATCGCGGACTGCCATGAAATTCTTCCACTTCAGAACAAGTGCTTCGTCAACATCCGCTTCTTCCGGCAGATACTCCAGGTGGACACTTTCCTTTTCCACATGCGGTGTGTGCTGGTGGATCTCTTCTGCCGTATGCACGAGTACCGGTGCAAGAAGCCTGTTGAGTTCCGTCACAATCTTATACAGGACAGTCTGCATGCTTCGCCTGATATGCGCATCCTCCTGCTCAATGTAGAGGATGTCCTTGCCGTAGTCCAGATAGAAGTTGGACAGGTCGACGTTGATGTAATTCTGGAGTGCCTGGTACATGGATACATAATCATATCTTTCATAACAGCCGCGCATCAGATTGATCATCTCATTGAAGCGCTGATACATGAACTGGTCGACTTCCATCATATCGTCATACTGGATTGCATCTTCAGACGGATTGAAGTCTGCCACGTTCCCGAGCAGGAACCTGAACGTGTTCCTGACCTTGCGGTACACTTCGGAAACCTGCTTGAGGATATCATCTGAAATTCTCACATCCTCTTCGAAGTCTGATGACATTACCCACAGACGGATGATATCCGCCCCCATCTGTTTCATCACTTTCTCAGGCAGTATCACGTTCCCTACGGATTTGGACATCTTCCTGCCCTGGCCGTCCATGACGAATCCATGGCTCAGAAGCTCCTTGTAAGGGGCAATACCCTTTGTCGCCACGCTCGTGATGATCGAGGAGTTGAACCATCCGCGGTACTGGTCGGAACCTTCGAAATAAAGATCTGCAGGGTATGTCAGATAATCACGTGTTGCGAGCACACCACGGTGTGTGGAGCCGGAATCGAACCATACATCCATGATATCCGTCTCTTTTGTGAATTCGCCGTTCGGTGAGCCTTGATGCGTGAACCCTTCCGGCAGCAGCTCTTTTGCGTCCCATTCGAACCAAATGTTCGAACCGTGCTCTTCGAACAGTGAAGCAACATGTTCAATGACTCCGGTGTCGACGATCTCCTCTCCATTTTCTGCATAGAAGAATGGCAGCGGCACTCCCCATACACGTTGACGTGAAATCACCCAGTCACCCCGGTTTTTGATCATGTTCGACATGCGCCTGCGGTTCCATTCCACCTGGAATTTCGTATCATCAAGGGCGTTGATGATATCCTGGCGTACATTTTTGATTGAAGCGAACCACTGAGGTGTCGCACGGAAGATGACGGGCGTCTTCGATCTCCAGTCGTGTGGATAGGAGTGCGTGATGAAGTTCATTTTCACAAGTGCACCGGCTGCTTCGAGATCTTCTGTGATGACTTTGTTGGCCTTGTCATAGAAAAGCCCTTCATATTTGCCCGCTTCATCTGTGAACACACCTTTGTCATCGACCGGGCTTAGTACACCAAGTTCATATTTCTGGCCGATGACGAAGTCATCGTCACCGTGTCCCGGTGCCGTATGGACACAGCCTGTCCCGCCCTCGAGTGTGACATGATCACCGAGGACCACAAGACTTGCCCGGTCGAAAAGCGGATGTTTTGCCGTCATATACTCAAGTTCTGAGCCTTTGAATTCCTTCGTGCGTGTAACTTTGTCCTTATCGAGGTCTGCATCCTCGCAGTAGGCATCCAGGAGCCCTTCCGCTACAATATATTCGTCCCCTTCATAGTTGAACTGTACATAGTTCAGTTCAGGATGGACTGCAATGCCAAGGTTGGAAGGGATTGTCCATGGAGTCGTTGTCCAGATGACGATTTTGACTCCCGGGTCCACCACGCCTTTTCCATCTTCCACATCGAATGTGACATAGATGGATGGTGAACGCTTGTCCTTATATTCAAGTTCAGCTTCAGCGAGAGAAGATTCACTTACGGGAGACCAGTAGATCGGCTTTTTCCCTTTGTAGATCAGTCCCTTTCCGACCATATCTTTTAATACCCGGACCTGTGCCGCTTCAAATTCCGGCTTATACGTCAGATACGGATTGTCCCATTCACCGTCGATTCCCATGCGCTTGAACCCTTCGCGCTGCTGGTCGATCTGTGTATTTGCAAATTCGATGCATTTGTTCCTGAATTCCTCGATGGACATGCTTTTGCGGTCCACTCCTTTGTTTGTCAGCGCCTGCTCTATCGGCAGACCATGAGTGTCCCACCCGGGAACATACGGGGCATAGAAACCACGCATCTGCTTGTTCCTGATGATGATGTCCTTGATGATCTTGTTCAGGGCATGCCCCATATGGAGCGAGCCATTCGCATACGGCGGGCCGTCATGAAGCACGTATGGCGTGTTGCCCTCGTTCTGTTTCAGTTTCTTTTCATACAGGCTGCTCTCACGCCACTCTTCCTGCATCTGAGGTTCTTTATTGACAAGGCCGCCGCGCATCTTGAATTTCGTCTTCGGCATCAGCAATGTGTCTTTGTAGTCCATTTTCCTAACTCCTTTTCAAGTGTATTGTCATTAAAAAAGGACCCGGGCCGTGTTTCAACAGGGGCGAATGAATATCCGCGGTACCACCCTTATTGACCCACGCCATGAGTCCACTTGTCCAGTATATTGAAGTACATCATTAGTGATATCAGCATCGTCACCCTAAGCCGGAGCTCTCACCATCCCCCGGTCGCTGGTATCACTCAATGACGCCTGCATGTCTAACAATACTATTATTATGCTAAATATTTGACAATCCGTCAATATGTCATTCGCCGGATTCCGGCTGGCTGTCCTTCATGCCGTCCAGCCGTTGTGCCTGATTCTGCTCAAAATCGAGGAGATAGTCCCATTCCTCCGATTTAAGAAGATCGAGCTGCGCTTCGACAAGCATTTTAAACCTCGCCCTGAAAACTTTGGATTGCCGTTTCATATCCTCTGTCTGTGACGCTATATGACGGGCGCGTGACATCGCATCCTCAATGATGCGTTCGCGTTCGGCAGCAGCACCAGCAACTATCTCTTCAGCACGGTCACTGGCAACGCGTTTAGTCTCATCCCCTGCACGCTGGGCAGTGAGGATCGCCTCGTTGATGCTCGTTTCGACGCTTCTGAAACTGTTCAGGTTCTCCTCGCGGTCATCAAGCAGTCCTTCAAGCTGTTTGATTTTCTCATCGCGGGATTCAATCTCATCCTGCAGCCTTTTCAGATGGTCGCGCACCTCTTTTTCATCCAATCCACGGTATACTGTTGCGAACTTCCTGTTCACCGCTTCTTCTCTGTCCATATCCTTCACCTCAACTTGTGTTTACCCGTCTCTGTACAGTCTAACCAGAATACGGTACTTTCCCTTCCTGGTTTCTGCAATCAGGGAATCGATGACAAAACGGCCGAAGTGCCTCACCGATACGATATCGCCGGTTTCCATTATAAACGATGGCTCGGTAACAATCGAATGATTCACCTTCACTTTGCCTTTCTCCACACGGCTCTTGGATTTTGATCTCCCCTCGTTGATTACTTCGGAGAGTACGGTATCCAATCTGAACGATGACGACAGTATGGTCCGGCTCCTTGCGTCATCCACAGCGTCCATGAATGATTCATGGGGGATTTCGGTGAGGGTCACCGGGGCATTCTTTATCCTGCCGAGCGTCTCCCTGAACAACGGAGCGTAGGGCTCTGCGACTGCGAGCTGGATTCTCTGCCCAGTTATGATATCACCGATGAGGGACCGGTCGAGTCCTACATTCATGACAGCACCCAGCACATTGCGGTGGGTAAGCGTGACGAATTTTTCGGGATAACCGATCTCAAATACAAGCACTTCAAAGTCATCTTTAGCCACTTCAAGCATCCCGGGGATTATCATCGCCCGCTTCCGCTCCCGTTCTCCTGTACCGCCGCCGTAGAATTCCACTCTCAGGTCGGGATACGAACCTGCGATGCTGCGTACAATCTTCCGTTCCCGCGGGTCAAGGAAGTCCAGTAGGACAGGGTAGTAATCCCTTTCCGCCATTTCAAATTTACCGTTCAGCATCGTAATCTTATCATGCTCTTCTTTTCTGAAATGCTGATAGACATCTTTCATCATTCATCCTCCGTCATCTTACTGTAATACTCGTAATGCATATAAAATATGGACGCCCGGGGAGACAGCATTTATGACATGCATCCGTCCCGGGCGCCCATATCTCATATTCGGTTCAGACCAGTGCTGTGATGATCGCCTGGAAAATGGAGTTCAGGCCGCTTTGGAATAATCTCAGCCCGATAAGCAGGACGATCGGGGAAAGGTCCAGCATCCCGCCGAGAGGCGGGATCAGATTCCTGACCGGTTCCAGTATCGGCTCATAGATTTTTCCAAGTATCTGACCGAACGAGGATTCACGCAGCGCCGGCAGCCACGAACTCAAAATGTATATGATCAGCCCCCATGTGAAGATGGGGAATATTGTATTGATGAAATTCCTTATAAACAAAAGTATTTCAATGATTAAATGATTATCCAAAATAACTCTCCTTAAATTTCTTCTGAGTGGTCTTTCTGTCCACTGATTTCCCCTTCTACACCTACACTGTTGGGAGTGCACAGGAAGATGTCGCTTCCGACTTTCTGAATGTCGCCGTCAAGCGCATATACCGTTCCACTCAGAAAATCGACAATGCGCTTCTTCGGGCTGTGGTCCACTTTGGATAAATTAACCAGCGCTGCACGTTCAGCCTTCAGCTCATCGGCAATATCCTGTGTTTCTGAAAAAACCCTTGGTTCGAAAAGACAAACTTTCGTATTGCTCGCTTCTGCCGTCATCAGTTTCGTCTCCTTCTCGTTCCTGATTATGCCCTTGTTTTTCTCCTGGCGCCCTGCAGCTGATTTCCTTCTTTTCGGATTCCGGATGCCTTCCGACATCTTTTTGTCTTTTCCCTCCTGCAGCTCCGGCCCCTTCTTATTCCCATCTTTTTCAGTTTCCACCGGTGCAGGCCGTTTTTTGGCTGATTGCTCAAAACTGGTCACCTTGGGATTTGCCCCGGGTTTCTTTTGCTCCGGCTCCTGAGTTTCTGCCGGGACATCTTCTTCGTATTCCACTACGAACATATCTTTTAAAAATTTTTTGATGGCCATGGCGTTCACCTGCTTCCCATAATTTTGCTGCCGATCCGGACGAAGGTCGCACCATACTGGAGTGCAATGTCATAGTCATTGCTCATTCCCATGCTGAGCTCACAGATCTGGATGTTGCCGCCGTTTTTCTCCGAAAGTTTCCCTTTCAGCTCAGAAAGCCTCTTGAAAACATCATGTATCAGCGGTCTGTCTTCAGTGTTCGGTGCCATGGTCATCAGGCCGATGACTTCAATCTTTGTATAGTTTCTGAGAACGTCGAGAAATGCCGGAACATCCTCAGGAGCGAGTCCGTGCTTTGAATCTTCGCCGGAGACATTGACTTGTATAAAACATTTTACAGTATGATCACTGTATTGTTCAATTTTTTTGGCGACAGACTCACGGTCAAGCGAATGCAGATAGTAAAGGTCGCCCGCAACCAGTTTTACTTTACGTGACTGCAGTGTGCCGATGAAGTGCACCGCTGCATCTTCAGGCAGTGCCTTCCTCTTCTCGAGGAAGCCTTCCGGGCGGTTTTCGCCGAAATCCCGGATGCCTGCATCATACGCTTCCAGAGTCTCTTCGACAGTATGATATTTTGTCACGGCAATGATGGTCGCATCATCGCCCGTCTCTTCTTTGATATGTGTGTAATTCTCTCTGATCATTTATCTATTTCCTCCCGATGAATGCAAGGGCCCGTCCTGTAACGCCCGACTCCAGACGATAAGAGAAGAACCTCTCTGTATCTTCAGTTCCGATTTCAGTGACATGCACCGAATCGGCGCCCACCCCCGCCATGATTGCCTGATGACGGTTCACAGCCTTCAGATCAAGATCAAAACCGTCCTGATGCGACTCGACGGCTTCTTTGGGCAGGCCGGCTGCTTCCAATGCATTGATGACCGCACCACCCACAGTATAACAGTGACCGTTGATACCCACACCGATGACAACTTCCAGGTCGGCGGGGTCGCCGTCATAAGATTCAGCCATCCTGCCCGTTATATTGTGTGATGTCCCCCGCCATCCGGCATGGGCCAGGGCAGTAAAGCTGTTTTTCCTGCTCCACATATAGACCGGTATGCAATCGGCATAGTTCATGGTAAGCAGAAGACCGGAATCATATGTATATATACCGTCCACATCATGAAGGTCGCCGGTCAGCCGCCTGACATTCATACCTGCACACCGCTTTTCCACCTCCCGGATGTTCCTGCCGTGTTTCTGTATGGGAAGTACCCAGTTCTCAGGCAGAAAGCCGATTTCCCGGCCCAGTGTATCCTGGTGTGCATGGACATTACTGTCGTCATCACCGATGTAAAGTGCCATGTTGAAGCTGTCCGCAGGGTAATTGCTCCGGCCGCCTGTCCGTTTTGTGTACCCCATCAGTATTTCATGATTTTCAAAACCGACATAGTGGCGGTGATTTTCAAGATCCATTAGCGTCACACCTCAAAAAATAAGTCAGAAAGGCTCGCCCTTCTGACTTAAGTTCTATTCTATCGTCTGCGTCTTGAACGGTTTCTAAGGAATGTCGGCACTTCGTAATCATCATCTTTCGTTTCCGGAGTGCTTCTGTCCATTTCACGCGCCGGTCGTGACGGCGGTGTATCGTCGACTCTCTGGGAGCTCGGATATGAAACAGAATCCCTTTTTTCTTCTCTTTCAGGAGTCCTGTTCACGGATTTTTCGTTGAAACCGGTCGCGATTACCGTAACCACGATTTCATCTTCAAGTTCAGGGTTGATCACTGTACCGAATATCATATTCACATCTTCATCAGCGGCATCCTGTACAATATCCGCTGCTTCCTGAGCTTCGAACAGCGAGAGGGATTCTCCGCCTGTAATATTCATGAGGACACCCTGCGCACCGACGATCGATGTTTCAAGGAGCGGACTTGAAATGGCCTTTTTAGCCGCTTCGATTGCACGGTTTTCACCACTGGATACACCGATTCCCATGAGTGCAGAGCCCTGGTTCGTCATAATCGTCTTGACGTCTGCGAAGTCGAGATTCACTTCACCGCTTACAGCGATGAGGTCGGAGATGCCCTGTACACCCTGACGGAGTACGTTATCCGCTTCTTTGAAAGCTTCCATCATCGGAGTGGATTTATCAACGATGTCGAGGAGCCTGTCGTTAGGGATGACAATCAGAGTATCCACGGAAGCCTTCATCGCATCGACACCTGCCGCTGCCTGTGTCTGACGTTTCCTGCCTTCGAATGAGAATGGCCTTGTAACGACACCTACAGTCAGTGCGCCCATCTCTTTGGCAATCTTGGCGACAACCGGTGCTGCTCCTGTACCTGTTCCACCGCCCATGCCGGCAGTAACAAACACCATGTCCGCGCCCTGTATTGCATCTTCAATCTGTTCGCGGGATTCCTCGGCCGCCTTTTTACCGATGTCCGGGTTGGCGCCCGCCCCGAGACCGCGTGTCAGTTTTTCACCGATCTGGATTTTGGATTCCGCCTTTGAAAGATTCAACGCCTGTCCGTCAGTATTGATGGCGATGAACTCCACATTCTGCATGCCGTCATCAATCATGCGGTTGACGGCGTTGTTCCCGCCGCCGCCTACGCCGATGACTTTCAACGAAGCCATATGGTTGAAACCTTGCTCAAATTCTAACATTTTATTTTTCCTCCCAGTCATTCATCTTACTCAAACAGATTTTTAAATAGTTTTTTCATATATTCACGGTAGTCCTTGGGTTTGCCCGGCTGTTTTGTTTCTTCATCATTTCTCGTGACAGTTTCATCCGGACGGTCATCCTCATAAGCGTAATCGGAATATTCTTCGTCATTCTGAGGTGATTCAGCAGTTTCCCCGTCGTAGGAGTACTGATTATTTTCCTCCTCCAGCTGACGGGCGTTGTTTTCTTTACGCTTATTGAACAGTCCCGTAAAGAAACTGCCGGAATCCTCTGAAGCCGTTTCTCCGACAGCTTCCTCAGGCTCCGTCTCATAATTATCAATTGTAACATACTCAAGTAGTTCATCAAACATTATTCCACTGGATATGGTAGAAATGGCGCTCGCATATTCAGGCTTTCTTGCACCCATCTGTTTTGGGATATGGATCCTGATCTTTTCACTCACGAGGTCCTGCAGAAGTTCCTTGACTCCGAGAAGATTGACGGTGCCGCCTGTGACGATGAAGCCGCCGCTCACTCTTGTAATACCGGCTGCCTGAAGCTCCGCGAATACATCGAGCAGCATCTCTTCAAGCCTGAGTTCGATGATATCCGCAAGATCCTTTGGTGTCACTTCGATATCAGGCTCTCCGTCCCTCTGGGGCAGCTTGACAATATCTTCATCCGAAGCGAGGTCGAAGAATGCATGACCGTACTGGTGCTTCACTTTCTCCGCAATTTCGAACGGTGTATTGAAAGCCTCCGACAGATCATTTGTAATATGGCTGCCACCGACAGGCAAACTGCCGGCGAATTTCAACGCACCGCGCTCATAGTAGCCGAACTGGGTCAGATCGGCGCCGATATCAATAACCACTCCACCAAGCTCCACCTCGGATTCGCTTAGAACATGCTGGTAGTTCACAGCGTCGGAGTAGACATCGAGGACAGTCAAACCTGAATCTTCCACACATTTGACGGCATTCATCAGAAGTGATCTGCTGATGAGTATGATGCCTGCATTCACAGACAGCGACTGGGTTGCCATCATCTCTTTTGGATCAGCTACTTCATGCAGATCATCCACTTTGAAGTAATTCGGAAAGACAGTGATGACCTCTTTGTCTCTGTGCATCTCACGCTCCCTGATTGTTTCAAGAAGCTCCTCGATATGCTCTCCGGTGATTTCCGTAGAGTCCCCACCGAAACGGAGTTCCTCTTCACCTGTCCTGAATTCCGTGCCGGTTATCGGCATTTTAAGAAAGACTTCATCAATTTCAATACCTGATGAAATCTTCGCCTTTTTAATAGTATCTTTTATAGCATTCCTTGCCAGTTCAAAATCTTTGATCATTCCCCTGGAAACTCCATCAGTGAAGGTCTGACCGGTGCCGATTACATTTACACCATCATGGAATTTTTCACCGACCACCGCTTTGACACTGGCGGAACCGATATCAAGGGCGACATAATAATGTTCCTTCAACTCGTCTGCCTCCTAGCAAGCTTTTTCAGTTTACTCTAAATACAGTTTACATTATACCTCATTTATTGTGAACTATTTAGGGACAATAGTCCAGTAAAAAATGGACGGGGAATTACTCCTCCCCGTCCCCGAAACCGGATAATACTTCTTTCACATTACCAAGAGAACCGCTCACATTTTCTATATATTGCGCCTGGACCGGCGTTTCATAGATGCCCTGTTTTATATTCTCCGCCTCCGCACTGTCGTAAGGCAGGAAACTGCTGCCTATCTCCAGATCGATTACCCCCTCTGTGCTGTCGCCGATCTCTTCGCGCATGCCGATGTAATAGTTCATCTTGCTGTCTATTGTCCGGTAGTCCGCCACAATTTCCTGCCCGTCGTTCATGAACATATGGATTCGCGTCGATGACTGTTCCGACGGACGGTAATAAATTTCCGATATCCCGTCCAGTATCGAGGGTTCAATTTTGCTCAGGCTGTCCACCAGGGCGTCGAATTCCTCACCCTCGAAATAGTAGAGGATCGGAGCTTCGTCAGGAGGTGCCGGATAACCGCGCAGCACCCTGGCATTTTCAAGGACCGGATAATAGTTTCCGTCATTGGTGACATAACCGAATGTCCGGTATTCCGATATGTTCACGTCCACGCCGTTCCACCATGACCGCTCCACATGGACCTCTTCTATCGCAGGCAGGAGGGAGATGTTCTCCTCCGCACGGTCCGTATTGATGCTGATCATCTTGTCACCTTCTGAAAACTGCAGCCGTTCGGCAATCTCCTCATCATTGATCAGGCTGTTGCCGGAAATGCTTATTTCCTTGACCGAACTTGCACTGGAGAACACATACCAGACCAGCGTACCGAACATCATGAGTGCCAGGATGACCAGTCCCGTATAGACATGTATACGTTTTGGCTTCCTAAAGTATGACTTCAGAGGTTTCCTCTCTTTTTTCGTTTTTCCTTTGTCAGACGTCTTTTTGAAACGGCGCCCTTTTGGCCCTGCTTCGTACTTTCCTTTTTTATCGCCGGTCTGTTTCGTCTGGTTGCAGGTATCAACGGAAATCGGTTTGCCGTCCCGTGTGAATGTCTCTATTTCATCTGGATCCCCTTCAGCCTCATCATATGCAAACTGTTCTCCACGGAAGAGTGCATCATTATCTTCCACGCTGTCCATTCCGGGAGAGGCCCCGGGATTCTCTCCGTCTGCTGCAGAATTCTTGCCCTCTTCATGCCCTGAAGGAAGGGGTTCGCCTTTAAGACGCGCCCTCAGCATATCGTCATGCTCGTTTTGACCTCCCTGGCGGTCATCTTTCAGCCTCTTTTTAAGGTCATTGATATCCGGACGTTTTTCCATCGGCTCACCTCCTGATTTCAGTCTTCCAAATTACTGAATCCTTCTTTAAAATGATCGCCCCGCGCTTCATAATCCTTGTATTGGTCCCAGCTTGCGCAGGCAGGGGAAAAAAGTACAGTATCACCTGGATCACTGATTCCGCAAGCAAGTCCGACGGCATCGTATGGATTTTCCACTGTCAGGATTTCCTTATGTGTCCTGTCGGCCAGTGCAATGAATTTATCCTTCGTTTCACCGAACGTGATGATTGTCCTGACCCGTTCCATGCGGGGGATGAGCTCATCGAGCGACTGCCCCCTGTCCAATCCGCCGGCAATCCAGATTACAGGCGACTTGAACGCTTTCAATGCAAATGATGTAGCCAGATTATTGGTCGCTTTGGAGTCATTGTAATAATCGGCCCCGCGTACAGCCCCGAGATACTCCATCCGGTGCGGTATGCCGCCGAAGGTGGTAAGCGTCTTTACGATTCCTTCATCCGTCGCCCCGTGCATTTTTGCAGCGATTACCGCAGCCAGTATGTTTTCATGGTTATGCCCGCCCAAAAGCTTCACATCGTCCACATGGATGAGCGGCCTGCCCTTGCAGGTGATCATCCCCTCTTTTATGCAGGCCGCTGCTTCACCTTCAACCGAGAAGAACTCGACATCGACGGCATGGTCGAGCTTATCAAGCTTTTCCTTCTGCATGCCATTGAAAACCAGCTTGTCCTCTTGTCCCATATTCCGCAGAAGATTGAGTTTCGCCGCTTCATACGCCTCCACCGATCCGTGATAATCGATATGCGCTTCGTATATGTTGGTGATGACTGCAGTATCCGGTTTGAAATCCATGATGCCCATGAGCTGGAATGAAGACAGCTCCATTACGAGAATATCATCTCTTCCCGCTTCTTTCGCAGCACTTGTCGCCGGATAGCCGATGTTGCCGCAAAGTATCGGACTGAGTCCGGAATGAGTCAGCATTTCTCCGATCAGATGGGTCACAGTCGTCTTGCCGTTTGTACCTGTGATGCCGATGATCGGTGCTTCTGAAATATGCCCTGCAATCTCTACTTCTGTTATGATTGGGATGCCTCTTTTTTCAGCTTCCTGAAGAAACCCTATACCATAAGGGATCCCTGGATTTTTCACGATGACCTGTGCATCGTTCAGAAGACTTGATGGATGATGGCCGTCCACAATTTCAACGCCCCATCCTTTCATCGTCTGCCTGACACGTTCATCAGCAAGAACTTCATTGGTTGTAAGAACAACATCTGCGCCAAGTGACACCAATGCGGAGACCGCGCTCCGTCCGCTTCTGCCGTACCCCAGAACGATGACCCTCTTATTTTTGAACCCGTCATATTTTTCCATTTAGACCGCTCCCAGCATTACACCGATTATACCGGCAGCCGCACCTGTCAGCCAGAAAACGATGACGATCTTCCATTCGCTCCAGCCGGTGAGCTCGAAATGATGATGGATCGGTGTCATTTTGAATATCCTTTTGCCTGTCAGTTTGAATGATGCCACCTGCAGCATGACAGATGCCGTCTCGATGACGAATACGATGCCGATGATCAGGAGCAGCAGACTGTCATTCAGCATGATGGAGACAGTGGCGACGATTCCGCCGAGTGCGAGTGAGCCTGTGTCGCCCATGAACAGTTTTGCCGGATATTTATTGAACAGCAGGAATCCGGCCAGAGCGCCGATCATGATGGTCAGGAAAAGTGCAACCGTCACCTCCCCGCGGATCAGCGCAATGGTGAGGAAGCTTGCGAACGCAATGATTGAAAGACCTGTTGCAAGACCGTCGAGTCCATCTGTCAGATTCACTGCATTAGAGAATCCGACCTGCCAGAACACAATCCATATGATGAACAGGATTCCGAGCGGAATATTGATGCCGGTGCCCGGAATATGTACTGCAGAAGAAATGTCGGGAATCGCAAACGTCAGTATGAAATAGACGATGACGGATACGGCTATCTGTGCCAGAAATTTCTGTTTTGAGGTCAGGCCGGCGTTATCCTTTTTGACGACGATGATGTAATCATCGATGAACCCGATCAGGCCGAAGCCGACAGTGACGATGATCAGTACAAGCATCTTATAGACATCGTCGACAAACAGCAGGGATATAAGAGCGAGCACCAGGATTGGAATCAGGTATGTCAGGCCGCCCATCGTGGGCGTCCCGGTCTTGACCTGATGGCTCTCAGGACCTTCCTTCCTGATTGACTGGCCGAACTTCAACCGCTTCAGGATCGGCAGGGAAAATGGGACGAGCACGGCAGTCAGTATGAATGCAGCCAGCCCTAAAATAGATAATGGTAGTAGTGTAAACATTTTGTCCTCCTCTAATCATTCGGGTCATTCGATGACAGTGTCAGCTCCAGTGCTGTCTCTTCATTGATCGGTGTACCCGGTTTGATGGATTGCTCCCGGATGTAGCCTTCGCCTTCAACCGACACATCGATTCCCATGAATTCACCAAACATAAGTGCTTCCCGTTTCGACAGCCCCTGAAGGTCGGGCATCAGCTGTTCGCCATCCGTTTTTACAAAGAATGTATCATATGGCAACAGTGTATCATTTTTCGGATAATGGTCCACAATCTCTTCACCGTCCCCGGTGATGATCGTCTGGATCGTATCCTCGGCCGCAGGCTCTGCTTCTGACAGCGGCTGGCCGGTATAATCGCCGACTTCAACAGCTTCTCCGCCTGCACCATCATCCGCACCTTCCACTTCAAGATATTTCAGAGTGCGTTCCATCAATGGATTGAATCCGTGCATGACGCCGTAATCCCATGTATCGGATTTATTTTTACTTGCAAGTTTAATGCCGTAGTAGACGATCACTTCAGGGTCATCCTCCGGGGCATATCCAAGGAATGATGTCAGGAATTCATAGTCACCATCCATGTAGCCGCCGCCCTCGGGATCTATGATCTGTGCCGTTCCGGATTTGCCTGCAACTTCGTAATCGTCCAGCAGGTATTGTGAGTTATGATCTTCCGACCCGCCGACGAATGTATTGATCTGTTCCTGCGTCTTATCGGCGGCTTCTTCCGGAATGACCTGGCTCACTACCGTCTCTTTGCCGTCATGGATCACTTCACCGGTTTCAGGATCGGTGATTTCATCGATGACGTACGGCTTCTTCATCTTCCCGCCATTCAGTATCGCAGTCATTCCCTGGATCATCTGTATCGGGGTGACCGTGGAACTCTGGCCGAACGCGGTGGTTTTTCTCTGAAGTTCATTGTCCCAGGCGAGGACGCCTGATGGTTCATTAGGGAATTCCGATCCCGTCGGTTCGCCGAATCCGAATTTCCTGTAGTATTCGAGCATCTTGTCTTCACCCACTTTATCCTGCAGGAGCATCATCAGTGCATTGGATGAATATTGCATCCCCTGGTTGTAGGTGATATTGCCCCACCCCTCTTTCTCCCAGTCGTAGATGGTATGTCCGTCCACATCATAGGAGCCGGATTCATACGTTGCATCGGGATCATATTCCCCTTCTGCAATGGCAGCGGCCAGGCCGAACACCTTGAACGTGGAACCAGGTTCGAAAGAATACTGATAGAGCATGTTCAGCCAGCTGTTACCGAATCCTTCACGCGTCTGCGGGTTGAATGAAGGCCGCTGTCCGCTCGCAAGGATCTCCCCCGTCTCTGCATCAGCAACAACCGCGAAAAGTTCCTCAGGCTCAAAATGCTCTTCCATGGTATCCAACGAATCTTCAAGGTAGAGCTGGATGTTAGAATCAATGGTCAGTTTCATATTCGCCCCGTCATGCGGCGGTTTCACCGTATCGCTATTCGGAACGATATATCCCCACAGGTCCTGTGTATAGTCTATTGTGCCGTCCTGCCCGCTCAAAACATCGTCATAGGCACGCTCGAGCCCCATCTGACCCGAAAGCTCATCGCTCCCCCCGCTCTCTTCAGCGTAGCCGATGAGATGAGAGGCAAAGTTGCCGTTCGGATAGAAACGCTTCGTCTCGGGGACGAAGACGATGCCGGCGGTTCCGGATTCCTCCAGCGTCTTCTTCTGGTTATAGGAAAGATCCCTGCCTTCCCGTCCGAATTCCACCTGGAACTGCTCCTTTTCAATCCCCTCTTTAATACGTGCCTCTATATCCTTCTGCTTCATGTCTATCACTCCGGCAAGTGTTTCAGCCGCTTTTTCCGGCTCCGTGACATGATTCGGATAGTCGGAATCTGTTATGAGTGCCAGACGGTAGGATTCCATGTCACTCGCAAGTACATTCCCTTCCCTGTCGGTTATCTGCCCGCGTTCCGCCTCCATCTCGGCAGAGCGCAAAAATTTGTCCTGACCGTGTGCCACCAGATCTTCGTCATCCAGTGTTTTGACAATCATTAAATAGCTGAATTGCCAAAATATGCAAACAAAAAGCACTCCTATACCAAGATAAATTAGGAGCGCACCGACAGATAGTCTTTTTGTTTTATCGCCAAGCTTGAATCTAATCCTTGCCATACTTCTCAGCAACCTTTACATTTCCATTGTTCAGATCGAGTCCGAGTTCATTTGCCTTTTCATATATTCTGTCATAGGATGCAAGATGCGTCACTTCCGTCTTGAGTTCGCTGATCTCGCCTTCCTTGATTGCAATTTCATTTTCAAGCTGCATCTTTTCAGTCTGCAGTTCGTAGGCTTCCATTTTTAAAGATAGCACAAAGATCGCTGCAGCCGCAATCAAAACAAACAGTGTCAAATACACCAGTGTCTCCGCCTTTTTCAGGCTTACTATGCGGGTCCTGGTCCTCGTACCGGATTTTTCCCCGGACTTCGGTTCAACCTGGGACTCCGGCAGGACATTACGCCTATAACTTTCTACCGCCATGATAACACTCCCTACCTTTGTTTCTCTGCTATTCGCAATTTCGCACTTCTTGCCCGCGGATTATCCTCAACAGCCCCGGCTTCGGCTGTAATCGGTTTTCTATTGACGCGTTTTAAGATCGGCTGGTATTCCTCCGGCACCACAGGCATGTTCCTCGGCAGATCCGGACCTTTTTCGTATTCCATGAACATCTGCTTGCATATTCTGTCTTCCAGTGAATGGAATGTTATGACAGAAACTCTTCCGCTTTTATTGAGGAGTTCTATCGCCTGTTCAAGCGAACGTTCAAACACACCGAGCTCATCATTCACTGCAATGCGCAGCGCCTGGAAAACACGCTTGGCAGGATGTCCGCCCGTCCTTCTGAACTTATGCGGAATCTGTGATTTGATTATTTCAGTGAGTTCTGTGGTCGTCTCAATCGGTACTTCAGCCCGCCTGCGTTCTATTTCCCTCGCGATTTTTTTGGAGAACTTCTCCTCCCCATATCTGAAAAAGATGCTGACGAGCTGTTCATATGAATAGCTGTTCACTATTTCATGTGCATCGAGGCCACGGCTCTGGTCCATCCTCATATCCAGCCTCGCTTCCCTGGAATGGCTGAACCCCCGTTCTGTTACATCCAACTGCGGGCTCGATACCCCGAGATCATATAAAATACCGTCAATTTTATGTACATTTATTCTTTCAAGTTCTTCCTGCAGGTTTTCAAAATTGGAATGGATCAGCGTCAGATTTTCCTGTCCCCTGAATTTCTCTTCAGCATTCTTTATGGCTGTCTCATCCTGGTCGAATGCAATCAGCCTGCCTGTTGTCAGCTTGCCGAGGAGATATTCGGAATGGCCTCCGCCGCCCAGGGTGGCATCTACATAGACACCTTCCGGATGTACATCCAGTCCATCCACTGTTTCTTCCAATAGAACGGTTTCATGCCTGAACATTCTTTCACACCCTATAGATCAAAGTCTATTAAATCTTCTGCAATGTCTTCAAAATTCTCTTCGGATTCAGAGTAGAAAGTGTCCCACTCCGCAGCATCCCAGATTTCAATCCGTCCCGAAACGCCGATTACTGTGCATTCTTTTGTCAATCCTGCGTAATTACGGAGATTATGGGGAATGTTGATTCTGCCCTGTTTGTCGAGCTCCACAGCTGTTGCTCCCGAAAAGAACAGCCTCATGAATTTTCTTGCGTCTTTTTTGGTCAGCGGCAGTGCTTTCATTTTCTCTTCGATCTTCGCCCATTCATCCATAGTATATCCAAACAGACATTTATCAAGACCGCGGGTGATGATGAACTGTTCTTTCAATTCGTCACGGAACCTGCTCGGAACGATCATTCTTCCTTTCGCATCGAGCTGGTGTCTGAATTCTCCCATGAACATGTCCATCACCTCCGCCTCTATAAATAATTTACCACATCTCCCCACTTCATACCACAATTTCTATGCCGTTTGTCCCATTTTATTTTCAGACAATAAAAAGACAGTCCCTCCTTGGTTGGAAGGACTGTCTCTCGACAGCGCCGTTACAGCGTTTTTATGACAGTAAGTTGTGTTGTATATGAAAGTGTGGGAAAAGTGGGGGGCTGTCCCTGGAACACCCATGGATGATACACACGCTCCTGGAGTACACCGCCAGGCATCAGTTTTTCCGACACTTCATCAAGGTCGTTCAACTGCCGGCGCAGACTGCGTCTGACCGTGAGCTGATATCTCCTTTTGAGATAATCCAGCTGTTTCCGGTGCATCTTCATGTTTGACTCTAAGAGCTGCCGGTACTGTCCTCTCTCCTCTTTTTCCTCAAGGCCGGCGTAATCCCGGGCCAGCCTTTCCCCGATTTCCTCCACTTCATTGAGGAAGGACATGTCGGTATGCGATTCGATTAGCGCTTCTTTGATTCTTTCGATATCATCAGACATCTCTGCAGAAAACGCCAGACCATGCTCATCCTTAAGTTTTTCAATCCGCATGTCTTCGTGGATGATCTCCATGCGTTTCAAAACAATCGGCATCGGCACATCGAGGGTTTCAAACACTTTATGGAGTTCACCCCAGTATTTCACCTCAGCACCCCCTCCTGCAAAAATCAGGGTGTTGAAGAGCATCTCCTGCATGAGCGGCCGTGTCACAACATTGTTGCTGAATGTTTCCGGAGTTTCACCGAGACGTCCGATAAGTTCCCCCTCGTCCGCCGGTGCCTCATCCGAAATGAATCTGCCGTCTTCATATGTCAGCAATGTACGGGTGTACTCAGAGCCGGTGAACAGATGGACATTCGTGTCAGTTTCTATCATCCTGCCTATGTCCGCTTCGCTGTCGAAGGCAGCCTGCCCTTCCCTGAAGGCGGCATCGATTTCCCCACGGCTGCGGATCATCCTTTCGAACATGGGGATTTCCAGCTGACGGGCCCTTTTCGAGTGGGCATTGAAGATGAGCAGCCCTTCATCTTTGAATGTATCATGGACGAGGGCATGGAAGAGTTCCGTCCAATAGTCGTTCTCCTCGATCATCCTCCCGACCTCGTCCTTTTTGCCGTTCAGGAAATCTGAATCGCCGCAGCCTTCTGTGATTCTGTCCAGGACCCTTTTCATCTCTGTCTTATCATACTTGTAGAATCCAAGGCTCATCGGAACCGTCAGATTCGGTTTGTAGGATATTTTGCGTTTTCTTCTGTGATCGCTGTCATATATATGGGTGTGGTTCACCTCTTCAAAATCATGGTCCTCACCGGCTATCCAGAATACGGGCACTGCTTCGTAGCCGTGGTCTTCCTTTATTTCCGCAACCAGCACCAGAAGGGTGACGATCTTGTGGATGATATACGCCGGACTCATAAAAAGGCCCGCCTGCTGGCCGCCGATGACCACACGCTGCCCTTTTTTCAATCTTTCTATATTATCTTCCTGGGATCTGCTCAGCCCGTATGGCGACATCTCGCTCTGGATGATGCCGGCAAGTTCCTCTGTATGCTTATGTACAGGTCTCCCGAGCACTGAATCGATACTTTCCTTATCATAGGATAGATCCTGGTAATATTTAAGCAGGGATTCATCACCCTCATTGAAACGCTGTGTAAAGCGATCCTGCTGGAAGTCCTTACATTCGATCTCCATAACCAAACTCCTTCATCAAATATGCTAATCTAATTATAAATACTATATGCCTATAAAACAATTGAATGATTTCAGAAGACTATACTATAATGATGACAAAGGAGAGAATAATAATGGCAGAAGTAAAAAACTTGGCAATAAACTACAAAACCGTGGAAGATTTCAAGAAATTCAGGGAATACGGTGCACAGGAACTCCAGATGACAAAAGAACTTGAAGGGAATATGATTGATGCTGATATCAACTCCCCTTTCTACGGCATCTATGTCGGCGACAATCTCGCCGCCCGCATGTGTCTCTATACGAAAGAGGATAACAACCAGCCGATTTTCGATCCGCCCCATGAATACATGGTCATCTGGAAACTCGAAGTGCTTGAAAAGTACCACGGCAAAGGGTTCGGCAGTGAAATGATCGACTACGCCAAAAGCTTTAAAATGCCGATCAAGGCAATCAGCCGTCAGAATGCGCGTCCATTCTTTGAGAAGCATGGTTTCGAAACACTGAAGTATGATATTGAACGTGATATGGCGGACGATCCGCTCGTATGGTACCCGAAAGGCTATATACTGAACCAGTAGCCGCACATAATAAAAGAGAGCCGTTGATGTAGAACATCAACGGCTCTCTTTGCCACTGCCTCTTAGTTGGCTGCGACATCTTCACCTTTATAGCTGCCGCACTCCTTGCATACGCGGTGGGACAGTTTCATCTCTCCGCAGTTCGGGCACTCCACCATACCAGGCACTGAAAGCTTCTGGTGCGTACGGCGTTTTCTTTTACGTGTAATTGAGGTTCTTCTTTTAGGTACTGCCATGTCTTAATCCTCCTTATTCTCTTTGTCACTTTCCAGCAGTGACTTAAGCTTTGATAATCTGGGATCCACTTTCTGTTCTTCCTCATCCGCCAGTTCGTCTTCTGTCATGACGGACCAGTTTCTGCCCCCGGCAGGGACTTCGTCACTTTCTGTCACGACGTTCGGAAGATTGACGACGATAAGTTCACGGACCACGGGTTCCAGATCCAAAGTGTGGGTCACCGGATGAACATTTTCATCCAATTCATCGGTCTCTTCCGCCTCTTCATCAAATTCTTCATAGGATTCGATGTGGAGCGGAACCTCGATATTTTCTGATGTCCGGCTATCGAGCATATAAACCACAGTATCGATTGTGAGATCTATGCCGACCCGGCTTGCTCCGACATGCATTTCACCCTCGACAGATGTCCCGGAGAGGCCGAGCACATCTTTGCGGTCCGTTATTTCTTTGAACTGGATTTTTTCATTCACAGCTATACTTTCATCACTGAACTTTTTCAGCTGTGTCAATGACCATCTCATATAGTTTCACCTCTTATGAGCACAAAAAACATTGTACAGTTAACAAGGTCTTCTGTCAAGTTATTTTCTTAACACAACACATTATAAACTCTTCGGCATCTGTTACAATTATAATGCACAGGAAAGGAGTTTCATAGATGATTATCACATCTTTAATCACTGAATACAACCCGTTCCATAACGGACACATCCACCATATCGAAGCTTCCCGAAGACTGACGGGCGCCGACGTCGTCATCGCAATCATGTCTGGCAACTTTACACAGCGCGGGGAAATCGCCATCACTGATAAGTTCACCCGTGCGGAAGCAGCTGTCAGACATGTCGACCTGGTTGTTGAACTGCCTCTCTACAATGCTGTAAGCTATGCCGATGATTTCGCCCTGGGCGGCGTGCATGCGGCCGGGCTTCTCGGCAGCACCAATATCGTATTCGGCAGCGAATCCGGTGACATCGAAGATCTGAAGGATGTTCATGCTAAACTCAGGGATACTGATATACAACGCACGATGACTGCATTGATGAAAGAAGGCTACAGCTATCCGCGTGCCGTAGACGAAGCCATCGATGCCGATCTGTTCAAAGGATCCAACAATATCCTCGGATTGTCATACATCCGGGCCATTGATGCACTCGGCACAGAGATTGAACCACTGACCATCCCGCGGCTCGGCAACCGCTTCGATGATGAAAATCTTTCTGAAACCCGGTTTTCCAGTGCCACGAGTCTCAGGAAGGCACTGATCGAAGGACGGCTGACAGAAGCAGTGCGGTATATGCCCGAAACACTTGCCCGGGAGATAGTAAATGGTACATCTCTGTCCAATGCGGACATTTTCGACAGTCTGAAAATCATCATCAGCCGCATGAGCCATGCGGAACTCCGGGGAATCTACATGATGACAGAAGGGATCGAGCACCGGATAAAGAACCGGATCAGACGGCACAATTCATATGATTCTTTCATCAATGATATAAAGACCAAGCGGTACACGAGAACCCGTCTAAACCGCCTCATGATCTCCATTCTGCTCAATATTACAAAGGACAGAATGGAAGATTATGTTCTGCCGGATGCTGTCCGGGTCCTTGCCATGAACCGGACGGGGCAGCAGTATCTCAGACAGCTGCCGGAGGGGCTCGAAATCATTACGAACGTAAACAGCAAAAACCGCAACTCCATCATCCCGGAGATTGCGGCGACTGACATCTATAACGTTTTTGCCGGATCGGACAGGCATGATTTCAACACACCGGTGATCATTGCTGGGCGAACTTCTCCTTGAGCGCCTCTTCTACAAGCGGCGGTACGACATCCTCTGTCTTGCCGCCGTATTTTGCCACTTCTTTGACAATTGATGAAGATATGAAGGAATAATTGTTATTTGTCATCATATAGATCGTTTCTATGCTGCTGTCGAGTTTCCTGTTCATGGATGTCAGCTGCATTTCATATTCAAAGTCACTGACTGCCCGGAGACCCCGGACGATGGAACCTGCGCCAACCTCCTGACAGAAATCTATGAGCAGTCCATTGAACTCCCTGACTTCCACATTCGGCAGGTCACCGGTCACCTTACTGATCAGCTCAACACGTTCCTCCGGTGTGAAAAGTCCCTGTTTCGATGAATTTTTCAGCACTGAAACATACACTGTATCGAATACTCTGCTCGTTCTTTCGATGATGTCCAAATGTCCATATGTAATGGGGTCAAAACTCCCCGGACATACTGCGATTCTTCCCATTTTACCCTTCCTTTACAAGTACATTTACTTTGACCGTCCCATAGACAGTCTCCTTGATACTCATGAATGATCCTGTCCGGTAACCCTCGTCTTTATGTGTCTCCACCACGATCCTGCCGTCCGTATCCAGTATACCGAGTTCACTGATCATGGCAAGGGCGTCTGTTACAATCCCTTTGTGATACGGCGGATCGAGGAATATCAGATCGAACCGTCTGCCGCGCTTTGCCAGCGCTTTGAGCGCACGCCGGTAGTCGTTCCTGAATATTTCAACATGTTCTTCCACATCTTTTGCATTTTTCCTCAGTATGCCGACAGCATCCCTTGCACCGTCGATGAATACCGCAGAATCCGCCCCTCTGCTGAGAGACTCAAGACCCAGTGCACCGCTCCCCGCGAACAGATCAAGCACATCACCTTCCGCGGGACCCAGTATATTGAAGATGTTCTCCCTCACCTTGTCGGTTGTCGGGCGTGTGTCATTCGAATTCAATGTTACAATCTTTCTCGCTTTGTATTTTCCACTGATGATTCTCACTGTAAATCCTCTTTCTTTCCCCCCGGGGTTGGTTTAAAATAATGATGGGAGTTGATAAGCATGCAGAAATTCATCACACTTGGTGAAGGGTACGGCGACCTGTTTGAACTGGAAGCGCTGGTCGCCCACAATCAGACACGCATAGACAAAGCAATATTTTTACATACAGAAGAGAAACTTTCCACCTTCCTGCTCGTCATGCAGCCGGTCCGCGGTAACTTTCAGGCCATCTATGCCATCTACAACGGCATCCGGTATAATTCGGGAGAGGGCAGGAAATACATGATGATCCGCGGATGGTGCGAATCTGCGAATATTCCGGTCGTCGAATTTTCCACACGGAATCCCGAAGATTTTTACGAACGCGAACAGTTCTATCAGTACATTACCGGCGTACTGCGGCTCAACCACCTGATTCCGCCTCTGAAATGATCAGATGACCCGGTAATCTTTCGCCTCATAGTTTTCGGTACTGTACTCCCGTCTGATATTCGGGTATTCGCTCACGATGATTTCCCTGACATATTTAAGCTGTTCCAGCGTTTTTATTGTTTGAGAAAGTTCGGATTCGTATATATATAATAGTAAGTACTTTTTATCTTTATTCACATATATGAGGTGGCCGTGCCGTTTCAATTGTCGTATGAACTTATTTTGTTTAAAATATATATAAATGCCAATGCGTGCTTCGAGCATTATACCCCGCCTTATAAATTTATATAAAGATATGATACCATGTTAGTGAGCAGTTTTAAAATGAATCTATTACTGGAGGCAATGAATTATGAACAAGTGTTTCAAAGGATTTTTAACAGCTGTGGGTGTTGCCGGCGGTGTCATCGGAGGTCTTTGGGTCGGCACCAGACTGATGAGTGAAACGAAGATCCGTGATATCAAGCCTTACTTCAGACACCGTTCCCCTTATGTTTTCGCCCACCGCGGCGGAATGGGACTTGCACCTGAACACACTGTTGCAGCATTCGACAAAGCATCGGAATTCAATGTGGACGGCTTTGAAGTTGATGTCCGCATGACGAAGGATGAAGAAATTGTTGTCTTCCATGACGCATATGTCGACCGGACGTCAAACGGTGCGGGCCGTGTCAGCAATATGACACTCGATGAACTGCGTGCCCTCGACTTCGGCTATCACTTCCGTGATGTCGAAGGAAATCACCCGTTCAGGGGTTCAGAGGATGCGAAAATTGTCACACTCAAAGAACTCATCCGAAAATACCCGGATAAGCTCATCAACATCGATATCAAGGATACTCCGGAATCCTATGAAGGCAGCCTGATGCCAAGCCTTCTGTATAGATTGATAACAGAGCTTGATGTTGAAGACCGTGTACTGGTGACGAGTTTCCACGATGAACAGATTGAGCGTTTCCGCCTCTATTCAGGCGACGATGTGGCACTTGGAGCCGGCGAGGACCAGGTCAGGAATGCATATCTCGCATATTCATCCTGCTTCAAACACCTGTATACGCCAAAAGCGGATACCTTCCAGATTCCGCCGAGATACAACAATCTACCGCTTGACCGTGAAGGCTTCATAGATTATCTTCAGAGTCTGAATGTTGCAGTCGGATACTGGGTGATCAATGAAATGGACGAAATGGATTCACTCATCCAAAAAGGCGCCCACTCCATCGTGACCGATTTCCCTGATATCAGCCATCACCTTCTGAATGAAAGATATTGATACTGTCCCTCCGCCGGAGGGGCTTTTATTTTGCCGTAATAAAAAAGACAGCCCGATGGACTGTCTGAACTACATAGCCGTCTGGCAGCCACAGCTGCCGCCGGTCGAGCATCCGGATTCCCCTCCGACAGAGAAGAACGGATTACTGCTGACCACATTGACGTTCTTGCTCACGCCGATGCTTACATGATAGAGTATTTCATCAAGGAGCGCCTGCAGCTGATATTCCGCTTTTCGGTACTCCATGATTACCGGGTTCATATCCAGCTCTTTTTTGAACTGGTTGATCTCCCTTCTTTTCGTACTGAAATCCGGATGGTATTTACCGAATCTCTGCACCTCCTCGAACTCCTCTTTCATTTTTGTAAAACGATATATAAGGCCGGATGCAGCCAGATCCGTATCCAGAAGCTCCCTGTATTTGCAGTAGTGCCTGTATTCCGTAGTCTCCATAACCTTGTTGTTCAAGGCATCGAGCTGATCCATGATTTCCAATTCCTTTTCAGTTATCATACACATCACCTCTCCCCAATGGTATCATATTGGCATCTCCCCCTCTACACCAGTTTTTCCGAAATACTCAAATTCCATTTGCAAGTCTTATGGATATGGATTAAAATTAAAGTAATGCAAAATGCTTAGGGAGGAAATTTCATGGTATTTGAAAACTCTGGTCTTGAGACGATGGTTATTTCTCAGGATATACTGCAAGACACAATGAACAAGAACGGTCTCGTACTCGGGGGTTCCTGGGACTACGAACGGATGACCTTTGACTTCAAGTATGAAGTGCCGGAGGGCATCTACTACTTACGCATGCCGGGCTATACCCTGGAAGGTGATGTAGGTGCTAATAACGCAATCCTCCAGCTGATGGATCCATACATGGGTAAACATTACTATCCGACTGGCATCGAGTACGGTGCAGATGAACATTTCCCGGATCGCATTGTAGACCATGCAGTCGAAAAGATCAGAAATGTCGTCAAAGATCTGAAAGCGCTCGTCTGAAACAATGATAGATTTGCAGGACACTTAGGTGTCCTGTTTTTTATTTGCCAATTAAAAAAACGGATCCCAAAGGATCCGTTCCGAAATCAGTTTTGCAGAATCGCCCTGATCAGTGATGTTGTTTCGCCGCCCGGATACAGTACATAGAGCAGCACATACACCATGACGCCAGTGATTGCTGTACCGAACCAGATAACTGAAGCCCACGGGGCAAGCTTCCTGTGTTTTTCCAGTTTTTCCTTGGCACCGAAATAGATCTGTGTTCCCCCCAGGAAAGCCCCCGACGTTGCAAGCACGATATGGAATATAAGGAAGACCGTATAGAACGGTACCAGATAAGCGGGGCCGCCGAAGGCTGTGTTGCCGATGAATATGGTGCGCGATACATATATTATGAAGAAGATGACTGCGCTGACAGCAGCATATTTCATCATTTTCTGATGGCCGTCAATATCCCGGTGCTTTTTTATCCTGATGATGCCGGCTGCCAGGAAAATGGCACTGAGCACTATGAAAAATGTACTTATTGTTGGTAATAGATGCACGGTGTATTTCTCCTTACTGATTATCTGTATTGGTTAAATAGCTCTTTTTGGATTCTGGCATTTTCAACAGAGCGTCTGGTCGTCTCCTCTTCATCCATGCGCTCTTCTCTGAACCAATTGAAGAAGATGAAGCCGAGCATGAAGCCGAAGAACACTTCCTGAAGCACTTTCATGATGATGCCGCCTGTCTGCTGGTCCATGATGGGTGTCGTATTCGTAAAGTATTCCGGTCCTGAGATGAGACCCTGGCCTTTAAGGCCGTCAAGCACACCGGAAGGTACACAGAGTTCCATGGCGGACAGCCATGCATCTCCGTCCGTATACGTCTCATAAAGAGGCGTACCGGCGAATATGATCAATCCGCAGGCAGGTGTGAGCAGTGCTCCGATACCAAAAACATAGAGCATCTTGAACAGTCCGCCCATATGATTCTCCTTCGGTTCAACTTTGTTGAACACCGGATAGAACATGAGTAACGCAAGCAGGAATAGAAGCACATTGAACGCCGAATGCAGCGCCCCGCTCTGCTTAAGGAAATCCAGCACCACCGGCAGGTGGTAGATGGAGAATACACCATTGAACAGGATGAGTGTCACAAGCGGCTTTTTTGTGATTTTGAATATTTGCCTTGCGACAGGCAAATTCACAAATGCCTTCCATAAATATTCAGGTATCGCATAGAACATCAGCGGTGCAATGAGAAGGAATACAACCGCCATCTGAAGCATATGGAAACTGAACAGTATGTGGCTTAGTATGTCAACCGGCGCACCGTACATGATATACAGAAGAACCATGCTGGTTACAAAAACGAGGCCTTCCTTCACTCTGAGCGGCCTGCCGTTTTCAAAATTGCGGTACCACTTTTTAGTGAGCAGGAAATAGAGCACTGTCAAAAATGCAGTGAACAAGAAGAAATAAGGGCTCCAGTTTGCCACGAAGCCGAATATGGATATAGACGATATATTTTCCAAATTGATCATCCTTTAAGATTCGCTTATTTCAAGTATAGAATCAAACCCCCCGCACATCAAGCGCCGATGGGTGACAATATGATGACAAAAGAGGCCGGCACAAATGTGCCGGCCTCTTTGCTGTATCACTCGATCGGAGATCCGATCCATACGATATAGATGAATGTTGTTACGAACGCAAGGGCAAAGAACATGCCTGTTAGTATCATAAGCTTGATATATTCATGACCTTTGTCTTTCATGTGCATGAAGTAGTAGAACTGCAAGATGACCTGCAGGAACGCCATGGCGACTACAATGGGTATGACAAACGATGCATCAAGATCCATCGCCACCAGGCCGAATGCCACAAAAGTCAGGAAGATCATGAGTCCGAAAGAAACCATCTGCTGACGCATTTCTTTCGTGCGTTCACGTCTGATGTAGGCAAGCTTCTTTTGGGAAATCGGTTCTTGTTTGATTTCTGCCATATTACATCACTCCCAACAGGTAAACTACCGTGAAGATAAAGACCCATACGACGTCAATGAAGTGCCAGTACAGAGCTGCAGTGTTTACTTTCGCAGCAGTGTAGACCGACAGGCCCCGCTTTGCGTTACGCAGGATGAGGAGTGTGATCCAGACCAGGCCGATACAGACGTGGAAGCCGTGTGTACCGATCAGGAAGTAGAACGCACTGCCGAATGCACTGGAACGGAACGTATGCCCGAGATCGGTATATTCGATGAACTCATAAATTTCAAGCGACAGGAAGCCGAGCCCCAGCAGTACTGTGATACCGAGCCACAGCTGCATTTTTGAGAAATTGTTGTTTCTCATATGATAGACTGCGTAGACACTTGTCAGCGATGAAGTCAGCAGGAACATCGTCATGACAAATGCGAGTTCCAGATGGAACAAGTCTGCGGCAAGCAGATGGTCATCGCTTGGTACAGAGTCTTTCAGTGCAAGGTATGTTGCAAAGAGAGATGCGAAAAGTGCAGTTTCACCGGCAAGGAAAGTCCAGAAACCGATAAATTTATTTTTACCTTCGAGCGTTGCCGTTTCCGGGTGTGCCGGCCATCTTTCCGACGGCACATTATATTCCATGTTAGCCATTATTTCGCACCCCTTTCTTGTTCTTCAAGGTCTTTCAATACTTCTTCTTTTTTTACGTAATGGCCAAGGTCATCCTTCCAGGAACGGACACCCATTGAGATGAACACGATTGCGAGTCCGATAACGAGAACCGGCAACGCCCAAGGGTGCTGCGGCAGATCCGCCACTGCATCGATTGCCCAGTCTTTACCGGAAGCGAGGTGCAGTGCACCAAATCCAGCGACGAACAGGCCGAACGACAGTATGAATGGAATGATGGAACTGTTTGGCATATGGAAGTCTTCAAGGGATTCCGCCGGCATCAGCTTGCCCCCGTTTTCCTTCTTCTCGATCCAGTATGCATCAAGACCGCGGACAAGCGGTATCTGAGCAAAGTTGTAGTGCGGAACCGGAAGCGGAAGGGACCACTCAAGCGTACGTCCGTCACCCCAAGGGTCTCGTCCGACTTTTTCATTCTTGGCAACAGTAATAATGATATTGATCAGCAGGATGATTACTGCGAGCGCCATCATGAGTGCGCCTACGGTGGATATCATATTCGAGGTGTTATACCCCTGACCATCCAGGTAAGTGAACACGCGGCGTGGCATCCCCCAAAGTCCAAGGAAGTGCTGGATCAGGAATGTCACGTGGAAACCAGCAACAAACAGCACGAATGAAATCTTTCCGAGCTTCTCACTGAGCATTGTACTGAACATCAGTGGCCAGTAGTAGTGCAGTCCTGCAAGAAGTCCGAATACTACACCGCCCACAATAACATAGTGGAAGTGCGCTACGATGAAGTACGAGTCATGATACTGGTAGTCAGCCGGTGCAGCTGCCTGCATTATACCGGTGACTCCGCCCATTACGAATGAAGGAATGAACGCCAGTGCATAGAGCATAGGGGTTGTAAACTCGATCGAGCCGCCCCATATGGTGAATATCCAGTTGAAGATCTTGATACCCGTCGGCACGGCGATTGCCATCGTGGCTACTGCGAAAATGGCGTTGGCAGTCGGCCCGAGACCAACTGTGAACATGTGGTGCGCCCATACCATGAATCCGAAGAAACCGATGAGTACAGTCGCAAATACCATAGCAGAGTAACCAAACAGCCTCTTACGTGAGAACGTGGCGAATATTTCTGAGAAAATACCGAAGGCCGGCAGAATCAGAATGTAAACTTCAGGGTGTCCGAAGATCCAGAACAGATGCTCCCAGATAATCGTGTTGCCCCCGGTTTCAACGAGGAAGAAACTGGACCCGAACATACGGTCAAAAGTAAGCAGGAATATGCCCACTGTAAGCGGCGGGAATGCGAATACGATAAGCACTGAAGCGACAAGTGTTGTCCATGTCATAAGCGGCATTCTCATGTAGGTCATACCCGGTGCTCTCATTGAAATGATTGTAGTGACAAAGTTGATACCTGAAATCAGCGTACCTGCACCGGCAATCTGAAGACCGACTGCGTAGAAGTCGATGCCGTGTCCAGGTGAATTGATTGAAAGTGAAGAATAGCTCGTCCAGCCGGCATCCGGAGCGCCTCCCATGAACCATGAAAGGTTCAGGAAGATACCTCCGAAGATGAACAGCCAGACACCCAGTGAGTTAAGGAATGGGAAGGCTACGTCTCGCGCCCCGATCTGCAAAGGCACCGTTGCGTTCATGAATGCAAACAAAAGCGGCATTGCAGCCAGGAATATCATGGTTGTACCATGCATGGTGATTACTTCGTTGAACAATCCTGCAGACAGGAAATCGTTGTTTGGTACAGCAAGCTGAATACGGATCAGCATTGCTTCTATACCTCCCAGAGCAAAGAAGAATCCACCGGCAATCAGATAAAGGATTGCTATTTTTTTATGGTCGACTGTGGTCATGTAATCCCAGATTACAGAACCGACACTTCTCTTTTTAGTTGCGGATGCCATTATCAGTTACCCCCCTCTTCTGATGACTCTTCCTCTGAAGATCCTTCGTCTGAAGGTTCTTCAGCATTTTCTTTTAATGCACTGACATCACCGGAACCTTCTTCAACGTTCAGTTCCATCAGATATTCAGCGACTTTGTCGATCTCTTCTTCAGACAGGTCATAAGCACCTGCCATCTTGTTGCCCGGTTTCAGACTTTCAGGATCGGAAATCCAATCCACCAGGTTCTCCTTGTCGTGCTCAAGATAGCCTGCGATGAGATCGCGGTCTCCGAAGTTCGCAAGGTTTGGCCCCTGTGCGCCCGCACCCTGAGGTGTTACAGCGTGACATCCGATACATGAGTTATTGAAGATTTCCTGACCTTCAGCTGCATCTTCAGTTGATGCCTGAGCCGGTTCTTCAACAGCCTGCATGTCAGCAAGCCACTGTTCATATTCCTCCTGTGGAAGCGCTTCGACCTTGAAGTCCATCAGTGCGTGTGAAGGTCCGCACAGCTCCGCACATTTACCGTAGAAGAGACGGTTGGAATCTTCCGCCTTATCATCGTCAAACACTAAGTAGAAACTGTTAATTCCGTCTATGTTCGTATCCATCTTACCTCCGGCGGCAGGCACCCAGAATGAGTGTTTTACGTCTGCACCGTGAAGATTGAAGTATACTTTCGTATCAGTTGGTACTACAAGTTCCTGGGAAGTGACCACTTCCTGGTTTGGATACTCGAATTCCCACCAGTACTGATGCGCTGTTACGTTGACGATGACTTCTTCACCGTTCACTTCTCCATCTTCCGTTTCCATGGCCCGTGTATCCGCCTGTTTGAACGTGAAGTAGATAGTAGGAATGGCAAGAATGATGAGCAGAAGGATCGGGATGCTTGTCCAGATCACTTCAAGGGTGTGGTTTCCGGCAACATCCTTTGGCTCGAAATCCTCACCGACTTTGCTTCTGCGGCTCTTTGTCAGTGCAAATGTAAAGAGTACAACAACAACCAGGATTACCAGAATCATGATGATGATCGACAGAAGCATCAGTTTAAACTGTTCCTGTCCAACCTCACCAGCAGGCTTCAGTGCACTAAGATGATTCTTACCACAGCCCGACAGGAACACCATCAGGACAGATAAAAGACCTATCCATTTGGCATTCATCCAACGATTTTTCATGTAAATAGCCCCTCTTTCATACTAAGCTTTAGAAATTAAACAATAGGCCGGCAATGATGATCATTACAAAGAAAATAATAATGTAGTTCAATGAGAAGACAAATACCCGACCGGCATAGCGGTTATAGTCTTCAATGCGTCGAAACCTGTTGAGAGCAACCATGAGCCAGGCGGCATTCAGCAGTGTGACAAGCCCTGCAAACCATAGCCCGAGTTCCATCATGAGCAGCGGTGTAAACAAGAGTAGTGCCACCCAGAATATGATGGACACCCGTGTACGGTGATTCCCTTTTACGGAAGGAAGCATTGGTACGCCGGCCTTACTGTACTCATCGCTCCGTCTGATGGCCAGTGCATAAAAATGCGGCGGCTGCCATATGAACATCACGATGAACATCGCCCATGCAAGCATGTGCAGGCCCGGGTCGATTACAGCCCAGCCGATCAAAGGCGGCATCGCTCCGGGAATTGCGCCAATTACTGTATTCGACAGCAGATGCCTTTTGGCATAGATCGAGTAGACGACTGCATATCCAAAAGCAGCAACCAGCCCAAGCGTTCCAGCTGTCGGGTTGATCATGAACAGGATGATTTCACCTGCAATCAGCATCGAAAAGCCGATTGTCAATATCTGTCCGGCATTGAAAGTGCCATCAACACTCGGTCTGTCGAGCTTCGATTCCATTACAGAATCGATATCACGGTCATAGAAATTGTTGAGCGCGGCAACACCGCCGATGACCAGTGCGGTGGCAAAAACCATGAACAACAAGACGGGAATGTTTGCGAAAAAAGACTGACCGTAGTACATTACCGCCAGGAAACCGGCAGCAAAAGCGGGCATCAGGTTCGCTTTTATGATTCCTTCCTTGACCAGGGTTTTTACAGCTTTGAAAGTTATTCCCTTATCGACATGATGCACATCATTTCCATATACATCACTTTGCATCCATACGCCTCCTTTCACCAATAAACACATTTATATTTAATAATAAATTAAAAAGGTCACATTTACTATACATTTCTGAAATAAATTCGTTACATTTTATATTGTTCAAAAATTGTTCATCAATGTGCCACATGGGAAACGCTAATCTGATTTATACTTGTAAGTGAGCTTCTGTACATATCGATTTTACCATATATTCCAGAATTGTTAAGGGCATTTCAGAAGATTAACATTTGCCCTGACGGGTTCTATCATATATATTGTAATTCTGAGACCACAAAAAGCATTTGAATTATTGAGGTGTTACCATTGTATAAAAAATTGAAAATTGTGGCTGCGGTAACAACGCTTATGATGGTCTTCGTTCAAATCGGAGGCGCCCTTGTCACCAAGACGGGTTCAGCCGACGGATGCGGACAATCCTGGCCCCTGTGCCACGGAAAGCTCGTGCCGGCCGACTGGCCAATTGAGACCATCATCGAACTTGCCCACAGAGGCATATCAGGCATCGCAATCATACTGGTCGGGGTTCTGAGCTACATGGTTCTGAAAATGATTCCGCACAAACGGGAAACAAAATTCCTCGTCGTGCTCAGCATCGGCTTCATCCTCGCACAGGCTCTGATTGGTGCTGCAGCAGTAATGTGGGGACAGAATGATTTCATTCTCGCGGCACATTTCGGAATATCACTTATCAGCTTCGCGGCTGTGTTGCTGCTTACACTGCTCATCTTCGAAGTTGATACTAAATTTGAAGCAGAAATCATGGCTTTCGGGTCGTTTCTCAGGTACAACACAATCTTCCTGACGATATATATATATCTGGTAGTCTACAGCGGAGCGCTTGTAAGGCATACCGAGTCTTCACTCGCATGTCTGAGCTGGCCGCATTGCCAGCCCGGACAGTTCTGGGCGATGGACTTCTACCAGTGGGTGCAGATGGGCCACCGTGCCCTCGCAGGTATAGTAGTCATCTGGATTTTCATAATAATGCTCCATGCGATAAGACATTACAGCAGATACAAGGTGATCAGGAACGGCTGGATCCTGGCCTTCGTCCTTGTATTGCTGCAGGCGACAACAGGTATGCTCAGCGTATTCACACTGGTGAATATATTCATCGCACTGCTTCATGCATTGTTCATTACCCTTCTTTTCGGACTGCTGTGCTATTTCATCATGCTGCTTTCAAGGACAAAATAATAAATGCAAAAAAGCGGTCCCGCAGGACCGCTTTTTTGTATCTATTTTTCGACAGTCATCATCAGATCCATGGATTCAACAGCATCTCCTGCTTCCACGAACACTTCACTAACCTTGCCGTCAAATGGCGCTTTGACGGAGTTCTCCATCTTCATCGCTTCGGTGATTATGATGATATCCCCTTTTTTGAATTCATCTCCTGCCTTGAATTTGATTGCGCTGACCGTCCCCGGCATCTGGGCGCCGATATGGCTGACGTCAGTCGGATCCGCCTTTTTCAGTTTTGCAACTTTGGACTCGACGTTTTCATCCTTGATATATACTTTTCTCGGGAATCCGTTGAGTTCGAAGTACATCCAACGGTAACCGTCCTCGTGAACATGCCCGATTGAAAGCAGGTTCACGATGAGTGTCTTACCTTTGTCAATTTCGATTTCGAGGATTTCATTTTTCCGCATGCCGAACAGGAATGTCGGTGTATCAAGAACTTCGACGTTCCCGTACCTCTGGTTTGTCGCCAGGAATTCCCTGTACACTTTTGGATAGAGTGCATATGAAAGCAGATCCTTGTCCGTGATATCATGCTCACAGAACTGGGACATCTCTTCTTTGAGTTCAAGGAAATCGACGGGTTCAAGCACTTTACCGGCACGTTCTGATAATGGTTCCGTCCCTTTCAGTACCGTTTTCTGCAGTTCTTCATCGAAACCTGTGACTGGTCTGCCGATTTCGCCTTTGAAGAAACTGACTACGGAATCCGGGAAGTCAAGATGCGGACCGCGTGAGATGACACTTTCTTCATCCAGGTCATTCTGTACCATGAACAATGCCATGTCCCCGACCACTTTGGATGAAGGGGTCACTTTGACGATGTCACCGAACATCATATTGACTTTCTGATACATCTTCTTGACTTCACCGTAACGGTCTCCGAGCCCCATTGATTTCGCCTGGCTGAGGAGGTTGGAGTACTGGCCGCCCGGCATCTCATGCTTATAGATCTCAGTATGCGGACTTTTGATATCACTTTCAAAGTCGGCGTAGTACTTCCTGACATCCTCCCAGTACTCACTGAGCCTCTCCAGACCTTCGATATCAGCCCGTATCTGTCTGCCATTGCCGGACTGGGCATAATACAGGCTGTTGGCGCTTGGCTGTGAAGTCAGTCCGCTCAGTGCTCCGAGTGCAGTATCCACAACATCCACTCCGGCTTCGATCGCCTTGGAGTACATCATGATCCCATTGCCGCTCGTGTCATGTGAATGCAGATGGATCGGGATATCGACGGTTGCCTTGAGCTCACCGATCAGTTCGTATGCAGCCTCAGGTTTGAGCAGTCCTGCCATATCCTTGATGGCAAGGATATGGACACCCTGTGACTCCAGTTCCTTCGCCATATTTTTATAGTAATCGAGCGTATAGATGTCTGAACGGCCGGGGTCCAGAATATCCCCTGTATAACAGATGGCGCCCTCGGCGACTTTGCCCGTTTTCAACACCGCTTCGATCGGATGCTTCATCGCCTCAAGCCAGTTCAGCGAATCGAATATCCGGAACACATCGATGCCGGAAGCGGCGCTTTCCTTCACAAATTTCTCGACCACATTATCCGGATAGTTTTTGTATCCTACTGCATTTGAAGCGCGCAGCAACATCTGGAACAGTACGTTCGGAATCTCCTTCCGGAGTGTTTCGAGACGTCTCCACGGGTCTTCCTTAAGGAAATTGTACGCAACATCGAATGTTGCACCGCCCCACATCTCAAGTGAGAAGGCATCTTTCAGGTCATGTGCCGTGTACGGCGCAATCTTTTTCATGTCATATGTGCGCATGCGTGTCGTCAGGAGGGACTGATGGGCATCACGCATTGTCGTATCCGTGATAAGTGCATCATCCTGTTCCTTCAGCCACTTCGCAAGCCCTTCCGGCCCCTCCCTGTCGAGAATCTGTTTGGTGCCATCCTGTATTTCAGGTTTGAAATCCGGAACCCTCGGTTTTTCGAACACCGGTTTGTCGCGTTTATCGACCCCGGGGAAACCGTTCACTGTGATGGTTGATATATACTCCAGTGTTTTCGTCCCTCTGTCCTTCGGTTTTTCAAATACAAACAGCGACGGTGTCGTATCGATGAATTTCGTCGAATAGTCGCCCTTACGGAAACTTTCATCTCCGATGACATTTGTCAGGAACTGAAGATTCGTCTTGATGCCGCGTATGCGCATCTCTTTGAGGCTCCGTGACATCTTGTTATTCGCATCCTTGTATGTCAGGCCGTGCGTCGACAGTTTTACAAGCAGTGAATCGTAGTAAGGTGAAATGACCGCACCCTGGAAACCATCACCCGCGTCGACCCGGACACCGAAACCTCCTGCGGAACGATATGCCATGATTTCACCCGTGTCCGGCATGAAATCGTTGAGAGGATCCTCAGTCGTAATACGGCATTGGACCGCATACCCCATGAGAGGAATATCCTCCTGTGCGGGCATATTGATGACCTCGCCGAACAGACCGTTGCCGTCGGCAATCTGAATCTGCGTCCGCACGATATCTACACCTGTCACCATCTCGGTAATCGTATGCTCGACTTGTACCCTCGGGTTCACTTCGATGAAATAGAACGCATCGCCCGAGACGAGGAATTCGACAGTGCCGGCGTTCACATAGCCTACCTTTTGGGACATGTCTTTGGCAGCTTCACAGATCTTTTCGCGCATTGTTTCCGTCAGCCCGACCGATGGCGCCACTTCTACGACTTTCTGGTGACGGCGCTGAACTGAACAGTCGCGTTCATACAGATGGACAACGTTCCCCTCATTGTCACCAAGGATCTGCACTTCGATATGCTTCGGTCGGTCGATGTATTTCTCCAGATAGACATCACTGTTCCCGAACGACTTGTCGGCTTCACTTTTGGCACGTTCGTAGCTGTCTTTCAGATTGTCCTCTTCTGTAACGATGCGCATGCCCTTTCCGCCGCCGCCTGAAATTGCCTTGATGATGATCGGATATCCATGCTCCTCGATGAATGATTCCACCTCTTCATAGGACTGGACCGCACTGTCCGTACCCGGTATGACAGGAAGACCTGTAGACAGTGCCGTTTCGCGGGCCTTGACCTTGTCCCCGAACATATCCAGATGGCGGAGTTCGGGTCCGACGAAGATGATCCCCTCCTCTTCGCACCGCTTAGCAAACTCCTTGTTTTCGCTTAAGAAGCCGTAACCCGGATGGATTGCATCCACACCGGCATCTTTTGCGACTTTGATGATGGCTTCAATATTGAGGTAGCTTTCAGTCGGAGAAAGGTCCTCCCCGACCAGGTACGCTTCATCAGCCTTGTATCTATGTAATGCCCCTTTATCTTCATTGCTGTAGATGGCAACCGTCGTGATATCGAGCTCGGTACACGCACGGAATATCCGGATGGCTATCTCTCCCCGGTTTGCCGCCATGAGTTTATTAATCTTTTGCATGTTAATCCCCCTTCCACATAATAGCTAATTATAATAAATATTCAGAATATATACAATAATATTCAGTCCGAACTTTACAATTTACCAATGTAAACGTTTTCAAAACGGCCGTTGGATAATAGACCCGCTGCTCATCTGAGCCCGCACTCACTGTAAATAATACTCCCCGCTTTCAGTTCTGACTGTCTGTTGAGATGCCTTTTCAGAGCAGCAATCATTTTTTCATCCCCGGTTTTTTCATTCAGCGGTTTTTCAAGGTTTTCTTCCAGAATGGTAATCCACGGCGTGTTTTTCATATCCAGTCCCGCCATCATTTCCGTGTGCTTTCGCAGCCGCCATGATTTGAACCGGCCAAGCCTGAACTTTTTCGCTGAGAGTCCGGCATGGAGATCAGAATAGTCAGCCTGCAGAAGGTATCCTTTCACCTGGATTTCATATTCCAGCGGGAAAAGATAGTTCCGGACATAATCATCAAGAATAGTATCAACCGTCTCTTCATCGTATGAACCGGTTTCAACTGCCTCCGCCATCCTCTCCTTTAATAAGACGAGTGCGCTATTAAGATTGTCTCCAAGCTGTATCTCCATTTCAATATGTTCCCTGAGTGGCATATACCGGCTGTCCTGTGATGCCACTTCAGTCAGGATGTCAAAAAGTCCAAGGGCCCGTCTATCCGTGCGGCAGCGTTCTTTCAGATGGAGTTCATCATCCAGGAGACTCCGGACTTCATCCATGATTATCTTTCGGGAAAGAGCGGCTTTTGCAGACATTCCGCTTTCGAGCTCCCCGTTTAGTATGACAGCAATACGGGCAACCCGGCCGGCCTCATCTTTAAGATCTATGAAGCGCCACTCATATCCGTCCTCATGGTATGCAGAAGCGTCTTCATACGCAGTATAACCAGACGCTGCCCTCTTCCCGTCAATCTGCAGCTTTCTGCCGTCTACTGTTATCCCCATTCAAAAACTCCCCTTCTATATAAAAGACAGTCCACCTATTATGGACTGTCTGTTCTCTCCTCTGTTCCGTGCTTCTATATTTCTCCTTTTTCCACAAGCTTTTCCTTTTTGACATGCTTGGCTGAAATGACGAGCAGCCCAATGGCTATGGATATGCTCAGGAATGAAGATCCACCGTAGCTCAGCAGCGGCAACGGTACTCCGGTCAGCGGTATCAGCTTGGAAATGCCGCCGAGATTCACAAACAGCTGGAAGGTGATATAGATGGCGACCCCCATGCAGACGAGGCTGTAAAATTTATCTTTTGAAATTGCAGCATATCTCAGCGCTTTTATCACAATGATCATATACAGGACGAGTATGACAATGACGCCGATCAGACCAAGCTCTTCTGCAATGACCGCAAATATGAAGTCGGTGTGCGGCTCCGGCAGATAGCCGAGCTTCATGATGCCATTTCCGAGCCCGGTCCCTGTAATCCCGCCGTGCGAGATGGAAACGAGTGCATTTGTCAGCTGATAGCCTGTCCCCGTCGGATCATTGAATGGATGAAGGAACGTATCGATACGTGCCGACTGGTGCGGGGAAAGAATGCTTCCTTTGAACAAATAGGTGATCACACCGACGGTTCCGGCGGCGAGTGACAGAGCAGTGCCGACTTTCACCAGGAATCCCAGCGGGATGCCTGAATAGATGAATATGCCGGCAATGATACCGACGATGACAAGTCCTGTTCCGAAATCATTGGAGATGACGAGCATCGTACACATGCCGATAAAGCCGAGGGGGGCAAGATGTCCCCATTCCAGCCGCTTCAGCCTGTCTTTCTTGCGGTCATAAATATATGACAGATACAATATCGTCACAATTTTGAAAAACTCGGATGTCTGGAAGTTGAACCCGGCAAGACGGATCCAGTTCTTCTCGCCGTTCACTTCCGTTCCAAAAATGACCGTGACAACCAGCAGAAGCAGTATGGCCACCGTGGCAAGCATCTGGAAGTACTTATTCCTGAGGAATTCGCCGGACATGAAATATGCCATTACGAAGACGATGCCGTACCCAAGTATCATCGATGCTATCTGCCTGGTATAGTAATGACTTGGGTTACCGCCGGTCATATCGCTTTTTGATGCAGCAACCATACTGGCACTGTATATCATTACCAGCCCAATCAGACTGAGCAGAACGTATGTAATCACAATCGTAAAATCCACATATTTGGAATACACTTTAACGTAGTTGAAGAAGTTCTTAATGAATGTCAAACTAATCCCTCATTTAAAAAAAGTCTAAAGATCAAAATCTCTTTAGACTCTATTCTCATCTTTCATATATGCATCATGCACTTTGGAAACTTCCTGTTCAAGACGTTCCAAAAGTTCATGTCCAACTACCGGATCAATCAGTCCAAGCCTGGATGCAAAGTGCACTTCCTTGGACAGGCCGAACATCTGGGTATCCAGAACTTCTTCATATACAGGACACTGGGGCATCGTCAGATTATCCATCTGAACTTCTATGAGCTGGACAATCTTCTCCGCGTCCTTCTCGAGCTGCTCATATGCCTGTTTACTTAATTCTTCTTTACTGGACACGAAAAATCCCCCTTCCTGGAACTCTCTATAAAATTCTATATCACAGAGGCCAAAAAAGCAAGCAATTACAGAGTCCCTAAAAGTATAAATGCCATTTATTTTCATTCTGCAAGTCTGTTATAATTATAGCGTAAGGAGAGAAGATAATGATCATACAATTATTGGGCAATGTCCGCTACCAGATTACACTGGACCCATCCGCATGGATATTCGACGACCGCAAGGAAGAGCTTGAAAAAGTGCTTGCAAAAGAATCAGATGATGAAGAGATCAAGTTCGAGGACTCGAAGGAATGGAACCGTCAGATCATAGAGGGGTCATCCAAGCCGCCGACTCTCAAATCAGAGAAGAAATTCAAAAAGAAGGATCTCCTTGAGGGAACATTCATCATCTGCCTGGAGCCGTTCTTCGAGTATACAGAACCCGGACGCGGCGAAGAGGCGATGATCACCTTCACACATGACGAAGGCGCATCCATCCTCCCGTACAGTGACCGCCGGCTCATATATGCACAGTTCAGCCGGGAAGGCAGACGTCTTTATGACGATGGCATGGTGGATATCCTGGTCATCGAAAACGGGGAGATAAAAGAAAAGCTTGTCCATGTTACAGGTATCAAATTCGATTAACCTGTCAGCAGCCGTTACGGCTGCTTTTTTTTACCAAAAATAAAAGCACCCTGCGCACAGGGTGCTCCGGAATCCGGTGTATCATTTTTTGGAGGTTTTGATGTTTCCCGCTTTCCTCTCCTGATGAAGCCTGAAACGGTATAGTCCGAGGACGACTGCCGCAACGGCCAGACTTTCGGCCACCGGCAGGAATGCTCCAAAGAACGTCAGCATGATACAGCCGACGAACATGACGATGTATATCACTACGTTCTGCCATAGTTTTATCTTTCTGGCAAATCCGAGGACATATACAAGTATGCACAATAGATAGATTGTGATGAATAAATACCACATGCCCATCTGGGGATTGGTATCCAGACCATAGATTCTGCCGAAAAATGTCAGTCGTTCAGTGACGTTGACATTCATCAAGACTGGGAGAAACAATTATACTCACTCCGCTTCAAGTTTGTACTTATTTTGCTTTTGCGCCTTTTCACGTTCACTTTTTCCAAGAATCTGCTTTCTGAGGCGCACCGTTTCCGGTGTCACTTCCACCAGTTCATCTTCGTTTATGAATTCGAGCGCTTCCTCAAGTGTCAGTATTCTCGGTTTTTTCATCGTGGACGTCTGCTCTTTCGTCGCAGAGCGGATGTTGTTTGCCGCTTTGACTTTGGTGATGTTCACAGTAAGGTCATTGTCGCGTGTATTCTGTCCGACGATCATGCCTTCATATACTTCCGTACCCGGCTCCATGAAGTTCTCACCGCGGTCTTCGAGCTGGAGGATCGCATATGTCGATGCCACACCTTTGTCCATGGACACCAGCACACCGTTATGCCGGCCGCCGATTCGTCCTTTGAACAGTGGACGGTAGTCTTCGAACGTGTGGTTCATTATACCATATCCGCGTGTCATGGACATGAACTCCGTCCGATATCCGATGAGTCCGCGTGCCGGTATATCAAACTGGATGCGTGTCTGCCCGTTGCCAGTGTTCATCATATCGATCATTTCGCCTTTTCTCTGTCCGAGCGACTCGATGACACTTCCTGTATGTTCTTCCGGAACATCGACCTGTACGCGTTCATAGGGCTCGCATTTTACGCCGTCGACTTCTTTGACGATAACTTCCGGTTTTGAGACCTGGAGCTCATAGCCTTCACGGCGCATGTTCTCCACAAGGATGGACAGGTGGAGTTCGCCGCGGCCGGAGACTCTCCACGCATCCGGACGGTCCGTCTCGTCAACACGCAGGGATACATCCGTTTCAAGCTGCTCGGCGAGGCGTTCCTCAATCTGGCGTGCCGTCACATATTTGCCCTCGCGTCCGGCAAACGGTGAATTATTGACGGAGAATGTCATCTGCAGTGTCGGTTCGTCGATGTGCAGTACCGGCAGTGCTTCCTGATGGTCGATCGGAGTGACGGTTTCCCCGACGTTGATATCCTCCATGCCGCTGACTGCAATCAGATCCCCTGCTTTGGCACTCTCGATTTCCAGCCTGTTCAGGCCAAAGAAACCGAACAGCTTGGTCACTCTGAAGTTTTTGATGGAGCCGTCCTTTTTCATGAGGGATACGTGCTGTCCGACTTTGATCTCGCCGCGGAATACGCGCCCGATACCGATACGGCCAACATAATCGTTGTAATCAAGCAGTGCAATCTGGAACTGCAGCGGCTCATCGCTGTTATCGACAGGCGCCGGTATGTGCTCGATGATCATATCATATATGGACTGCATGTTCTCATCCTGTCTTTCTGCATCGAGGCTTGCCGTACCGTTCACAGCCGATGCATATGCAACAGGGAATTCAAGCTGTTCGTCATTGGCGTCAAGCTCAATGAAAAGTTCCAGTACTTCATCGACAACTTCCTCCGGACGTGCGGTTTCCTTGTCGATCTTGTTGAGCACGACAAGCGGTTTGAGATTCTGTTCCAGCGCCTTTTTCAACACGAAACGTGTCTGTGGCATTGTGCCCTCGTATGCATCGACGACGAGGATGACACCATCCACCATTTTCATGATACGCTCTACTTCGCCCCCGAAGTCTGCGTGTCCCGGTGTATCCAGGATGTTTATTCTCGTGCCTTTGTAATCGATTGCTGTGTTTTTGGCGAGGATTGTAATACCGCGCTCGCGTTCTATATCATTGGAGTCCATAGCCCGTTCTTCCACGTGCTCGTTCTCACGGAATATACCGGACTGTTTGAGCAGCTGGTCAACAAGTGTCGTTTTACCATGGTCTACGTGTGCAATAATTGCAATATTACGGATATCTTCTCTGGAATTCATCAAGACTTTCCCTTCGTTTTTAGAATTACTCTTTCATAACTTAACTATTATATCATAATACGAACTATAATTACACCCTGCAAATACAGGGATTTCATATAAATACTGACGGAATTGTGGTATAATATCGCCTGAAAGCACTTCGAAAGGGATGTTTATCTATGGCTCAAAAGAAATCGAAATCGATTTTTGCGGTGCTTGCGACACTCGCAGTCCTGATGATGGTCGCTTTCTCTGTATTCATCGCGGAAGCAATGCCGCTTATGGCCATATTATCTGTTGTACTGTTCGTCGCCATATTCGGCATCGGTTTCACACTGAAGAAGAAATACAGGGAAAACGGCTGGCTGTAGCACTGCAAATATCGGTCTTCTGTCCGCTGAACAGGAGGATTATGGGAAACAGGGCTCTGTTTTTCTGAAATCCTCCTTTTTTCATGCCGATTTTCAAACTTCTGCGCTTTGCACAAAATTCACTCAGAGCCGACAATGGCTGTAATTCAACTGACAGGAGTGACAGAAATGAGAGAGAAGCATGAAAAACTGAAAGTGTATGAGTTCCTTTACAACCGCCTCCCCTTCTCCGATACAGAAAAACAGGAGTTCCGTGCAATGCAGCGCATGGAAAAACTGGAGGCCAGATTCGAAATGGAACTGGCCAGGGTCAAGACTCAGAATATGAGTATCCACTGGCATACAGAAATGCTCATCGACAGTGATTATGAAATCGTCAACGTGCTCATCGTGACAGATTACTGCTATTACCTTTTCGTACTGCATGACCTTGCAGGTGAATTCTACATCAATCCTTTCAACATACTCTGCAGGGAAAACCATGAAGCGGCACTTGATTTGAACAGGAGTGAACGCATTTATGAAATGTTCCGTTCCCAGCTCATCGATGAAGGGAAGTATCAGCGGCCAATCATTTTGAAATATGTAATGATGAACAGCGGATTCAGACTCCAGGGCAGACGTTCTGAGCTGTTCCTCGATGTGAAGAATCTGCCGTATTATCTGAAAGCGATAGAGCACTCGGCGGTGATCAGAAAAAAGAACCACCATGCGGCTTCGAAAAAATTCTGAAAAGCTGCAGAGAGTACACTGTGGATATGGAAAGTTTTAAAAAAGGCATCAAATGTTCCGACTGCCATTCATTTGATATGGATATTCTGAGCAGCAGGCTTTTCATGTGCAGCGACTGCGGAGTTGTGGTGGGGGTTGAGGATCAGATCCGGGACTATTTCCTGCATTATACGAAGATCATACCCGATGAAGTGTATACGAGACGGGACATAAAAGACCATATTAACATCGGCCTTACCGAATATACACTGCAAAAAATAATAAAGTCCAACTTCAGGAAGCTGGACAACAGGGAGCGTATATATTATTTTTCGCCGTGAGCCTTCCGATGACTGGTAATGAACTCCTCATCATGTATGAAATATTGTTGCAGTTCTTCATGGATTCCAGGGTTCCCTGCCAGCACGCTGTCCCTATTCAGGATGCTGATCTCTTCACCAAGCAGGTTTGTCGTGATACCACCCGTTTCAGCCAGGATGATCATGCCTGCGGCGTAATCCCATGGGTGCAGTCTGAAGAAAAGAGCAGCACTTACTATGCCCTGGGCGGTGTTTACAAAATCCAGTGCTGCCGAACCGTAGGAACGCGTGCTCCGCGCATCTCTTACGACTTCGGTGAACGTACGCCCGATCCCTTCTTTGATCACCCAGTTCGAATTGAGTGCAACGAGTGACTTCGCGAGGGAGGTATCCTGCACCCTGCCAAGGCGGGCATCATTCTTATACGCTCCTTTCCCCGCTCCGGCATGGTACAGATTGTCATTCATGACATCAAGGATAAAACCGGCATACGGTTCCCCGTCGATATAGACACCAATGGAAATGGCAAAGTTCTGAAGCTGATGCACAAAATTCAGTGTACCGTCAATCGGGTCCACTATCCAGAGGATACCACAGGTATCTTCCACATCTGTGCCGTGCCCTTCTTCGCCTATGATCCTGTGATCCGGCCAGCATTCAAGTATCCGATCGTATATGAACGCTTCAGTTTCATGGTCGACATCAGTGACCAGGTCATTCGGGTTCAGTTTTGCATCAACCCTGAAGTCCTCAAGCATCCTTTTTCTGATGAAATCGCCCGCTTCATTGATCAGTTCTTTTCCAAACTCGTAAATTTCCATAAATGTCCACCTCAAATGTTTGATTGCCGTTACCGATTATTCTATCATATAAGTAATGTTTTGAAAGGAGACGCATGATGCCAGATTACCATTTTACAGAAAAAGATTTTAAAGTGTTCGATATCGAGGGCTTGGAACCAAGGATGAATGCTCTCATAGAAAATATCCGCCCGAAACTTGAAAATCTGGGGAGCCACTTCAGTGAATACCTGACAGAACTCACGGGGGAGGAGCAGTTTGCCCATGTGGCAAAACATGCCCGCAGAAAAACGAACCCGCCGGATGACACATGGGTAAGCTTCAGCACGAATCCGCGCGGCTACAAGATGATGCCGCACTTCCAGATCGGCCTGTTCGGCGACCATGCTTTCTGCATGTACGGCGTCATATATGAATCGCCGGATAAAAAGGCCGCTGCAGACAAATGGCTTGATGACTTCGGGATTTTCCGCGATTTCCCGCAAAGCTATGAGGTGTCTCTCGACCATATGAAACCGAAAAAGACACCGCTTGCCGACATGAGCGATGAAGATCTGGAAGCAGGTCTCGTCCGACTGAAAAATGTTAAAAAAGGCGAATTTCTTGTTGGGAAAGTTTATCGCCCGGATGATGAAGCATTTGAAAGTGACGAAGCATTCATCAAAGACCTGGAAACGGTAATGGACAGGCTTGTCAGATTGTACTGATGATATATGAACCGGATCGGCACCCTTCGATTCCGGTTCTTTTATGTAAAAATAACCCGCCACAATAAGTGGCGGGCGTGAATCCCTGCATGTCCCCGCATATTACATAATTTAGAATGCGAGGGCAGCGTGGGACTGTTCGGGTTTCAACTGATTTGCGAGCGACTGTATTTCGGCCATACGGCTGATATCAAAATTGCCGCCGCTGACGATTACTCCACAATGCCTGGAATCGATCTGATCATTGTGTGACAATAATCCCGCGAATGCAGCTGCACCTGCGCCTTCAACCAATGACTTGCCGCGTTCGAGCATATTCACTATGGCGTCTGCGATTTCTTCTTCGCTTACCGTTATGATGTCATCAACATAATTGTTGATGAGCGGCAGTGTGTTTTCGCCGGGCTGTTTTACAGCAATGCCTTCGGCAATCGTAGAGACTTTATCCAGCTTTCTGACGACACCCCGGTGAAATGCGGTATGCATTGCAGGCGCAGCTTCCGCCTGCACTCCTATGATTTTTATATCCGGGTTGACCGATTTGGCTCCGATAGCGATGCCGCTGATGAGTCCGCCGCCTCCAATAGGCACGACGATGGTATCGATCGTTTTCACCTGCTCGAGCAGCTCGAGGGCAATCGTCCCCTGGCCCGCCATGATGTCATAGTCGTCAAAAGGATGCACATATGTGGCGCCGCATCTTTCCTGCTGCTTCAGTGAAGCTTCAAAAGCCTCCTGGAAACTTTCTCCGGTGAGTACGACTTTGGCACCGTATCCTCTTGTCGCTTCTACTTTTGCTTCAGGTGTTGCCTCTGCCATATAGATCGTTGCTTTGACACCCAGTTTGTAGGCGGCAAGGGCAAGCCCCTGTGCGTGATTGCCCGCTGAAGCAGTGATCACGCCGCGGTCAAGTTCAGCGCGGGAGAGGCGCATAAGCTTGTAGCTGGCACCCCTGAATTTGAAAGCCCCGGTTTTTTGCTGGTTCTCCATTTTGAAATAGATATTTTTGCCAGTGCGCAGATTCGTAGTAGCTGATGTGCGTATCGGTGTTTGATGGACTACAGGGTCCAAACGCTTCCAGGCGTCATGGACTAATCCACCAGTCAGGAAATCCCCATGTAATTCACACTCCTTGATTAGTATTTTGGATTTGAAATTTATATTATTTAAAAATCCCGTCGTTGGCGAGGGGTGTAACAGCCTCGGGCTGCCTGGCCTCATATTCCTTGATTTTCCCGTCGAGCAGTAAGGTCAATGCGATATCATCCCAACCGTTCAGAAGTTTCTCCTTGTGGTACCCCGGGATATCGAAAGGTACGGCGTTTCCATCATCATCTGTAATTTCCTGCTGCTTCAGGTCTACATGGATGTTGTATGTGCCATCCTCCGATTTCCGCATCCAATTCTTGACCTTTTCCTCATCAGCCTTGATGAGTATGATGCCGTTCTTGAATGCATTATTATAGAAGATATCTGCATAGCTTGGTGCAATGATTACTCTGAATCCATAATCCAGGAGTGCCCAAGGGGCGTGCTCCCTGGAAGATCCGCAGCCGAAGTTTTCACCCGCGAGGAGAACAGAGGCGCCTTCAAACTTCGCATCATCCAGTTCAAAACCGTCGCGCCTGTTTCCCTCATCGTCAAAACGCCAGTTGTGGAATACAAACTGTCCGAATCCGGTCCTTTCGACACGTTTCAGAAACTGTTTTGGAATGATCTGATCCGTATCCACGTTGCTTCTTTCAAGCGGGAACACCTTCCCTTTATGTTCGCTGATCGCTTCCATATTCTCTCCTCCTAACTCGGTACCCCGGCTTTGAATTTCCTTACATCCGTGAAAGTCCCTTCGATGGCAGCCACAGCAGCCATTTCAGGACTGACAAGATGCGTACGTGCTCCCGATCCCTGTCTGCCTTCAAAATTACGGTTTGAAGTGGATGCACAGCGCCCGCCTGCAGGGACGATATCATCATTCATCGCAAGACACATGCTGCATCCGGATTCCCGCCATTCGAATCCGGCATCCTTGAAGATCCTGTCCAAACCAAGCTCTTCTGCCTGCATCTTGACGCTGAACGAACCCGGAACAACAATCGCCCGGACACCATCTTTGACACGGCGCCCCTTCACGATATCCGCCGCACTCTGAAGATCCGGCAGCCTGGAGTTCGTACAGGAGCCGATGAATACATGGTCGATTTCTATGGAAGAAATCGGCTGATCCTCCCTGAGACCCATATATTCAAGGGCCCTTTTGACTTCATCCTTATTCTCAACATCGGATATTTTAGGTGTTGCCGCACTGATAGGCACGACCATGCCCGGGTTTGTCCCCCACGACACCTGGGGTTCGACTTCCGTTGCATCGATTTCAAGAGTGACATCGTATTCTGCATCTTCATCCGTTGCCAGCTCCAGCCATTTTTCGGCCAGTTCATCGTATGCCCCGCCTTCCGGCACATATTCCCGACCCCGCAGGAATTCCACCGTCGTCGCATCGGGACTGATCAGTCCTGCGCGTGCACCGCCTTCGATGGACATGTTGCACACTGTCATGCGGCCTTCCATCGACAGCTTCCGTATGGCTTCACCCGTATATTCAATGACATGGCCTGTGCCGAATTTCACTCCGAATTTTGCAATGATCGCCAAGATCAGATCTTTCGCAGTCACACCCGCTGCAAGGGCACCATTCACCCTGACATTCATCGTCCTGGGTTCGGACTGCATCAGCGTCTGAGTCGCGAGCACATGCTCGACCTCACTCGTACCGATGCCGAAAGCAAGGGCGCCGAAGGCTCCATGTGTGGATGTATGACTGTCGCCGCAGACGATTGTCCTGCCCGGTTGGGTGAGTCCGAGCTGTGGCCCGATGACGTGGACGATGCCCTGGTCTGGATGATGCATATCGGCAAGCCTGATGCCGAAGTCGGCACAGTTTTTTCTGAGTGTTTCCATCTGTTTCTTCGAAATTTCATCTTTGATGACATCCCTGTCCCTGGTCGGAACGTTGTGATCCATCGTGGCATATGTCAGGTCCGGACGCCGGACTTTGCGGTCATTCAGGCGCAGGCCTTCAAAAGCCTGCGGCGAAGTCACTTCATGGACAAGATGCTGATCGATATAGATCAGATCAGGCTTATCCGCCTCCGAATGCACTATATGATTTTCCCAGATTTTTTCAATAATTGTTTTTCCCATATCATTACACCTTTTCCCTACATATATGAGCTGCAAATTGCATTCGAAATGCTTTTGGTCGAAAGATTTTCAATCACTTTTTCCGCCATTTCGCGGGTGCCGACAACGCGGCCACCTTCCGAATCCAGGTCGGCTGTATGATATCCGGCCTCAAGCGTGTCACTGACTGCACGTTCTATTTCATCCGCTTCGTCTTCCATTCCAAATGAATGCCTGAGCATCATCGCTCCTGAAAGGATCATGCCAAGCGGGTTTGCGATATCCTGCCCGGCGATGTCCGGTGCCGATCCGTGTACAGGCTCATAGAGTCCGACACCATCTGTACGGATGCTTGCCGACGGCAGCATGCCGAGCGATCCTGTCAATACCGATGCTTCATCACTCAGGATGTCACCGAAGAGATTTTCCGTCACAATGACGTCGAACTGCCGAGGATCTGTAATCAGTTTCATGGCAGCTGCATCAACAAGCAGGTGTTCAACCTCGACATCCGGATAGCCCTGCGCTTTCTCTTCGACCACTTCCCTCCACATCCGGCTGGATTCAAGGACATTCGCCTTGTCAACGGATGTAAGCTTCCTGCGCCTCATCCTGGCCGACTCGAATCCCTTTTCAACGATCCGTTCAATTTCCTCCCGGGTATACTTGAGTGTATCGACAACCGACCGGCCGCCTTCCCTTCTTTCGCTTGGTGTTCCGAAATAAAGGCCGCCGGTCAGTTCACGTACAATCAGGATGTCACAGCCGTCAACGATTTCAGTTTTTAATGGAGAGGAATGAACGAGGGAACTGAATCCCTTCACTGGGCGCAGATTTGCGTACAGTCCGAGTGATTTACGTATTCCAAGCAACCCTCTTTCAGGTCTTTTCGACGCTTCCACATGATCCCATTTCGGACCTCCGACTGCACCGAGCAGTACAGCATCCGCACTGCTGCACGCCTTTACGGTTTCTTCAGGCAGCGGTGTGCCATAGCGGTCGATTGCGCTTCCGCCTATTGCATGCTCATGGAAGATGAATTCATGATGATGTTCACCTGCCACAGCATTGAGCACTGCTCTGGCACCTTCCATTATTTCTTTTCCGACGCCGTCACCCGGCAACATTATAATCTGCTTTTTCATCTGAACCCCTCCATCCATTAATTTTTAACCGTTGGCTGCTTCTTTTTCTTTAGACCCCTGTGATGTTATAAGATATCTGTTGACCGCATTGATGTAGGCATTTGCGGATGCTTCGATGACATCCTGTGCAGTGCCGCGCCCGTTGGCCGCCTCGCCGTCCACCAGAAGCTGTACATGGGACTCTGCCAGAGCATCCTTGCCGCCGCCGACGGAGTTGAGCTGGTAGTCGAGCAGTTCTAGTTCTGCATCAATGAGTTCCTGTATCGTCTTGTAGAGCGCTTCGACACTGCCGTTTCCCGTCGCCGCAGTCTGTACCGTCTCACCCTCAGGTGTACTGAGCGAAACAGTCGCGGTTGTGATGTTTGCCGTGCCGTAATTCACCTGGAAATTTTCCAGGCTGTATTTGTTCACTGCTGAATGTGCAGTCTTCGTTTCCATGATCAGTGTATAAATATCATCATCCGTCACTTCACGTTTATGATCGGTGAGCTCCTTGAAACGTTTGAAGGTGCTTTTCACTTCTTCATCTGTCATTTCGACCCCGAACTCTTTGACTTTATCCTTGAACGCATGCTTTCCGGAATGTTTGCCCAAGAACAGTGTATTCGATGATACGCCGACAAGTTCCGGTGTGATGATTTCATACGTCTCTGCGTTTTTCAGAACCCCGTCCTGATGGATGCCGGATTCATGTGCGTATGCATTGCGTCCGATGATCGCCTTGTTCGCCTGCACATACATGCCGGAAAGTTTTGCGATCAGATCGCTTGTCCGTTTGATCTCATCAAGTTTGAGTTCCGTTTCGTAATCGTAACGGTCGGAACGGATATGAAGTGCCACCGCCACTTCTTCCAACGCGACGTTGCCGGCACGCTCTCCGATTCCGTTGATGGTACCCTCGACCTGCGTCGCACCATTTTCAATGGCCGCCATCGTATTGGCTGCTGCCAGACCAAGATCGTTGTGACAATGGCAGGACAGATCCGCCTTTTCAATATTGGGCACATTTTCTTTCATATATCTGAACATGCGCCCGTATTCATCCGGAGTTGTATATCCCACTGTATCCGGAAGATTTATTACCGTTGCACCGGCATCAATAACCTGTTCGATGATGTCCGCCATGAAATCCCAGTCGGAACGGGTGGCATCCTCTGCGGACCATTCCACTTCAGTGAATTTCTCCCGTGCATATCTGACCATATCCACAGACTGCTTTATCACCTCTTCAGGCGTCATCTTCAGCTTGTATTCCATATGAATCGGAGATGTTGCCAGGAAAATGTGGATCCGCGGGTTCGGTGTATTTTTCAGCGCCTCCCATGCACGGTCAATATCTTCCTTTCTCGTGCGGGCAAGGGCTGTCACCGATACGTCCGTTATAGTATCCGCAATCAGTTTCACCGCCTGGAAATCTCCTTCTGATGCGGCCGGGAAGCCTGCTTCCATTACGTCGACCCCAAGCCGCTCCAGCTGTTTTGCGATTTCAAGTTTTTCCATCTTGTTAAGATTGACCCCGGGAGATTGTTCACCATCCCGAAGTGTAGTATCAAAGATCCTAATTCGTGACATGAACATTCCCTTCTTTCTTTTTATCATTGACCGGCTGTTTGACAAACGGCATCAATTCGCGCAGGTCCTGACCGACTTTAGTGATCGGATGCTTGTATTCCTGGTTATTGATCGCATTGTACTGTGGACGGCCTGCCTGGTTCTCAAGGATCCAGCCTTTTGCAAATTCACCGTTCTGGATTTCAGTAAGCACTTCTTTCATACGTGCTTTCGTCTCATCGTTCACTACGCGCGGCCCGGATACGAAATCTCCCCACTGTGCTGTATCAGAGATTGAGTAGCGCATGTTTTCCATGCCGCCTTCATACATGAGGTCCACAATGAGCTTCATCTCATGCAGACATTCGAAGTATGCAACTTCCGGCTGATATCCTGCATCCGTCAATGTTTCAAAACCGGCCTTGACAAGACTCGTCAGCCCGCCGCAGAGCACCGCCTGTTCCCCGAAGAGATCCGTTTCAGTCTCTTCCTGGAATGATGTTTCAAGTACTCCTGCTCTCGCTGCTCCGATTCCTGCTGCATAAGCCATCGCAACATCTGTTGCACTTCCCGTTACATCCTGGAACACACCGTATAGCGCAGGCACGCCCGCCTCTTCTTCATAAGTCCTCCGTACAAGATGTCCCGGACCTTTAGGAGCGACTAGGAATACATCTACGTCTTCTCTCGGCACCACCTGGTTGAAGTGGATGTTGAAGCCGTGGGCGAAGGCCAGTGCACTGCCTGATTTCATGTTATCTTTGATGCTTTCTTCGTAAACTTTCGGCTGGTTTTCATCCGGAAGGAGGACCATGGTAACGTCCGCTTCCGCTACTGCTTCTGCAACTGATTTTGTTTCAAATCCATCATCTTTGGCTCTGTCCTGGGACTTACCTGCACGAAGTCCGACTACTACGTCATAACCACTGTCACGCAGATTCTGTGCATGGGCATGGCCCTGGGATCCGTAACCTACGATTGCGATTTTCTTTCCTTCGAGTGCCTCTTTGTTGATGTCTTTGTCATAGAATACTTGTGTCATAATTATCTTCCTTCCAATTTTGAGTTGTTTTTTTGATTTCTTCTATAATAATGGATGTTTCAATTGTTACCGCATCAGATGCTGATTGTGCTGAAATCCTGAACCTGCTTCACGGGCTGCTTTCCGCGTCGGAAAGCAGTCACCCCCGTCCGCTTGAGTTCGATGATGCCGTATGGCTGGAGCAGGTCCGCAAGGGCTTCGATTTTATCAGGCTTGCCGGTCACCTCGATAATCATGCTGTCACGTGAGATATCGAGGACCCTTGCTCTGAACGGTTCGATGATCCCTTGTATTTCAGATCGTGTCGCACTCGTACTCCCCACCTTGATCAGTGCGAGTTCCCTGGCGACAATCGAATAGTCTGTAATATCGTTGACCTTCAGTACATCAATCTGCTTATTCAGCTGCTTTGTCAGCTGTTCAATCTTATTCTCATCAGGCACGTCGACAACAAAGGTCATTTTCGAAATACCCTCCATTTCGGACGTACCGACCGTAATGCTTTCGATATTGAATGCCCTCTTGGACAGCATCCCTGTAATCCTGTTCAGGACACCACTCGAATTCTGTACTGTGGCTGTGATTATTCGCTGCATCTTCTCACCCCTAGCATTTCATGATTTCCCTTGCCCGGCGCAACCATCGGGAATACTTTATCCAGTTTCTGCACTCTGGCATCCACCAGCACCGGCCCGTCATAGGAGAAGACTTCCTTCATCAGTTCCGGGACTTCCGCTTCGTTCGATACCCTGATTCCTCTGATGCCGAACCCTTCAGCCAATTTGACAAAGTCCGGGTTTTCAGTCATCAGCGACGAGGAATAACGTTCTTCATAAAACTTCTCCTGCCACTGCCTGACCATCCCGAGCGCTTCATTGTTGACAATGATCACTTTGATCGGCAGCTGATGCTGCTTGATGACCGCAAGCTCCTGCATCGTCATCTGGAAACCGCCGTCTCCGACTATCGATACCACTGTCTCCTCCGGACGCCCGAGCTGGGCTCCGATGGCTGCCGGCAAGCCGAACCCCATCGTCCCCAAACCACCAGAAGTCACCCATTTATGAGGTTCATTGAACTGGTAGAACTGTGCCGCCCACATCTGGTGCTGGCCGACATCCGTCGTAATGATGGCCTGTCCGTCTGTTTCACGGTGCAGCTCCTCAATCAGCCACTGCGGTGAAATCAGATCATCCGAACGTTCGAACCAGAATGGGCTGCTGTCTTTGTTATCCATTACACGCCTGTACCACTCGGCACAGTCTGTTTTTTCAATGTCCGTTTCAAGCAATCCCCGGAGCGCCTCTTTTGCATCTCCGACAACCGGTATGTTCGTTTTGACATTTTTACCGATCTCAGCCGGATCGATATCGACATGGGCGACTTTTGCTTCCGGAGCAAAGTGCTGCAGTGCACCAGTCAGGCGGTCATCAAATCTTGCTCCGATATTGATGAGCAGGTCTGCTTCGTAGATTGCCATGTTGGCGGCATACGACCCATGCATGCCCGCCATGCCGAGTGCCTGCTTATGTTCACCCGGGAAACTGCCAAGTCCGAGCAGTGTGGTCGTCACCGGGAGATTGTGCTTTTCTGAAAATTCGAGCAATTCCCGGTCGGCACCGGCAAAATGGACACCGGCTCCAGCCAGCAATACCGGTCGCTTCGCCGATGCAAGGGCATCAGCCAGCCTTCTGATCTGCATCGGATTTGGCTTGTATGTCGGCTGATAGCCCGGCAGGTGGAAATCACCGCTGAAAGTTTCTCCGGAAATTTCCTGTGCAATGTTTTTCGGAATATCCACAACCACCGGTCCGGGTCTTCCTGTAGTCGCAATATGAAATGCTGCGTTTATGATCCGCGGAAGCTCCTTAAGATCCGTCACCTGATAGTTATGTTTCGTGATCGGTGTTGTTACTCCGATGACGTCCGCTTCCTGGAAAGCATCCGACCCAATGACTGCCGTGGATACCTGTCCGGTGAATACAACCACCGGAAGAGAATCCATCATCGCATCTGTAATGCCTGTCACCAGGTTTGTCGCTCCCGGACCGGAAGTGGCAATGACGACGCCCGGCTTTCCTGTAACCCTTGCATAGCCTTCGGCTGCATGGATGAGGCCCTGTTCATGTCTGCACAGGATATGCTGGAACGGTGCTTCAGCACGATGGATGGCATCGTAGATTGGAAGTACGGCACCCCCCGGGTAACCGAATACTGTATCTACATTCTGTTCAACCAGCGTCTCGATGAATAGATCTGCACCAGTCCTTAGCTTCTGCTCCTGCTCTTCAATTTTCATTTCAGTCTTTGTTTGAGTTCTCATTACCACTTACCTCCTTGTATTTCGCACGGGAAAGATTCCTGTGAAAACTTTTGGAATAAAAAAAGACTCTATCCTCCCTGAAGACACCTATTTTGAAATAAGTATCAGCATGGGGAGAAAAGAGTCTTTTCCACGGTACCACCCAAATCTGCATGCACCTTACGGTGAATGCCTCCTGGACTGCCGCCGGCAGTCCTTTTGGTAACGGGTGTTTTGCACCCGGCTCGGCCTATTCGATGAACTCATCTTTCAGTCCGGCACTCAGGGTCGAGAAGTATGATTTTGACATTCCCGGTTTCCAGCATCTTCCGGGTCTCTGGTAAATGTCATGTATAATCATAAGGTCCCATCGTCGTTTTCCTGTATGTGTGTCCGAAAAAAGTTATCAGACATTTCTGATATGTGATATTGAAAGTAATCTTATAACGTTTAGCGTCAGAAATCAACACCTAAATATTAAATTATTTTAAATCGTCTGATATTTCTGATTTTGTTATCGCTTACATTGCTGCTATATCAAGGTTTAGAAAAAAACCAGTTTTTTAAATTTTTTTCTGAGTATATAAGAAAAACCTCCCGGAAAGTACCGGAGAGGTTCGCATCATGATTTATTTTGTGAGGAAATCTGTTACAGCTCCCTGGGATGAGCATGTCACATTATGTGCATATTTCCCCAGTACACCTTTCCTGTACAGTTCGGGTGCTGTCCATTCCGCTCTGCGTCTTTCAATCTCCTCATCAGATATATCGAATGATATTTCTTTCTTATCTGAATCCACAGTGACAAGGTCTCCTTCGCGAAGGAAGGCAATTGGTCCGCCGGCCTGTGCTTCAGGCGAAATGTGTCCCACTACAAGACCATGCGTTCCACCGGAGAACCGGCCGTCTGTAAGAAGCGCCACTTTCTCCCCCATGCCTTTGCCGACGAGCAGGCTCGATACGGAAAGCATCTCAGGCATTCCCGGGCCGCCCTTCGGTCCTACATAACGGATGACAAGTACATCGCCTTCCCTGATCTCATTGTCAAGTACTGCATCCATCGCCTCTTTTTCATTGTCGAAAACCCGTGCCGGCCCCTGGTGATGTTTCACTTTGACCCCGGATACTTTCGCCACCGCACCTGTTGGTGACAGGTTCCCTTTCAGGACGATCAGCGGCCCGTCTGCACGTTTCGGATTATCAAGTGGCATGATGACATCCTGTCCCTCTTTAAGGTCCTCCACTTCCGCCAGATTCTCGGCAACCGTCTTACCTGTAACAGTCATGCAGTCCCCGTGGATGAAGCCTTCCCTGTGGAGCATTTTCATCACTCCCTGGACACCGCCCGCTTTATACAGATCCTGCATTACATAACGCCCGCTCGGTTTCAGATCTGCCAGGTGAGGCACACTCTTCTGCAGGCGGTTGAAGTCGTCAATTGTAACATCCACTTCGGCTGCATGCGCAATCGCAAGAAGGTGGAGGATGGCATTCGTTGAACCGCCAAGCGCCATGACAACAGTAATTGCGTTTTCAAAAGCTTCTTTGGTCATGATATCTTTTGGATAGATTTCCTTCTCAAGCAGATTGTATACCGCTTCACCGGCCGCTTTTATATCCTCGGCTTTCGCTTTGGATTCGGCAGGATTCGATGCGCTGCCAGGCAGGCTCATCCCCATCGCCTCCATCGCAGAAGCCATGGTATTTGCAGTATACATTCCGCCGCATGCACCGGCGCCCGGACAGGCACTGCATTCAATGGCATTCAGTTCTTTGTCGTCGATGTCTCCGTTGTTGTGCTTGCCGACCCCTTCAAAAACAGAGACCAGATCGATGTCTGCGCCGCGCAGATTACCCGGTGCGATAGTACCGCCGTAGGCGAATACAGCCGGGACTTCAGCATTCGCAATCGCAATTGCACAGCCCGGTATGTTTTTATCACATGCACCGATGGCAACTAGTCCGTCGAGGTTCTCCGCACCGACGACCGTCTCGATGGAATCGGCGATCAGATCACGGGATGGCAATGAATAGCGCATGCCCTGCGTTCCCATGGAGATTCCGTCAGACACAGTGATTGTATTAAACTGCAGCGGTACACCGCCCGCCTCCTGCGCTCCTATCTTGGCTTCTGTCGCAAGATCGTTCAGATGTATGTTGCACGGTGTCACTTCCGCCCATGTACTCGCAATGCCGATCTGCGGTTTTGTAAAACTTTCGTCAGTCAATCCGACCGCCCGGAGCATCGCCCGGTTCGGCGCTTTAACATTGCTTTCAGTGTAGACATGACTCTTGATGCGTAGATCTTTTTTTGTTTTTCCCTCAGTAGACATACTGTGGACCACCTTTCATTTACCTTCATCTCTTTTTATGCACGTACTCCATCCGTTTTTTGCTCTTGTACCACTTCATCCCTTTCACTGCCGTCAGTTTTTTTGCTCATCCAGGTGGCGATCAGCGAACCTGAGATATTATGCCAGACACTGAACAGTGCTGCCGGCACTGCGGACAGCGGTGAGAAATGGGCTGCTGACAAAGCAGCGGCAAGGCCTGAATTCTGCATACCGACTTCTATAGAGGTCGCTTTCTGATCCGCAAGTTTCAGACCGAATACCCTGGCAGCCAGAAACCCGATGATATAGCCGAGCATATTATGCAGTATGACGACCAGGAATATGAGAAGACCGGATTGCACGATTGCTTCAGTGTTGGCTGAAACGACCGCTGCGACAACACCGACGATCCCGACCACTGATACGAGCGGCAATACTGCAATGCCTTTTTCAATGCTGTCACCTGCAAGATATCTCACGACAAGCCCTAAAATGACAGGAACCAGGACAATCTGGACGATTGATACGAACAGATCCATGAAAGATACCGGCAGCCACGCACTGGCCAGCAGCAGTGTGAGCGCCGGGGTCAGTACCGGCGCAAGTATAGTCGATACTGCCGTGGCTGTGACGGACAATGCCGTATTTCCTTTCGCAAGATATGTCATGACGTTGGAGGATGTCCCTCCCGGTGCGCACCCGACCAGGATTACACCCACCGCAATTTCAGGAGGAAGCTGGAACAGCATGACGAGACCCAGCGCGATGATCGGCATGATTGCATATTGGGCAATCACCACGATAAATACAATTTTGGGGGCCTTCAATACCCTTTTAAAATCTTCAGGCTTCAAAGTAAGCCCCATGCCGAACATGATAATCCCGAGAAGCAGATTGATATAGGCACCAATCCATATAAATCCTCCGGGGAATAAAAACGATATTACTGCAAATAAAATCACCCAGACTGCGAAAGTGTTTCCCACAAACTGGCTGAATCTGGCTACAGCATTCATTACAGACCCTCCCTATTGGACAGCAGTATATTCAGTTTCGCTTGAAACTATAAAGAGTATATTAGCAGATAATTCAAAATTATCATAGGTCTTTATTTAAAATCTTTTGAATCTTTTAAATATGGATGGACCGCTGGCCGGGATAATCAATCACTTCCCGTATTTCGGCACCGCTTACAAATAGCCGTAAAAATTTTATATGATTTTGATATATAATTTTCCCGTTTTATATTATAATGATTACAGATTATTAAAAGGAGACAGCAGAATGGGATTACGCGAAGCTAATAAAGAGCGTCGTCGTTCCGGCATAATAAGGACTGCAGAGGAACTTTTCGTAAAAAAAGGATTCAACGCAGTGCATATGCAGGATATCGCCGATGCCGAAGGTATTGGAATTGCCACATTATTCCGGTATTTCCCTAAAAAGAAGCAGCTGATTTTAGCAGTAGCAACTTCAATCATGGAATCAGAAGCAGAGGCTTTTAAAAATATACTGGATCAGCCCGGCCGTACAGCATACGAAAAGCTTGAAGACTGCTTTAAATATATGAAGGACTCCCAGAATCACCCGGGCTCCTGCAAATCCAAATTCAATGACGCCTTCCTTGTCTATCTTGACAACACTTTGGATCCGTTGGATGATACCCGTCCCTATTTTTCGGCCCGCAGACAGATTGCAGACCACTTCATGGAGCTCGTGGATAAGGGCAAAAGGGATGGCTCGCTCCATCCTGCCAGGTGCAGAAGGGAGATCATGCTGCCCATACTCAACAACATCGGCATCTATACACAGAAGCTCGCAATGAGTCATCGCATCGCAAACATGAGCGGTGACCTTTCAACCGAACATCAGCTGGAAACCGTGAGCAGCATATATCTTGAATATTTAAAACCCGAGTAATGCACAACAGCACCCGGCCTGAATCAGGCCGGGTGCTGTTTAGTATGTTATTCTCCGCTGTTGCGGCGGTCCAGGTTATTTCTTCTTTCACGTGAAGCATCATAATCATATTCACTGTTCTTCAGGGATCTGCGGCGCTTCTCATCTGTATCATTCAGAGTTTCACCATCATCCCCCGGCACTTCGTCATTGAAACCGGGTGTGCCGCCGCGTCTCGTATATTCTTCTTCCGTCACTGGATCCGTCGTCTCCCGGGAATCAATGTTTGCATCAACATACCTGCTGGATCCCCCACCGATACTATCTTCATCCACATAACGGTCGTCACCGCGCTCAGAACGTTCATCTTCATATGTGGACAGTCCCGCTGCCCCGTCTTTCTGGCGTTCCCTGTATTCACGCTCGGTCTCATCATCGATCGCACGGTACTGGCGGGTAGATTCAAGATCATCCTCTTCATATGAACGGTCGCGGCTAAGAGGTTCGCGTTCATACGTTTTCACGTCATCCCTGTCATACGCTGCACCAGCAGCACCTTCGCCCGCTGCCCTGTCCGATTCAGGAGTGCGGCGGTCATCTGTGAATTGCTCCCGTCTCTTCTCCTCTCCGGCAGGATAACCGTCATCATGTGTAATGACACGGTCCTTCCGGACAAAGAGCAGAATGGCTGCAATGACGAAGAACAATGGGATGAGACCTGTAACGACTGCAAGTACCAGCGGTGCTGTCAGCACGCCTGCTATGAGCAGCAGGAAACCGGCCAGTATTCTCCGTCTCAGAGTAAGCAGTCCAAACAGTCCGATGATCAGAGGCACTGCAAAATAGAGTGCAATCATCCATGAACTGTTGAGCCAGGATAGCATCTGATCAGTCATTTGTTCAGTCGAAACGCCGCCTGTATCCATCTGGGACAATGAATTTTGCATTTCCTGTCTGAACGACTCGATGAATGCAGGGTCATTCACCATCACAAGTGAAAAGAATAGAACTAAACCTGTAATCGCAAGCAGTGCGATCCATGCCAGCCAGCCAAAAATCCTTTCAGCTATCCGGCTGACCGGTTCTACAGTTTGTGTGTAATGTTTTTTAGCCATATTATCCTCCAAAATTTTATGCCTTCATACTGAATATTACCCTACAGTGCGTATTTTAATCAAACATACTTGATACGATCAGATAAAATGCCTCCCGGGAGTGTGACGTACAGATTTCATCTGTGATTCGTAAAATATACTATCTTCCGGGGGCTTTTGGCCCAGCCCGCCGGATCAGATTTTTACCATCCCGTTCTCTTCCATATCCTTCAGTTGTTTCACAGCCTGGTATGCCTCAATTCCGCTGCTTTGTTTAAACTCCCGGAATAGTGTCTTCTCTTCCGCCTTGGAAGGGACCACATTTTTAAATCTGTTATACCGCTCTTTTATGATACGGGAGCCTATCCCATTATCGGATGCAGCTTCAACTGCTTCAAAGAATTGTACGACATCAATGACTTCTTCAGTCGTCCAGTCGACATCAATCGGATAACTGTATTCTTCTGACATAGTTTTGTCACTCCTGTATGAAAAAAGGCGCCCTTAAGAAAGGACGCCTGATTTATGATTTTAACGATTACATAGTGTGGATCGGTTTGCCGAGGACAACGTCCGCCGCTTCCATCGGAATTTCACCGAGTGTCGGATGCGCATGGATTGTCAGGGCGATATCTTCTGCAGTCATGCCTGTCTCAACAGCAAGGCCGAGTTCGGCAATGATGTCTGAAGCTCCTGTACCTGCCACCTGGGCACCGATAAGAAGCCCGTCTTCTTTGCGGGAAACAAGTTTGACGAAGCCCTCAGTTTCGTTGAGACCCAGTGCGCGGCCGTTGGCTGCGAACGGGAATTTACCTGTTTTAACTTCGAATCCCGCTTCTTTGGCACTGGCTTCATTGTGGCCGACAGTGGCAAGTTCCGGTTCAGTGAAGCATACAGCCGGAATTCCGAGGTAATCCACTTCGGATTTTTCTCCGGAGATCGCTTCTGCCGCCACTTTGGCTTCGTAGCTTGCCTTATGGGCAAGTGGAAGGCCTGGAACAATATCACCGATTGCAAAGATATTGTCGATGGAAGTCCTGGACTGTTTGTCCACTTCCACGAGGCCTTTGTCAGTCATCTTGATGCCGAGCTCTTCAAGACCGAGTTCGTCTGTATTCGGACGTCGTCCGACAGTGACGAGTACATAGTCCGCTTCGAGTTCTTTCGTTTCGCCTTTGACTTCATAAGTGACTTTGACGCCACTGTCTGTTTCTTCAGCAGATTGTGCCATCGCTTCGGTTTCGATTGTAACGCCTTTTTTCTTGAGATTCTTTTTGACCACCTGGGTCATCTGTTTTTCGAATCCGCCGAGGATGTCTTTAGTACCTTCAAGTATTGTCACTTCAGTGCCGAAGTTTGCATAGGCTGTACCGAGCTCTGAGCCGATGTAGCCGCCGCCGATTACGACAAGTTTTTCAGGTTTTTCTTCAAGAGCGAGCGCCCCTGTGGAATCCAGGACACGCTTGCCGAATTTGAAGCCCGGGATTTCAATCGGGCGTGAACCCGTAGCGATAATTGCATTTTTGTATTCATAAGTCTGGGACTGTTTTTCATCCATGACTTTCATCTTGTTAGAGTCGACGAAATACGCTTCGCCTTTTACGATTTCCACTTTGTTGCCTTTGAGCAGTCCTTCAACACCGCCAACGAGCTTCTTCACTACGCTGTCTTTGAATGACTGCACTTTTGAAAAGTCCAGTTTGACGCCTTCAGTCACAACACCCATGTCTTCAGAGTGCTGAGCCTGATGGAAACGGTGCGAGGAAGAAATCAATGCTTTGGAAGGAATACATCCGACGTTCAGACATACACCGCCAAGATCACCTTTCTCGACAATCGTCACTTTCTGGCCAAGCTGTGCAGCACGGATTGCTGCAACATACCCGCCCGGACCGGCGCCAACTACTACAGTATCAGTTTCAATAGGAAAATCTCCAACTACCATATGCTCTTATCCCTCCATCAGTAATAATTCCGGATTGTTAAGCAGACGCTTAACATGGTTCAATGCATTCTGTGCTGTCATACCGTCAATCTGTCTGTGGTCGTAGCTCATAGAAAGTGCAAGTACCGGTTTGGCAACAATTTCACCATCTACCACCATAGGTTTCTGTTCAATACGGCCGATCCCGAGAATTGCAACTTCAGGCTGGTTGATAACTGGTGTGAACCATTGTCCTCCTGCTGATCCAAGATTGGAAATCGTCATGGACCCGCCTTTCATTTCCTCACCGCTCAATTTGCCGTCACGTGCTTTGCCGGCAAGCTGGTTGATTTCATCAGAAATCTCGAACATTGATTTTTTGTCTGCATCTTTGACTACAGGTACAACAAGACCTCTTTCCGTATCGGCAGCAATACCAACATTATAATAATGTTTCTGGATTACTTCAAATGTTTCATTATCGATTGAAGTATTCATCTCAGGGAACTTCTTGAGCATGGATACGAGCGCTTTTACCACATACGGAAGGAATGTCAGTTTGACACCCTGTTCAGCTGCCACATCCTTGAACTTCTTCCTGTGGTTCCAGAGCGCTTCAACTTCCACTTCGTCCAGATGTGTAACGTGAGGGGATGTCTGCTTGGAGTTGACCATTGCTTTGGCAATCGCTTTTCTCATGCCGCTCATCTTCTCACGCGTTTCCGGATACTGACCTTCAGGTGCTGCCTGTTTGGTCTCTTTGGAAGCAGGTTCTTCCTGGGCAGCCTTTTCAGTTTCTGCAGATTCAGGAGACTGTTCACCATCCCTGAATGCTTCAACATCCTCTTTCAGCACACGGCCGTTTTTGCCGCTGCCGGATACTTCGCTGATATCAATATCGTTGTCGCGGGCAAACTTGCGTACGGAAGGCATCGCTATGACGCGCTCTCCTGAAGTTTCTTTTTTGGCAGATTCCTTATCTTCTGAAGTTTCCTCTTTCTTCTCTTCTTCAGAGCCGGATTTTTCTTCTTTACGGGAATCTTCTTTTTTCTCTTCTGACTTGTCGTCGGATGATCCTTCGTCACCGCTGTCTTCAGAACCGTCATCGATTGTCACAATTGTTTCACCGACAGTCGTAACAGTACCTTCTTCAACATGAAGCTTCTTGACTGTACCGTCAACCGGTGAAGGGATTTCAACAACAGCTTTATCGTTCTGTACTTCTGCAAGCACATCGTCTTCTTTGATTTCTTCGCCTTCTGAGATGAACCATTTTACGATTTCACCTTCGTGGATACCTTCACCGATATCAGGCAGTTTAAATTCAAATGCCACAGTAACTTCCTCCTTTAGTAGTGATTAAAAATCCATTACCTGTTTAGCACGCTCTATGATATCGTCCTTGTTCGGAAGCCAGATACTCTCTGCCTGTGTGAACGGATAGACGGTATCAGGTGCTGTGACACGCATGACCGGTGCTTCCAGGCTCAGTATAGCGCGTTCTGAAAGTTCGGATGCTACATTCGCAGCAACTCCCGCCTGGCGCTGAGCTTCCTGGATGACAACCGCACGGTTCGTCTTTTCAACGGATTTGACCAGTGTTTCATAATCAACCGGTGATACAGTCCTGAGGTCGATGACTTCAGCTGAGATATCTTCTTCTGCAAGGGCTTCGGCTGCCTTCATTGCTTCCTGGACCATAGCGCCGTATGCAATCAGTGTGATGTCATCGCCTTCCTGCTTGACGTTCGCCTTGCCGATTTCCACTGTATACTCTTCATCCGGTACATCTTCACGGAATGAACGGTAGAGCTTCATGTGTTCAAGGAATACAACCGGATCGTTGGAGCGGATTGCTTCAATCAGAAGTCCTTTCGCATCCGCCGGGTTTGAAGGGATGACCACTTTAAGACCCGGCGTCTGGGCCATGAGGCCTTCCAGCGAGTCAGCATGCAGTTCAGGTGTGTGGACCCCGCCGCCGAATGGTGCACGGATTACTACAGGCGTTTCTTTGGACGCGCCGGAACGCGCTCTGTGACGGGCAATCTGACCGGCTACGCCGTCCATCGCCTCGAAAAGGAAACCGAAGAACTGGATTTCGACAACCGGACGGTAGCCTTCCAGCGTAAGTCCGAGTCCCAGGGAAGTCAGTCCGCTTTCTGCGAGCGGTGTATCGAATACGCGCTCTTCCCCGAATTCTTTCTGAAGGCCTTCAGTAGCACGGAATACACCACCGTTTACACCGACGTCTTCACCGAAGACGAGAACATTCTCGTCATTTTTCAATTCAGTGGCCATCGCATCAGTGATTGCCTGAATCATTGTCATCTGTGCCATTGATTATTTCGACTCCTTTTCTTTATATACTTCATACTGCTCTTTCAAGTTGGCAGGCATTTCATCATACATGTTATCCATCAGCTGAGTGACAGTCTGCTTTTCAGTTGAGTCTGCTTCTTTGATTGCAGCTTTGACGTCTTCTTTAGCTTTTTCCATCACTTCATTTTCCTTCTCTTCGCTCCACAGACCTTTCTCTTCGAGGAACTTGCGGAAACGTACGAGCGGGTCTTTTTTCTCCCAGTCTGAATCCTCATCGGAAGTCCTGTAGCGTGTAGGGTCGTCCCCTGCCATCGTATGCGGTCCATAGCGGTAGCATAGCGTCTCGATTACAGTCGGGCCATCTCCCGCTACTGCACGCTCACGTGCATCCTTGGTCACTTTGTAGACCGCAAGCGGGTCCATGCCGTCAACAAGTACGCCCGGCACGCCTGATGCAACTGCTTTTTGGGCAAGCGTTTTTGCCGCAGTCTGCAGTTCACGCGGAGTGGAGATTGCGTAGTTGTTGTTCTGGATCACAAAAATTGCCGGCGCAGCGTAGGCACTCGCAAAGTTGATGCCTTCATAGAAGTCACCCTGGGAAGTACCGCCGTCGCCTGTGTAAGTGATGGCTACCAGATCTTTGCCGCGCTTTTTGATGCCCAGCGCAACACCTGCAGTCTGTACATACTGCGCACCGATGATGATCTGTGGACTGAGTGCATTCACGCCTTCAGGGAACTGGTTCCCTTTAAAGTGTCCTCTTGAGAACAGGAATGCCTGAGTCAAAGGCAGACCCTGCCAGATGAGCTGAGGTACATCGCGGTACCCGGGCAGAATGTAGTCCTCTTTATCAAGAGCGAACTGGCTCGCCAGCTGGGAAGCCTCCTGACCTGCAGTCGGGGCATAGAAACCAAGACGTCCCTGACGGTTGAGCGAGATGGAACGCTGATCCAGGACGCGTGTCCATACCATGCGTTCCATCAATTCCACAAGTTCCTCATCTGATAAGTCAGGCATTTCCTGTTCGTTGACAATCTTGCCGTCCATATCCAGAATCTGGAACATTTCAAACTTACTTTCGATCTCTTGCAAAACTTTTACAGGATCGAATTTTTTCTTCGGTGCCATAAACTGTTCACCATACCTTTCAAATTTTCATTGATTAATCATATTCTATCATATGCTGTTACATTAGTAAAACAAACGCCACTATAACAGAAGCTTTGAAACGCTGATTTAAAAGGGTTCTCTGTATCACAACAGAAAAAACTGTTATATAATACAGCGCTTTCATTGATCATCCTTCAATCAAATCTTCAATCTCTTTTTTCAACTCGTTTACTTTCCCGGTCTCTTCACTGAATGCGGCACTTGTCTCTTCCACTTTCTCATATTGCCCGTTCAGGCTGTTCAGACGTTCATCCACTTCATCCTGTGACACGTCCTCCTCTCCGAGATATTCAAAAACTTCCTTCTCGCTTTCCAGGACAGACTTGTAACTTTCGATCATATCGCCGTGAGTCTGGTACCTTGCGTCCATCACTTCCACAAGTGATTCCGCTTTGTCCCTGTTGGTTTCATTGGAAATCTCTTCTATATATTGAGTGGACGTTTCCATACTGCTTCTGCTCTCTCCCATTACGCCGGCTTCAGCATCCAACTGATCGATGCGCGCGTCGGTGTTTTCCACGAGCTCTGAGCTGATCTCGGGCAGTTCCTCCTCTGATGCATCCTGAAGTGATTCCTGAAGCTCCCCTTTTTCATTCTCCAGGGAATTGAACTCCTCGGAAACTGTCTCAATCTCCTTTTCCACCTCAACCGTCTCTTGAAACGCATTATAGAAATCCAGAAGTTCATCTTCGTCAGAAGAACAACCGGCAACAAACAATACCGCCAGTCCCAGCCCTGCTATCATTTTCCGCATACTTCGACCTCCCAAGATTAATTGGATTGAATATTAATAATTTGTGAATATCACAATCCCTCGTATATTATAGTATAATAAATGAGGGTATTTATGAAACAGGAGGGTTAAGAATGCTCACAACAAAAGATATCGTCCGCGACCCGGATCCGATTCTCCGGAAGAAAGTGGCGGAAATAGAAGAGATAGATGATGAAACTGTAAGCCAGCTCAAAGAAATGAGGGAATACCTGGTAAACTCCCAAAATGAAGAGACTGCCGAAAAATACGGCCTCAGACCGGGCGTCGGCCTGGCTGCACCTCAGATCGGTCTGGACAAAAGGATGCTTGCAGTCTATATGGAAGATGAGGAAGGCGCGGCTGAACACGACTATATGCTGATCAATCCGAAAGTGAAAAGCCATTCCGTGACAGAAACCTATCTTCCGGGCGGCGAAGGATGCCTGAGTGTGGATGAGGATGTCGCCGGTCTGGTACACCGCTATCAGCGTATTAAGATCAAGGCGCTCGACACAGAGGGCAAGCCGGTTGAAATCAAGGCAAAAGGACACCTGGCAGTTGTGCTCCAGCACGAACTCGATCACCTTGACGGCATCATGTTCTATGACAGGATCGATGAAGATATGCCGATGGAGCCCAAAATCGGCGCACGGCCGGTTGAATTCTGAATTACCTGATGAAAAAAAAGACGCGGCGGGTTCACATGAACTCGTCGCGTCTTTGTTCGAATGGTATATTCCGTTCATACAATTCTTTTTTGAGTATTTCGAACGTCTCTTCATCAAGCAGTTCCGGATCATGGTTATGTCGTTGCTTATGTACATCCCCATCATCCGCCGGGTCTTCATAGATGAAATTCATGACGATGACATCGGGGTGCACATTGAATTCGAGCCTGACCATGCTGCGGTCCTGCCTTTCCCGCTCCAAAAGGATTGTCTCGAGGATACGCTTTTCTTTCATATTCCATCCCTCCACTTTCCTCTATTATAAAGTCTTTGCATGTCATACGTCTATAATGTAAAATAAACTTAAGCTGAATGAGGGATGTGGTCTGTATGCTTAGACGTTTACGGAAGAAGCTGAAGCAGAAACTTAGACGCATTCTCGGTAGAAAAGGGTTATTGAACAACGAATATATGAAGAGGGACAAATGAGTCCTCTCCCTTGTGCTGTCCAAAGCAGCACACATTTTTTTATTGCGGGAATTAGACCCGTCATTTTAAAAAGAACAATACAGATATATAAAGGAGCTAATAACAAATGGCAGTTTTTAAAGTATTTTTCCAGGAATCACTGGATAACAGAATCATCCGCGAGGATACAACGACCCGCTACTTTGAAGCGGCGTCCGAAACAGAAGTCAGACAGTCGCTGAAGGACAGCGGCTACAACATTGAATTTGTACAGGAACTGAGTCCCGGTCACCTGGCATACGAACGTGAAAACAATGCTGACTTCAAAGTGGAGAATGTCTGATGAATCTTGAAAAAGGTGAAGTAGGTGTATTCGCCCTCGGGGGACTCGGGGAAATCGGCAAGAACACATACTGCATTGAATATAAGGATGAGATCATCGTCATCGATGCGGGGATCAAATTCCCGGATGATGAACAGCTCGGCATCGACTACGTCATTCCGGACTACACTTATCTGAAAGAGAACCAGGAGCGCATCAGTGCATTGATCATCACGCACGGTCATGAAGATCATATCGGCGGCATACCATTCCTCCTCAAGGAAATCAACGTACCGATATATTCCGGACCGCTCGCACTCGGTCTCATCCGCAATAAACTGGAGGAGCACCATCTCCTCAGGACAGCGGAACTCAATCCCATAGAGGAAGACACGGTGCTCAAATTCAGGCACATGTCCGTTGAGTTCTATCTCACGACCCATTCCATACCTGAAGCATACGGCGTTGTGGTGAAGACGCCGGAAGGCAATATCGTCCATACGGGCGACTTCAAGTTCGACTTCACACCAGTCGGCGCGCCCGCAAATATTGCTAAAATGGCCCGTCTCGGGGAAGAGGGCGTCCTGTGCCTGCTCTCCGACTCCACAAACGCCACAGTACCGAACTTCACAATCAGCGAAAAGGCTGTCGGGCAGAATGTGGAAGACATTTTCAGGAAATGTGCCGGAAGGATCATCTTCGCAACGTTTGCTTCGAATATCTACCGTGTACAGCAGGCAATCGATGCAGCCGTAAAATTCGACCGTAAGATCTGCATTTTCGGGCGCAGCATGGAAAACAACATCCGCATCGGTACGGAGCTCGGCTATATCAAAGCACCGCCGGAAACATTCATCGAACCTAAGATGATCAATAAGATTGAAAAGCACAAAGTCATGATACTCTGCACCGGATCGCAGGGTGAGCCGATGGCAGCCCTGTCAAGGATCGCAAACGGCACTCACCGCCAGATCAGCATCATCCCTGACGATACTGTCGTCTTCAGTTCCTCCCCTATTCCGGGGAATACTCTGAGCGTCAACCGTACGATCAACGCTCTGTATAAAGCCGGCGCTGATGTAATCCACGGCAAACTGTCAAACATCCATACTTCGGGCCATGGTTCCCAGGAAGAGCAGAAACTCATGCTGAGACTGATCAAGCCGAAGTATTTCATGCCGATCCACGGGGAGTACCGCATGCTCAATCTCCATAAGGAGCTTGCCGTCAACACCGGCATGGATCCGGATAATATCTTCCTCATGGAAATCGGCGACGTGCTTGCACTGAAGAAAGACAGCGCAAGACTTTCAGGACGCATCCAGGCCGGCACGGTATTCGTGGATGGAATCGGCATCGGGGACATCGGCAATATCGTGCTCCGCGACAGAAAAGATCTTTCCGAGGAAGGGCTCGCAATCGTTGTCGTCTCCATCGATTTCAAAACCGGCGAACTGCTCAGCGGACCGGACATCATCTCACGCGGTTTCGTGTACATGAGGGAATCCTACGGTCTGATCCGCAGCGCCGAAAAGAAAATCAAAGGTGATGTGATCAACCTTCTGAACACGAAGGAAGATGCACAGTGGTATCACGTAAAGCAGCTCATAATCGAAGAACTGAGCAACCATCTGTACAGGAAGACGCGCAGAAGACCGATGATCCTCCCAATGATCATGAGGGTCGACCAGGAAACAGGCGCAGTCAAAAAATAAATGAATCAGAAAATCTCCCCCGGCATTCGTCCGGGGGAGATTTTTGCTGTCCGTCATTCTCTGTTCAACAGTTTTTCAAACCTGTTCAGTTCATTATCTGTGCCGATGACGATGAGCACGTCCGTCTCCTTGATATTTACTGTCGGATCCGGGCTGACAATGATGTCCGCCCCCCGCTTGATGGCAATGACGCTCACACCGTATTCAGCTCTGATATCGAGATCGAGCAGAGTCTGATTTGCCAGCTTTTCAGTAGCATATATTTCCACGATGGAATGCTCATCGGAAAGTTCAAGATAATCGAGCACAGATGAAGACACCAGCCGGTGGGCGATACGCCGGCCCATGTCCCTCTCAGGATGGACCACCACATCGGCACCTATCTTATCCAGGACTCTTGCATGATAATCACTCTGAGCCTTAACAGTCACTTTCTTCACACCGAGATCCTTCAGCAGCAGGGTTGTCAGTATACTCGACTGGATATTATCCCCGATCGCCACGATGACGTTGTCAAAATTACGGAGTCCGAGATTTTTGAGCACCGTTTCATCAGTGGTGTTGCCGATCACTGTCTCGGTCGCAATATCCGCAAACTCGTTCACACGTTCCTCATCGCTGTCTATGGCGAGGACATCCGTTTCGAGTTCTCTCAGTTCCCTGACGATACTGCCGCCGAAACGGCCCAGTCCTATTACTGCAAATTCTTTATTCATCGTTCATTTCCCCTTCATGACTTATCAGATTGGATGACCCTAATACTTGTTGCTGTCTCTTCCCTGGACATAATCCTTATCGAACAGGAACAGCCTGAGCAGAAGACCGAGACTCGGTATGAGCATGAACAGTCCGAGTATGAACACTACCGTCAGGGACAGGGCCATTGCATCGTTGACGACTGAGGTGTTTATTTCCACATACGGATACAGGATGTAGGGCATCTTACTGATTCCGTAGCCGAAAAATGCAAACCCGTACTGCAGCATGATCATTATAAATGCGAGTCCGTAGTTGATGCGTTTGTAGATCATAAACACCGCGATGCCCATAAATACGAGGCTCAGACCGAACATATACCAGACATTCTGGGCATTCATGAAATGCTCGTAGTTATGGTCGCGGAGGCCGAGGAACACGAACTGAGTGATTACCAGCATCGGGAGCGTCCAGATGAGGAACCAGCTGCGTGTCAGTTCCGTCGCCTCTTTTGCCCGCGCACGGTTTGCATAGAATGTCAGGAATGCGCTTGAAACATACAGAACAGTGATGATGGACAGGAAGACCACCGACCAGGAATATGTGCTGAACAGCAGTTCCTCCAGGTTGAGCTGGATGCCGTTCGTATCTTCGATGATATAGCCGCCTTCAGAGATGACGAGGGCAACCGACAGTGAGGCCGGGATGAGCAGCCCCGTTACCCCATAGAGGAATGCCCATGACATTTTCTGTTCCCTGTTGTAGGAGTTGAAGGCGTAGTAGCTCCCCCTGATGGAAAGAAGTATCAGTGCGATGCTTGCCGGGATCAGGAGTGCTGTCCCGTAATAATAGGCAGTATCCGGATAGAATCCGACAATCCCCACGAAGAAGAAGACGAAGAAAACGTTCGTCACTTCCCATACCGGGTTCAGATAGCGTCCGATGATCGGGCTGATGATGTTATCCGTCCCGGTCATCTTGCTGTAGAAGTTGAAGAATCCTGCGCCGAAGTCGATTGACGCAATGATGATATAGCCGTACAGGAACGTCCAGAGCACTGTGACACCGATGATTTCATAGTTCATTACAGCCGACCTCCTTCATAATGCCCGCCGTAAAGGTCGAAGCGCTCCTGCCGGGCGCTTTTCCCCCTGAACATCCTGAGGAGCACATAGGTGCATGTAAATCCGAGCACCGCGTAAAGCACGACGAAAGCGAGCAGTGTGATGCCAAGGCCGTCGGCGTTGGTGACGGCCTCCGAGACCCTCATATATCCACGCAGAATCCATGGCTGGCGGCCCATCTCGGCAAGGAACCATCCTGCCTCGATCGAAGCCATCGTCAGCGGCCCCGTCAGCATATAGGCGTACAGCAGCGCCGGATGATGTTCGTCCAGTTTCGTGAATTTCGCTATGAAATAAAGGGCCGACATGCCGAGTGCATACATGCCGAAGAACACCATGATGTCAAAGAAGTAGTGGATGACAAGCGGCGGATGTTCATCCTCCGGTATATCGTCCAGTCCTGTAACTTCAGTATCGAATGAGCTGCCCGCAAGGAAGCTCAGGAATCCCGGAACCCTGAATTCATACTTCACTTCCTGGGTCTCCTCATCCAGCATGCCGAAGAGGACGAGGTCCGCACTCTCCTCAGTTTCAAAATGCCACTCCATCGCAGCGAGTTTTTCCGGCTGATGTTCATGCAGGAATTTTGCTGAAAAGTCGCCTGCCAGTGCAGTCAGCGCAGCCATGATGAAGCCGGCGACCATCATAGCCTTGAGACCTTTCTTGTGATATTCACGGTCTTCATCGAACTTGGAGCGGAGCAGTTTGAATGCACCGATCGCGGCAATGATGAAAATGGCCGTAGTATATGCAGTCACCACGACGTGGAACACCCTCACCCATGTCGACGGGTTGAACATCGCAGCCAGCGGATCGATGTTGATCAGTTCGCCGTCCATCAGATCGAAGCCAGCAGGTGTGTTCATGAATGAGTTCACTGTCGTGATGAACACTGCGGACAACGAAGAACCGATGACGATGGGAATGTTCAGAAGCCAGTGATGCCAGGGATTTTTAAAACGGTCCCATGTATACAGGAAAATCCCCAGGAAAATCGCTTCGAAGAAGAAAGCGAATGTTTCCATGAACAGCGGCAGTGCAATGATCTGGCCGCCAAGCCTCATGAAATCAGGCCATATGAGTGACAGCTGCAGACCGATGATGGTCCCGGTCACAACCCCCACCGCCACAGTCACCGTATATCCCTTTGCGATACGGCGTGCCATGGTCAGGTAATCCGCGTCCTTCTTTCTGATGCCCAGGAACTCAAGCACCATGAAGACGATTGGCATACCGACACCGATGGTTGCAAATATAATGTGGAACCCCAGTGTTGTCGCTGTCAGTACACGCCCAAGTATAACGTCATCCATCAAGATCACCTCTCTAATAACTTATCCCTAATTATAGACCGTAAGCTGCCCCATTGATAATAGGAACTCTATGTTTTCCATGACATTTTTGTGAAATAATTATCAATTTAATCGCGTGCAATAACCCCCTGCCCGTCCGGCAGAGGACAGCATTTTATTATTCAACGGTCCCGGGCGGCGTCTCCCTCACTTTCATGTGGAAGAAGATCCCGATCATAATCATGATCATCAGACTGGTAATCGCCATCCTCGATGCGATGGTACCGTAGTCGGCGAGCAGCAGAGTGATGGAACCGTAAATGAACGGACCCATGATCGCACTCATTTTTGCACTGAAGGCGAACAGGCCGAAAAACTGACCTTCTCTTCCTGCCGGTGCCAGTTCGATGATCATTGTCCGGCTGACCACCCATGTTGAGCCCATAGCGATACCAAACAGGCACGCAGCGATCCAGAACGTCCACATCGGCAGGGGCACTGCTGCAATCAGTATCGCGGCAGCAAGCAGAATAGCAATTGAAAGGAATGTCTTCTTGGAACCGATCCTCCGGTTGATGAAGCTGAAAACGATGGCCCCGATGATGCTGAACGCTGTCGCCACCATGAAGATCACAAGGAAAGCACCGGGTTCAAAACCCACAATCGTCGTCGCATACGGCTGCATCATCGCAATCGCCGTCGCCAGTGCGTCATTGACGAAAAAGTATGCAATCATGAAAAAGAATATGGAAGGGTACCGGCGCGCCTCCCTGAAAGTACGGTATATATCCTTGTACCCCTTCAAAAACGGCTGTTTTGGCTTCGGCGGAGTTTTGCGGTCTTTATTGACAAGGAATATCGGCAATGCAAATACAAGGAACAGGATTCCGGACAGCCAGAACGTGTGGTGCGTCGGGGAATCACCGATGACCAGGAGGACCGTGAATATGCCGAATAAAGTCCCGAGGTATCCGAGCGCCACCCCGAATCCCGAAATAAGCGGGATTTCATGTTTGGTGCCGAGACCCGACAGCATACCATCATAGAATACATTGCCCGAACTGAAGCAGAACTTGGCGAAGACAAAAAGCAGAATAGTCAGCACAAGCCCGTTCGGCAGATGGAACCAGGTCCCGGAGTCCATACCGCCGAAAATCCCCATCATGATTGTTGCCGCCACACACATCAGAGTGAAAATCATGACATACTTCTTCCGCCTGCCTGTACGGTCCATCGTAACACCGTAAAGCGGTGAGAATAAAATAAGCAGTACTGCAGATACCGCGTTGGCATACGCTATGATAGTCGACGCGATCTGCTCAAGACGCGGGTCAGTCCCCACCGTTTCAGTTATATATTGAGGAAAAAACAAAGTCACGATGTTTGCACTGAAAATCGTATTCGCAAAGTCAAACAGCGCCCATGCCAGGATCGGCAGAGTAAGATACAGCTGGATCGGGCTGCGGGACTGTTCTTTCAAACCGGCCACCTCACTTTTCTTTCCATTATATCAGATTGCGGTTTTAGAGTATGCAGACGGTTCTTTATGGAGTGCCGATTGTCGCCTGCATTGGCGAATGGCAGGGCCGGGGGGCGGTTTTCCTATCGTCGGATCCAAAACGACGCCTTTTCTTATCATCGGTTGGGAAAACGATGATAAAACTCAGCTTTCATCAAATAATAAACCGTGCACGGGCTGAACCGATGATGCAAGCCGGGCATAATAAAAACTCCCGCACCAATAGGCGCGGGAGTCCGTTCTTCAATTATGCTCTGCTGGTGTATTCTTCAACAAGTGCGAGCACTTCTTCTGTTTCTGCACATTCAACTGCAGACAGTGCGAGCTGTTCCATGTCTGTTTTCTTGAGGCTGGAAATCTGTTTGCGCGCCTTCAATACGGATGATGCGCTCATGGAGAATTCATCCAGGCCAAGTCCGAGCAGCAGTGGAATTGCTTTTTCGTCCCCTGCCATTTCCCCGCACATACCTGCCCATTTTCCTTCTTTGTGAGCTGCATTGACCACCATCTGGATCAGCCGCAGAAGCGCCGGATGATATGGCTGATACAGGTAGCTGACTGCTTCGTTCATGCGGTCTGCTGCCATTGTATACTGAATCAGATCGTTTGTGCCGATGGAGAAGAAGTCCACAACTTTCGCAAACTGGTCTGCGATGATTGCAGCGGAAGGGATCTCAATCATGATTCCTACTTCGATATCTTCTTTTACTTCTGTACCTTCGGATAGAAGTTTATCTTTTTCTTCGATAAGGAGTGCCTTTGCACGGTTGAACTCATCGATTGTAGCAATCATCGGGAACATGATTTTCAGGTTGCCGTGTGCACTTGCACGCAGCAGTGCCCGGAGCTGGGTTCTGAAAAGTTCCTGGTTATCCAGCGTCATGCGTACGGCACGGTAACCGAGGAACGGGTTCATTTCCTCAGGGAGGTCCAGGTAAGGGAGCTCTTTGTCTCCGCCTACATCAAGTGTACGGACAACTACTGGTTTCCCGTCCATGCCTTCGAGCACTTTTTTGTATGCATCATACTGTTCCTCTTCACTCGGAATTTCATTTCTGCCCATGTACAGGAATTCTGTACGGTACAGACCGATGCCTTCTCCACCGTTTGAACTGACACCTTCCAGGTCATCCGGTGTTCCGATGTTTGCTGCGAGTTCCACTTCGACGCCGTCCATTGTTTTGGATGGTTCATCGACCAGCTTCAGCAACTCGGCTTTCTCTTCCTCTACTTTAGCCGCTTTCTCTTCATAGGCTTCGATCTCTTTTTCAGACGGCCCTACGATGACATCTCCCGCACTGCCGTCAACGATGATCTGATCGCCGACTGTGACAGCTTCAGTAACTTCCTTCGTTCCCACTACTGCCGGGATTTCAAGTGAACGGGACATGATTGCCGAATGGGAGGTGCGGCCGCCGATATTAGTGACAAAGCCTTTGACGAATTTCTTGTCGAGCTGGGCTGTATCTGAAGGCGTCAGATCTTCGGCTACAATGACAACCGGCTTGTCGATATTGCTCGGATCCGGCAGTTCCTTGCCGAGAATATGAGCAAGAACACGCTTGGAAACATCTTTGATGTCCGCTGCCCTTTCCTTCATGTATTCGTTATCCATACCTTCGAAAATGGCCACGAACTGATCGCGTGTGTCAACAAGTGACTGCGCCGCGCTTTTCTTTTCGTTACGGATGCCATCTTCAATCGGCCCGAGAAATTCAGGGTCGTCCAAAACGAGCAGGTGCGCATCAAAAATAGCCGCATGCTCAGGACCGACAGCTTCCTCTGCATGATTCCTTATTTTTGTTACTTCGACTTTGGATTGGTTGAAAGCGCCTTTAAAACGCTCAACCTCCTGATCTGCCTGGGAGTCTTCGATGGAAGTCTCCTGGATCGTCAGGTCCGGTTCCTCAAGTGAGTATGCCGCAGCGATTGCTACGCCGTCACTTGCTCCAATCCCTTTGAGAATTTTAGACATTATTCAGTCAGTCCTTCTTTAGAAAGAGTTTCAGTGATTGCTTCCAGTGCCTCCGCTTCGTCTTTCCCTTCAGCATAAACAGTAACTTCAGAGTCTTTGCCGACGCCGAGTGACATTACACCCATGATGGACTTGAGGTTCACCTTTTTGGCATTGTATTCAAGCTGAATGTCAGAATCGAATTTGGATGCTGTCTGTACCAAAATTGTTGCCGGTCTCGCGTGGATTCCCGTTTCATCTGTGATCAAGTAAGTTTTTTGTTCCATTATGCAGTCTCCTTTTGCTTGGCTATGTTTTATTTAAAGTGAGTTCATGATTGTTAAACATGATTACCTATATTCTATCACGTTTCATTCTAATATTGCCAATATACCACTAACATTGTATGCGTAAACTTTACAATTTCTGTCCCTGGCGGGACATATTTTGACTCACGAGTTATTTATACCATATCAGGTGACAAAAGACACCCCCGGAGGAGTGCCTTCCACAAATTAGACCGTTGTCTGCTGTCTTGCGGCAGCGGCGCATTTTTCGATATGATCGTTCCCGAGCTTCTTCATCATCATATAGCTGACAAATGCACCGGCTGCCTGCCCGATGACGGGAACAAACCGGAAAGCCCGTCTGCCCGGACCTTTCACTATCCTTTTTATGAGGAATTTTGTCGTCTGTCGTCCGACGAATTCGCTCCCCATGCTTGTTGCCATTACGGCCGCCCGGTTCATCATGTCATCCGACATGCCGCTGACCTGCTTATGGTCCAATTCGAATATTTCCTCTATCTCACCCGTTATGTCATTCATCAGTTTCATATCAGTGCCGATATCGAGGAATGGGATGGGAAGTGCTGCAGCGATGGAGGAAAACCTCGCTTTCCTCTTCACAAGTTCACGCGCCTCCCTTTCTTTTTCCGATATCTGTTCCACTGTCATCGGGTATGCACTCATGAACAAAACTCCTTCGTCTGTGAATTTTCGTTACATGCGTATATATACCCATTTTCATATTAATGTTAAACCTGAGGGTTTCAGTCCACCTTCACGCTTACGACTTTCAGATACTTCCCTTTCCTGTAACCTTTGACCGTCACAAAATCCTTGGGCAGGCCCTTTACATCCTCAAGTGTATAGGAATGTCCCGCTTTTTCAAGCGTGGTGCCGATCTGCTTTTTGAACTGGTTCAATGTAAATGTCTCGAGGTTCTGGCTGAGGATCAGTGTGCCCCCCCGGTCAAGTACTTTGAGTGCTTCAAGGATGAGCTTTGGATAATCGCGGTCCACCTTGAATACTCTCTTCCTGTATCTCGAGAAACTCGGCGGATCGATCAGGATCGTATCATAGCTGTGATTGTTCCGTGCTGCATACTTCAGAAATTCAAAAGTCTCCATTATATATATCTTATGCGCATCCAGCGGCAGATTATTATTGTTGAAATTGTCCGTGACGAGTTCCTTCGTCCGATTCGCAAGATCGACGCTCGTCGTCGACATGCCGCCAAGAGCGGCAGAAATTGAAAATGTCCCGCTGTAGGCGAAAAGATTGAGGAAAGTCCGTCCCCCGGTCTGGTTTTTCATGAGTGAGCGGCGCGTCTCCCGCTGGTCCAGAAACAGCCGTGTCATCGGTCCGTCTTCGAGATGGACGGAAAAACGCTGTCCGGATTCAAGTACGGTAACCGGAAACTCCACATTGCCGCTCACCCGGCGGTTTTCTATATGCATGCGTCCATCCGCACTGAACCGGGTCTGTTCTGTAACGGAATCCGGTTTTAACCTTACCATCAGTTCCTTTATGATAAGGTCGCGGATCTTATAGATGCCCCGGCTGTAGAAAGTCACAAGCAGGTGGTTGTCATAATAATCGACTGTGAGACCGCCGAGACCGTCCCCGATTTCATTGAACAGACGGAAGGCATTCGTATCCTCCTGGTTGAATAAAGGGGCTCTCGCCCCGATTGCAGCTTCAATCCTTGCTGCTATGAAATCGCGGTCAATGGCTTCCTCCCTGTCCGACAGGATCCAGCCTGCCGTCTTCTGCTCGAAACTGATCATGGCGATGCCGATGAGTCTGCCGAAAGGATCGGTCACCCTGACTATTTCCCCGTCCTTTAAAAATGTATCATCGCTCAGATCATCGCGTTCGATGTTGAGCTGTCCGTTGGAGTATGCTTTCTCCATACCCCGTTTCAGCTGGACTGTGTTCATCTGAAAGTCTCCTTTTCTATCATGAACCTGTGGAACAGGCTGGCTGCCAGCCCACTGGTACGATCATCAATATCAAGCCGCGGTGCAACTTCGCTGATGTCGAAGCTCACGATATTCGGAAGTTTCGCAAGGCTCCCGACCATATCGTGCACTTCCGACGCTGTAAAGCCGTTCGGTGAAGGCGCGCTCGTCCCGGGTGCAGCCCCCTGCTGCACGGAATCCATGCACAGTGTTGCAAATACGACGTCATATGCATCAAGTGATTCAAGTGATTCTTCAAATATCCCGGTATTCCTCACATCTTCAATCAGTGCATATTTGACCCCGAACGCATCCGCAGTATCGAATAAAGTCTTTGTATTCCCTCCGAGCTGGATGCCGAACACGAAATAGTCGATGTTTTCGTCTTCGGTCAGTATCTGATGGAACATCGTACCTGAAGAGGGTTCCTCACCCCGCATATCGAAATGCGCATCCAGATTCACGACGGCGACTTTGGCATCCGGGTACTGTCTGCGCACACCAAGATAATGTCCGTACAGCGTTTCGTGACCGCCGCCCACGATCAGCGGGAACTGGCCGGTGGCGAAGACTTCGGCCACGCATTCACCGAGCGCCTCCTGGGATCCTTCCAGATCCTGTTCACCGGCGATGCTGCCGTAGTCGTAGACAGTATCCATGTAAGGAAGGGAAGCCAGCTTTTCCCTGACTTTATACGGTCCCTCCTTCGCACCGGGACGCCCCTTGTTGCGGTGCACCCCTTCATCGGAACAGAATCCTATGAAGGCCGGTCTGTCCCTCTCTGCATCCTCCGACCATTGTTTCACAACCTGGTGGAGCCGTTCCGGTTTGTTTTCGTCATCAACGCGGCCGCTGTATTCATGATGCTTTAATCTTTTCATTATCATCATCCCCTTCAAAATCTTTGAATATACTGATCAGAACAAGCGGTGTCGATACCACTACGAGCAGAATGTTGAAAGGCAGGATGAAGAGTGAGAGCTCGACATCGTTGAACAGTGTGATAAACAGGCTCGTGGTGAGCTTCAGCCACAGGAGCACGATGATGATCATCTGACGGTGGTAGAACTTATTCTGTGTCATATTGAAAAACGTAAAGAACAGATAGGCGACAGCAAGCGCAAGCGCCAGGAACAGGTTCACCCATTCGTAGATGTATTTCATCTGGGAAATCCTGAAATACCCTTCCGTGAATACGCCGTGGCGGTTATTGAACTCTATCAGTATGAAGAACAGGACAATCGTACCCAAAAGCAGTTCGGCATAGTTTGCCTTAAGCCATGACGGGAAGTCGATTTCAAGGAATTTTTTCGCCCGGTCGAGCAGTCTGTTCCTGAAATCATAAAGTTTTTCTGAAAACCCGAGAAACTGGTTCGGATCGAGCTTCTGCCGTCTATCCTTCCGTGACAGTGCTGCATTCTCCTCTTTCCTCGGTTTTTTGAGCAGGTTTTTGGACTTGGACAGGAATACGCCGACGCCAAGCGCAAGCAGCGACAGTACCCAGATCAGCGTAAAGAAAGTATTTATCGACAGTACATCCGTCGGGGGCATCGCCCTTTCAATATTGGAATAAACAGCATTCTGAGTAAAGAAATAGGCGAATCCATACACTGCAAGAATAATCATATAGTGCTCTTTCCGGTGTTCAGGGTCCAGATATTCATTGAATATGTTATAAAGCATATGGACGATGAATGCCAGCAGATACAGCAGCGAGAACCATCCGTATACCTGATGCATCAGGACGGTGGTGATGATGAACAGGAAGAACGACAGGCCGATGAAGAAGAACGACAGACCTGTATCGTATTCAGTCGTCTGTCTGATCGTCCGTGCAATCTTGAGCATCACACCTCCGAAAACTATGATCAGTATGCCGGCGATGATTGGAAACTCACCAATCAGCATGCTGAGGACAGTGGTGCCTTCAAGGAAGAATACGTTTACCAGATCGAAGACAGTCTTGATTTCCGACTCATCCACTTCCGCTGTTCCGCTGCGGATATGTCCTGTATTGAATAGTACGAATATGCCAAGCAGCATAAAGAATACACCGAGCAGTATACTGATATAGACTTCACTCTGCTGTTTGATCTTTTTCATTCAGTTTCACCTCAATCCATTCCCATTATAGAGGATTATCCTTCACAATGCATTGAATCATAATACACACTGGCCCATAATTTTTTATGGACTCATAAACCATGTTTATCATATATGCCTCTCGGGTATCTAAAAGTAATACAGATAAAAAATAATATTATATGGTATCCATACCCGATTAGGAGTGATGACACAAATGAGTTTCAAAGACGGGAAAGATAAAAAGGAAGAATTCGAAGACGCTGCCGAAAAGGCGCGCGAGGAAGAGAACCCTGCGGATGAAGTAGAGAAGAACGAGGACCGTAAAGTCCCGAAAGGAAAAGACATCAAAAGCGATAAAGAAGGCACCGACAGGACTGAAGAGGAAATCCAGGATTCATTTGAATAGCTGAATGATAAAATCATATAAGCAATATCAGGTATCCGTGGTCTCTGATTCAAAGGAAACAGTTTACTGAACAGGAATGTAGTAATTTGCATTGGAATTTTGCAGATGTTTCGATTGGCGGAAAACAGTTTGAAATGACCATGGACGCCTGTGGAATAAGTAATACCCCGGACGTATTTCATCCGGGGTATTACAGTGTCTACATATTGTTCCGGTCCATCACAGAGCCCTGTGGGCGATGTCTTTTCTGAAGAAGAGGTCCCCCTCTTCAAACTTCACCTGTCCAACATTTTCGTATGCCGTCTTCACTGCCTGTTCCACTGTTTCACCATATCCGGTGACAAGGAGGACCCTGCCGCCGGAGGTCATGTACAGACCCTCCATATCCTGGCGCAATCCGCTGATATAACAGTTTTCACGGATGGTATCGAACTCTACATACTTCTCTTTCTGATAGGATTTCGGATATCCGCGGCTTGCGAGCATGACACCGACCATGCATCCGGGTTTGAAGCTGAGCTCGAAAGGCTCTTTACGGTGAACTTTCTCAAGGACCTCACCGAGATCATCCTCCATCATCGACAGGAGGATCTGGGCTTCCGGATCCCCGAAACGGGCATTGAACTCTATCACTTTGACACCTTCTGCAGTCACTATGGCGCCGAGGTAGAGGATGCCGAAATAATCGAGTCCCTCCTCCACCATCCCTTTGGTGACGGGCTTGATGATTTTTTCAATCGCTTCAGTGCGGTGCGCTTCATCTATATGGCTGACAGGCGCATAGGCGCCCATGCCGCCTGTATTTGGCCCGGTGTCCCCATCGAACGCACGCTTGTGATCCTGTGCAATCATCTCGAAGGAATGGGTATATTCACCATTGACGAGTACCATGAGTGAGAACTCTTCCCCTTCCAGGAATTCTTCGATGACAATCGGGCTGCCGTCCTCATCCATCAGTTCATCCAGGCCGGCCAGCGCCTGGTCCATATCCATCGCAACCACTACGCCTTTACCTGCGGCAAGACCGTCTTTTTTCAGGACAATCGGGGCTCCATGGCTCTCAATATAGGCACGGGCCGCGTCATGATCCCCGAAGCGTGCAAACTTCGCCGTCGGTATATCGTATTTTTCCATCAGTTCCTTAGTAAAGGCTTTGGAGGACTCCATCTGAGCCTCCTTCTTTCGCGGGCCGAACACCCTGATGCCGTATTCATCCTCAAGACAATCCACGATCCCTTCAGTAAGCGGTGCTTCCGGTCCGACAACCACCCACTCGACTTCATTCTCAAGACAGACGCCGGCAATGGCTTCAAAATCGTTTTCCGTAACGCCGTGTATCACCTCGGCAACATCGGACATTCCCGCATTGCCGGGTATTGCAAAGATCCGGTCCACTTTACGGGATTCTGCAAATTTTCTCACTAAAGCGTGTTCGCGGCCTCCGCCGCCGATCACCGCTACATTCATAAGTCTGCTCCTTTCAGTGTAAGAGGCACTTTCATGTCCACTCAGGACCATCTATTCTACCTGTCGTTCTAATGTTTGAAGTGGCGCATGCCTGTAACGACCATGGCCATATCATGCGCATCACAGTAATCGATGGATTCCTGATCCCGCTTGGAACCGCCGGGCTGGATGATGGACTTTATGCCGTGTTCATGCGCGAGCTGGACGGTATCCGGCATCGGGAAGAATCCGTCACTTGCCATGACGACATTGTCACCCAGTTCAAGGGCCCGGTCGATGGCGATTTTCAATGCACCGACGCGGTTCATCTGACCCGCTCCGATTCCCACTGTCTGCCGGTCGTTCGCAAGGACGATGGCATTGCTTTTGACGTGTTTGGCCACTTCCCACGCAAGGGCCATGGCTTTCATCTGCTCCCTGGTCGGGCCGGCTTTTGTAACCACTTTGATGTCCTGTTCCCTGAGTGAGCCTGTATCCGCACTCTGCACAAGGTAACCCCCGGAGACACTGACAAACTCTTCAGCATGCTCATCTTCATGGAAGTCCACTTCGAGCAGACGGATGTTCTTCTTCTGTGTCAGCACTTCAAGCGCCGCTTCATCGAAGGAAGGAGCAATGATCACTTCGAGGAAAATGCCGTGGAGCTGATCGGCAGTCTCCTTATCGACCGTCTTGTTCAGTGCGACAATGCCGCCGAATATGGACTGGGAATCTGCTTCGTGTGCATTTTTGAACGCCTCTGCAATCGTCGCGCCTGTGCCCACACCGCACGGATTCATGTGCTTTACCGCCACAGCTGCCGGCATGTCGAATTTCTTCGCCAGTGCAAAGGCCGTATCCGCATCCCGCAGGTTGTTGTAGGAGAGCGCCTTGCCATGAAGGACATCCGCATTCAGGATGGTATTGTGCTTATCCGACGTACGGACAAGACGGGCAGTCTGATGTGGATTCTCCCCGTAGCGCAGCGCTTCTTCCGCCTGGCTGAAATGATTCACGATCGCCTGGTCGTAATCATTCGTGTGGCTGAATACTTTGATCATCAGACCCCGCCGGTATGTAATGTCCAGAGTGCCTTCCTCTATTTTCTGGATCACTTCCCCGTAATCTTCAGGATCCACGACCGTCGTCACATGCCTGAAATTTTTCGCTGCGGCGCGCAGCATAGTCGGGCCGCCGATATCGATATTCTCTACCGCTTCGTTTTCTGTGACCCCTTCCTTCCTGACGGTTTCCTTGAAAGGATAGAGATTGACTGCTACGAGGTCGATCGTTCCGATGCCGTTCTTCTTCAGTTCCTCCATATGCTCCGGATTGTCCCGGTCGGCAAGTATGCCTCCGTGGACCGACGGGTGGAGCGTCTTGACACGGCCGTCCATGATCTCTTCAAAATCTGTCAGGACGTTTACACCTTTGACTGCCACACCGAAGGATTCAATCGCCTTTTGTGTCCCTCCGGTCGAATAGATTTCATAGCCATTTCGGACAAGACCGCGGACGAAAGCTTCCAGACCGCTTTTATCAGAAACGCTGATCAATGCTTTTTTCATCATTCCACACCTTCAATCACTTTTTTTAATGCTCTTGGATAGAGTTCATATTCGAGGCTGTGTATTTTATTCTCCAGCACTTCAAGTGTATCATTTTCAGAGATTTCAATCGCCTCCTGGGCTATGATTTCCCCTGTATCGATGCCTGCATCTACGAAATGTATCGTCACGCCAGTCACTTTCACACCATAATCGAACGCATCGGCTATCCCGTTCCTGCCCTTGAACGAAGGGAGCAGGGAAGGATGAAGATTGATGATGCGGTGCTCGTATGCCTGTATGAAGTGGCGTGAGAGTATGCGCATATAACCTGCAAGCAGTACATACTCCACCTCATATTCATGCAGTGCTTCAAGTATCGCATGCTCATGGGATTCTCCTGATTCAAAGTCTTCCCGCTGGAATACGCGTGCCGGCACCCCGAGCCTTCCTGCACGCTCGATTGCATGGGCATTTCCGTGATCTGTGATCAAGACTTCCACGTCTATGCCGATGCCGCCTGAATGCCTGACCAGGTTCTCGAAGTTCGAGCCGCCGCCGGAGGCAAGGACCGCCGCTTTAACGGCCATGGATCCTGACTCCGCTTTCTCCGGTCACAGTACCGATGATCTGTGGGTTTTCCCCCGCCGATTCGAGCACGCGGACAGCTTCGTCTGCAGCATTTTCATCAACTGCAACTATGAAACCAATCCCCATATTGAAAACGTTGTATGCTTCCCGGGAGTCGATTTCGCCAAGCTCGAGCAGCCATGAAATGATGCGGGGCACTTCGATGCCGCTCACGTCAATATCCGCACCAAGATGTTCGGGCAGGGCGCGCGGGATGTTTTCGATGAAACCGCCTCCGGTAATATGGCTCATCGCTTTGACATCCACCTTTTCCATGAGTGCCTGCACGCCTTTTACATAGATGCGTGTCGGTTCAAGCAGCTGATCGATGATCGGCTGCCCGTCAAGATCGCCGTTTACATCAATGTCATTGTCAGCAATGAGTTTCCTGACCAGGCTGTAGCCGTTGGAATGGATGCCGCTTGAGGCGAGGCCGATGATCCTGTCCCCCGGCTTTACGCCGGAGCCGTCGATGTATTCCTCCTTCTCCACTGCACCGGCGGCGAACCCGGCAATGTCATATTCGCCGCTTCCGTACATCTCACCCATCTCTGCAGTCTCCCCGCCGATCAGTGCACAGCCGGCCTGCACGCAGCCTTCCGACACACCGTCCACGATGTCAGCAACCATTTCCGGAACCACTTTATTGACAGCGATATAATCGAGGAAATAGAGCGGCTCGGCACCGGTTGTCAGAATATCGTTCACACACATCGCCACCGCATCGATGCCGATCGTAGTATGACGCCCGTGATCGATCGCGAGTTTGAGTTTCGTACCGACACCATCCGTGCCCGATACGAGTACCGGAGATTTCATATTAAGTTCGGACAGGTCGAATGCCGCACCAAAGCCGCCCAAGCCGCCGATGACTTCCCTGCGCATCGTGCGCCGGACATGAGTCTTCATTCTTTCAACCGCTTCATAGCCGGCTTCGATATCGACGCCGGCCTTCTTGTATTGTTCTGACATGTCAGACTCCTTTCGTCTTCAGATCTTTTTCCTGAGGCAGGACCTGATCAATGATTTCAATCGGATAGTTCCCCGTAAAGCATGCATCACACTGCCCTCTTGAGCCGTATGAATGATAGACGTCATGCATCGCGTCCACCGACAGATACGTCAGGGAGTCCGCATCGATTTCCTCACGGATCTCCTCGGTGGATTTCTGGGATGCGATGATTTCTGCGTGGGTGGACACATCAATGCCATAGAAGCATGGATTTTTAAGCGGCGGTGAAGATACGCCCATGTGCACCTCTTTCGCCCCCGCCTTCCTGAGTGCCTTCACGATGAAGCGGCTCGTCGTCCCCCGCACGATGGAATCATCGATGACGATGATGCGTTTCCCTTCCACGACATCCCTCACCGGTGAGAGCTTCATGCGTACAGCGCGTTCGCGCGCCTCCTGCCCGGGGGAGATGAATGTCCTGCCGACGTAGCGGTTCTTCAGCAGCCCCTGCTCCTGCTTGATGCCCGCTTCCTCCGAGAATCCTTTGGCTGCAGCCAGACTCGAATCCGGGACGCCGATGACGATGTCTGCGTCCACATCCATCTCTTTGGCCAGCTGTTTGCCGAGCGATTTGCGGATCGTGTACGTTGAAGTGTGACGGAATTCCGAATCCGCCCGTGCGAAATATATATATTCCATCGAGCACATATTCGGCTTCTCGCTGTCCGTATACCGGTCGAAGTCGATACCGTCATCACTCAGTGTGATCAGTTCCCCCGGCTCGATATCACGGATATACTCCGCACCGGTCGCCGTAAATGCACACGTCTCACTGGCCACGCAGTAGGAGTCGTCTATCTTTCCGAGCATGAGCGGGCGGACGCCATGGTCATCAAGCGCAATCGTCAGTGAATCTTCATCCAGCACGACGAAGGCAAATGCGCCCTTAAGCTGCCTGAGTGCTGATTTCATACGCGTCTTCCTGTCACTGCTCTTATTCTTGCGGAGCAGATGTGCCAGAACTTCCGAATCGGATGATGTCTGGAAGATCGCCCCATCATCCTCCAGTGCCGTGCGGAGCTTCACCGCGTTCACCAGATTGCCGTTATGGGCGAGGCCGAGATCACCTCGGTGGCTCTTGAACAGGAACGGCTGTACGTTGGACAGTTCGCTGCCGCCTGTCGTCGCATACCGCACATGTCCGATGGCATGCGGGAATTTGCGCAGGGAGACCAGCTGGTCCTTCGAGAGCGCCTCGGTCAGGAGCCCCATGCCGCGGGCACCGAACAGATAATCGCCGCTCGAGCATACGATGCCCGCGCCTTCCTGGCCCCTGTGCTGCAGGCTGTGCAATCCGATATACGTCAGTTCGCTTGCCCGTTCATGATCCCATACTCCAAATATTCCACATTCTTCGTTCAATCCACGGATGTCATACATTTCGGGATTGCCCCTTCCCACGCTTCTGCAACTTCAGCAAGATCTCTCCTGATCTCTGCATCACGTGTTTTGATTCTGAATCCTTCTTCTGTCAGTCTTCCTATCTCCACTGCATCTTTGATTTCTTTTCCGGCATCCGCAACAACGATGTATCTCGATGCGTTCTCGGCGAAGAGGTCCTCGCCGTCGATATCAACCGAAACATCCAGGCCGAGTCCATGGAATGCAGCGAGCTGTGCCAGTTTGACGGCGATGCCGCCGCGTCCCACCGGAGAAATCTTCCTGATGTCACCTTCTGTGAGGCGCCGGCGCAGATCCATGCCGCGGCTGTATTCGAGTTCAAGGTCGATCTCGCGGGTCTGTTTCGACACTTCATTATCAATCAGTTTTTCAATCTGGCTTCCTGCGAACGATTTCTCCGTCTCTCCCACCAGGTACAGCGCATCTCCCGTTCCGATGGACAGACCGTCCATGAAATTCACATCTTCGATCAGTCCGACCATGCCGATGACCGGTGTCGGCAGGATGGAAGCGGTCCTGTTTTCATTGTACAGGCTCACATTGCCGGAGACGACCGGCGTTACGAGTGCCCGGCAGGCTTCCGCCATCCCTTTCGTCGATTCTTCAAGCTGGCTGTAGATTTCAGGGTTTTCAGGGCTGCCGTAGTTCAGACAGTCCGTCATCGCAAGCGGTTCGGCACCTGTCGCTATGATGCTTCTGAATGCCTGTGCAACCACTTCCTTGCCGCCGTTGTATGGATCCGCATAGACATAGCGGCTCTTGCCGTCGATAGCCATCGCAATCGCCTTCTTTGTCCCTTCGACCCTGACGACGCCGGAGCCGAATCCGGACTTCTGTACCGTATTCGAACCGACCTGGTTGTCATACTGCTCGTAGATGTAACGCTTGGAACCATGTGTCGGGTGACCGGTCAATTCATCGAACACTTTGTTCAGATCTTCTTTTGAATAGTCATAGATCTTTTCATCCGTCTGTGGTTTTCTGCCTTCGAGGATATAGACAGGCGCTTCATCGGACAGAGGCTGTACCGGGATATCCGCATAAAGTTCATCTTCATAATAAAGTTTCAGCCTGTCCGAATCCGTCACCTCGCCGATGACTGCCGCGTCGAGCTCGAAGTTTTCGAACATATCGAGAAACTTCTGCTCCGTACCGTCTTCGACAACGAGCAGCATGCGCTCCTGGGTTTCGGAAAGCATCATTTCATAAGGGCTGATCCCCGCTTCCCTCACCGGCACCTGCTCCAGGTAGAGGTTCATGCCCGCTTCGCCTTTGGCCGCCATCTCAGAGCTTGAGGAAGTAAGGCCGGCCGCCCCCATATCCTGGATGCCGACGAGTTCAGGCTGATCGATGGCAGCAAGCGTCGCTTCCATGAGTTTCTTGCCCGTGAACGGGTCTCCGATCTGCACGGACGGCCGTTTGGATTCGGACTCTTCACTCAGCTCTTCCGAGGCGAATGTTGCACCGTGGATACCGTCGCGCCCCGTCTTGAGACCGACGTAGATCACCTTATTGCCGATACCTTTAGCTGTACCCTTCTGCACTTTGTCATGGTCCATCACGCCTACGCACATCGCGTTGACCAGCGGATTCCCGTCATATGACGGATCGAATTCCACTTCCCCGGATACTGTCGGTATGCCGATGCAGTTGCCGTAGCCGCCGATGCCGGAGACGACGCCGCGCAGCAGTCGGCGGTTGTTCGCTCCAGTCAGTTCGCCGAATCTGAGAGAATTGAGCAGCCCGACCGGGCGTGCACCGATGGAGACGATGTCACGGATAATGCCGCCGACACCCGTCGCGGCTCCCTGATACGGTTCGACTGCCGAGGGATGATTATGGGACTCCACTTTGAAGACGACCGCCTGGTTGTCACCGATGTCCACAACACCCGCACCTTCACCAGGTCCCATCAGCACGCGTTCCCCGGAAGTCGGGAACTGCTTGAGGAAAGGTTTTGAATGCTTATATGAGCAATGTTCACTCCACATTACCGAGAAAATGCCGGTCTCCGTGTAGTTCGGCTCCCGGCCGAGAATATCGATCACCTTTTCGTACTCCGCATCCGTCAGGCCCATTTCCGCATAGAGTTTCTGGTTTCTGATGTCTTCTATTGCTGGTTCATTGAATCTAGACATGATTTGCCTCCCACTTGATCATTTCCTCAAATAATTTCAATCCATCGTCGCTGCCGAGCAGCGTCTCAAGCGCACGTTCAGGGTGCGGCATCATGCCGAGCACGTTGCCGCGTTCATTCACGATGCCGGCGATGTCATTCCTCGAACCGTTCGGGTTTTCATTGTATGTCAGTACAATCTGGTTGTTTTCTGCCAGCTTTTCATATGCCGCATCGTCACAGTAATAATGGCCCTCCCCATGGGCAACCGGATATATGACATCTTCATCTTTCCCGTAGCCGCGGGTGAATGCCGTTTCATTGTTGACGACTTTCAACGATTCATTGCGGGAGACGAAAGTATGCTGATCGTTGAAGATGAGGGCGCCCGGGAGCAGTCCGATTTCAGTCAGGATCTGGAAACCGTTGCATATGCCGAGAACCGGCTTGCCTGCATCCGCCGCTTCTTTGATCGCTTTTGTCACCGGGGCGACCGCCGCCATCGCTCCGCTGCGGAGATAGTCCCCGAAGGAGAAGCCGCCGGGGATGAGCACACCATCATACCCGGTGAGCGATGCCGCCCTGTAATCTACAAATTCCGCCTCGGCCCCGGCCTTCAAAGCGGCATTCAGCAGGTCGCGGTCACAGTTGGAACCTGGAAACTGTATCACTGCGAATTTCTTCATTCCGACACCTCATCCAAAATTGTATACTCATACGTTTCGATCACTGTATTGGTGAACAGGCGTTCAGACAGGGATTTGACTATTCTGTCAATGTTGTCCGCCTCCGTCTCATCAATATCAAAATAGAGGACCTTGCCGACACGGATATTGCTGATTTCATCATGCCCGAGTTCATTCACTGCACGGTTCAGCGCCTCACCCTGTGTATCGAGCACCTGCGGTTGTAGTGTCACTTTAAGTTCTACTTTTTTCATTATTTTACTGCCTCCATCTTTTCATAGAATTTTGTGTAAGTATCGATGAGGGATCCTGTGTTTTCGCGGTAGACATCCTTGTCGAAATTTTCATTGGTCCCGGCATCCCATATGCGGCATGTATCCGGGGATATTTCATCGGCAAGGAGGATGTCCCCTGCATTATCCCTGCCGAATTCGACTTTGAAATCGGCCAGTTCCATACCCATCATGCCCATCATCCTGATGAGGACATCGTTGACTTTGAGCGCCGCCGCCTTCAGTTCCCCGATTTCTGCTCCGGTTGCAATACCGAGTTCCAGCACATGGCCGTCTGTCAGTATCGGGTCATTCAGCGCGTCTTTTTTATAATAAAATTCCACAAGCGGCGGTGTGAATTCCGCACCTTTTTCAAAACCGAGCCGTTTGACAATACTTCCGGCCGCCCTGTTGCGTACCGTCACTTCCAGCGGAATGATAGCCACCGGTTTCACAGTCTGTTCCGTATCGCTTACGCGTTCGATGAAGTGGGACTTTACGCCGTTTTTCTCCAGATATTTGAAAATGTCGGAGGAAATAAGGTTGTTCAGCCGGCCCTTTCCTTCCATGAAATCATGCCTGACACCGTTGCCGGCCGTCACTTCATCCTTGTATTCGATACGAAGCACTTCAGGGTCTTCAGTCTTAAAAACTTTTTTAGCCTTGCCTTCATACAGCAGCATCACTTAGTCTCCTTTGTGAAATCGCGGCTGAGCGCATCCAGTGTGTTGTCGAGATTGCCGGTGAGCACAGTGACATGCCCCATCTTGCGGGCCGGCTTGCGCACCGATTTGCCGTATATATGCACATGCCATTCCGGATGCGTAAACAATTCATTGTCCAGCCGGTCCAGATCCTCGCCCAGCAGATTCATCATGACCGCATTCTGATAGAGATGCACTTCCGGCATCGGGTGATCCAGTATCGAAAGGATATGCGCATCGAACTGGCTGATATTGCATGCCTCGATCGAATAGTGCCCGGAATTGTGGGGGCGCGGTGCAATCTCATTTACATAGAGTGTGTCGTCCCTGTCGATGAAGAACTCGATGGTGAATGCCCCGACAAAGTGCAGTGCGTCCATGATCTTCGCCGCTTCCTTCTGCGCCTCTTCCGTGTAGTCCACTCTTGAAGGGACGATCGTGCGGTAGAGGACCTGGTCCTTGTGGAGATTTTCCTGAAGCGGGAAATGGATAACCTGACCGCCCACACTCCTTGCGATGGTCAGGGACACTTCCCGCTCAAGCGCGATGTATTTTTCGGCCACAAACGCCGTTTCACCAAAAGGGATGCCGGCTGCATCGATATCCGCATCCCTTTCCAGCAGATACTGACCTTTGCCGTCATACCCGCCGGTCGCCGTCTTGACAATGACAGGCGAGCCGTGCGTTTCCATGAATATGCGCACATCATCTTCTGACGCCACTTTTTCATAAGGGACGATTCTCGCACCGGACGCACTGATCGCCTCCTTTTCCGTCTCACGGTTCTGCAGTGTCAGCACCGTCTTTGCCCCCTGCGGCACATGGTAGTCGTCGACCAGCGTGTGCAGGATTTGTGCGTCTATGTTTTCAAACTCATAAGTGACGACATCGGACATTTCGCACAGTGATTTCAATGCTTCAAGATCACCGAATTCCGCATTGATGAATGTATGGCTCGTCGCACTTGCCGGTGCATCCTCCGACGGGTCGAGCACCGCCACTTTGTAGCCCATCCTGAGCGCCGACTGTGCCATCATCTTCCCGAGCTGTCCGCCGCCGATGATACCGATGGTCGCCCCGGGTGCCAGTTTAATCGAGGTCATCCTGCATCTCCCCCACTTTATCTTCGAGTGATTTCTGATAGTCATCCAGCTTCCCGTAAAGCTCCGGCGAGTTCACTGCCAGCATGCGTGCGGCCAGAATCCCCGCATTTTTGCTGCCCGCCTTCCCGATCGCTGTCGTGGCGACTGGAATCCCGCCCGGCATCTGCACGATGGATAATAAAGAATCCATACCCTGCAGCGCTTTGGACTCGATCGGTATGCCGATCACCGGGACGTTTGTAAGTGATGCAACCATCCCCGGCAGGTGTGCCGCACCACCGGCGCCGGCGATGATCACATCGATGCCGTTCTTTTTGGCATTTCTCGCATAGTCCACCATCATCCCGGGGGTGCGGTGTGCGCTCACCACTTTTTTCTCGTAGTCCACACCGAAATGATCCAGCATATCGCATGCATGCTTCATCGTAGGCCAGTCCGAAGAGCTGCCCATGATTACTCCAACAGTCATAATAGTATAACCTCGCTTTGAAATATGTTTGTTTTCAACTCATGCTCAGTTTAACAATAGCGGGGACTTTATTCAACTTAAAAACGAACGATTAAAAAAATATTGATTAGATTGTATGTGTTTACGAACGTTATATTCGTACACATACTATATACGTTCGTATTTTTTATGGTTTTCACCTATTTTAGTGTATTTCGTCTTCATAAGTGTAATACGGGTTCAGCTTACATTAGTATGACCCGGGCACCGATCAGTATTCACTGTGGAAATTTTCAGGCAGGTTATGGATAATGGAGAGAGCCAGACTAATTAGATAGGAGAATGAAAATGACAGCAAATTTGTTGAACGGACGCGAAATCGCCAAAGATTACCGCGCCGGACTCGCAGAAGAAGTTGAAAAACTGAAAGAAAACGGTATAACACCGAATCTCACAGTCATCATCGCCGGCAGCGATGGAGCCTCTCTCAGTTATGTACGGTCAAAGAACAAGGCGGCCGAAAAGATAGGCATGACGTCCGACATCGTCCATCTGGGTGAAGATGCGACCGAAGACGAGGTCCTGGAAGAACTCGACCGGCTGAACAACGACGACAATGTCAGCGGAATCCTCGTGCAGGTCCCCCTGCCGGATCAGATCAGTGAAGAAAAGGTGCTCGAATCCATTGCACCCCACAAAGATGTCGACGGCTTCAGCCCGGTCAATATCGGCCGCATGTATACAGGCCAGCGCACATTCATCCCCTGTACACCGCTCGGCATCATGGAACTCCTCAAGCATACAGGGCCGCTTGAAGGCAAGGATGTTGCCGTCATCGGACGCTCACACATCGTCGGCCAGCCCGTCGCAAAACTGTTGACCGACCAGAATGCAACCGTCACGCTGATGCACTCCCGTACGCGTAACATGGCCGAAAAACTGAGTAGATTCGACGTCATCGTCAGTGCCGTCGGCTCCCCGGGACTCGTCAAAGCCGAACATATCAAAGACGGTGCGATTGTGATCGATGTCGGCAACACAATGGCCGGCGACAAACTCGTCGGTGACGTAGACTTCGACGCCGCCAAAGAAAAAGCCGGCTGGATCACACCAGTGCCCGGCGGCGTCGGCCCGCTCACAATCACCATGGTCCTGAACAACACATTACTCGCCGCCAAATGGCACAATGGAGTAGAATGATTTTATAGAAGCAGTCAGCCACACCCTTTTGCTGGGTGTGGTTTTATTGTTTCTTATCCCAAATATTTTAACGTACGCCTCGTCCCGGATGAGACGTACATTAGCCCTTTAACATACGCCTCGTCCCGCATGAGACGTACATTAACCCTTTAACATACGCCTCGTCCCGCATGAGACGTACATTAACCCTTTAACATACGCCTCGCCCCGCATGAGACGTACATTAACTCTTTAACATACGCCTCGTCCCGCATGAGACGTACATTAACCCTTTAACATACGCTTCGTCCCGAATGAGACGTACATTAGGGAAATTCTATCTGGCAGCAACATCTTTATAAAAGAAGCTTAGATGGCCAAAAGAATAATCAAATATCTGCCTTGGATTAGAATATTTAGCGTATTTCCCTCTCGATAGCACTTTAAAATATTTTCCCAGAATTGTTTTTAAATATCTTTTTTCCACTTCCCCTCCTAAAAATTCATATATATCGTGCAGTATCAAATCTTTATGATGCATGAGCACTCCATATTCACAAATCATTCTTAGTATTCCTTTCTCTTTCCCTTCTTTCATACGGCAATTTTGGCAATGGATAAATCGATATCCCACCCCGACTCCATAACTCCCGCACCCCACACAATTAACCCCCTTCGCAAGCAAACTGTACATCCCTGCATCACACACCGGCGGCTTATATGGATTTTCTATCATGTATGTCTCAACCGCCCGGCACAGCCGGTCCACATGCAGCCGTCCAGCAACCGCCGCCGTATCTATCTCCACCAGATATTTCCTGATGCGGTTGCGCATCACCACCCGCTCAAATACGGATGATTCCATCTCCAGCTCAAAGTGTTCATTCACGAACACGACCGCTCCCTCTGCCCTGATATCCGGCCCGATCCGTGTACACATATCATTCACCTTTTCCATCGAGCGCTTCAGCTGCACGAAAATATCCCGGTTGAGCAGCCGCCCGCCGGCATACCACCTCCCATCCGCATAGACATAATCGCCTGAATAGTTCTTCGCATCACATACATATATCCCACCTGCCGTGACGATCATTATATCGATCTGTGTGATGCCGCCGCAGTCCAGCCATACATCCCGATAGACCTGCCATCCGTTTCCGCCATATGCCTCGACGAACCGGTCCATCTCGACCTCGCCTTCAAAACCGCGCTGAAGCCGCTTCAATTCGCCGGCACCCCGGCCGTCCAATCCCCGTCTGCGTCCTCCCACTTCCAGCCACTGATGTTCCAAAGTCTTCTTCCGCTTCAATAAAGATCCCCTCCTCAAATAAAAAAGCCCTTTTCCTATATATATGCGAAAAAAGGCACGATTTGATTATTTGTACGATCAAAAAGTTTATTTAATTCGAGAAAATAAAACAACTTGATTTCACATCCAATAAATCAATCAGTTTCTTATGATGATGTAGACCATGTAGATCGTGTACGCAATCACGAGTACGAATCCTTCCACCCGGCCGATGCTGTAGCGGGTCCTTGAAAATATGAGCAGCAGGACCGTCAGCAGTATCATGACCCATGTATCGGTGAAGATCTTCGCATCCAATGTCAGAGGGGCGACTGTTGCAGCACTCCCCGCTACAAAAAAGATATTGAAGATGCAGCTGCCGACGGCATTCCCTATCGCGATGTCCCCCTGTTTCCTGATTGCAGCGGTGACAGAAGTGATCAGCTCCGGCAGCGAAGTACCGATGGCCACGATTGTCAGGCCGACCAGTGTCTCGCTCATCCCGAGGGAAAGCGCGATCTCGGTGGCGCTGTCCACCACAAGGCGGCCGCCGAATATGATTGCAGCCAGTCCGCCGACAGTCCAGAGGATATTCTTCCCCCAGGAGGAACCGACATCCGAACCCCGCCCCTCATCCATTTCCGCTCTGTTCTTCATCGCCATTTCAAAGACATAATACAGGAATACGCTGAAGAACAGGAGGATGATCAGACCGTCCCCGCGTGACACGATATTATCCACCGCTCCGCTCAGGAACACATCCGCCATCAGGACAAGCAGCACGACTGCCGCAAGCAGTGAGAAAGGGATCTCCTTCCGGATCGTTTCGCTCTTGACGGTGAGCGGAGCGATCATCGCCGTCACCCCGAGCACGACCGTGATGTTGAAGATGTTACTTCCCACGATATTACCGAGCACCATGCCTGCATTCTCTTCCAGGGCAGCCAGTATGCTGACCGTCGCCTCGGGCGAACTCGTACCGAAAGCAACGATTGTCAGCCCGACAAGCAGGGGCGATACACTGAGCTTGATCGCGATGTTCGAGGCACCTTCCACAAAATAGTCCGCCCCTTTAATGAGCAGGACGAATCCTGCCAGCAAAATGATATAAGACAAATGACGCACTCTCCTTTAAAACTCAGACTATTATCCCTCTATTCCCGAAGACGGACAAAAAAACCCGCTTTTCATATGAAAAGCGGGTGTCATCAATCATTTTTTCTTTTCAACAAAGAACGTCACTACAACGAACAACACAAACGCAATCAGTGTAATACTGCCGCCAATGATGAAATATACGATTGTGAACGTCTCATTGAAGCCGAACGGATCGAGCATGTAGAAATACATCCCCGAAGTCAGCAGCAGGGCACCCGCAATACCAAAGGCACAGTGCAGATGCACGAGCAGCGGCTTCGACACAGTGTACACGCTGTAGAAGATCCCCCATGCAAACATCGACAGCCACCCCACAAGCAGAATGTGCGTATGGACCGGCCGCATCGCGTAATCCATCTCCCCTGCCATCTGCGATCCGATGAACACACCGAGCAGTCCGAATACCGTCGCAATCCTGATCAGGTTGATTCCCCATTTTCTTTCCATTTTCCGTAATTCCTCCGTTTATTCATTATTCTAATAAAATTCATGACGCCCGAGACACACCGTCGTCCCCCGGATATTCCCTGAAATTCTATCATTTCCAGAGTTTCACGATGAATTCCGTGCCGGCGTCCGGCGCACTGTCCACTTCAATCGTGCCGCCGAGCATTTCCACAGTCTCATGTACGATCGCAAGGCCGAGACCTGATCCTTCACTCGAGCGCGCAGCATCCACCCGGTAGAACCGGTCGAATACATTCCCGAGCGACTCCGCCGGGATGCCCATGCCCGTATCCCGGACACTGACTTCGACATTATCCCCCACGTCTTTCAGCGTCACCACGATTTCGTCTCCCTCGGCCGAGTATTTCACTGCATTCGACACCAGATTGTCCCAGACATTCCACAAAAGATCCCTGTCCGACACCACCACTGACTCATCCAGGGCATAGGACAGATCGATGCCGGATTCATCCAGACGCCAGCGGAACACCCGTATCACTTCACGGATCTGTTCATCCAGCCGGACAGACTCCGACTTCGCCGTATACGACTGATGGTCGAACTTGTTGAGCAGCATCAGCTGCCTCGCAAGCGACGACAGCCGCTTCGCCTCCGAATGCACGACCGAGGCAGCTTCCCTGGCATCCGCGCCGTCCATGCCGCCGTCCTCGAGCAGCTTTGCATACCCTTGGATATTGAGCAGCGGCGACTGGAGATCATGCGTCACGTCGCTGATGAATTTCTGGCGCATGCGGTGGTTTTCCTGCAGCTGCCCCTTCATCGCATCGAGGCTCACGGCAAGCTGGCCGATCTCATCCCTGCTGTAGCTGCCGGGTGCGATATCATAGTCGAAATTCTCCCGGCGGATTTCATTCGCCGCCGTCCTGAGACGGCCCAGGGGTTCTGTCAGACGGCGGCTCGTGACGATGATGAATACAAGACTCACCAGCACCGCCGTCACAAAGAACACAAGCAGGATGATATGGAATTCACTGAACATCAGACTGCTGTCCTGCTTGATGAACAGCGCGTGGCGTTCGCCGTCAAGCAGGACGGGCACACCGACGGTGTTGCGCACATCATTCATGAAATGCCCCATCATGAACCAGTTCGCCACAGCAGCATCCTGACCCCTGTAGACCCCGCCGGACAGCACTGACTCAAGCGTCGACTGTTCCATCGCAGTCCGTTCAAACGGGATGCCTGCAAAGTGCGCCTCGTATCCTCCGCTGAACGGTCCTTCCGTCATCGTCACTTCGCCGCCGGAGCCGTCTGTCCCCTCACCGGCCACCAGCACCACCTGGTAATCCAGCGCGTCGAGCATATCCATGGCTGCACGAAGACCGGAACCGGCCGGAATATCCTGTTCCAGTGCATCCTTCAGGCTTTCGGCCGTCACGAGCATCTGCTCATTCATCTTCGGCTTAGAGTAGAACGCATAGAGAACATTCGATGCCAGCAGTGAAACGACCAGGCTGACGGCAACGACAGCAAAAAGCACCGCTATGAAACGTTTATAGAGCGTATTCATCACTCATCATCCCCCGCCGTGCCCTGCTCCAGCCGGTAACCGACACCACGCACCGTGAGCACGCGCACTTCTGCACCGAATTTTCCAAGCTTCTGCCGCAGACGGTTCATGTGGGTATTGATCGTATATGTACTCGTGTCCAGATCCCCCCACACACTTTCAGCGATATGCTCACGCGTAACCACTTTTCCGGGCCGTTCAAGCAGGCAGCCGAGCATCTCGAGTTCCTTCACCGGCATCATATGCGTGCGGCCCATGACCTCAACTTCATAATGCTCCCGGTCGATCGTCACCCCCGCAAAAGACAGCTTCGTATCAGGCACAGGATGCACACGTTTCAGCACCGCGCGGATGCGGAACAGGAGCTCCTTCGGCTCAAAGGGCTTCACTATATAATCCTCGGCCCCCGCCGTGAACCCCTCCTCCTTGTCATCGAGCTGTCCCTTCGCCGTCAGCATGATCACAGGAATCTCAAGATCCCCGCTCAGAATGTGCGTCAGTTCAAAACCGTCCATCCCGGGCATCATCACATCCACGACCGCAATATCCACTTCCTCATCCTCAAGATACCGGAGGGCGCCGTCAGCATCGCCGAAATCGGCCACATCAAAGCCATTCCTCTCCAGGTAGAGTACGACCAGATTGCGGATATTCGCATCATCCTCGACCACCATCACTTTATTCATCGCCCATGCACCTCCGTAAAAAACTCTATCATCCTTATATAAACACAATATAAATACTTTAGAAATGAAAATTCATCCCGGCTCATGAATTTAGATACAAAAAAACGCCCACCGCGCCATGCGGTGAACGTTTCAGTACAGGGCAGCCATTATGCGCCGAGGCTCATTTTCGGACCGAACGGCTCGAAGTGGATGCGGCTTTCATCGATGCCCATTTCTTTGAGTTCCTTCATCATTGTGCCCATGAAGCCCATGGATCCGCAGATGTAGATCTGTCTGTCTTCTGTACCCTTGAAGTCCTCCTTGTTCAGGAAGCCTTCGGTTTCGCTGAATTTGACTTTGAGATCTGCACCCTTTTCCTGGATTGCAGCCATCTGGTCTTTGAACGGCTGGTGGTCTTCGTTGATGCAGCTGTAGACGTATTTGACATCCTTACCTTTGGCCACGGCATCCTCCGCCATCGACATTACAGGTGTGGCGCCGACGCCGCCTGCGATGAAGAGCAGTCTGTCATGATCTTCCACGACTTTGAAGTCACCGGCAGGAGCTGACATGAACAGTGCATCGCCTTCCTCGATCGCATCGTGCATGTAGTTGGAAACGACGCCTTCCCTGCCTTTGATCGCTTCGCGTTTGACGGCGAACCGGATGCCGTCCTCTTTATCGATGGAGCAGATTGAATAGTGGCGGAGGGCTGTGTTGCCGTAGCCTTCCGGATTCACTTTGACAGTGATGTACTGGCCGGCTGTGAACGTTTTGTCCACTTCGTCGGAATCCACTGTGAATCTGACGATGTCCGGTGTCATCTGTTCTTTCTTTTTGACGATGAACGGTTTGAAACCATCCCATGCAGCAGTGTCATACATCTCTTTTTCAATGCCGATGAATACATCTGCGATCTTGCCGTAGTACTCGCCCCATGCATCGATGATTTCAGGTGTGGCAGCGTCACCCAGCACTTCCTGGATCGCCTCGAGAAGATATTTGCCGACGATCGGATAGTGTTCCGGCTTCACTTCAAGTGCGCGGTGCTTATGCGCGATGCCCGTCACTGCAGGCACGATTGTTTCGATGTCTTCGATATGCCTTGCCGCAGCAAGCACTGTCATCGCCAGCGCCTTCGGCTGGTCTCCGACTTTCTGGTTTGTCTTGTTGAAGATGTCGAGAAGTTCAGGGTGTGCTTCAAACATCCTTTTGTAGAATACTGTCGTAATTTCAGTTCCGTGTTCTTCAAGAACCGGCACGGTTTCTTTGATAATCTGTTTTTTAGCTTCAGCAATCATGTGTTCAAGCCCCTTTATTAAACATATATTTTTGATACATCTTTAGTTTAAAGGTGTAGCCTTGTTTTTTCAAGTCTTTTGTTATTATTTTCACATATTGTTCACAAAATCGCTTTCATAAGGTCGGATGTTTTATTTAAATGACAATTCCGTGTATAATCTCCTGGAGGAGTTGATGAGGATGAAGCTTACTTTGTACACCGACTACTCCCTCCGCGTACTCATGTACCTCGGGATGAGGGAAACAGAAGAGAAAGTCCAGATTGATGAAATTGCAAACTTTTATAATATATCGAAGAACCATCTGACCAAAGTCGTCCATCACCTTTCGAAGCTTGGATACGTCAGAACTGTGCGTGGCCGGGGCGGCGGGATTATGCTAAACTATAGGCCAGAGGATTTGAACATAGGAGAAGTCGTCCGCAGTACGGAAGACAACTTCCATATGGCGGAATGCTTCAATGCCCAAAACAACCAGTGCGTGCTGACACCGGTATGCAGCCTGAGGTTCGTACTGGGTGACGCATTGAAAGCCTATCTTGAAGTGCTCGATAACTATACATTGGAGGATATACTTCCAAGCGGAATTCCGGGGTGACGAAGATGAATTCAAAAACGATGCTGAAAATCATGGCGGGGCTGCTTCCCGCAGCACCGATTACGGGTGATTTCATTGATAAAAGCGTAGATACAGAAGAAATCAGTGAATCCGACAGCAGTTCGGATTCACAATATGCGGATTATGACGGGCCGACGATGGAAGAGGAAGTTGAATCCCACAGTGGCAGCGTTCCCGCCCTCAAAGGAACGGAGACCATAAACGTACAGGTCGGGGATGACTTCGATCCACTGGCCGGCGTCTATGCCGTCGACAGTTCCGACGGCAACATCACCGATAACATCGAGGTGACTGACAACAATGTGAATACTGACAAAGCTGGAAATTATACCGTATCCTACAGGGTGGAAAACTCAAGCGGCAACTGGTACGAATATACCCGCCAGATACAGGTGTCAGGTGCAGGGAGTGATGCGGTGCCGATGGTGCCGCCGACAGAAGAGCAGCTCTCAGATGAAGACTCCGGGGATGCATCCGATTCGGAATCTTCCTCGAAAATCACTTTCCTCGGCCTCGATGATATCACCGTCCAGCAAGGGGAAGAATTCGATCCGAAAGAGGATGTCCAGATCATCGATGTGGATGGCAGTGATATCACAAACAAACTGTACATTTCAGGCGAGGTCAACACAGACCAGCCGGGAGAATACACAATCGCCTATGCAGTGTTCGACCACTTCGGCGATTCCCATGCCAAGGCACGGACGATCACAGTGGAATGATACAAAAAGAAGCCGCAGCGGAAATTCCGCTGCGGCTTCTGTCGCTCACTCAATTTCAGGCAAGCTGATTTTTGATTTCAGCGTTGAAGTCCGGCAGGTCGTCAGGGGAACGGCTCGTTACAATATTGCTGCATACGACGACTGATGCATCCTGCACTTTGGCACCTGCGTTTTCAAGATCCTTCCTTACTGAAAGGAATGACGTCATGTTACGGTCTGTCAGAAGATCGGTGTCAATCAGCACTTGAGGACCGTGGCAGATTGCAAACGTCGGTTTGTCGTTCTGCAGGAAGTGTGCCGCAAACTTCCCGAAACGTCCCTGTTCATCACTGCGCAGCAGATCCGGTGAAAATCCGCCCGGAATCAGAATTGCATCATAATCATCTGCATTCACGTCGGCAATCGATTTGTCAACTTTGAACTTGCCGCCCTGCTTGCCTTCGATTTCCCCGGCTTCGGTGGAGATGACCTCGACTTCATGCCCTTCGGCTTCCAGCGCCTCCACAGGATTTGTATATTCTACATCTTCAACCATGTCTGTCATGATTACTGCTACTTTTTTCGCCACAATACATCTCTCCTTTAGAAATGTCTTTATTCTTTCTACACAATATATCTTCCACGCATCGTTCACTTTTAAACATATCTGCAGTCATTTTGTATGAAAAAATCATATATGGCAGTTTGACAAAACGAACATGCGTTCTTATAATTATATGTCAGGAGTGGTAATATGCAATTTTCATATGATGAGGAGCTTGAATATAAGATCCTGAATAACGTCAAACACGATGTGTTTGAATATCCCAATACAAGCATGCCCGAGTACGATATCAGGACCGTCGACTTCCACATGAAGATGATGGAACAAAAAGGTCTGATCGTACTCACACCGTTCACATACGATTTCTACTACAGCAACATCGAACTCACCGCCGAAGGTGACAGGCTGCTGTCGCAGAAAGCTTCATAAAAGGCCCGTGAGGGTCTTTTTTCATGCTTCCACATCCAGTTTGAATGTTTCTATGAGCCAGTTCCTGGTCCGTTCGTCCTCAATCCTTTCAATCGGTTTGCCGCCGACAAAGAGGCCGTCATCGAGCAGTCCGTCACCAAGTTCCGGCACCAGCGCCAGCCATTCCACCCTAAGTACATATTCCTCACTGCCAAAATGCGGATTAATCCACATGATCTCCCTGAACGGATATTCCTCACGGTCGATCATGAGACCGCCCTGGTGCATTTCAACCGTTCCAATCGGCACCGCAGACGCCCGTGCCCTGCCAACGCCAAGATAGCCATATCTCGTGGAATAAAGTGCGATGACATCCCCTTTTGAGATTTCCATTATGTCATGTATATTGTTCTTTCCGCTTACGCTGATGATCCCGAGCTTCCTATACAGGTCGTAATCCCTGAATGTACTGTTAAACTTTCCATTGATGAAATACATATGATACCACCTCGTCTTTACAGGACTCTACCCCGCCGCCCCATGTTTCATGCAGGATGAGCCGGGTAATTTATCTATATAAGGGGCTGGTCGATATGACAGCAAAAGACAGGAAAGACGAACGTTCCGCCAAGCGGCAGGAAGACCTGCCGAAAGAGTACCAGTATGAAGATAAGGAACAGGACCGCATCGATGACTACAACAAACTCGGCAAGGAATACTACTATAATGAAGAGACCGACAAAAGCGTGTTCCACGACAACCGGCATGATTCAGGCAACAGATAGGAGCAGATGGCGGTTTCGGAAAAAGAGGTGAAGGGAAATGGCTGAAGAAAACGGAAAGAAAGATGAATTCATCGGCAAGGCAAAAAAGGCAGCCGGTGATGCGCTGAATGATGAAAAGACCAAAAATGAAGGAAAGCGCCAGGAAACAGAAGGCAAAGTTAAAGATGCTGCCAAAGACATCAAGGAAAAAGGAAAAGACATGTTCAACGATAAATGACCAAAGCTTTGAGGAGTGTTCATGAATATGGCTGAAGAAAGTAAAGACCGGCAGGAAAAAGGCGACAACCAGTTCAAACAGTATAAATAACCAGCTTCCGTCACTGCACCTTGAATCGCAAAAAAAATTATAAAAGTTCGCATATCATGTTTAAAGGCTTGTATGGATAGGGTAAGGGCAAATATCACACATTAAAGGAGATGTTTTATCATGGCAGAAGACAAAAAAGGATTATTTGACAAGGCAAAAGATAAGGTAAACGATCTCAAAGACAACACAAGCAAAGAAGACGTACAACAGGGCTGGGACACAGCCAAAGAACAGGGTGATGAACACCTTGGCGACAACGAAAAATGGAACAGCGCAAAAGAGAAAGGCGACAGCGCCATGGATAAATTCGGTGGCGGCGGAAACGACGAAGACAAATAATATTCATTAAATGATTACACTACCCCATCCCCGGTCTCAACAGAGACCGGGGATTTAATATGAACAGGGATCGGGACATAAATACTTCAAAAAAAATAATCCGTACGCCATTCCCGGGGCATCGCGTAAGCCTGTTGTCTTACGCATATGCTATTCCCCCCGGGAGTCTGACGTACGGATTTTATCTGCGGGTCATGAAATATACTATCTTCCGAGGGCTCTGTCCCAGCCCCTTCATCATTCAATTGTAGCTGCGCACTTTTTCAGAAACGGGATCATCTTCTGCAGGCAGCTCTTCCAGTGTTTTCATGTGTATTTCTGCGCTGCTCATGTATTTGAGGCTGTTTTCTGTATGGATGTCGAGGAGTTCTGAGTGCATCTGTGCATCTTCTGAGGCATTCATCAGCTTGAATTCTATCAGCGCGAGTGTCCTGTTCGAGATTGCAAGTGACAGGTCTGATTTCATTTCTTCCATCTCTTCCTTATGCTCTGCGGAGAATGTATCTTCAATCTTTATATTATGCACCCGCTGCTCCAGTTCTTCATACTCTACATGAAGGGTTTCGAGCTCCCGTGCCACCCTGCCCCTGCTGATACGCTCTGAATTGTACTGCTGATACATCGGGATGAACGTACTGTCCCATATTCCTGTAATATCCGACTGGATGTCTTCCACTGATATTGACAGTTCCTCCATACTGGCCGCCTCAGCATCGTCTGATGCATCCATCGGTGTGCCGGCATGCTTTCCGCCCACCCCGGCTCTGGCCGATTCCGGGTATTCTCTGTCGGATGCCATTTCCCGGCTGCCGGAAGTATCCATCGGCAAACTGTAATCATTCATCGTGATAAGCCTGGGCGGATCTGCCTGAAAGTCCCCCTGCTTCACATTCTGATTCCCATCCTGGCTGCAGCTGCATAAAAAGACGGATGCAAATATCAAAAATTTAGCTTTCACTTTGTCGTCTCCCTGATTTGAAAAATTGTCCGGTTATCGTAACATCATTTTTCATTGTAGCATGATTGTAATATCAGAAAAAGAATCATCCTGGATCCGGGATGATCTGCATCCAAAAAAACAGCATTCGGATATATATTTCCGAATGCTGAAAACAGGTTTACTTATCATTTTTCTCATTCAATATCAGATAATCCAGCTCTTCTTTTTTCATCGAGTTGAGCTTTTTATACTGGATTATGAAGAACAGCGCACCGAGTGCAACCCAGGCACCGAGCGCAATGTAGGATGGTGCTGTGAGCGATGCCGGTGAATTCGGATACAGCAGAAGCACAAGGAATACGAGGGATATGATTGCACCGAGCCATCCGAAGACGACATATAGCAGGTTGAAGTTCTCCCTGCTGCTGAAGAATTTTACTGCAACGAAGCTGGTCACAAGGAATGCAACCGATACACCCGTCGATGACATATCGACAATCCAGCTGAGCGCCGTCCGTCCGAGCCACGGTGCAGCAAGGCACACGAGCATTACAAAAAGCACTGCGATGTACGGTGTTTTATTCTTATGGTGCAGTCTCGCGAACACTGACGGTATGAAATGCGCACGGCCGAGCGCGAACAGGAGTCTCGATGAGGACATGAAGAATCCGTTGAGTCCTGTAAAGATACCGAATGATATGGCAAGTGCGAGCAGCGCCATGCCGAGCCCTCCCATGGAGGTCTGTACGACGGACCCCGTCACCCACAGGGCACCGCCGATCTGTTCCTGGTCGGGATAGATCCATGATGTGACAAGAATCATCAGAACGTATGTGATGATTGATGCCAGTATGCCGAAAACGATCAGCCTGAACGTCTTGTCTGCGCTGAATTTGAATTCCTCCGCCGCCTGGGGGATATTGTCGAAGCCGACATACATCCAGGGCGCAATCGCAACAATCAGGATGATCGATGTCCATATGCCGCTCTCATTGTTGAATAAAGGCTGCGCATTCCCGAATGAGAATTCCCCCACAAAGAAGGATCTTACGAACAGAGTCGTGACGACTGCCGCCATGAATATGCAGAAGATGAACTGGATATTCCCGGACAGGCCGCTGCCCTTGATGCTGATATAGGCAAAAGCGACCAGCACCAGTGAAGTGAGAAGGACTTCCATTATATAGACGTCCCACCCTGCAATGGTGTACAGGTAGCCGATCTCAAGAAAATCAGGGAGGATGAACTTAAACAGCAGACTGAACGCACTGGCGTTGAGTGCAACGACGCATATGTAGCCGAGTGCCAGGAACCATGAGGCGATGAAGCTGATATTGCGCCCGAATCCGACGTAACTGAAAGCGAACTCCCCTCCTGAAACCGGAAACTTGCTCGTCAGTGCACCGTAGGCCACAGCGATGATCAGCATGAGCAGACCGCCGATCGTTATGCCCAGAGTGGATCCGAGTGTCCCCGACGAAATCAGCCAGTCGCCCGGCAGGATGAATGCGCCCCAGCCGATGCTTGAACCATAGGCAATCGCCCAAATGAAACGTTTTGACATGGTCGTCTCGAGCTCTTCACGTTTAAAAGCGGTATTATTTTGTACCATGATTGATATGAACTCCCCTGTTATGTTTACTTTATTTTATAGGTTATATACTACCAGAACAGGGGATAAACGTAAAATTGCGATTGAAGTGTAAATTTGGTAAAGTATTTTTAAAACTCACTTGGAGGAACCTCATGAATAGAAGATCAACACTTTACATATGCCTTTCTCTTATGATGACCCTGTCTCTGGCAGGCTGTGCGGACAATTCAGACGTCGCTGATATCGAGTCTTTCGGTGCAGACTCATGGAAACAGTACCGTTACAGTCCAGATAGCAATGCAGTGATCGATTCCGGACATGATCCCCTTGAATATATGCGTCTTGAAACGAAAGAGGAAGTGCGTGCAACACCTGTCGTAGCAGACGGCAAAGTCTTCATCGGGAACCATGATTCCGGTGAAATCACGGCATTCGATCTCGCAGATGGCAGGAAAATATGGGAGGAGCATGCACCGAACTGGATCCACTCCGAAGCCATCTACCATGAGGGGAAAGTCTATGTCGGATACGGCAACAGACACTTCAAAGCGGACGGCACCAGAGGGACAGGTGCAAGCGGGGTCATGGCACTCGATGCAGAAACCGGAGAGGAGATATGGAACTATGAGACCGACGGCGAAGTCATGCCTACCCCTGCCATATACGGAGACCATCTGTACATTACGACCGGGGACAGACATTTGTATAAACTGACGCTTGGGGAAGGTAAACTTATCCATAAGCATTATCTCGGGTCTGTGGTCAGCATGTCATCACCCAACATATACAAAGGAACGCTGTACTTCGGCAGCGGTGCACCAAAACCTTATACATTTCACGCTTATGACCTTGAAACCGATGAGATCAAATGGGAGACCGACTTGACGGATATAGAAAGGGGTCTCGATGATGTTCCAGCTGCCGTCGATGAAGGTATTGCAGTCACAACCGCGATTGTGATTAACGATGACGGGGAGTCAGAACATGAAATATATGCCATGGATACAGATACCGGAAAAATTTCATGGCAGGATAACTGGGGGCCCGGGAAAACCGTCAGGAACAACAAGTCCGGTGCACCCATGATCCATGACGGCAAAGTATTCGTCGCCAGTCCAAAGACCGAAAAGTACTACGCGTACGACCTCAAAAGCGGCGAGAAGTTATGGGAGCTGGCAGACGCAGCTGCAAAAGCGCCTCCTGCAGCCAAGGATGGTATTGTCTACTTTGCAAATACCGAAGGTTATGTTTCAGGAATTGATATCGAAACCGGGAGGAAAGTGAAGGAAAAACAGCTCGGCGGTACACTCGCTCCGGCGGGACCGGTGATTGCAAATGACACGATGTTCGTCGGCAGCCAGGACAGCTATGTATACATCGTTCCCCTCAGTGACTTTGAAGATGTCCGGTAGTTTAGACCGGCAATGATATCCTGATACACAAACGGACCCGCTGCAAAAGCGGGTCCGTTTCTTCTCTATTGTATTTTCATCCGTTGAAATTCATCAGGTCGATGCCGAATAGGACCGGCATCAGAAGATAGACAAAAGCGACTATCAGCACGACCGCAACCATGTTGAGCGCAAATCCTGTTTTCGCCATTTCCTGTATACTGATCTTGTTCGTACCGAACACGATTGCGTTCGGCGGTGTCCCCACCGGGAGCATGAATGCACAGTTGGCCGCCATCGCTGCCGGCACCATCAGCGTAAGCGGATGGACTTCCAGCGCAATCGCAAGACCTGCAAGCACCGGAATGATCATTGTCGCTGTTGCTGTGTTGGATGTGATTTCCGTCAGGAATAGAATACCCAGTGCGACGATGGCTATGACAATGACGATGTGCACGCCTTCAACCTCGGTCAGCAGCTCACCCAGCCACTGGTCCACTCCGGTTTCCACAATTGCCGCAGCGAGTGCAAGTCCCCCGCCGAACAGGAGCAGCACTCCCCACGGCAGCTCTCTTGCAACCGACCAGTCGAGTATGCGCTTGGAGCCCCTTTTTGTCGGCAACAGGAACAGGATCACTGCAGCCAGCATCGCGATCGCCCCGTCTGTGAGCATTGAAGTCATTTCGAGGTTCTCCCAGATGAAGCCGCGGGTAATCCACATGAATGCCGCAAACAGGAAGACGATCAGTACGAGAATCTCTTCCCTTGATATTTTACCCAGTTTCTCAAGTTCGCTTGTGATGATCCTCTTCCCGCCGGGCAGCTGCTTCATGTCATGCCTGAACGCCACATAGTTCATATATGCCCATGCAAGCCCCAGGAAGATGATGACAATCGGCACACCGAACATCATCCACTGCGCAAAACTCAGGTCCAGATCGAAGATCTCTTTCAGCTGGCCTGCCATGATGATGAGCGGTGGTGTACCGATCAATGTACCGAGGCCGCCGATGGTTCCGGCATAGCCGATACCAAGCACAAGTGATTTCTCAAACATTTTCAGATCCGCTTCCATCCCGCTTTCGGTAAGCGCGTTCGCTTCATTGATGATCGCCATTCCGATTGGAATCATGATCATTACCGCTGCCGTGTTACTCACGAACATGGAGAGCAAGCCGGTCGCGATCATGAAACCCAGAAGGATGGTCGCCGTCGTGGTCCCGATTGCGTTGATGATCGACAGTGCAATCCGGGTATGTAGATTCCATCTCTCCATCGCCAGCGCAATCAGGAAACCGCCAAGGAACAGGAAGATGATGTCATTACCATAGGAGCTGGTCGTCGTGCCACTGTCCATGACGCCACCCATCGGGAACAGGAACAGCGGCATTAAGGACGTTGCCGGAATCGGGATGGCTTCAGTGATCCACCACGTCGCAATCCATAATGTCGAAGCGACAACGAATACACCCGCGCCGTCGAGCCCTTCAGCTTCCAAAAAGAGGAGCGTCAGGATGAAAAGCGCCGGCCCCAGTATCAGACCGGTCAGCTGCAGACGGTTATAGGATTTTTCAGGGCCCTCATCATTGGTCGGATAACTGCCCTTTTCGGCGTGTTTTTTAGACTCATTCACGCTGAAGAACTTCAGCAGCGATTTCGTTCTTTTGGATTCACGCCACAGATTGTCATAAGACTCTTTAACTTTGGAATCGCTCACAATTAACCTCCTAATAGTCTGAATTCAATATCTTAAGAAACATTATCATATTTTCAGAAATTTTACTATCTTTAATTCATGGATGCAAATATAATCCCCAATTAAGGGACTGTAAACATCATGTAATGATATGGATGCTCTTCTTTTAAGAAACACACATGCATAATGAAAGCCCTTTCCCAATCATCGTGGTAAAATGGGGGTACTGGTAATATATCCGGAAGGAGCTGTATCAAATGACAGAGCAAAAAGCAAAGCATACTGTTTTTGTTGACGAGTTTACCAATGGCATATTGGATCCGGAAGAAAAGATGCGCTACTTCGTGAAGGACGGCGGACATATCGTGGCCAACACTGCACCGGGATGCTGGGGGCCGATGATCACCCCTGAACTGAAAGGCGGTCACGAAGTGACAAAGCCTGTCTATGTGGAGGGTGCGGAAGTGGGTGACGCAGTTGCAATCCATATCAATTCCATCCGTGTCACGTCCGACGCCACCGCATCAGGCAATGACAAGCCGATGGAGGGCCGGTTCACAGGGGATCCGTTTGTTGCCGGGGTCTGCCCCGGCTGCGGCGCCAAAAACCCGAAATCGAAAGTCGATGGTATCGGTCAGGGTGCGGTAAGGTGTGCTGAATGCGGTGGGGATGTCACCCCTTTCACCTTTACAAATGCCTATACGATGGCGTTTGACAGACAGCGGACCATTGGTTTGACCCTCAACAAGGAAAATGCGGAGATCATCGCCCGTGAAGGTAAAAGATACATGTGCACTCCTGAAAATTCCATCCAGCATCCCGTAGTGACTTTTGCACCGCATGACATCGTCGGTGCCATGGCAAGGGTCATCCCTTTCCTCGGCCAGCTGGGAACGACACCATCCCGCGCTTTCCCCGACTCCCATAATGCGGGGGATTTCGGACAGTTCCTGATCGATGCGCCACATGACTACAGCATGACAAAAGAACAGCTTGAAGAACGGACCGATGGTCACATGGATGTAAACCGTGTCCGGGAAGGTGCCGTGCTGATCTGCCCGGTAAAAGTGCCGGGTGGCGGGGTATATCTCGGGGATATGCATGCGATGCAGGGCAATGGTGAAATTGCCGGTCATACTACAGATGTCGCCGGCATCGTGGACCTGCAGGTGAAAGTCATCAAGGGAGCGGAACTCACGGGACCGGTACTGCTCCCGCTCACTGAAGACCTGCCGCCGCTTGCAAAACCTTTTACAGAAAATGAGATGAAAAAGGCAAAGGAACTGGCCCATAAATGGAACATGGCCGAAATCGAAGAAAGCTATCCGGTCTCATTCATCGGCACAGGCGCAGATCTGAACGCAGCGACAGAAAACGGCATGGCACGTGCTGCTTCACTTTTCAATGTGACAGTGCCTGAAATCATGAACCGTGCAACCATCAACGGTTCAATCGACATCGGCAGGAACCCCGGCGTTGTGACTGTGACGTTCCTTGCGCCGAAAAAGCATCTTAAGCAGGCCGGTCTCTGGAATACAGTCAGAAATGCATATCTGTAATTTTCGTCAGTGCATCCCGGTTCGGGATGTGCTGATTTTTATTGGGAACCATTTTCATACTTTCGTACCGGGTGAATATAATCATCCATTCCATTATAATTGACATATAGTAACTAACTTATAAAAAGGAATGATCAGATGGAGCAATACAGGATAGACAAGGAATACGGTCTTGAGTTCGGTCTCTATACATTGGGGGACCATCTTCACAACCCGCATACCGGCGAACGCATTCCAGCCCGGCAGCGCATAAAGGAAATCATAGAAATTGCCAAGCTTGCCGAACAGGCCGGGGTCGATCTCTTCACAGTCGGAGAGAGCCATCAGGAGTATTTTACGACCCAGGCACATTCGGTTGTGCTCGGTGCCATCGCGCAGGCAACAGAGACGATAAAAATCGCAAGCTCATCCACCATCATCAGCACGCTCGACCCTGTCCGTGTATATGAAGACTTTGCCACAATCGACCTCATATCGGACGGCAGGGCGGAAATCATTGCCGGGCGTGCGTCCAGGGTCGGTAACTTTGAGCTTCTCGGCTACGATCTGCATGATTACGAAGCACTTTATGAGGAGAAGTTCGACCTTCTCCGTCTAATCAATGAACATGAAGTAGTGAACTGGGAAGGACAGTTCCGCAAACCGCTGCGTGATGCCCAGATCCTCCCCCGGCCTAAAAACGGTTCAATGCCGATCTGGCGGGCAGTCGGCGGCCCCCCTGCAAGTGCTGAAAAAGCCGGACGGGCTGGTGTTCCCATGTTCCTCGCAACACTTGGAGGCCCGGTTTCTTCATATAAATACACGATTGATGTATACAGGCAGGCTGCCAAGCAGAATGGGCATGATCCGGACAGGCTGCCGGTGGCGACTGCCGGATTTTTCTATCCTGCCGAAACAACGCAGCAGGCACAGAGGGAGATCTATCCGCATATCAATGATGGGATGATCCGCACCAACGGCCGTGGATACCCCAAACAGCATTTCGCACAGGGCGCGAATCCGAGAGATGTCATGAATGTCGGCAGCCCGCAGGAGATTATAGAAAAAATACTCTACCAGCATGAAGTGTTTGGCCATCAGCGCTATATCGGGCAGATGGATTTCGGCGGTGTCCCATTCGACAGACTGAAGCGTAACATCGACATCATCGGCAGTGAAATACTGCCGGCAATCAGGAAACACACGAAAAAATAGGAGGCATCTTCCATGAACATCGTAATATTATCCGGTTCCGTTGCAGGTTCCAAGACCAGGACTGCGATGGAATACGTCAAAGCATCTTTCAACAAGAACCATCCGGAGCATAATACAGAACTTCTTGATCTGGCGGACTTTGATATCCAATTCAGTGACGGCCGCAATTTCCTGGATTATGGTGGGGATACCGGACATCTTACCAAAACACTGATGGAAGCGGATGCGATAGTCATCGGCACACCCATTTTCCAGGCTTCCATCCCCGGGGCATTGAAGAATGTCTTCGATTTGCTTCCCCGTGACGGTTTCAGGGACAAGACCGTCAGTATGCTTGCGACAGCCGGTTCATCCAAGCACTTCCTCATTCTTGAAAACCAGCTGAAACCGATCATCGGATATATGAAAGGACAGATACTTCAATCCTATGTATTCATAGAAGAACGGTATTTTGCAAATGGTGAAATCATCGATGACGACGTCATCTACCGTATCGACAGACTGGCAGAAGACACACTTGTCCTTGCGGAAACATACCGGAAAATCAAAGAAGAGAAAGAGGCATCATACGGCTTCTGACAAAAACGGGGGATATCAGAATGTGATATCCCCCCGTTTTCATTCATAAGTACAGCTGACTCACGCGTTCAAAGGATTTCCGCTTCTCTTCCCGGTCATACATGTTTGAGAGCAGCAGCCAGTCTTTACACTGATAGAGCGCGCTGAAATGGTCAAGTTTCCTTTTGACTGTTTCAGGTCCGCCGATGATCATCCTCCCCCTGTTCTTCTCAACAGTTTCCTTTTCTCTTTCGTTCAATGCACTCATACGTTCATGTGCAGTTGTGACATCCGGTACCCGGCTGTCCAGCCCCTTTTCCACATTCAACAGCCAGATGTGCTGGGAGGCTGCCATATACTCTGCATGTTCGTCGTCCTCGCCGCAGATGACGAAGACACAGGCCTTCGCCTTCGGAGATCCGAGCAGCCCCGGTCTGAATTTCCTGCGGTATGCTTCAAAGGCTGCTTTGCCCCTGTCTGGTTTGATGAAGTGTCCGAATACATATCCGACGCCGAGTGCTGCAGCCATTTCCGCACTGTTTTCTCCGAGCCCGAGGGCATAGAGTTCCGGTTTTCCTTCTGTCCTCGGTGCCGCCCTGATCTTCCCTTCCTTGTTGAGATAACCCGCCAGAGCTTCCAGTTTCTCCGGATAATCCCCCATCTGGTCAGGCTTGAAATCGGCGAGCCGTTTCCTTACGAATTCACCGCCGCCAGTGGAACGCCCGACACCTGCCTCTATCCTGCCCGGATACAGGGATTCGAGCTGCGATATTTGTGCTGCCACCTTATAGGCACTGTACTGTGGAAGAAGAATGCCGCCCGATCCGACTTTGATACTCTCAGTCCGTGCCGCAGCAGCAGCCATCATGATTTCCGGCGAACTCGAGACCATGCCGCGGGTTGCATGGTGTTCTGCGAACCAATAGCTCCCATAACCCAGATTCTCGGCATGACGGACCATCTCCAATGTACTGGCTGCTGTTTCCTCAGCCGTCATGCCTTTTTGCCGGGGCATCTGATCCAAAATTCCAAGTCTCATTCATTGATGCTCCTTATGATCATTTTAGAAAATAAAAATCACTTTTCCGCCATTATACCCTTTTAGAACCAGACTGTATAAATGATGAATGTTGCAATCACCATGGTAATGAGTGACAGGGGGGCCCCGACTTTGATATAGTCGGAAAACTTGTACCCCCCTGGCCCATAGACGATGAGGTTTGTCTGATAGCCGATTGGTGTAATGAAACTCGCGGAACCCGCAATGGCGATCAGCACGACGAATCCGATATAATCCGCATTCATCTGTGAAGAGATTTCAAGGGCTATCGGAAACATGAGGACCGCTGCTGCACTGTTGGTGATCAATTCGGTGAATATATTGGTCACCATGTACAGTATGACGATGATGCCGATAATGCCGAACGGTCTTGCGAAGTCCATCATGTTTTCAGCTATCAGCTGTGCCAGCCCCGACTCGGTGAGGGCAGCACCCACGCCAAATGCGCTGGCTATCAGAAGAAGTACATTCACCTGTATATAACTGAACGCCTCCTCCGCATCGATTAGTTTGAAGCCGAGAAGGATGACCACTGCAAGCAGCATCGCTTCGAACATGCTGAGCAGCCCAAAAGTGACGGAACTGACCATGGCAAACAGCAGAGTGATTGCGATCCACCCTTTCACACTGTTCTGTTTCAGCGATTCCGGCGGCGACACCGACGTCACCACATAGAAATCTGAGGAATGCATGTGCTCCTCAAGGAACCTTTCACCACAGAGCATTAAAAGAGTATCACCGGGCTTCATGACGATATCCCCCACCCGGCTCTTTATCCGTTCATTGTTGCGGTGTACTGCAATGACGCCTGCGTTGTATCTATTCCGGAACATCGAGGATTTCAGCGAATGCGAAACCATGGACGATTGATGGGAGACGACTGCTTCAACCAGATGATTGTCACCATAGTTCAGGCTCTCCAGCGTTTCGTTCGTGCCTGTGATCACATTGAGCCCTTTTTGCTTCTGGACTTCCGCAATCGTATTCAATGTACCTGAAAAGAGAAGCTGGTCCCCTTCCCGGATGAGCGTCGTCGGGGTGACCGGAAAAATCCGCTCCTCCCCCCGGATGATTTCGATGATATATATATTTTTGAAAGATGTGGTGGAAGCATCGATGATATGTGAACCGATATACTCAAAATCCTTCTCAACGACCGCTTCGGCCAGAAACTCCTTCACTTCCTGCCTGATCTGCTCCTTCGCACCGAGTGTACTCGGCAGAAGGCGATAGCCGATGGTCATAATATATATGAGTCCGACTATTGTGATCGGTATACCGACAACCGACAGCTGGAAGAATGAAAAGCCCCCGAGCCCCGCCTGGATCAGAAGTCCGTGGACGATGAGGGTCGTCGATGTCCCGATCAAAGTTACCGTGCCGCCGAGTATTGTCATATAGGAAAGTGGAATCAGAAATTTGGAAGGCGATATGCCGTTTTTCTGACACCAGTTCTTGATGATCGGGGTCAATGTGACGACAATGGGTGTATTGTTCAGGAATCCGGATGAAACAGCAACCGGCGCCAGCAGTTTCAGCATGGATCTTCTCGGACTTCTACTGTCATTAAGAATTTTATTGATAAAATTTTCAATGATGCCGTGTTTCTGGATGGCCCCTGCCACGATGAACAGGAGCAGTACGGTCAGCATACCTTCGTTGGAAAAACCGCTGAGTGCCTGCTCTGTTGATATCACACCCGTCAGCAGGAAGATGACCAGGAAGGAGAACACTGTGAAATCTGCGCGCATCACCTCAAACAGCAGCATCATCAGCATGACAACTATCATCATTGCAACAAATACCATCTCTCCGGTCATTATCATCCCTCCACCCAGATGTTCATTCCTTTTATTACCTCATATGATAGCATACAGACTCATACCCAGGAATCATATTTGTCTGAATTTTCCGATCGATATCCATATGTTTATATATATTTATATATGTATGTCCCGCATAAAAAATTGGGATGAAATCGCTTCATATTGTATTTTTTCACATCTCCATGATTAAACTTCTGAAAATCGGTTATAAAAAATATGACAATCAGGAAATCAATATCAGGGAGAAAGGGAGGTAAAAGAATGGAGAAGTTTTTCAAAGAAGATATCAGCACCATGCTGATGAAAAAAGGGAGCATTTCCATGTTGAATGTACCTGACAGATGCCGGCATGGAAATATCGTCAAGAGTTATGACAGAGGCGCCGCCGACAAATATGTCTGTACAGAATGCGGCATGCCGAGTAAGAACAGGGCGGCATTTTTCAAGTATCAATGTTCCCACAGACTGATCCATTAAAATGTAAGTACCGGGGCTGACAAAAGTATTACCGATGCTGATTGTTAACACTGTGAGCCGTCAGAGTATTGCATAGAAGGGCTCGCAGTCACTGTAACCCCGCCGCTCAGTTTAACAGTCAGGAGCCGGGAACAGACAATATGATCTGGAACACAGCATTTGCTGGACAGCATGTGAAGAGTGCCCGGCATACGGAGGATCGCAGAAACCATCATTCTTATCATATGATGAATTCATGCAGCCATAATGGTATTTCCTTTACTTTAAAGTGGTGAGGTATTATATTCTATGTACATCACATTAGTGGTGTAACACATTTTACCTCCCCTAAAATATGACTCGGCTGCGCCGGAAGGCGCAGCCGTTTTATGTATACAGAGAAAGGTCTGTTCAAATGTCCAAAGGTGAAAAAGAACTTCAGAAGAAGTATGGTACAAAACGGCGGGCGGATGCATTCTACAATAATCAGATGATTGATTTTCTTAATCTGCGGATGAAGGAATTCATTGCGGCACGGGACCTGCTCTTCATTTCAACATCTGATGCTGCCGGAAACTGCGACGCATCACTCAGAGCGGGGGAGCCCGGTTTCGTGAGAGTACTGGATGACACGACCCTCATCTATCCTGAATACCGCGGAAACGGTGTAATGGCGAGTATGGGGAATATACTTGAAAATCCGCATATCGGACTCATGTTCATCGATTTTACAGAGGATCAGACCGGGCTCCATATAAATGGTGCAGCACGCATCGTGGAGAATGATGCACTGCATACACTCGGGCTCACCGAAGTGGACATCCAGTCTATGCAAAAAATAGAGCGGGGCCGCGCAGAACGCTGGGTCGCAATCGATGTCCATGAAGCCTATATCCACTGTTCAAAACATATCCCTGTCATGAAAAAACAGATGGCTGGACCGATTCGAAAAAGCCCTGAGAAAAATCGCGGGGACTATTTCGGCGTCAAAAAATAATGAGTGCGGGGGACCTCCCTGCACTCATCAAGTTCCGCAGAATGTCTGGAGGACGGCCTCCGACTCTTCCGGCGGGTTTTTATACATATCCTCATGCGAATCATCGTAAGGTTTTGCCAGCACTTCATTCAATTTGTTGAAATAGCTGTAATCCCCGTAATGCATCGCCTCATCCAAAGCTTTTTCCACAAGATGGTTCCTCGGGATGACTGCCGGGTTCACCGATTTCATCAGTTCATATGCCGCGTCAATCCCCGACGTCTGTTTCTCAAGCTTTTGCTGCCAGCTGCTGTGCCACTCACTGAACCCTTCCGCTTTTGCAAGATCGGTTTTTTCAAGCCGTCCGTGAGACATCATCCTGAACACCTGAGTGTAATCCATTTCAACCGCAACCATCATGTCCAGCAGCTCTGTAATGAAGGCTTCGTCGTCTTCCGATTCCTCAGTCAGGCCAAGTTTCTTCCGCATGCCGTCGAGCCAGAATCCCTCATACAGGCGTCCATATTCCGACAGTGCCTCCTGGGCAAGCGATGTCGCTTCGTCCTTATCATCATCGATCAGCGTCAATAAAGTTTCGGCAAACCGTGCGAGATTCCACTGTCCGATTGCCGGCTGATTCTGGTATTTGTATCTTCCATTTATGTCGATTGAACTGAATACCGTCTCCGGATGATAGGAATCCATGAAGGCGCACGGACCATAGTCGATCGTCTCACCGCTGATTGTCATATTATCGGTGTTCATCACTCCATGGATGAACCCGACCAGCATCCAGTCACTGATGAGTTCCGCCTGATTCCGGATGACCCCTTTCAGGAATGCCAGGTATTTTTCACCCCCGGCAAGTTCCTCCAGATCAGGATAGTGCCTGCTGATCGCGTAATCCGCAAGCGTTTTGACATCCGTCTCATCGCCGGTCCTTACTGCATATTCGAATGTTCCGACACGCAGATGACTCATTGCGACGCGGGTGAGTATGCCGCCAGGCAGAATTTCCTCGCGGGTCACCCCTTCTCCGGTTGTTACGACCGCAAGGCTCCTTGACGTTCTGATGCCAAGGGCATGCATCGCTTCACTGATGATGTACTCCCGCAGCATCGGGCCGATTGGCGCACGGCCGTCACCCGTCCTTGAGAAAACCGTCCGCCCCGAGCCTTTCAGCTGGAGGTCGAAATGTTTTCCGGCCGGCGTCACCTGCTCTCCGATCAGCACAGCACGGCCGTCACCAAGCATCGACAGATTGCCGAACTGATGGCCTGCATAAGCCTGGGAAATCGATGAAGCCCCTTCCGGCATGCGGTTGCCCGCAAAGAGTTCCTTCCCCTCATCCGTCTGGAGCTTCTCTTTATCAAGTCCGAGTTCCGCTGCCAGAGAGCTGTTAAAGGCAACGATCTCCGGAAAATCCACAGGTGTTGCGCCAGAATTACGATAGAAGTTATCCGGCAGTAATTCAAAAGTGTTATCAAAATTAAATCCGAATGGATTCATGTTATCCCTTCTTTCACTGTGGGTTGCTGTCTTCATTCTACCATTTAATAGCGTTCACCCCTAATGAACGATTTCGGGGGAGAATAAATACCAATCAGTATTTTTGCATTCGACATTAATATTTCCTATTATAGATGGTGCGGGTATGAATTCACCCTCTAAAAAGGAAGGAAGGTTGATGTTATGGAAACAGAAGTTAAAATTGGTAAATCTGATTTGAACGTTAATCCGATAGGACTGGGTACAAATGCAGTCGGCGGACATAATCTTTTCCCGGACCTTGATGAAGAGGCGGGCAAGGACCTCGTCAAAACTGCAATTGAAAACGGCATTGACTTCATAGACACGGCTTATCTTTATGGTCCCGGCCGTTCTGAGGAACTCGTCGGCGAGGTTGTGAAGGAGACCGGGAAACGTGATGAGCTTGTCATCGCAACGAAAATTTCACCGGTGTTTGACGGTGATGATATGTCCCAGAGCAACGAACCGGCATTCCTGAAAAACGAAGTCGAAAAAAGTCTGGAACGTCTCCAGACCGACTATATCGACCTGATGTACCTCCATTATCCTGATGAAGATACACCGAAGGACCAGGCAATCGCAGCACTCAAACAACTGAAGGATGAAGGCAAGATACGCGCCATCGGCGTTTCCAACTTCTCCCTCGATCAGCTGAAAGAGGCGAACAAAGACGGTCATATCGATGTATTCCAGGGAGAGTACAACCTGCTTAAGCGCGATGCCGAAGATGAACTGTTCCCCTATCTGAAAGAGCAGGGTATATCATTCGTCCCATTCTTCCCGCTGGCGTCCGGTCTCCTGACAGGTAAATTCACGAAGGAAGATACATTCAATGACCTGCGCGAGGACCTCCCGGCGTTCCAGAGTGGAGAATTCGAAAAAAATATCGATAAAGTGGAAAAACTCCGTCCGATCGCGGAAGAAAAAGACGTCGACATCGCTCATGTCGTATTGGCATGGTATCTCACAAGAGACGTCATCGATGTAATCATCCCCGGCGCCAAGCGCTCCGAACAGGTGCTGAACAATCTGAAGTCACTTGAAGTCGAACTGACAGGCGAAGAGGTTGCAGAAATCGATAATATATTCTCATGATCAAACTCCAAATGGGCAGACCCTTTCGACCAGGGCTGCCTTTTTTGTTTGAAGGCATAAAAAATCAGGTCCATATCCGCTATGGACCTGATTCCCTGTTACACTCTATTCTTTTACGGCGGGTTCATGCTCCAGTATTTTAATCATTTCCTCATAGGTGATGTCCTTTGCAAAATAATCGACCGGATCGAAATCCATATCTCCGGTCATTTCATTCGTCAGCACGATGGCGTTCATACCTGCACGGACCGCCGCAAACGAACCGTTCACCGTATCCTCGATGGCGTATATGTCGGCAGGAGCGAGACCGAGATCTTTCCCGGCGAGCCTGTAGAGCTCAGGATCCGGCTTCACATGCTCCACATCCTCCTTGCCGCGCACGCTGATAAATGCATCAAGAATACCGAAATGTTCGAGCATCGGGATGATATCGGCACGCCGGCTGCTCGTCGCCACTGCCATCGGTATCCCGTTGTCCCTGCAGTACCCTATCAGTTTCAAAATGTGCGGATAGCATTCCAGGTCAAGGCACGTACGCTGGTGGTCTTCCGCAATCGCACGCATCCCCTCCTCGCCCACGCGTTCCAATATATATGCATTCAGTTCGTCGGACTCAGAACCGATCGATTCTTTGTATCTCTCTATCTCCAGCGGTTTATGTCCCCGGTCTGCAAGATTTTTATTGATCGTGTTATAAAGATTCGTTTCACTGTCGATGATGGTCCCGTCAAAATCCAAAATCACTCCGATGTCCATCTGACCCACATCCTCATTATGTATTTTATGGTCACATCTTACCACAGCATCCATATACATTATAGTGAACTGATCATGAGAACATGATTTTCATCTCCCTCAAACAAGTTAATTCTTGACTTAACTATCTCAACGCAATATTCTGAATTATATGATTGTTGGATAACATGCACAGGAGATGATAAATTTGCAGGAAATTCTTTTCAAAAGACTGGAAGACCTCTATCCGGAAATGGTCGCGTTCAGAAGAGACTTACATATGAATCCCGAACTTTCCCACCATGAAGTGGAGACACCGGAGAAAGTGGCATCTTTCCTCAGGGAGCTGGGACTTGATGTCCGGACGGAAGTCGGCGGCCGTGGAGTTGTTGGAAAGCTCGTGGGTGGGAAGCCTGGCAGCACCGTCGCCCTGCGTGCTGACTTTGATGCGCTGCCCATCAAGGATGAGAAGGATGTGCCGTATAGATCGCAGGTGGATGGTGTCATGCATGCCTGCGGCCATGACGTACATACTTCAGGTCTTCTGCACGTTGCGAAAGTTTTAAGCGAACATAGGGAGGAACTGCCGGGAACCATCGTGTTCATCCATCAGTTCGCCGAAGAGGTCATACCGGGCGGTGCCAAATTCATGGTCGGGGACGGCTGCCTCGACGGTGTCGATGCTGTTTTCGGCGCCCATGTCAGTTCCACCGATCCGCCAGGTTTCGTCGGCTACCGGGAAGGGCCGGTCATGGCGAACGGCGATACTTTCGAAATCACGATTCACGGCAAAGGCGGGCATGCCGCGAATCCCCACCTGGCTGTGGACCCGCTCGCCATCGGCGGACAGGTGATGACGTCACTGCAGCAGATTGCGAGCCGCCAGACGGACCCTTTGAAATCGGCCGTTGTCACTGTTGCATCATTCAACGGAGGTGACAGCTTCAACGTCATCCCCGACACTGCGAACATCAGGGGGACTGTCAGGACTTTTGAACCTGAAGTCAGGGACTTAGTGGAGAAATCGATAAAATCAATCGCCGAATCCACCTGTGAAGGCCTCGGGGCCCGGGCGGAAGTGGAATATGTGAGAGGATATCCGGCAGTTGTGAATGATCCGGAGGAAACCAAACGTCTGAGAAGAGTCGCGGAATCCATATACGGTGAAGACAATGTAGCAGAAATCCCCCCTATGATGGGGATGGAGGACTTCGCCTATTATGTGAAAGAAAAACCGGGGTCTTTCGTATGGGTCGGCGGTGCAATGCCTGATGAAAAGGATGTATATCCGCATCATCATCCAAAGTTCGACGTAGACGAGGAAGCCATGCTTTACATCGGCCGGCTGTTCATCGCCACTGTACTTGACTATATGGAAAATCCGGGAAACAGAAAGTGATTCCAATATAAAACAAAGGAGGAACTCATATTGGGGGATATATTACAGATAGCAAACAGTGCACCCTTTTGGATATTCGCATCCATCATCGTCGGTATTGTCGTATTCCAGGCATTCATCTTTTTATGGATCGCCAAAAAGTCCGCACCGGATGCCGGCATGTCACAGAATGATGTCACTACAGCCATCCGGGCCGGGTTCATCAGTTCCATCGGCCCGTCATTCGGAATCGTGATTGTGCTCGTCTCCCTGATTGCACTGATCGGTTCGCCGATCACCCTGATGCGCATCGGCATCATCGGCTCTGCAGCTACCGAATCCAGTGCGGCTGCCATCGGAGCTTCCTCATCAGGCACAGAACTCGGCGCCTCCGAGTTTCCCGTCGAGGCGCTGAGCGCAGTCATATGGACTATGTTCCTCGGCGGGATGGGCTGGCTTTTATTCACGATGATATTCACGAAATCCATGGGCAATGTCCAGGACAAGATCCAGAAACGGAATCCGAAGATCATGGCCAGTATCGCACTGGCTGCGATGCTCGGAGCGTTTGCCTACCTTGCGAATGAACAGATGGTCACGAGTCTGAACCATGCCATTGCCGGAATCCTCGCCCTCATTTCAATGATCAGCATGATGATTCTTGCCGACCGGAAGGATATCGGCTGGCTGAAGGAATGGGCGCTGGGTTTCGCTCTTGTCATTGGTATGGCGGCAGGCTACCTTTCAACATTCATCATTTAGAAAATAACCAGTAAGGAGGTTCTTAAATGACTTATTCAACTGACAGCACTGTTGGAGTGACCACCGCTGAAACTTCAAATGCAGAACAGGATACGATGGCTGCGTTTTACAGACGCTCACACTTCTGGGGCAGGACTACACTGCTTGTCCTGATCATCATGTGTTTTGCACCGCCTCTATATATGTCGTTCGTGCTTGGCGCCCACCCAGGCTGGGGGGTCATCGCCACCGGCCTTGTCGGCTATACTTCGTTCATCGGCATCATGTGGGTCCTTGAACCGATCACCTATTATCCCACTCTGGGAGTCGCCGGTACGTATCTCGCCTTTCTGACAGGCAATATCGCCAATATGTGCCTGCCCTGCTCTTCAGCCGCGCAGAAAGCCGTCAATGCTGAACCTGGCTCCAGAAAAGCTGAAGTGGCCGGCGTATTCGGAATCGCTGTCGCTTCACTGACCAACATCACCGTCCTTATCATCATGGTCATCGGCGGAACATATCTCATCACACTCATTCCGCCGTATATAGAAAGTGCGTTCAATTTCGTACTCCCGGCCATATTCGGGGCGGTGCTCGGACAATTCGCATATAAGACACCCCAGTACGGGGTTGTTGCGCTCATCATCGGCATGATCATCTTATTCTCACCGATATTCTCACTGATAAAGATTGCGCTTTGCGTGGCACTGACAATCGCAGCAGTACTCTTCATGGAAAGAAAGAAAGGAAATATATAAAATGAATCTGACCATCAATAAAGACCGGCTGGCCGGACGCCTGACCGAACTGGCAGAGATCGGCAGGATCGGCGAGACCGGTGTATGCAGACTGGCATTATCGAAAGAATATAAGGAAGGCATGAAACGCGTCAGGGAATGGATGGATGAAGCCGGCCTAAAAACCCGCTTTGACAATTTCGGCAACCTGATTGGCCGGCTTGAAGGGAAAAATCCCGATAAACCTGCAGTCATGCTCGGCTCCCATATCGATTCACAGCCCTCCGGCGGAAGATATGACGGCACCATCGGTGTACTGGGCGGCCTTGAAGCGGTCCAGACGATGATGGAAAACGATATCGTACCTGAAACGCCGGTCGAAGTCGTTTCATTCTGCGACGAGGAAGGCCACCGGTTCGGTGTCGGACTGTTCGGTTCAAGAGGGATACTCGGGAAACTGGAACCCGGGGAACTTGAAAGAGCGGATGAAGACGGCGTGACGAGAAGGGAGGCACTGATCGAATTCGGAGCAGATCCGACAAGACTGCAGGAATCCGAATACGATGCCGACAAAATCGCTTCCTATATAGAGATGCATATTGAACAGGGACCGAACCTCCAGGAACAGGATGAACCCATCGGCATCGTCAGCGGCATCGCAGGGCCGAGATGGCTGACCGTCACGCTGACAGGCGTCTCAGGACATGCCGGCACAGTCCCCATGCCCATGAGACAGGATCCCGTCACAGGTGCCGCGGAAATCATCACCGCCTTCAACAGCATCGTGCAGACAGAAGACGGTGCACCAGCCGTCGGTACCGTCGGAGACCTCAAAGTCACACCCGGCGGCCGTTCCATCATCCCGGAGAAGGTGGAATTCACCATCGATCTGCGGGACAGCGACCTCGCCCGGCGGGATGGATATGAGCAGCAGTTAAAGGAAACAGTAAAAGCAGTGTCGGAAAAACACAGACTGAATCATGAAATATCAGACGACGGCGGCACTACACCAAAAGAATCCAGCAAAGAAATCATGACCATCATGTCAGAAGAAAGCGAAACCATGAACCTCGCCCCGCCCGTCCTGATGAGCGGCGCCTTCCATGACGCAAGCCATATGGCAGACGCATGCGGCATGGGAATGATATTCGTGAGATCGAAAGACGGCATCAGCCACCACCCGGACGAATATTCGACCGATGAAGACATCGCAGTTGGGACGGAGCTGTTGTACAGGACGATGCTGAGACTCGTGGCAGACATAGCATAATAGAAGCTGAATCTGTATTCCAACATAGACTGGTGCCTGCACATTTGATGCATGTGGGCATCAGTTTTCTTTCGAGGGGATGATATAGTTACTGTCTAAGGGCGGTTTATATATGAGCAGATTTCATTTCACTCTGCCTCCAAGTATAACAAAACAGCTGACGTGCCCCATTCTCATGCTCCGGTGATTATCCGGGACATTCTTCATCACCAACGGCGTGACGCTGTCGTTGTAGAGAAAAAGGCAGAGCGAAAAGATTTATAAACAGTAAAAAGATCACCATACAATATGGTGATCTTTTTTGTGTCAGTCCAATTTTGCATAAATGCCAATGTGCTATTTGGACTTATTTCTATGCGCTTACCGGTATACTATATACTTAAATAACAATTATCTGAAATATCTGTTAGCTGATATTGGAAAGGAAGATTGTTATGGATAAACGCAGTTCTGCCATTCTGCGATTACTCATCGAAAGTGATATGTACTTATCAATAGAAGAACTGGCCAGTTCTTTGAACGTTTCAAAAAGAACTATCTACAATGACATTGAAAAGATTAATCATTGGCTGACTGATGAATATGGCAGCCAGATTGAAAAAGTGCGCGGCAAGGGGATTTTTATCCGCGACAAGGTGAAATTGGAAATCCGTTCATCGATAGATCGGGAAAATATCTCTTATTATGAATACTCCAAAGAAGAAAGATATGCTTGGATTTTTCTATTGCTGTCACTGGATATCAACACTCCTTATTTTATAGATTCTTTCCAATCTTTATTCAAAGTCAGTCGTAACACAGTAATAGACGATATTAAGCAAGTAAGAAAAAGTATAAATAATCAGGGTATATCCATCACCTCTTCTATTTCGGATGGATATCTGGTTGAAGGAAATGAAATCGTCATCCGCCAGATGATCATGGATTCTATAAAGCACCTATCTTCACATGCACAGTATTTGACGGAAAAGAATTTGCAGTTAAATCTGCTGGAAAAACTCTTCAGCCCATCTGATA
>DXHR01000022.1 GCA_019113295.1 Candidatus Salinicoccus stercoripullorum | reverse complement strand
TTTTTGTATATAAACTGTGGATAACTCATACTGTGTATATCTTCGTCGGTGCTTCTTTGTCTGTATCACACAGCATTATTTCATCTTTTGTATCGATATCATACTGGTTGAGGACTTGTTCCACACTCATCTTTGCAAGTTCTTTAATATTATTATCGAGGCTCAGATGACTCAGGTAGATCCGTTTCGTGCGGGCGGTTATAACGTCACGCATCGCGTGTGCGGCATCTTCATTGGAAACGTGCCCGACGTCTGATAATATCCGCTGCTTCGTCACCCACGGATACCTTCCCATCCGCAGCATGTCGACATCATGGTTGCTTTCGAAGACGAAGCAGTCGCTGTCTTTGATGATGCCTTTCATATGGTCGGAAACGTACCCTGTATCGGTGATGACCGATATTTTCTTATTATCCCGTGCAAATGTATAGAACTGGGGATCTACCGCATCATGGGATACGCTGAATGAATTGATATCCATGCCCACGATTTCTTTCTTTTCAAGCGGATTGAAATGGAATTTCTGTTCAGGCTTGATTTCAATCCCTTTTTTCTCTATCTGTCTCCACGTATTTTCATTCGCAAAAATAGGAATGCCATACCGTTTGGCGATCACTTTCAGCCCTTTGACATGGTCCGAATGTTCATGTGTGATAAGTATCGCATCTATGCTACTCAATGAAGTACCCAACGTATTCAGTGCTTCCTCTATCTTCTTACATGAAAGTCCGACATCTATGAGCAGGCTGCCTTTTTCTGTTTCGATATACGTGCTGTTCCCTGTGGAACCGCTGGCCAACACGCTCATTTTCATTGCTTTCACTCACTTTCGATTATATCTTCTGTTTCACTGATGGCATCTATATAGATTGTCTTCTCGACGCCCTGGTCGGAAATCCTGAATTCCCATTTTGGCCTCAGCATGACCTGATCCCCTTCGTTCAGAATGACGTAGTAGCCAAGCCGCGCATTTTCAACTACGGCTTCCTCAGAAATCCTGTCGCGCTGATACAGATCGATGACACCCTCTTTGGGGTTCCTGACCGCAGCCGGGGTGGAATATGAATTTTCCCTCAGATTCTTAAGATATGCCTGTTCATATACTTCCGCTTCGGGGCCTTCTCCGCGGAATATGAGTCTTGCTGATTCATGATTAAAAATTGGCAGACCTTCGAAATGCTGGTTGAATATCCGCCGATTCTCTTTACTCATCATTTCATCATACTCGTAATCCCCGCCCCTGTAAATACTCTCCGTCTTATATTGCTCAAGAGATTCTGGGTCCATCCACGGCGCGGCATCCCCTTCTTCGAATTCAACAGTGAGGCTGTTGCTGTTTTCCGACGACTCTATATCGGACGCTTCAGCTTCCTCTATATCTTCAAAATCCTCGGTCTCTGCGGTCAGTACATTGAGTTTCATCGGTTCATGCTCAGGCAACCCCGATACGTCTATATCGGTCTTTTCGAGGACGCTCGGAGCATCCTCTATCTTTTTCACGCTGTCCTGCTGCTTGTTGTAGAACATGAAAATAAGTGCCAGATTGATGATGAGGAACACCAGTATATAAAGGGATTTTGTCAGCTTCCAATCCATCTAATAAAGACTCCCTTCATCAAAATGCATCCATTCACCGTCATACTTTACATACCACTCAGGTGTGAACTCCAACAGATTCAGTTCTGTCTGGCTTTCTGCAAAGCCCATATTATAGCCGATGGTGATCTTGGATACTTTTTGAAGATCCAGCTCCTCATTCAGGGCAATCTGATACCTGACATTTTCCAGTGTGGTCAGTTCCTTCGTCTGGTCTCCGGGCACGTGCGCATCAATATGCAGCTGCGGCCGTTCATATTCATACACCGCATTATTGCCGTACTTCACTGAAATGATATTCTGCATTTCATCGCTGAACACGACATAGCCGTTCATGGTAAACCGGTAAATGGACTCATTCGATTCTTCTTCGTAGTCGAACAACATGTGTTCTTTGGCCAGAGCCGTATGCGAATTGAGGAAATCGAAGCTCTGCTGTATCGTCTGATGCGGGTTCCTGCCGGAAGAGAGTGTTTCATCCAGGTTCGTATACGAATAGCTGTAAGTGTCACTGCTGTATGTTGCAATATTGCTCTCGCCTTCATATACATAGACGTCTTCATTGCGCGTGGTCGATATTTCATCATCCATGAAGAGGATGTCATTCACCACATCCACACTGTGCTGGGTGGAAAGGAAATTTTCGACGTTTACCTCACCCGGGTCACTCGGGCCATAGATGGCCGTCTTGTTGTTCGATGTCTGCTGGTTCGTAATGATGCCTGTATAATCCTCGAATGAATCCTCATATTTTTCAACGATGGACAATAGATACTCACTCTCTATGTCGGTATTTGCCACGGCGACTTTATCCAATGATTCGTTCAGCATGAAAAACGTTACAGTTTCAGATGCCATATCCACAATGATACGATCAAAACTGTAGTCGGGGAGGGCGCTGTCATATTCAAATCCGAGCACCTGGAATAGCGATTTTGCCGGCATTTCAGACGGATAGTCCACGATGAGGAATTCCTCCTTACCATCCTCTTTCACAGCAGGATCGAGCCGATTCATATTGCTGTAGACGTTTATGTCCTGTATTTCGGTATCCTCGAGAAATTCCCTGACGCCGACGACAACATCTTCCTCGATTGTGCCCTGCACGTCACTGCCGTCTGCCCAGATAAGCTGATAGGCACGCATGACATTTTTGAACGCTACCGTTTCGCCGCCGCCGATATTCGGGGTGGATTCCACGGATGTGTCGACCTGTGAGAACTCGGGCTGGTAGCTCCATACCATGTAGGTGAGGATGGCGCTCGTGATCACCAGCACGAAAAGGATCGCTGATTTGGCTCTTTCCCTAAACATCCCAGACATCCTCCTCAAGCGTTTCACAGGGCAGATTGATGAAGATTGTCGTGCCTTCGTTCTCTAGGCTGTTCGCCCAGATCCTGCCGTCATGCGCCTCGATGATCTCTTTGGAGATGGCGAGGCCGAGGCCAGTGCCGCCCATCTTGCGGGCACGGCCTTTATCGACTCGATAGAACCGTTCGAATATGCGGTCCACCTTGCTTCCGGGGATGCCGAGTCCGTTATCTTTGATCTGTACCGTCATACGGTTGTAGAGCCGGTTCTGTTTGACATGGAATTCGACTCTCTTGTTCTCGCTGTTGGAATATTTGATTGCATTGGAAATGACATTGTCCAGCACCTGACCGACCTTGTCCATCGCGATTTCGGTGAATATGGGCGTGTCGGGAATATTCCTGACAAACTCGACATCATCTTTATGTGTCATTTCAAAACGGTCGATGATCCGATTTAAGAACATATTGAAATCGACGATTTCCTTCGTCAGTTCCTCTGCCTCGTTGTCCATCCTGGACAGCTGCAGAAGATCCTCGACCAGCCGGATCATCCGGTCGGTCTCTTCACGGGTCACGCCGAGGAACTTCGGCGCCAGCTCCTCATCCTGCCATGCCCCTTCCTGCAGCGCTTCGAGATAGCTCCGCATCGATGTCAGTGGAGTGCGCAGTTCATGGGAGACATTCGCAACGAACTCCCTGCGCTCATTGTCGATCCGTTCCTGGTCCGTAACATCATGGAGCACGGCGATATAGCCGTTGATGAATCCCGTATCCTTTACAATCGTCGAGAAGTTGATGCGGATGGTCGTCTCCTCATCATCTTTTTCAAGGAACATCAGCTGGCTTTCATTCATCTCCTGAATGTCCTCGAGGTGCATCTCCTGATCGAGTCCGAGCAGTTCGAGCATACTTTCCCCGTATATGTTCCCGCCGCGCATATTGATCATATCAAGCGCCATATCGTTCACTACGCGTATGCGGCCCCGCCTGTCGGTGGCGATGATGCCGTCTGACATATGGGTGATGACGGAGTCGAGTCGCTTCTTTTCGCTCTCAGTATTCGCCTGTGCCTCCTGGACACGTTTTGAAAGCATATTGAATGAGCCTGCCAGCTCACCGATTTCGTCACTGCTGTATATTTTAACGCGCGACGTATAGTCCCCTTCGGACATCAGAAGCGCCTGGTTTCTCATATCCGTGATCGGCCGCGTAATCGTGCGCGCGATGAAAATACCGAGTATACTCGTAATGATGAGTGATATCAGGGTAGCGATGATGAAAGTATTGTTGATGGCTTCAAGCTGCTGATATACAGTTTCGATATTCGAGGAAACATAAATAGCACCGAGAATCTGGCTGTCCTGGATAACGGGCTGGTTCAGAAGCCAAATGCGCTGATGGTTCTGTTCGACGTTTACATAGATCTCGTCGTTCCGCGTTCCCGTTGAGATGGAATCCTCGGTGAGTGGGGCATTTATCCTTGAACCGATGTTGGATTCATTGGATATTTTACTCGTTGCAACGAGCAGGTTATCTGAATTGACATAACGCACTTCTTCGATCTCCGGGCGATTGCCGTAATCGGAGAGAAGCTTCTGGATTTCCTCCCTCATCGCTTCACGGTCATCTCCATATTCCGTATACAGTTCATTAATGCGTGTATCGATGAGGCTGACCTGTGTTTCGATATTGTCCTGGAAGTTGCCTGTCAGTTCCTTCTCAAGCGTATTCGTGAAATAAAGGCCGATGATCTGCATACCGATGACGATGAGAAGGACATAGATGATGACAAGCTTTATATGGAGAGATTGAAGGTTCCTGAAAAACTGCTTCATTTACGTGTTAACTCCTTTATTCATCGCCTTGGATATAATAACCCACACCTCTGCGCGTCATCAGGTATTCAGGATGGGACGGATCATCCTCTATCTTTTCCCTCAGCCTTCTGACTGTCACATCGACTGTCCGGACGTCACCGAAATAGTCGTATCCCCACACCGTTTCAAGCAGATGTTCCCGGGTCATCACCTGTGACAGATGTTTCGCCAGATAATGGAACAGCTCAAATTCACGGTGAGTGAGTTCAATATCCCTGCCGTGCTTTTTGATCGCATAGGAATCCGGCAGTATCGTGATGTCCTTGATCTGTATATTGTTGGTCTCCACTTCTTTCTCTTTGGGGGCGGTCTCCTGGTTCCTTCTCAGATTCGCCTTTACGCGGGCAATCAGCTCACGTGTGGAGAAGGGTTTCGTAACATAATCGTCCGCGCCGAGTTCAAGGCCGAGCACTTTGTCGATTTCGGAATCTTTGGCGGTCAGCATGATGATTGGCATTTCATGCTTCTTGCGGACTTCACGGCATACTTCCATGCCGTCCATGCCCGGCAGCATGATATCGAGCAGTACGATATCCGGCACAACCTCAAGTATCAGTTCCAGTGCATCATTGCCGTCATAGGCACAGTGTACTTCATATCCTTCTTTTTCAAGGTTGAATTCCAGTATATCTGCAATGGGTCTTTCGTCGTCCACTACAACAATTTTTTTAGCCATTTCTTTCCCTCACTTTGCTTCGGAGTCACGTTTTTCATAGTTATCCATTATAAATGTATCACTTTTTACTATTTTTATCCACGACGGCACAACAAAAAAGCCCCAGCTTTTCGTATGCTGGAGGCTCTCTGGACGGTCCCGACGGGAATTGAACCCGCGATCTCCTGCGTGACAGGCAGGCATGTTAACCGCTACACCACGGGACCATGTTGATATATTAAAATGAAAAGTGACCCGTACGGGACTCGAACCCGTGTTACCGCCGTGAAAGGGCGGTGTCTTAACCGCTTGACCAACGGGCCATGTTGAAATTTCTCTTTGACACAAAAGTTATTATACCATGAGATAAATTTCAATTTCAACTGGAATTTTGGGCATAGACCAATTAAATGTAGAAAGTCTTCCGATCCCCGGCTCCCAAGGCTGCACAGAGTAAAGATAATGTAAAAACAAAAAAAGTCCGACCGGACAGATGATGTCCGGTCAAACTTTTATCATGCCCAGAAATCTTTGAGCAGATTGGTCTGGCTGCGGTCGGGTCCGACAGAGAAGATCGAAATCTTCACGCCGGAAAGCCTTTCGATCTCTTCGAGATAGTTCCGCGCATTCTCAGGGAGGTCTTCAAGGCGTTTCACGCCTGTGATGTCCTCCTGCCAGCCCGGCATCTCCTTGAAGATCGGCTTGGCACGCTTCAGTGCATCGAGTGTCGCAGGATATTCTGTAATCTCCCTGCCGTCGATTTCATAGGCGGTACAGATTTTTACAGTCTCGAGGCCGCTCAGTACATCAATCGAGTTCAGTGACAGGTCTGTAATGCCGCTCACGCGCCTGGAATGGCGGATGACTACGCTGTCGAACCAGCCCACACGTCTCGGACGTCCTGTCGTCGTGCCGTATTCGCGGCCGACTTCACGGATATGGTGCCCGCTGTCGTCGAACAGTTCCGTCGGGAACGGTCCGTCTCCGACTCTTGAAGTGTACGCTTTACATACACCGACGATGTTCTTAACAGATGTCGGCCCCACACCACAGCCTACAGTGACATTGCCCGCAACAGGGTTGCTGGATGTAACGAATGGATACGTGCCGTGGTCGATGTCGAGCATGACACCCTGTGCACCTTCAAAGAGGACTTTGCCGTTTTCCCGGAATGCATCATCCAGTACTTTTGCCGTATCTGTAACGTAAGGTGCCAGACGCTCCGCCGCTTTTTTATATGGTTCATATATTTCATCAAATGTGAATCCGTCACGGTTATACAATGCTTCGAACGTATGGTTCTTTATCCGGAGGTTCTCCTCAAGGCGTCTTCTGAATGTTACGTCGTCGACAAGATCCGCCATGCGGATGCCGATCCGCTGTACTTTGTCCACATAGCTCGGTCCTATGCCACGTTTTGTCGTGCCGATCTTATTTTCACCGCGCGCTTCCTCTTCCAGCTCGTCCTGAAGAAGGTGATAGGGCAGGATGACCTGCGCACGGTTTGAGATCCTCAGGTTATCCACGGAGATTCCGCGTTCGATCAGACCATCCAGTTCCTTGATCAGAGAGATCGGATCGATGACAACCCCGTTTCCTATCAGGGATATCTTATCATCGTAGAAAATTCCTGACGGTACAAGATGCAGCTTGTAAGTCTCACCGCCGAACTGTATCGTGTGTCCCGCGTTATTGCCTCCGGAGAAGCGTGCAATGATGTCAGCATCTTCAGACAAAAAATCAGTGATCTTACCTTTACCTTCGTCGCCCCATTGTGTTCCGACTACTACTGTTCCAGACATTTGATTGTCCCCCAATTTCTTCTTTGAAATACCGTAACCATTCTATCAATATGAGAGAAAAATTGCAATAAAAATACGAACGTTTTTATATGCATCATATAAAAACATTCGTAAATTAGTTTGGCGGGATGTACCCGTCCCCGTAATCTCTGTTGTCCTGGTCGAAAAAGCTGCTGTAGGACTTGTTGAATATCAGTTTGACCGTGCCGGTCGGACCGTTACGGTGTTTTGCCAGGATGATTTCTATCTCATCCTGCTCTTTCTGTGCCCCTTCGGCATCATCTTCCCCGTCGCCGCGCACATAATAGTCTTCGCGGTAGAGGAAGGCGACGATATCCGCATCCTGCTCGATGGAGCCTGATTCACGCAGGTCACTCATCATCGGACGCTTGTCCTGCCTGGTTTCCACGCTTCTTGAAAGCTGGCTCAGTGCAATCACCGGGCATTCCATCTCCCGTGCGAGCGCCTTGAGCATCCTGGATATTTCGGATACTTCCTGTTGACGGTTGTCACTGCTTTTATTGCTCGATCCCTGAATCAGCTGCAGATAGTCGATGATGACCATGTCGAGGCCGTGCTCCTGCTTTAGACGCATGCACTTCGAACGGATGTCGTTCACACGGATGCCTGGTGTATCATCAATGAAGATTTTCGAGTCTGCCAGACTGCCGATGGCAGTGGTGAAGTTGTCCCAGTCGTCATGCCCGAGATTTCCCTGGCGCAGCTTGGTCGCATCAATCATCCCCTGGCTCGAGATCATCCTGGAAACGAGCTGATCCGCCCCCATCTCAAGGGAGAATATGGCGACGGTATAGCTGTCTGCGGATGTTCCCACGTGACCTGCAATGTTCAGTGCGAAGGCTGTCTTACCCATGGACGGGCGGGCGGCGAGTATGATCAGATCATTGCGGTTGAAGCCTGAAGTCATGAAGTCGAGATCACGGTAGCCTGTCGGGATGCCTGTTGTGCTGGTTGTCTGGCCGGCACGCGCCTCAACCTGCTCGTAGACTTCGTGCACGACAGACTTCATTGATTTGAATCCTTCATTCCTGCGGCTCTCCGAGATGGACATGATCTTTCCCTCTGCTTCAGTCAGCAGGTCCTCGACATCTGTCTCATCGGAAAACCCTTCGCTCGCAATCTCTTCGGCGGTTTGGATCAGTGTCCGTTTGAGCGAATATTTCGCAACTATATTGACATAGAAACCAACGTTGCGGCTTGTCGGCACAACGTTGGAAAGTTCAACAAGGTAGCGCGGCCCGCCGATTGTATTGAGCTGTTCCATGCTTTTCAGCTGATCGATCAGGGTCACTACGTCAATATTTTCATGGTTTTCACTCAGAATCCCCATCGCACGGTATATATTCTGATGTTCTCTTCGGTAGAAATCTTCGGAATCCAGTGTTTCGGCCGTGGAAATGAAGATCTCGGGATTGATCAGTATGGCACCGAGAACAGACTGCTCCGCTTCCATGTTATGCGGCATCTGCTGATGTATATCCAAAATCAATCCCTCCTTTACAGTCTATTGTTCAACGACATGAACCTTGATGACCGCTGTCACTTCCTGATGGAGTTTGACTTCCAGCTTGTGGTAGCCAAGGCTCTTCAGCGGCTGGGGCATATCGATTTTCCTTTTATCCAGCTTGATGCCGTGCTGTTTTTCATATGCTTCTACGATCTGTTTGGAGCTGATGGAACCGAACAGCCTGCCGTCTTCACCTGATTTGGTTTTGATTTCGACTTCTTTCTGTTCAATTTCATCTTTCAGCAGCTTGGCGTCCACAAGTTTCTGTTCGGCAGCAGCAGCGGCTACGTCCTGCTGTTCCTTCAGCTTTTTCAGGTTGCCCGGTGTTGCTTCTTCTGCAAGTCCGTTTTTGAACAGGTAGTTCTGTGCATACCCGTTGGGCACTTCCTTGACATCGCCTCTTTGTCCTTTGTTCTTGACGTCACTTAGAAAAATCACTTTCATTCCTCTTCACTCCTATTATCAAGTACTTCATCTATTACGCTTAAAAGTTCATCGTACAATTCGTCCATCGACTTGTCTGTGACACGTGTTGCCGCATTCGACAGGTGGCCGCCGCCGCCCAGCGATTCCATGACGATCTGGACGTTGATTTCACCCAGCGAACGTGCGGAGATGCCGATGGATTCATCCTCCCTGATGGCCATGACGAATGAGGCTTTGACCCCTTCGATCTGGAGCAGCTGATCCGCGGCCTGGGCCACTGTTACCGGATGGTAGGTCATGGATGGGTCCGCCTTGACGATCGCCATGCCGTTGTCATGGATTTCTGCAGATTTGATCAGGTCGCTGCGTGCGATATACGTATCGATATCGTCTTTCAGGAACGTCTGGGCAAGTACCGGATCGGCACCGTTGCTTCTCAGGAAGCTTGCCGCATCAAATGTTCTCGAGCCTGTACGGAGTGTGTAGTTGCGCGTATCCACGATGATCCCCGTAAGCATGATCGTCGCTTCCAGTCGGGAGAGCTTCTGCTCTTTATTCTGATATTCCAGCAGTTCTGCCACTAGTTCGCTCGCGCTTGAAGCATAGGGCTCCATGTAGACGAGCAGGGGGCTGGATATGAAGTCATCGGCACGCCTGTGGTGATCGATGATCACTTTGCGCGTCGCCTTGTTCAGAATGACTTCATCGAGCACCATCCTCGGCCTGTGCGTGTCCACGACGACCACTGTCGTCTTGGTGCTCATGAGATTCCACGCCTCGTCCGACGTGACGAAGAGATCCATGAGTTCCTCACGTTCCTGGACTTCTTTGAACATGCGCTGGAGCGTATCGTCGATATCTTCATCATTCAGTATGATGTTGGCCTTGATGCCGTTCATGGTGGCGATTCTAGCCACACCGATTGCCGAACCGAGCGCATCCATATCCGGGTGCTTATGACCCATGATCAGAACGTTCTCACCCTCAAGCAGGATGTCCCGCAGGGCGTGGGAGATGACGCGGGCCTTGACGCGTGTCCGTTTTTCCATCGGATCCGTCTTGCCGCCGTAGAAACGGGCATTGCCGTTCACCGCCTTGACGGAGACCTGGTCCCCGCCGCGGCCGAGCGCAAGATCGAGACTCGACTGGGCAAGTTCGCCGACTTCGATATAGTCGCTTGAGCCTTCCCCGATACCGATGCTCAGTGTAATCTGTGCACCGATTTCCTGGGACTGTTCACGCACCTCATCGAGCAGGTTGAAACGCGTGGCTTCTATTTCCCTCAGACTTTTACTGTTCAGGACAATGATGAACCGGTCCTGTGAGAACCTGCGGATATAGATGTGATGGTGATTCGCCCAGTCATTGATCGTGTTCGTGATCGAGTTGTTGAGTTCACTTTTTACCGCTTCGCTCATATTCTGGGTCACATCATCATAGTTGTCGAGAAATAGAATGCCAATGACCGGTTTCTTGTCCTCAAGTTCAAGCTCCCTGTTGCGCTGGCTGGTAATGTCCAGAAGGTGGAGCGCCTGATAATTTTCATCCCAGTAGATTTTATAATGATGGTCGTTGAAGGATGATTCCGTCATCTGGATGTTGTTCGCCTTCAGCGTTGTCATGATGTTCGGGAACAGCTTGTTGATCGGCTCATTCACATTGTCTGCCGGAACCACTCTGCTTATATAATCATTCATCCATTCGATTTCTTCCGCATCATTGAGCAGAATGAGGCCCATCGGCAGGTTGTCGATGGCATACTGCTTGCTGCCGGCCACATCAAGGGCCATCTGCCTGAATTTGATTTCACTCACTTTGAGGGAACGGTAGAGATACAAAAACAGCAGTGTCAGAAGGATGACGCTGACAACAAAGAATAACAGGCCGGTATTAAAATGATTGACCGTAATGAATATGTTCATTACGAGAACGTGGAACGCTGCAATACCAAATGGTATGAATATCATTCTTTTATCCAGCACGTTGTACATCATCATCACTTCCTTTTAAGTTCTATTATCATCCTCAATCTGAAGATCATTTCAAATATACCAATCAGCAATGTCAACGGCTTGAGTATGATCAGGGGGATCAGCAGCAGAACCGACAATGCCACATGCATTTTCTTTTCCCTGAAAAAGAAGTAGGCAAAACTTAAACCGTGTATATATAATACCCATTCCAGCACGATGATTATATTATTCATCGTGGAGAAGAACGTCGTCCCTTCAGTTGTAAAGAATGATACTATAAATGAAATCAAAAATAAATACAGTATGAAGCGCGGAAATTTCCAGTCTTTGAACGAACGGTATTCCCAGAGCTTCACTGCAGAGGGCTTAAGGATGAGACGCAGCATCAGTACCGTGTACAGTGCCAGTACAAAGGAAATCAGTGTGATATATGCAGGCAGGCTGATGAAAATCTGATCCAGCGTCTGGCTGATGAGTCCTGTGTCCATCTGTGAGGCCGCAAATTCACCATACATGTCGAGCTGTCCCATGTACCAGTCGCGGAAATTCATATAGACATCGGACAGCGGTCTTATCGCACCCGTCCACTGCATGATGTTCAATCCGCCGAGTGTACCGAGTGCGAGCGCCGCCGTTACATAGAAAAGCGTGAGCTCCTGGGACATATTCTGTGTGAGTGTGCGGTGCAGCACCACTGCGAGCAGATAGAGCAGCAGGTACCAGAGCCATACAGTGGCCGTCAGCAGGAACACTGCAGGTATGAGAAAACTGACGAATGTCAGCCAAAAATGATAGTTCGACTCATGCTTCAATTTTACCAGGAAATAGACGGTAAAGGGGAGTATGACTCCGCCCAGGATCAGGCTGATGTCAGTCAGTGTGATGAAAACAAACACCATCAGGAGGGCGACCATCATTTGAAGCAACGAAACTTTGTTATTCAATATTTCACTCCTCCAACCATAAAATAAAGCTCCTAAATGAATAGGAGCATCCAGTATTACTATTATAACGCTTCAAACTTTTCCTGACCACTCATATACGGTCTTAAAACTTCAGGAATCGTGACGGTGCCGTCTTCGTTCTGATAGTTTTCAAGCAGTGCAGCCATCGTACGGCCGACGGCAAGGCCGCTGCCATTCAGAGTATGGAGCAGTTCTGGCTTGGCAGCCTTATCGCGTTTGAATTTGATGTTTCCGCGCCTCGCCTGGAAATCTGTCATGTTGGAAACAGAGCTGATTTCCTTGTAGTCGCTGTAGCTCGGCAGCCACACTTCAACGTCGTATGTCTTGGAAGAGCCGAATCCGATGTCCCCGGTACAGAGCAACACAGTTCGATGGGGGATGCCGAGGAGGTTCAGTATGTTTTCGGCATGGTCGGTCATCTCCTCCAGGGCATCCCAGGAATCTTCAGGGCGTTCGAGACGGACCATTTCCACTTTGTTGAACTGGTGGAGGCGGATCAGCCCCCGCGTATCCCTGCCGGCAGAACCGGCTTCACTTCTGAAGCAGGCCGTCTGGGCGGTGAACTTAACCGGCAGTTCCTCATCCGCCAGTGTTTCGTCCTTGTGGAAGTTGGTCAGCGTCACTTCCGATGTCGGGATGGTGTACATATCCATGTCTTCCACTTTGAAGAGATCCTCTTCGAATTTAGGCAGCTGGCCCGTTGAGAACATTGCTTCCCCGCGCACGATCTGTGGTGTCATCATCTCTTTATAACCATTTTTGTTGTGCACATCGAGCATGAAATTCATCAGCGCCCGCTCGAGTCTTGCACCGTCCCCCGTGTGGTAGACGAAACGGGCGCCGGACACTTTCGCCGCACGTTCAAAATCAGCGAGTCCGAGAGTATCCAGAAGGTCCCAGTGCGCTTTCGGTTCGAAGCTGAACTCCCTCGGTGTGCCTTCACGCCTGATTTCAACATTTTCAGTGTCATCCGCACCTTCGGGCACATCATCATGGATCAGGTTCGGTATGCGGTGCATGCGGTAATCATATGCTTCTTTGACTTCATGGAGCCTGTTGTCGATTTCCTTGATTTCATCGCCGACCCGGCGCATCTCCTGGATGGCATCATCCGCATCTTCCTTGTTCTTCTTTTTGACTGCGATCTTTTCTGACACTTTGTTGCGTCTGCTCTTCAGTGTCTCACTCTGTTGGATCAGTTCCCTGCGTTCCTGGTCAAGTTCCAGAATCTCATCGATTATGACAGGATCCATGCCCCGCCTTTTTGTCTTCTTCCTGACACTTTCTCTGTCATTCCTTATTTTTTTGATATCCAGCATTGCGACCGCCTCCATCATCATTATTTTTATGAATAAAAATATACCACGCCCCGAAAGGGACGTGGTATACGCGTTGCCACCCTAATTTGATGTCACAGACATCATCTCTTCACTGTTAACGGTATGGATAAGATACCGGCCCGTCATCTGTGAAGGATGGAAATTCATGATACTCTCCGGCCATTTCCACCAACCATGGCCTCTCTATCGTCAAGTGATCATTACTGCTTCCTTCTGACGGCTTCTATTCAAGTTAAGACCCATTCTAATACGAATCCTGCAAAAAGGCAAGGGGAAGGGCCTACAGCAATCCCGGACGCTCATAGACCACTCTGCCGTCCGCAACGACCGTATGGGCATGATTGACGCCGTAATGATACGGAATATATTCATGGTTCGGGACATCCCATATGACGAGGTTTGCCGCATCCCCTTCCTCCATTGTGCCGCGGTCTGCTCCGATGGCATGCGCGGCATTGACTGTCACCGCATTCCAGATCTCATTCGGTGTCATCTTCAGTTTCAATCCGGCGATGGCCATGATCATCTGGAGGTTGTCCGTCACACAGCTGCCCGGGTTGTAGTCTGTCGCCAGACTCACAGCGGCGTCATTATCCAGCATGCCGCGGGCATCGGCGAACTTGTCCTTGCCGAGATAGAACGTCGTTCCCGGAAGCAGCACTGCCACAGCACCCGAATCCTTGAGCATCGATTTACCCGTCTCGCTTGCGGCAACAAGGTGATCGGCACTGATGGCATTCTGTTCAATCGCAAGCTCAAGACCGCCCAGCGGATCGATTTCATCGGCATGGATTTTCACACGGAGACCTTTTTCATTTGCCGCTTCCATGTACCTTCTGGACTGGTCGATGGTGAACACGCCCGTCTCACAGAATATGTCTGCAAAATCGGAAACGTCCTTCACTTCATCCAGCAGCTCAATCATTTCATTCAGGAACGTTTCGCTGTCAGCTCCTTTCGGGATGGCATGCGGTCCAAGGAATGTGTGTTTCATCTCAATCGGGAACTTTTCCGCTATTTCCCGGGAAACATTGAGCTGCTTAATTTCATTTTCACGGTCGAGGCCGTAGCCGCTTTTGCTTTCGACCGTAAGTACGCCGTGTTGGATCATGCGCGTAATATTCTTCGCGGCCTTGTCGAACAACGCTTCATGTGTCGCTTTCCTCGTCTGTTCGACAGTGTTCAGGATACCTCCGCCTTTTTCAAGGATTGTCAGATAATCCACACCCTGTCTCTTCAGCGCCATTTCATGCTCACGGGAGCCGCCGTGGACAACATGGGTATGCGGATCGACGAGGGCAGGGGAGACGATCATGCCTGATGCATCTATCGTCTCTTCACTCTCATATCCGTCTGTCGCTGCCCCTGCATAGACGATTTCGCCGCTGTCGATGACTACCATCGCATCATTGATGATGTTCAGTTCATCCATCTCATGGCCTTTGAGCGGCTTATCCGTCTTTTTCGGCAGGATGAGCGATTTTATGTTTCTGATTATAGTGTCGTTCATTATTCATTCTCCTTTAGCATTGGTATGTTGATGCCTTTCTCCTTCGCTGTGTCGACCGCAATGTCATAGCCGGCATCAGCATGTCTTACAACACCCATACCCGGATCGCTTGTCAGTACACGTTCCAGGCGGCGCTTTGCATTTTCGGTGCCATCCGCCACAACAACCATGCCTGCATGTAGAGAATAGCCCATTCCCACGCCGCCGCCGTGGTGCACACTGATCCATGAACCGCCTGCTGCCGTGTTTACAAGTGCATTCAGTATCGCCCAGTCGCCGACAGCATCACTGCCGTCCTTCATGCTCTCTGTCTCGCGGTTCGGACTTGCTACAGATCCGCTGTCCAGATGATCCCGGCCGATGACCACCGGCGCCGAGATTTCACCGCTCGCCACGAGTTCGTTGAGCGCAAGCCCCATCTTTGCACGTTCACCGTAGCCGAGCCATGCAATTCTTGAAGGCAGCCCCTGGAAAGCGATCTTCTCCTGGGCCATATCGAGCCAGCGCAGCAGTTTTTCATTATCCGGAAAGAGTTCCCGCATTTTGCGGTCCGCGACTTCAATATCCTTCGGATTGCCGCTCAGTGCCGCGAATCGGAAAGGGCCTTTGCCTTCACAGAAAAGCGGGCGGATGTAGGCGGGTACGAAGCCTGGAAAGTCGAAGGCATTTTTCACACCGTCGTCAAATGCCACCTGACGGATATTGTTTCCGTAGTCGAAGACTACGGAGCCGCTCTGCTGGAATTCAAGCATAGCTTCCACATGTCTTGCCATGGATGCAGAAGACAGTTTTACGTATTCTTTGGCATCCGACTCACGCAGTTGTGCCGCTTTCTCCAGACTGTACCCTTCCGGAACATAGCCGTTGAGCGGATCATGGGCCGATGTCTGATCCGTGACGATATCGATCTTGAAGCCGCTCTTCAGTATTTCATGATGGATTTCCGCAGCATTGCCGAGCAGCCCGATGGAAAGCGCTTCACCCTTGTCCCGTGCCGCTTCTGCCATTTCCAGCGCTTCTTCAAATGAATCCGTCTTCGTATCCAGATATTTCGTATCGAGACGCTTCTGGATACGTGTCCCGTCCACTTCGACACAGATTGCAATCCCTCCGTTCATCGTCACGGCGAGCGGCTGCGCACCACCCATGCCGCCGAGCCCGGCAGTCAGTGTAACCGTCCCTTTCAGCGAGCCGCCGTAGTTCTGATTCGCAAGTTCCGCAAATGTTTCATAAGTCCCCTGCACAATCCCCTGGGAACCGATGTAGATCCAGCTTCCCGCAGTCATCTGGCCGTACATCATCAGACCTTTCTTATCGAGTTCGTTGAAATGCTCCCAGTTCGCCCATTTCGGCACCAGCACAGAGTTGGACAGCAGAACCCTGGGCGCTTCCTCGTGTGTCTTGAACACCGCCACCGGCTTGCCCGACTGGATCAGCATCGTTTCATCCTTTTCGAGATTACGGAGCGTATTTTCTATGGCTTCGAAGGACGCCCAGTTGCGTGCAGCCTTTCCGATTCCGCCGTATACTACAAGATCCTCAGGCCTCTCAGCCACTTCGGGATCCAGGTTGTTGTAGAGCATGCGGAGTGCCGCCTCCTGCTCCCAGCCTTTGCATTCGATTTCCAAACCTTTTTTTGCAGTTATTTTTCTGGACATATCATCCGCTCCCTGTATAAGAATTTTTCTAGAATAGAATTAACGCAACCGGTATGACAATGATGAGTGACAGCACTGCCCTTTTGAACCAGACAACCATCAGTAGGGACGGCAGGAACATTTCGATGATGGATACAGTAACCGCTTCGGCGAGCAGTATCGAGCTCTTCCCGTAAATGGATTTATAAAAAACAAATATCAAAATACGATGGTTCCATAGCATTATGCTATGACATTCCTCAGTCAACCACCCTGAGTGCGTCCGATAATATTTTTATATCTTTACTGAAATTACGATCGTGGCCTATGAAGTCCACAATCCCCCTGTAAGTGTCGAATTTCTCCCGTGTTTTAGGCGACAGACCGTCGATTCCCTTGATCTCGACGGCTGTCAGCGCGATGAAGAGCTCTGTTGCCAGAACATTGCGCATGTTGTCGATGATATCCCGTGCATGTCTCGATCCGATCGTCCCCATCGACACGTGATCCTCCTGGTTCGCCGACGACGGGATGGAATCGACGCTTGCCGGGTGGGCGAGCGTCTTGTTCTCGGACACCAGGCTTGCAGCTGAATACTGCAGTATCATCGCACCGGACTGCACCCCTTCCTCCGGGCTGAGGAATGCCGGCAGATCGCCATTCAGACTCGGATTGACCAGTCGTTCGATGCGGCGTTCTGAGATGTTCGCAATCTCCGCCGTGCCGATTTTGAGCAGATCCATGGCGATGGCGATCGGCTGGCCGTGGAAGTTCCCGCCGGAAATGACCTCATCCTCCCCGAAAACGAGCGGGTTGTCATTGGCCGCATTCATTTCGATTTCAAGCTTGTCTTTTACATAGGCGAGCGTCTGCAGTGATGCACCGTGCACCTGTGGAATGCATCTGAGGGAATATCCGTCCTGCACTCTCACTTCGCCCTGTCTCGTCGTTAGAGAAGATCCTTCCAGGTAGCTGCGCAGCTGCCTTGCCACTTCCACCTGTTCCGGATAGCCCCTTGAAATATGCACCTTTTCATTGAACGCATCCATTATGCCGTTCAGTGCCTGGTGGGTGAGGGAGGCGATCCAGACACTGTCATCCATCAGTTTCTCCGCTTCGATGTAGTTGATCAGCCCCTGTGCCGTCATTGGCTGGGTGCCGTTGATCAGGGCGAGCCCCTCCTTCGCCTCCAGAGTGAGCGGTGTGATACCGAGTGATTCCAGTACGCTTGCGGATTCCCGAAGTTCCCCTTTGTAATAAACTTTACCTTCACCGATGAGTGCAATTGCGAGATGGGAGAGCGGGGCAAGGTCGCCGGATGCCCCGAGCGAACCCTGTTCCGGCACTTTGGGGATGATGCGCTCATTGATGAAAGTCTTCAGCTGATCGACGAGCGCAACGGTCACCCCCGAGTGTCCCTTGAGCAGCGTATTCAGGCGCAGCAGCATCATGGCGAGCACCGTATGTTCACCAAATGGCCTGCCCACACCACATGAATGGGAACGGATCAGATTGACCTGAAGTTCCTGTGTCTTATCCTTTGATATCCTCACATCACTGAACAGTCCAAAACCCGTCGTAATGCCATAGACTGTCTTTTCATGCTCTATGATATCTTCGATGATCCTCCTTGAGCGCCGCACATTTTCATATGCCTCCCCCGATATTTCAATCGTACTGCCTGCGTCCGCAAGAAACGATTTCATCTTGTCGATTGTCAGATCATGGCCTTCCAAAGTTAAAACTGACATTTTGTCTCCTCCTTTTCGGCAATAAAAAAGACACAGTAATCCCGTTTTGGGATTTCAGTGTCTCTAATAGCTGATATCTGTGACATGTATTGTCCTATGGTCTATATATGGTTGATTCCGAGACCCAGGGTTTCGTGTTCCTTCCCCTTGATCGGTGCACCGATGGTACCGTAGAAGCAGACTGCAAGCCATTCGCCCTCATTCTGATCTTCATACGGATATCCCCTGACTACGGAGAATGAAAGTCCGACCGTCCGCATGACTTCGCCGACGCTCAGTTTTCCGCGCGTCACACCCTCGGCCGCCTCGATGATGGCGTGATAGAGTGCATGCGTTTCCCGATAGATGCCGGGGTTGATGAGTTCGTTGCGCTTTGCCGCCGTTTCAACGGATGAGATGACTTTTTTCAGATCCATCGAGCCGACTTTGCCCGTGACCATGCTGAACTCCCTGTGGTCAGGCATCAGTTCAAGCGCTGGCTTCTCACCCAGCAGGGCCAAAAGCGTTGCATATTTACCAAATGATTTCTGATGTATCTCGCTGCTCATCGATCATACCTCTTTAAAACCTGGATTTTCTCTATTGGCAGTTCTTCTGAATTCACTAATGACTGTTTTCATTATAGCGCTTACACTGATAATTGGCAATATACGAAAAGACCCGCAGCTGAGAGCTGCGGGACAATGGTTCATTCTTCAGTTTCTTCTTCGGAAGGATTCAGTGATTCTTCTGCAGTCAGCGTCTCTTCTGTAATATCTTCAGCCGCTTCCTCCGCGGCCTCTTCATTGTCGAGAGTGAGCGCCTCCTCTTCGATTTCCTCTTTCACTTTGGCGACTGTCGCAACCTTCTGGTCGCCGGACAGCTTGATCAGCCTGACACCCTGCGTGTTACGGCCCAGAACAGATACCTCTTCCATCACAAGGCGGATGATGACACCGTGGTTGGTCACAATCATCAGGTCCTCATCACCGTTCACAGAAGCGATGTAGATCAGTTCGCCGATGCGGTCGGTGAGGTTCGCCGTCTTGACGCCGACACCGCCGCGGTTTGTGATACGGTATTCCGCTTCAGGCGTCAATTTGCCGTAGCCGTTGTCCGTCACCACAAGGATGGACTGGCCTTCCACCAGCACATCAAGACCGACGACTTCATCATCTTCACGGAGTCTGATCCCCTTGACACCGGCGGCTGTCCGTCCCATCGTGCGGATTTGCTGCTCAGGGAAACGGATGAGGGCACCGTATTTTGTGCCCAGGATGACTTCTTTCGTGCCGTCTGTCAGACGCACCGCCAGAAGTTCGTCGTCTCCCCTGAAGGAGATGGCAATCTTGCCGTTTTTGTTGATGCGTTCGAAATTCTCCAGTCCGGACCGTTTGACAAGTCCGTTCTTCGTGGCGAACACAAGGAACATATTCTCGAATTCCTCAGGGTCCTTGTCCTTCACGGCAATCATCGTGCTGATTTTTTCATCTTTGTCGATTTCCAGCATGTTGACGATCGGAATGCCCTTGGACTGTCTGGACAGTTCAGGCAGCTCATAGCCTTTCAGACGGTACACGCGTCCTTTATTAGTAAAGAACATGATGTAATCATGTGTGCTCATCGTCACGATCTGGCTGACGAAGTCATCCTCGATTGTGTTCATGCCCTGTACTCCGCGGCCGCCGCGATGCTGCGCACGGTACGTGGAGGACGGCAGACGCTTGATGTAGTTGTTGTAGCTGAGTGTCACAACAATCTGCTCTTCGGGGATAAGATCTTCATCCTCGATGTCGGAAAGGTTGCCGAGAGTGATTTCTGTACGGCGGTCATCACCGTATCTATCTCTGATGTCGATCAGTTCCCCCCGGATGATTTCAAGGAGTTTCTCCTCATCCGCCAGAATGGCCTTGAGTTCTTCGATGGTCTTGAGAATCTCGTTATATTCGTCCTCGATTTTGTCACGCTCAAGTCCGGTGAGGCGGCGGAGACGCATATCCAGGATTGCCTGCGCCTGGCGTTCCGACAGGTCGAACTTCTCCATCAGGCCGCTTCTCGCCGCTTCATCATTCTGTGATCCGCGGATCAGTGTGATGATGGCATCGATGTTGTCGAGTGCAATCTTCAGACCTTCCAGAATGTGCGCTCTGTCTTCGGCACGCTTCAGATCGAACTTCGTACGTCTGAGGACGACGACTTTCTGGTGTTCAAGATAATGGTGGAGCACCTCTTTTAGACCGAGGATTTTCGGCTGACCTTTGACAAGCGCCAGCATATTGATGCCGAACGACGTCTGGAGGGGCGTCTGTTTATAGAGGTTGTTCAGGATGACATTCGCATTCTTGTCCTTCCGGATCTCGATGATGATCTTGACGCCTTCCTTGAGGCTCGTTTCATCCCGCAGATCGGTGATGCCCTCAATCTTCTTGTCCCGTGCCAGTTCGGCAATCTTTTCAACAAGTCTCGCCTTGTTGACCTGATAGGGGATTTCAGAGACGATAATGCGTTCCTTGCCGTTCTTCATCATTTCGATTTCGCATTTTGCGCGCATGATGACGGAGCCTCTGCCTGTTTCATAGGCCTTGCGGATGCCGCCCTTTCCGACGATGAGGCCGGAAGTAGGGAAGTCCGGCCCCTTCACGTGTTCCATCAGCTCCGGCAGGGTGATTTCATCATCTTTCGACAAAGCAAGCACCGCATCGATCACTTCTCTCAGATTGTGCGGCGGGATATTCGTCGCCATACCGACAGCAATACCGCTCGCCCCGTTGACGAGCATGTTCGGGAACCTGGCGGGAAGGACTACCGGCTCGCGTTCATTGCCGTCATAGTTATCCTGGAAATCGATGGTATCCTTATTTATGTCCCGCATGAGTTCCATGGAAATCCTGCTCATCTTCGCTTCTGTATAACGCATCGCCGCAGCGCCGTCGCCGTCCATGGAACCGAAGTTCCCCTGGCCTTTGACGAGCGGATAGCGGTAGCTGAAATCCTGCGCCATGCGGACCATGGCGTCGTAGATGGACGAGTCACCATGCGGATGGTATTTACCCATGACATCGCCTACGATACGCGCGGATTTCTTATACGGTTTATCAGCAGTCATGCCGTTGTCATGCATACCGTGAAGTATTCTCCGGTGCACCGGCTTCATGCCGTCCCGGACATCGGGGAGTGCCCTCGAGACGATGACACTCATTGCATAATCCAGGAATGACGTACGCATTTCCTTGCTGATATTGACCTGCTGCAGTCTGTCTTTTTCGTCACTCATTCATATTTACCTCCATCTTTAAACATCCAGGTTCTGTACATACATTGCATTCTCTTCGATAAAGGTCTTCCTGTGCTCGACGATGTCGCCCATGAGCATTTCAAATGTCTGGTCGGCATCCACTGCATCCTTCAGGGACACCTGGAGCAGTGACCTGAAGCCGGGATCCATCGTCGTCTCCCACAGCTGGTCGGCGTTCATCTCGCCGAGGCCTTTGTACCTGGAGAGGGAGAACTTCGGTGTATCCTTGAGCTCACCCCTGAGCTTATCAAGTTCCCTGTCATCGAATACATAGTATTTATTCTTGCCCTGCTCGACTTTATAGAGCGGCGGCTGGGCAATATATACGTATCCCGCTTCTATCAGCGGCTTCATGAAACGGTAGAAGAATGTCAGAAGCAGCGTGCGGATATGCGCACCGTCGACATCGGCATCCGTCATGATCACGATCTTGTGATACCGTGCTTTGGAAAGGTCGAACTCCTCACCGATACCCGTTCCGAGCGCTGTAATCATTGAACGGATTTCGTTATTGTTGAGGATGCGGTCAAGACGCGCTTTTTCGACGTTCAGTATTTTGCCGCGGAGCGGGAGGATCGCCTGTGTGGTCGAATCCCGGCCGGATTTCGCCGAACCGCCCGCCGAGTCACCCTCGACGATGAACAGTTCACTTTCCGCCGGATTCTTGCTCGAACAGTCCGCAAGTTTACCCGGCAGGCTGGATATCTCAAGCGCGGATTTCCTGCGTGTCATCTCCCGTGCCTTTTTCGCGGCAAGCCTTGCGTGCTGGGCTGTAACACCTTTTTCGACAATGACTTTTGCGACCGGCGGATTTTCCATCATGAAGCGTTCAAAGCCTTCTGTGAAAAGCTGATCGGTGATCAGTCTGGCTTCGGAGTTGCCGAACTTCGTCTTTGTCTGTCCTTCAAATTGCGGATCGGTATGTTTGATGGAGACGACCGCCGTCATCCCTTCGCGCACATCTTCGCCGCTCAGGCGGTCTTCGCCTTCTTTGATGATCTTGTTGGTGATTCCGTAATTGTTGATTACTTTCGTCAGCGCTCGCTTGAATCCATCTTCGTGCGTACCTCCTTCGTAAGTGTTGATATTGTTTGCATACGACAGCAGCGTGGTCGTGAAGCCGCTGTTGTACTGGAGGGCGATTTCCACTTCGATGTCATCTTTTTCACTGTGCATGTAGATCACGTCATCGTGGAGCACTTCGCGGGTTTCATTCATCTGCTCAACGTAGGACTTGATACCGCCCTCATAGTGGTAGCTGAATGTCTCATCCTCTTCGCCGCGTTCGTCGGTCAGATTGATTTCAAGGCCCTTGTTCAGGAATGCAAGTTCCTTGATGCGGTGCTGCAGGACGTCCAGATCGTATTCTGTCGACTCGGTGAATATTTCCGGGTCCGCCTTGAAACGGATCATCGTGCCCGTCTTGTCCGTTTCGCCGATGACTTTGAGGTCAAACTGCGGCACGCCGCGCTTGTATTGCTGATGATGGATCTTTCCATCGAGGTGGACGTATACTTCGAGTGTCTCACTCAGTGCATTTACGACGGAGGAACCGACACCGTGCAGTCCGCCCGACACTTTGTAGCCGCCGCCGCCGAATTTACCGCCGGCATGGAGTACTGTGAGGATGACTTCGACCGCCGGACGGCCCATCTTCTCCTGTATGTCCACCGGAATGCCCCGGCCGTTGTCGGTCACTTTTATCCAGTTGTCCTTTTCAACCGTCACGTTCACACGTGTGGCATATCCGGCCATCGCCTCGTCGATGCTGTTATCGACGATTTCCCACACCAGATGGTGGAGTCCCTTCGATGCTGTGGATCCGATATACATACCCGGACGCTTTCTGACCGCTTCCAGGCCTTCCAGTACCTGTATCTGACTGGCACCGTACTGTTCTTGATTTGTTTCAGCCATGTTATCACCTTCCGCTATACTTTAACTTTCCCGTCATCTATGCTGAATGACTGCATTTCATCCATGATTGTATGATTGATATCGCTGATTGATGTCGTTGTGACGAACGTCTGGACCCTGTTGCGGATCGAGGTGAGCAGATGGGACTGCCGCGTTTCGTCGAGTTCGCTCAGAACATCGTCCAAAAGAAGTACCGGGTATTCTCCGATTTCCTCATGGATCAGCTCGAGCTCAGCCAGTTTCACCGACAGGGCAGTTGTCCGCTGCTGCCCCTGGGAGCCGTATGTCTGGACATCGAAATCATTGATGTAAAACGATATGTCATCCCTGTGGGGACCTGCCAGCGCCTGTCCACGTTCAATTTCCTTTTCAAGCGTGTCATCGAGCAGCGACTTGATCTCGAGCTCCAGGGATTTCTCATCTTCCGATTCGAATTTGATATTCGGCTTATAGCGGACCGTCAATGATTCATTGCCGTTGGAAATATCCCCGTGGATCCGGCTTGCATACTTCTCGATGGTCTGTATGAACTGCTGCCTTTTTAAAATAATTAAACTTGCATGTTCTGCAAGTTGTGCGTTCAGGACATCGATCATCACCCGATCGACATTCCTCTGTTTCAAATAATTGTTCTTCTGGGCCAGGACCTTCTGATACCCGCTCAGCATATTGAGGTACACCTTTGAAATCTGACCGCATTCCATATTGATGAATTTCCTTCTGACCTGGGGTGATCCTTTGACGATATTCAGATCCTCGGGTGCAAAAAGGACGACATTCAAATGACCGATGTACTGGCTCAGCCTGGCGACTTCCATATGGTTCACTTTCGCGCGTTTCCCTTTTGAGCTTACGCTGATCGACAGGGGGAGGTCACTGTAGGAAGTACTGATGCTGCCGTTGACGAAAGCCTCCTCCTGTTTGAAACGGATGAGTTCTTTATCTTTTGCAGTCCGGTGACTCTTGGCCAGGGCCAGAAAATATATGGACTCAAGCAGATTCGTCTTGCCCTGGGCATTCCGGCCGATGAAGACATTGAGCTTCGGATGGAATTCAAGATCCAGCGATTCATAGTTTCTGAAATTTCCCAGATGTATATTTTTCAGGATCATTTCGGATATTCTATCCTGTAATGTCCACAATTCCCGAGATCCAGTTCATCGCCGTCGTGAAGCTTCCTGCCTCTGCGGTTCTCAGGCTCGCCGTTCAGGAACACTTCATTTTCCTGGAGGAACCATTTCGCTTCCCCGCCTGTACCGATTATTCCTTCATGCTTAAGGAACTGACCCAGCGTAATGATTTCATCGAATTGGATACTTTCCATTCACTCTTCCTCCTAACTCTCACTTCTATATTATACTACATTTTTGGATAAATTTCACTCCAGAAGGGCAAATAAAGCCTTCAGAGCGTTTTATGTGCATTTTAGTGTTTTCCCCTTTGAAAATAAAAAAGCGACTGAGAAGCCCTGTTTTTAAATTTCTGGGGCCCAGTCGCCATTTATAAGATTTTTATCCCTAATACGTACGGATCGGCAGGATCAGTTGGATGACTTCATCGGAATTCGCAGCGCTCAGTGTAAACGGGCGCATCGTACCGAAGAAATCGATCGTCACTTCGTCATCATTGACGGCTTTCAGTGCATCCATCATGTATTTGGAGTTGAAGGAGATCTTGAGCCCTTCACCCTCTACGCCGTTTGTATTCACATCTTCATTAACCGTGCCGACTTCCGGAGAGTTGGAGGACAGTTCAACGCTGCCGTCCTCCACAGTCATGCGTATCACGTTGTTGCCACCTTCCCGTGCCAGCAGGGAGACGCGGTCGATCGCATGATAGAAGCCCGAGTTGTCCACAGTGACCTTCGTTTCGTAGTTTTCAGGGAACAGCCTTGAAGTGTCCGGATAGTTCCCTTCAAGCAGCCTTGAGATGAAGCGCATGTTCCCGTAGCTGAACAGCACCTGGTTCTGTGAGAAATGGATTTCCACTTCATCATCTGAATCATTAATGATCTTATTAAGTTCGGACAGCGATTTGCCGGGGATGATTGCATTCATGGTCCCCATGGAAAACTGTTCCCCGTTGAGTTTCCGGAGCGCGAGCCTGTGTGAATCCGTCGCTGTGAATTTTATGCCTTCCTCATTGAACTGCCAGTTCACGCCTGTTAAGACAGGACGTGTTTCCGACATGGAAACCGCAAAGTTGGTCTGGTTGATGATCGTTTTGAGTACTGTGGATTTCAGTACGATGCTTTCCTCATCATTCACTTCCGGCAGGAGGGGGTACTGGTCCGGATCATTGCCGCTCAGGTTGAATTCAGATTTTGAAGCAGTGATTTTTGTCTGGTATGAATCGTTTGTTTCGAGCTGTACAAAATCACCGGAGAGTTTTTTGATGATGTCGACAAAGAACCTGCCGGACAATACGACAGCACCGGGTTCATTAATTTCCAGGATTTCTTCATTATCAATTTCCGCAGGTATTGTGATTTCTATGGATATCTCTGAATCACTCCCTGTCAGGAGCAGCTGATTGTCTTTCACTTCCAGTTTTATACCATTCAGGATGGGCAATGTTGTTCTTGGTGATATCGCTTTGAGACAATGATTCAATTGTTCAATGAAATACTGGCGGTTAATGCTGATTTTCATATGATAATGACTCCTTATTATATATATTGATAATTAAATAAAGTAATAATAACAGTAGGTCCTGTGGATTTGTGGATAAGTCGGCAGGACCTTTGCGGGGTGAGTTATCCACATGTGCATAATCTGTTGGCTCCAGTGTAACATTTATCCACATTGTTCACATCTGTCAGCTGATCTTATTTTCTATCTGCTCCAGCTCCTGCTTGAAAATTTCATCCTGATTCAGCATTTTGGAAATCTTTTCATGCGCATGGATGACGGTGGAGTGGTCCCGTCCGCCGAAAACTTCGCCGATTTTCGGCAGTGAGTAGTCGGTCAGTTCACGGGCGAGATACATTGCGATCTGCCTCGGGAAAGCGATGGATTTTGTGCGTTTTTTGGATGAGAATTCTTCGATCTGGATGCCGTAGAAGTCCGCGACAGCTTCCTGTATGCTGGTGACGGTGATCTTCTTTGAACTGGACTGGGTGACAAGATCTTTCAAGGCTTCTGAGACCATTTCCGGTGTCAGCGGCTGGTTCACCAGTTTCGAGTAGGCTGCCACACGCGTGAGCGCACCTTCCAGTTCGCGTATATTTGTCTGAATATGGTTTGCGATATAGATCATCGCCTCATTCGGGATTTCCACTTCTTCCTCTTCGCATTTTTTGCGCAGTATCGCAATGCGTGTTTCGAGGTCGGGCGGCGTGATATCGGTGATAAGGCCCCATTCAAAGCGGGATCTCAGCCTGTCCTCGAGAGTCGGAATCTCCTTTGGTGTACGGTCGCTCGAAATGACGATCTGCTTGTTGTCCTCATGCAGTGCATTGAACGTATGGAAGAATTCCTCCTGTGTCGATTCCTTTCCGGCGAGGAATTGTATATCGTCAATCAGCAGTACATCCACATTCCTGTACCTGTTCCTGAAGGATTCGGTCTTGTTGTCCCTGATGGAGTTTATGAACTCATTCGTGAATTTTTCACTGGACAGGTAGGCAACTTTTGCGTTCGGCCTGTGCTCCAGCACATAATGTCCGATGGCATGCATCAGGTGCGTCTTGCCGAGACCGACACCTCCGTATATGAAAAGCGGATTATACGCTTTGGCCGGCGCCTCAGCAACGGCGAGTGAAGCGGCGTGGCTGAAACGGTTGCCGTTGCCGATGACGAATGTTTCGAATGTATTGTTGACATTGAGCTGGTTATGGACCGGGAAATCAGGGGTTTCCTCCGGTTCCTTTCCAACAGCTTCCGTCATCCCTCTCGACTGTTCATCTTCGGTGACGATATGGATGTCCGGCTTTTCCCCCATGACTTCATACAGCTGTTCCTGGATCAGCCGGCTGTAGTTTTTCTCCAGCCAGTCACGCTGGAACTGGGATTCAGCTTTGACGACAGCCTGGTCATTGTCAAGATGGGTCATCGTCGTTTCCTTGAACCATGTCGAATAGCTGGCGGTGGCAATCTGTTCTTCTATCCCTTTTAATGTATTATTCCATATATCATTTAAACTGCTCATTAGATTTGTCCTCTTTTCTTATTCACATAATCACAGGCTGTGGATAAAGATTTTCCACGGACTTTAATAACTGTCCACAAGTTATCAACAATCTGTGGATAACATTCACTCACAGGACATTTTTCCACAATTACGTAAACAGAATTATATCGAATTCAGCGTATGATATCAACAGCCCAGAAGAGATATACACAAATTAACAAGTTATCCACAACTCTGTTGTTCACAAGTGTGGATCTGGGGATAATCCGGCGTACAGACTGTGGAAAATTTAAAATCCGAAATTGTTATCCACAATGGGTGTGTAAATTTAAAGTTATCCACAGCAACTTTTGGTTGATTAAAAGTGAAAATTGTGTTGAAATCACGGGGTGTTTCTGTTATTCTTTAATAGTTACAATTTTAGAAGCTTAATTTAGAAGCTATATACAGGCAGAAGTATCATGGAGGTGTATTTTAAATGACAAAACGTACTTACCAGCCAAATAAACGTAAACACAGCAAAGTGCACGGTTTCCGTAAAAGAATGAGCACAAAGAACGGACGTAAAGTTTTAGCCCGTCGCAGAAGAAAAGGCAGAAAAGTTCTTTCAGCCTAATACCCCAAGATCATCTGAACAGGTGATCTTTTTTTATGTATATGGCGGGATATTTTATAAATGTCGCCGGATTTTGTATAATGGAATATCATATGAAAGAGCGTATTGATGATGAAGAAAAGATACAGAATTAAAAGGGAAAAAGATTTCCAGCTCGTCTTCAAAAAAGGAAAATCTTTTGCCAACAGACAATTTGTAGTCTACCTGACAGACAATCCTGAAACGGATCATATGCGTCTCGGAATCAGTGTATCCAAAAAGCTAGGGAACGCCGTAAAACGCAATAAGATCAAAAGGCGCATCCGGGTATTTTTCCAGAAGCATCAGAATTCACTCAACCCGAGGGAATATGTCGTGATCGCCAGGCAGCCTGTCAGCCATATGGACTACCATCAGATGGAGAAATCATTATTGCATGTGCTGAAAATCGCGAGATGTATAAAATGACACGGGGGTCGCTGCCATGTACAGGATTTATAGGGAAGAAACAGTCGATCGTGCAATCGCCAAGGGTCTGGAAGAACTGAAATTAACCGAATCGGACATCAGGATAGATGTCGAAGATGAAGGAAAGCGCGGAATTCTCGGTTTCGGCAAAAAAGATGCGGCGGTCAGGCTGACTGTCATCAACCCGGAACTGAAGATGTATGAATCCATAGAGGCGCTCATTTCAAGAGATGACGAGAAAGAGGACAGCATCATTGCGGAAGCGCCTGCTGAAAAGGAAGCGGCGGAAACAGCACCGGAAGACGCCGGTCCTTCTATGGAAGAAACGGATCCGGAACCATCTGAAGAAGAGACTGCGGATGATTCTGACACCGGTGTCCCCGTCAGGGACAACAAGGTGCTTCAAGGGGAAGCGGCGGAAAAAACGAAACATTATATAGACGGCATCATCAGGGATATGAACCTTGAAGGTACGAGCAGGACGGATATCAAAGGCAATGAGATCCGCATAGACATTGAGTCGCCGACGGCCGCCAAACTGATCGGCAAGCGGGGCGCAACGCTGAATGCACTGCAGGAAGTCGCCCAGAACTACTTTAATTCCATCCACAGAAGCTACGGCATCATCATCCTCGATGTCGAAGATTACAGGGAAAAGCGCAGGGAGACGCTCGAGAATCTGGCGATGAACATGTCAAAAAAGGCACTCAGGTCGAATGGCCCGGTCAGGCTGGAGCCGATGCCTTCATTCGAACGCAAAATCATGCATCGTGTGCTCAGTGACATTGAAAATATTGAAACATATTCGGAAGGTTCCGAGCCGAACCGCTATTTAGTGATAGAAAAGAAATAAAAGGAGTACTGCACTATGCAATTAGAAACTATATCCAGTATCTCGACGCCGGTGGGTGAAGGTGCGATTGCGATTGTCCGTCTATCAGGCGTAGATGCCGTGGAAATCGCCGATACCCTCTACAAAGGGGCGGGGCCGTTGTCGTCAGTGGATTCCCATACGATTAATTACGGCCATATTGTTGATCCTGAAACTGGTGAATCCGTGGAGGAGGTCATGGCAGCTGTAATGCGCGCGCCGAAGACCTATACCAGGGAGGATATAGTTGAGATCAATTGCCATGGTGGAATCCATACCGTAAACCGTGTGCTCCAGCTCACTTTGAAGCATGGCGCCCGCATGGCCGAACCCGGCGAATTTACAAAACGTGCATTTTTAAATGGAAGAATCGACCTTTCACAGGCTGAAGGTGTCATGGACTTCATCAGGTCGAAGACGACCGAGGCGTCCAAGGTGGCCAACCAGCAGATGCAGGGCAGACTCAAAACATACGTCGAAAGTCTGAGGCAGAGCATTTTGAACATCCTTGCCCAGGTGGAAGTGAATATAGATTATCCGGAATACGATGATGTCGAGGAAGCGACAACATCGTTTCTTCTGGAAGAAGCGAAAAAAGTGGAAACAGAGATTGAAAAACTTCTGAAAAGCAGCTCGCAGGGAAAGATTTTGAGGGAAGGTCTGAGCACCGTCATCGTCGGCAGACCGAATGTCGGTAAAAGTTCACTCCTCAATTATTTCATCCAGGACAACAAGGCGATCGTCACGGACGTCGCCGGAACAACGCGGGACATTTTGGAGGAATACGTCAATGTCAACGGCATTCCGCTCAAGCTCGTCGATACTGCGGGAATCAGGGACACCGACGACATCGTCGAGAAGATCGGCGTGGAGCGCAGCCGTCAGGCACTCATCCAGGCCGAACTGATCCTGTATGTCGTAAACAACAACGAACCGCTCACAGATGAGGATATCGAGATACTTGATTCCGTATCCGACCAGAAAGTGATCGTCATTGTGAATAAACTCGATCTCGAAACGAAGTTTGATACAGAAGATCTGGGCAGGCGCTACCCGGACATGGCTGTCGTCGGGACATCAATCATAAACAGCACGGGCGTCGATGACCTGGAGGACAGGATTGCTGAACTGTTTTTTGAAGGAAGCATCCAGTCCACGGATTCGACTTATGTATCCAACAACAGGCACATCGGCCTGCTGGAAGACGCGAAGCGGGCAATCACGGACGCAATTGAATCAGCGGAGATGGACGTACCGGTCGATATCATACAGATCGACCTTGTCAAAACATGGGAACTGCTTGGGGAAGTCATTGGTGAAGATGTCAGCGAACAGCTGATCGACCAGCTCTTCAGCCAGTTCTGTCTTGGAAAATAAGAGGAGGAAAACTATGACAGGAAATATGAAATACGATGTTGTGGTCATTGGCGCAGGACATGCTGGAGTCGAAGCGGGGCTCGCTTCTGCACGCAAAGGTCTTAAAACATTGATGCTGACCATTAACCTGGACAATATTGCATTCATGCCATGTAATCCGTCTGTCGGCGGTCCGGCCAAAGGTATCGTCGTCAGGGAAGTTGACGCACTCGGCGGACAGATGGCTAAAGTAATAGATAAGACACACATACAGATGAGAATGTTGAACACCGGGAAAGGGCCTGCAGTGCGTGCACTCCGTGCACAGGCGGACAAGACGCTCTATCAGCAGGAGATGAAACGCGTGCTCGAGGATGAACCGAACCTGGATATCCTGCAGGGCATGGTTGATGAAATCATCGTGGAGGATGACGTCGTCAAAGGTGTGAAAACGAATATCGGCACAACCTACGAAGCCGGAGCGGTCATCGTTACGACGGGCACATTTCTGCGCGGAGAAATCATTCTCGGGGATCTGAAATACTCCAGTGGTCCGAACCACCAGATGCCTTCCGTGCCGCTTGCCGATCAGCTGAAGCAGCTTGGATTCGATATCGTCCGTTTCAAAACGGGTACGCCGCCGCGTGTCAACTCGGATTCCATCGACTATTCGAAAACTGAAATCCAGCCGGGAGATGATGTACCACGGGCATTCAGCTTCGAGACCACAGAGTACATCATGGACCAGCTGCCATGCTGGCTGACGTACACTTCAGAGAATACACACCAGATCATCAATGACAATCTGCATCTTTCAGCAATGTATTCCGGGAATATCGTAGGCACCGGTCCGCGCTACTGCCCTTCAATCGAAGATAAGATTGTGCGCTTCAACGATAAGCCGCGCCATCAGATTTTCCTTGAACCTGAGGGCAGGGGGACGAAAGAAGTTTATGTACAGGGGCTTTCCACAAGCATGCCTGAAAATGTCCAGCGTGAGATGCTTGCTTCCGTGCCGGGGCTTGAAAACGCGCGCATGATGCGTTCCGGCTATGCCATCGAGTACGATGCACTGGTACCGACGCAGCTGTGGCCTTCACTTGAGACGAAGAAAATAGAGAACCTCTTTACCGCCGGCCAGATCAACGGTACAAGCGGTTATGAAGAGGCGGCTGGTCAGGGCCTCATCGCCGGCATCAATGCTGCAGCCAAACTGCTCGGCGAGGAACCGCTCATCCTGAGCCGTTCCGACGCCTACATCGGCGTACTGATCGATGATCTTGTCACTAAAGGGACGAATGAACCCTACCGCCTGCTGACATCCAGAGCGGAACACCGGCTGCTGCTCCGTCACGACAACGCGGACCTCCGCCTGACTGAAAAAGGCCATGAAACCGGCCTGATCGGGGACGCGCGCTACGATGCATACCTTGTGAAGAAACAGAATATCGAAGCGGAAATCGACCGTCTTAAGAACGTCCGCATAAAGCCGAATGAAAGAGCGCAGTCTGTAATCGGTTCAAGAGGCGGCACGCTGCTGAAGGACGGCATCCTTGCATTCGATCTGCTCAAACGTCCGGAGATGGACTATGAGTCCATCATGGATATTCTGGCAGAGGACATCGTGATTTCCAAAGAAGAATGCGAACAGGTTGAAATCCAGACGAAGTATGATGGCTATATCGCCAAATCCCTCGCCCAGGTCGAGAAGATGAAACGCATGGAGAAAAAGAAGATCCCTGCGGATATCGATTACGATGCGGTGCACTCCCTGGCGACCGAGGCACTTGATAAGCTGAAGAAAGTCAAGCCGCTGGACATCGCACAGGCATCCAGGATTTCGGGCGTGAACCCGGCAGATGTCTCCATACTCCTCGTCTATATCGAGCAAGGCAACATCAAAAGGGTAAACGCATGACAGAACAACAATTCATAGAGGCACTCAGAGCACAGGGCATCGAGCTCACACAGCACCAGATCAGCCAGTTCAGGACATATTTCGAGATGCTGGTGGAATGGAATGAAAAGATCAACCTGACCGCCGTGACAGGGGAAGAGGAAGTGTATCTGAAGCATTTCTACGACTCCCTGACACCGCTGTTCAAAATCGATATCAAGCGGGATGCGGACATATGCGATGTAGGTGCGGGAGCGGGTTTTCCGAGCATACCGATGAAAATCATCCGCCCGGATCTGAAAGTCACAATCGTCGATTCGCTCAACAAACGCATCCGCTTCCTCAATGAACTGTCGGCAAATCTGGATCTCGACAGGATGCATCTCATCCACGACCGGGCAGAGACATTCGGACAGGGCGCACAGCGCCACAATTTTGATATCGTGACAGCACGTGCGGTTGCACAGCTGAATGTCCTCGCCGAACTCTGTCTTCCACTGGTCCGGACCGGTGGAAGCTTCATAGTGCTGAAAGGCAAAAGAGGGCTTGAGGAGCTGGACGAGAGCAGTTTTGCGCTCAATCTGCTCGGCGGCCGGGTGCGGGAGACCTACAGTTTCGTGCTTCCCGAAGAGGACAGCGAACGGTATATAATGGATATAGAAAAAAAACACAAGACACCGAAAAAGTATCCGAGAAAACCGGGTACGCCGAATAAATCGCCATTAAAATGACAGGCAGGTGAGGCAGATGAAAAAGCCTTTTTCCAGACTTTTTGGACTCATTGACAAAAGCGACGAGAAAAAAGAAGATGTGTCACTGCAGCTTCTTCCGCTGGAGAATATCGTCCCGAACCGGTATCAGCCCCGTACGGATTTTAACCGCGATCACATAAAAGAACTTGCGGACTCCATTGGAGAGCATGGCCTGCTGCAGCCGATCACAGTCAGACCGATCGAAGAGGACATGTATGAAATCATTGCCGGAGAGCGGCGTTTCCGTGCGCTGAAGATGATGAACCGCGAGGAGGCGGAAGTCATCGTAAAGTATTTGACAGACACCGAATCGGCGGCAATCGCCCTTATCGAGAATATCCAGCGCGAGAACCTCTCTGCCATCGAAGAGGCCAGGGCATATCAGAAACTGCTCAAAATGGACGGCATCACACAGAAGAACCTTGCTCAGAATCTGGGCAAGAGCCAGTCGTTCATCGCCAACAAGCTGCGCCTGCTGAAACTGTCCGATGAGGTGATTGAAGCACTGCAACGCCAGGATATTTCAGAACGTCACGCGAGAAGCCTCCTCAGTCTGGATGATGAATCACAGACGGAAGTACTCGCAGATATCAAAGGCGGGAATCTGACGGTGAAGGATACGGAAACAGCCGTCAAAAACCGGCTGAAGCATGTGAATGGGGAAATTGATTTTAAAGATGATGTGTCATTCATGCTGAATGACTTGAACCGTGAAATTGAAAAACTCAGGCACAGGGGCCTGGATGTATCCTATGACACTTCCGAGCAGAAGGAATTCCATGAAGTGAACATAAAGATATTCAAATAAAACACTCACAGGCACTGACTCCGGTGAGTGTTTTGTTTTGGTGTCACAAACGACGGCAGGCTGATATAATATTATATGTGATTCCAAAAAAGATGACGGCAGCAGCGTCGTTTCAGACGATGGAGGTGACGGCAATGGCCGGAGAACTTGATGGAATGTATGGAAACCCCGGAAAGGATGAAACAGTCTTCATGCTGGACATAACGAAAATCCGCCGCAATCCATATCAGCCAAGGACTGAATTCGATGCAGAAAGTCTCAGGGAGCTTGCCGATTCCATATCTGAACATGGTGTAATCCAGCCGATCATTGTGAGGAAATCCATCAAAGGCTATGACATAGTGGCCGGCGAACGGCGTTTCCGGGCCAGCAGACTTGCAGGAAAGGAAACCATTCCGGCCATCGTCAAAGAACTGGCGGACAGGCAGATGATGGAATTTGCAATCATCGAAAATCTGCAGCGGGAGAACCTGAATCCTCTGGAGGAGGCGGGAAGCTACCATGAGCTGATGAATGAGCTCGGCATCACACAAAATGCCCTCGCAGAACGATTGGGGAAATCGAGGCCGTATATCGCCAATATGCTCAGATTGCTCAACCTGCCGCCCCGTGTAAGGCGGATGATCAGCGCAGGGGAACTGTCCGGTGCACACGGCAGGACTTTATTGCCGCTCAAAGATCCCCTGCTGCTGGAAGCGGCAGCAAAAAAGGCAGCGGACGAGAAGTTGAGTGTCAGGGCCCTCGAAGCCTACGTGAAATCCCTGTCCGCACCTTCTGTGAAGAGAAGGAAGAAGGTGCAGGACAAGCCGGCTTTCATCAATCGGTATGAAACGAAGCTGAAGGAACGATTCGGGACGAATGTAGAGATCAGCCGACAGCAGAAAAAGGGGACGATCTCCCTGGAATTCAAGGACGAAGAGGAATTCAAAAGAATCATTTCAATACTTGAAAATTCATAGAACGGATGTGTAAATTTGTATTCTTTACTGGGCAACACGATAGAAGAACCGCTTACGGTGGTTGAGAAACTCATGGCGGACCTGACAGAGCCGGAACTCTGGCTTAAACTGGGCGGAAAAGTACTGACTGCAATCGTACTGATCATAGCCGCTCTGATTCTGGTCAAAATCGCCAACAGCGTCATAGACAACTTCTTCAGTTATAAATCGAAGTCGAAGACAAAGATCAGGGGCAGCGAGAAACGCAATCAGACACTGATCAATGTGCTGCAGAATGCTGCCATGGTAATCATATGGTTCGTCATCATCATGATGGTGCTTGAAACGTTCAACCTTCCGGTGCGCACGCTGCTTGCCGGTGCCGGCGTCGTCGGACTGGCTGTAGGTTTCGGTGCACAGAGTCTGGTGAGGGACATGATTACAGGATTCTTCATCATTCTGGAAAACCAGTTCGACAAAGGTGATTTTGTCAGGATAAACTCAACGGGCACACCAATCGGGGAGGGCGAGGTCATCGCCTTCAGCCTCAGATCAACGAAGATACAGGGTTGGGAAGGCGAGCTGATCGTCGTACCGAACGGTTCAATCAGTGAAGTGATCAACTTCTCACGCTATAATGCGATTTCCATGCTGGACATCAATCTGTCGCTTGATGAGGACCTTGATGAAGTGGAAGCCATCCTCAGCAGCTATTTTGAGGAAAGATGGAGGGATGAAGAAACACTCGTCTCCATGCCTGAAGTTCTTGGCCTGCAGGGCATAGAAAATGGTGAGGCCATCATGAGAGTGATGCTCGAAACAGAACCGATGGAGCACTTCGGGGCAACAAGGCGCATGAGAAAAAGGATCAAAAACCATCTCGCAACTAAAGGCATATATATTTCCGTTCCTAAAATGGACATTCAGGATTTCGAGGTAAATGATAAAACGGAAGGTGAATGATATGGAAAAAGAGTACGGGATGAATGACGTAGTAGAGATGAAAAAGCAGCATCCATGCGGCAGCAGACTGTTCCGTATCACACGGCTCGGCGCCGACATCAAGATCAAGTGTGAACAGTGCGGACGAGTCATCATGATGCCGCGGCGCGATTTTGAAAAACGGATGAAATCAGTGAAGTGAAAAATGAATTGTAAAGGTGATTATAAATGGCTCTGACAGCAGGAATCGTGGGATTGCCAAACGTTGGGAAATCCACATTATTTAACGCAATAACAAAGGCAGGCGCGCTTGCTGCAAACTACCCGTTTGCAACTATCGATCCGAACGTCGGTATTGTCGAAGTACCGGACGAGAGGCTCAATAAACTCACAGAAATGGTCGAACCGAAAAAGACTGTCCCTACGGCATTTGAATTTACGGACATCGCCGGAATTGTCAAAGGTGCATCCAAAGGTGAAGGACTGGGTAATAAATTTCTGGCCCACATCCGTGAAGTGGATGCAATCTGCCAGGTCGTCCGCGCGTTCAACGACGAAAACGTCACGCACGTGTCCGGCCAGGTGAATCCTGTGGATGATATTGAAATCATCAATATGGAACTCATTCTTGCCGATCTTGAAAGTGTCGAGAAAAGACTGCCGCGCCTGGAGAAAATGGCGAAGCAGAAAGACAAGGATGCCATGGCGGAAGCGGCCATTCTCCAGAAGATCAGGGAAGGGCTCGAGAACGACCAGCCGGTGCGTTCAATGGAGTTTTCCGAAGAGGAAGCGAAATACGTAAAGAACTTCCATATGCTCACACAGAAGCCGATGCTCTATGTGGCAAACGTGGCGGAAGAGGATATCGGCAGTACGGAAGGCAACGTGCACCTGGAGAATATCCGGGAGTATGCGGATAAGGAAGGCTCCGAAGTCATCGTCATCTCGGCAAAAGTAGAAGAGGAGATTGCTGTCCTTGACGAAGACGAGAAAGAAATGTTCCTTGAAGAACTCGGCATCAGTGAGTCTGGCCTGGATAAACTGATCAAGGCGTCCTATGACCTGCTTGGACTCGCAACATACTTCACTGCAGGCGTGCAGGAAGTGCGCGCATGGACGTTCAGAAAAGGTATGACAGCGCCGGAGTGTGCGGGTATCATCCACACTGACTTCAAGAAAGGTTTCATCCGTGCAGAAACGGTGGGCTATGATGACCTTGTGGCAGCAGGAAGCGAAGCCAAAGCTAAAGAAGCGGGCAAAGTCCGCCTCGAAGGAAAAGAGTACATCATGAAAGACGGGGACGTCGTTCATTTCAGATTTAATGTGTAATATATATTGTAAAATGACTAAAACACTGGTATAATATCGGATTGTGAGTAATGAAAATTATTCCTTGCCTGTTTCACCTTGGAACAGGCCGTTAAAGACCATAAGGAGGTGTAGAAGATGAGAGCATATGAAATTCTATATGTAATCCGTCCAGACATTGAGGAAGATGCTAAAAAAGCACTCGTTGAGCGTTTTGATAACCTATTGACTTCAAATGGCGCGGAAATCGTCGAATCAAAAGAGTGGGGCAAACGTCGTCTTGCGTATGAAATCGAAGATTACAAAGAAGGTTTCTACCAGATCATCAAATTGAATTCTGAAGTTGAAGCAACGAATGAATTCGACCGTTTGGCCAAGATCAGCAACGATATCATTCGTCACATCGTTGTCCGCGATGAACAAGCAGAAAACAAGTAATTAAAAACACATTGGAGTTGATTACATGCTGAACCGTGTTGTATTGGTTGGTCGTCTCACAAAAGACCCCGATCTTAAAGTCAGTCAAAACAACATTTCCGTAGCAACTTTTACTCTGGCGGTTAACCGCCCGTTCACAAGTTCGAATGGCGAACGCGGTGCCGACTTCATAAACTGTGTTGTATTCCGCAAGCAGGCGGAAAACGTCAACCAGTATTTGAAAAAAGGAAGTCTTGCGGGTGTTGACGGGAGACTGCAGAGCCGTACTTATGACAATAAGGACGGACAGAGAGTGTTTGTAACTGAAGTAGTGTGTGACAGTGTACAATTCCTCGAACCGAAAGGGCAAGGCGGTAATCAACAACAGCAGTACAATAATAATTCCGCAGACAGCTATACAAGCGCATATGGCAACCAGTCGACGGGGTCAAGACCGGCACCGCAGCAGTCCAGACAGGACAGGGCTGAGGAAAATCCGTTTGCGAATGCAGACGGACCGGTTGACATCAGCGACGACGATCTACCATTCTGATAGTATAGTGTCCGGAAATGATCCCGGAGACGGATCAGCGATAAAATAATCACAGAGGAGGAAAAATCATGGCAGGTCCAAGAAGAGGCGGTCGCCGCCGTAAAAAGGTTTGTTACTTCACAGCCAATGGCATCACGCACATTGACTATAAAGAAGTAGACCTTCTTAAAAAGTTCATTTCAGAACGTGGTAAAATTCTTCCAAGACGTGTTACAGGTACTTCCGCGAAGTATCAGCGCCAGCTCACAGGAGCGATCAAGCGTGCACGTCATATGGCACTACTCCCATATGTAAAAGAAGAACAGTAATAAATATAATTACGAAAACCCTTGATACATCAACGTTTCAAGGGTTTTTATTATGTCTTTTTTCTATTCTCAGGGCACTTTCAGGGCAAAGTGTCGGAAAAACTATCGGTATCTAATCATTGTTTGATATCCTTCATTGGTGTGTTTTCCATAACCTTGATCTTTGAGAGTGGTAAACTGAACATCAATAACCTCATAACCATCATCTTGCATTTGAGATAATAATTCATCTATCTCCATTGTTACCTTGTCATCTACACCAAGACCTTTGTTAAAGATTTTGGATAGCGTATGAACAAAAACAATATGTTGTTTACCATCTTTTTCTTTTAAATGCTTCTTAAATTTAGAATGATAGGTATTACTGGCATGTTTGTTTTTTTCATCACTTTCACTACTAAAGAATCCCATTTGATACCTCTCCTTTATACTCTAAATAATGACTTTCTCCAGGTTATCCATCATCTTATCATTCATCTTTTGAGTGACATGTGTATAGATCTGCAGCGTAGTCTTATGATCTGTATGGCCGACACGCTCCATGATTGTTTTAAGGCTCACATCAAACGATGCCAGCATGCTGATATGTGTATGTCTCAATGTGTGAGTTGTTATCCTCTTATTCAGGCCACACCACTCACTGGCTTCTTTTAGCAATATATTGACCTTCTCTTTAAACAAAGGAGAACCGGCCACACTGGTAAACACAAATCCCTTATCAGTAAACTTCTCATTCCACATGGATTCCTTTTTATTATCCAACATAACCTTTTTAAGTATTTCACAACTCCGATCCGTTATATCAATGACACGGTACGACTTTTCTGTTTTGGTTGTGTCCTTAACCCCGAAAAATCCTTCATGGGTAATCCAATTGATGGAACCATCTATTTCTAACTTCTTATTCTCTAAATCAATATTGTGGGTTTCAATGGCCAACAGCTCACTGATCCGCATACCATTCAATGTTTGAAACTCAATGATGTATTTCATCATGTTCAAGTTCCTGGTCACATCTGCACGTTTAGTATTCTTAATCTTATAATCGACATACTCCAATATCTCTTTTACCTCATGCAGCTCCAGGAAGTTATTCCGCTTACTCTTAACCTCTTCAATGGTCTTGACCGTGACAGGAATCTCTATGTCCTCCAGAACAACATCCGAAGTGATGCCATAAGTCTTTTTGGCATGTCTGATGATAAATCGGATGACCGTTAAGTAATCTGACAGTGTGGCCTTGCCCATGCTTTCTTTATGTTTGGAATCAATGAACTTTTGAATGAATTGAGTATTGATGTTTTTATAAAGTATGTCAGGATTGATGCTTTTTAAAATAACGTTCAACCTGGGGCGTTTTGATCGCAACGTGCCGGACTTGCTGCCGGATGCAATCTTATACCGTTCAAACCATTCCTCAGCCAGCTGATGAAATGTGAGTTTATCGACACCGGGCATATGTGACTCATTTGATTTAATACGCTGCTCAATCTGCTCATTTAAACGCTTCTGAGCTTCCTTTTCGGACTGCCGGGTATCTTTGTTCATGACAACACTGGTACGTCTCCGCTTGCCTGTTAAGGGGTCAATGTAACGCTCATAAAAGCGGTATTTGGTCTTGCCTGACTTATCCTCAAATGACTCTTACCACATGCTTCATACCTCCTTTTCCCTCATATTAGATTTGATGCAAATATCATTAATCAGGATCATCCAGGATCATCATTTATTTCTTCCGCTAAATAATAAAGATCTTCTGAACTGATTTTGCTGCCATCAAACTCTTTTCTTTCTATTTCATCGAAATTAACAACGAAATCATTATAACTATCATATAGTATTTCATCGCCATATTTTCCTTCAATATAATTTGTTATGACATTAAGTATAAAATTTTTGTCATTCTTATCTAGTTTTATAAACTTCTTCAGATTCTTATTAAATATTCGGGATAAATCCAAATATACTAACTCTGTATAATCATTGAATGATCCTTCAACACCAAACATTACATCTTCTTTCTCTTGCATCAACAACCAATTCAGTAAGTAATATGATTCATCTATAGGTTTATTAGATTCATGCATTCCAATGTTCTTTAAAACATTATTAACTTCAGCAAAATCTTTAATTTGTATATTGGCTTGTATACAAAGACGGATGTAAGTTTCAGCAACAATATATAGATAAACGTCTTCATCAGTG
>DXHR01000021.1 GCA_019113295.1 Candidatus Salinicoccus stercoripullorum | reverse complement strand
CATCTTGAGCTCGTATGATACTGTTCCAGTATCAGTTGCGTTTATATTGTCCGCCTCAATCTGCAACACACATCGTGTGTCACTTTCTCGGAATTAACGTTGACATATTGTCATTCAGTTTTCAATGTTCTCTTTTTGACTGCTTTACTAGTATAGCACGGATGAGAATCAGATGCAACACCTTTTTTACATCCTTTAATGCTTCCAGTAACATTTGTTGTGTCGGTGCTTTATTTCGTCCGACAAGATATTACTATACAGGGTTTGTTTGATTTGTGCAACCCTTTTGCAAAAAAAGTTTTGTTTTTTACTATTTAATCTTATAGCATCTTTGCAGAAGCCTTATATACCAAGTGTTCAAAACCTTTCGTTATATGAAACCCAGCCGTTAATAGTTTTTTTGATACGGATTCATAAAAACGGGATAGTGTATTAATACCCCTTCATCAATTTTTATAACATCCTTTTTGATATTTTTAAAAATCGGAAGAGCCGGGCGGCTATTTTTAATCAGCCCGGCTCTTCCATGAATGATGCATTACAGTTCCGTACGATATTCTATCGCTTTGGACAGAGTGACTTCATCTGCGTATTCCAGATCTCCGCCTACCGGAAGACCGCTGGCAAGCCGGGTCGATCTTATGCCGATCGGTTTAACAAGTCTTGAAATGTACATCGCTGTCGATTCACCTTCGATATTCGGATTGGTCGCGAGGATGATCTCTTTCACTTCATCATCCTTCAGGCGTTCTATCAAAGATGCTACGTTGATATCCTCCGGACCGATCCCGTCCATCGGGCTGATGGCACCATGCAGTACATGATATAGCCCTTTATACTCCCGCATCTTTTCCATGGCAATGACATCTTTTGTATCCTGGACAACACAGATGACACTCCGGTCCCTGTTCTTATCGCTGCATATATAACAGGGGTCTATATCCGTGATATGTCCGCAGACTGAACAGAATTGAAGGTCCCGTTTCACCTCCATGAGGCTTCTCGAGAAATTGACGACATCGTCTTCCTTCATATTAAGAACATAAAATGCCAGGCGCTGGGCTGTCTTCGGCCCGATACCCGGCAGTTTCATGAAGCTGTCAATCAGCTTGGATATTGGTTCTGGATAATGCATATTACATCATACCTGGGATGTTCATGCCTTTAGTGTGCTTGCCCAGACGCTCACTTGTGAGTTCATCCGCTTTCGTCATTGCTTCGTTTGTTGCAGCAATGATCAGATCCTGCAGCATTTCGATATCATCAGGATCGACTACTTCTTCGGAGATTTCCACATCGATCACTTCTTTATGTCCGGATACCGTCACTTTGACCATACCGCCGCCTGCTGTACCTTCCACTTTTTCATCTTTGAGCTTCTCCTGCTCCTCCTGCATCTTCTTCTGCATTTTTTGCATCTGTTTCATCATGCCCTGCATATTGTTCATTCCGCCGCGCATATATATTCTCCTCCAAATATGTTTAGAATTATCATCTATATATTATATATGAAATAACTGGTTTAATAAACCGATTACGACCGTGTTTCTACTATATCATTGCCGAATATCTCTTTGGCGACATCGGACGGCTTTTTTTCATTGGAAGGGCCCTTCTTTTCCTTGCCGGCCTTTTTCTCCTGGATATAGTCATGCCGGACCTGCAGCCAGCTTGAATCCGGTACTCCGACCACTTTGACCTTTTTGTCTATGATGGTAGGAATGAGTATTTCCAGCTCTTCCCGCTTCTTCTCGTCCTTATTGATCAGGTCACTGTGCAGATCGCTTTGGAACTTGAGCAGCACATGTGTATCGCTTGCTGCCACCGGTTCCGAATCCTTGATCAGGGATCTGAGTGAATGATAGCCTTTCTCTTCGACATGCTGGTAGACTTTCGGCCAGGCATCCTTCAGTTTCACAAGATCTTCCTTGTTGGCATGGTCGAGCACTTTTTCTATCTGACGCAGGGAGAACCCTTTTGAAGGGGCATTTCTCGTCTGCGTCTTCTCCTGCACCGGCGCCGCATTCGTCTGTGGCTGGCTGGCCAGGCGGCGTTCAAGTTCAGTCAGCTTCTGCTCAATGTGGGACAGGTCGACATCCTGCACCTGAACCGCCTGATCATTTCGGTTGAGTACCTGTATCAGCTTCACGATGACCACTTCGAGGTGGACGCTCGTATTCACAGAAAAACGCATCATTACCATAGCATCATTCAGGACATCTATCATTTCATAGAGCACTTTATCCTCGGTATGGTAGAATGCGACATCTTCATCCGCTTCTCCCGAATGCTTCATCAGGATGATGTCCCTTATATAGTAGACAAGCTCATGGATCAGACGGGTGGGGTCTTTCCCTTCATCGATAAACCGGTGATAGGTAATAAAAGCCTCCCGTGAATCCTTCTGTTCTATCAATTTGAGCCAGTCATTCAGCTCTTCGGATTTTATGCCTCCGGTAATCATCACAGCGTCATCGAGCGTGATCAGGTCATTGCTGTATGCGATGACCTGATCCATGATGCTGAGGGCATCACGCATCCCGCCTTCTGATGTACGTGCAATATAATTGATCGCCTCATCTTCATATTCCAGGGATTCCGCATCCGCGACGTATTTCAGCCGTCCGGTAATCTCACTGATTTCGATCGCTTTGAAATCAAAGCGCTGACATCTCGAAATGATCGTCGCCGGTATTTTATGCGGTTCCGTTGTGGCCAGGATGAAGATGGCATGGCCGGGCGGCTCCTCCAATGTTTTCAGCAGCGCGTTGAATGCGCCGGTCGTCAACATGTGTACTTCATCGATGATGTACACTTTGTATCTTGTTTCAGAAGGTGCATATCTGACTTTTTCTCTTATATTCCTGATTTCATCGACACCGTTGTTGCTGGCGGCGTCGATCTCTATCACATCGTTGGCAGAACCGTCGGTAATGCTCATGCAGATGTCGCATTCATTGCAGGGCTCACCCTCGGGACCGAAGCGGCAGTTGAGGGCTTTCGCAAATATTTTTGCAATGCTCGTCTTGCCGGTCCCGCGAGGGCCGTTGAACAGATAGGCATGCGATTCTTTATCCCTGATGATGGCATTGCGCAATGTTTTGGTTACGTGCTTCTGTCCGACGACATCCTGGAATGTCTGCGGCCTGAAGGCCCGGTACAAAGCCTGATATTCCATTCAACAGCACCTCCGTAATTAGTATTTTCTGTCCATTATTATATCACATCTCACACTCTGCCCCTAATAACTTAGAGCAAATAAAAAATGACTGCATCATCAGATACAGTCATTCGATATGTAAACCGTGCACCGTTTCTTTGAACACCCGGCACAAGCGTTACTCAAACCACCAGCTCAACTCCGGCTGCCCTACGGCACATAGAATGGGCCACTTAATGCTGCTTCCTTCCGGACCTGACATGGTTCATGACGTTCTATTGCATAGGACCGGAATCTCAACACCGGTGAATTTGAGGCAGTCCTCACACCGAATGTCCTCGAAAACGGAATTCAGTCCTGCTGGAGCGGATTGCAGGTACAGGGCACCGCTACCTCCCCACTTAGCACGGCACACTAAATCATATCAAAATCAAAACACCAATGCAAGTCAAACATATCACTCCCCGTGGAAACGTCTTGAAAAGTCCACGAATTTGAATTCACTCGCAAGGTGTTTGGATACATTGTACTGGAACGGGCTTGCATCATTCAGATGCACGACGGAACGGACTGTTGCCACATACGGTGGCACGCTGTGATCGAAGAGGTCAGCCTCCTCGTCCGTCATGGCATCGAATGTGATTTCTTTGTGGGAATAAGCAATCGTCAAGCCCAGTTTTTTCTCTATATATTCATAGATCGAGTCTTCTGCAATCTTAGTGTTGAGACCGGGGAGCATCTCCACGAGGAAATAGTCCATGTCGACAATGTGGGTCTGCCCCTCATGCTTCCTCTGCCTTATCAGCTGCCAGACCCGGTCTTCCGGCGAAAGCTCCAGAGCCTGCATCACATGGGGAAACTGTTCGGCCGGATACTGCTCGAGTTCCACTGCCAAAGTCGTATACTGCTTCGTTTTCAGCTGCTGGATCTCTTTGAAGCTTGTCAGATGGGAGACGGTAAAATCCATTGAAGAATCGTATATGACGACAGACCCCTTGCCTTTCATCTTCTGTATGAATCCATTTTCCTGCAGAAGATTGAGTGCTTTCCTCACTGTTTCCCTGGAAACGTCAAACGTTGCAACCAGCCGATGTTCAGATGGCAGTACATCGTCCTTTTCATATCTGCCTTCTTGTATGTCAGTGGATATTTCGCGGTAAATCTGGTTGTATTTGTTCAAACTCATGGCGCTCACCCTGTCACTTTCCGGCATTATTGAAATCACAACCTATGATACATCTGTTCACTTCGTTTGTCTATGCAGCATCAGTGCTTCAAAAGGTCTGAGCTCCTCCGCTCTGTCACCATAGTTTGAAATGAGTGTGTCGCCCGCCGTATCCAGTCCCTCCGGATACGGAATTGTTTCGTCCCTGAAATTCGCAATCACCGTAATAGTTTCTCCGTTATATACGCGCTCGTATGCGAACAGCGCATAGTCTTTCATGAGATGCGGTACAACACTGCCGTATGTGAAGTGATCCATTTCATGGCGCAGGCTGATCAGTTTCTGATACGTGTAGAATATGGAGCCTTTGTCTTCAAGCGCTGATTCGACGTTGATATTCTCATAGTTTTCAGCGATATCCATCCAAGGCTCCCCCGATGTGAATCCGGCATGGCGGTCTTTATTCCACTGCATCGGACTCCTGCCGTTATCCCGTGATTTTGCGCCGAGAATATCCAGGACACGGGCATTATCCATCCCCTGCTCTTTCAGTTCGCTGTATGCGTTCAGGCTTTCAACATCCCTGTACTGATCGATCCGTGTAAATTTAGGATTGGTCATTCCAATCTCCTCGCCCTGATAGATATAAGGGGTTCCCTTCAGACCATGCAGGGCAATCGCCAGCATCTTGCCGCTCCTCACACGCTTCTCCTCTGTATCATCACAGCCGAACCTGGAAACGATGCGCGGCTGGTCATGGTTGCACCAGAAAATTGCATTCCATCCGCCGCCTTCGTCCATTGCGACCTGCCAGTCCATCAGGATCCGTTTCAGTTCAATGAAATCGAAGTCCGCAAGCGTCCACTTCTCTCCGCCGGGATAGTCGACTTTGAGGTGATGGAAGTTGAATACAGAGTTCAGTTCACGGCGTTCAGGATTCGTATATTTGAGACAGTGTTCGATTGTCGTGGAGGACATTTCCCCCACGGTCATGATTTCCTTGTCCCCGAAAGTATTGCGGTTGAGTTCGTTGAGATATTCGTGGACTTTCGGACCGTCGGTGTAGAACTCCTTGCCCGGGCCGTCGGAATTCTCAAACGCTCCTTTTGAAATGAGGTTGACGACATCGAAACGGAATCCGTCCACCCCGAAATCTATCCAGTAATTGACCATCTCATAGATTTCCCTGCGGAGATTCTCATCCTCCCAGTTGAGATCTGCCTGGGAAACATCAAAAAGATGCAGGTAATACTGGCCGGATGCACTGTCGTAGGTCCAGGCATTGCCGCCGAACTTGGACTCCCAGTTGGTCGGCGGGGCATTATCCTTCCCATCTTTCCAGATATAGTAATCACGGTATGGATTATCTTTGGACTTCCTGGATTCGACAAACCAGTTGTGGGATGTGGATGTATGGTTGATGACTATATCCATCATCACTTTGAGACCATGCCCATGTGCCGCCTCAAGCAGGTTTTCCAGGTCCGTTTTCGTACCGAACTGCGGGTTCACTTCATAATAATTGCTGATATCATAGCCGTTATCATTCATCGGAGACTTATAGACAGGCGTCAGCCATATATAATCGACACCCAGCGTCTTGAAATAATCCAGTTTTTCCATGATACCTGGAATATCTCCTTCCCCGCTGCCCGTCGTATCTTTGAAAGATTTCGGGTAGATCTGATAAACAACTGATTTTCTCCAGTCATTGGATGCCAATATAAAAACTCCTTCTTATAGTTAGTCTACGTCCACCATGTCTTTCGCTTCATCCTTGACGAATCTTGAGAACAGAAGTGTCAGCAGGAACGGCACCACGATGGCGATCAGCATGCCGATCGTAAACAGCAGCCAGAAGCCGTCAGTAATCGAGATGACACCGGGTACGCCACCGACGCCGACACTGGCTGCAGTCAAGGCGTTGGCCCCAAATATTGCGCCCACTATTGATGTAGTGATTATTGCGGCAATAAAAGGATATTTAAGCGGCAGGTTCACACCGAACATCGCCGGTTCAGTAACGCCGAGCCAGCCGGAAATACCCGAGGTCATTGCCAGGCCTTCCTCTTTTTTCTTTTTCTGGCCGCGGTAGACCATCCATGCGCCGAATGCGGCAGAACCCTGTGCAATGTTGGAGATCGCCAGGATCGGCCACAGATACGTTCCACCGGTAGTACCGATGAGCTGCAGATCCATTGCCAGGAACATATGGTGCATCCCTGTAATTACAAGTGGTGCGTAGAACAGACCATACACAAAACCACCGGCGATACCTGCGTTTTCAAATAGCCATACAATGCTATCCGAGATAATATTACTGCCCCACAGTGTAATCGGACCGATGATGGTATAAGTAAGGATACCGACAACAACAAGTGCAACAGGCGCAACCACAAGCAGTTTGAACATATCGTGTACACGTTTGTTCAGGAACAGCTCAACTTTTGCAAGCACCCATGTCGCCACCAGCACCGGCAGGACCTGTCCCTGGTAGTTCAGCTGCTGGATTTCCAGTCCGAACACATTCCACGTAGGAATATCCGCAAGTTCTCCGGCTTCACTGTCGAAGAGTCCGTACTGACTTGCAAGATCCGGATGACATAGGGCCACACCAAGTGCGATACCGAGCAGCGGGTTCCCGCCAAACACTTTCATCGCAGACCAGCCGATGAGCACCGGCAGGAAGATGAACGGCGCCACGGCAATGAAGTTGATCATGCTCGCGATACCTTCGATGCCCGGGAAGCGTGTAATCACCGAGTCAGCTTCCCAGAAAAGACCTTCCAGGGTAAGCACGTTGTTCAGACCGAGCAGAAGACCTGCTGTAACGATGGCCGGCAGGATCGGGATGAAGATATCCCCCAGCATCTTGATGAACCTTTGAAGCGGATTCATTTTCTGGGCAGCAGCAGCTTTGACTTCGTCTTTCGAGCCGCCGCCTTTACCCGTCTCCTCTTCGAAAATCTTGAATGCCTCATTGACCGTCCCCTGACCGATAACAATCTGGAATTGATTGTTCGCTGCGAATGACCCTTTGACCAAATCGATGGAATCCAGTTTCTCTTTGTCCACTTTGGATTCATCATTCAGAGCCAGGCGCAGCCGCGTAACACAGTGTGTCGCCGCATTGACGTTCTCCTGCCCGCCGATTGCATCGATTATCTGTTTGACCTCGTCACGGTTTACCGCCATTACTCCCACACTCCTTCTATTTTGAGTAATATCGCTTTAACTATAACATGTCTATACAGTAGTGTAAAGGCTTACAAACCTTGTGAAAAGTAATGGACACTCTGTTTAACCCGGGTTGAAAAAACTGACTGTATATAAAAAGCCGCCTTTGCAGACGGCTAAAACACATCTATTCCTATTTTCTCAAAGCCTTTACAGCAAACAAAATCAGCATAAGTACAAGCAGCACGGCACCCGTTACAATCAATGGCATATTATTCGGGGATTCATCTGCACCTGACATGACACGATCATGTGTTTCCACACCCTCTTCCACAGGAGCTTCCTCCAGCACAAATGTTATTCCCCGCTTGCCCCGGTCCTCTATCGTCAGACTGGCTTTTTCTTTCTTTGCAGTATATCCATCCGGCACTTCCATCTGCAGTTCATAGTCTCCAGGAGGCATTTCCTTGAACGAGAACGTGCCGTTTTCATCGGTGGCCGCTTCCTTTTCTCCATCTCCCGAAAGTATGACAGTAACATTTTCCATTCCTGTGTCACCCTCTACAACTTCGCCTGTTATGGAAAATACTTCCGCCTCTTTGTGATTGATCGTCACTTCAGCGGGTTCCTCGGTCGTTTCAGGTTCTGCATAGGCCTCTTCTTCGGGTTCAGCGGTCTGCTCCTCCGGCGCTTCCTCAGTAACCTCTTCTGTATATTCCTCAACCGTTTCTTCAGCCGTCTGCTCTGCAGATGGTTCTTCATAATATTCCCCGGCAGGTTCCTCATAGCTCTGATAGAAATCCTCAACCGGCTCCTCGTATCGAGGCTGTTCATTTTGCGGAGGTATGGAGTCTTCCGGATACTCCTCTTCGGTATTGCTGTAGTTGTTCTCCGGTTCCTCAGTGGATTCCTCATCCTGAGGCTGCTCGGTCGATTCCTCAACCGAAGGCTGTTCCGCCGACTCCTCCACAGTCGGTTCTTCTTCCGTATTTGCCGATATTCCGTGAGCCGGGATGAGTACAAGCAGCAACAGGGCCACCGCCGACCATTTTTTTATGATATTTCTCATGACAGCCTCCTAAATCGTTTCTGATAAAGTATAATATACCAGATTTTTGAAAATCAACATATGGCTGCTCACATTTTCCAAATGCAATCACTCCTGCATCTTTTTACATGGTCACCCTCTTGTATATTGCATGTAAGCTGAGTCAGGACTGCTATGAAAAAGACCCGAATGCCCGCCAGGCCGCAGATGCCATGAAGATATTGAAGTAATAAATATTCCCCGGGAAATATAACAGCCCCTGTGTCTTATGGGACTCAGGGGCTGCGGCAGCCTTTATTTCAGCGCAGGCAGAATCCTGTCGCCGATTTTGACAAATATGAATGTACCGGCAAAAGTCGTGATCAGCGTCGAAATGGTAATGGTGACGAAGCTGAACCAGAAGGGGATACCGGCCACCATCCACAGCATCAGACCGACAAAGATACCGCAGAGCAGACTGTACTGTCCCGCGTTTATCCAGACATTTTTAATGAAGTGGCTGAGCGTATACGATATGACAGCAATGCCGACACCGACCACTACATCCAGGACACCAAGCCCGGAAAACAGGTTGGCGATACCGACACCCAGGATGATCCCCGGAATGTATTTACGGTTGAAAAACGGAATGACCGCGAGCATCTCGCTGACCCGGATCTGTATCGCCATCGTACCGATGGGGTTTATCACGGTCAGTGCAACATAGATTGCCGCAAGCAGGGCATTATAAACAAGCGTTCTGTTTTTGATAATATCAATCTCCTTAGTTTTTTATACAGGGAGTTTGCGAACCTGTGATAAAAACATTTCCAAATTTAACCTTATAAATTTTACACCATACCTGGGCATTTTACAATATGGAATGGAGGAATATGCAGAAAGACCGGGAAATCGACCCTGCAATCTTTGCGTATCCGCTCCTTTGTTTAAATTTTTTCTAAATCAAATTTTCATCTTTGCAATAAAAAATTCCATACATTACTTTCATGCGGGTAAACTGTACTTAAAGGAGGTGGAAGTAATGGAACTGAATGCAGTTGAAGTACTGTACATGCATTTTGTCAATGGCAGGACCCATGACGAAGCGGTAATGTACGACTTCTGGCTGACTCAATATGGAACAGAGGCCCGGAATCTGATAGAAAGCCTTTTGGATAAAGGCATCATCTATGGAAATGATGACCTTTCGGTCACTTTGAAAAAATTGAAAGTGCCGGAACTTAAAAACCTGTTGAAGCAGAGTGGTATTAAGGTCTCCGGCAACAAGAGTGCACTGATCGAAAGGATCACAGAGAACAGAAACATCATAGATCTCGGGAACGAGACCCTTAAAAGCGTCTATACTGTCAAAGAGGACTGCAGAGCTTTCCTTGAACAGACAGATTTCATAGATTACTTCCATTTCAACGGGCACATCAGTGTATATGAGGCCTATGACTACTACAGGGCGCATCCTGAAAAAACTTCAGATGAAGTCGTCACAGGTGTACTGCGCGAAAAGGTTGAAAATACCATCCACAATAAAAATAAATACGATGCGATCAAAGCCTTCCGGCTCCTCTCCCACTTCCATCAGGAGGGGCTGGAAGACACGGAATCCGCTGTCCACTATCTCAACAATTTCGCGATGCTCATCATACTCCAGTCAATAATGCGCTATCGATCATTCAAAAGTATTCTTGCGGGGAGTCATTTTAACATCGATAATTTCACTGCTGACAAATACAGACATCTGCTTGAAACCGGACAGATGACTCCTTACACGCTGTATCATTCCCTGGTGGATGATACTGAAGACCTGCCCTATTCATATGAAAGCCGTAAAAGGGCGGCCAGATTCATCACCGATTACGTGATGGAGGATGAGGATGCTGAAATCAAACTGAGGGGGCTGTTGGATGATCAATGAAAAAAGCGGCAGCTGCTCTTCATACAAGAGTCAGCCGCCGCTTCATGCATACTTCTATTTCCCGTCTTCCGGTTCTTCTGTGTCAGGTGCCGTTTCGTCCGGAAGTGTCTCTTCGAATGCGACACGTTTTTCTTCAAGTTCTTTTTGTGTCTGTTCCCTGTAGTCCGGTTCATAGACGAGTTGCTTTCTTTCAAGCTCGAGAATATCGTGTTCGCTGCGCAGAGCTTTGAACAGTGATATGGCGAGCAGGATGACAACAAATGTGAACGGGAATGCTGCAATGAGCATAGCCATTTCAAGGGCACTCAGGCCGCCTGACCAGAGAAGTACGATTGCCGTTCCGGCAAGGACACCGCCCCAGATCAGCTTCACTTTAAGCGGTGGATTGAGTGCGCCGCCTGTTGTCAGCATACTGAGTACGAATGTACCGCTGTCTGCTGAAGTGACAAAGAATGATGCGATGAGCAACACTGCGATACCCATGACAAGAGCTGCTGCCGGATAGTTTTCCAGGAAGGCGAACAGTGCCACTTCGTTGCCCTGGGATTCGACGAGGCTGTAGAGACCGCCGCCAAGGAGATTATCGGATTCAATGCCTGCAACACCAAAGATGGCAAACCAGATGGCACTGAACAGTACCGGCACACCGGTAACACCCAGGATGAATTCACGGATGGTCCGGCCGCGTGAAACACGCGCGATGAAACTGCCGACGAAGGCAGCCCAGCCAATCCACCAAGCCCAGTAGAACAGAGTCCAGTCGTTCAGGAAGCTTCTGTCCCCGACGAATGAATTCATATTGAACGTCATACTTGCCAGATTCTGAATATAGTTGCCGGTATTCGTCATGAATGACTCGATCATCTGTAAGGATGAGCCGAAGATGAACACGAAGACCATCAGTGCAATGGCGATGACCACGTTACCCATGCTGAGGTAGCGTATTCCTTTATTGACACCCGTAGTTGCAGAGACAACGAAAGCGACTGTTATGATCAGTATGATGATCGTCTGCGTCAGGATGTTATTTTCTATCCCGTCAAAACTGTAGCTCAGACCGGCAGTAATCTGAGTTGCACCAAGACCGAGCGATGTTGCGATACCGAAAATCGTACCGAATACGGCCAGTACATCGATGCCGGTACCCATCCATCCGCTCGATTTGTTACCGAGTATCGGAGACAGTGCCGAACTCATGAGCAGCGGTGCCTTATGTCTGAAGTTGAAGTACGCGAGAGCAAGCCCGACCACAGCGTAGACCGCCCATGGATGGAATCCCCAGTGGAACAGTGTGTACTGCAATGCTTCCTGTGAAGCCTGGGCTGTTCCGCCCTCTGTCACCGGCGGATTATAATAGTGGGTAAGCGGCTCGGTAACACCGTAGAACACGAGACCGACACCCATACCCGCAGTAAACAGGAATGAGAACCATGTAAAATAGTTGTACTGCGGTTTTTCATTCTGCTTGCCCAGTCTGATTTTACCGTAAGGGCTGATGACCAGGAATGCTGCAAAAATGACGAAAGCTGTCATTGCCAGCATGTAGACCCAGCCGAACTTGTTTGAGATGAAGTCATTGATGTATCCCAGAACTGTCTCAACATTTGCGGGGAAGATTGCCCCCCATAGAATGAATACAAATGCTATGGAAAGAGAGACATAAAAGACCGGGGTGACCTTTGGTTTGTTGATCATTGATAAACCCTCCTGAATAGATTTGTATTGAATGGTTTTCTTATATAAATAAAGTAAATCCGGTTCAGGGACTGTCATATTTGTGAATAATAACACAGAATTTAAAACACAAATAAAAAAGACCCCCGTATTGAGTGCATTTTAATATGCCGGCTCAATCCAAAGTCCAGATATAATTTAATTTATATAGGAAAGCGAAATAATTACAACATCATATATCGTAACATGGAAATAATATCAAGAGAACACCTCTCACCAAATGAATCCGCTTACGAATTATTTTTCAGGGAGATTTACAACTTTCGACGGAGCAAATACTGATAAACGCCCGGTTTTAAAAAATGCAGCCCCCTAAACTGACCGGGGACTGCGTATCATGATGATATAAACTTTCATCATACCGCCTGTTTTTCAGGGAAACGTTTCTTTTCCAGCACCTGCTGCTGGAGTGACGCCTCCGGTTCCTCACGCCTGTACTGTACAATATCCGCTCTTCAGGAATCCCGGCGTAATCCAATCATCATTCCACTTCAATGATATTCAGCTCGTATATGAACTCTTCATCGAAGCTGATGTTGATGTAATTCGCGCCGTCCACCACCGGAATGTATGCGGGCGCTTCTTCAATTTCCACCGTCTCTATGAATTCGCTGCCTCTGTAGTAGCTGATCGAAGCGGGTACGGTGATGGCGTAACTTTCTGATGGATCATATTCCAGCTCCTCTGTGACGGCATGACCCTCTGCCTCTGTAAAATTGCCATTCTCATCGATGACTTCGCCCTGCATCAGGTTATCCTCCGAGAGGAATTCCTGGCCGAACATGATCTGACCGGAGAGGTTCTCCTCGACGAGCCTGCCTCTCCCGACAAATTCTTCAGGTGTCGTATTCATTTCCTCGTCTTCGACAGCATCTTCCATTGCAGCATCATAAAACTCAAGCTCATCCGCCCGCACCTTTTCGACACTGATGACCACACGGTCCGCTTCGGGAACCTTTTCTATGACCTTGGGCCCGCCGTGGCCGTAGCTGTTGGTCTTGATGAACTCTTCTCCATAATAATAGGAAACATATGATGCCACTGTAACGGTATATTCCTTATCCGGATTATAATTGATATAATCCGACCGCATCATATGGTTACGGGAATCATCCTCACCCTTGTAGTTTATCCAGTATCCCTCTTTGAAAGACATGCCGCCCAGAAGATCCTCCGGCGGCTCCTCCTCGCTCTCTACCGAATCACCGTTGCCTTCGGCGCTGCTATCTTCTGTCTCCTCTTCAGATTCGGACTGATTGTCCGATTCCTCTACAGCTTCTTCCTCTGTCTCACTATTTTCCCCAGTATTCTCTTCAGATGCCAGTTCCCCGCTTGTACTCTCATCCTCCGCCTGCTGTTCCTGATTACATCCACCGAGGATGATGCCACTCAATATTATAAATAATAAGAGTCTCACCCTTTTCACTCCTGCCCCTAAATATGCTTTAAATCAATCATACAGTATTATTGTTGAAATCTGAATATTTAATTGAGAAGTATCTAAGATTCCATGGATTATGCTGACACAACCATGTACTGTCCATACCTGTCATCCCTTATTCCGGGCCATACACCCGCAGAAAAAGTCAGTACGGACCTCGAATATATGATTCAACAAATAAAAGACCCCTCACTTTCCAGGATGGCGATCTCCCTTTTGTGAGCGGTCATTTATTATTCTATAGATAATCGCAGTGCAGTCATGTGAGCATGTCCGACACTTTGACTGCATATCAATGGAAAGTAATATCAGATTCCCTTTCCCTGCTGCCATACTCAGCGATCACATCATTGTCTTTATTTTTGAAAGTGGTGATAGGAAGAAGACTTCCATCTCCATCATGAACAACTCCTGCAGTCGCTTCCCGGATGGATTTCCCCATTCCCCTCATTTTCGATCTCACTGCCTCTGCTGACATACCTTGTGCATTTTCATCGACAACTACGACAATTTCTGAATAAGAATCGTTTTCCGGAGTAATCGATTCAATAAATGGGTTGTTTTCCATTCCGTCGAATTTTTTCTGCAGTATATCCTTTTTCTCTTCTGAAACAGCCGGACCGTCTTCGTCCTCTGAAACATCAGACTCGCCGTTTTCTTCGGTTTCCTCGTCCTCTGAAACATCAGACTCGTTGCTTTCTTCGGTTTCCCCGTCTTCTGAAACATCAGACTCGCCGCTTTCTTCGGTTTCCCCGTCTTCTGAAACATCAGACTCGTTACTTTCTTCGGTCTTCTCTTCCTCTTGGATATCTGCTTCGCTTTCCGATTCCACAGACACATCAGAATCCGACGTTGCGTCACTGCAGCCGGAAGTCAGAAGCCCCATCAAAAGAATACCGCCAAACAATTGTACTTTCATAAAAAACCTCACCTTGAATATAAATATTAAAAACCTCAACTAGATTATTATACCTGTCCGCGGCTGAAGTTTAAATAACTATTTCCGCAAATTTAGAGCAGTCTTTCGGATATACTTTATATCAAAGACTTTGCAGACAGTCGGCAGATACCCCCACCAAACCCAAAAACCCGGATGCCGGACAGTATCCACTCACCATCCCGCACCCGGCCAATGTTCTTTCCATAGCTCTGAAATCCCTGTATCATCCATTAAAAAGGAATGAATTCAATTTCAACGGTTCAACATATTCTCCGGATTTATACACCCGCATATTGCCGCCGGAAATCTCATCGATCAGCAGCACCTCACCAGTTTCTTCATTCCGTCCGAACTCCAGTTTTATGTCATACAGATCAAGGTCCCTCCGGGCCAGTTCATCTTTGACAAGTTCGCTGATCTTTACAGTCAGTTCCTCAATCTCCCCGTACTCACCCGGCTTCAATATATTCAGAGCCTCGAGGGCCGCTTCATTGATCAGGGGATCCTGTCGTTCGTCATCCTTCAAAGTCATTTCCACATATGCCGGCAATTCCGCACCCTCTTCGATATAATCGCCATAGCGGCGGATGAAGCTGCCCACTGCCTTGAAACGGCAGATCACTTCCAGCCCTTCACCGAACACAGAAACCTTTTTAACACGCATCTCACGCGCTTCAATATCCGAATCCACATAATGGGTCGGCACACCAGCTGCATTCAATTTCTCAAAGAAGAAGCCCGTCATCTGGAGGCCCGCTTTCCCCGACCCTTCAACCTTCAGTCCCACCTGGTTTTCACCCGGGTCAAACACACCATCCTTACCCGTCATGTCATCTTTGAAATAAAGCACAATCTGTCCATTCTCTTCCTGATATACATCCTTGGTCTTGCCTTTATAAATTAATTCCATATGTATCCACCTCATTCAGTCAGTTAACTATCATTTTAACAGAATGGTACCCAGACCGCTTTTGAAAATAAAAATACCCGAAAGTTAGTCCAGATTCAACTTTCAGGTACGAATTATTGCTATAAAAATTTGTGTTCTCTGATTATTATTCCCACTCAATGAAGATCTCTAATTATCCCTCTACAAGAGTTAATAAAAATCCTTTTAAATCAACCTTTCCCAATCATTTTCTTAAGAAGATTTCCAATACTATTTCCCCTTTCCCAGATGGTTTGCCCTTTTATTGCCCTGAAAAACTCTTATTTTAAACTGTCATAGTCAGGTTTTAATGTAAATGCTTTAATTAAATTACTACGAAAAAAAGTAATATCCACACATATAAACTCATCTTCAATGATTTTATTTTTGAGACTTTCCCCAAGCTCCTTAGCGACACTCTCAGCCTTTTCCATTCTTTCATGAATATTTTGTCCATCATGAAAGCTGACAATATCTGATATTACTGCATTTGTATCCTCGCCCTCTGTAAACTCAAAATCAATTGTAAATTTTACAATCTCCTTTTTTTACCAATATTCACACCACCAAATAATTTATTTATATAAATGTATTATTGAATTGCTATAGTTGCTATCCGATACCATAAATTTTTATCATTTGAATATATTAATCAGAATGATATAATATAAGTAACAAAA
>DXHR01000020.1 GCA_019113295.1 Candidatus Salinicoccus stercoripullorum | reverse complement strand
TAAACAAATCCAAAGGTGAAATTTTAAACATATTATTACATTAAAAAATAAAACTATTTAAAAATTATCAATATATTTACTTTGGTAAAAAATTCACATAATCATTGATGAGACATTGATATAATGGTATTATGTAACTGTAAACAAACGGTAATAATGATATTTATATAAATATGAATTACAAAATAGGAGGAAACAAAATGTTCTCAACAGATCGTATTTCTGCAGACCTTCGCATGGAAGAGTACAAAAAAATCGCTGAAAGCTACAGCCACATTTCACAGAGCAAGAAAGATGTTAAAGCGAAAAAATCTTTCTTCAGCAGAATCTTTAACAGAAAAACTGCATAATTGAACTGAAAAATGCCGTCCCTGACAAGAAGAGGGACGGCATTTTTATCTATCCGGAAAAGTTCAGCTGCCAGGAAACACCGAACTGATCCTGAATCCAGCCAAAGCTGTCGGAAAATCCATATTCATCCAAAGGCATCAGAATGGCGCCTTTTTTCTTGAGCTTCCGGTAATAGTTTTCAATTTCCATCATCGATCTGCATTCTATGAAAAAAGACATGCTTGGCGTAAACGTGAATTCATGGGGGGCATTGCTGTCCATCATCATGATGAGCTGGTCATGGATGCGGATTACCCCCTGCATGATCTTGCCTTCCAGCTCAGGATTTTCTTCATCGTATTTGTTTACATAGCGGATTTCCGCATCCGCGAAAACCTCAATATAATAATTCAGCGCTTCCTCTGCACGGCCTTCGAACATCAGGAAGGGTGTCATTGACTTCATATTCATCCTCCTATCTGCATAGCCCAATTATAACAGAAGCGGATGTCTGACATCATTTTTCGTCCGTATTGCCGAGTATATTCGATCCTTCGATGAAGTACCTCTGGAAGAAGAAGAACAGCACGATGACAGGCAGAAGGACGAGCAGTGATCCTGCCATCAGATAGTTCCACTGGGTGTTGGACTGTTCCTTGAACACCTGCAGACCGAGCTGGAGTGTGTAGAGCGACTCATCATTCAGGTAGAGCAGCGGCCCGAGGAAGTCATTCCACACACCATTGAATGAGAAGATTGCGACGGTGAACAGTGCCGGTTTGATCATTGGAAGGGCGATTTTGAAAAATATCTGGAAATGGTTCGCACCTTCCATTTTTGCCGCTTCGATCATGCTGTTGGGCACACCTTTGAAAAACTGTCTGAGCAGGAAGATGTTGAATGCACTTCCGAACAGTGCCGGCAGTATCAAGGGATAATAGGTATTCACAAGACCGAGCTTGGCGAATATGACATACTGTGGTATCAGTGTGATGAATCCCGGCAGCATCATGGTCGACAGAACGATGATGAAAAGGGGCCCACGCCCCTTGAATTCGATCTTGGCAAACCCGTATGCAATGTACGCATTGACGAAGACATTGGCCAGTACCACGATGACAGTAATGACTGCCGTATTGATGAAATACGTCCCGAATGGGGCGACTGTGAATATATCAGTGAAGTTCGAGAACTGGATGTCTTCCGGGATGAAAGTGAATTCCCCCCGGTAGATCTCCTCCATCGTCTTCAGTGAGATGGAAATCATCCAGAACAGCGGTGCTATCATGAAGAGGCTTCCGGCCAGCAGAAGTACAAAATTGAAAGCACGCCAGAATTTCATCTTTCCGTTGTTATACATGTCAATCCCCCTCGTAATGGACCCAGCGTTTGGATAATTTGAAATTGAGCAGTGTCAAAAGCAGTACGATGATGAACAGGATCCAGGACATTGCCATTGCATAGCCCATGTCAAATACATTGAAGGCCTTGATCCACATATAAAGGTTGTAGAACAGCAGTGAATTTTCCGGTGCTCCCGCGTTATCGGCACTCATGACATATGCTTCCTGGAAAATCTGGAATGAACCGATGGTGCTGGTCACGATGTCAAAAAATATGATGGGACTGACCATCGGCAGTGTAATCTTGAAAAACAGCTGGGCACGGGAGGCGCCGTCCATGACGGCTGCTTCGTACAATGTCTTCGATATGCCCTGCATGGCAGCCAGATAAAGCAGCATGCTGCCACCGGCACTCCACAATTTCATGAAGATGAGTGACGGCTTCGCCCACCCGGCATCGAACAGCCAGTTCGGCCCCTCTATACCGAATATGTCCAGGAATTGATTGATGAGCCCGGTTGACGGGTCGAGCAGCTGCATCCAGAGCAGGTAGACGCCCACGCCGGAAAGTATCGCCGGCAGGTAGTAGATCGTCCTGAATATGCGCATGCCCGGGATGCTCTGATTCATCATGGTCGAAATCAGAATGGCTGCAATTGTCGTCAGAGGGACTGAAAACAGCACGAAATACATTGTATTATACAGTGATGTCCAGAAAAGGTCATCGTGCGCGAACATTCTGCTGTAGTTTTCGAATCCTATGAAGTCCATCCGTGAAGTCACATTATAGTTGGTGAAACTTCCAGCCAGGGAGAAGAGCAAAGGGCCGAGTGTCAGTCCGAGAAATCCTATGATCCAGGGTAATATGAAAATATAACCGTATATATTTTCCTTCTTCTTGTTCATTCCATACCACCCATCTATTTATTATTCTCGACGATCCGTTCGAGTTCAGTCTGTGCTTTTTCCAGCCCTTCATCGACGTCTGTCTTTTCACTGATGATGGACTCAAAGACCGGGTTGATTGTGCTGGCATAATCCGGTGCCACCACGGGCTGCGGTGTCAGTTGTGTCCGCTCCATATTCTCAATCATCAGGCTGTAGACTTCCTGACCTTTATCGGAGAATTCATCACTTTCTGCAGCCGCGATGCTTGCCTCTTCATTGGCAACGAGGTCGAAGTTGTTTTCCGCCCAGTAGAGCTGTGAGGCATGATTGGTCAGATACTTGATGAACTCGGCGGAAGCCTCAGGGTCTTTAGCCCCCTTGGGCACCTCTGCAACAAAACCGCCGCCCCATGAAGTGTGGCCGGAGTCTTCCTCTTTTTCAGGGAGGGGTGCAACACCGAAGTTCATATCCTGCGCAAAATCGCGCAGCTCCACATAATAGTTTGCATTTTGTACCATCATCGAAATTTTACCCGACATGAAAGGGTCCTGCTGGGCATTCTCGAATTGTGAATTTATGGAAGTGATTGTATTCTCCCCATATTTCTCTTTCTGGCCAAGGATCCACTCAAAAGTATCCTGTACAGGAGGCGTGTTGATGTTTACCTCTCCGTCTTCGGTAATGTAGTTTTCGCCCAGTGCGTTTACCATCCAGACATCGTTTCCTGCGCCGATCAGAGGATAGAAACCGATGCGTTCAAAGTCCCCGTTTTCCTGGATGTCAAGCTGATTGCCGTACTCCTCTGCTTCTGCCCATGTAGATGGCGGTGAGCCGGGATCAAGGCCGGCTTCCTCGAATTGATCCTTGTTATAGAAAAGGATCTGTGTATCCGTATTGAAAGGCAGTGCATATATTTCATCCTCGAAAGTGGACGCTTCCATCATCTGGTCATAGAAACTGTTTTTCGTCTCTTCATCCAAGTACTCCGTAATCGGTTCAATCTGACCTTCCTGAGCCCTCAATTTTACTGTATTGATATCGTTGATGATAACATCAGGCGGGTCGCCGGCCGCAATGGCCGCAAGGTTCTTTGTCCAGATATCGCCCCATGGCACATACGTATGCTTTACTTCGATTCCATCCTGTGAATTGTTGAAGTCCTCGATGATCTTATCGATTACCGGCCGTCTCTGTTCAGACCCCCAATATGTCCAGAAATCAAGGACGATCTTTTCTCCTTCCTCTGCCTCTTCAGAACCGGAAGCAGTGGTTTCCTCAGAATCGCCCTCCTCATTTGAACCATCCCCGCCGGAAGAATCATTCTCCCCGAGATTAAAACCGCCGCAGGCACTCAGAAACAGCATTGATGCCATGAGCAGAAACATGAACTTTTTCATAAGCCTCTCCCTCTCCAATGTTTTGAAAATTTTTAGAATTTTTTGTTTTATGCAAGTATAACAGAGAAGAAGTTAAATACAATCGAATTAGTAATTTTATTTTAAAAAATATATGTTCTATGCATTTATATCTAAGAAAGGAGGGGAAAGGTGGGTTTTAAAAAGCCTATATGACAATCTTTAAAAAGAATAAAGTATATCGGAGAAGTATAATATTATATTCGGATTGCGATAAAATATAATGTTTTCATACAATTTGTTTTGAAATTTAATCTTAAAAATTTCATTGTATATACATTGTTTTTCAGCCAGGAAAGCACAGAGAAGCGTAGAAGCGTTTCTTTTTGAAATAAATTGTCATATTAATATGATTTTTCAATAAAAATACCGGATCCTGAAATAAGGATCCGGTATGGATGATCGGTTTAGACTTCAGCAGTCAGCTCATCCAGATTATGAGAGTTATAAACATCTTTATCAATCTGACCGTTGGTCTTGGCAGTGACAGTGCCGGACACCATTGAGCCGCTGACGTTAAGTGCTGTACGTCCCATGTCGATGAGCGGTTCCACCGAAATGAGTACAGCTGCAAGTGCGATCGGCAGGTTCATAGTGGAAAGCACTACGATGGCGGCAAATGTTGCACCGCCGCCGACGCCTGCGATGCCGAGGGAGGCAATGACTGTCACGGCAATCAGCGTGATGATATATGTGGCGTTGACCTCAATGCCGACGGCCGGTGCTATCATGATGCCGAGCATTGCCGGGTAGATTCCTGCACAGCCGTTCTGTCCGATGGAGAGTCCGAAACTTCCGGAGAAGTTGGCGATGCTTGATGGTACACCGAGACGGATTCTCTGTGTCTGTATGTTCAGGGGCAGCGTACCTGCACTGGAACGGGAAGTGAATGCGAATAACAGCGTTTCAGATGTCTTCTTGAAGTACTGGACGGGGTTCAGACCGGTCAGTGAAATAATGACGAGATGAACCAGGAACATTGTGATCAATGCGGCGTATGATGCGACTACAAACAATCCGAGATCATAGATGGCCTGGAAATCTGAAGTGGCTACTGTGTTTGCCATGATGGCGAATATTCCGTACGGGGTCAGTGCAAGTATGATTTTTACCAGCTGCATGACCCATTCGTTTACGGCTATGATGCCGGCTCTGACCTTTTCGCCCGTTTCAGGGTTGCTCCTGATCAGGCGGACCAGGCTGAGTCCCATGAAGACCGCGAAGAATACGACTGCGATCGTTGATGTTGCACGTTCGCCTGTAAAATCAAGGAACGGATTAGCAGGAAGCAGTGAAACCAGCTGCTGTGGCAGTGTCTGATCCTCGACTTCCTGGGCGCTCGTTTCGAGGGAAGCGGCTCTTTCGTTCTCTGCGTCACCAAGATTGAGGCTTGAAGCATCGAGGTTGAAAAGCAGAGCCGCAGTGATGCCGATCGCAGCCGCTATCGCTGTCGTGCCGAGCAGTATCAGGATGATCTTCATTCCTGATTTCAGGAATTTTTCCTGCATATCCATCTTGGCAAATGCCCCGAGGATGGAAATGAATACGAGCGGCATGACGATCATCTGCAGAAGCCGGACGAAACCGTCACCGGCGATCGCCATCCAGTCGGTCGTCTGTGTTATGACGGTATCTTCAACACCGTAGATGAGCTGAAGCACCGCTCCGAATACAAGGCCGGCCAACAGGCCGATCATGACGCGGTATGAAAATTTGACATTGTGTTTCTTAAGGAGCATGAGCGCTCCAATCAACGTCAGGAAGATGATGAGATTGATGATGATAAGCAAAAGGTCCATAACATTAACTCCTCTTTTTTAAATTCAAAGTAGAGTAATTATATAGGATTTATTCCTACTTGTAAAGTCGGTATTGAAAATTTCAATATTCACGTATCTATTCGATGATGTACAGATGTCTGGTTGCCCGTGAGGAGAGCACATACATGATGTGGTCCTCATTGTCATATTCCGCGGCATCGGTCAGGATGACCGTGTTGTACTCAAATCCTTTGGACAGATAGTAGGGCAGGATGATGAAGGACTGGTTGTAGAGCGTATCCTTCTCCTGCAGGTTGCGGAACTGCGGGAATTCGCCTGCAAGTTCATCGTAAAGGGCATCTGCAGATTCCCTTGCCGGTGTGATGATGGCCACTTGCGGTCTGTCTTGTGCCCGCAGTATTTCCCTAATCTTTTCTGTATGGTTCCGGGAATGCAGTTTCTGCACCTCCTCCCCGTCGACGGAAACAGACTGGATTGAATCCGGTACAAGACTGTTCAGGAATGCGTTGATCTGATTGGTGGACCGATATGAACGGACCAGATGCTTATGAACATGGTTTTTGGCAACGAGTGGGTCTTTGTCAGCAGGATGAATCTGCTGATTGGGGTCCCCGAGACTCGTGAATGATGCCCTCCTGTAATAATGGCGCATTACATAATACTGTATATTAGAGTAATCCTGCACTTCATCAATCAATACATGCTGCACGGAGCGGTCATGCGCACCAAGCAGATGGATATAGATGTAGAGCATCGGTGCGATATCTTCATATTTGAAGTCGTTTTCCTTGATTGAACGGATGGTCCTGTTCCTGAAACCATTATCCTTGATGGAATTGATATAGAGTTTCTCGATATGGATGAACCTGAAAAGCATGATCTGCCTGTGGGCCTGTTTCAGCTGGCTTTTCGCATAGGAATGGGCCTCCTCCTTGAGCTGGTGCTTTTCGCCAATATACTTGTTCTGGCTGTTGAGTTCCCTGAATCTGGCTTCCCTGATTTCAGCCACACGTGCAGAGTAGAGGGACAGCAGACGTTCTTTTATCTTAAGCAGGCGTTTACTGACCGGGTGATGGGAAAGCTCCTTATAGAAAATATCATTCAGCTTCTCTTTGCCGATGAATATCCCGTCTTTGTCCTTCAGGTCCCTGAACTCCATTCCCCGGCCGGCGAGACCGTCAAGGAATTCATGCAGTGACTTAAAGTACCGGAGGGAGGATTTGAATTCATAAATGTCCTGCGCCCCTGCATCCTCACGGAGCCTTCTGATATTCCCGTAGACCGTTTCAAAGCGGCGTGCCTTGAAGTAGGGAAACTGTCCGAGCAGACGGTAGAATGTAATGTTTTTGACGTGATTTTCACCGAGTTCCGGCAGGACATCTGAAAGGTAGTCGTTGAAAATTTCATTCGGAGAGATGAGGAGTATGTTCTCGGGTCTCAGAATATCCTTGTGCTGATAGAGCAGAAATGCAATCCGCTGCAGGGCAAGGGAAGTCTTGCCGCTCCCCGGCGGGCCGTAGACCAGGGTGTCCTGCCTGAGCGGCTGCCGGATGACTTCGTTTTGTTCCTGCTGGATTGTGGAGACGATGTTCCTGAGTTTCGACTGGGAGGAGTCGGTGATCATGTTCTGCAGGACTTCATCCCCGATATACATGTCGCTGTCGAACATCTTTTGAAGATTTCCGTCTTCAACGATGAACTGCCTCCTTCCGGAAACATTTGCGTCTAACTGTGTTCCATCGGGTATCGTATAGGAAAGCGCGCCTGTCTCGTTCTCATAGAATAGGCTGGCTACCGGCGTCCGCCAGTCGTATATCAGGAGGTCGTTGTCTTTATTCCTGATTGTTCCTGTACCGATATATATGTCTTCGCCATCGACCGTGATCTTGCCGAAATAAGGCTTTGGAATCATGCGTTTCGTCCGGTTGTACATGGCATCGATGAAATTGAAGTTCACTTCAGTGGTCCTGAGCTCCGGCAGCATCTGTATGAACTGATGGATGTTTCCGGATTCGAAATCGGCATCAATGGAGGCGATCTCTTCATTTATCGCTTCACGGTTTGAGCGGATACCTTTTTTGAGATTGTCACGTTCGAGTGAGAGTTTGGCGTTGTAGGCCTTTAAAAAATCGACTGTCAGCATCAGATGCTGTTTTTCCTCTTCCATTGATAAGTGTGCCAAATGCTTGTCCCCCTCATTTTTAATAGGAAATCCATCATATAAAGTTTTCCCCTCCAATAACAGTCTTAAATTACTTTTTTGCATGTGATATAATGGAATTGTGAAAATTGACTTAACAATATATTAAAGGAACAGGTACTATGGGCAAAATACTACTCTCCGGTCTCATCAGCGGTACTGTGGCGGGTTTGCTTTTGGCCGGTGCATTTTCATATGTCCAGTTATCCACTGATATAGAGCTGCTGGATCTGCTGCTCAATCTCGACTTCATCAGCAGGGAAGAGCCGCACATCGTCATCCAGATACTGCTTCATCTGCTTGTATCTGTAGTGATAGCAACCATCCTGAAATGGATCTACATAAACCGGAGCAAGCTCTATATGCCGTCGATGGTGGCGATCTGGGTCATCACAACGTCGTTGTATTTCATTCTGTCAAAGCAGGCGGAGGAACCGATGGAACTGCATAGCTACATCGGCTGGACACTGTGGTCGATCTTCCACATCGGCTACCTTGAAGTGCTCCATATCTGCTATAAAAAGAGAATCTGAACGAAGCATGGACGCTGTCCGTGCTTTTTTCATGGCGTAAATAAACACTCGTTGTCCAGGGTATATACAATATATATGAACGGATGGGGAGTGGGATCATGGATAGGACAGAAGGCAGGGAACTGCTTGAAGAAGTGATGGAAATCAGGAAATCCGTAATAGAGGAAGGGGACAGACTGTATGACCGCTGGAACCGGACGCCGATCAGAGCGGCGTATGAAAACAGCGCCCGGAATCTGGCTTATTATATGGCATTCCGCAAAATGGACCTCCGGAAACTTCAGGAACGCCTGATTCCGTGGGGTGTTTCGTCCCTGGGCAGGCTTGAGGCGGATGTACTTGGTACACTGAATGCACTGATCAGGACGCTCGGCAGCATTACAGGGGAGGATGTCGGGGACATCGATTACCGTTCCCAGGCGTCGTTCAAGGAACGCAATGAAGCCCTCAAAAACAATACGGATGAAATATTCGGGGAGAACCATCATGACAGGAATGAACGCATCCTGGTCACCATGCCGACGGCAGCAGGGTCGGACTATGGCCTGGTTGAATCTCTGATTGCCGCAGGCATGAATATGGCGCGCATAAACTGTGCCCACGACGACCCGGAAGTGTGGGAGGCCATGATTGGGAATATAAGGCAGGCGGAAAAGAAGTCCGGACATACATGCCGTGTGCTCATGGACATCAGCGGCCCGAAAATCCGTACGAAGACTCTGCTTACGACCAAGAGGAATCCGAAAGTGAAAGAGGGCGAACGCTTCCTGATATCAGGGCAGGTTTCCATGACTCTGCCGAAGGGCATCGAACTTGCTGTGAACACGTCCGTGCCCGAAGTTTTCGGCAAAATGGAAAAAGGACAGGTTGTGAAACTCGATGACGGACATATCGAAGCAGAAGTTACGGAGACGGTTGACGGGGGAGTCATCTGTGAAGTGGTGCGGACCGTCAAGGAAAATGGCGTGAAAGTGAAGACGGAAAAGGGCATCAATATTCCTGATATGGACTATAAACTCGACGTGTTGACCGAGCAGGACTGCAAAGATCTGGAATTTGCCGCCGAACATGCTGATGTCATAGCATTTTCATTCATCAACGATAAAAGAGATATCGACCTGATAGAAGCGGCGCTCAAGGAAAGGCTGTCCGATGAGAGGCGGGACATGCCGACGATTGCCAAGATCGAGACGACCGAAGGCATAAGGAATCTGCCGGAAATCATCCAGCAGGCAGCCGGTGCACGTCCCTTCGGAGTCATGCTGGCACGCGGGGATCTTGCTGTGGAGACAGGATACGAGCGGCTCAGCGAGGTTCAGGAGGAACTGCTGTGGATATGCGAATCGGCCCATATACCGGTAATCTGGGCAACACAGGTTGTGGAATCACTGGTCAAGACCGGCATACCGACCCGTTCAGAAATCTCCGATGTCGTTGCCGGTTCAAGGGCAGAATGCATCATGCTCAACAAAGGGGACTATATAGTCGACGGCGTCGAAGTCGTCTCGGACATCCTCAAAAAATTCGAAGTTCATCAGTATAAGAAGACTTCCATGCTCAGGTCGCTCAGTATTGCCGAGGATGCGTTTGCGGAGTGATTTTATCAAAAGGCTGCAGATGCAGCTTTTTTTTGCGTAAATTTATTCTGAAAACTCTTTCATTTCTGAATAATCCCTTTCTTTATCATTGGTTTGACTGTATAATGATTTAATCCACTTATGTAAAGGAGTGAAAAATATGTTGCAGGAACCAATAGTTGCCACAGTAGTGCTTTTCGCACTGATTGCTCTGGGTGAATGTATTTCCGTTTATACCAGGGCGCGGATTCCGATGCTGATGACTGCGATGCTCGGATTTCTGATCCTGACATGGATCGGCGTCTTTCCTGAAAACATTCTTGAACTATCCACCCTCCCTGCACTGGGAGCAATATTGATCGGGCCGCTGATTGTACATATGGGGACATTGATGCGCTTCAGGATTCTGAAAAAGCAGTGGCGGGCGGTCATCATTGCGCTCTCCGGACTGGCCGGAGCGCTTGTCCTGATCCTGGGCATAGTCACTTTAGTATATGACTTCCCGACAGCGGCAAGTGGTGTCGGTCCGGTTTCCGGCGGAGTCGTTGCCCTTCTGATCACCAATGAAAAGCTGACTGAAATCGGGATGACCGGACTTATAGTCGTTCCTGTTCTGGTCCAGTCATTCCAAGGTGTCATAGGAATGCCGTTGGCGGCTGCCTTCATGAAAAAATACGGACGGCGTTTCGTGGCTGCCGGCAAAGAGGCGGGGGAAATCCCCTTTGATGATGAGCAGGATATTGCTCCGATGAGGTTCAGTCTGATGAAGAACAACACGATCAAATTGTTCGTCATCTTCGTGCTGGCGGCTGTAGGTGTTGTGCTTGGAGAATTCACCGGCATCCACTATACACTCTTCTGCCTGCTGTTCGGCATACTGGCACTGAATACGAATCTTGTGCCAAAGAGTGTGCTGGAGTCCGCAAATTCATTCAGTTTCATGATGGTTGCCCTGATCTTTGTCATCATCGGCACGATGGGCGGCATTACGCCGCAGGATGTAGCAGAAAACATTCTGGCAGTCATCCTGATTTTGGCCCTCGGTATCTTCGGCATCATGACTGGTGGCCTTATTGCTTCAAAGATTGTTGGCTGGCACCCGTACAAAGGGATGCCTGTGGCCCTGACAGCGCTGATCGGTTTCCCCGGGGATTATCTGATCTGTGAGGAAGTTGCCCGCAGTGAGACGGATAATCCGGAAGATGAGGAGAAGCTATTCCAGGAACTGGTGACACCGATGCTGATCGGCGGGTTTGTCACAGTGACCGTCGCTTCGGTTTTCATCGCTACATTCGTCATGAGTCTTATTTAAGTCATTTTAAAAATAGGAGTGTTTATATTGGGTAAATTATTCATTAAAAATGTGAATCTGATCGATGGAACAGGCACTGATGTAGTACAGAATACGAATGTCTACGTGGAAGACGGCATCTTCAGTACTGTCGGCTCTGACGTCACACCGGCTGAAGATGCTGAAGTGCTGGATGGTAAGGGACAGTACATGATGCCGGGCATGATTGATGCCCATGTCCATATGATGACGGAATTCAAGCCGCTGGAAGAGAGGCTCACCACACCGTTCTCGTATAATTTCTATGCTGCAACCGAGTATCTGAAACGCACGCTTAATGCAGGGGTCACATCAGTACGGGATGCGCTCGGCAGTGACCTCGGACTCAAAAAGGCGATCGACGATGGCCTTGTGAATGGACCACGTATGCAGATCAGTGTCAATGCACTGACAATTACGGGCGGACACGGCGATGGGTATAACTACTCAGGTATTGTGGCGGACCTGATACAGTCACATCCTGGCATGCCGCACGGGGTGTGTGATGGTGTGGAGGAAGTACGCAAAAAGACGCGTGAGATGCTGCGTGCCGGGGCGGATGTCATCAAGGTCCATGCGACCGGTGGCGTTTCAAGCCCGACGGACCACCCGAAATTTACACAGTTTTCTCTGGAGGAACTTAAAGTGATCGTCGAGGAGGCACGGTTCCGCAACGGCGTCAAAGTCATGGCACACGCCCAGGGGCTTGAAGGCATCAGGCAGTGTGTGGAAGCGGGCATCCATTCCATAGAGCACGGCATATTCCTTGATGATGAAGTATGCGGCAAGATGAAGGACCAGGGCACATATCTGGTACCGACACTCCTTGCGCCGGTCTCCGTCCTTGAATTCTCCGAAGAGCTCGGCATGTCACAGACAGCAATCGATAAATCGAAGGAAGTGCTGGACTACCATAAAGAGAGCTTCACAAGAGCCTGCAACGCCGGGGTGAAAATCGCCATGGGTACGGATGCGGGGGTGTTCAAACATGGTACGAACCTGCGAGAGCTGGAACTCATGGTCGAGTGCGGCATGACACCGATGGATGCAATTGTTGCGTCCACAAAAACTTCTGCTGAATGTCTGGGATACACGGATATCGGCCTCGTCAAGGAAGGGTATGTGGCGGATTTCATACTCTCAAAAGAAAATCCGCTTGAGAATATCGGCGTCCTGAAAGACAATGACAACATCAAGCTTGTCGCGAAAGATGGCATCATCCATAAAAATATAATAGAATGAATATAAGTCATTGATTCTGGATTATCATCCAGAATCTTTTTTAATGCGGAGGGGAATATGAAGAAGGCAGCGGTGATTTTCAATAAAAAGTCAGGCAGGACAAAGAATCGGCCGATGGAATACGGAATCATCGAGCAGCTCACAGCAACCGGCTGCGATGTGGAGATTCTGTACACACCCCCGGAGGGCGCAAGGAAGCTCGCAGAAAAAAAGGCGGGCGATAGCGACCTGATCGTGGCGGCCGGCGGAGACGGGACGATCGGCGAAGTCATCGGGGGCATCACCGAAAGCGGATATAAACCACTCCTGTCAATACTGCCGGCAGGCACTGTGAACGATTATGCCCGTACACTGGGCATCCCGCTGGATCTGAAAGATACGGTCAGAGGCCTTTCTGAAAAACAAAGAATCATTGAAGCAGACGTCATCAGATACAATGATCAGTATGCCGGCTATCTGATAGCCCTGGGTGATTTCATGGAATCCTTTACCCGCGTGAAGTCAGAGACCAAGAACCGTTTCGGTTCTCTTGCCTATCTGTATAACGGCATCCAGGCGCTGATTACTATGAAACCGTATGATATCAGGATAACGATGGGGGATGAAGAGATAACGGAGCGTTCCCTGCTGACAATCGTCGCCAACTCCTCATCTGTCGGCAGTTTTGAAAGCCTGCTGCCGGAAGCGTCCCTCGATGACGGGTTCCTGCACATACTGAATATCACGGAATCGAGCCCGGCGGAAATCCTGGAAATCATATGGCTGACAGTCAGAGGAAGGATTTCAGAACACAAAAATGTCCGGTACATAAAGACCGGACGGCTGAAGATAGAGGCGGACCGGCTTTCGGTGATGGATGTCGACGGCGATCCGCATCCGTTTGAACCGCTTGATATCAGCCTTCTGAAAGGAAGGGTCCGGGTCAGCATTCCTGGAAAAAGCATGAAATAGAAAAATGGAACAGCTAAGTTGAAATATTTCCCTTTTTGATTTATCATATATCGGTGGCTTAAACGAAGAGAAGGAGGAATAGTTGTGAAAATCAGAGACAGACTCAAGAAAATCAACTTTGAAAACAGAAAATTGGCCATCCGCCCGAGGATCACCCAGCAGACACTGATCAATCTCGTGACAGTCATCTTCGGTTCTTTCATATTTTCGATCGGAGTCAATACTTTCATGATTGCAGGGAATCTCGGTGAAGGTGGAGTCACTGGTATCGCGATTATACTCCTCTATGCATTTGATATATCACCGGCGGTTTCAACATTCATACTTAATGCACTTTTATTGGCGGTCGGTTTTAAATTTTTGAGCAAACGCTCCATGTACTACACGATATTCGTTGTGTTCCTCATGTCGTTCTTCCTGTGGATGACGGAAACGTGGCATATCGAAACCGATGAAATACTGATCAACACTGTTTTCGGCGGCATGTTCGTAGGACTCGGCATCGGGCTGATCATAAGAGTGGGGGCGACGACAGCCGGAACGACGATACTGGCACAGCTCGCCCATAAGTATCTCGATGTCAATGTATCCTATGCACTGCTGTTCTTTGATATGATCGTCATCACAATCGGACTCTCAGTAATGACATTCGAACAGGTGCTGCTCACAGTCATCGCGCTGTATATCGCAGCAAAAGTCATGGATTTCATCATCGAAGGAATGAACCCGAAAAAGGCGATCACCATCATTTCCGAATACCCGGAACTGCTTGGCAAGATGATCAACAGTGAAATAGGACGCGGCGTTACTACCATGAACGGCAAAGGCTTCTATACTCAGGAGGACAAAGACATCCTCTACGTCGTGATCAATAAAAACCAGCTGACCCGCATAAAGCGGCTCATAAAAAAATATGATGACAACGCATTCGTCGTCGTACACGATGTGAATAGTGTTCTCGGGAACTATTTCATATAAAAGGTCGGGGATTGGAAGTTTTATGCTTCCAATCCTTTTTTTGTGGGTAATATAGTAATGTTACAGAAATATTACGGAAATAAGAAAATTCCGTTAATTAAAATTCATAGAGTGGGTGGGTGGAATTTTATGAAGAAGTTGTTCCCGGTAACGCTGGCCGGTGCTTTGTTCCTGGCAGCATGCGGCGGCGGGGATGAGAACTTGGAGGAAGAGAATGGTCAGGAGGAAACCACCGAAGAGATGACTGATGAAGAAGCAACAACAGAGGAAGAGACGACAGAAGATGATTCTGCGAGCGCGGCAGACGAAGGATCGGCAGAAGAGGATGATGAAGGGAGTGAAGACTCCGGCGGCACCGACAGTACAGAGGAAGATGACGAATCCACTGAAGAGCCCGGGACCACGGAAACATCATCAGAAGATCAGTCCGAGGATCTGACAGAAGAGGAGATTGATGAGGAAGAGCTGAGAAGTGCGTATGATATCGACCAGGATAAAGTGGACATGGTGGAAAGTGCATCTGAAACTGATAATACTGTCGATGATGTGCTTAAAGCACCTTCTGAAATTACATCATATATACAGGACACTTCAATCATCATCGAAGTCACAGAAGGTGAAAAAATCATAGACCAGTCATTCCAGGGAATCACAGCAGAGGTCGATGAATCGGATGGGGGACTCGAGGTGGCTTCTGACTACTTCGATGAAAATTACGAAATCATCCAGCCCCATGGCTATGGTAACAGTGAGACAGATGAACTGTTCCTGTACTCAGAAGCAGGATGGGAGGATTATTCCACACAACACGGAGTGGAGGAACTGATATATGGCACCTATTCCAAAACCCATGAAATCATCGAACAGATGCCCGATTCACTGCAGGTGATGGAGGAAGGTGATTATGACATCCTCTACTATACCGGCAACGATGATATCGTCCATCAGCTCTATCAGGATACATTCCAGGTGGAGTTTACGGGGGCGGACATGGATCAACTTGAACTGGGCTTCGTGGCATTCATCAACAAAAAGTCCGGAGACCTGGAGAGTGCAAACCTGTTAGCATCAGCCCCGGGTCAGCAGAATCCAGATCAGATTCTCACCATCGAAATCATCCTGAACTATCAGGAATATGGTATCTTTGACGGCGGTACAGAAATAAAGAAACCGAATCCGGATAACATGGATGGATCCGGAACAGAAGGTGACGATGGAGACATCGAAGGATCAGTCGAGTAAAAGTGTAAGGAAGGATTGGGGACGGAAACCTTGAAAGGTTTCCGTCTTTTGTGTTTCAACGACGGCGGCCGTCAAATCTCGTTACCGGCCTCCGTATGTTCTGGGGCGGCCGTCAAATCTCGTTGCCGGCCTCCGTTCGTTCTGCGGCGGCCGTCAAAGTTCGTTACCGGCCTCCGTATGTTCTGCGGCGGCCGTCAAATCTCATTACCGGCCTCCGTTTGTTCGACGGTGTCCGTCAAAGCTCATTACCGGCCTCCGTTTGTTCTACGATGGCCGTCAAAGCTCGTTACCAGTCTGGTTTTCGGATAATTTTTAAAACTATTGTGTTTTTTATGGAGAAATGTTACGAAAATATCACGAAAATGTTACAATGATAGTAAGAAATTCATAATTTACATTTGGGTGGGTGAATTTATATGAAGAAATTGTTTTCAGCGACACTTGTCGGAGCGCTTTTTTTAGCAGCATGCAACGGTGGCGGAGAAGAGAATACTGAGGAAGAGACAGCGGAAGAAACAGCTACAGAGGAAACCACAGAAGAGGAGTCCACGGAAGAAGAGAGTGCAGAAGAGGAATCCAGTGAAGAGGACACTGGATCGGATGTCGATGCTTCTGAATCCGATGAAGGTTCTTCAGGTTCAGAATCATCGGAGGATACATCTGAAGGAGAAGTCAACGAAGAAGACATGAAAGCGGCATATGATCTTGGCCAGGATAAAGCGGACATGATAGAAAATGCCACAGAAACAGATAAGTCTGTAGAGGACGTCCTGAAGGAGCCGTCAGAAGTCACATCATATATGCAGGAAACCGCAATTGCCATCGAAGTTACTGATGGTGAACAGGTCCTGGATGAATCATTCACTGGCAACAGGGCTGAGATTGACGAAACCGACGACACACTGGAAGTCGCTTCTGATTATGTAGATGAGAATTTCAATGTGACTACACCGCATGGATATGCAAACAGTGAAACAGATGAATTGTATCTGAATACTGAAGAAGGATGGGCGGATTATTCAGGAGAATATGGACCGGATGAGCTGGTATATGGTACGTATTCCACAATACATGAAATTATAGAGCAGATGCCGGATTCCATGGAGGTGAAGGAAGCCGGGAACTATGACCTTCTTTATTACACAGGAAATGATGACGAAGTCCACCAGCTTTATCAGGAATATTTCGAGGTGGAATTTACAGGTACAAATATGGAGGAACTTGAAACCGGGCTTGTTGCATTCATAAACCAGGACTCCGGGGAACTTGAAAGCGCGAACCTCATCGCATCGGCACCTTCGGAGCAGGATCCACAGCAGGAGGTTAAAGTCGAAATCATCTTGAATTACTCAGACTATGGTGCGTTTGATGATAAGGAAATCAAAAAGCCGAATCCAGATGACATCATCTCTTCGGAAGAGGCAGGGGACATCGACGGATCAGTTGAATAAAATAATAAGACAGGACGGAAACCCTTTATGATTTCGTCCTGTCTTTGTGTTTTGAGAAGTTAAATTCCATATTATGTGCTTACCGGCATGGCAAAACCAACAGGGACCGGCAAAAAATTATCCCTCATTTATGTCTTTCCTCATTATATAGATGATCTTTTTATCCGTTTCAGCGAGGCTTTCAAAGCCTTTGTAGACCAGCCAGTTTTTGGTGAAGGAATTTTTAGAGGTTGAATCTATCATCAGATAGATTTCCTCGACTGCGGAAACCTCATCGATATATGCACTCATCAAATTTGAAGCAAGTCCCATACTCTTATATTCGGGATGAACGATCAGATCTGCAATATATTGGGTGAATTCCATATCCCCGGAAGAGCGTATTACCCCTACCATCTTCGCACCGTCCCAAGCGGTGACTATATGATCTGAGGAAACGGCTGCATCATAGAGTGCATCGAGTCTGCCTTCATATGAACTGTAGCCTTTGCTCATGTACAGGCTATTGATATCTTCTGAAGTGAAACTTCTGTCTATTCTTAGTTCCAACATTCTTTCACCCTTTTTAAATCATGATAATCGAGTGCATGGCGAAATGAAAGAAAAATGGTATGATTGTTACAGAATAGCCAATTATTTTGAGGAAAGAGTGATCATCGCATGGAACTTTACAGATATGATAAACAGATGAAAGCCTCGCCGGAGGAAATCTTCGATGTGGTGAATGATGATGAAAAACTGAAACAGTGGAGTCCCATATTTGAGGGGAACGACTATTTCACAGAGGAGGAACGTGCAAGGGGCACAAAATTCAGAACTAAACTTAAAGTGTTGAATAAAACTTATCAGTTCCGTTCACAGATTACGGAATATGAAGAGAATCGGTGTGTTAAAGTGCGGACGACTCTGAAGCAGGGCACAATCACTTCTGCTTTCCAGCTCGCACCATCCAGCAACAATGAAACCCAGGTGACTGTAACAAGTAATTTTGAAGGCACGGGAAGGAAATACAACCTGATCCTGAAAGGTGCTAAACCGGTCATAAAAAGGGTACTGGACAACCAGGTGAACAAGCTTGAAAAGGTGGCAGCAAAATAATGACAAAGGAGTGAGCATATGGACATCAAAATACTCCAGTTCAAAGTGGCATATGGTGATGTCGACGGCAATATCGGCAAAGTAAAAACACTTTTTGAAAAAGAGGATCTTATCGGCACGGACGTTGTTGTACTGCCGGAGATGTGGACGACCGGCTATGACCTGGAAAATGTGGACAGGATTGCCAGTCGCAATCTTGAGCCTGCAAAATCCATCATTTCAGAGCTGGCTGTAAAGTATAATGTCAATATCGTGGCCGGATCGGTGGCCAATGTCATCGATGATACCGGCGACGTATATAACACGGCATTTGTCATCGACCGGAAAGGGAGGCTGGTCTACCAGTATTCAAAAATACACCTCGTCCCGATGCTGAACGAACCGGAATATCTGGCCGGCGGCACGGACAAAGTGGAAACCTTCGAACTCGAGGGTGAAACATTCGGGCTTGTCATCTGTTATGATCTCCGGTTCCCGGAATTGTTCAGGGATCTGACAATGAAGGGGGCGACGACAATATTCGTCGTTGCAGAGTGGCCGCTTGCCCGTAAACAGCACTGGGAGACCCTGCTCAGGGCCCGCGCGATTGAAAACCAGGGCTACATCATTGCTTCGAACACATACGGAGAAATAGTGGATCAGACATTCGCCGGCCGATCCATGATCATCGGACCGTTCGGTGATGTGGAAGATGAAGCGGATGACAGGTCAGAAGCCGTTGTCACGGGAACGACAGACGGCAGTGAAGTGGACAGGATCAGAGAAGAAGTCCCCATATTCGACAGCAGGAAAAGAGAGATGTACCACTTTCTATAATACTATCGTTCGATATCCCAAAAACCCATACTGTATTCTATCGGGGAAAGCTCCTCTTCCGAGTGCTTTCTCTTTTTTAATGTGTTCATATAAATCGTCCGTTTGATGGCCGGCCTGACCTTTATTATGTTCAGTTCATCCGTGTTGGACGACTGGTAGTACAGCCTCGGTATGACGGCATAGCCCATGCGCTGGTGCACGAAATTTGTAGCGGCCTCAAAACGATCCACTTCAAGAACCTGGTAGTGCCGGCCAGGGTAGAGACGATTATGGCTTTGAATTACCGTCGGCATCCAGCGGCTCATGGATTCCAAAATGGAAATCTTGATTTTCGGTGATTGTCTGATGTTCAGGTCATACATCTTTTCCATGGTCTGATGGTATGCCTCAACCAGTCTCACGGCATGGCGGTAGAATTGTATCCTTTTTTCTGTGATTTTAATCGTTTTCGTCGCACGGATGAACAGCTCATGGCCGAGGTTATTTTCCATCCTTTTGAGGGTTGCGGTAAGTGACGGCTGACTGATATGGATCATCTCCGACGCCTGTATGTAAAATGGATGTATTGTTACATATAATCTGATTATCAGGGTATCCATTTATCATATGTAAAATATAGAGTTTAAATAACGTTCTAACTGCAGATGATTATTTTAGATAAATGATGAGGGGGGATTTTCATGTCTAAAAAGAAAGATTATCAGTCTCTGGCGAAAGGAATCATCGAACTGATCGGTGGTGAAGAGAACATTGACAATGTAATCCATTGTGTGACACGTCTGCGTTTTTATATAAAGGATGACACCATGCCTGAAACTGAAAAGATAAAAGAACTCGATGGTGTCATGGGTGTGGCGGAAGCGGGTGGTCAGTACCAGGTGGTCGTAGGGCCGGCAGTGGATGACATTTATAAGGAGGTCATTTCACGGCTGTCAATTTCCGGAGATCAGACATCGGAATACGTACAGGATCCCACCCGGCCTGAACACAAAACTTTGTGGGGGAGGATGGGACATAATTTTAATAAATTCATCGGTGTGATCACAGGATCTGTCATGCCGATTATCAACATCCTTGCCGCAGCGGGAATCATAAAAGGTCTGCTTGCCGTGCTGACGACAACGAATATCATTTCCGATTCCGGTACTGCCTATCTGATCATCAATGCAATGGCGGATGCGGTGTTCTACTTCCTGCCTGTACTGGTCGGCTTCAACGCGGCGAAACGTCTGAATGGGAACCCGCTGCTGACTGCCGTCATCGGCGGTGTCATCATCCATCCGACCATACTGGAAGCGGCGAACAGTGAATCAAGCCTATTTACGCTCGGCAGTTTCGACTTTCCTTTCATGGCCTATACATATTCCATTTTCCCGATGATACTTGCTGCGTGGATGGTGAAAGTACTGGAGAACTGGCTGAAGAGATGGGTGTCCGTCTATATACAGGCTATTTTCATCCCTATCGCTGTGATTGGAGTTGTGTCTACCGTCACACTCATCATCACCGGACCGGTGCTGACCGGCTTCTCCTCACTGCTTGCCAATGGACTGGAGATGATGCTGAGCCTGAACGCTCCGATGTTCGGTGCGGTCATCAATGGGTTCTATCAGCTGCTGGTCGTCTTCGGGCTGCATTGGGGCATCATTCCTGTATATGTGAATGATTTTGCGACTCTGGGCTACAGCTATCTGTCCGCCATGGTCAGTGCGACCATAGTGGGACAGGCCGGCGCCGCCCTGGGTGTCGCAGTGAAAACCAAAAAAGCGGATATCAAGGAACTAGGTTATGCCGGCGCATTCTCGGCATTTTGCGGCATTACAGAACCGGCAATCTATGGTATCAACCTCCGGTTCCGCAGACCGTTCATCTGTGCAAGCATCGCCAGTGCGGTGGGCGGTCTGCTTACCGGCCTGCTCGATGTCAACATGTGGAGCATCATCGGTTCGATTATTGGGCTGCCGTCATTCATCGACCCGGAACATGGCATTACAGCCAACTTCTGGTATGCCATATTGGTGACCGCTGTGACGTTATTCCTCGCTTTTGGTCTGACTTATATATGGGGGTACAATGATAATATGGAAATGGTCAGGAAACGCAAGAAACCGGAAAATCCGGCGAAAAAGGATTTTTCAAAGTGAATGATCAGGGATTTAAAATAACAGAAGAGGAGGCTTATTATGGAGTCGAATATAAATATAAGCAATGAAACTTACGATATCCCGGCTGTAATCAATGTTCCGGAAACGAATGCCGGCGTTTTTCCTGCAGTGATCTTATGCCATGGTACGGCGTCGCAGAAAAACGAAGTTGGGGATTTATTCGTAAAATTTGGAGATGAATTGGCTGGAGCCGGTATTGCCTCGATCCGTTTCGATTTTGCTGGATGCGGCGACAGCAGGGCGGAGCAGACAGACCTCACCTTTTACGGAGAAGTTTCCGATACGGAAAAAGTCTATGAATATCTTGTTGATCATGAAAGTATCGACTCAGACAGAATAGGCATCCTGGGATTCAGTCAGGGCGCCCGTGTGATGGCGGAGTTCCTTGGGGACCACACAGACTCCATCAAAGCTGCAGTAAGCCTGTCCGGAGCATGTCACAATGGGAAAGGCGTTTTCAGAGGCTGGTTTGAACGGTATGAGGATGAATTGGAAAAGAAAGGATATGCGACGATCCCGATGGGCTGGAGAGAGGACCTCATCCTGCCGGCCAAATGGTTTGATGATGTCAAAAAGTCCAACCCCATGGACGAGCTCAGTAAATATGAAGGGAGCATTCTGGCTGTTTCAGGGACAGATGATGAACTGGTCCCTTACAGGCATGTGCATGAAATAATAGATATGTGCAGCAAGGCGGAAATTAGGGATCTGAAAATCATTAAAGATGCAGATCACATTTTCAATTGCCTGGATGCTGAAAGAAGCAAAGCAGAATATGTATTGGATAGTGTCAGCAGCTGGATAAACAGACATATATGAATGAAATTTAATTGAGCAATTCTACGTGTGAAAACTCTATGGAAACATGGTGTAACATTACTGTTTTTATCTTTTCCGGTTAGCCGAAAGATTCCAATGTCCGTTCTCTTTTTAATGGTTCATTCTCTTAATACCGTGGTATTGAAAGATATAGCACTAAAAGGGAACAGGTGATTATGTGGAATGGTCTGAAGCTGTAAAACGTATTACTGAAATATTGAGTGAGTCGAAAATCGGTGTGCTGTCCACGTCGCATAATAATGAACCGAACGCACGTTACATGTGGTTCTATAATGACGGTCTGACATTGTATGCAAAAACAAACGATGCATCGCCAAAATATGATGAGCTGAAAGATAATCCGAAAGCGCATATTCTGCTTGGGTTCCATGATTCACCCAATCATGCTTTTGTGGAATTCTACGGGGCAGTTGAGAGGGTAGATGATCAGGGGACGATCGACTGGCTGTGGGAAGAAGCAGATCAGAAATTTTTCGATTCCAAAGAAAATCCGCATCTGAAAGCATTGAAGATTACGCCGAGTGCCATCAAAATAATGAATGATGATGAATTTGAAGATGTTAAGCTGACTCTGTAAAAATGAAGAGGAGTTATGAGTCTGTGAAGCCGGGTAAAGGCACCTATGAACGGACACAGAAGGAGTGAAATGAATGTTAGCTTACGTATGGGCAGAAGATGAAAATGGACTGATCGGAAAAGGGACCGGGCTGCCGTGGAGGCTGCCTGCCGATGTTGCATTCTTCAAAAGGATAACTATGCGCGGGGATATGGTGACAGGGAGGAAAACCTATGAAACGATCCCGAACCGGCCGCTGCCCGGCCGCCGCAATATCATTTTGACGGCACAGAAAGATTATGACGCGCCAGGGGCGGTCGTGGTCCATACGAAAGAAGAAGTGCTCGAACTGGAAGAAAAGAATGATGAAGATCTCTACATCATCGGCGGCGCGGCACTATTCAAAATCTTTGAGGACGAAGTGGATGAACTGTACCGCACCATAATACATGATTCATTTGAAGGGGACACATATTTCCCCGAGAGCTTTAATTATGAGGCTTTTGAACTGATGAAAACCGAAAAAGGGATGGTCGATGAGAAAAATAAATATGAGCACACATTTGAATTGTGGAGAAGGAAATAGTTTCAAAAATAACAAAAAGCAGCCAATGACTGCTTTTTTCAATGTAGACCATCATTTGAAATATTATGTTCCCTTCTATTCACCTCTGGTTTACTTTGTTTCTTTTTAATGATAATCTATATAGTTGTTTGAAGCTGAAAAAATTTACAACGAAAGGAACAGGTGATAAAAGTAAGTGAGCAGAATAAATAGGTCTTCTGTAACTCTGGCATTTGCGTACATTAGTTTCATTGTAGGGGCGGGTTTTTCGACAGGTCAGGAAATACTGCAGTTCTTCTCCAATCATGGGTTATGGGGATATGCTGCAGCGCTCGTTGCTGGTCTTCTGATTACATTCGTCGGCAGACAAATCACGAAGCTCGGCTATCTGTTGGGCAGCGAAGAATATGATGTACCGCTGAATATCATATTCGGCAAGGTATTCGGTAAACTCTTTGATTACGTCCTCGTTTTTTTCCTTTATGGTCTTTCGGTCATCATGATTGCAGGTACAGGTGCCGCTTTCTATGACGGTTTCGGAGTCCCATCATGGCTCGGAACGCTGATTACTGTGCTCATACTCTTCGTTGTCCTGCAGTACGATTTTACAAATGTGGCGAAAGCTCTAGGTATCATTACACCTTTTCTGATTTTTGCTGTATTCATAATCGCCGGTTATAATATCATCCAGCCCAATATCCCATTCAGTGAAGTGGATCAGCATACTGATATAGACAGGACGCCGAGTGGTCTGTGGTTATGGGATGCAGTTACTTATGCAGGTCTTGTCATCGCCAACAGTTTCGGGTTTCTTGTCATTGTAGGGGCGGGAAGCAGAAACTATTTCATCTCCAAGCGCAGTGCGCTGTTTGGCGGATTGGTATTCACAATCCTCCTGGTGCTGATGACAGCAGGGCTGACAGCCAATCTTGAAGTTGCAAACGCTTCTGAAATGCCGACGCTGCTGCTTGCCGACCAGATCCACCCGGCACTCAGAATATTGATGACGATCATCATGGTCGGTGTCATGTTCAATAGTGTTATCGGTGTACTCTATCCTTTCGTCACGCGCTTTACAGAGCCGTATTCCGGAAAATACCGTATCATGCTTGCGATTGCGCTGATTCTCGCATTCGTGTTCAGCTACGTCGGCTTTGTCGATCTTGTCAACTTCTTCTATCCAATATTCGGATACATTGGAATGTTCATCGCCGTGGCATTGTTCTTCCGGTGGATATTCAATAAATTTTCCAGGAAACAGCTGTTATAAAAACTGTTTCGAAGGCAAAAAAATGATGGAATTTATAAAAACGCTATTCCGACAAGAGATTGGAATAGCGTTTTTTTAGTTGGCAATGTGTTTTTCTACTTCTTCGGCGATTCTGTCGGCACCTTCAGCATTGGGATGGATGCCGTCTATTTGGAACCAGTCCCTTTCCTCCTGAGTCAGCTGATTGATATCAATGAGGCCGGTTCCTTTTTTAGCTGCTGTTTCCTTTACCACATCTGTGATCTTTTCGACGTTTTGATTATTTATATCACCGGTCATATCCGCATCATTGAATGCTTTCGGTGGAGTGGCCAAGTATATTTGCATATCTGGGTTGCTTTCGGCATAGGCGTCGACCAGTTCTGAATATTCTTTTCTGAATTGTTCCTTGCCCTGCCAATTGGTCTCTTTGGAATCGTTGGTGCCGAGCATGATTACAGCGATATCCGCTTCAAGTTCAAGGCTGTCACTGTACTCCTTGGTTTCGGGATAGGGGAAGTCCGCACTTTTCATGGCAGCGTAGTTGTTTGCGCCAAAATTGCCTACCCAGTAGCCTTCACCGAGTTGTTCTGATAGTTTGTGGGGATACGCATTCTTTTCCCGGTTATCTACCATAAGACCGTAAGTCGTACTGTCGCCGACTGCTGCGACTTTGATGTCATCCGGACTGGCTTCGGCGACCTGAGGCACATTTTCCTCACCCGTATTGATAAATGTGAAATATATGATTGCAGACAGTGCAGCCAGTGCTGCTGTCAGGGCCAAGGCCCATTTGGTCATACTATTCATAAAAATCACCTGATTAATAATCTTCCCTGCAGAAATTTCACAAAACAACTTGATGATATATTTAAAGATCTTTCTCAAAAAAAGAAATCAGTTTTTACAAAGGAATCAGGCTGGGAGGGAAGACATATCCCGTCTGATTAGCGGGTATTGTAGTTACATGGTGTTTTATAAAATGAAGGGGCAGGTGATAGTATGCTTTTAAGAGTAATAGTGAGTACGATTGTTCTGATACTGTTCTCGATTCCTCTCATTTCGACAATACGCAAAGAATACCGGGAGAATAACCGGGTCTCCAAATGGAGTGTATTCTTCCTTGTGCTTGCTGTATTGCTCTGGCTGGCACTGGTGGTTTCATTCTTTGCCTATACTATGTAAGAGTACAATGGGGTTCCCGCTATCCAGACGGGAACCCCATTTTTATTTCGCATATTATTTGCTGCCTTCACTGATCTCGCTGACTGCAAGAATGGCGTTCGCAATCTCTTCCGGTGTAATCTTGTCGCTCAGGTTGGCGAATGTGTCTTCCGGATCTGTTGCGAGTTTGCCGACTTTCACAAGGTCTTCAAAGCTTGCATCTTCAAGATGCAACTCTTTGAGCGTGGTCGGCATTCCAATATTTTTATAGAATTCGATATATCTGTTCAGTGTTTCATCCGAACTGTTCTCAAGGACGAGCTGTACGAGTGTGCCGTAGGCCACTTTCTCGCCGTGGGACAGGTGATGGATGTCACCGGATAGGGAAGTGAATCCGTTGTGGATGGCATGTGCTGCTGCCAGACCGCCGTTTTCAAACCCGAGGCCGGAGAGCAGTGTATTTGCTTCGATGACGGCATCCACCTGAGGTGTGACGATGCCGTTTGAAGCGGCTTTATATGCAGCATGTCCATGTTTGAAGATTGTTTCCTCACATTTCTCCGCAATCGCCACGGATGCGAGGGTCGGCTGGCCGCCGACCATGTTGTCGCCGTTGCTTCTCAGCGCCGCCCTTGCTTCGACCAGGGTAGCCATGGCATCGCTCATGCCGGAAGCGAACAGTTTTGCAGGCGCATTGACGACAACACCTGAGTCAATGACGATCAGATTCGGGTTTTTGTCATAGAATCTGTAGCCTGTGAACGCCCCTTCATCTGAATAGATGACTGAAAGCGAGCTGGATGGCGCATCGGTTGATGCGGTAGTCGGCACGATGATGACCGGTGATCCGAGATTATCGGCAATCGCTTTGGAAGTATCCAATGTCTTGCCGCCCCCGACACCAACGACTACGTCGGCATCATTGGTTTTGGCAACTTCAGACAGACGATCGATTTCAGCTTCAGAAGCCTCGCCCTTGAATTCCTCATATTTGAATTCGATATCCGCATTTTTGAAACTGTCGGTAATTGTATCTCCGGTAATAGACCAGACCATTTCGTCTGATATGACCAATGGTTTCCTGGCCAGTTTTCCTGTCTCATCTCCCAGTGTTTCAAGGACACCCTGCCCCTGGATATATTTTCCCGGAGATTGGAATACGAATTTAGCCATTTGAAAAGACCTCCAATTTTATTTTTATGCTGTTTGCATACGTTATATCTCTATCCATTCTGTAGCAATGCAAACATTTCAAGGGCATATTTCACTGAAATGTCATTTTTAAGACCTCGTAATTTAATGGATTGCCGACACTTCATTTACTGGTATAATTGCACTAATAAAGTGCTTAAGAGGTGTGTATATGAATCTACCTATAATGCTGATTATTGTCTTATTCATAAGTCTTGGCATATTCAGCCAATGGCTGGCAGGTCTGATCAAGTGGCCGGCCATCGTCGTCATGTCCATCGCAGGCCTTCTGATCGGCCCGGTTTTCCAGATTGCCAACCCGGAGCAGATGATGGGCAGCGACCTTTTTGGTACCATAGTCTCCCTGGCTGTTGCTGTCATTCTATTCGAAGGCAGCAGTAACCTGGATTACCGTGAACTGCAAGGGGTGTCCAAGGCGGTCAGAAGAGTGATTACAATCGGCGCTGCCCTTGCATGGGTCTTCGGTACTCTGTCAATGTATTATATCCTGGACTTTCCGCTGGCAATTTCTCTTGTAATGGCAGGACTGCTGATCGTCACAGGGCCGACTGTCATCACACCGTTGCTCAAACAGGCAAAAGTCAAGAACTCTGTGAATTCCATCTTGAAATGGGAAGGGATCATACTGGATCCGGTGGGGCCGCTGCTTGCGCTGTTTTCATTCTATGTATTCCAGATTATCGGGAATGGTTTCGGCGGCACGTATATATTTGAATTCATCATCGGATTCGCTGTGGCAGCCATACTCGGCCTCGGCGGATCAATACTGTTCCGTCTGCTGATCAGGAAAGAGTATATTCCGCAGCATCTGATGGCGCCGGTGCAATTCGCCTTCATCCTGTTGATATTCAGCATCAACGAGGCGGTGCTCAATGAATCCGGACTGCTGTCAGTGACTATTTTCGGCCTGGCAATGGCGAGGATGAAGAACCGCAACCTGGTCTACAAACAGTCTGACGAATTCATAGAAGAAATTTCCCTGATCCTGGTATCCACGGTATTCATACTGATCACTTCCTCCCTGACACGGGATGTACTGATCAATGTGCTCAACTGGGAACTGGTATTATTCTGTCTGGTGATGATCCTGATCGTACGTCCATTATCCATACAGCTGTCCACGATAAATACGGAAATCAGTCTCAGGGAAAGGACATTCGTCGGAATGATTGCGCCGCGCGGCATCGTCGCCCTTACAGTAGCCCAGTTCTTTGCCGGTCTTTTCATCGATGCCGGGGTGCCGATGGCTGAAATGATCACGCCTGTCACATTCGGGTTCGTTTTTGTTACCGTTGTTGTCTACGGTTTCGGTTTCAAACCGCTCAGCCAGGCGATGGATCTCTCAAGCACCAGCCCGCCGGGTGTGATCATCATCGGTGAAAATGAATTTTCATTGCAGCTGGCAAAAAAATTGAAGGATCACGGCATACCTGTCATGATGTCGGACCTGCTGCACTTCACTTCAAGCAGGGCGGAGGAGTTCGGGATCGAAACATACAAAGGGAACCTTCTGTCGGAAGAAGACCGTATATACACGGATCTGACCAGTTATGACAGATGCCTCCTGATGACCCGGTCCTATGTTTTGAACAACCTCGCCTTCAATGAAATGTCCGCCGAATTCGGGTTGAGGAACGTCAAAATGCTGCCGATTTCCTCCATGGACCGGATCGTCAAATTCCGTCCTGAAGAATCACTACGCCATCATATGCTTTTCGAAGAGACGCTTACCTACTACTGGCTGAACCAGTATATCAAAGAGCATGAGATTTTAGAGATGCCCGGCAGTGAAGCGGAGACCCTCGCTGAAAACGACGTCGTTCTCTACCATATTGATGAGAATGAAAATGTAAGTTTCAAACCGATTACACGTGAATTGGAGTATGACGAAGAGGGGGTCATCGGCTACTTGAAAGATGCGAAGACATTCAAGGGTGATAACGAATAATAAGGAATGTATATCATAAAAGAAGATAATACTGGAGGCGTCATATGAGTGTCTGGTTTCTGTTTAATGCTGCACTGCTCATATGGGCAGTCTGGAATGTCACGGCGGGGCTTTCGGACCACACGGCATATGTCCATATACTGCTGGGGTTCGCCGGCTTCCTGTTCTTCATATTCAACTGGACACGGAACGCGGTGTTTTCGACCATCCGCAACGCAGAAAGCAGGGCGACCAAAGTCAGGCTGGCCCGCATGTCGAAGCGTATCGTCCCTTATCACAGATGGACAGGGACGACTGCCCTCGTCCTCATCATCCTGCATGCCATGTCGATTGTCACCCTGTACAGTTTTGATCTGACCAACCCCAAGATATTGACCGGCTTTATGGCCGCACTCAACCTGTTCATACTTGTCCTGTCGGGCTGGTACCGGCTGCTGTTCGATTCCAGTCTGAAGATCAGAAGGCTGCACATCGGTCTTGGTATTTCGATGTTTTGTTTTACCGCCCTCCATTTCATCTTCTGATGTGCCGGGGTAAAGGGCTTCATCAGCAACAGAAGGTTTATCCACTCCGCGTACTGTCAATAGATAAAGATACGAAAAGATGGGGGGGCGGAAACGATGTCTTCACGGAAAAGGTGGGCAGCCGGATATCTGATTGCCTTCATAGTCATGATTTTCCTGAACTACTGGAGCGGGACGAATGTCGGCAGTGTGGCTGATGCGAACCAGGCGATCATCCAGCCGGCGGGATTTGCATTTTCAATATGGGGTCTGATCTATGTGCTTCTCTTTGCATGGATCATTAAACTTTTCTTTTCCGGGGACGGATCGGTGACGGCCCGTCTGACATTCTGGCCGGTCGTCAACTTCCTCCTCAACGGAGTATGGATACTTGTTTTCACCCAGCAGTGGCTGGGGGCATCGGTCATCGTCATCCTCGGACTGTTATATACACTCGTTAAAATGTATTCCGCTCTGACGGGCGGGGGCCATTACGGGTTTGACCGGCTGCCGTTTTCCGTATACATGGGCTGGGTGACGATAGCGGCCATCGTGAATATCTTTGCGCTGGCAGTGAATAATGATGTTGAAACCCTCATCGGGCTGAACGAACTTTCCTGGACGATCATCATGCTGATTTTTGCGGCCCTGGCCGGCATCGCTGTGGCACTGCGCTTTGGGGACTGGCTGTACCCGCTTGTATTCATCTGGCCGTATTTTGGCATCTATGTAGAAAATGACAATATGTATATGAGTCTCGATATCACATTGCTGATAACGGCCCTGGTACTGCTGGCTGCCGCTGCGATGGCAGTCATCAGGCGCTCCAGGCGTGGAACCTGACAGAAAAAGATCCGGATAACAACTCCGGAGCCTTTTTAATATCCTCATTTCAGCTGCAGGTCTGTCAGGCATGTGCTGTCCCCTTCAAAAGTGGAGAACTCATAACTGCCTTCTTTACCGTCATATGAGACTTCTATCGTATAATTTTTGTCCCTCGGCAGCCAGAAGTCCATGAATCCGTTATCGAGCGTAATGACAGTCTCATCGACATGGACATTGCCTTCATCATCGGTGATCTGCACATCCATATCTGCATTCACCAGCTCGCCCTGGCAGCCGGTCAGGCTGTGGACACTGCAGGGATGGGTATATGTAATGAACGGCGCAACCGAGACGAAGAATTCACCGTCGGGCAGGTCATATATCTGCTCCCCGCCATCTTCGGTGACCATCAGTGATTCAGAGTCGATGGAAGCGGACTCTGCAATATTGCCTGCACTGAGTTCCGCAACATATTCCTTGATGCTGCCTGCATCACTCTCCGCATTGCCGGAACACCCGGAGAGGATTGCGAGCAGCCCGATAAGCGGTACCCATAGATATCTTTTCATGCATATCCCTCCTTTTTCCTCCATTATATCAACGCCTGGATTTAAAAGGCTCCGTGAATATAACGACTTTATGAACTGTACACGCGTGATACCATGAAACTATGACAAAATTCTGGAAGAGGGGACAGAGATGCTGATGCTTGAGGGATCACGGAACAATGTAAATATCCAGAAAGATGATTGGCAGGATTATGATATTACATTTTTCACCGAAGATATGTACAAGCTGTACGGGAAGGGGAACTGACAGTGAACGGATATGAGGAGAAGGCAAGACGGCAGATTGATGAAGTCCTTGAAGTGTCCAAAAGGGTGATCGGCCAGTCAATGAAAGCGGCGTATCTGTTCGGCTCGGCTGCAGCAGGTGGATTAAAGAAAGACAGTGACATAGATATACTCATCATGTGCAAAAGAGAGCTTAAAGCCTACGAGAAGCGGCAGCTGATAGAAGCATACATGAAAATATCAGGTGAAATTGGTAATCCTGAAAATAAGAGGTATATGGAAATTACAATTGTGGATGAATCCGATATCTCACTATGGCAGTACCCGCCGAGACAGGAACTCCTGTACGGTGAATGGCTCAGACAGGATTTTGAGGCAGGAGAAGTTCCGGTAAAAGAGGAAAATCCCGATCTCGTCATTGTTCTAAAACAGCTTCTGGATAACCATTACATACTGTATGGCGATAATCCGGAGGTGTTTATTCCTGAAATACCAGATACAGATGTTAAGAAAGCAATCGGAGATACATTGCCGGAACTGATGGAAAACTATGCAGGTGACGAAAGGAATACGCTGCTCACACTGTGCCGGATGATAGTGACTTTGAAAACAGGTGAAATCATACCGAAACACCATGCGGCGGAGAGAGTACAAAATAGTCTTCCTGAAAATCACCAGGAACTGCTGCAATGTGCAATCTCGGGTTATCTGGGTGAGTACGGCGACAGGGGCAGCTATAAGGGAAAAGACATGAAATCGCTGGTTGATTATCTGGGGAGTGCTCTGGGTAAATTATTAATAGAAGGCAACCAGCTTCAGAATGGAGACTGATCACACATGACAAATGACAATGAAATGATAGCCACGGCGGACCAGTGGATTGAATACTGCAATGACCAGGACCTCGAAGGCCTGGCTGGAATCACAGCGGAAGAGCTTGAAGTCCACGGACCGAAAGGTACGGCGACAATCGATAAGACAGGGCTGAAAGAATGGATGGAACGGGCGAACCTGAAACTTGAGACTTTTGAATATTACGCCAGGGACAACAAAGTCGTCATGGGCCAGCACGGCATCTGGCTGGACACGGACGGTACTGTCAAAGGGGAGCAGGACGTATATACAGTCCTTGTATTCGACAGGGAAAAGGTGGGCGCTCTGGGACGCTTTGATGACAAAGAGCAGGCATTTGACGTCACCGGCCTTGAAGAGGGCGACCGGATAGGATGAAAAAGCTCTTAATTTCCAGTTGGAAATGTGGTAAAATGACATTATAAATATTGGACGGAAGGAGATTTTAAAAATGGGTGTCCCTAGAATTTGGCAATCACTTTTGAATAACTAACTTAATATTAATATTCAAAAGTCTTGCTATAACTATATTCTGAAGGGACGGGTGTATCCATTTTTAGGATGATCCTGCAAACACGGGGAGATAGCATAAGGCTGTCTCTTTTTTGTGTGCAAAAATATAGTTTGCAGACTCATAGGGAGTGCAAATTATAATGAATGAACTATCAGTGAAATTGAAAGATATTGATGTGATTTTTGGTAACAAGGACGTATTGAAGATCGACGAGCTGGATGCGGCAGTGGATGACAGCTTCAACTTTGAACTGTTGAGCCGGCTGCATGTCCCCGACAATACAAATCTAAGCGAGGAGACGAGAGTCTCGCTTGCTTTGATGTTCGTCAGGCCGTCCAATATCATCATATTGGATGAACCGACGAATTTCATCGACCTGGACACGATTGAAGCTCTGGAAACATTCATCAGGGTGTACAGGGGAACCATCATCCTGACTTCCCACGACAAATACTTCGTCGAATGGACGTCGGACCTGGTGTATGAAATCAGAAATGGGAAACTGGACAGAATGGAATAGCTGTTTATTTAAAAGTATGGATACCGTCCATACTTTTTTATTGCGCAACAGAAAAAATGATGTTAAATTCACTGTACTGAACGGTCAGTAAAGTGAATTTGAGGTGAAAGCATGAGTAAGAAAGAAGAGCTGCTGCTGATGGCGGCTGAAATCATACAGAACGAAGGCATACAGGCACTGAGCATGGAGTATCTTGCCCAGAAGGCGGATATAACAAAAGGCGGTGTGCTCTATCATTTTGAAAGCAAAGGGAACCTGCTTTTGAAAATGAATCAGATGGTGATTGACAACTTTGATGAAAAAGTGGAGAAGCATCAGAGAGGTATGACTGGCAACTACCAGTTCACCCGGGCGTATGCACTGGCGACGCTTGATTATTTAAATCAGGACCAGCAGAGTTTTCTGCCTGCAGTCTTCATCGTTTCATATGCCGATGAGGACAGCCTGGACCTTTGGCAGCATTTTTCCGGCCAGTGGAATGATTCATTCCTGGCTGATACGGGAGATCGGTCGAAGATCATGAAACTTCGCCTGCTTGCTGACGGCATTTGGTTCCATGTACTGTACTACAGGGATGATGTGAACAAGCGTGAGATAGAAAAAGTGATACACGAGGAATGCAGGATTTTGTCAAAGGAGGGAAGTTAAATGGGATTCCTGACTTTATTCGGTGCCATACTATCTGAAGTCTTCGGCTCCAGCATGATGAAAGTCACAGCAGTCACCAATAGCAGACTGCCGGTAGTCGGAATAATACTGGGCTACGGAATGGCATTCTACCTTCTGTCACTGGCTCTGATGACGATACCGCTCAGTTTCGCCTATGCCGCATGGAGCGGAGTGGGCACGGCGCTGACCGCCCTGATCGGTTTCGGTGTGTTCAAGGAACAGCTGCGCCCAAAAACGGTGGTCGGCATCATCGTACTGATCATCGGTCTTGTGCTCATGAGGATATAAAGGAGAAATGGATCATGAAGAAATATATTTTTCTCGGCAGTGCGATCGTATTCGAAGTGACCGGGACGACGATGTTGAATCTGTCTGAGGGATTTTCCAACCTCATGCCGACGATAGCGATGGCGATATGTTTTGCTCTTTCATTCACGAGTCTGATATTTGCCCTAAAGTCCATTCCGCTGAGTCTCGCCTATAGTGTGTGGGCCGGCCTCGGCACAGCCGGAGCCGGACTCATCGGCATATTCCTGTTCGATGAAACACTGTCCCCGGTCAATATCATCGGGCTTCTGGTGATCATCGTCGGTGTCGTCATCATGAATATGTCCGACGGCACAGGAAAGCAGGTCCAGTAAGGATAAAACACGCAGGAGTCGAAATGTGCGATACAGGGTTGTTTACGCAAAATACTTGCGAAACCGTTCATTAAGGGGTTCATCAGCCGGCGTAGAAAAAGACTTCATCCGTCAAATATCAGAAAAGACGGCAAGTATCTGTAAAACTTCAGGATGATGGATGTTATAATAACCCTGAATGATTTATCAGAGGAGAGATAATATGTCCACAGGACCCGCACTGAGAAAAGTCGGCAGTCATACTTCAATCCATGATGCCGCATTGAACCACGCACTCAATCTGAATGATGACCTGCAAGATGCGATTGCTGAAAACCAGATGGATGAAGCGATGGATATCTCGGCCCAGATTATTGACATATGGGAAAACCGGATCATCGAACATGCCAATTCAGAAGAGGAGTCGCTGTACAAAGAGATGTCAGCGCACTCTGAAGAACTTGCAAAGCGCGTCATTGAACTGACAAGGGAGCATGATATCCTGCGTGTGCTGCTCGCACAGATAAAGGAGGTTCTTCAAAAAGAGGGGAAAGTCACGGATGAAGCAGTCCGCAAGTTCGACACTCTCATCATCGTCGATGAAGTGCATAACGACTACGAGATGGAAGCACTGGAACTGTTTCATAAATGATATGTTTAAGCTTTCCGCCGCTTTTCAAAAGGCAATGGATCGGCGGGCTGATGTTTGGAAAGAAATTATAGAAGGTTCACTGTAAAGGAACGGCCTGAACTGATGGAAGAGATCGACAGGCTCCACAGTATCGGATGGCCGGAATTTATCGGCGCAGATCCGGTGACGGTGAAATATTGGAATAAGCTCAAGACTGATTTTCCAGGTTTTCAGTTCATCATGGTGGAAGAAATGAAGGGGCTGGCAGTGAGGAATGACCTGGAACATCTGTTGGTACATGTCCGTCCTTCTCTCAAAGCGAGATATCCGTTGACAGATTAGGAGGTAATCCATGAGCTATCATGTTAATTATAATTATGAAAGTGTATTATTTGAGGATTTTCAGTTATTGTTTTGCGGTGAGGAATATTGTGAACCCAATTATCAATTTGGTCCAGCGGTAAGACCTAACTTTGTTATTCATTATATTTTAAAAGGTTCAGGTACATTCTATGTTGATAATCATTCTTACCATTTGAACGCAGGGCAGGGATTTGTTCTATTTCCAGAAAAACAGACAACATATAAAGCTGATAGTAAAACACCCTGGCAATATGTCTGGATAGGCTTTAAGGGAAACTTGGCAGAAGCTCATTTGAAACACGTTGGTATTCTATCCCAATTCCCGATATATAGTGCTGAAAATGGACATAAAATGGTTGAAATTATTCGTAAAATGCTGAAAATCCAGGTTGTAGAT
>DXHR01000019.1 GCA_019113295.1 Candidatus Salinicoccus stercoripullorum | reverse complement strand
CTTCTTATTATATTTTCAACCATCCTATCCGTTTTTTGAATTCTGATGGAAACTAACGTAAAGGGGTAATTATTTTGGATAAAGCAGAGAAATTGGTGGATCAATTAGAGAGACATGATGTTGAAGCATTTATAGTTTCAGGGCTTTGGAATATCCGTTACCTATCAGGGTTTACCGGCAGTAATGGCGTCATTCTGATTACCGGTAATGAAAAGCTTCTGATCACGGATTATAGATACTATGAACAGGCAGGACAACAGACTGATTTTGAAATTGTACTCCATTCCGGCCACACTGGACATAAAGGTAAGATTTATGAAGAAGTTGCCAATCAAGTGGAAAAAAGGAATATAAAAAAATTGGGATTTGAAGAGAGACATCTCAGTTTTGGTCTGCATGGATGGCTGGATGAAATGGTCGATGCGCAATTGATACCGACTTTTGATGTCGTGGAAAGCATCAGGATGATTAAGGACCCTGAGGAAATCGAGAACATTCGTGAGGCATGCAGAATTACTGATGAAGCATACCTATATATCACAAAATTCATCAAAGAGGGCCACACAGAACTTGAAGTTGCAGAAGAATTGGGGCGCTTCATAAAAGAACAAGGAGGTTATTCGACAGGCTTCCCACCGATTGTCGCTTCCGGAATAAGGTCTTCTCTGCCGCATGGCAGAGCTACGGAGAAAATAATAGAAAAAGGAGAAATGATCACCATCGATTTTGGGGCTTGTTATAAAGGCTACTGGGCAGATATCTCCAGAACGGTCTCCATAGGGGAGCCTTTGGAGAAAATGAAAGAAATACAGGAGATTGTGCTTAAATCCTTTAATAACTGTGTAGCAAATATCAAACCTGGCATGCAAGATACTGAAGTTGACCAGCTTATGAGAAATCACTTGATTGAAACGGGGTATAATGACCGGTCCGGCACCGGAACAGGACATGGTATCGGGCTGGAAGTTCATGAAAAGCCATTGTTTTCTGTTCAGAAAGATAAAGTACTGGAAAAGGATATGACCATTAGTGTTGAACCTGGCATTTACCTTCCGGGCATAGGTGGGGCGCGTGTGGAGGATGTTCTGCTTATTACTGAATATGGTTGTGAAGTGCTGACACCTTCTACGAAAGAATTGGTCATAATTTAATAGTAAAAAGCAATGCCGCACAATCGACAATGATTGCGCGGCATTGCTTTTTACACTTTCTCTTTTCCAAGTTCCTTCCACATTATCTCAATGGTTTCCCTGCCCTGCAGAAGATCTTTGTGGAATTTCACTTTTGCGTTTTTCCTTTCTTTATTGATGTTTGCAAGTGTACGTTTGGCTGCGTCTTCGTCACAGAGTATCTTATGGGCGGCGAGCTGCCCCTGGTGCATAGCGACTTTGGCATTTTCTATGCCGGTGACGTTTCCGGCGACATATAGGTTTGGCAGTTCGGTTTCCATCATTTCGCTGTGGAGCGGTACATAACCGCCCAGACTTTCGGAATACACGTGTTTTAGGTTCAAAAGGGAGCCGATTTCACTGAGTGGGGCGAGTCCATCTGATATGCATACGAAGTCACATTTGATTTCCCTGGTTTTGCCTGCCAGTGTTTTTCCTCTGGAATCTGTTTTCTGTACGGTGACGGATTCGACTTTTTCTGTACCGTTTATCCGGATGATCTTCTCTTTGATGGAGATGGGAAGCCCCATGGCTCTGACGCCTTTCTTAGGAAACAGCCTTAACGCCGCAGGGTGTAGCGGTTTTGCTTTTTCCGCGAGTCCTGTACCGAATGAAATGACCCTGGAAGGAGCGGAACTGCCGAGTGAAACGAGTGTTTCGAATGCGTCTTCCGGCTGCTGGCCATTGATCAGATTTTCCGGAGGGAGGCATATTTTAGCGACCTCGATGTCCGCATATCCCAGCTCCATCGCTATGACCATGGATAATGGATTGATGCCGACGATGACGCCTTTATTGCCCGGTCTGACACGGCTGAAATTGGTGAGTACCTGGGCGGCGCCGACGGTCATGACGCCCGGCAGGTCCCAGCCGGGGAGGGGGGTCGATTTTTCCCGCGCACCGGTGGCGATGATCAGGTGTCTGGATTCGAAAATGCCTGATGTTGTATAGACGGTATAGGTGCCGTCCACTTCGACATTATATACTGATGTGCGCAGCCGAGTTTCAGTATTGTCCTGTGTGTCTCTGATCAGCTGTTCTGCAACTTCGAGACCGTTCCACCATTTCCCCTTCTCCTCTTCGTAAAGCTGTCCGAGGAGTCTGCCGCCTGCATGGAAGTATTCGTCGAGAACCAGCACTTTCTGTTTGTGCTGCAGTATCCTGGCGGCGCTGAGACCGGCCGGCCCTGCGCCGATGATTATCGTATCAAACATGCGCCTCATCCCCTTTCACCAGATGGGGGAGTTCCTTCTGCTGTTCGACATCCATGTTTTTTTCAACAGGTGTGAGGCACGCCCTCTGATTCTTTTCTCCATTTACAGTGACGCGGCACTCCGAACAGTGGCCGATGTTGCAGTATATGCCTCTTGGTTTCCCATCCTTCTCATGTCTTCTGAGTGTCCTTATGCCATTGGCGAGCAGCGCGGCTGTGAGACTCTCTCCTTCTGCGCCGTAGATAGTCCTTCCCTCCCACTTGAAGGGGACAAGGTCGTGCTGGATGGTGCCGAGTATCTTATGATGCATAATCCTTTCGGTCATGAGTCATCCACCCCCGAGAGTTCTTTCATTGATATGGTGCGGATTGGCGGCTGTGATTTCAAGTGTACATAGGACGGAGAAGTATCGTTCTGGTCGCCGGTCAGTTTTTCGAGGAACGGCCCGCATGTACGGGAGCCGCAAAACCCCATGCCTGCCCGGGATTTCAATTTGAGTTCCCTGGAATTGTTCGCTCCGTTCTCCATTATATCCAAAAGCTCCGAATAATAGATGTTTTCACATCTGCAGACGACGAAATCATCTTCCTGCTTCATAGGGGAGCCCTCCTTTTTCCTCTTTTAACCAATACCAAGAAAAAATGATGCCAATTAAAGCCCGAACCTCTTAACTTTGGCATAAAGGGTGGGACGGCTGATGCCGAGTGATCTACTCGCCTTTTCTATATTATGATGATTATCTTCAAGTACATGCCTGATATAATCCGCTTCGACTTTCTCGACATAATCCTTCAGTTCCAGCTCTTCATCGATGGGGGGGAGGGCTGTCTGTTTTGCATCTTCGCCGACTTCGGTCAGATACTGGTCGAAAATTTCGTTGTTCAGTGATTCGTCGTTTGAGAAGATGACCAGTCTTTCGATGACATTGATGAGTTCTCTGACATTGCCTGGCCAGTGGTATGTCTTCAGATGGTTGATCAGCTGCTGGTTGGCATATTTGACGTTTGTTCCATATTTTTCAGATAGACTGTAGAGATAATAGAAGAATAAAGATTCTATGTCATCCGGCCTGTCCCTGAGCGGCGGTATGTGGATGTTGACCACATTGATCCTGTAAAGCAGATCGGATCTGAAATCCTCAGATGCAAGAAGGTCGGCAATCTTCCTGTTGGTGGCCGAAACCAGTCTGAAGTCCGCTGACTTCTCTTTGTTTCCACCAAGTTTGAAGTACTGTTTTTCCTGGAGCACCCGAAGGAATTTCACCTGCATATCAAGCGGCATATCCCCCATCTCATCGAGGAAAAGAGTACCGCCTTCTGCGAGTTCAATCTTCCCTTTGTTGCCTTCCCGGTTCGCACCGGTGAACGCCCCTTTTTCATAACCGAAAAGTTCCGACTCGAACAGATGGTTCGGAATGGCGCCGCAGTTGATCGGGATGAATTCGCCTGCTGCGTCGCTGATGTCATGGATGGATTTTGCAAATAATTCCTTTCCGACGCCGGTCTCTCCGGTAATGAGTATATTTGCATTCGTCTTCGCCGCTTTTTCAATCTGGTTTTTGACATGTTCCATAACAGAACTCTTATATATGATATTCCTGAAATTACCACTCTTCAGTTGTTTCATGTTATCGGAAAGGACGCTGACTTTATTCTTCAATGTTTCAATCTGCTCCTTCTGGCGTTTCTGTTCCGTGACATTGACTTCGGAGACGATGGCACCCGCAACGTCGCCATCAATCAGTATGGGCATGGATTTTATATCTACATATATGTCATTCGTAGCCTTATGCTGTTTTTTCACAATGGTCCTATTCTCCCTGAGCGAATCCAGCATGACAAGATGTTCTTCCTTGAAGACTTCGGTGATTTTTTTGCCGATTACATATTCATTGCTCATGCCGAAAATCTCCGCCGCCCGGTCACTCCAGTAGATGACATTTTCCCATTTATCGATGATTGTGAATGAATGATTATGGAAGTTGATCAATTCTTTTATAATTGCTTTCTCCAACACGTTTTTCTTCCCCCTTTTTGTTAAACAACTAATAATAATTATATAAATCTTTACAAAGTTAAGCAAACTTTCTAAAAATTGCAGTTTTCAGAACTGGCATCCTTTTTTCTTGGTAGAGATTGTAGGAGGTGGGGTGATTCATTGAACAGAGACATTTATGATGTATTGATCATAGGCGGAGGGATCGTCGGAGCGAGCATTGCATACTATACGGCAAAAACAGGGCTGAAAGTGGCACTGCTGGAAGCAAGAACGCTCGCTTCAGGTACGAGTTCCAAATGTGATGGAAATGTGCTGCTGATCGATAAGGAGCCGGGTTTCGACAGCCGGATGGCGATAAAAAGCCAGGCTCTGATCAAGGAGCTTTCCCGCGAGCTGGAAATGAAATTCGAATTCCGGCATCCCGGCAGTATTTTCCTGTGTGCGAATGATGACGAGCTCGAGCAGGCATATGAATGGGTGGATCTGCATAATTCCAAAAATGGAGAGCAGGAATTCTTCAGGAAACTGACGAAAGAAGATCTCAAAAATGATTCCAAATATTTTTCCGATCACCTGACGGGGGGGATCGAGTGTACGAACGATTCGACGGTGAACCCTTACATGCTCACTTTTTCATTGGTACATCAGGCGAAAAAATATGATTTTTCACTATTTGAAAATACAAGGGTGACGGATGTGGAACAGATGGACGGAGGAGGTTTCAAAGTTTCTTCCTCCGGTGATGTTTTCAAAGCCGGTAAAGTGATCAATGCTGCCGGCGTCCATGCACCGGCATTGGCGAATAAGCTCGGCCTGGATGTGCCGATTACACCGAGGAAGGGGCATATTCTTGTAGCATCCCGGTCGGAGCTCATGGGGATGAGAAAAATACAGGAGTTCGGATATTTGATGACGAAGTTCGGCAAGGAGAGGGAAGCGTCAAAGCCTATGAATGATTACGGTATCGCACTCGTCCATGAGGCGACTGAAAGCCAGAATTTTCTGCTGGGAAGCAGCCGGGAATTTACAGGATTCGATACAAAAGTTGACCATAAGATCATTCGTCTCATCGCCCGGCGGGCGATCGAGTATTTTCCGCAGATGAAAGACATGAATGTCATCCGCAGTTACGCCGGCCTCAGACCGTGGACTCCGGATCATCTGCCTGTCCTGTCAGAAACATCGGTGCCGGGATTCTATATTGCAGCCGGACATGAAGGGGACGGCATAGGGTTGTCGGCGATCACCGGACTCTGGGTTTCCCAGATGGTGACGGATACGCTGGAAGATGACATCAGTCCGCTTGATATCAACAGATTCAGGGAGGTACACGCATGAACCAGAACAGCAAACAGTTTGTAACACTGGATACGCATACGGGCGGCAACCCGACCCGTACCGTGCTGTCGGGGATGCCGGCGCTCGCCGGTGATACGATCCAGGAAAAGATGCTCGACATGAAAGAGAACCATGATCATATCAGGAAGTTCCTTGTGAACCCGCCGCGCGGCCACGATGTCATGAGCGGGACAATACTGCTCCCTCCGTTGCGTCCGGAAGCGGATTACAGTGTGATATTCATAGAGACCGGCGGCTATCTCCCCATGTGCGGTCATGACACGATCGGGACATGTACGGCACTGGTTGAGATGGGATATGTAGAGCGGGTTGAACCCATTACTCCCGTCGTGCTCGATACGCCCGCGGGCATCGTTGAAGCGGAATGCAGAGTAGCGGACGGAAAGGTTGAAGAAGTGTCCTTCGTCAGTACAGAATCCTTCCATCTGAAGACGGTCTGCATCAGCTTCGAAGGGCGTGACGTGCACTGCGACATTGCTTACGGCGGAAATTTCTACGGCATCATCAAAGCGGAAGATCTGGGGCTCACGCTTGATACGGACAACTCTGAGGAGATCGTCGCTACTGCGATGGCGGTGCGGGACTTGATCAATGATGAACACGAAGTCAGGCACCCCGAATACCCGTTTATCAACAGGCTTACGCATATGGAACTTTACGAGGAGGGGGACGTTGTCAAAAATACCGTCATCGTCCCGCCGGGCGGCATCGACCGCTCGCCTTGCGGTACCGGGACATGTGCCAAGGTCGCCACTTTGTATAAAGAAGGGAAAATATCCCGGGACGGGACATTCATCCATGAAAGTATTACAGGCTCGCGGTTCAGGGCCCGTCTCCTCAGCTCCAAAGAGGAAAACGGCATCATCTTCAACAAGGTTTCAATTACCGGTTCAGCATGGATCATGGCCCGGCATGACTTTTATATGAACGGGTCGGATTCGTTGCAGGAAGGATATCTTCTGATTCCTGAGTTGGCGGAGGTGGAGGTATGATTGTAAAAACAGTGAACAGCTATGATATCCATATACATGGCCAGATTCTGAGGGTGGCTGAAAGAAGTGAATTGGGTGCGGCGCCCGATGGGTTTGAGGTGAAGGAACTGCTGCTGAATGAACCGAGAGGGAGTAAATACATGAATCTGCTGATATTCCATGAGAAGGACAGTGGAGATCTGGAGATTTCAATCGATTCGGCCGCCGGCATAGAAAACGGTGAAATCCTGGTGAAATCCTTCCTGTCATCTCTGATCGACAGGGGAAGAATAGCCGGGCGGAACAGATATTCCGTGAATTTTGATGGGGAAATGGCGGTTTATGAGCACGAAGGGCTCGAAAAGACACCGTTATATGAAGTCACTGGCGTAGATGGACTGTATAATGCGAACGGAAAAAAATTGAAGCTGATGGAGACGGATCTGAGAATGGACATCCAGAACATCACGGCAATAAAGGACGAAATCGAAAATCAGAATGACGGCTCCTACGATTATCTGGTTTTGCAAAACGATGGGAAACATGCGGTTGCAAAGAAAAACAATGATATCCTGTCCTATCCGATAATTGAAGTGATTTCCCTGCTGGATGATATATCCGGAGGCGGAAGAATGACAACATTGAACGGGGAGGAGATCAAAATTCAAAATGACAGATTCCTGCACCGGTATCAGCTGGTGGCAAACTCACAGTTCTATATCGACAGCACTGATATATACAGGAAAGGATTTGTCATTAAATAAGCAGGGGGGATTCAGATGACAAGAGAGAAGAGGCTGCCGAGTCTTGGGGTACTGCTCACAATACTCGGACTGTTCGTTGTCATAATGTTTAGTTTCATAGTCATTTTAAAATTACCGATACAACTGGCATTGCTCGCTGTATGGTTCATGATCATGGGTTTTGGGCTGTACCTCGGGTATGACTATCTCGAGATGGAGAAGGGTATTTTAAAGGGAATCTATGAAGGGATGGGTGCAATACTGATACTTATCGCAGTCGGTGCCCTGATTGGTTCATGGATTGCAGGCGGCGTGGTGCCGACCATGATCTATTACGGACTCAGCATCATCAGCCCGAGCATCTTCCTGATGGCGGCCATGATCATATGCGCTGTCACCGCCATATCCACCGGTACCTCATTCGGTTCTGCTGGCACAGCGGGGATTGCCATGATGGGCATCGGTGAAAGCTTCGGGTTGCCGACATCACTTGTTGCCGGAGCGGTCATTTCCGGCTGCTATGTCGGGGACAAGATGTCCCCGCTCTCCGACACGACAGTGATGACGGCGTCATTATCCAAAGTCGAGCTGTTCAGGCATATCCGATCGATGTCATATGTATCGGTTCCCGCTTTCATCATTGCGGCAATCATGTACTGGATTGCGGGTGCGATATTCCACGACGGCGGTGGAGATCTGTCCATTGCCGAGGAGACGATGGCCGGGCTCCGGGAGACGTTTGAAATATCATGGGTAATGCTTGTTCCTGCAGTGGTGGTCATAGTGATGCTCGTATTGAAGATGCCGTCTGTCCCGGTCATACTGTTCGGGGCGCTGCTTGGCAGCCTGTGGGCTGCATGGTTCCAGGGATACGGTTTCATCGAAGCGATACAGACATTGTATACCGGAAGTGAACAGAGTACGGGTATCGCATTCATAGACAATCTGCTCAACCGGGGCGGCATAACGTTCATGCTTGAAGTGATCCTGCTGATCATCCTGGCGCTGGGAGTAGGAGGCCTTTTGCAGGCAGTCGGTGCGTTCACAGTCATCGGCAATCTGTTAGCCAGATGGGCGAATAACACTGGCAATCTGACACTTACAACAATGCTCGCATCATTCTTCGGCGTATTCTTCGGAGGCGCGGCATATGTGTCACTCCTTACCGGGGCTAAGATTACCGAACAGAACTACGACCGCAAAAATGTAAGCCGTACGCTGCTGTCGAGAAACGTAGAGGCCGGCGGAACCGTCACGACCCCGATGGTGCCATGGTCTGACGGCGGGGTGTTCATGGCGACCACACTCGGTGTGGCGACTCTCGCCTATCTGCCGTTCTTCTGGTATGGATTTTTGGTAATGATCATTTCACTGATCTACGGCTATTTTGGATTGTTCATAATGGATAAAGATGAATATGAAAAAGCGCTTGATAAAGAAGATAGCGAAAATGATGAAGAAGATGGAGGATATAAATTTTATGAAAAAACAGTTTGAGGGAGCATTCCCGGTATTGATCACACCGATGCATGAAGACTACAGCGTCAATTACGAAGGTATGAAGGCGAACGTCCAGTATTATCTGGACCAGGGGGCCGCGGGCATCGTCAT
>DXHR01000018.1 GCA_019113295.1 Candidatus Salinicoccus stercoripullorum | reverse complement strand
GCAAATAAACACGGCCCTGAGGTGCATTCCTGCAGAGGCCGTGTTTTGAATTCTATTTTGTCTGATCCTGCGTTTTCGGCAGGATGACGGTGATGGTTGTGCCTTCTCCTTCGGTGCTCTCGATTTCGATTTGTCCCCTGTGTGATTCTATGAGATGTTTTACGATTGCGAGCCCGAGTCCGGTGCCGCCGGAATGGCGCGAGCGTGCTTTATCCACTCTGTAGAAACGCTCGAAAATACGGTCGAGGCTCTCTTCGGGGATACCGATGCCATTGTCGGCGATGATCAGCCTGACTTCGTAGAGGTTCTCCCGGAGGCTTACGCGGACAGTGCCGCCTTCCGGTGTATAGTTGATGCCGTTGGCGATGAGGTTCAGTATGATCTGGCGCAGCCGGTCGCGGTCTGCCTCGAGCATGACCGGCCGGTCTTCCCCGGGCAGCACGAGCTGTGTCTGCTTCTGTTCTGCCGGCCCCTCGAGGGTGACAGCTGTTTCATGGATCAGTTCTGCAATGTCCACCCGGTCGATGTTGAGCGGAATTTCCTTCCTCTCGATTTTGGAGAGGTTGAGAAGGTCCCTGATCAGACGGTCGAGCCGCTGGCTTTCATCATGGATGATTTTCAGGAACTGTCTTCCGGTGGCTTCATCTTTGACCTCTCCTGACAGGAGGGTTTCGGAGAAGCCTTTGACGCTTGTCACCGGAGTTTTGAGCTCATGCGATACGTTGGCTACGAAATCGCTCCGCATTTTTTCAAGGCGGCGGATATCCGTTATATCGTGCAGGACGATGATGACGCCCTTCTTCTGCCAGCCCTGGCCGTAGTACGGGGCAAGGTGTGCATCCATGATGCGTTCCTCCGGATAGTACGAATGGACTTCATCATGCACTTTCCTGTTATCTTCCAATACCCGCCGGATCAGTTCGCCGAGGCCGATGCCTTCACCGACTTTGTCGAACGGCTGTCCGACGATATTTTCAGAATGCTGTGAGAAGAACTTTTCCATCGCGGAGTTGATCAGTTCGATCCTGCCGTTCTGATTGACGAGCATGACGCCGCTGACCATGTTCGACATGATGCTGGTGAGCTGCTGTTCGTTTTCCTGGATTTCCGTCATCTGGCGCTGCAGACTGGATGCGAGTGTGTTGACAGCTGTAGAGAGTTCACCGATTTCGCCGCTGACCTTCGTGTTCACGCGGCTGCTGTAGTCTTTTTCACTGAGCCGTCTGGTGACATCCATGACCCGGCCTATCGGTTTCGTAATGCTCCTTGCGATGAGGATGCCGGCTATGGTCGTCAGCACGAGCATGATGCCGAGAATGAGGGTGAGCGACACCCAGAGCCTGTTCATGGCCTGATCGATGATCTGCAGGGAGAGAGAAGTGCGGATCGCCCCGACTGTCTCCCCGTCCCTTACTAAAGGCGTTGCAATATACATCATGCTCAAGTCCTGTGTTTCACTGTAGCGGATGGTCTCCCCGTATTCATCACCGGATTCAAGCACAGCTTCGAATTCCGGGCGGTTCCGGTGGTTGTCCATCGCGGCGGGATCATTTTCCGAATCCGCAATCACTTCACCTGCATCGTCAATGACGGTGAACCGCATTTCTATTGGGGCGTCAAAATTGCTCACCCACTCCTGCAGCCGCTCCCCGTCTTCGATTGCCTCTGTGGCAATGATGATCTGTGACACCATCTCCGCATTTTCAATCAGATGTTCTCTGGTGGTTTCCGTATAGGCATTCTGCATGATTGATGCCAGAAGAAACCACAGTACCAGTGTAAGGGCGAGTATGAGTCCGAAAAATGCCAGGGAGATTTTCAGCCAGAGGCTCTTCATTCCGCGGGTCCTTCGAGCTTATAGCCGAACCCCCGTATTGTGCGGATGTAGTCGGGGCGTTTCGAGTCCTCTTCGATCTTTTCCCTGAGGTGGCTGATATGTACATCCACGATGCGCGTATCCCCGTCATAATGGAAGTCCCAGACACCATTCAGAAGCTGGTCACGGCTCAGGACCTTGCCTTTATGATTCGCCAGATACAGCAGGAGTTCGAATTCCTTCGGTGTGAGGACGAGCAGTTCCCTTTTATAATAAACATCATATTTATCCAGATGTATTTCAAGGTCGCCGATGGTGATCACTTCCCCGTCCGCTTTTTCGGCAAGCATCTCCGCCTGGCTCCTTCTCAAAATCGCTTTGACGCGGGCAACGACTTCGCGCGGACTGAAAGGTTTTGTCATGTAGTCGTCAGCGCCGAGTTCGAGCCCTAAAATCTTGTCGAACTCTTCATCTTTTGCCGTAAGCATGAGGATGGGCGTATTCATCTTCTCCTGCCTGAGGGTTTTGCAGACGTCCATGCCGTCCATACCGGGAAGCATCAGATCGAGAACGATGAGGTCCGGCTTTTCATCAAGTGCAAGATCGAGCCCTGTGTTGCCGTCCTCTGCAGTCAGCACCGAATAGCCGGACTGCTCCAGGTTGAACTTCAAAAGTGTTACGATTGATGGTTCATCATCAACTACCAGTATCTTTCGCATGCCAATGGCTCCTTTCATTTTGAGGAAATCATTTTATTATGTACTTCACCTGTTTCAGTTTATCATAGCTTAACGGAAGTATACGAAATCTTTACAGTACTGTAACATACTCTTAAAAGGGGCAGGATGCCCGGGCAACCGATGGATATTAAACTTTTTGATTCCGTTTATAATGGTCTATAATGGATGCTGAAGGCATGAAGCACCAATAATTCTACACAAAATGAGTGTGATGAAATGAAACAGTATTCAAGGCAGATCCTATACAGAAACATTGGCAGTGAAGGTCAGAAGAGAGTCATGGAGGCGACGGTGCTCATCATTGGTGCCGGGGCCCTCGGTTCGGTATCTTCAGAAATGCTGGCGCGTGCCGGGGTAAAGAAGATCATCCTCGTGGACAGGGACTATGTCGAAGCTTCGAACCTGCAGAGGCAGACGCTTTTTGTCCGCCGCCACGCCCGGGAAAAGACGCCGAAAGCGGCGGGGGCCAAGGAGCGGCTCCTCGAGATCCGGCCGGACCTCGAACTCGAGGTCCACATAAGCCATTGTGACGGCCCGCTTCTCGAATCCCTGGCGGAAGAGGCAGACATCATCCTGGACGGGACGGACAACTTCGATACCCGTCTACTCATCAATGATGTGGCCTGGAAGCTTGGCCGCCCGTGGGTGTATGCAGCATGTGTCGAGGCATCATACAGCAGCTGCGGCTTCGTGCCGGGGGTAACGCCATGCTACCGCTGCCTGGTGCCGGTCCTGCCGTCTCGGACCCTGACATGTGATACAGCCGGCATCATCGCTCCGGCGGTTCAAATGGCAGTATCGGAACAGGTGACGACGGCGCTCAAAATACTGACTGGGCAGCACACCGCGCCGCATTATATGCGTATTGGCGACATATGGGAAAGTGAACACAGCCGTTTCGGCATCGACCGGATGAAAGAGGAAACTTGTCCGACATGCGGGGGCGACCCTTCGTATCCTGCGCTCAGTGAACCATCCGATCAGACGATGAAACTGTGCGGCCGTGATACGGTCCAGGTGATGGATTCGCGCATCACCAAAGCGTCCGTGGATGAACTGGTGTATAAAATGGGCATCAAAGTGAACCGGACCCCGTACTTCAGTGAGTTCTACTATGATGACACCCGGCTGGTCTGCTTCAACAACGGCAGAATACTGATTCATGATACCGACAGTATCGACCGGGCGCGGACGCTGGTTGACCAGCTGTTCGGCTAGACGCAGAAGGAGGAGAAGATATGAGTATTTTAGACAGGGTGGAGGGCACCATCAAAACGGCCGTCGTCACCGTCAGTGATACGCGGACAAAAGAGACGGACAAAGGCGGCAGGAAAGTGCTGGGATATTTGCAGGAGATGAACGTGGAAGTTGATGCATCGGATTATATCATCGTTAAGGACGACAGGGAGGAAATCAGCCGGACGGTGGAAAATCTTGCCGCCGGGGGCCTCGATGCCATCATCACGACAGGCGGCACCGGCATTGCGGCGCGCGATGTGACGATAGAGGCGGTACGGCCTTTATTCGACAAGGAGATCGAAGGGTTCGGTGAAATATTCCGCATGCTCAGTTTTACAGAAGACATCGGTTCGAGGAGCATATTATCAAGGGCGGTTGCCGGTGCAATCGGAAGCACTGCCGTCTTCACACTCCCCGGTTCAACCGGGGCGGTGACGCTCGCCATGGAGCGCCTCGTCGTCCCCGAACTGAACCATTGTGTGCACGAGCTGCATAAATGACTCAGCCCCGTCTGTAATCGCCCGACTTTCCGCCGGTTTTCTCCATCAGCTGTGTTTCCCTGATGACCATGCCTTTATCGAGGGCCTTGCACATATCATAGATGGTGAGGGCGGCAGCCGAAGCGGATGTCAGTGCTTCCATTTCAACACCGGTCTGGCCTTTGGTCTTCACTGTTGTCGTAATGTGCAGCAGATATGCCCCGCCCGTCTCCCATGCAAATGAAACATCGATGCCCGACAGTGGCAGAGGATGGCACATCGGAATGATCTGCGCAGTATTTTTCGCAGCCATGACTGCAGACACCTGTGCGACCGCAAGTACATCCCCCTTTTTGACAGTACCTTCAGTAATCCCCCGGTAAATTTCCGGAGTGACTTCGAGTATGCTCTTTGCAACGGCAGTCCGCACGGTTATATCTTTATCCGAAACATCGACCATGCGGGCCCTGCCTTCCTGATTGAAATGACTGAATTTTGACATTTATGACACCCTTTCCATTATAATGAGTATAACAAAATAACTGTAATGAAAGTAGGAATAGAATGACGATCAACCGTACACCAATCAGCGTCCGGGAAGCCCTCGGCCGTGTAATTGATAATGTGGGGCGGCTGCCGCATGAGACGGTTCCCTATACTGAGAGCTATGGACGCATACTGGCTGCTGATCTTACAGCAACAGACGATGTACCGCTGTTCACCAAGTCCGCGATGGATGGGTTTGCCATCCGTTCGGAGGACAGTGCGGGGGCATCGGGCGACAGCCGGATCAGCTTCAAAGTGGTGGAGGAAATCCCGGCCGGTGCGAGCAGCGACTATGTGCTCGCACCGAATGAGGCGTTCAGGATCATGACTGGGGCGGAAGTGCCAAAGAGCGCGGATGCGGTCGTCATGTTCGAGCAGGCGAAAGAGACAGCGGACGGTTTTACCGTCAGAAAAGCGTTCAGTCCGGAGGAGAATATTGCACTGCAGGGCGAGGAGTGCAAAACCGGTGATGTAATCGTGTCTGAAGGGACATTCATCAATCCGGGGACCGTCGCCACACTCGCCACTTTCGGCTACAGCAGTGTGGAAGTATACCGTCAGCCGGTGGTCGGCATCATGTCGACGGGCAGTGAACTGCTCGATGTCGATGCACCGCCTGAGCGCGGGAAGATCCGCAATTCGAACGGACCGATGATCCAGAGCCAGCTGAAGCGTATGAATATCGACGGCATACTGTACAAACTGGAGGCGGATGATCTGGATACACTGACATCGCGCGTCCGTGGGATGCTCTCGGAAGTTGACGCCGTCATCACGACCGGCGGTGTGTCCGTCGGGGATTATGATCATCTGCCCGAATTATACAAAAAACTCGGTGCCGTCGAGCTGTTCAACAAGGTCGGCATGCGTCCCGGCAGCGTGACGACGGTAAGCGTCCTCGGGGATAAGCCGCTGTTTGGTCTGAGCGGCAACCCTTCAGCCTGCTATTCAGGGTTTGAACTGTTCGCGCGTCCGGCGCTCCTTAAAATGATGGGGCACGACAAAATCTATGCGCCGGTGGTGGAGGCAGTCCTTGATGAGGACTTCAGCAAAGCGAACCCGTTCACCCGCTTCATCCGGGCGGAACTCGAATATCTGGACGGCCGGATCATGGCGCGTCCATCCGGCTTCAATAAATCCAATGCCGTGACCTCGATCGCCAAAAGCAACGGGGTGATCGTGCTGCCGGCCGGTACACGCGGCTTTGAAAAAGGGGATGCAGTGAAGGTGATGATGACCGATATGACGACGGGAACGGACCGTTTTGACATATGAAGATCCTGCAGATCACAGGGTACAAGGATTCCGGGAAGACGACCGTCATCAACCGTATGCTTGAAAGCCTCAAAGCAGACGGCTGTACAGTTGCGGTCATCAAACACCACCATGACGACAGTGTAGTGATGGACAACAGGGCTGACAGCGAATCCTTCACCCGTTCAGGGGCCGACTACAGCATACTGAACACCCCCGGGATGTCGATGAAGGTGAAAAGGGAGGCGCCCGATCTAAAAAAGCAGCTCGCCCAACTTGAGGATGAGGGTATCGATTGCGTACTGATCGAAGGCTACAAAGCGCTTCTCTATCCGAAGATCTTCCTGAGCCATTCATTCCGGCACGGTCATACAAATGTTGATAATATCGGCCTTCAGAATGTGTTAAAGACCTTTGATGTAAGGTATGATGGAGAAAGAATAATGGAATGGTTCAAGGAATGGAGTTCTGACATATGAAACAATATGAAATTACAGAAGAACCGCTGGATATTACCAAATATCATTCATATACAATCAACGGGAGCCAGGGGGCAGTCTGCATGTTCACCGGCCACGTCCGGGAATGGACCAAAGGTACGCGCACTGTCCATCTGGATTATGAAGCCTACAAGCCGATGGCCGAGAAGAAACTGGCAGAGATAGGTGAGGAAATCAGTGAAAGATGGCCGGGTGTGATCACAACGATCGCCCATCGCACAGGCAAGCTCGAAATATCCGACATCGCAGTTGTGATTGTCACGAGTGCTCCGCACCGCGCGGACAGCTACCGGGCCAATGAATATGCAATCGAGCGCATCAAGGAAGTCGTACCGATATGGAAAAAGGAAATATGGGAAGACGGCGAAGAATGGATCGGGGATCCGCGCCAGTATCATTCCAGTCTGGAGGAGAATGAATGATGAACGTACTGCTTTTTGCCGGCCTGAAGGAAAAGATCGGAAACAACCGCGTCACACTGCCCGTCGAAGAAACGATTACGGCAGGGGAGCTGAGAAACCTTATATATGAAAAATTCCCGCAGGTCGCAGGGGATGTGTTCCAGATTGCCTGCAATGAATCATTCGTCAAAGAGACCCATCTTATTTCAACGGCTGATGAAGTGGCACTGGTTCCGCCTGTGAGCGGCGGATGATGAAAACCGTCGGAGTGATCCTGGCCGGAGGCAACTCCACCAGGTTCGGTGAAGATAAGGCGCTTTATGAACTCCAGGGGACACCGATGTATGAACATATTGCAGATGCGATGAAAATATCAGGCGTGACAGATGAAATCATAGTGAGCACCAACCAGAGGCTTGCCGGGGCATTCAATTATGAAACAGTGACGGACGTGCCCGGGTTCCTGGATAAAGGCCCGCTCGGCGGGATCTATGCTGCCGCAAAACACCGTCCAGGCTGCAGGCTCATGGTGGTCTCATGCGATACGCCGTATGTGCCGGCCGAATGGCTTCTGAAACTGCACCGGGCGGCACAGGCTTATGAAGAGAAACTTATCCTCACTGAAGAAGGCGGACAGCTCCACCCTCTGATCGGCATCTATCAGGGGACGGATCTTGCCGGCGCATTGAAAGCACAGCTTGAAACAGACAGGCTGAGCATGCGGGCATTTTCTGAAAACAGGGAAACGGCAGCACTGGATGCGGCAGCGTACGGTGTACATGGGGACGCACTGGTAAATATAAACCGGAGGATGGATATCCTCTAGGGAGGGGAAGCTATGGTCGGATCAATTACAGATAAATTCGGCAGACCGATCAGGGATCTGCGCATATCGGTTACGGACCGGTGTAATTTCAGGTGCAGGTACTGCATGCCGAAAGAGATTTTCGGTGATGATTTTGAGTTCATGAAAAGAGAGGAGCTCCTGTCATTCGAAGAACTGGAACGTATCGCCCGTATATATGCGGATCTCGGTGTGAAAAAGCTGAGGATTACAGGCGGTGAGCCGCTTCTCAGAAAAGACCTCCATGAACTGATTGCAAAACTGGACAGCATCCCGGGAATCGAAGATATCGGCATGACGACCAACGGCATGCTGTTGAAAAAGCACGGACAGAAACTGTATGATGCCGGGTTGAGGCGGCTCAACATCAGCCTGGATGCGATGGATGACCAGCTGTTTGGTGAAATCAACGACCGGGGCATCGGTACGTCACGCATCATAGAACAGATTGAATATGCAATATCAATCGGCTTCCGGATAAAGATAAACATGGTTGTGCAAAAAGGGCTGAACGAACATGAAATACTGCCGATGGCGCGATTCTTCAAAAAGATGCCGGTCACGCTCCGTTTCATAGAATTCATGGATGTCGGAAATGACAACGGCTGGAACTTCGATAAAGTGGTGACGAAAAAAGAGATACTTGAAACACTGCAGGGCGAGTTTGACCTGGAACCGCTTGAGCCGGCGTATTACGGAGAGGTGGCGAAAGTGTACCGCCACAGGGACGCAGAATCCCGACTGGGCTTCATCACAAGCGTTTCAGAGAGCTTCTGCTCCACCTGTACACGGGCAAGGCTGTCATCCGACGGTAAGTTTTACGGCTGCCTGTTTGCAACCGACGGTTTCGATATACGGACGCTGCTCAGGGAGGGGATATCCGATGCGCGGCTCAAAGAGACGCTGACAGATGTATGGAACAAAAGGGATGACCGCTATTCCGATATGCGGACGGAAATCACCGCCGAACGCCGCAGACAACGCAAAAAAATCAATATGAGTTATATCGGGGGATAAACGTGGAGGGGACTTCACGTTTTTTGTAACTGGAAAGGAATTTTATGAAACTCAATATACCGGTAAGACAACTGGTGCTGTATGTATTGATATGCCTGGGTGCTGTCGGTGCATTCATATTATTCGGCCATAATATCTCAGAGGTGCTGTCGGATATTGTGATCGGGGGCGGCGCACCCCGGGCGGCCGATGTCATGTGGATGGCCGTTTTCTTCGTGCTGTCCGCTCTCCTTACGTTCCTATACAGAACTGTGAGCAGACGGACGGCGAATGCGCGCATTGAAAGGCTCGGGCAGAAAGTGCTTGGAAAAATCGACGACAGGACCATAAAATATTCAGAAGCTATGATGAATGCCATTTTTATGCATCTTGAAAAATACCGCCCGTACGAGAAAGTGTTCATCCCGACAATCATCCAGACCATGGTGCGGCTTTCTGCCATCATCATTGTGATGTTCTTCATCCACAGGAATGCAGCTTTCATCATGCTCTTCACCGCACCCTTTGTACCGCTGTATTATGTGCTGGTCGGGCTCAGGACTGCGGACGAATCGAAGGACCGTGCCACACAGTTCGATGCGCTCGGCACTTTATTCCTCAACCTGGTCCGCGGGAAGAACACGGTGAGGAATACGCAGTCGGGCCAGACCGTGGCGGACCGTCTCAAGGCATTCAATGAACGCTACGTCAAAGATACGATGGACATTTTGAAGTATGCGTTCCAGTCCACGCTGATGCTGGAGTTCATCACGATACTCGGCATCGGTTTGATTGCGCTTGAGGTGGGGCTCGGGATCATCATATTCGAAAGCATCACTTTCTATGCCGCATTCTTTACACTTCTGCTCGCCCCTGAATTTTATAACGCGCTGAAAGTGCTCGGCATAGAGTTCCACAACGGCAAGCTCGCACAGGGGCACCTCGAAGTGATTGAGGAATGGCTCGAAAAGGAGAATCCAAAAACGGATTACCGGACAATCGGTAAAATTGACAATGCCGTGGAACTCAAAGGCATCAGCATCGGGCACGGCGGCACCAATCTCCTGGAGCAGGCGGGACTGGCGGTGCCGTCTGCGGGTTTTACTGCAATCACGGGACCTTCAGGGCTGGGCAAGACGACACTGCTCAGGACGATCCTGGGGCTTCATCCGCCGGCAGAGGGCGAAGTATGCGTCAGAAGTGATGATATCGGCTATATATCAGACCAGGTGTATTTCTCGGATACCACCATATATGATTACATCTCGGAGGGTGAATATAAAGAGGAGGATGTGTCGGCCGTACTTGATGCCCTCAGCATGACGGAAAGCATCAATAACCTGGGACAGGGCGTCCATACAGAGATTGTGAACCACAACATCCCGCTGTCAGGCGGTGAAATCGTCCGTCTTAAAATGGCGAGGGTGCTGATCAGGCGGCCGCAGATCATCCTGATGGATGAACCGACCGAATTCCTTGATGCCAAAACCGAAGAGCTCGTCATGGACCACATTGAAAAACTCAAGGAAGACGTTGCAATCATCGCCGTCGTCCACCGCAGGAAGCTGTTGAAGATAGCCGACCGGCATTATACGTTAAAAGGCGGACAAATCGTGCCGCAGGAAGGAGGGGACTGATGGAATACCTTACAGGTGAAAGGAAACAGATCTTCTACAGCATCCTCCTCGGCCTCGCCGGCGGACTCGTCGGTGTGGCGCTGTTCGGCCTGAGCGGCTATATGATCAGCCTGAGCTTCTTCGAGACGCCGTTTTTCGTCATCATACTGATCATTGCTGTCATCAAGCTGTTCGGCATGATGAAAGGGGCCTTCAGATATGTCGAAAGGCTTTTGTCACACGAAGCGACATTCCAGATGATCGGCAGACTCCGGCTGAACTATTTCAGAAAATCACTGGCACTCGATGAGGATACGCACAGCGCCAGATTCATCCAGCGGCTGAACCAGCATTTCGACCGCGTGGAGGACTACTATATCAGAATCATCTATCCGTACATCACAGCAGCGCTGCTCACACTCATCCTCATCATGCTCGCATTCTATATCAATATTGAGAGCGTGCTCCTGATGACGGCAGCCTCAATCCTCCTCCTTGTCGCAATTCCGAAGCTTTTTGAAAGGCTGGACTATAAGGAAGCCCGGCGTCGGGAGGAGGTTGACAGCACGTTTTACATGAAACTCTATCACTATATCCATGGCTATACCGACCTGTTCGTGACAAAAAGGATACAAAGCCATAGAACGAAGATGGACGGCTATCTGTCCCGCATCAGGCATAGTGAAGACCGTCAGGACCTCTTTGACAGCCTGATGGTCCTTGCAGCAAACATCATCCAGATCACCGTCCTGGCCCTGATCATCTTCATCATGTATCGGGAAACACCGATGCTTGTTCCGATGGTCATGCTGCTCGCACTGAGCTACTTCGACCAGGTGGTCCCTGTCATGCAGCCGGCAAGCAGCTACCGCACAGTGAAAGATGCAGTCGGGGAGCTGGACGCAGAAGATACCATCCGGAGACTTGCAGCGGATACACCGGCAGGTGTCAGCAGGGTAGAAATAAAAGATCTCCGTTATAAATACCGGGACACAGCCGCTGATGTACTGAAGGATGTCAGCGCCACCTTCAATGAGGGGCAGAAGCATGCAGTCATCGGCAGCAGCGGGTCGGGCAAGACGACGCTTCTCGGCCGCATCATAGAGGGTGATGACCATATCCATCTTTACGAAGGTGACGGTAAACCGGTGACAGGCACAATCCGGAGGGATGCGTCAATCATGCCCCAGCACCTCGATTTCTATAATGCGACAGTTGAGGACAACATTACGATGTTCGGCCATATGGATGTTTCCCCTGAAACGATACGGAATCATCTTGAATCGCTGGAGATGGCATATTATGCACCGGAGACGATGATCACCCATACAGGCAGGCTTTCAGGCGGTGAAGAGAAGCGGCTTCATTTCATCCGCATGATGGCGGAAGATGGGAAATGGTGGATCATGGACGAACCGACCGCACGTCTCGATGACAGGCTGAAACAGATCATCTGGGACCGGATCATGGAGCGGGATACAATCATCGTCAGCACACATGATCTCGGGAGGCTGGATGAATTCGATCAGATTCATTATATGGAAGAGGGCACCATCATCGAATCCGGGGACTACAGCAGTCTGATGGCCCGCCGGGGTGCTGTATACGAAGCTGTCATGCGCTATGCCGATAATTTATAGTAAATAGACGTCTCAGATGCTAAACTTAGAATGAATCAGAATGATTTTGGAAAGAGTGGTTTAATGAATAGAATCGCAATTGTCACAGATTCTGCTGCGGGTCTGTCAAAGGAATATATCGACCGGCACGATATCAGAGTGCTGCCGATGTCAGTGGTCATTGACGGGAAAGCATACAGGGAAGGCGTCGATGCACAGACCGAAGAGATATATGACATGCTGAAGGACAGCGGAGAAGGGGCGAAGACATCCCAGCCTCTATTCGGTGAATTCATGGAAGTGTATGAGACACTTGATAAGGATGACTCGTACGATGCCATCGTGGCCATCCATGCTTCCAGTGAACTCACCGGCACATATCAAAGTTCACTCAGCGCTTCGGCGGAGGTCGGCAAGACGGTGCATGTCATCGATTCACGTATCGGCAGCTATCCGCTTGGAAAGATGATAGACAGCGTAGTCGAAGCGCGCAGTTCCGATGAAGCACTGCCCGATGTGGTACAGAGAGTGAAGGACATGGCACAGCAGGCACAGCTGTATCTGCTTCCCCAGAGCTTCGGCCAGATGAGGAAGAGCGGACGTTTATCCGCATCCCAGTCCATGCTGGCGTCACTCCTCAACATCCACCTGAAACTGATGTTCGAAGACGGCAAAGTCATCGTCGGTGAAAAGGTTCGTACAAAGAAGAAACTCATCAACGCTATGATGAACAAACTGGAAGAACACGTTAAGGAAGATGCAGTACGGACGCTCGCGATTGTCCATGCAGGCAATGAAGCACTGGTCCATGACTGGAAAGAACGCATCGAAGCCCGCCTTGAAAACCTGGAACTGGTCGTAGAGCCGCTCGTGCCTGTTGCCGGCGTGCATACGGGATACGGTACAGTCGGATTTGGGTTCATAAAAGGATACTGAGTGGAAGGTCCGGCCGGCGCCGGATCTTTTTCATCCATGAAATATTTATGGATGTTATATATAGGTGGCAAAGATGTGTAAAATTATGATAAAATACCCTTAATTATTATGGGAAAAGTGGAGGTGACTACAATTGGGAAGGCGAATTTGAAAGCTGATATGCAGAATCAAGTGTTGACGCGCAATATGGACAGCAGAACAGAAGGCAGAGTAGAAAGCGCTTTTATGAAAAATTGTAGTCAAAATTACCGGAGGTGAATCCCTTTATATAAAGGGAACTAATTGGACATATCCACTTTAACAAATTTAGCATTATTTACATTGCTCATACTGCTTACAATGTTATTTGTAGGCTCTGAGTTTTCATTGGTAAAAGCAAGGAAATCACGCATAGACCATCTTGTGGAGGAAGGGAGCAGGCCGGCAAAGCGTGTGCAGGGCATGACCGCACAGCTCGATTACTACCTTTCCGCCTGTCAGCTCGGGATTACCGTGACAGCACTTGGACTCGGGTGGATCGGTGAATCGACATTCGAAGTCATACTGCATCCGCTGTTCTCATTCTTCGGTCTGCCGCAGGAACTCAATACGGTGTTCACTGTAGCTGCCGCATTCTTCATTGTGACATTCATACACGTCGTCGTCGGTGAGCTTGCACCAAAGACAGTCGCAATACAATACGCAGAAAAGATGGCCATGACATTCTCAGGACCATTGTATTTCTTCGGTGTCATCATGAAGCCGCTCATCTGGTCCATGAACGGTACATCCAGGCTGGTGCTCAGGATAATCGGATTCAAAGATGTTCCGACAGAACAGGCCCATTCTGAAGATGAGCTCAAGATCATCATGACACAGAGCTACCAGAGTGGGGAGATCAACCAGACAGAACTCGCATACATGCAGAACATCTTCTCATTCGATGAAAGGCTTGCCAAAGACATCATGGTGCCGAGAACACAGATGATCACCCTGACCGATCCGGTGAACATCGATGACGTCCTTGAAACCGTCAAAGAGCATAACTTCACAAGATACCCCGTCGCAGATTCAACCGGCGACAAAGACCAGATCCTCGGATTCATCAACGTAAGGGAATTCCTTACCAACCATGTGTCCGATGAAGACGTCACACCTGAAGAATACATGCACGAGCTGCCGCTCATCACCGAAGTATCACGCATCAGCGATGCACTCATCAAAATGCAGAGAGAACGCGTCCATATCGCACTCATCATAGACGAGTACGGCGGCACGGCCGGCATGATAACGATGGAGGACATCCTCGAGGAAATCGTCGGTGAAATCCGGGACGAGTTCGATGAAGACGAAGAGCCCGAGCTGGTCAAAGTGGAAGACAACATCTATCACATCAACGGCCGCGTACTGCTCGATGACCTGGAAGAGAAATTCGACATCACATTCGACAAGAGTGAAGACATCGATACAATCGGCGGCTGGATACAGAGCATCAACACAGATATCGAAACCGATGACTATGTAAACACAGAAAACGACAAATGGATCGTGCTCGATATGGAAAACCACCTCATCAAGCAGGTCGCATTGCTTAAAGATTATAACCGTCAGACCTCCGACGACGAGGAAGATGACGAGGAATGATATCAAAACGAGTTGCGGATCATTTTCCGCAACTCGTTTTTTAATGTGTATGGGCCTCAAGGTATCTGTAGATTTCGTAATCCAATGCATGTTCCATCATCATATTCATGGTGACGACGGGCTTTCCATCTTCCAGGCCATTCATCGTTGTCTCTTGGACAGTATCATAGTCAATCTCCGCTTTTCCGAGGTAGTAGAAATCCTTTCCTTCGTCATCGTCCTTTTTGACGAATATATAGATGGGGAGCCCATTTTCCCGATGATCATCCAAAATATTCCTGATCTCTTTGGAAATCAATCTGCGGTTGCTTCGTGTAAACCATCTCAGAGTATGCTGATCGAGGAATTGATCTTCATATTTTATCGTCTCTTCGATTTCATCGTCTTTGTGATATGTGATGAAAATGGGGCACGTCCCATGCTTATGCTTATAACCGTACATCGTGGACGCTTCGTCCTTGTCCCAGTTCAGCAGACGGCATACATCTTTCCGGCCATACTTACTGTTCAATGAGAGTTCTTCTGACTGGTCATAGTCCTCCGAGTTGAGCAGTGCCAATTGGAGTACATCTTCAACCTGCTCTTTCATGATGTCAGTTTTCAATACTTCGGAGAATTCAGGGGTAAGTGAAATTATTCCGTCATCAAGTTCCACAATTGGACAGCCGTATTTTTCCTGTTCCTGCTTTTTGAAGAATCGATGGGTCAACACGCCTATGATTGACTCCATCGTCTGGTCTGTCATGTGATAGCCTTCTTTGAGCATCTTCAGTTGGAATTCCCGTACATCGACGGGACCTTGCATCGCTTCAAGCATCAACAGCGTTTCCTGGACCCGTTTGCCTCCGGACATTTCCTGGGAAATGAATGTCAGTATACGATGGTGCATGTCGGGAATTGTAACGTCGATTTCTTTTATCTTCTGAAGGAATTCAATGTAATGGTTGAATTTGCTGAAGATGATGAGCGGATCCATCGTGTCCTTGTCTCTTTTGAAGTCTACAAGTCCTGGCTGGTGGCCGATCTTATTCTTCAAATAGACATACATCTCCCGCATGAACTTCTGGGAATTCAAAGTGGATGTATTGATCGATTCAAAGATCTTTTCTTTGGCGATCTTCTCGAAGTTGATCGTTGAGACTCCGGATATCGTGTTACGTGTGTTAATTGATTTCCTGAGCCGGTCCTTGTCATAGGATTTATCACCGGTGAGTGCTATGGGTATCATGTAGTTATTCTTATAATTGCCGATGAAATCTATGACGGTCAGATAATCCTTTTTTACATGCTTTCTGAGTCCGCGTCCGAGCTGTTGGATGAATATGATGCTGGACTGTGTCTGCCTCAGCATGACAACCTGGTTGATCGAGGGGATATCGACCCCTTCATTGAATATATCCACGGTGATGATGTAATCCAGCTGATCGGACTCGAGTTTCCGGACGGCCTCCCTTCGTTCCTCTTGGGAATTCTTCCCTGTGAGGGGGACGGTCCTGTAGCCACGTGCATTCAGCATGCCGCTCATTTCAGCAGCTTCCTCCCTGTTTGAGACGAACATGAGCCCACGGCGCTCTTCGCCGGATTGGCCGTAATATTCGATTTTTTCTGTGATGTGATCGATGCGTTCATTGCTTACCAGATTGGCAAGTGATGCCGTTTCATCGATTACGCTTCCGTTCTGTTCAAAGTCAGTGACACCGAAGTAGTGGAATGGTGAGAGGATTTCCTCTTCCAGCGCTCGCTGCAGTCTGATTTCATAGGCAATGTTATAGTCGAATAAAGAAAATATATCCATATCGTCGGTCCTCTCGGGAGTGGCGGTCATGCCGAGGAGGAAACGGGGGCGCAGATAATCGATTATCGTTTTATATGTTGAAGCACCGGAGCGATGTGCCTCATCGATGATGATATAATCAAAGTCACTTGGATCGAACTGTTTCAGATTCCGTTCCTTTGAAAGTGTCTGGACAGTTGCGAAAAGGTATTTGGCATCGGTATCCTTCTGGTTTCCACTATAGACTCCGAAAGCGGAAGGAGGTTCGTCGATCAGGGAAGAGAAATCTTTTCTGGATTTATCCAGTATCTGCTCGCGGTGGGCGAGGAAAAGCATCCTTTTCGGTTTGTACTGTTTTACATCGAAAGCTGAAAGATAAGTCTTTCCTGTACCCGTCGCTGATATGACAAGCCCCTTCTTTTTTCCTGTTGCCCGCAGGTTTCTGAGCTGTGTCAGTGCTTCGTCCTGCATCAGATTCGGTTCGATCTTATCTTTTGTGATCGATTTATATTCATATTTGGATTGATCCTCAATGATCTGGATAATCTTCCGGCGCTCCGGTGCTTCTGCATATTCCGCTTCGTACTTTTCGATCCATGATCCATCGATTGGTACGGCTTCTGCCCACAACTGTTCGAAATTCTCATTGAAATGGTTGATGACTTCCCCGTTTTCAAGGCTGGTCAGTTTCAGATTATACTCATAATTTTTCTTGAGGGCAGTATCAGTCAGGTTGGAACTGCCGATGAACATGGCACTGTATTTCCTATTATTGAATATGTAGCCTTTCGCATGGAAACCTTCCTGGTCTGTCACTTTTACATCGACATTCTTCAATTTCATGAGTTCCTTGAAGACCTTGGGACTGTTGAAGTTCAAATATGTGGAAGTCACTATCCTTCCCCTGACGTTCTTTTTACCAAGCTCGTAAAGCGTTGATTTCAAGGTAGCCAGCCCGCCTTCAGTAATGAAAGCGACGGAGATTATGAAGGAGTCACATATCTCCATTTCATCGAGAATCGGGGACAGAATATTTTCTTCATTGGAATTGATGATCAGTTTGGGAGGGTAATGTGAAACCTTGTTCGTGTTCCTATCCAAAAATCCTCTTTCATACGCATTCAAAAGATTGTCCGGATTGACCTGCATCTAAACACCGACTTTCTAAATTATGATTACATCAATTATAAGTAAAGGGGATATCGTTTTAAAGATCCGGTTTATATATTTGTGAAAAGAAGGATATCTGTATGTAAGAGTATGGTAAAATATGACTAATAGGACGAGGGGTGGACGTATATGAGTATATTAGAGTTTCTGGTCGCTACAATCCCGGTCGTGATGGTATTCTCCATACCGTTGTATGCAATCAGTCGTACTTTTAATCAGAAGGACAAGAAGCTCGAACTGAAGGAGCTTGAGGAGAAGAAAGAACTGGAACGATTGAAGCAGGAGAATTACATTCTGGAGAATAAACAGATGCAGATTGAACTGGATAAGTTGAAAAAGGAACGGGAAGAGCGTGCGCTCTCAGATTCAAAAAAGGATCGCTGGCTGATTAAAGAAACCCGCGAAGAGGAACGTCTCTAACTAAGAAATCCCTCCAGGACTTTGTCCTGGAGGGATTTTATGGTTCGTATTAAGCTCTGTTTCCGCCCATTGCTTTCATGATGAATGACACGATCAGAATCAGGATGATTGCCCCGATCAGTCCGCCGATGATGCTTACGCCGCCGAGTGTCGGTCCGAAGCTGAGTCCGAGTGCGTTTGCAATGGCTGCGCCGACGAGTCCGGCGATAATGTTGCCGATGATGCCGAACGGTACATCTTTACCTAGAATAAGACCTGCGAGCCAACCGATGATACCGCCTACGATCAACGTTATAATCCAACCCATTATCATTTCCTCCTTTAACATAATGAAGAATGGCTACTTCTAGAATTCTGTTCTAGTAAATAAGTTCCCCCTTATGCAGAGGACTAAACTAAAAATGGGGAAATTATATGCGCGATGCATTGGCTTGTTCTTTTTTGAACCGGTTCATCATGATGATGAAGAGTATGAGCGACAGTGTGACGCTGAACGCACTGGTAAAGTAGATGGTGCTGTAGCCGAATGATTCTGCAATGAATCCGTACATCATCGCCCCGAATCCGACACCGAGGTCGAAGGCGGAGAAGTATGTGGCGTTTGCCATGCCGCGCCTGTTGTTCTCTGAACGGTTGACGGCCCACGCCTGCAGTGCGGGCTGCACGCAACCGAAACCGAAGCCGTAAAGTGCGGCTGCGATGAACAGATATGCAGGGTTCGGCAGGAAGCCGAGCAGGATCATGGCGATGATGATGGACAGCGACCCCGGCACGAAGACGACGGCGATCCCTCTCCTGTCATAGAGCCGGCCGGCAAAGAGTCTCGAGAGCATCAGGAATGCTGCATAAATCATGAAATAGAACTGGATATACTGTGAATCGAACCCTTTTTGGAATGTGTACACCGGCAGGAATGTGGCGATGCCACCGAACGTGACGGTGATGAAGAACAGGAGGGATGCTGCCGGCAGGGCGCGTTTTTCAACGATGTCGAAACGCGGGACATAAGTGTCTTTTGTCTTCGGATCCTGTTCCGGTTTCTCAGCCTTTTTGTACCTGATGTTAAGCGCAAGCATGAGTGCGATGAACCCGAGTATCCCACAGATGGAAAAGAGCATCGTGAATGATATATGGTCTGTCAAAAAGAGTCCGAGGGCGGGACCAAAGGCGAGGGCGATGTTACCGCTTAAGCCGTAGTACCCGAGTCCTTCCCCGCGTCTTTCCTTCGGCACAAGGTCCGTTGCGATCGTGCCTGAGGATGTGCTGGAAAGTCCCCAGCCTGCGCCCTGCATGATCCGGACCAGCAGCAGGATGGCAATCGTATAACTGGCCGCGAGCGAGAACATGGAGATGACGAAGATGACGAGACCGGTCAGGAAGACGGGGGCCCGCCCTTTCGTATCGAGCATCTTGCCCGCCGTCGGCCGGATGAGGAGCGCGGAGAATGTGAATATGCCGACGACGATACCGATCCAGCGGTCGCTTGCACCGATTTCCTGTACAAACAAAGGCAGGGTTGGAAGCGTCATCTGAAACGCGGTAAAGATGAAGAAATTGGCGATGACGATGAGGGTGAAGTCCTTTGTCCATATTTTCTGTTTGGGTTCTGACATTAAATTTCAACCTTCTTTTTAAGATTTTATCTGTTCCGGAACATTTTATTTCGATTTCCGAAAAGGTACTGTTACCTATTGTACAATACAGTAAATATTTTTTCATCCATCATAGGAATGAGAGGAGCATGTTTTTGCATGATGTCATTCTGTGGTAAAATGTAGAAAATAAAATGCAAAGCAAAACCGTGAACAATGAATATTCTCATGATAGACAACCGTGGCTCGCTTACATACAATCTGGTCCGCTGCATGGAGGCAGCGCCTTTGATATCAAAATGATCATTACAAAACCGGAAACGCTGCACGAATGGAAGCGGAACTCGCTGGTGGTCGATCACTGCGCCGGCGGAATTTCTCCGCCATAAAACGACGGTGAGGCATCATTATCACAGTGGAGACGATGAATTCCCCGTCGTTTTGTATTATAATGAAAATCACCGTATGACAGAATTCAATATCGGCAATCCGGTGGTGGAGGAAGCGGGGTGTTCTATACGCCGCCGCTCTCCCGGGGACTGCTCGGCGGTGTGATGCGCCGCTCGCTGCTCAGTGCAGGAGTGATTCCGAGCGCGGCTGTACAAAGGGTGAACTTGTCACTAAATTGGACGCCGGGTCTGTACAGATATATGATCAACAGCCTGAAGGAATGGGTTGAAATCAGTTTGGATGTTTCGGGGTGAAACTATGATAACTATACTTTTAATATTGCTCGTTGTCGCCATCGTGCTGTTCACGCATTTTGTGGTGACATATCTCATTGAGAACAACATCAGGATTGTAGGCATATTGTTCGCATTTGTCGGTGTCATTGCCGCCATTGTCGTCCTGCAGTTCATAATCAGCGGCATGACAGAGTTCGTTGCAGGGGAACTCGCGATATTCTACAGGGATAACTAGGCGTAAATAGGAGGAAGAAAGATGATTTTTGCAAATGGAGACTGCTACATCACGTATCAGCAGGAAGGGCTCATCAGTGATTCCGAAAGGGCGCGGATCGAGGAGGGCTTTCTAAAGGGTACGCACGAATACTTAAAAGGATTGCAGACGACGGAACACACGCTCACGTTCCTCTATTCGCCGGTCAAAGTGATGGAGGCGCACAATACAATAGAACCTGGTGATCTGGTGATAGAGGAAGTCAGGACATTCCTTTCCAGGATGGAGGTGGCGGCATGAGCATCATAGTACAGGACAGCGGGCTGCTCACAATCCTGCAGACCCTGGATCCGGAGGCATCTGCCAAAGGCAATGAATACAATGGCGCATGTGACCGGCTGGCCCACCAGCTGGCAAACCAGCTGGTGGGCAATGACAGTTCGGTGCCGACTGTGGAAATGATGCGCCAGCATTCAGTCATTAAATTTACAGAACCGACGATCATCGCTTTCAGCGGGGCAGGCTTCAAAGGGAAGTCCGGCGGCAGGGAAATATTCCTGAACCGCATCTATCTTTTCGACCGCGGCGACGAACTTGAATTCATCCCTCAGAAAAAAGGCAACCGCATCTACCTTGCGGTGGCGGGGGGATTGAAGACTGAAGGTTCGAACGTCATGAAATCCGGTGACGAGATCGTCATGTGCCGCGACTATACAGCACATCACGATGAACTGTTCAATATGATGAAGCGGCGGAGCGAGGTGAACTGGGGCGTCGATACTTATGCGCTCGTCGAAGTCTATCTTTCCGATATCTATCATATTGTCAGACGTCCGGATATCCCGGATGAGGTATATGAGAAGCTTGAAAGCGGAGAGTATACGGTGAGGAATGAAAAGAACAGGACGGCACTTTATGTTGACGGCCCTGAAATCGCGCTTCAGGATATCGGTATCGAGCATGCGGGCGTAAAGGGCGGTGTGCACATCGCAGACAACCGGCCGGTGCTCGCACTGAACGATTTCAACAAAGTGACGACGGCACCGCAGATCGGCACGATCCCTTCCTATCATCTGCACAAACTCTCGCAAAAGAGTACGGGTTCTAAAATCCAGTTCAAGGTCATCGATGCAGCGGACGCGCATGCCAATCTGTATGCACATCATCTGTGGGTGAAAAGTCTTTTCAAGGCGATAGACTACAAACTGTCAAAAGAGCTTGTCAAAGAAAAAATGTAGAATGAAACTCCGTCCGGAACAGGAATGTTCCGGATTTTTTCATTAGTGAAATGGAGATTTTATACTGGAAAATGGTCGCGGGAACAACAAAATGCTCCTTAAATAATGTATAATTGTATATCAGTAAAAACGAATGCCGGCATTGTCCGGTATATGGTGGGAATGGTTTTGACATGAGAAATATTCTAAAACAGTATTTTGGATTCGATACATTCAGACCGAGACAGGAAGAAATCATCGGCTCTGTGCTGGCCGGGAACAATACACTGGGTATACTGCCGACTGGTTCGGGGAAATCAATCTGTTTCCAGGTGCCGGGGCTCAAATACTCCGGACTCACGCTGGTGATCTCCCCGCTGATCTCCCTGATGCGGGACCAGGTGGAATCGTTGAACCGCCAGGGCATTCCTGCAGCCTACCTGAACTCCACACTGAAGAAGAGGGAAATAGATTCACTGATGGCAAACCTTGAGCGCGGAGACTACCAGTTCCTCTACGTTGCCCCGGAGCGTTTCAACAACGAAGAGTTCAGGAATCTGATCAGGCGACTTGATGTGCCGCTCGTTGCATTCGATGAGGCGCATTGTATTTCCAAATGGGGGCACGATTTCAGACCGAGCTATCAGAGCATCATACCTGTATTGAAAAAGCTCCTCCCGGATGCAGTGACCATCGGGCTGACCGCCACTGCGACACTTGAAGTCCAGGAAAATATCCAGGAGCTTCTCGGAATCGACACGGAAAATGTTTTTACCACCAGCGTGGCGCGGGAGAACCTGCACCTCAGTGTGAACAGGACGTATCAGCGGGAACAGTTCATCCTGTCATATATAGAGGACCGCCCCGGTGAAGCCGGGATCATCTATGCAGCTACACGGGCGGAAGTGGAGAAGATTTCTTTATTCCTCACTGACAATGGTGTGGATAATGTCATATACCACGGCGGGCTTGGCAAAGAGGAGCGCAACGCCAACCAGCGGGAATTCGTACTGGGCGCCGGAAAGATTGCCGTTGCCACAAATGCTTTCGGTATGGGAATCGATAAGCCCGACATCCGCTTCATCATCCACCATAACCTGCCTGGAGATATCGAGAGCTACTATCAGGAAATCGGCCGTGCCGGACGGGATGGCCGAGTGAGCGAATGCATACTCCTGTCCAGCCCCCGTGACGTCAACCTCCACCAGTTCTTCATCGACCGTTCCAGTTCATCAGACCAGTACAAGGATCATATGAGGGCAAAACTCGACAGGATGATCCAGTACAACCGGACATCGAAATGCCTGAGCAGCTTCATCACGAAATATTTCGACCCGGACGAATATGTGGAGGAATGTCTCACCTGCTCCAACTGCAGGGATGAAGGCCGTGTTTATGATATGACGGCCGAGGCGGCTGAAGTGACGGAACTCATCAAAAGGTGCACACTGCCGCTGACCCGCGAACAGGCAATCCAGGTCTTAAGGGGCGAGATGAGTGAGAATGTCACCTCCCACAGCCTCGAGGAACTGGAAGCCTTCGGCAATATGGACGGCTATCTGACGGGGGAAATCAGCCACGTGCTTGATGAGCTGATATTGCGGGGCTTCCTCCATATCGAGGAGGAGCGTCTTTATACCGTTCAAAAAAGCGAAGCGGTGCTCAGGGGGGATGCCGAACTCATGACAGTGCCGTTCAGAAAGCACTTCAATGAAAAAGTGGATATCAGCACAGCTTCCTCCCCGAATGAACTGCTGTTTGGCAAACTTGCCGGTACAAGGGAACGGCTTGCAGATAAATACGGGGTGCCGGAAGAGGATATCTTTACAGACTCGACCCTCAGGGAATTTGCCAAAAAGATGCCTGAGAGCAAACAGGACATGGTGAACATCCACGGTGTCGGCAACTATAAGCTGAAGCATTACTGCCCGCACTTCCTTGAAACGATCGAAGCGCACAGGGAAGGGATCTTTGTGACTGAATGAAGCCGTAAAAGATAAGCCGGTCCAATCCATTGGACCGGCTTGTCTGTCTGCGGCATCATATTTTGCCCGGTCTATTCTTCATGTACATATAGTAGCTTGCGGCAAAAATGATAATGTATCCGATGACTGACAGCGTGTCCGGAATATCTCCGAAGACGACGATGCTGAAAACGGCTGTGAACAGTATTGTCGAATAGAAGAATATGGATATCTCCCTGGCGGGCGCGAAACTGTAGGCGATTGTGAGCCCGAACTGGCCGACGGCTGCAAATACGCCGGAGAGGATCAGCGCCCAGAACTGCATTGCGGTCATGGATTCATACTGCCAGATGAAAAAAGGCAGCAGGACGGCGCATGAGAAGAAGGAGAAGTAGAACACTGTCGTATAGAACTTCTCACGGCTGCCGAGGAGACGGAGCACCGTATATGCCCCGGCCGCGAACAGAGCCCCCAGGATGCCGATCAGTCCGTACACCGTATCACTCGACATCGACGGCTTGATGATGAAGATGGCTCCGGCAAATGCGATGATGATCGAAATCACCTGGTAGCGGCGTACATACTCCTTCAGGAATATTGCGCAGAGGATGATTGTGAAAAAGGGGCTGAGTTTGTTAAGTATGTCGGCATCGCTGAGGACCATCCTGTCGATGACGAAGAAGTTGAGCACGACACCGATGACGCCGAAAGTGGAACGGGTGATGAGAAGCAGCTGGTTCTCCTTATGACCGAAAAACTTCTCCTTGTAGTAGATGACAAAACCGAGTGCCATCAGCATGGACACGATGTTCCTGAAAAACACTTTCTGGACGGTGGGCAGATCACCGCTGTATTTGACGAAAACCGCCATCAGACTGAAACCCAGAGAGGAAATGATCAGGGCTGTGATCCCCTTGATTGTGCTGTTCATTAAAAGCGGCCTCCAATTGAAAATATAAAATTTCATACTTTATCCCGTAAAGAATTTTAACAAAAATTTTTTTAAAAATCATGGATACAGTCTAACATATGAGTGGAGAGACTTCAGACTGTTTTATGTGAATAGGGACTCATGAAATAACAAATCTTTCCTTTGCCTAAACACATAATGTATGGCATCATAGAAGATGGTAAACGGCACATATGGTGTTTAAATTTACAACTAAACACTATATATAGTGTTTAGTACCCCGATTATATGTGTATTTATAAACTAAAGGCAAAAGATGCATTCGAACGTGTGTTCGTTTGTTTTATTTTATGCCAGTATGAGAGAAGGGGGAGGGATGGCATGTTTATCGCATTCTATTCCATGACGGGGAACGTGCGGCGGTTCATCAAAAATTCGAAGGCCGGCGAACACTTCGGAACCTACGAAATCCGTGCTGAGAACAAAGACGAACCTGTGGAGGAGCCGTTCATCCTGGTGACGAGCACCTACGGCTACGGGGGTGTGCCGGCGGAAGTCAAATCCTTCCTCCGTGCCAACCACCCGCGGATGATGGCGGTGGCATCAAGCGGAAACCGCAACTGGGGCGCTCATTATGCCATGGCCGGAGAGCATATCAGCAATGAGTACAGTGTGCCGCTCCTGATGAAATTCGAGCTGCATGGTACTCCCGGAGAAAGAGAAGAATTCATTGAAAAGGCAGGGGCTATACATGAAAGTATTAGACGAGAAGAAATACAATCACATTGAGCTGAATAATGAAGTCACAAAACGCGACGAGACCGGATTCTATCAATTGGACAAGGATCAGGAAGCGCTTCAGGTATTCAAAGAGGAAGTGAGGGACAAGACGATCCATTTCGGAAGCGAACTTGAGCGCCTCCATTACCTCGTGGACAATGACTTCTACTATGACCTGTTCGAAGAGTATTCCGAGGATGCTGTGATGGAAATCGTTGAATATGCAGAGTCCATCCCTTTCGAATTCAAAAGCTACATGGCTGCAAGCAAATTCTTCAAGGATTATACGCTTAAGACGAACGACAAGAAGCAGTACCTTGAAGACTACAAGCAGCATGTAATCATCGTGAGCCTGTATCTTTCAAAAGGGAACAGGGAGCAGGCGAAACGCCTCATCCTCTCCATGCTTGAACAGCGCTATCAGCCGGCGACGCCGACATTCCTTAACGCAGGGCGTGCGCGCCGCGGAGAGATGGTTTCGTGTTTCCTGCTGGAAGTGGATGACAGCCTGAACTCCATCAACTACATCGACTCCACTGCCAAACAGCTGTCGAAGATCGGCGGCGGCGTCGCGATCAACCTGTCGAAACTGCGCGCCCGCGGTGAAGCGATCAAAGGCATAGAAGGTGTTGCCAAAGGTGTACTGCCTGTTGCCAAGGCGCTTGAAGGCGGCTTCGGCTATGCCGACCAGCTCGGCCAGAGACCGGGTGCGGGTGCTGTATACCTGAACATCTTCCATTATGATCTGCCGGAATTCCTGGACACCAAAAAAGTGAATGCGGACGAAGACATCCGCCTGGCAACGATTTCCACGGGCCTTGTCGTGCCGTCCAAGTTCTTCGACCTGGCAAGAAACGATGAACCATTCTATCTGTTCGCACCGCATACGGTGGAACGCGAATACGGACAGACGCTCGATGACATGAATCTCGATGAGATGTATGATGAACTCGTGGCCAACGACAAAGTGAAAAAACGCAGGCTCGATGCGCGCGAAATGCTGAATACAATCGCCCAGACACAGCTGCAGTCCGGCTACCCTTATATTATGTTCAAGGACAATGCCAACAAAGTGCATCCTCTGAAGGAAGTCGGCCAGATCAAGATCAGCAACCTGTGTACCGAAATCTTCCAGCTGCAGGAAACATCCACAATCAATGACTACGGCACGGACGACGAAATCCGCCGTGACATTTCATGCAACCTGGGATCGCTCAACATTGCGAACGTGATGGAGTCCGGAAAAGTGCGTGAATCCGTCCATGAAGGCATCGAAGCGCTGACGGTGGTCAGCGATGATACGGCGATTGCGAATGCGCCGGGCGTCAAAAAGGCGAATGATGAACTGCATTCGGTCGGACTCGGGGCGATGAACCTGCACGGCTACCTGGCCAAGAACAAGATCAACTATGAATCCCGGGAAGCACGTGACTTCGCCAACGTATTCTTTATGCTGCTCAACTACTACTCGCTCGAGAAATCCATGATGATCGCCAAAGAACGCGGCCGGACATTCAAGGATTTCAAAAGATCCGACTACGCAACAGGTGAATATTTTGAAAAGTATACGGCTCAGGCTGTGGAACCGGAATCGGATAAAGTGGCTGCCCTGTTCTCGGACATCCACATCCCGACAACGGAAGACTGGAAGGCGCTCGCCGAAGAGGTGAAGGCACACGGCCTGTTCCATGCGTACCGTCTGGCAATCGCACCGACGCAGAGCATATCCTATGTACAGAATGCGACAAGTTCCGTCATGCCGATCGTCGACATGATCGAACGCAGGACTTACGGCAACTCAGAGACATTCTATCCGATGCCGTTCCTGTCTCCGGAAACAATGTGGTACTACAAGAGTGCGTTCAATACGGACCAGATGAGACTCATCGACATGATTGCAACAATCCAGCAGCACGTGGACCAGGGCATCAGTACGATCCTGTACGTGAACTCTGAAATTTCCACAAGGGAACTTGCGAGACTGTATATCTACGCACACCATAAAGGGCTGAAATCCCTGTATTATACAAGGAATAAACTGCTCAGTGTGGAAGAGTGCACAAGCTGCTCCGTATAATCTAAACGATCTATGGCAAAGGAGTCATTAAAATGATTGCAGTAAACTGGAACAAAGAAGATGACATGACCAACGTGTTCTGGCGTCAGAACATTTCACAGATGTGGGTGGAGACGGAATTCAAAGTCTCAAAGGATCTGGCTTCATGGGAAGGCATGTCGGATGATGAAAAAGATACATTCAAGAAAGTCCTGGCCGGCCTGACCGGTCTCGACACCCACCAGGCGGATGACGGCATGCCGCTCATCATGCTGCATACTGAAGATCTCAGGAAAAAAGCGGTGTATTCATTCATGGGAATGATGGAGCAGATCCACGCCAAATCATACTCACACATCTTTACGACACTGCTGCCGTCAAAAGAGACCGATGATCTGCTGGATAACTGGGTGCTTGAAAACGAAGAGCTGAAATTCAAGGCGGATAAGATCGTGAGCCGCTACCATGAGCTGTACGGAAAGAATCCTTCACTGTATGACCAATACATGGCGCGTGTCGCAAGCGTCTTCCTGGAATCCTTCCTCTTCTACTCAGGTTTCTACTACCCGCTGTACCTGGCCGGACAGGGCAGGATGACAACTAGCGGGGAAATCATCAGGAAGATCCTGCTGGATGAATCCATCCACGGCGTATTCACCGGCCTTGATGCGCAGATGATGAAAGCGGAACTGACGGATGAAGAACAGGAACGTGCGGACAAAGAGATGTACGAAATGCTGAAAGAGCTGTATGCCAATGAAGAGAAGTACACGAAAGACCTGTACGACAAACTCGGGCTGACAGAGGATGTGCTGAACTATGTCCAGTACAACGCGAATAAAGCGCTCGCGAACCTGGGGTATGATGCATACTTCGAAGAGAAATCATTCAACCCGATCATTGAAAATGCACTGGATACGACGACGAAGAACCATGACTTCTTCAGTGTCAAAGGTGACGGCTATGTGCTTGCACTCAACGTCGAGCCCATCCAGGATGAGGATTTCGTTTTTGATGAAGTGAGATAAAAAGATTATGGGCCCTGTATGCCGCCGGCATGCAGGGCTTTTCTGCTGACGGGAAGCGGCCGGAACAATTGTGTTGACATTTCATATATATGTCATATGATAAGAGTAGAGTTTTTCAACTGAATACTATGATTCTTTCGGGGCAGGGTGGAATTCCCAACCGGCGGTAAGCTTTGAAGCAAGCCCGCGACCCGTACTGTTTTACGGTACGGCTGATTCAGTGCAAGTCTGAAGCCGACAGTCAGAGTCTGGATGGGAGAGAGAAGATATGCAGCGTATACCGGGAGGCGCATAATTGCGTGATCCGGGAATAATACGCCGTGTTTAGTATTGCTTTTTTGCAATGCTTATTTCTGCATACATTAATCGACGCCGGAGGATATTATCATATCCCCGGCGTTTTTATATTCAGGAGGGGAAAACTTGAATCGATATATGAAGATGGCACTTGATCTTGCCAGGATGACAAAAGGACAGACAGGGAAGAACCCGCCGGTGGGCGCAGTCGTCGTCAAAGCCGGCAGCATCATAGGTATGGGGGCGCATTTCGGGTACGGACAGCCGCATGCCGAAAGGCAGGCGCTCGCATCATGCAGTGAGGATCCGGCGGGCGCCGACCTCTACGTGACGCTGGAACCGTGTTCCCATCACGGGAAGACGCCGCCGTGCACCGATGCGGTCATCGAAGCGGGAATCAGGAAAGTTTTCTACGCTGAAAAAGATCTTAATCCTAAAGTGAGCGGTCATGAGGTGCTGGCACACAACGGGGTGGATGTTGAGCATACACCAAATGAGGAAACAAAGGTGCTCTACAGGGAATTCTTCAACCACCTAACCAAAAAGCGGCCGAATGTCACTTTGAAATGTGCGGTGAGTGTGGACGGCAAGCTGGCACTGGAGGATGGCACAAGCAGGTGGATCACAGGGGAGACTGCACGGACGGATGTACATTACGCACGCAATGTACACGACGCAATACTCGTCGGCGGTCATACACTGCTCCGTGATGATCCGTTGCTGACCACACGAATCGAGGGCGGCGGACGCTCACCGAAACCGGTTGTACTGCTGGGTGGAAGTGAGCTGCGGGAGGATCTTGAGATTTTCCGGCATCCGAAACGGCCTGTCGTCTATACGACGAATGAAGAAAATTTAAAATATGAGGACCGGTGTGATATTAAAATCGGTGACTGGAGTCTGGAGGCAGTACTCCGGGACCTGTACGAAATGAAACTGACATCGCTCTTCGTTGAGGGCGGCGCTTCGGTGCTCACATCGTTTATAAAAGAAGAATTGTATGACCAGATATTTTTATATGTTGCCCCGAAAATATTTGGCGAGTCGACGCACACGCTGTTCAAGGAGAGGATATTCTCCATGGACGAGGCGGTGCAGCTGGAACTGGTGGATGTTGAAAAGCTCGGGCCGGATTTGAAAATAACCTACAGAAAGGCTTGAGCAGCATGTTTACAGGAATAATCGAACAGGTTGGCACAGTAGAACGGATGAAAGACACAGGAGAGCTTACAATATTTGAAATTGAATCGGGGATCTTCGGGGACATCGCACTCGGGGATTCCATCAGCGTGAACGGCACCTGCCTCACTGTGACGGAAATCAAAGAAGGGGCATTTACGGTGGAAATGGTGAATGAGACGAAGCGTATCACCAGTCTCGGCTCGGTCGGTGACGGGGATGAAGTGAATCTGGAACGTGCACTCACACTCGCGACAAGACTTGGCGGCCACATCGTTTCCGGGCATGTCGACGGCACGGGTGAAATCATGGATATCACCTTTGACGGCAGCGCGATGGTCATGCGCATCAGAGTGCCGGAGCACCTGATGAAATATATGTCACTAAAAGGATCAGTGACGATAGACGGCATCAGTCTGACGCTTTTCGATGTCCAAAAGGCATCTTCGGAAATCATTCTCAATCTAATACCCGAGACACAGGAACGTACGACACTTTCAGGGAAAACTCCCGGGGATCTCGTGAATATTGAAGCGGATATGCTGATGAAGCACGTAGAACATCTACTGGAAGCGGGTGTTAAAAATGTTTGATTCCATAGAAGATGCAGTCCGAGAGCTGAAACAGGGCAGGCTGGTGATTGTCGTCGATGATGAAAACCGTGAAAATGAAGGGGATCTCATCGGCATTGCAGATTTTATTACAGCGGATGAAGTGAACTTCATGGCAACACATGCGCGCGGGCTGATATGCACGCCCGTGACGGCTGAAGTTGCCCGTAAAGCGGGGCTTTCGCCGATGGTCACCAGCAACAGCGACCCGTATGGCACAGCATTCACGATTTCGGTGGACCATGTGTCGGGGACGACGGGGATCAGCGCCCATGAACGGTTCGATACGATCCGGGCATTGGCGGAGGCAGATGTGAAAAAGACGGATTTCAATACGCCCGGCCACGTCTTCCCGCTCATTGCAAAGGACGGGGGAGTCATTGAGCGCATGGGTCACACGGAAGCAGCTGTGGATCTGGCGAAACTTGCCGGCGGATCGCCGGTCGGCGTCATCTGTGAAATCATGAATGATGACGGTACGATGGCGCGGATCGGTGACCTCGAAGTGTATAAAGAGAAGCACGGCCTGAAAATGATCACGATTGAGGCTCTGCAGAAACATATGAAGAAATATTCCGGTGTGACACTTGAGAGCACGGTCAAACTGCCGACGGATTTCGGTGATTTCAAAATGTACGGATTCGTGGACAACACCACGGGCAAGGAACATCTGGCCCTTGTGCACGGCAGTCTGTCCCGCGAAATGAACGTCCGGATCCATTCGGAATGCCTGACGGGTGACGTCTTCCACAGCCAAAGATGCGACTGCGGAGATCAGCTTGAGCGCGCAATGAATATCATGAGCCGTGAGGATGGTGTCATCCTCTACATGAGACAGGAAGGCCGCGGAATCGGGCTGATCAACAAACTGAAGGCCTACGAGCTGATCGAGCAGGGATACGACACTGTCAGCGCCAACGAGCATCTCGGCTTCGATGCGGATCTCAGGGAGTACGACGTTGCGGCTGAGATGCTGAAACAGCTCGGCATCGAAACCGTCACGCTGCTCAGTAACAATCCGCGGAAGATCAGAGGCCTCGAATCCGAAGGGCTCACCGTCAACCGCCGCAGTCATATCATCGAAGCCAACGTTGTGAATAAAGATTACCTGAAAACGAAAAAAGATAAACTTGGACATCTACTCTAGGAGGGCAATTTACATGAATGAAATCGAAACGAAAATGATCGGTACAAACCTTAAAATTGCGATTGTCGCAGGAAGATTCAATGATTTCATCACATCCCGGCTTGTGGAGGGGGCGGAAGGAACTCTCATCAGCCACGATGTAAAATCGGACGATATAGATCTTGTATATGTACCGGGAGCGTTTGAAATTCCGCTCGCTGCAAAAACACTTGCAGAATCGGGAAAGTATGATGCGGTCATCGGTCTCGGTTGTGTCATCCGCGGCAGCACGACACATTATGACTATGTATGCAACGAAGCGGCAAAAGGCATTTCCCAGGCAGGCCTTACTACGGGCGTGCCGGTGATGTTCGGCATCATCACTACAGAAAACATCGAACAGGCGATTGAGCGCGCCGGCACAAAAGCAGGCAACAAAGGTTCAGATGCCGCAGCCGGCGCCATCGAAATGGCAAACCTGATGGGACAGATCAAAAGGGATTAGTTTTTCAGCTTAGAAATAGGGCAGAGTATCATGAGTTCTAATTGAATGAAGTATGAGGGGAACCGGAACGCTGTAACTGACAGCGCTCCGGTTTTCTATCGTCCGATTGACACCGGTAAAGGGAAACTGGCGTCTCCTCCCGCACAGTTCTGTCAAAATTACTTCAACCAACTTTCATATATCGGTGAAATCCTCGAATATTATACATGTTAAAATGGATACCAGGTCTTTGGACTGAAAACCGGGATACGGATACCAGAAGGAGAAACGGATTATGAAATCAAAAATTTGGATGACGGCTATGCTCACATTTGTAATGCTGCTTGGAGCATGCGGCAATGATGTCGATTCAGAAAACGGGGAGCATGGTTCACACGAAGAGGCGGACGAAGAGGTGCGGTCCCTCGAAGTGGACCTTGAAGTGCCCGAGACAGCAGAAGCGGGCGAAAAAGAAAGCTTTACGGCATATGTCCATTCCAACGGAGAGGATGTGACGGATGCGGACGAAGTCAGGTTCGAGGTGCTTGATGCTGACGGCGGCAGCCTGGACATGATTGAAGCGGAGCATTCTGAAAATGGTCTGTACTCAATCGAGTATACTTTCGAGGAGGCGGGAGATTATTCCGTGATTTCCCACGTGGACGCCTACCAGCTTCATACAATGCCTGAAAAGCAGATCACTGTGGAATAAAATCCCCGCTCTGCATGTGTTTAAACGGCTCATAATTGTATTGTGGGCCATTAAGGTTTACAATATATATATAATTCATTGCAGAAATTCAGGAGGTAGCCATGGAGTTGCAGGATAAGACGTATGTTGTGTCAAACGCCGCGAAATCACTGGGCAGAGAGTTGTCGATGGATTTGGCGGAACAGGGCGCGAACGTGATTTTGGCCGGCGTCGACCATATTGAATTGGACAGCCTCCTGGAAGAACTTCAGGAAAGTTCAGAGGGGGATCATAAGGTGGTCATGCTCGAGCAGTCGAAGGAAATCGACTGGATGGCCATCATGGAGGAAATACAGGAAGAATACAGTACACTGAACGGCATCATACTTGTACATACGATTTTCACTGAGAACCGTTCGGTGTATGATGTTTCTTTCGACGAGTTCAACCAGGTGATGTATGAACATGTCTGGGGGACATATCTCGGTATCCGCACCCTCCGTCCGATGCTGAAGGATGAGCGGGATGCCAAGATTATCAATGTCATAGAACCTTCATTTGAAGATGTGTTCGAAAGGAACCTGTACTACACCGTGACGGGGGCAATCGAAGCACTCACGCATTCCACGGCGATTGAACTCAGGAAAGAGGATGTGGATGTTTATGCACTCAGCTACCGCCCCTCCATCAGGGAAGGGGAGTCTCCGGAACGTTCCAATCCGAAGGCGCTCCGGACGGTGATGTCCATACTGTCCGGCGGAGGGAGCGCTCCGACGGGCGAAACAATCATCATCAACTAGATAATTGTTAACATTTTGTGACCAAAACCGGCCGACAGTGATGACGGCCGGTTTTTTATATGTAAATATTCAAACTTCAGTTGAAAACTAAATATTTCACTGTATAATTGGAATCATGGTTATCAATGATAATCATTATCAGTTAAGGTGGCTTTCTATGATAGGAAAATTATTCAGATTAGACGTACTTATAGTATTACTTTTGCTTTTATCGGTTCTGTCTATGTTTGTAGGCGTTGTTGAACTGCATCCGAGAGATATATTCAGCCTGAGTGAAGATCAGCAGGACATACTTCTGAACAGCCGGCTGCCCCGTACTGTATCGATTATCATTGCGGGAGCCTCGCTTGCGGTCTGCGGACTGATCATGCAGCAGCTGACGCGCAATAAATTCGTCTCCCCGACGACTGCCGGCACGATGGACTGGGCACAGCTCGGCATCCTTATCGGCCTGGTGTTCTTTCCGGGGGTGAGCATGCTCGGCAGGCTTGCATTCGCCTCAATCCTCGCAGTTGTAGGCACACTGCTCTTCATGCAGATCATCAACAGGATAAAATTCAAGGACATCATATTCGTGCCGCTCATCGGTCTGATGCTCGGCGGTGTAATTTCAAGCATCAGTACTTTCATCGCTCTCCGGACGAACATGCTCCAGGCGATTTCCGGTTGGATGCACGGCAGTTTTTCCACGCTCGTTGCCGGCAAGTATGAAATTCTCTACATCAGCATTCCGCTGTTCATACTGGCACTTTTGTATGCGAACCAGTTTACCGTTGCAGGCATGGGGGAGGACTTCTCCAAAAACCTGGGCCTCAACTATCAGAAAGTATTATACATAGGCCTGTTCATCACAGCAGTCATCACTGCACTGGTCGTCGTATCAGTCGGTATGCTGCCGTTCCTCGGACTGATCGTGCCGAACGTCGTCTCGGTATTCAGGGGCGACCATCTTCGGAGCACCATTTTCCTGACGGCGGTGCTGGGGGCGGTATTCGTCATGATTTGTGATGTAATCGGCCGTGTCGTCATTTACCCATATGAAATCTCAGTCGGGCTGACCATTGCGATCATCGGTGGATTCGTATTCCTGTTCCTGATATTCAGGAGGGCCGGGGCCAATGCTTAGAATGACGAATAATAAGTTGTTATTTATATTGACCATGGGCGCCATCGGAGCAGTCGTCCTGTACATGCTCTATGATCTGAATCCGGCAATCTATTTCTATCAGCTGCCGTCGAGGGCGAGGCGGATTGCGGCGATTGTCATCGTGGGTATTGCGATTGCGGTCTCGACGGTGATATTCCAGACGATAGTCAAAAACAGGATACTGACGCCTTCCATAATGGGGCTCGACTCCGTTTATGTATTCATACAGACATCCATGATATTTTTCGGCGGCGCATCTTCGGCGATTGTGCTGAACAGCAAGGCGAATTATTTCCTCAGCATGCTGCTGCTCGTAATATTCACGGTGTTTGTCTTCAGGTTTTTATTCAGATTCACGAAAAACAATGTATTCCTGCTGCTGCTTATCGGTATCATTCTCGGTACCCTGTTCGGCAACCTGGCCACATTCATGCAGATGATGATCAGTCCGGAGGACTTCCTGATCCTGCAGAACAGCCTGTTCGGCTCGTTCAGTGCCGTCGATGAATCACTGCTCGGAATAACGGGCGTCATCGTCCTGTTGTCCGTCCTGTTCGTACTCAAGGATTTCAATTCACTCGATGTCATGTCCCTCGGCCGGGATCATGCCATGAACCTCGGTGTGGACTACGACAGGAAAGTGTCCCAGCTGCTGATCGTCATTGCGATCCTTGTTTCAGCTGCGACAGCGCTTGTCGGTCCGATGATGTTCCTGGGACTGCTCGTCGTAAACATCGCCCATGAAGTGTTCAGCACATACAGGCACCTCTACCTGATCATCGGTTCGGTGCTGATCAGTGTCATCACACTGGTGCTCGGACAGATGGTGATACAGTTCATGTTCGACGGAGGGGTGGAACTGAGTGTCATCATCAACCTGGTTGGTGGATTATACTTCATTTATCTAATGCTTAGGAGGAGTAAATTATGATAAAGGTAAGAGATATTGCTAAATCATATGGTGAGAAGAAAGTAGTCGATGACGTATCACTGTCAATTGAAAAAGGTAAGATCACTTCTTTGATCGGCCCGAATGGCGCAGGTAAAAGTACTGTCATTTCAATGGTCACCAGACTGCTCGATAAAGACAGCGGCGAAGTGCTGATCGAAGGCGACAACATCTTTACTCAGCCGAACAATGCGCTTGCCAAACGGATATCCATACTTAAGCAGACGAACCATCTTGAGCTGAAAATCACGGTGCGCGAACTGGTCAGTTTCGGCCGCTACCCATACTCCAAGGGCCGCCTGAAGGATGAGGACTACAGGGTCATCGATGAAGCGATAGAATATATGGAACTCGGGGAACTCGAGGACCGCTACATCGATGAGCTGTCCGGCGGACAGAGGCAGCGTGCATACATTGCGATGACAATCGTCCAGGATACGGAGTATATCTTCCTGGATGAGCCGCTCAACAACCTTGATATGAAGCACTCTGTGCAGATCATGCAGATTCTGAGGAGACTCGTGCGTGAGAAGAATAAGACGATCATCATCGTCATCCATGACATCAACTTTGCCTCGTGCTATTCCGACAATATCATTGCGCTGAAGAACGGCAGGGTTGCAGTCAGCGGGACAAAGCATGAAGTCATCAAGAAAAGCATACTCGAGGAAATATATGAGATGGAAATCAACATACAGTGTATATTCGGTCATAACATCTGCATATATTTCGATGACCAGACGGGTGACGTCACGGAAGATGATGCCCAGGAGTATGCACAGACGGTGGCCACAGAGCAGCTCAGAGCTTAACGGGAACTTATTGAAGCCTTAAAGGAGGTGGTGGCAGCTTTAATCGGATGTATTTTCAAGTTTTTAGCGGGGGCTGAAAATTTACTTAACGGGAGAGGTATTTAAATGGATTTTAAGAAATTTTACTTAATGCTTGCCATGGCTGTAATGCTTGTACTTTCAGCATGCGGCAATGGTGGAGAAACAACAGAAAAGGACGCCGGAAGCGATGATGCAGATGCAAAAGAAGGTTCAGACGAGACGATCACATATGAAAACAACTATGAAAGTGGACCTCCACGCGGCGAAGAAGGCGAGACAACAGAAGTAAATGAAACAGTTGAACTTCCAAAGAACTCCGATAAAGTTGCCATCTATGATCTGGGGGTGGCATCCACTTTCAAGGCGCTCGGAATTGAAGAGAACATCATCGGCCTGCCGAAGGGTGACAATAATGCTTCACTTTCTGAAGTGAACAAAGACTTCGAATCTGATGAATATGCAAACCTCGGCGGTCTGAAACCGGATGAATTCGAGACGCTTGCCGAACTCCAGCCGGAAGTGATCATGATCCACGGACGCCAGTCAAACACCCAGACTGTTGAAGAGATGGAGAAGGCTGCACCGGATGCGGAAATCGTATTCGTCGCTGCTGACAGCAACAATTACTTCCAGGACATCATGGATATGACAGAATTCCTCGGAGAAATGTACGATGTCCAGGACAAGGCGGATGAGCTCGTCGCTGACATGCAGACGAAACTCGATGAGGTGAACCAGACAGTGACCGAAGCGGACAAAGACATGCTGTTCATACAGACGAATGGCGGCGACCTTTCATTCCACGGTGTGGGCGGCCGTTACGGCTTCCTGTATGAGGACCTCGGATTCACATCCGCAGGGGACCAGGAGGAAGACGAAGTGACAGATGACCACGGCAACCAGGTCAGCTTTGAATTCATCTCTGAAACCGATCCGGGTGTAATGCTCGTGATGGATAGGGGAGCCGCTGTTTCCGACGGCGAAGCGACGCCGGTCGATGTTGTCAAAAATGATGTCACACAACATGTGGACGCCATCGAGAATGACAATATCATCGAACTCAACCCGCAGTCATGGTACCTTAACTCAGGAGGCTACCTGAGCGGCATGGCCCAGCTTGAAGAAATTGAAGCGGGCATGGCTGAAATCGAATAACTGAATGAATCAGACCACCCCGTCCGGATGCCCGGACGGGGTGGTCTGCTGTATGCCTGTCATTTATGCCGGTCGGCACGCTTGTACACAGGATCGCCGATGATCCGGACTTCCCGGTTCAGCTGTACACCGAACTCATCCAGTATGGCCTCCTGGACGTGCCTGATCAGGTCTTCATAGTCACCGGCTGTACCGTTATCGACATTGACCATGAAACCGGCATGTTTCGTCGAGACTTCAACACCGCCGATGCGGTGTCCCTGAAGTCCGGCATCCTGGATCAGTTTTCCGGCAAAATTGCCCGGAGGACGCTGGAAGACACTGCCGCATGAGGGGAATTCCAGCGGCTGCTTCGATTCCCGGCGGTATGTGAGGTCGTCCATGATGGCTTTTATGTCAGCGGGATCACCCGGTCTCAGTGCAAATTTCGCCTCCACTACGACATACTCGTTTTCCTGGACGATGCTTTTGCGATAGCCGAGTCCGAGCTCCTCGTTTTTAAGGGTGATGATTTCCCCCTCCCTGTCGATTGCAGTGACTTCGAGGAGGCAGTCTTTCACTTCCCCGCCGTATGCACCCGCATTCATATAGACTGCGCCGCCGACGCTTCCGGGAATGCCGCAGGCGAACTCCAGTCCGGCGAGTGCCCGCTCGTATGCGAAATTGGAAACATCGATTATCGCCCTGCCGCTGCCTGCGGTGATGATGCCCGCCTCTTCCTCAAGATGGTCCAGTTCGAGCAGATTGAGGACGATGCCCCTGATTCCGCCGTCGCGGATGATGATGTTGGAGCCGTTGCCGAGATATGTGACCGATATGTGATTCTGGGCACTGTAGCGGAGCACCCGGCAGGCATCTTCGACATTATGGACCGTGACGTAGTAGTCGGCGGGTCCGCCCGTCTCTGTATAGGTGTATTTTTTTAATGGTTCATATACTTTGATATCAGGATCCAGAAGGAGTGCCTTCAGATCAGTTTCGATTTGGGTAGTATTCACCGTAGTAATTCCTTTCAAGTGGGATTGACTATGTATATTATAATGGAAGTGGCCCGTTTTTGGAAATGGGTTGATAAATTAAGCACATTGTACACTGATCTGATGTGTGCTATATTTTGTTTAGCCACTGACAGCCAGTGTAACACAATGATACTAGAACAAGGGTGTGACACCTTTTGCGTCATTCTTTGAAAAATATGTCGGGGCTGGTCCTCATGGTCAGCCTGACTGTTCTCACCGGGTGTTCGAATGCACTCGCAGAAGAAATGGAGAAATACATGGCGGATATGGAGGAGATCCACGGGCTCGATGAAGAATTTACATTGGCGGCCGACTCGCTGGATTACGAGTATCTGCCTGAAGAGCTGTCCTCGAGAAGCGTGGATGTCGACACTGAACGTCTGGAGTCGATCAGCACGAAACTGGAGGAGGACATACTGCCGGTTGCCGATCAGATGGCGGAGGAAATCGAAACCGTTGAAGTGAACAACGAAGAACTGGCGGAAATGCATGATTCATTCAGGGAAAGTGTGGAAATCAAACAGGATTTTGCGCGTCAGCTGGATGAGTATGTGGAAGCCTATCTGATGTCGGTCAGGTCGAATGAGGAACTCATCGAACTGAGCCAGTCTTTTATGGAAAATCAGAAAGCACGGGACGGAATCATAGAGAAAACCGACGACACGGACGCGGTCGGTGAAATTGACGGCCTCATAGAACAGATCAATGAGAACAGCGAATCGCTGGAATCCGAATCACAGCTGCTCCAGGGGGACGGGTCCATCGATGAAAAACAGAAACATATCGATGAGGAGATGATGCCCGCCATTGAAGAGCACATCGAATCGCTCAACCAGATGAATCTGGAGACGGAAAGCGCAATCCGCATTCGGAGCCTGTCACTCGAAATGTACTACGGGTTTGAAAAGTATTATCAGGAACGAAAGAATACCATGACTTACAATGAACGGCTGCAGGATCTGCAGCTCCAGAGCATCATTCCCATGAAGGAAACGTATCAGAAGCTGGATGAGAATTATTACAGCCGCATAGACGAAATTGAGAGTGAACTCGAATAGTCCACTCTCACTCTTTGGTGTTATCCTTTTGTGCGGCCTGGTCCGGATGCATCGGGTGGTTCGGGTCGTTCATGACTTTTGTTATGAAGACGTTTCTCAATATGACCGTCACAGCCCAGAATGCAAACACAGCAAGCAGAATCCAGGATACAGTCGCATTATTCTGGAAATCAAGCATGAACAGCACGACGACGATGAGCAGAGCAGCATTTATCGTATCGAGAAAAGTCCAGCGTTTGAGCGATTTGTTATTCACGGGTAATACCTCCAATCCCTGTCAGTATAACATATGACAAAAGACAGATTTGCTTATTTTCAGGATAAATGATAAATTAGTAAAAGTTTACTGAGAAGGTGATGAAATGTTAACCAAAACGACAACGATTGACTCTTTTCAAAAGCTGTTGGATGAAAAGAAGACCTTCTTCTTTATGAAGCACAGCAGCACCTGCCCGATTTCGGCGGCTGCATTCGAAGAGTTCCAGAAGTTCCATTATGAAAGGGACATGGACGGTTACTATCTGGTCGTCCAGGATCACCGGCAGCTTTCCGACCATATAAGTGATACCTTCGGCATCACGCATGAGTCTCCGCAGGCCTTTTATTTTGTGGATGGGGAGCCGAAATGGAATGATTCCCATCAGAAAATCACATTGAATACTTTAGCATCTGTAGAAGATTAAAGCCAATCCCCTCCGGGATTGGCTTTTTAACTTAGATAGGGGATGAACATCACTCTGTTCTGCCCCTGTTTTTTTGCTGCATGAAGCATATCGTCGGCATCTGTGAACATCCTGCCTTTCGTGACATCGGCCTCACCTTTGTAGCCCACGCCGATTGACACCGTGAGGCTGATGGTCTCCTCTTCGCTGATATGGAAACTCGCCCGTTCCACACTGTTGCGAATCGCCTCGCCAAGGCGCACCGTCTTGTCGAATGACAGGTTCGGTATGACCATGGCGAACTCCTCGCCGCTGTTGCGGAATAAAGACCCGCCGCCCGGTACGTGGTTATCAAGCAGGTTTGCCATCTGTCTGATGAGGGCGTCGCCTGAAGCGTAGCTGTGTATATCGTTGACTACTTTGAAATTATCGATGTCGATGAGCAGCAGGCTGAGTGTCTCACTTTCATCTATCAGCAGGTTGACTTCCTCATCAAATGATTTGATGTTGCCGAGCTGCGTCAGGTAATCCCTGTATTCATCCTCCTCATAGCGTTTCAGAAGCTTCAGCATCGCATTGATGTCCTCGTACATCATCATCGCAAAAAACATCACGGTGGTGCTTGTGGCAACGAAAATGAGCATCTGCCACAGGGTCAGGTCACTGATCAGCAGGTTGATGCAAAGTACATACAGGATCGAGAAGATGATGCATGCTGAGGTCAGGATCCTGAGCTTTTCAAACTTCAGGAACGGCAGTATTGCCATGACGAAAATGTACAGTACGGCGAATATTACATAAATCTGCCAGCCGTAGCCGAATATCAGATGGTGGAACAGATAGACGGTAACGAGTGAGCCAAGCATGTAATAGGGCACGCTGTACTTGACCAGTATGAGGAGCGGTATGAAATACAGGCTGAAAGTGATGCCCGACACATGGATGGGCACCATCAGAAGAAGTACTGCAAGCGTCGTCATGAGCAGTGCCTGGAAGATGCCGGAATCGATGAGACGCCGGTCTTCCGCATACTGCAGACGGTGGAAGAGATATATGCCGCTTATCGTCAGCGATATGTTGAGCACAAAATCAATCAGCATATATCATCCCTCCCTCTCTGCTGTTATTCTTCGAGCTCCAGGTTCTCCCGGAGTTCTGTTCTCACATCATTGTAGGACTGATCATCCGGGAAGAAGTACCAGAGTCCGTCCTCACCGCGGTCGTCGACCCCTTCAAGCGTCAGCCGTTCGACATTCTGCGCAGCATCCTGGTAGTTGGAGCGGAGCGCGTTCATTTCCCCGAATGGAATGTTTGTCCGTATGTTGTCGCTCAGCACATCCAGTATCGAATTGAAGTTGGTAATCGTCTGGAGGCTCACCATTTCACCGGCGATCGCCTGGACAACCTGCTGCTGGCGCATCTGTCTGCCTGAGTCGCCGCCTGCGCCTGCGGATTTTCTGCTTCTGGAGAAGGCGAGGGCTTCCTCGCCGTCCATGTCGTAAGTCTGACCTTCTGCAAATGAATAGCCGGACTGCTCGAAAGTATCCTGGCTCGTGATCGTCACGCCGCCGACGGCATCGACAATATTTTCAAATCCGTCCATGTCTATTGAAACAAAATAGTCCATTGGGGTATCGAGGAAATTCTCGACCGTCCGTTTGGCGAGTTCCGGGCCGCCGTATGCATAGGCATGGTTGATCTTTTCAACAGAATCCCGGTCGGCGATCTCCGCCTGCGTATCCCTCGGGATACTTACGATTTTGCCTTCATCGGCGTTTGTATTCAGAGTGACGACCATGATTGTATCCGAGCGCTGGCCCATGGACTGTGATTCACGTTCTTCGTCGCTGTCCGTACCGAAAAGCACGACTGAGATCGGGTCGCCGTCCTTGACGCTGACCTCGGTGTCCCTCATTTCCGATGATGAATCGGCGAAGTCGTCGTCATACATTTTGTCGGCAGCTCCCTTGAGATTGATGTAGACGTAAGCTATGATTCCTGCGAAAACCAGTATCGAAATAATCAAAAACGCAAGCAGCACTTTGAGTGCCGGATGCATTCGTTTTTTGTCAGTTCTTTTCATTATGAATCTCCTTTTTCATATTGATACAATTATACAACGAAACGGACGACATTAAAATTATTATCGTGCAAAACACAATATACATTCCATATTTAAACAGTAATATGATATAGTAAATTGGAAATCTTACAGATGGTGATGATATGTATACTTTATTTTTACTTGTGGTGTCTTTTTTAATAACGCTGATTCTGATGCCGATATTCATATGGGGGAGCCGCAAATTTGGATTTGTCGACTACCCGAACTTCCGGAAGGTCCATGCCAAACCGATACCGTATCTCGGAGGCGTGGCAATTCTGATTTCCATGGTGATCGGAATCATGATCGCGCGTCCGATAGAGGCGGAATATAAATCCATCATCATCGGCGGCACCATCATTGTCATCGTCGGTATCATCGATGACAAATATGACCTCAAGCCGCTTCTGAAACTCATCGGGCAGCTGCTTGCGAGCAGTGTGCCGATCTACTATGGCATCGTGATCGACAATATCACCCCGTTCGGCGTGTCGATCGACTTCGGGATGCTGACGGTGCCGATAACGCTGATCTGGATGATTGCCATCATCAACGCGATCAACATCATCGACGGACTCGATGGTCTCGCGACGGGTGTGTCGATCATCGCGCTGTCAAGTATTGGACTGATCACGATACTGCAGGGCAATCTGTTTGTCATGATGATCTGTGTCATACTGATCGGATCCTGTCTCGGCTTTTTGGTCTACAACTTCCACCCGGCGAAAATATTCCTCGGGGATAACGGCGCAATGCTGCTCGGTTTCGTGCTGGCGGTCGTTTCACTGATGGGTTTCAAGAACATCACGCTCATATCCCTGTTCTTTCCGATCATCATCCTGGCGGTGCCTTTCATCGATATGGCATTTTCCGCCCTGCGCCGGTACCGCAGCAAAGTGTCCCTTTTCAAAGCGGATAAAAGCCATATACACCACCGGCTCAGAAACCTCGGATACTCCCATATGGAGAGCGTGATACTGATCTACTTCATCGCCCTGCTGTATGCAGGCGGCAGCATCATTCTGTACCTGTCGACAATCCCGGGCTCGGTGATCATCGTGCTGCTGCTGATCTTTACGACAGAAATCGTCGTCGAGGCGATCGACCTCGCGGAATCGGAACGGAAGCCGGTGCTCAACTTTGTGCGGCGGTTTGTGCATAAAATATTCTCATAAGTATCAGACGGCGCCCTCGGCCTGGATGACATCATGTTCATCAATGCCGTGGGTGTTTTTTGTGATTTCCTGCAGACGTTCTGTGAAGGCCTCCCTGTCGGCTTCCTTCACGTGGAGGAAGTATGTGACTCTGTCGGTATAGGTGATGTCCCTGATTTCAATGCCGGTTTCACCGAGATAGTGTTCGAAGCGGCTGGTGTTCGTGTAATCCATCGTCACTTCCATCGGTATGACCGGAATCTTCACAACTTTGCCGGACGCCTTCACCGCGCTTGATGCGGAACCGGAATAGGCGCGGATCAGGCCGCCGCCCCCGAGTTTGATGCCGCCGAAGTATCGGGTCACTACAATGGTGGTATCATACATACCTTCCTGCTTCAGCACTTCAAGTATCGGCACGCCGGCAGTACCACTCGGTTCGCCGTCATCGTTGGCTTTCTGGATCAGTGCACTTTCGCCGATTATGTAGGCGCTGCAGTTATGGTTCGCACTTTTATGCCTGGTTTTTATTTCGCTGATGAATGCTTTCGCCGCCTCTTCTGTCGGTGTACGCCGGATGTATGAAATGAAGCGTGATTTGCTGATGACTGTCTCCGTCTCTGTATCGAGTCTGTTCAAATACTGCTGTTCCATTAGATTCACCTCTACATTGTATTTTAACACACGCCCCGACGTAGACGGAAACCGCCAGTGTGTAGTAGAATATTTTTAAGTGTGAATGAAGGATTGGGGGAACGCATATGAAGATTGCAGTCGTGGTGGATTCAACATCCTATCTGCCCGATGCATTGAAGGAAAAATACGATATCCGCACAATTCCTCTCAGTGTAGTCATCGGTGATGAATCATACAAGGAAGACGAGGAGATAACGCCCGATGAATTTTATGACAGAATACGCGATATGGAGGAACTTCCGCGGACAAGCCAGCCTTCGATCGGGGATTATATACTGCTGCTTGAAACCTTGCGGCGGGAAGGATATACGGACGTTGTAAGCGTCCACCTATCAGGCAAAATCAGCGGCACCTGCCAGAACGCGATTGCAGCCGGACAGAGCGTGAAGGGGATAGAGGTCCATGCAGTGGACTCTGAAGTGGCATGCTATGTCCAGGGCTTCCTTGCTTTGTATGCGGCGCAGCACAAAGACGATATGGAGCTCGATCAGCTGCTTTTGGAACTCGAGGAAATGAAGCGCAAGAAAAATACAAATGCATACTTCATCGTCGATACACTGACGAATCTTCAGAAGGGCGGCCGTCTGACGAATGCCCAGGCGATGATCGGCAGCCTTCTGAAAGTGAAGCCGATCCTTGAGTTCCAGGATGCACAGATTGTACCGTATGAGAAGATCCGGACGAAGAAAAAGGCGATGAAGAAAGTGGAGGACGTTTTTGAAACGGAGATGGAACGGCACAAAGGAAAGCCGGTCACTGCCGTCGTCATCCATTCCAACGCCGAAGCGGAAGCGGAAGAATGGCTCGCCGCGCTCCGCGAAAAACATCCGGAGGTGACCTTCAGGCTGAGCTATTTCGGTCCTGTCATCGGGACGCATCTTGGTGAGGGTGCGCTCGGGCTCGGATATACAACATATGAAGTCGATACAGAAGTATAATACAATCGGATATTCAAGACGCAGCTTATTTGGCTGCGTCTTTTTTTATGGGAGGATGAGAAGATGATCATCAAACATATGAAAGGCGAAATCTACATGGACAGGGGTGTGGACCCCGATAAGTATGTTTGCCACCGCTGCAGCAATGATGTGAAGCGGTATTTCTATAAATATTACTCCGGATATCACGGCACGGACGTTGTTTATTGCCTGAAATGTGTAAACATCGGGCGCTCGGACAGCGTTACGCCGCTGCGGGTGATCCATACGGCGGAGAAAGCCGAAGTATGCCGCTATCATCTTGGCTTTGAGCTCAGTGAAGCGCAGCAGGCGGCCTCAGACCGGATTGTCGGAGCGCTCTCGGCACATTCAGATATGCTGCTTCATGCCGTGACGGGGGCAGGCAAGACGGAAATCGTCTTTGAAGCGATTTCACTTGCCCGGCGGCGGGGGATGAATGTAGCGTTCGTCTCGCCCCGCATAGATGTAGTCAAGGAAGTGCATCTCCGGCTGAGGGGTGCGTTCAGGGATTCGGACATCGACCTGCTCTATACCGGGGTGAAGGTGGAGTTTGAACACAGGTTCACCGTCTGCACTGTGCATCAGCTCTATAATTACATCGGTCATTTCGGACTGATCATAGTGGATGAGACGGATGCATTCCCGATGTCCTCAGACAGGCAGCTGTTGGATGCAGTCCGCCGGGCGGCCGCCACCCCCTCCACCATCGTGCTGATGACAGCCACGCCAAACAGGGACATGGTCGAATTTGCGGGGGCGGAGAATGTGGTGACACTCAATCGGAGATATCATGGGTATGACCTGGCCATACCGAAGGTCGTGTGGCAGGGCATTTCAAAAGACGTCAATAAGCGCAGGCTGCCTGCAAGGCTTGAAGATCTGATTGCCGGCATACTCAAAAGAGGGCGCAGGGTGCTTGTGTTTGTGCCGGAAATCAGAATGATGGAGAAGCTTCATCCGCTCGTAGCTGCAAAGTTTCCCGGGTCGGATTCGGTATACAGCGGGGATGAGGCGAGATACAGGAAAGTGGACAGCATGCGAAGCAGTGAAACCAGGGTGCTGCTTACGACGACCATACTGGAGCGGGGTGTGACGTTCAAAAATCTGGATGTGATCGTCGTGGGGGCGGAGATGTTCAATTCGGACAGCCTGGTCCAGATATGCGGCCGGACCGGACGCAAAATGGACGACCCTGTGGGGAATATATGGTTCATGGCAGCATACAACACCGGGCACATCCGCCGGGCCATCAGGAACATCAGAAATTTCAATGACGGCAGGGTGACGTTATGATCTGTCTGTACTGCCACTCACGTATAGAGGAGGAAGCCGATCTCATAACAATGTTCAAACGCCGAAAACCGCTCTGCACACCATGCAGGGAAAGACTTTCTCTGTGGCGTTCCGGGGAGCGGTGCAGCTTCTGCCATCGTCTCATGGACAGTGCGGAGGGGGAGTGCAGGGACTGCCGTTTCCTCGCGGAGAATTACCGCCGCCCGGGAAAAATCATGTGCATGATGGATTATACGGGGGAAGTGAAGATGCTGTTCCACAGGTACAAATTCACAAAAGACGCCGCACTCAGGGAGGTGATTTCGATGTTTCTGAAGTGCCGCTTCTGGGAATATGATATGTCCATACCAATTCCTGTCTCCCCCGCAAGGATGGAAGAGAGGGGATACAACCAGACTTCCATGGTGCTTGAGGCGGCAAAAGTCCCGTACAGGGATATCCTTGCCACAGACAAGGCCGGGCGGCAGTCCGAACTCGGCAAGCGGGCGCGTATTGGTGCTTCCAACCCTTTTTATTTCAAGGATGATCAGGTTGCTCCAATGCTTGCAGGGAAGCGGGTTCTGGTCGTGGATGATATCTATACAACCGGTATCACTGTACATCAGGCGCTTGAAAAAATTTACACAGGAAAGCCTGCCGGCGTGGATGTGTTAACGTTTTCAAAAGCCTGAATACTCTGATATAATAAAAGCAGGAAGTATATCGCATTGAAGGAGGGGTTTCACTATGATCAGATGTGAAATTCGAGGAGAAAATATTGAGGTAACAGATGCAATCAGGAACCACATCGAGGAAAAGGTCAGCAAGCTGGAACGTTACTTTACAAATGCTCCGAACACACATGCACATGTCAATATCAAGACTTACAGCAACAAGCAGGGCAAAGTCGAAATCACAATTCCGATGAAAAACCTGACTCTGAGAGCGGAGGAAAAGCACGAGGATGTGTATGCGGCGGTCGACCTGATCGTGGACAAACTCGAAAGGCAGATCAGAAAGCATAAGACGAAGATCAACCGCAAGTTCAGGGAGAAGAATCCTGAGCAGGACTTCTTCGCCAAACTGGAAATGGACGCGAACCATGAATTCCGGGAGGAAGAGGACGACAAAGCCGATACGGAAAACTACATCGTCCGCTCCAAAAAGTTCCAGCTGAAACCGATGGATTCTGAAGAGGCAGTATTGCAGATGAACATGCTCGGCCATGACTTCTTCGTTTTCAATGACAGGGAGACCGATGGCACAAGCATCGTATATAAACGCAACGACGGCAAGTACGGACTCATCGAAACGGATCAGGACATATAAACTTTCCCAGGGATCGGGATAGAATCCCCGGCTGTCATCAGCCGGGGATTAATTGTGAATGCCCTGCGATGCGTACATATTTTATTTTGCGGCGTTTAGTGGTATTATAATGAGATGAATTCATAGTGAGATACAATGAGGGAGAGAAATCCATGGGTATTTTGGACAAAGTCTTTGACGGTAATAAAAGGGAGCTGCGCTCCCTCCGGAAAATCGCTGAAAAGGTCGAGGGCTACAAGGAAACGATGGCCGGTCTGGATGATGCGGCACTGCAGGGTAAAACCGATGAGTTCAAGGAAACACTTGCCGGTGCGGAAGATGACAAGGCAGAAGAGAAGCTGCTGGATCAGATTCTGCCTGAAGCTTTTGCCGTCGTCCGTGAAGCCTCCAAAAGGACGCTTGGCCTCGAGCCCTACCCTGTACAGATAATGGGCGGAGCTGCACTTCATAAAGGTGACATTTCCGAAATGAAGACCGGTGAAGGTAAGACGCTGACGGCAACACTGCCGGTATATCTGAATGCCCTGACGGGCAAAGGTGTCCACGTCATCACGGTCAACGAATACCTTTCTGCCACCCAGATGGAGGAAATGTCGGTGCTCTACAACTTCCTGAAACTGACTGTCGGGCTTAACCTGAACGCCAAGAACAGTGAGGAGAAACGGGAAGCGTACGCCGCTGATATTACGTATACGACAAATAATGAACTCGGCTTCGACTACTTGAGGGACAACATGGTGACCTACAAGAAGGACCGGGTGCTGCGCGGACTCAACTATGCCATCATCGATGAAGTCGACTCCATACTGATTGACGAGGCCCGTACACCGCTGATCATCTCAGGCAGGGCGAACCAGACGAATACACAGTATATACAGGCCAATCAGTTCGTCAAGATGCTCAAAGAAGACGAGGATTTCACATACGATATCAAGACAAAGAACATCCAGCTAAACGATGAGGGCATGGAGAAGGCGGAGAAATGGTTCAAAGTGGATAATCTGTATGACGTGAAACATGTCAACCTCCTCCATCACATCAACCAGGCACTGAAGGCGCACTTCTCGATGCAGCGTGATATCGATTATGTCGTCGAGGAGGACAAGATCGTCATCGTCGACCAGTTCACCGGCCGTAAGATGAAAGGCCGCCGCTTTTCCGACGGGCTTCACCAGGCGATCGAAGCGAAGGAAGGTGTTGAAATCCAGAATGAATCCCGCACGATGGCGTCCATCACTTTCCAGAACTTCTTCAGGCAGTACAATAAACTATCCGGCATGACCGGTACAGCCAAAACCGAGGAAGAGGAATTCATCAACATATACAATATGAAGGTGACGGTCATCCCGACAAACCTGCCGATCGCACGGGAAGACAGGACGGACAGGATCTATTCGACCAAGGATATCAAGTTCAGGAATGTTGTTGATGAAGTGGTGGAACGCCACCGCAGCGGCCAGCCTGTGCTGATCGGGACGGTTGCGGTGGAAACAAGTGAATATATCGCGAACCTTCTCAGCAAGAAAGGCATCCGCCATAATGTACTGAACGCGAAGAACCATGAAAGGGAAGCGGACATCATCATGAACGCCGGCCGGAAAGGTGCCGTGACGATTGCGACCAACATGGCCGGACGCGGTACGGACATCAAGCTTGGAGAAGGTGTCAAAGAAGCGGGCGGCCTGGCCGTAATCGGTACGGAGCGGCATGAATCCAGGCGTATCGACGACCAGCTCCGCGGACGTTCCGGACGTCAGGGGGACGTCGGTGTCAGTACATTCTACCTGTCACTTGAAGATGACCTCATGCGGCGTTTCGGTTCGGAACGCATGCAGGGTATGATGGGACGGCTTGGAATGCAGGAGGAGGAGATTACATCCAAGATGATCTCGAGGGCGGTCGAATCCTCCCAGAAACGTGTCGAGGGCAATAACTTCGATTCACGTAAGAAACTGCTCGAATATGATGATGTACTGAGGCGCCAGCGTGAAATCATCTATCAGGAACGCAATGACATCATCGATCAGGATGATGTGCGCGAGCAGCTGATGGGTATGATCGAATCATCGGTGGAACGTACGGTCAACTACTACATCCTGGATGATGACGAGCTGATCGACTACGACCAGTTCATCAAGACTGTCGAGGATATGTACCTGTCGGAAGAGTCCATCACCGTGCCGGATGTACGCGGCAGGGAGAATGAAGAGATCTCGGCGCTCATCCTCGAAAAGATAAAAGACGAGCTTGAGCAGAAGGAAGAGAAGCTCACGAGTGAGAAGATGAGGCTGTTCGAGCGGATGATGATGCTCCGCACCATCGACCGGAAATGGGTGGAACATATCGACAGCATGGACCAGCTGAGGACTGGCATACACCTCCGTTCATACGGTCAGATCAATCCGCTGCGCGAGTATCAGAACGAAGGGCTGCAGATGTTCGAGGACATGCTCGTCTCCATTGAAGATGATACTGCGAAATACGTCCTGAAGACTGAACTGAAATCCGACGAGGAGATCAAGCGTGAACAGGTCGTCAAGAAAAATGAGATGCAGACGGGCGACGGCAAGGAAAAGGTCAAAAAAGGGCCGGTCAAAAAGGAAGTGAGAGTCGGCCGCAATGACCCATGCCCATGCGGCTCAGGCAAGAAATACAAAAACTGTCACGGACAATAAAGAAAGAAGGAAATTTTATGGAATTGCATGAAGTGAAAAATTTCGTCCAGGATATGCACGGCAAATTGGACGATTTCAGGGGGTCTCTTTGACCTCGAGGAAAAAGAGACCCAAATAAGGGAATATGAAGAACGCATGGCAGATCCCGGGTTCTGGAACAATCAGGAGAAAGCCCAGGAAGTCATCGACGCGAACAATCATCTGAAGAAGATCGTCGAGGGCTTCCGTGAGATAGAAGCAGACGTTGAGGACATCGAAGTCTCCCATGAACTGCTGAAGGAAGAGAATGACGAGGATATGAGGGAAATGATCGAGGAGAGCGTCCGCGAGACACAGAAGAAAGTTGATGCATATGAACTCAATATCCTTCTCGATGATGAACACGACCATCTGAGTGCAATACTCGAACTGCATCCCGGAGCGGGCGGCACAGAATCCCAGGACTGGGCTGAAATGCTGCTCCGCATGTACCAGAGGTATGCAGAAGGGCAGGGATGGAAAGTTGAGACACTCGACTACCAGGACGGAGACGAAGCCGGCGTGAAAAGTGTGACACTCTCCATCAGGGGTGTGAATGCATACGGCTTGCTGAAGGCGGAAAAAGGCGTCCACCGCCTCGTGCGTATATCACCTTTCGATTCATCCGGCAGACGGCATACTTCATTCGTGTCATGTGAAGTGACACCGCAGTTCGACAACACGGAAATCCAGGTTGAAGTGAAGAGTGAAGACATATCCATCGACACATACCGTGCCAGCGGTGCCGGAGGACAGCACGTCAATACGACCGACTCCGCCGTCAGGATTACACACCATCCGACAGGCATCGTCGTCACATGCCAGAACGAACGCTCACAGATCAAAAACCGTGAACAGGCGATGAATATGCTGAAATCCAAGCTCTACCAGAAAGAACTTGAAGATCAGAAGGCGGAAATCGCAGCAATCAAGGGAGAGCAGAAAGAGATCGGCTGGGGCAGCCAGATCCGGTCCTACGTATTCCATCCCTACTCCATGGTCAAGGACCACAGGACCAACTACGAAGTCGGCAATACAGACAAAGTCATGGACGGCGGATTGTCACCGTTCATTGAAGCCTATCTCAGGCTGAATATGTAATATATGATGAAGGGCGTCTCTTTGGAGGCGTCCTTTATTTTGTGACAAATGCTCTGCGGTTGTTTGACTGTGATGGATTTGGGGGTATGGGATAGGTGTATACTATTTAATATCAGGGGGGCTTTGATGATGAAGAAATTCTGGCTGCTTATGAGTTTTGCCCTGGTACTCGTACTCGGTGCCTGCGGCGGAGACGGCGAAGGCGGCGAAGACGAGTCAGACCAGCCGGCGGATGAAGGGGTCACTACTGAAGAAAGCGGTGAGGAAGGCGACGATGCCGATTCGTCGGATACCGAACTCGCCAAGCAGACATACGAACAGAGCAACTGTATAAGTTGTCACGGTGAAGATCTTTCAGGTGCATCCGGACCACCACTCACAAATGTGGGAAGTGAATATTCCGAAGATGAAATACGGACCCAGATCGAAGAAGGCGGGGATGGCATGCCGGGCGGCCTCGTGTCAGATGAAGAAAGTCTCGATGCACTCGTTACATGGCTGGCATCACAGAAATCTGAATAAAAATTTGCAAGAACCGCGGACGCAGAATCCAAAAGGATTCTGCGTTTTTTCAGTTTGCAGCGCGACTGGGTGCATGATTCCCACTTCATCATTTTGGAACCTTTGTTTCAGGGGAGTTCATCCTCTCCTCCTGCGAAATACTAAAATGAGTCTGTAATATATTTTGAAGTAAATTCCATGTAAAATAACACGGCTGAAATCATAATCCCATCACATCAGCCACCATCTCCGATGTAAAATTAAACTACTGTATTACGAAGTCGAAAATGTCATTTCCTTTCGTTTACAAGTCAGTTACAACCCACCAAAAAGGGGGTGGTGTGTGCTATAGTTTTGGACGTGATCGAAGAGGCATGCACTTTGACCACTTTAAAATTGAATACCAATTGAGCGGAATAATATTGTTGCCCAATTGAGGGATATAGAGAGAAGACTTGAATTTTGGGTTTAGGGAAATACAGGAGGATTTACTTACTATGAAGAAAACGTTGTTTTCATTGGCGACAGCCACGGCGATTACAGGAGTGGCGACAGGAAATGCAGAAGCGGGAGGATTCGACGAAGGACAGGACCATACTGTAGACAATACGGAACAGGCAGCAGCATCGGCGGTCTCAGAGTATGAGGATTATTCATACTCCTATGAAGAAGATGGATATACTTATTCCTATGGTGACCAGGCTTCTCAGGAAACGGCAGACACAACATACGAAGCGCCGGCAGTCGAAGAATATGATGCACCGTCAGCACCTGCGCCGCAGACTGCGGAATATGAAGAACCATCCGCACCGGCACCAGCCGGTGACACAGCAGCGTCTGCAGCAAACCATTATACCCAGGGCGACTGCACGTGGCATGTATATGAACGTCTTAATGAGATGGGAGTATCCGTCAGCAACAGCTGGGGCAATGCATCCAACTGGGACAGTGCAGCCCTCGGCTCAGGGATGACAGTAAGCAATTCACCTTCAGTGGGTGCAATCATGCAGCTTGATCCAGGTCAGGGAGGCGCCGGCAGCATGGGTCATGTGGCTGTCGTTGAAGCAGTCAATGCCGACGGCTCCATCCAGGTTTCAGAAATGAACTGGAATGGCGGATTTGGCGTAGAATCAACAAGAACAATAAGCGCTAGTGCTGCTGCGTCCTATGATTTCATAAAATAAAAACTTTTGACCGGCCGTCATTACCTTCTGATGTAAAGGGTGGCGGCGTTCTTTTTTCACCGGGGCGGGATCGGCAAACAGACAGAAAACTGCTCCTGAAACGCAGGAAAAACACGGTTTACATAATAATTCCATATGTAATCTTGCAGTCCCGGAATCGTCATAAAACGTATTTGCATGACTGTATACCCCTGTCATGCCGTACACTCCGGCTTTTCATCTGAATTGTCTCATCTTTTACATTGCATTTCAGTTTTTTCGATTAGGTTACAAATGGGTTACAAAGGCCCCAATCATGTTTTATGTGTGCTATAGTTTTGATCGTAGTCGAAGGGCGGTTCCTTTCAGGACTATTTGCAAATTGAATATCAATTTAAATAATCAATAAAGAAATTTACCCGATCAAGGTACATAGAGAGATAAGAGTTGAGTTTTGAGACAGGGGAAATTAGGAGGATATTTTTATTATGAAGAAAATGTTATTTTCAGTAGCGACGGTTACAGCATTGACAGGAGTGGCGGCTGGCAACGTAGACGCAGCGGCATACGGCGGCGGAAACGACAGCGCAGCAAATCACTCTGAGCAGTCAAGTTCAACTTCAGTATCAAACTATGAGAGCTATTCTTATACTTATGAAGACAATGAATACGATTATTCATACGGCAATGAAGCTTCCCAGTCTGTAGAAACTGAACAGTCCTATGAAGCACCTGCAGTAGAAGAAGCACCTGCAGTAGAAGAAGAAGCGCCTGCAGTAGAGGAGTACGATGCACCGGCTGCACCGGCTCCGGTTGAAAACACAAATGTTTCAGGCGGCAACGCAGCATCAGTTGCCCAGTCAGTAGCGGCAGGTAAATCCTACGTATACGGCGGAAACTCCGCAACAGCGGTGGACTGCTCAGCACTGACTCAGCAATTCATGAAACAGTTCACCGGCAAAGACATCCCAAGAACTGCTGCAGCGCAAAAAGCGGCGGGTACTCCGACTTCCAATCCACAGCCGGGTGACCTCGTATTCTTCAACGGCGGAACGCATGTTGGCATCTACATCGGCAATGGCCAGATGATCGATGCACTGAACCCGTCAGAAGGCGTCGGCGAACGTTCTGTAAGCTACGTAAGCGGAACAGTGGACGGCTACTACACTTACTAATACCGATATTCAGATCGACTGGCATCCCGCACATTATGCGGGATGTCTTTTTTATGCGCGAAAAACTGGATACTTCACGCGCATGTGTTAAAATGGTTGAAATAATAGAGTTAGGTATGTTGTTTCCATGAACAAGAAAAATATCATCATCATAATTGCACTTGCGGCTTTCTTCGTACTGGTCGGTGCCGGCATTGCAGCGGTCCTCAATGTTTCGGATGAACGGCTGCAGCAGCAGTCGCTCGAGACGCTTCAGACTTCTGAGGGCCGGGACAATCACCATGCTGTCGGACGGAACATCCTCGACGGGGAATTCACAGGGGTGATCAATGACAGCGGATCATTCCGTGAAACGATCGCATCCAATGATGTCACGGTGGTCAATTTCTTCGCCTCCTGGTGCGATCCATGCCGCCGGGAGACGCCGGAGCTGATCGAGTATCAGGACTCACGCGGCGGGGAGTCACTCGATGTAGTCGGCATCAGCATTGACGACAGTGACAGCAGCCGGGATAAGTTCCTCGAGGAATTCGGGGTTACATATCCGGTCTACGAGTTCGCCGATGAGCCGGCGGCAATTGAATCTTACAAGATCCATCTGATGCCGACAACATTTTTCGTCGACAGTGAAGGGACGATTGTCCGCGCCTATATCGGTGAAGTCGGCACAGACTTGATAGACAGCTATGTCAACTATGTGAAGGAGGAGTCGTAATGGGTGTACATCAGTATTTTAAGAGTCTGAACGACCTGGAGAAGCTGATCCGCTGTCCGGGCAAGTTCAAGTACCAGGAACATAATGTTGCCGCACATTCTTTTAAGGTGACGAAGATTGCCCAGTATCTGGGGACGGTCGAGGAATATCACGGCAGCGAGGTCAACTGGAAGGATCTTTACGAAAAGGCGCTGAATCATGACTATCCCGAAATCTTTACCGGGGACATCAAGACGCCTGTAAAATATGCGTCAGGCGAGCTCAATATGCTGTTTATGGAAGTGGAGGAGACGATGACCTCCCGCTTCATCGAGGAGGAATTCCCAGAGCAGTATCAGGAGATCTACAAGCGTCGTCTGAAGGAAGGGAAGGATGAGACACTGGAAGGGCAGATCCTCTCCGTCGCGGATAAGATCGATCTGCTGTATGAATCGTTCGGGGAGATACAGAAGCGGAACCCGGAACCTCTATTCTTCGAAATCTATGAAATGTCGCTCGTGACAATAAAGAAATTTTCGCATCTTGCATGTGTGCAGGATTTCCTCGGGAATATATTGTCGGATATGCTGAAGGAACGTTTCATCCCCCGCACGGAACTCATGGAAATCACTGAATCGATAATGGATAAGGAGATATAGGGCCAGTGGACCTTTACTGGTATATGATGGCCATGGTCGTACCGGCTGTGACCGTCGTGTTCTTCACCCGCATGACGCGGAACAAATATGTTGCGGTAATATTGACCTTCATCATTTTCGGCGTTTCCATATACCGGGGATTCTATCCTTCCGAGTGGGTGATCTTCATCGACTCGCTGTCGATCGTCATCGGCTACATGCTTGTGGAATTATATAATCTGGATAAAGTGGAAGACGAGTAGAAATAACCGAACAGATGTTTGTTATTTCTATTTTTTGTTTGGTAGAATAATAGAGTACAGAATAAAATGGGGGAAGAGAATATGGCACAATTTGAAATCGTCTCTAAATTCGAACCCGCTGGGGATCAGCCGAAGGCGATCAGGGAACTGACAGAACAGATACGTTCCGGCAACCGCCACCAGACGCTGCTCGGCGCGACGGGCACCGGCAAGACATATACGATGAGCCAGGTGATAAAGGAGATCGGCAAGCCGACTCTGATCATCGCCCATAACAAGACGCTGGCAGGGCAGCTGTACAGCGAATTCAAGGAATTCTTTCCGAATAACAGGGTAGAGTACTTTGTAAGCTACTACGACTACTATCAGCCGGAGGCATATGTGCCGCAGACCGACACATTCATCGAGAAGGACGCGCAGATCAACGAGGAGATCGACAAATTGCGCCACTCCGCGACGAGTGCGCTTTTTGAACGTGATGATGTGATCATCATTTCATCCGTCAGCTGCATCTACGGCCTCGGTAATCCTGAAGAATACAGGGAGATGGTCGTGAGTGCGCGTGTCGGTATGCAGATAGACCGCAATGAATTCCTGCGCAAACTGGTTGACATACAGTACACGCGGAACGATATCGATTTCAAGCGGGGGACGTTCCGCGTGCGCGGCGACATTGTTGAAGTGTTCCCGGCATCCGAGGATGAAGAGTGCATCCGCGTTGAGTTCTTCGGCGATGAGATCGACCGCATCAGAGAGGTCAACTACCTGACGGGCGAGGTGCTTGTCGAGCGCGAGCACACTGCGATCTTCCCTGCCTCCCACTTCGTCACGCGTGACGAGAAGATGAGGGTCGCTATCGAACGCATTGAAAAAGAACTCGGGGAACAGCTTGAGAAACTGCGCGCGGACAATAAACTTCTCGAGGCCCAGAGGCTCGAACAGCGCACGAACTACGACCTTGAAATGATGCGGGAGATGGGATTCTGTTCAGGCATCGAGAACTACTCCGTCCATCTTACGCTGAGACCGATGGGGTCCACGCCTTATACGCTGCTTGACTACTTCGATGATTTCCTCATCATGATCGATGAATCCCACGTCACACTGCCGCAGGTCCGCGGTATGTACAACGGGGACCAGGCACGTAAACAGGTGCTCGTCGACCATGGTTTCAGACTGCCGAGTGCACTGGACAACCGGCCGCTGCAGTTTGGGGAATTCGAATCCAAAGCGCAGCAGCTGCTCTATGTGTCGGCCACACCGGGCCCTTATGAACTTGAACATACCGAGAAGATGGTCGAGCAGATCATCCGGCCGACGGGGCTTCTCGATCCCGAAATCGATGTCAGGCCGAGTGAGCATCAGATTGACGACCTGCTTGAAGAGATTGTTGCCCGTGCCGAAAGGAACGAACGGGTGCTGATCACTACACTGACAAAGAAGATGTCGGAGGATCTGACGGATTATCTGAAGGAGGCGGGGGTCAAAGTACAGTACCTGCACTCTGAGATAAAGACGCTGGAACGCATTGAAATCATCCGGGATCTGCGGATGGGCACATTCGATGTGCTCGTCGGGATCAACCTCCTCAGGGAAGGGCTCGACATTCCGGAAGTGTCACTTGTGGCAATACTTGACGCGGACAAGGAAGGATTCCTGCGCTCCAGCCGCTCCCTTGTACAGACCATCGGGCGGGCGGCGCGTAACAGCGAGGGCATGGTGATCATGTATGCGGACAAGATTACGGATTCCATGCGCTATGCACTGGATGAAACCGCACGCCGCCGTGAAACGCAGATGGCATTCAACGAGGAGCATGGCATCACACCGACGACCATCACCAAGGAGATCCGCGATTCCATCAGCGCCGAAGTGGAAATCAAGGAGGATGCACACAAGGAAGACGTCAAGCAGTCCAGGAAGATGACGAAGAAAGAACGCGAAAAGACCATCGAACAGCTTGAGAAGGACATGAAGCAGGCTGCAAAAGACCTTGATTTCGAAACAGCATCGGAACTGAGGGATGCATTATTCGAACTGAAAGCAGAAGGGTGATTCAATCGTGAGAAATACTCATATCAGCGTCAGAGGTGCGAGACAGCACAACCTGAAAGACATAAATGTGGATATCCCGAGGGATAAGCTGGTCGTAATGACAGGCCTGTCCGGCTCCGGCAAGTCCTCACTCGCCTTTGACACAATATACGCAGAAGGACAGAGGCGGTACGTGGAGTCGCTCAGCGCTTATGCCAGACAGTTCCTCGGCAATATGGAGAAGGCGGACGTGGATTCGATCGAGGGTCTGTCCCCCGCGATTTCCATCGATCAGAAGACGACGAGCAACAACCCGCGCTCGACCGTCTCCACAATTACCGAAATCTATGACTATCTGCGCCTGCTCTACGCGCGCGCAGGTACACCGTATTGTCCGATACATGGTGTCGAAATCACATCGCAGACGATCCAGGAGATGACGGACCGGGTGATGAAGCTGCCGGAACGGACAAAAGTACAGCTTTTTGCGCCGGTCATCCGCGGCAAAAAGGGCAGGCATGAAAAACTGCTCGAAGATCTGGGCAGGGAAGGCTATGCCCGCGTCGTCTTGGACGGTGAGATGCATGACATCGAATCAGTGCCGGAACTAAACAAGAATAAGAAGCACAATATCGATGTCGTCATCGACCGCCTGGCGGTGCGCGAAGGAGTCGAGTCCCGTCTCAGCGATTCCCTCCAGACGACACTTGACAAGGGAGACGGCAACGTCGTCGTCAACGTGATCGACGGCGAAGACATACATTTTTCCGAAAATTTTTCATGCCCGGAGTGCGGCTTCACGATATCCGAGATGGAGCCGAGGCTCTTTTCCTTCAACGCACCGTACGGTGCCTGTCCGGATTGTGACGGCCTCGGCATGAAGATGGCGGTGGACGAGCGCCTCGTCGTGCCGGATCCCGGCCTGACACTTGAAGAAGGGGCGCTCCAGCCATGGCAGCCGATCAGTTCCAACTACTATCCGACGCTGCTGCGCCAGACATGCGGGCATTTCAACATTGATATGGATGTGCCTTTTGAAGATCTGCCGGCTGCAGACAGGAAACTCGTGCTGTCCGGCTCAAAAGGCGAGACTGTCGACTATGTGTTCAAACAGGACAACGGTGTCACACGCCGCAGGACGATGCCCTATGAAGGCATCATCAACAACATCGAACGCAGGTACAAAGAGAGTCCTTCCGAATATACGAGGGATGTAATGAGCAGATACATGCGCGAAATTACATGCAGGACGTGCGGCGGCTACCGGCTGAACGAAGAGGCGAGGGCTGTCAGGATCGACGGCAGACATGTGGGTGAAGCGGTCGACCAATCGGTCAAAGAGGCGCTGGGCTTCTTCGAATCCCCGTCCCTCTCGGAACAGAACAGGCAGATTGCCGCACCGATATTGAAAGAGATCAACGAGCGTCTGTTGTTCTTATTCAATGTGGGCCTGGATTATCTTACGCTTAACCGCCGGAGCGGTACGCTTTCCGGCGGGGAGGCGCAGCGGATCAGACTGGCCACCCAGATCGGTTCACGCCTTTCCGGCGTACTCTATATACTGGATGAACCGTCCATCGGCCTCCACCAGCGCGACAATGACCGCCTGATCGGAACGCTCAAAAGCATGCGGGATATCGGCAACACGCTGATCGTCGTCGAACACGATGAGGATACGATGCTTGCGAGCGACTATCTCATCGATATCGGTCCCGGTGCCGGCGAACACGGCGGACAGATCATCTCCCAGGGGACGCCGGAGGAAGTGATGAAGGATGAAAATTCCATCACCGGACAGTACCTGAGCGGCAGGCGGGAAATCCCGCTTCCCGAAGAGTACAGGGAACCGGACATGTCCCACGCACTGGAAGTGCGTGGCGCCAGGGAGAACAACCTCAAAAATGTGAATGTCAAAGTGCCTCTTTCCGTGCTGAATGTAGTGACCGGGGTTTCCGGCTCGGGAAAAAGTACACTGATAAATGAAATTCTCTACAAAGGCCTGCATACGAAGCTCTACAAATCCAAGCAGATTCCGGGTGTCCACAAGGAAATCAGAGGTGCGGACAATATCGAGAAGATCATCGACATCGACCAGTCGCCGATCGGGCGCACGCCGCGGAGCAACCCGGCGACATATACCGGAGTCTTCGACAACATCCGCGATGTATTCGCCCAGACGAACGAAGCGAAAGTCCGCGGCTACCAGAAAGGCCGCTTCAGCTTCAATGTCAAAGGCGGCCGCTGTGAAGCCTGCAAGGGAGACGGCATCATAAAGATCGAAATGCATTTTCTGCCTGATGTATTCGTACCATGTGAAGTATGTGACGGAAAGCGTTATAATAGAGAGACGCTGGAAGTGAAATACAAGGACAAAAGCATCGCGGATGTTCTGGCGATGACTGTCGAGGAAGCCTATTACTTCTTCGAAAACCTGCCCAAGATCAAACGCAGGATAAAGACATTGCTTGATGTGGGTCTGGGCTACGTCAAACTCGGACAGCCGGCAACGACGCTTTCAGGCGGTGAAGCACAACGTGTCAAACTCGCTTCCGAGCTGCACAGGCGGTCCGACGGCAAATCCCTCTATATACTGGATGAACCGACGACCGGCCTCCATTCGGAAGACATAAGGAAACTCATCGATGTCATCCAGCGTCTTGTGGATAACGGGGATACGGTCATTGTCATAGAACACAACCTGGATGTCATCAAAGTGGCGGATCATATCATCGACCTCGGACCGGAAGGCGGGGACGGGGGCGGTACGATCGTCGCGTCCGGCACTGTACAGGACATCATGGCAGAGACAGAGAGCTATACAGGGTATCACCTAAAAAAATGGTTGAAACGAAACCATCAGGAGGTTTGAAATGGACAATAAAGACCGCATACTGAAGATGCTCGAAGAAGGCAAGATCAGTTCCGAAGAAGCCATCAGGCTGATGGAAGCGATGGATAAAAAGGAAGACAGCAGTTCCGGAGAGCAGGATGACGGGCCTGAAACGAAGCGGACAGGCGGCCGCAGCACCGGATCATCCGGCAATTTCGCGAGTGCTTCGGAGGCTTGGGATCAGCTTGTCGGCGAATTCCAGAAGTACATCAACCCGGACAAGGCGAACGAAACATACAGCAACGTTAAAAATAAATTCGAAAACCAGAAGTACGCATCCCAGGTGTTCGGTTCGCTTGAGAAGGCGTTCGACAGCGTCAAAAATTCAAACATCGATTCCATGTTCTCCTCAGGCGGCAAGAACCGCCTGATCGAGACCGTTGATGAAGAATTCTCCAATATCTCCGTGGACATCACCAACGGCAACGTAACCATCGTGCCGACGGACAGGGTGACTACGGCAAAATTCGAAGTGACATCTTTCTACCGTAAGCTGGATAAGAAGCGCAACTATTTCCAGGATATCATCTGTGAAGTGAAGAATAACGAACTGATGATTGTCTCGGATATCCGTTCGGCCCGCGTAAATGTAGAGCTGCAGGTTAATCCGGCACTGGTCAACCGGCTCATCGTAACAAGCTCCAACGGCAATGTCACGGTGGAGAACGAGGAATTCAGCGATCTGACCGTGGACATACTGAACGGCAGCATTGCACTTGAGAATGTTTCTGCGAAGAACGCGTTCGCAAGGACATCGCGCGGCAATGTGAAAGTCGAAGGCGGCGGATACGGAGCGCTTGAACTCGTTTCAATGGTCGGCACGGTGAATACCGACAGGCTGAATGCGAAAGATCTGACGGTATCCTCCAACGGTTCTGTCAATCTGTCGCTCAAAGAGGAAACGGAATCGGCTTCCATCAACACGAACATGGGCAGCATAAATATCAGTGTGCCGAAGGACCGCGCGCTGGAAGGCAGGATGAGCACAGTGGTGGGGCAGCTGAATTATCCGCCGGATATCAATGTGAGATTCATGAAGCATCAGGATATCGGACTGAAGGAGCTCATGCTCGTCAATGATACGGAGGAGCGGGGGATGATCCTTGAAGTTGGCACCAAATTCGGGAGTGTGACGCTCCACCGCCATTAATCGCATGATCGGACTCTTGGCCCGGCCGGATTTAATATCGGCCGGGCCGTTATTTGTACCGTCACAGGTCTGACATATACATTAAATTATCATTTCAATCCATTTTGGATGATTGAAAATACACATGCATTTCTTTATAGTTGAATTATCAAAGAGCCGAGGTGACGATATGCTCACAGTAGAAGCATTGGTAGATAAATTTGACCTGACGGTCAAAGCTGGAAATGACGGTCTCGGCAAAGAGATCATAAACATAGACGTTTCACGTCCCGGCCTGGAAGTGGCTGGGTATTTTTCACACTATTCCTCCGACCGTATACAAGTGCTGGGAATGAGTGAAACCTCATTCTTTGAAAGGATGCTGACGGATGAGGAACGGGAAGATCGCTGTAAGCGGCTCTGCCGCAGGGAAACACCCTGCATCATCATCACCCGTGGCCTGTATGCACCGCTCGAGCTGATCGAAGCGTGCAACCAGACGCATACTCCTCTCCTCATCACAGAGGACAATACGACGAACTTCATCGGCAGAGCCTCCAATTTCCTGGAGAAGGCACTGGCCCCGGAAACGAATCTGCACGGCGTGCTCGTCGACATATATGGCATCGGTGTGCTGATCACAGGCGAGAGCGGTGTCGGTAAAAGCGAGACTGCACTGGAACTCGTGAAAAACGGGCACAGGCTGGTGGCCGATGACAATGTGGAAATCAAGCAGGTGAGCAAGAACGTGCTGATGGGATCTGCCCCTTCGCTGATCAGGAACCTGCTCGAAATAAGGGGCCTGGGCATCATCAATGTGATGACTCTGTTCGGTGCCGGGAGCATACTCGAGGAAAAACGGATCATGCTGAACGTAAACCTGGAGCCGTGGGAGGCGGGCAAGACGTATGAACGCCTCGGCCTCAATCAGGAAAAGATCAAAATACTGGATTCGGAAATAGACCAGAAGACGATTCCGATCCGTCCGGGACGGAGTCTTGCCGGTATCATCGAAGTGGCTGCGATGAACCACCGCATGCAATATATGGGGTATAATGCAGCAGAGGAATTCAACGACCGGCTGAATGCACAGATCATGGCCAATGGAGGTAACAGCAATGATATTTAGCGCTTCCCCGCTCAATCCGATTGCGCTCGATCTGGGCCCGCTTGAAATACACTGGTACGGCATCATCATCGCCGCCGGCATGCTGCTTGGATTCTACCTGGCGGACCGTGAGGCAGACAGGCGGGGTCTGCCTGAAGGCATGTTCATGGATCTGATGTTCTACATCATCATATTCTCAATCATCGGGGCCAGGCTCTACTATGTCATATTCCAGTGGGAATACTACAGCCGGAACCCCATTGACATCATCATGATCAACGAGGGCGGCATGGCAATCCACGGCGGTCTGATCGGCGGGGCTCTCGCCGGCTTCATATTCTGCCGCGTGAAGGGCTACAGCTTCTTCAGGATCGCGGATATTGCCGCACCCAGCCTGATACTCGGACAGGCCATCGGCCGCTGGGGGAACTTCATGAACCAGGAGGCACACGGGGGGGAAGTGACGCGAGGATTCCTTGAGTCCCTAAGGCTGCCGGAGTTCATCATCAATCAGATGTACATCGATGGGGCCTACTACCATCCGACGTTCCTGTATGAATCGCTGTGGAATCTGCTCGGCTTTGCCATCCTCCTCCTGCTGCGTCCGAAACTTAAAGTGGGGCAGACAATACTGCTCTACCTCATCTACTATTCAGCAGGCAGGTTCTTCATCGAAGGCATGCGGACGGACAGCCTGATGATCGGGGAAGTCCTCCGCACCGCACAGGTCATATCGATCTTACTCATTGTTCTGGCCGCTGCAGTGTGGATCTGGCGGGAGATGAAATACGATCTGCCGAAATACGGCAGTGTACAGGGCGTATACGGCCGGGGTCGTGCTGGAGCTGGAGCCGCTCCCGGGAAAAGAAAGCCCGCCGGTCAGACTGTAAAGAAAAAGCAGAGTCACCAAAAGAATAAAAACCGTAAAAAAGGGAGATAGCGATGAGAAGGCTCGAGATCAGAAAAGCAGGGAAAGTCAATCCGCTGTGGAATATGTACAGGACCATTTCCAGGTTCAAAGTGATCAAAAACTTCATATTCATCGAACTCGGGCGATATGCTCCTTCGACAAAAGTCAAGCATGTGCTGTACAGGAAAGCGCTCGGCATGAAGCTCGGTGATAACGTATCTCTCGCATTCCGTGCCATGCCGGACCTCATGTACCCGGAGCGTATCCATATTGGCAAAAATAGTATAATCGGGTATAATACAGTAATATTGACCCACGAATACCTGGTCGATGAATACCGTATCGGTGATGTCAGGATCGGCCATGATACGATGGTGGGTGCGAACGTGACGATTCTGCCGGGTGTGGTGATTGGAAATCACGCGGTTGTCGGTGCAGGGAGCGTCGTTTCAAAGGATGTCCCCGACCATTCAACCTGCTATGGGAACCCGCTTGTTATAAGGAGCAGGAATGATGAATGACAATAGGAAAGTGATCCCCTTCAACCAGGATGGCGAGTTCCATTTCAATCAGGGGATGAAAAAATCAGGACAAAACAATAAGCATGATGCTCTGAGGAGTTTCCAGAAGGCGATTGAACTCGAGGGGAACAACCTTGCGTACCTGTCCCAGTATGCTTATCTGCTTGCGGAGGTGGGCCGCGGGGCGGAGGCGGAACATATTCTGATCAATGAGTTCATTCAGCATCGGTATGATGCTGAATTTTATTTTATACTGAGTCAGCTGTACATCATCATGAATGACCCCAACAAGGCATTCCTTTTTGGTGTGCAGTATGTGAAGCATGAGCCTGACTCCGGATACGATGAAGAGCTCGAGAATATGTTTGAAGTGAGCATAGATGACGAGGAGGAAGTGGAAAAGGAAGCGGACCGGTTCACCGGCCAGCATCTGTTCCAGCATCTCTTCATGAATGCCCGCATTGAAGAGGCGCTCGAGTTCCTTTCCACACTGCCCCTCGAGATCCAGGAGGAGCGGGAGTTCAGGAATATGAAAGCGATGGGCTCTTTATTCCTGAACCGTTACGAGGAGGCGCATGCCCTGCTCGAACAGCTGCTGAAGGAAGACTGGACGGACATGCATGCGTTAAGCCATATGACGCTGCTCTACTATCATACGGGCGAAACCGGGAAGTACCATGATTTTCTGAAGAAGATGGAGGTCGTCCAGCCCCTTGATGATGACGCGCGTTTCAAAGTGGGGCTGGTGCTCAATTTCCTGAAGAAATATGAGCGTTCATATGAACTGCTCTATCCGCTTTACAAGAAGCAGGCGTTCGTCAGCTTTCAGCTGCTGCATGCTCTGAGCCATTCGAGCTATCATATGGGGGACCGTGCGGAAGCGGAGATGTTCTGGGAAAAGATGCAGCTGTTCCATAATGTGGATGAAGCCTACAGCCCGTGGAAGAAGGATGAGGCAGCAAAGCGGATTACAGATCTCGAAATGAAGTATCTGAAGAATGATGATGCATATATGCGGCTCCTCGGGATATACAGGATATATAACGTAAAGCCGCGCGATGCGATACTGGGACATGGCGTATGGGATACGATCGAGTCGCTAGACGATTACGAAAAGCTGTACATTTCCCACTTGTTCCAGGGGCTGAACCTGGTCCGCCTGGGACGCATGCACCAAGGACTTGAGGCTTTGAGGGCGGCAGGTTACACCGGTGAGGAGGACCAGCTGGCGTGGATCGAGACGTTCCATGATCTGTATGACAAAAAAGAGGATGTCGAAGACACCGGTGCACTTGCGGCTGCGACGCTGCATTTCCATAAGCGGGACAGGAAAATGACGAAGAAGGCGCTGGTGGAGGCGTTCGACACGACACTCTACCGGCTGAACAAGGCGATCGATAAGATCAGGCACATTTGATGAAATATTGTATGACAGCATTTATAATATATAAGAATGACTAAGAGGCAAAGGAGTAATGATCATGGCTGAAGAAACTATTTATGACGTAGTCATCATAGGCGCAGGGCCGGCGGGGATGACGGCTGCGGTATACGCATCCCGTGCGAACCTCAGGACCGTGATGCTAGAGCGCGGCATGCCGGGCGGACAGATGGCGAATACCGAAGAAGTCGAGAACTTCCCGGGATTCGATTTCATCACCGGACCGGAATTATCCAGCAGGATGTTCGAACACTCCCAGAAATTCGGAGCTGAATATAAATACGGCGATATCAAATCCGTCGAGATCGACGGGGATATCAAAATACTGAAAACGAGTACAGAAGACATCAGGACAAAAACAGTGATCATCGCGACAGGCGCAGAATACAAGAAGATCGGTGTCGATGGGGAAGATACACTCGGCGGCCGCGGTGTAAGCTACTGTGCAGTATGTGACGGCGCATTCTTCAAGGAGAAGGAACTGGTCGTCATCGGCGGCGGTGACTCCGCAGTCGAGGAAGGTGTATTCCTCACCAAATTTGCGAGCAAGGTAACTATCGTCCACAGAAGGGATGAACTGAGAGCACAGAAGATCCTCCAGGACCGTGCTTTCAAAAACGATAAGATCGATTTCATCTGGGATACGGAAATCCAGGCCATCAACGGCGACAGCAGGGTGGAAAGCGTCACACTGCTCAACAAGAAAGACGGATCGATCTATGATTTCAAGGCAGACGGCGTATTCGTCTATGTCGGCATGAAGCCGCTGACGGCTCCGTTCGAGTCCCTGGGCATACTGAATGACCTCGGATATGTCAATGCCAATGATGAAATGGAGACCGCGATACCGGGCATCTTCGCAGCAGGCGACGTCCGCGACAAGACGCTCCGCCAGATCGTCACAGCGACCGGCGACGGCAGCATAGCCGCACAGAACGCACAGCATCATATTGAAAAACTTGCAGATATGCAGGAATCCAGATAACAGGCGACAGACCCTCCGGAACGCTTACCGGGGGGTCTGTTCCATTGTGGAGGAACTGAGTCCTTCCATTGAAAACAAAACTACTGGGTAGTATCATGATATATTGCCATAATCTTTTTAAATGACAGGAATTAGTGTAAAGTAGCCTTAAGAATACAGGAGGATGTGGGGCGAGTGAAAGAACTTAAAATTTTAACCGGAATGAGCGGTGCAGGTAAATCCGTCGGCATAGAGGCATTGGAGGATATGGGATATTTCTGTATCGACAATCTGCCGCCGATCCTGCTGCCGAAAGTAGTGGAGCTCATGGAGACGGCGGACGGCCACATGTCGCAGGTGGCGCTCGGCATCGATCTTCGTGGCAAGGAATTTTTCGAAAGTCTGATTTCAGAAATCGAAGAACTGCGGGACAACAATGAGATTGCCCTTGAAATCATCTTCATCGATGCCTCGGATGAAACGCTTGTGAACAGATACAAGGAAACGCGGCGGGCCCACCCGATTGATAATACCCTGAACGTGCTCGACGCCATCCATGTGGAACGCAGAATTCTCTCCGAGCTGAAGGGCCGTGCCAACAAGATCATCGATACATCAGAGACGTCTGAAAAAGAACTCAGGAACAAGATATTCGAGCATGGCAGCGGAGAGAACCAGTCGCCGTTCAACGTCAATATCATGAGTTTCGGCTTCAAGAACGGCATCCCGATCGATGCGGATCTTGTATTCGATGTGCGGTTCCTGCCGAATCCGCATTATGTGGACGAACTAAGACCGATGACCGGGATGGATAAGCCGGTTTCCGATTATGTGATGAAATGGAAGGAGACACGGACATTTTATACAAAGCTGCTGGATCTGTTGAAATACATGCTGCCGCAGTTCATGAAAGAGGGCAAATCCCAGGTGGTCGTTGCCATCGGCTGCACAGGGGGACAGCACCGTTCAGTCACTCTTGCTGAACAGCTTGCAAAGGATCTATCGGAGCCGTTCGACTTTAAGATGAAGGCGGTGCATAGGGATGCACCGGTCGAAAGCAAATCTTATGAAGAAGATTAAGATCACCCTTGTCGGCGGCGGCACGGGACTCAGTGTACTGGCAAGAGGACTCAGACAGTATCCTGTGGACATTTCGGCGATCGTTTCGGTGGCGGATGACGGCGGATCGACAGGCATCATCCGCGACCAGATCGACATGCCCGCACCGGGGGATATCAGGAACGTGATGAGCGCCCTCAGTGACGTGGAGACGAAACTTGAGAATCTGTTTACATACAGGTTCAACAAAGATGCTCTCGGCGGCCACGCACTCGGCAACCTGATGCTCGCTGCAATGTATGACATGACCGGGGATTTTGCCATGGCAGTGGAGGAACTGAGCAAAATATTGAACGTCAAGGGGACCGTAATCCCTTCAACGAACATCAGTCCGAAGCTTGCGGCACGCATGGAGGACAACTCGATCATCGTGGGGGAGAGCTATATCCCCGAAGTCCAGCAGAAAATCGAGGAAGTCTACCTGATTCCAAATGACACGGTCGCAACCCCTGAAGCGATAGAGGCGGTCGAGGAATCCGACGTCATCGTCTTCGGACCCGGCAGCCTCTATACAAGCATTATGCCGAACCTCATACCTGCCGGGATGAAAGAGGCGATCATCAATTCAAGCGGTATAAAAGTCTATGTATCGAACATCATGACACAGGTGGGGGAAACCGCGGAATACACTGCGGCCGACCATCTTGAGGCAATCAATTTCCATATGGGCGCACGCGTAATGGACTTCATCATACTGAACGACGAGAATATCAAGGGCCGGATATCAGATTACTATGACAGGAACGGCATGACTGTCGTGGACAGCGACAGCCGGAGACTTGAAGAGATGGGTGTCAGGATCATAACGGATTACCGGCTGATCCATATTGATGATCAGGGTGCAGTGAGACACGACAACAAAGTGCTTGCAGAGAAAATCTATGACATCGCCTTGAAGGAAATCAGCACTTTGCGGTACAGGGAATGAGATAATATTTAAGGGCGTGATTGCATGTCATTTGCTTCTGACATGAAAAATGAATTGACAAGGATCGAAGTGGATACGTGCTGTATGAAAAGTGAACTTTCTGCACTGATCAAGATGAACGGGGACCTCAGTCATTTTGACGGGGGATGGGTCATCAACATCCATACCGAAAATGCGGCGATCGCAAGAAGGATATTCAGCCTCATCAAAAACGTGTACGGTGTGGAAATCGAACTGCTCGTGCGCAGGAAGATGAAACTGAAGAAAAACAATGTGTATATATGCCGGATTAAAAAAGACAGCCGGCTGGTGCTCGAGGACCTCGACATCATCCAGGAAGGCCTGCTTTCCCACGGAATCAGCAAAGAGATCAAGTCAAAGGAATGCTGCATAAGAAGCTATCTGCGCGGAGCATTCCTTGCAGGCGGCTCTGTCAATAACCCGGAAACCTCGGCATATCATCTCGAAATCTTTTCATTGTATGAGGAGCATGCACAAAGCCTTTCCGAGCTGATGAACGGCTATGAACTGAATGCCAAATACATCGAACGGAAGCGGGGATTCATAACATATCTGAAGGAAGCGGAGAAGATCGCAGAATTTCTGAGTCTGATCGGCGGATACCAGGCGCTTCTGAAATTCGAAGATGTACGTATCGTGCGCGATATGCGCAACTCGGTAAACCGGCTGGTCAACTGCGAAACCGCCAACCTCAATAAAACCATCGGCGCCGCCATGAGGCAGGTGGAGAACATCCAGTTCATCGATTCGGAGATCGGGCTGGAGGAACTGCCCGACAGACTGCGCGAAATAGCCAGGCTTCGTGTGGAGCATCAGGAGGTTTCCTTAAAGGAGCTTGGTGAGATGATGTCCACCGGTGCAATTTCAAAGTCGGGTGTGAACCACAGGCTGAGAAAGCTCGATAAAATCGCAGAAAAGCTGAAAAAGGGCGAAGCCGTCACATTTTGATGCCGTCATGAAGAACCACCGCATGTGGACATATACTGTCCCGTATGCGGTGGTTTTATTTTCACTATCTGCAGGGTTTTAAGATTTGGCCGCTTTCTCCTCTTCGAACAGATCTTCGAGGGCGATTTCAAGCGTCGGGAAAATGAATTTGAAGTCATGCTCCATCAATACTTCCGGCATGACATACTGGCCCTTCAATATCAGCATGGACTGCTCTCCCAGTACTTTCTCTATGAGAAACCCGGGTATCTTGACGAAATTGGGTCTGCCGAGCGCAGAGGACAGGTAGACGGAGAAATGTTTCTGTCTGTGCGGCATCGGTGCAGTCATGTTCACAGGACCTTCGATGTCTTTATTGACCCCTGCGAAAAGCAGGGCATTCATCAGATCATCGATATGGATCCAGCTGTACCACTGATCCCCGCTGCCAAGCGTGCCGCCTGCGCCGAATTTGTACGGCATGGCCATTTTCGGCAGGGCGCCCTGTTCACTGTCGAGGATCAGGCCGAATCTTGCCAGCACTACACGCACGCCATGCTCCGAGCACTTTTGCGCCTCCTTCTCCCATGCAGTGACGACAGAAGACAGAAAGTCATGCGGTGCGAACGCATCCTCCTCATCAAAACGTACGCTTTTACTCACTGGATAATAACCGATCGCACTCGCATTCACGAGAGCATCCGGCGTGATTTCAGCCTTTTTGATCCATCTCTCGAGCATGCGCGTCACACTGATCCTCGAATCGAAGATTTCCTGTTTGTGGGCATCTGTCCACCTGTGCTGGAGGGATGCCCCTGCAAAATTATAGATGATGTCGATCTTTTTCGGCATGCCCTCCATCCATGTATCGTCATCCGGGTTCTCCGGATCATACTTTATATAATGCAGGTAGGGGTGTTCGGAAGTGTGCTTCCCGCGGGACAGTATATATACATGATCATGTTCCTCCATCAGAGTTTCAGTCAGTTTTCCCCCGATGAAGCCGGTACCGCCTGTAATCAGTACGTTCATATCAAAACGCCTCCTCTTACATACAGTATAACCCCGATGATAACCCGATAATCAGGGAATGGTGGGAAAATTGACGGGAGGACGGGGCTGGGCCGGGTGTGCAGATGTACCGGCCCCGTCAGGACAACGATGCGCGTATAATACAAAAAAAGAGCAGGACCCCTTAAGGGATTCTGCTCTATCCGGAAATGGAAACCTTATTTGTTATCAAGTGCTTCCGGTTCCATCACTTCGTCGACGAGGCCGTATTCTGCTGCTTCTTCGGCTGTCATGAAGTTGTCGCGGTCTGTGTCCTTCTCGATTTTATCGAGCGGCTGCCCTGTGCGTTCCGCAAGGATCTTGTTGAGTTTCTCACGTGTTCTCAGGATATGCTTGGCGGCGATTTCGATTTCTGTCGCCTGACCCTGTGCACCGCCGAGTGGCTGGTGGATCATGACTTCTGCGTTAGGCAGTGCGAAACGCTTGCCTTTTGCTCCGGCTGCGAGCAGGAATGACCCCATTGATGCTGCCATTCCGAGACAGATTGTCTGTACATCAGGTTTGATGTGCTGGATGGTGTCATAGATTGCCATGCCGGCTGTGACACTGCCGCCCGGTGAGTTGATATAAAGGTAAATATCCTTCTCAGAGTCCTGGGCCTGCAGGAAGAGCAGCTGGCTGACCACCGAGTTTGCCACATTATCATCGATGCCTGTACCGATCATGATGATCCTGTCTTTTAAAAGCCTTGAGTAGATGTCATAGGCACGTTCCCCGCGGTTTGTCTGTTCAATGACTGTAGGAATTAAATTCATTTATTCTACCTCCTGAAAATATTCATTTCATTAATGCGCTAATTATGTTATACCATATTAGTCAAATAAGGTCAAAAGAAAAACATTCGGAATGAAGGCTGCAAAAAGAGTAAATTTAACTCTTTCATTCAAATGGGATTATTGATATACTGTATATGTTTTCATTGCTTATAAAAACGTACCCCCGTGGTGTAATGGATAACACGTAAGATTCCGGTTCTTAAAATGGGAGTTCGATTCTCTCCGGGGGTGTAATTGAATCGAGGTGGGCCGTGTGAATGGCGAACTTGAGATCATTGAAGCTCCAGACAGAGTCTACAGTGAAGACTTTGTGCGGGATGTATTTTACATTGCGATAAACAGTGGGAAAATACTGCTGGAAAATGGAGCGGAGACCTATCGTATAGAAGACACGATGTCGCGCATCGCGTCGAGCTGCGGTATTGAAAATGCTCAGGTGTTCGTCACTCCCACGGTCATTATTTTTTCTATGAACGATTATGCACTGACGCAGACGGTACGCATAGAAGAGCGCGCGAACAACCTGGAAAAAGTGGACAGCATCAACAACCTCTCCCGCAGGATATCAGACGGGCTGCCGCTCAAAGAGGCCATAAAGCAGCTGGAAACGATCCATGAAGCGCGGATGTTCCCGTTCTGGCTTGTCGTGCTTTCGGGCGGCATCATCGGGGTCATGTTCCTCTATCTGTTTGAAGGTGCGCTGGTCGATGTTCCCGCGGCTTTCATCGGTGCTGCCGGCGGCGTACTGATATTGGAGGGCGTACTCCGGTATACCAGGCTCAAATTCTTCATCGAGTTCTTTGCGGCATTGTTCATCGGCATCGTGAGCGTCCTCTATGTGGGCTACGGGCCGGGACGGATGCTGGATACGATTGTCATCGCCGGTGTCATGCCGCTCGTGCCGGGTGTCCTGATTACAAACGCGATACGTGAAATGCTCCGCGGTCATCTTCTTGCAGGTATCGTCAAAGGTGCGGAAGCTGCGCTTACTGCCATTGCAATCGGTGCAGGCGTCGGGCTTGTATTCATGCTGTCATAGGAGGGAATCCAATGATATATATCTATCAGCTGATCGCCAGCTTCTTTGCTTCAGTCGGCTTTGGAATACTGTTCAATGCGCCGAGACGCGCACTGCTGGGATGCGGTGCCACGGGTGCGGTCGGCTGGATTGTCTTCTATCTCTTCCGGGAAGGGGGGACGGATGCGATCCTTGCGTCATACGCCGGGGCCATCTTCCTGACAGCTGTATCGCTCTTCAATTCCAGGAGGATGAAAATGCCGATCATCATCTTCATCACATGCGGCATCATTCCGCTTGTACCCGGCGGCACGGCATATGAAGCGATGCGGCACGTGGTCATGAACCAGTATACAGAGGCGCAGGAGTACGCATTTCAGGCGGCACTCGTGTCAGGTGCGATAGCGCTTGGCATCATCAGTACGGAAATGGCAGACCAGGTCGTCCGTACGGTGAAAAACAAATTCGGCAGGAAAGAGGCTTAGGCATGTTAGAGCTCGTTTATTATACAAGGAAGAACTGTCAGCTTTGCGATGACGGACGTGAACAGATCAAACTGGCATTGTCTGAGCTCAGGTACAATAAAGTGAAACTGACATCATTCGATATCGATGAGGATGATCGGCTCCAGCAGGAGTATATGGTGCGCGTACCGGTGCTCAAACATAAGGGGGAAGTCGTCCAGGAAGGACTCATCGACTTTGTCCGGGTATATGATTACTTAAAAGAATATTTGGGTAAAAGTAAAATATGAATCAAAGCTGCCCGGGCAGAAATAATTGCATTTTTTAATATATGTGCTATATTAAACATGTAGTTATTTTTTTGTCCCTGGTGGGACGGAATAGGTCTCACATTGGCGAGAGGTGTTGATGCCCATGTGGCAGAGATTGTTGAACATTCAAAGACGCATCGCCCCGGAAGCCATAGATGAGCTTTTAAAACGTTTTGAACTATTGAAGCGGATAGAAGCGAATCAGCCAATCGGCAGGCGTACGCTTGCCAGAAAATTGGACCTGACTGAGAGAATACTGCGCAGGGAAGTGGACACGCTCCAGTCCCTTGGATTGATCCTGATTGATAAGAGGGGTATAACCGTGTCGCAGGCGGGTATTGATGTAATGGATGAATTATCCCCCTACATCACGACGATTGACCGCCGCAGTGATCTTGCACGCCGCCTCAGGGAAAAGTTCGGGCTCAAGGACTTTTTCATTGTGAACGGTGATGCGGACGGCAACCCCGAACTTCAAAAGGAATTGTCCAAAATGATGGCTGAAGAACTTCAGAAGATGTTTTTCGACGGGGCAGTCATATCTGTCGCCGGCGGATCCACGATGGCTAACGTTGGAAACTATCTGAAGCCGACGGATGAAAAACTGCTGTTTGTTCCGGCAAGGGGCGGTCTTGGAGAAGAGGTGGGCAACCAGGCCAACTCCATAGCAAGCCGTCTGGCAGTCGCAACAGAGAGTGGTCACAAAGTGCTGTATGCCCCGGACAATGTCGGGGATAACGCACTGGAATCGCTCAAGCTCGAGCCGGCGGTGAAGGAAGTGACAGAGCTGAATCAGGCATCTGACTTTGTGCTCCATGGCATCGGCGAGGCATTTACGATGGCCGAGAGGCGCAACGTCTCAGAAGATGTACACGGCCAGCTCCGTGAAAAAGGGGCTGTCGGTGAGACATTCGGCTATTATTTCGATGCTGAAGGTGACATTTTACGCAAAGTGAAGACCATCGGACTTCAACTTGAAGATCTTGAAAGCAAGCAGGCAGTCCTCGCAGTTGCAGGCGGCAGCAGCAAGAAAGAGGCAGTGCGGGCATATATGAAAATTGCCCCGAAGAATACACTGCTTTTCATCGATGAGACAATCGCAGAGTATTTGTTAAACAGCTGAACAATCTAGTTATATAATCAAGGAGGCCATATATTATGGTAAGAGTAGCAATTAATGGATTTGGACGTATCGGAAGACTTGCAGCAAGGGTGATTCAGAATTACGAGGACCTCGAAGTGGTAGCGGTCAATGACCTGACTGATGACGATTTCCTCGCCCATCTCATGAAATATGATACAACGCAGGGACGTTTCGAAGGTGAACTCGAACAGATCGAGGGCGGCTTCAAGATCAACGGCCGGGAAGTGAAATCCTTCAACCAGAAAGATCCTGCACAGCTTCCATGGGGCGACCTTGACATCGATATCGTCCTTGAATGTACAGGTTTCTTCACAGACGAGGAAGGCGCAAGGAAACACATCGAAGCGGGCGCTAAGAAAGTGCTTGTTTCCGCACCAGGTAAAGGCAATATGAAGACAGTCGTCTTCGGCGTGAACGAAGATGTGCTTGACGGCTCTGAAGAGATCGTCTCAGCAGCTTCATGTACGACAAACTGTCTTGCGCCTGTAGTCAAAGTCCTGAATGACAAATTCGGACTCAACCACGGTCTCATGACAACAATCCACGCCTATACCGGCGACCAGAACACATTGGATGCGCCGCATCCAAAAGGTGACTACCGCCGTGCACGCGCTGCTGCGATGAACATCGTTCCAAATTCAACAGGTGCAGCGAAGGCGATCGGACAGGTCATCCCTGAACTTGACGGAAAACTTGACGGCGGTGCCCAGCGTGTACCGGTGGCAACCGGTTCACTCACTGAAGTGACAGCTGTCCTTGATAAAAACGTAACAGTGGATGAAGTGAACGAAGTGATGAAAGCGGCGAAAAACCCTTCATTCGGCTACACTGACGACCAGATCGTCTCTTCCGACATCATCGGAATCACTGAAGGCTCCCTGTTCGATGCGACACAGACACGAGTAATGGATGTAGAAGGAAAACAACTTGTACGTGCTGTTGCATGGTACGATAACGAAATGTCTTACACTTCCCAGCTCGTAAGGACACTTCATCACTTGGCGACGAACAAATAACTCTTTAATCCAGAACGGGCGGGGAACCGCCCGTTTTTATTTATTTAGATTTGTACAATGGGTATAATGAAAGAGAATAAAAGTATTGGAGGCAAGACGATGAAAAAAACTGTAGAAGATGTACAATTGAAGGGCAGGAAGGTATTGCTCCGTGCAGACCTCAACGTCCCGATGTCGGACGGGGAAATCACGAACGACAACCGCATTGTTCAGGCGCTCCCGACAATCGAATACGTGCTCGATCAGGGGGGACGCGTCATTTTATTCTCCCACCTCGGCAAAGTGAAGACGGAAGAGGACAAAAAGGAGCTGACACTCCAGCCTGTTGCCGACAAACTTTCTGAGAAATTGGGTAAAGAAGTAGTATTCGTCCCCCACACGAGGGGCGAAGAGCTCGAGAATGCAGTCAGTGCCCTGGAAGACGGGGAAATCCTTCTCTTTGAGAATACACGCTTCGAAGATCTTGACGGCAAGAAGGAAAGCGGCAACGATGCAGAGCTCGGCAAATACTGGGCTTCCCTCGGTGACGTTTTCGTAAACGATGCGTTCGGTACAGCGCACCGCAGCCATGCATCCAACGTCGGAGTCGGTTCCAACATCGAAACAGTTTCCGGCTATCTCATGCAAAAGGAAATTGATTTCATCGGCGGTGCAATCGATGCGCCTGAGCGCCCGTTCGTGGCAATCCTCGGCGGTGCAAAAGTTTCCGATAAGATCGGTGTCATCGAAAATGTACTCTCCAAAGCGGACAAAGTGATCATCGGCGGCGGCATGGCCTACACGTTCCTCAAATCACAGGGGAAAGAGATCGGCAAGTCACTGCTTGAGGAAGACAAGGTTGAACTCGCCGGCTCCCTGCTTGAGAAGGCGGGCAATAAGATCGTCCTGCCCGTGGATGTTGTAGCAGCGGACGACTTCGCCCCGGATGCAGCACATGAAACGGTTTCCGTCGATGAAATTCCGGCGGACAAAGAATGCCTGGACATCGGTGAAGGCAGCATCAACGCATTCAGGAAAGTGCTGGACGGTGCTCACACGGTCGTCTGGAACGGACCGATGGGTGTGTTCGAAATGGAAGCATTCGCAAAAGGCACAATCGGCGTCTGCAAGGCGATTGCCGAACTCGAAGATGCGACGACAATCATCGGCGGCGGTGATTCTGCGGCGGCGGCGATGGACCTTGGTTATGCGGATGATTTCTCCCACATTTCAACAGGCGGCGGTGCTTCACTGGAATATCTTGAAGGTAAAGAGCTTCCGGGACTCACAGTCATAGACGATAAATAGTAGCAGGTGAAACCAAATGATACTAGGAGGATGTATATGAGAACACCATTTATAGCAGGTAACTGGAAGATGAACAAGACAGTTTCAGAAGGGGATGCATTCATCGACGCACTCGGCGCTCTGCCGAAGAAGGATGAAGTGGAAAGTGCCATCTGCGCACCGTTCATCCATCTCCCTTCACTTGTGGCAAAAGCTGAAGGTTCAGAGCTCGGCATTGGTGCCGAGAACAGCCATTTCGAAGACAGCGGTGCATTCACGGGGGAAGTGTCCCCGGCAATGCTCGAAGACCTCGGTGTGAAGTATGTCATCGTCGGCCACTCTGAACGCCGTGAACATTTCGCTGAGACGGATGAAACAGTCAATAGGAAAGCGCATGCCCTGCATGCAAAGGGACTTGTACCAATCATCTGCTGTGGTGAAACGGACGAGGAACGGGAAGGCGGCAAGGCTGAGTCCCGAGTTAAAGACCAGGTGACCAAAGCGCTCGCGGACCTGTCTTCAGACCAGGTGAAAGCATCTGTCATCGCATACGAGCCGATCTGGGCGATCGGTACTGGCAAATCAGCGACAAGCGCTGACGCGAACGAAATGTGCGGTCATGTCCGTGCAACGGTTGCTTCTCTATACGACGAGGAGACAGCAGATGCCATCCGCATCCAGTACGGTGGTTCCGTGAAACCTGCAAACGTTGAAGAATACATGTCACAGGAGCATATCGATGGTGCACTTGTCGGCGGTGCGTCCCTCGAGTCTGAATCCTTCATGGCGCTGGTGGAAGGTGCTAAACAATGACCGGACCAGTTGGACTGATCATCCTTGACGGCTTCGCCAACAGGGATGAAGTGAAAGGGAATGCGGTCAAGGCTGCCGACAAGCCGAATTTCGACCGCTTCTTTGAGAAATACCCGCATAATGAACTGTCTGCATGCGGTCTTGATGTAGGTCTCCCGGAAGGCCAGATGGGCAACTCGGAAGTCGGCCACCTCAATATCGGTGCCGGCCGCGTCGTCTATCAGAGTCTGACACGCATCAACAAATCCATCGAAAACGGCGATTTCTTCGACAATCAGGTCCTGCTCGGTGCAATGGACCATGTGAATGACAACGACAGCGCACTTCACGTCATGGGACTGCTCAGTGACGGCGGCGTCCATTCCCATTATGAACATATGTTCGCCATCCTCAAAATGGCGAAGGAGAAGGGGCTTGACCATGTCTATGTCCATGCCTTCCTTGACGGGCGTGATGTGAACCAGGAATCCGCACTGGAATACGTCGAAGAGTCCGAAAGGCAATTTGAGGAAATCGGCATCGGTGAGTTCGCAACGGTAAGCGGCCGCTATTATGCTATGGACCGTGACCAGAGATGGGACCGTGAGGAGGTAGCCTACCAGGCGATTTCAAACGGTGAAGGTCCGCGTTTCAATTCTGCCGCAGAAGGCATCCAGGCGAGCTACGACGAAGGCATCTATGATGAATTCGTCAAGCCGTTCGTCATCTTCGATCACGACGGGGACTATGACCACGGTGTGATGAACGATGACGCCGTCATCTTCTACAACTTCCGCCCGGACCGTGCGGCACAACTGTCTGAAGTCTACACAAATGAAGAATTCATGGGTTTTGAAATAGACAGGAAGTATTCGGATCTGAAGTTCGTCACATTTACAAAATACAGTGACAATGTACGCGCTGATGTCGTATTCGAAAAAGAGGACGTCATCAATACGATCGGCGAAGTGACTGCAAAGGCAGGCAAAAAGCAGCTCCGCATCGCCGAGACCGAGAAATATCCGCACGTGACCTATTTCATGAGCGGCGGCCGTCATGATGAATTCGACGGTGAGCGCAGGGTGCTTGTGGATTCCCCGAAAGTGCCCACATACGACCTCAAGCCGGAAATGAGCGCATATGAAGTGAAGGACAGATGCATGGAGGAACTTGCCAAAAAGGACCTTGATCTCATACTCCTGAACTTCGCCAACCCGGATATGGTGGGGCACAGCGGCAAGCTTGAGCCGACAGTCAAAGCCATCGAAGCGGTTGATGAATGCCTCGGGCCTATTGTCGATGAAATCATCGATCAGGGCGGCACGGTGATCATCACAGCCGACCACGGAAACTCGGACGAAGTCACATCCCCTGACGGCAAGCCGATGACAACGCACACGACAAACCCGGTGCCTGTCATCGTGACAAAGGAAGGCGCAGAAGTGAGGAGCGGCGGCAGACTTGCAGACCTGGCACCGACACTTCTCGATCTGATGGGGCTTGAAAAACCCGAAGAGATGGACGGCGAAAGCCTGATCAGATAAAAGTTTGTAATATCTTTATTAATCCCGGATAATGAACTTATAAAACCAATTAAAAGGAGAACTGGATATGCCATTAATTACAGATGTTTATGCACGCGAAGTACTCGACTCCCGCGGAAACCCGACAGTCGAGGTGGAAGTTCTTACAGAAAGTGGTGCTTTCGGCCGTGCACTGGTGCCATCCGGTGCCTCAACCGGTGAATACGAAGCAGTGGAACTCCGCGATGCAGATGACACGCGCTACCTTGGAAAAGGTGTGGAGAAAGCTGTTGAGAATGTCAACGAAAAGATCGGACCGGAACTTGTCGACGGTGACTTCAGCGTACTCGAGCAGGTTTCCATCGATAAGATGATGATCGCGCTTGACGGTACGGATAACAAAGGCGATCTTGGCGCGAACGCCATCCTTGGCGTTTCCATGGCTGTTGCCAAAGCGGCAGCGGACTTCATGGGTCAGCCGCTCTATAAATATCTCGGCGGATTCAATGCAGTACAGCTTCCTGTACCGATGATGAACATCATTAACGGCGGAGAGCACGCCGACAACAATGTGGATATTCAGGAGTTCATGATTATGCCTGTAGGGGCGGAGTCCTTCAAGGAAGCCCTCCGCATGGGCGCTGAAATCTTCCACAACCTCAAGAAAGTCCTGAACGAAAAAGGCTACAACACAGGTGTGGGAGACGAAGGCGGATTCGCTCCGAACCTCGGTTCCAACGAAGAGGCGCTCTCCACGATCATCGAAGCAGTGGAGAAAGCAGGTTATAAGCCGGGCGAACAGATCCGTCTTGCAATGGATGCAGCGTCCAGCGAGTTCTATGATGCAGATACAGGAAAATACGAACTCAAAGGCGAAGGTAAATCCTACTCTTCAGAAGATATGGTCAACTGGTATGCAGAAATGATCGATAAATATCCGATCATCTCCATCGAAGACGGACTGGATGAAAACGACTGGGAAGGTACAAGGCTCCTTACAGAGAAACTCGGTTCCAAAGTGCAGCTCGTGGGTGACGACCTGTTCGTTACAAACACAGAAAAACTCGCACGCGCAATCGAAGAGGGTGTCGGCAACTCCATCCTCATCAAAGTGAACCAGATCGGTACGCTTACAGAAACATTCGAAGCGATCGAAATGGCCAAACGCGCAGGCTACACTGCAGTCATCTCCCACCGTTCCGGTGAAACGGAAGATACGACAATCGCCGACATCGCAGTGGCAGTCAACGCCGGCCAGATCAAAACAGGTGCACCATCCCGTACAGACCGTGTTGCCAAATACAACCAGCTGCTCCGCATCGAAGATGAACTCTTCGAAACAGCAAAATACGACGGCCTCTCCTCCTTCTACAACCTGGATGAGAAGTAACCGTTCTGATATTCGGGACACACCGGCTTCGGCCGGTGTGTCTTTGCTTTTTGCGTGATTGGTAAAACTGCAAAAACCGGAAACGGAGGCCGGCAAACCCTGTTACCGGCCTCCGTACGCTCCACCGGGGCCGGCAAATACTGTTGCCGGCCTCCGTGTAAAATTTCAACGGCACTCATTATCCGGACATCCCGGAAAGTGGCGATGTCCACCAAAACATCGCCTGCAGCCACTGGTCTGACGGGGCCGGAAGCGGTTTGCAAAAATACTCTTAATCTGTTAATATTCTTAGTGTTAATATTTATGGAGGGATTACCACATGCAAACACTTCTCATTGTGCTACTGATTATCGTTTGTATATCTTTAATTGCAGTGGTATTGCTACAGTCAGGGAAAAGCGCCGGCCTCTCAGGTGCAATCAGTGGCGGTGCAGAGCAATTATTCGGTAAACAAAAAGCGCGTGGCATGGATCTTGTGCTTCACAGGGCGACAGTCATCCTGTCTCTTTTGTTCTTTATGATCATGCTGCTGCTGACATATTTAGGCTGATGAACCCACCCCCTAGCGATAGGGGGTTTTTATTTTATAAGTGGGTAATTTAACGTACAATGAAATTAACGAAGTGAAAGTAGGGTATAACTATGAAGATACAATTGCCAAAACCATTTTTCTTTGAAGAGGGAGAGAAAGCTGTGCTTCTGCTCCATGGATTCACAGGGAATTCATCGGATGTGAGACAGCTCGGCCGATACCTTCAGAAACAGGGTATCACTTCCTACGCCCCGCATTACGAAGGGCATGCCGAACCTCCTGAAAACCTTCTCCAGTCGAGTCCCCATGTGTGGTGGTCCCAGGTGCTCGAGGCGTATGATTTCCTGAGGGAAAAGGGGTATGACAGGATTTTTGTCGCAGGACTCTCCATCGGCGGAGTATTTGCACTGCGTCTTGCGACCGAGCGGGATGTAATGGGTGTGGCCACGATCTGCAGCCCGATGTATCTGAAGGATCGTGAAACGATGTATGAAGGTGTGCTCGAGTACGCCCGCAGCTTCAAGGAGATGGAAGGGAAGGCGGCGGATATCGTGGACAAGGAGATGTCCCGCTTTGAGCCGACCGGCATGCTGGATGAAATCCGCGACATGATCAGCCTGGTGAATGGAAAACTGGATGATGTGTTCGATCCGCTTTTCATCGCCCAGTCAGAAAAGGATGAAATGATCAACCCGGATTCGGCAAACATCATCTATGATGAAACTGCGACTGAAGAAGATGAGAAAGAATTGAAGTGGTACCCTGAGTCGGGCCACGTATTGACAATAGATGTAGAGAAGAAGGAACTATTCGAGGATCTGCACCACTTTATGAACCAGTTGGACTGGAATTGAAACAGGAGGCGAATCCATGGGTAACTACAGAGAACAGATAATGGGAATCATACAGTCGGATGACTACAAGCCGATGACGATGGATGATTTCCAAAAAGAGCTTTCTGCATATGAATCGGAGGACTTCAGGGAAATGGTGAAGGATATGGTTTCACTTGAAGAATCCGGAGAAGTGTTCAGGACGAAGAAAGATAAATATATGAAGACGAGTGAGACAAATCTCGTAAAAGGCAGGCTCTCCATGCACAAGAGAGGCTTCGGGTTCCTCCGTCCCGAAGATCCGGAACTTGAAGATGTTTTCATCCCGCCGAACGCGATAAATGGTGCGCTCGACGGGGACACGGTGCTCGTTGAAGTGCACAAATCAACCCGGGCGGGTGATGAGAGCGACAAGCAGGAAGGTTCGGTATCGAGCATACTGACACGCGGTGTCACGCGTGTCGTCGGCGAGTATAAACCGAGCAGGAATTTCGGGTTTGTTATCCCTGACTCCCAGAAGATCATCGACGACATATTCATACCGAAGAAACAGAACCTGGGTGCAGTCGATGGCCACAAAGTGCTTGTGGAAATCACGAAATACCGCGAAGGCGAAGATAATCCGGAAGGCCATGTCATCCAGATCCTCGGCCACAAGAACGATCCCGGTGTGGATATACTGTCGATCATCTATCAGCACGGCATCGAAATCGACTTTCCGGAAGAGGTGCTGAAAGAAGCTGAAGAGGTGCCGGAGTCGATAGAATCCTCCGAGCTCGTGGGGCGTACGGATCTGCGGGATGAGTTCACCATCACCATCGACGGTGCGGACGCGAAGGATCTCGATGATGCCGTGGCCGTGAAGAAACTCGGCAATGGCAACCATGAACTCACAGTGAGCATTGCCGACGTCAGCTATTACGTCAAAGAGGGTTCGGCTCTCGATACGGAAGCCTATGACCGTGCGACGAGTGTCTATCTGGTGGACAGGGTCATCCCGATGATTCCACACCGGTTGTCGAACGGCATCTGCTCGCTGAACCCGCATGAGGACCGTCTGACGATGAGCTGCCGGATGGAGATCGACCGGAACGGGAAAGTGGTGAACCACGAAATTTTCCAGAGTGTCATCCATTCCGACCGCAGGATGACGTATGATGCGGTCAATAAAATGCTTGTGGACGAAGACCAGGCACTGATCAGCATGTTCGAGGATGTATACCCGATGCTCCAGGAGGCTGAAGAACTTGCACAGATACTGAGGAATCGGAGAGAGGCCCGGGGTGCGATCGACTTCGATTTCAACGAGGCGCAGGTGCTGGTCAATGAGGATGGCACTACAGGTGATATCGTCCTCAGGACACGCTCGGTCGGCGAGAAGATGATCGAGGAATTCATGCTCGCTGCCAACGAGACGGTCGCGGAGCATTTCCATTGGATGGAAGTGCCGTTCCTGTACCGTGTCCACGAAGATCCGAAAGAGGAGAAACTCAGACAATTCTTCGAATTCATCACGAATTTCGGCATCGTCGTAAAAGGCAAGGGGAATGAAATCCATCCGAGGGCGCTCCAGGAAATTCTGGAAGAGGTGGAGGGACGTCCGGAGGAAATGGTCATCAGTACGCTGATGCTCCGTTCCATGCAGCAGGCGCGTTATGCGGAGGATAATCTCGGTCACTTCGGCCTGTCCGCAGAGTTCTATACACACTTCACGTCACCGATCAGACGTTATCCCGACCTGATCGTCCACCGGCTGATCAGACAGTATCTGATCGAAGGCAGGACGGACAGGAAGACGATAGACAGGACGGCAGAGTACCTCCCGGAAGCTGCAGAACATACTTCCGACAGGGAACGCCGTGCCCAGGATGCAGAACGGGATACGGATGATCTGAAAAAGGCGGAATATATGCTTGAGCATGTCGGTGAGACTTTCGAAGGTGTCATTTCCGGCGTAATGAACTTCGGCATGTTCGTCGAACTGCCGAATACGATTGAAGGGCTGGTCCATGTGTCGAATCTGACAGATGACCACTACCAGTATCAGGAGAGGCATCTTGCACTCATCGGGGACCGGACGGGCAAAGTTTACCGTATCGGGGACCCGGTGGAAATCGAAGTGATGGATGTGAATCTTGCGGAAAAACTCATCGACTTCAAAGTGGTCGGCATGCCGGAACGCGCACCGAGGGAAAAACGCAGCCGTCCTGTGGAAATCAAGGCCAAAACCAAACCGGAAGGTAAAGGTAAAGGCGGGAAAAAGGATGGGAAGAAGCACTTTGATAAAGGGAAGGCCAATAAAAAGCCATTCTACAAAGGTGCAAAACATGCAGCAAAAAAACGCAAGGGAAAGAAGTAATGGGCAATGAAAAAGACAAATGACAGACCGCTTGCTCAAAACAGGAAGGCAAGCCATGATTATACTATAGAAGAGACGATTGAAGCGGGCATTGAGCTGAAAGGGACAGAAATCAAGTCGATCCGGCGCGGCTCTGCCAATCTGAAGGATGCCTATGCCCGTGTCTTCCGGGGGGAGATGTATGTGTACAACATGCATATCGCTCCTTACGAGGAGGGTAACCGCTACAATCACGATCCGCTCAGGACCCGGAAGCTGCTCCTCAAAAGGAAACAGATCGACAAACTTTACGGCATCTCGAAGGAAACGGGCTACGCACTTATCCCGCTCAAGCTGTATATAAAGAACGGTTTCTGCAAAGTGCTGCTCGGTGTCGCAAAAGGTAAGAAAAAATACGATAAGCGTGAAGACCTTAAGCAGAAACAGATGAAGCGGGATATCGACCGGGCCATGAAGGACCGCGGCCGGTAGGTGCAGACTTGAATTCCATCCGTGAATTTGTTATAATAAGTATCACGCCTTGTAGAGAGGCGACCCTTTTAAATCCGGGGACGTTCCGGATTCGACAGGGGCTGTTTGGGCATTTTAAGCGTGCCGGAGGTTTCGTCTCCGCAAAAACGATACTCAGTTTATAATAACTGGCAAACAAAACAACTTCGCAGTAGCTGCGTAATAGCGCTCTGCATCATCCCCTGTCGTTTCCTGTGCGACCTGACTGGATGATTCAACCTTAGCAGGATACGCATCCGGTCTTCCGTCTGCAGACCGGGTGAAGAGACCAATCGGACTAGCATGGTATGTGGTTCGTCCATTACCGTCAGCCATGCGAATTCCAAATATGGACTACGCACGTAGAAAGAAATGTATCAAGGTCTCTGGACGCGGGTTCGACTCCCGCCGTCTCCATTAGATGATGCTTAACCCAAGCGGTTAGGCATTTTTATTTTCTGCTGTCTTTCGGGTGATCCGGGCTCCATCCAATGATACATATCATTTCTTCAAATCATATGCAGTGTGCCAAGTTATAAAAGCATCTCATCAACGCCGGAGGTAAGATTATGGAGAGTAACCTGAAACGTGCTCAAAAGGGTGCATACCTGAGCCTGTTCACATACATCATCCTTTCAGCCGTCAAATTCACAGCGGGTGTCCAGTACAATTCTGCCGCATTGAAGGCGGATGCCTTCAATAACATGACGGACATACTGGTCTCCATCGCGGTCCTCATCGGATTGAAGATTTCATTGAAACCCGCGGACAGAAATCATCCGTACGGACATATGAAGTCGGAGAACATCTCGACGCTGCTCGTGTCTTTCATCATCATGTTCGTCGGGCTCCAGGTCATCATGGATACCTTCCCCAAACTGACCGCCGGGGAATACACTGCACCGGACCCCCTGACTCTGTGGATCAGCTTCATCAGTGGATTCATCATGATGATGGTCTACCTCTACAACAACAGACTTGCCAAAAAGACGAAGAGCAGTTCGCTCAAGTCGGCCGCAATCGATAACCTGTCCGACGGCATGGTGAGCATCGGTACGGGGATCGGCCTGGTCTTTACACAGATCGGCTTTCCCATCGCCGACCCCATACTCGCACTCATACTGGGCATATTGATCGTATGGACCGGCTTCAAAATATGCAAGGATGCGATTTTCACACTGAGTGACGGCTTCCACGAGGAAGATCTCGAGTTCTACGTCAATGATGTTATGAAAATCGACGGTGTGAAAGGCGTCTCGTCGGTCAAAGGCAGATATCACGGGGACAGCGTCTTCCTCGATGTCACGATCTTCGTCGACAGGACCATCACGCTGGATGAAGCGCATGACATATGCGACAAGGTTGAAAGATCACTCGCCGCCGAGGGGGTCTATTCTTCCTATGTCCATCCGGAACCATATGAGGAAGAGTAAAAAGCAGATGCCGCGGCATCTGCTTTTTCATAATCTACATCTTTTCAATATATTCTTTTATGGCGACGGCCTGGTTATGCTCTTCATCCTTTGCGCCGTAAAGCAGTGTCACGTTGTGGCCGTCACTGTCCTTTTTGATTTCCTTGAGCAGATCTTTATGTTCATCGAGCTCCCTGAAATATTTTTTTCTGAATTCTTCCCATTTGCCGGCGTCATGATTGAACCATTTACGCAGGTCTGATGAAGGGGACAGTTCCTTGTACCATTCATCGTGGTCCAGATCCTCCTTTTTCACGCCCCGCGGCCAGACACCGTCAACGAGATATCTTTTACCGTCCTGCTGCGATTCATCATCATACACTCTTTTTATTTTAAGCATAACAATCACCTCTCTTTCCATATGCCCTATAATGAAATAAAGAAACAGGAAAAACAGTGTATATCTCTACTGATTCGATTGAATTTTATGCCCATATTCTATAATGTATATAAATAAACGGAAAAACGGAGGCACTGAGTATGAAGATTAAAGATGTAGCAATCGGTGAAGGGCAGCCAAAAGTTGTGGTCTCCTTTACGGGTCACACACCCGAAGAGATACAGGCGGAAATCTCCGAAGCGAGAGCGAACAATGATGAATTTGATATCGTGGAAATCAGGAGTGACTCTTTTGATGCGATGAACCATGAAGACCATTTTACCCTTGTCGATCATATTACCCGGGAAATGAGTGAATATCCGATCATCTACACTTACCGCACAAACGGCGAAGGCGGCAACGGCACAAAATCCGCTGCGGAGTACCAGTCCCTCCTCTGCCATGCAATTGACCACTCCGAAATCGATATCGTGGATATAGAATTCTTCATGTATGAGGAGATCGTAAACCAGTTGATCGCGCGGGCAAAGGAGAAAGGGATCGCAGTACTGTTGAGTCAGCATGATTTCCGGGATACCCCGCATTTCGAGGACATGATGGCGACGTATAAAAATATGTATGAACGCGGCGGTGACATACTGAAACTCGCGTACCGGCCGGCGGACGGCCGTGATGTCCTGAGCGTGCTGAGTGCGGTGCATGATGCACGCAGGAAATTCAACTGCCAGGTTGTGGGGATCGCCATGGGGGAACTGGGTAAGATCACACGCGTCGCCGGCGGGGTATTCGGTTCCTGCCTGACGTACGGCCATCTTGTGAATCAGGCCGCCCCGGGCCAGATCCACGCAGGTATACTGAAAGAGTACCTCAACATATTCGACGAAGACAGATGACGATAAAATCCCGCCCTCCTTTATGGAGGGCGGGATTTCGTGTTAACAGTATCAGACGTTCTCTTTGAGGAATTCCGTGACAGATTCCGGAGTTTTGGCATTGGCGGAATGCAGGTGCGCGAGTTTTTCACCGTTCTGGAAAATGAGCAGACTCGGAATGCCCATCACTTCATTTTCCTCTGCTGCTTCAGGGACATCATCGCGGTTCAGTTCATACCAGTCAATGTGATTGTATTCCTCCATGATCGGGTCGATGAACATGTTCATCGCTGTACAGTCCGGGCACCAGCCGGCGAAGAATTTGACGATGATCTTATCATCGCTCTGTGTCTTTGCTTTAAAATCCTCATATTTTGTGATTGGTTCCATTGCCATATCGGGTAGCTCCTTTTCTTATTGTATCAAACATATTCTACCATCTTTCTTCCTTTATATAAAATAGCCGGCTTTAATTTCTGTATTTGCATTACAAGTACATATAAAGGTATATTATAAGTAACATCGAAAGTAACACTGAATCTGGAGGATATTTGATGATTACACTTTACGAGTACCCCAAGTGCACGACGTGCCGCAAAGGCCGCAAGTTTCTGGAGGAGAATGATGTCAGTTTCCAGGCACATGACATGGTCAAGGAACCGCCTTCAAAAGAGAAGCTCAGGGAAATCATCTCAAAATCGGACAATGACATCGACGATTTCTTCAATAAGAGGGGCAAAAAGTTCAAGGAGCTGGAATTGAAGGACCGTCTGCCGTCGATGACGGATGATGAAAAGATCGATATGCTCTCAAGCGACGGCATGCTGATCAGAAGACCTCTTGCATACGATGGTGAACAGGTGCTTCTCGGCTTCAGGGAAGACGTTTGGCTGAAGGCTTTCGCCGGTTAGATTTACCTTGCTTAAACAGTGTGAACTGTGAGATTATATAGTTGTAAAGTCAAAGGAGGTTATTATCGTGTCAGCACCAAAAGATTTGAAGTACTCAGAAGATCATGAATGGGTGAAACAGGAAGACGGTAAAGTCAGACTTGGCATCACTGAATTTGCACAGTCCGAACTGGGCGACATCGTTTTCGTCGAGCTGCCTGCCGAAGGGGACGAAATTACTAAAGGTGAGTCGTTCGGAAGCGTGGAATCCGTCAAGACGGTCTCTGAGCTTTATGCACCTTTGAGCGGTACAGTAGTGGAAGTGAACGAAGAACTCGAAGACAGCCCTGAACTTGTTAACGAGTCTCCGTACGAAGGCGCCTGGATGGTTGTCATCGAAGTGTCGGACGGATCACAATTGGATAGCCTTATGGATGCAGACGCATACGATGAAATGGTGGATGCATAAACTGATGAACTCTGGACACTGTCTGGAGTTTTTTTGAAAATACGATCCCAAGGGTGATAAAAATGTATTTTTCCGATAAAGTGCTCATAGTTGAAGGTAAGACTGATAAGCGAAGAATCGAAGAAGTATTGATTGAACCTGTACAGATCATCTGCACCCATGGTACGATGGGTGTCTCAAAATTGGATGAGATCCTTGACCAGCTCAATGGTTCCGACATCTATATCCTGTCCGATGCGGATAAGGAAGGACGGAAAATCAGGAAGTGGTTCAAAAAACATCTCAGTGAAAGCACACACATCTATATCGATCCGAAATTCGGCGAAGTCGGCCGCTGTCCGAGGGACTATCTGGCGAATCTGCTGATGAGACACGAGTTCTACGTGGATACCGGCCTCATTATGAAAGGTAAGTTTGGTAATGATGAAAGAAGAGATAAGCTCCCTGGATATTACCAGTCATATCCAGTCTGAAGATAAATTCATATTGTACTGCTACGCCCCCATCTGTGCGAACTGCACAATAGCAGAACGCATGCTCGGCATCGTCTCGGAAATGAAGGGGTTCGAATATACTTCGATCAACCTGAATTTCCATAAGGATCTGATCGAGGCGTATGAAATCAGATCCGCACCAGCCCTCCTGCTCTTCGAGCATGGGAAGCTGGTGCGGGAAGTCTATGCCTTCCGGTCCGTCACCTATCTCACGGAAGTGATGGAGGAATTTATGGTTGACCGATAGGTTTTATGATGGTACCATTAATGACAATCTAATAAGGTAATACTCTTATCAAGAGTGGTGGAGGGATAGTGCCCTTGGAAGCCACGGCAACCGTCTTCATGACAAGGTGCCAATTCACTGATCGCAAGATCACAGATGAGAGGCCTGTAACGAAAACCCGGCCTGCTCATTGTTGAGCGGGCCTTTATTTTTAGGAAGTCAGGATGATACGCAGATGATTGATATAAGGAATGTTACGAAAATATTCAAAACAAAAAGCGCTGATATCCAGGCTGTGGATGATGTCAGCATGGATGTCAGCCAGGGTGAGATTTTCGGCGTAATCGGTTATTCCGGTGCGGGAAAATCAACACTCATCAGGCTCTTCAACGGTCTTGAAATGCCGTCATCAGGCGATGTTGTCATCGGTGAAGATATAATCAGCAGTATGTCGAAGCCGGCCCTCCGCAAAAAACGCCAGAAAGTTTCCATGATATTCCAGCACTTCAACCTGCTCTGGTCCAGAACGGTTGCTGAAAATATCAGCTTCCCGCTGGAAATTGCGGGAGTGCCGAAAAGAGAGCGGCAGAAAAAGGTGAAGGAACTGGTGGAACTGGTCGGGCTTGCGGGCCGCGAGGACAACTATCCAAGCCAGCTGTCCGGCGGGCAGAAACAGCGCGTCGGCATCGCCCGCGCCCTGTCCAATGAACCGAAAGTCCTTCTCTGCGATGAAGCCACAAGTGCCCTGGATCCCGAAACGACGGATGAAGTGCTCGATCTGCTGGTGAAGATCCGTGATGAAATGAACCTCACAATCGTGCTCATCACCCATGAGATGCATGTCATCCGTAAAATATGCGACCGCGCTGCAGTGATGGAGAACGGCCGGATCGTCGAGACGGGCCCCGTGCTGAAACTTTTCCAGAATCCGGAACACAGTGTGACGAAACGTTTCGTCAAAGATGATATCAATGATGAGGAGACCGCCCTGTCCTTCGATGAAGTGAGGGAGCTGTTCCCGACATCGAAGATTCTCAAATTCGGGTTTGTCGGTTCACAGTCGAAAGCGCCGATCGTATCACAGGTCGTCAAAAAATACGATCTGGATCTGAATATACTGTCAGGCAACATCAAACGGACGAATAATGAGTCATACGGCCATCTGTTTGTCGCGATCGATGTGGATGACGGCACGCTCGGGAGACTGAAGGCGGAACTTGCCGACCATGACGTTACCGTGGAGGTGGAAGACCGATGAATGAGCTGATCAATGAATTCACGAAAATGTTCTCCTTTGAAAATGTAAAGTGGGATGCAGTCTGGGAGGCGACTTATGAAACGATCTATATGACCGCCATCGCAACAGCATTCACATTCATATTCGGCATCGTGCTCGGCATCATCCTGTTCCTGGCTTCAAAAAGTGAAGTCAGGGCGAGTAAACCGATATACGGTATCACGGCATTCCTGGTAAACCTGTTCAGGGCGATTCCGTTCATCATACTGATCATCCTCCTGATTCCGTTCACGAAAGTGATGATGGGCACCATCATGGGACCGAACGGCGCGATTCCGGCACTGATCATCGGCTCTGCCCCGTTCTATGCCAGACTGGTGGAAATCGGGCTCAAGGAAATCGACAAGGGTGTCATCGAAGCGGCGGAATCCATGGGGGCCGACACATGGACCATCATCCGGAAAGTGCTCATCCCGGAATCCATGCCGGCTCTCATCTCCGGCATCACCGTCACGGCCATCATGCTCGTCGGTTCAACTGCCATCGCCGGCGTCATCGGAGCGGGCGGACTCGGCAACCTCGCATACATGGTCGGTTTCACACGGAACCAGAGCGATGTCACTCTGATTGCAACCATAGTAATACTGATTATCGTCTTCATCATACAGATTGCAGGAGACTTCTTCTCCAAAACTGTGGATAAGCGTTAATCTTCAAATAAAATCAATTAAGGAAGAGGGTTTTGTCTTATGAAGAAGTTCTTATTGCTACTTACCATGTCAGTATTTGCAGCTGTACTTGCCGCCTGCGGAGGCGGCGGTTCAGAAGGTGGGGAGAGCGGTGAAACTGCCGAGAATGAAGAGGAAGGCGGCACTCTCTCCATCGCAGCATCACCGTCACCGCATGCTGAAATTCTTGAAGAAGCGGCAAGCCTCCTTGAAGAGGAAGGCATCGAGCTCGACATTTCCATCGTCAACGACTATACGACGGCGAACCGTCTGCTTTCAGATGAAGAAGTCGACGCAAACTTCTTCCAGCATACACCGTACCTCAACACTGAATCGGAGTCCCACGGCTATGAACTTGAGAGTGCAGGCAATGTACATATAGAGCCGATGGCAGTCTACTCGCAGGACTATGATTCACTGGAGGATATTCCGGACGGATCCACCATCCTCGTATCCAACAACCCGGCAGAAGAGGGACGTTTCCTGTCATTCTTCGTCAATGCCGGCCTGATCGAAATCGAGGAGGGTATCAACATCGAAGATGCGACATTCGACGATATTACGGAAAATCCGAAGGACCTCGAATTCAATAACGAAACAGCACCGGAAATGCTCGTCCAGATGTATGAAAACAACGAAGCACCGGCAGTCATCATCAACTCCAACTTCGCACTCGACGGCGGACTGAATCCACAGGAGGATTCAATCGCACTGGAGGACAGTGATTCGCCATACGCCAATCTGGTTGCTGTACGTGAAGGAGACCAGGACCGCGACGACATCAAGAAACTGATGGAAGTGCTTCAGGGTGATGAAATCAAGCAGTTCATCGAAGAGAATTATGACGGGGCAGTCATCCCGGCAGAATAGAACCGCAAAAGATCCCGGCAGCAGATCGCACGGCTGCCGGGATCTTTCTGTTTGAAAAAGGACAGCAGAGGAATAGAAGGATAAACAGAGGGGGACGTTGCATGAAGATATTCACTATCGGACATTCGGATCATTCAAAAGAAAGGCTGCTCGAGATGCTTCGGTATGCCTCAATCGAATCTGTTATAGATGTGCGCGCATTTCCCGCAAGCCGCAAACATCCCCAGTTCAAAAAAGACAACATGGAAACATGGCTGAAAGAATCAGGCATTGCCTACAGGCACTGCCCCCTGCTCGGCGGCAGGCGCAGCCGGTCGGGCACAGTGGCGGATGAACTCAACGCAGGGTGGAAGAACCAGTCCTTCCACAACTATGCAGATTATGCACTCACGGATGATTTCAGAGAAGGACTGCATCAGCTGAAAAGTGATGCAGAGAAGAAGCGTGCAGTCTATATGTGTTCAGAACGCCATCCCGCAAGATGCCACCGCATGATCATCAGCAACCAGCTTCAGGCAGACGGGTGGGACGTACAGCACATCATTGAAGGGACGGAAGGAAAGACAGAGCTGGCAGGCCACAAGCTCGGCAGATGGGGCGCCATGCCGATCATAGAAGAGACCGGCGACGTCGTTTACCCGAAAATCGGAGAATAGAAACGGTGGAGTATATAAAGAATCCAGCCATCTTTGATAAAAAACGTCATGTGGATTCTTTATACAAAGTCCTGATATGGAATTAAATCGTTTTCTGCATGTTATTGCTGTTATTCATTCCCCTGTATAGGGTAGAATCATAACAACAGATTATTTATATGGAGGTGTTTCAGATGAATGAACACAGTACGCAGGGCTTCGACAAATCAATGGTCATGGTATCGTTCATCGTCTCTGCATTCACTGCAGTAGTCGGCCCGCTGATTCTGTGGGTGCTGAAAAAGGATGAGGATCCTGCAACTGCGGAAGCGCTCAGGCATGTGGCGAATTTCGGTCTGTCATACACAATCTACGGAATAGTTGCCGGGTTGTTAACAGTTGTACTCATTGGTGCCATCATAGGTCCGATCATCGGCCTGGCTTTCTATATCTTCCTGATCCTGGGAGCAGTAAAGGCATACAACGGCGAGATGTACAAGCCGCCGTTCACGCTGGATATCATCAAATAAGAGATTTTCATTTACCCTGCGTCTGTTATCAGTCGCAGGGCTTATTTTATATGAAGAGACTTTGACAAAGGGGCCCGAAAGGTTTAAAGTGTTCTGTATTTAATGTATAATATAGTGGTAATTGGAATGCTGTGCCAGCCTTTGACTATTATTTAGAATTATTATAAACTGGTATAGTAAAATATTATCCAAAAAAATCTGTTGGAGGGTTATAAATGGCTTCTGTTCTAGAAATCAAAGATCTACATGTCGAAATAGACGGCAAAGAAATTTTAAAGGGTGTCAACCTCACTCTTAAACAAGGTGAAATCCATGCGGTCATGGGACCGAATGGTACAGGTAAATCCACGCTTGCACAGGCGATCATGGGTCATCCAAGATATGAAGTGACAGGCGGAGAAGTACTTCTTGATGGAGAAAGCGTACTTGATATGGAAGTTGACGAGCGTGCGCAGGCCGGACTGTTCCTCGGCATGCAGTACCCGTCAGAGATTTCCGGAGTGACGAACTCCGACTTCCTCCGTTCTGCAATCAATGCACAGCGCGAAGAGGGCGATGAAATTAACCTGATGCAGTTCATCAAGAAATTGGATAAGAACATGAACTACCTTGAAATGGACCTCGACATGTCCACACGTTACCTCAATGAAGGTTTCTCCGGCGGTGAGAAGAAACGCAACGAAATTCTGCAGCTCATGATGCTCGAACCTAAATTCGGCATTCTTGACGAAATCGACTCCGGTCTTGACATCGATGCGCTGAAAGTTGTTTCAAAAGGCATCAACGGACTTCGCGGCGATGACTTCGGTGCGCTTATCATCACTCACTACCAGCGTCTCCTGAACTACATCACACCTGATAATGTTCACGTCATGATGCAGGGCCGCGTTGTTAAATCCGGCGGCAAAGAGCTTGCTGAACGCCTTGAGAACGAAGGTTACGACTGGATCAAAGAAGAGCTTGGCATCGAAGACGAAACTATTGGCGCAGACGCTTAATAAGACAGGAGGATGACAATGGCTACTGATGTAAATGAATTTGTGATCAATGCTGACGAAGTTATCGCAAGGGCAAAAGAGCGCGGTGAGTCAGAACTTCTGATCAGCAAAAAACAGGAAGCACTTGATAAGATTGAAAGTCTTGAAATGCCCAAACCTGACAAAACCAAGCTCAACAGGTGGGACTTCTTCACTGCGGCGCAGCCGGTGACTGACAGCTCTGTCTATGGCAGCCTCGAGGAACTTCCGGAAGCAGTGAGGAACCTGCTTGATATCGAACATACGAAAAATATTTATGTACAGCACAACAATACGCCTGCATATCTTCAAGTGTCAGATGAACTTCTGGACAAGGGCGTAATCATAGAAAACATCATTGAAGCGAGTGCAAACCATCCTGAACTCGTTGAAAAATACTTCATGACAGATGGCGTCAAAGTGGATGAGCATAAGCTTGCTGCTTTCCATACTGCCATGCTGAACGGCGGCCTGTTCGTCTATGTACCTAAAAACGTTCAGATCGAAGATCCTGTACAGATGGTCGTGCTCCACGACGATGAGAAGGCCTCACTGTTCAACCACGTGCTGATTGTTGCGGATGAAGGTTCCGAACTGACTTATGTCGAGAACTATCTGTCCGGTGTGGATAAATCAGAAGAACAGGTGAACATCGTTTCCGAAGTTATTGCGAAAGATAATGCAAAAGTGAAATACGGTGCAGTGGACTTCCTTGCGGAAGGTTTCACAGGCTACATCAACCGCCGCGGTGTAACCGGCAGGGATGCTGACATCGACTGGGCGCTGGGACTCATGAACGACTCACATGTCATCTACGACAACACGACTTATCTGATCGGTGACAATTCCCAATCAGATCTTAAGATTGTTGTAGTCGGGCGCGGAGAACAGAAGATGAACTTCACTTCACAGATCATCCATTACGGTAAGGACACGAATGGACACATCCTGAAGCACGGTGTCATGAAAGATGCAGCTTCAAGCATATTCAACGGTGTCGGACTGATCAAGCACGGTGCGACGCGTTCAGATGCACAGCAGGAATCCCGTGTACTGATGCTCAGCGAAAAGGCGCGCGGTGACGCGAACCCGATCCTTCTCATCGACGAGGATGATGTGACAGCAGGACACGCAGCTTCAGTCGGACGTGTGGATCCGATCCAGCTGTTCTACCTGATGAGCCGCGGTATTTCGCAGAAAGAAGCGGAAAGGCTTGTCATCCACGGATTCCTTGATCCGGTAGTAAGGGCACTTCCGATAGAATCCGTAAAAAACCAGCTCAGAGAAGTCATTGAGATGAAAGTTCTTTCAAAATAAGTTTTAAAGGGGTTTTCCCGAATGAATGCAATTGATATCAGAAAAGATTTCCCGATCCTGGATCAGAAGGTAAACGGGAAAGACCTCATATACTTTGACACTTCTGCAACCAGCCAGACTCCGGCAAAGGTCATCGATGCAATGAATGATTATTACCGCGAGTACAATTCGAATGTACACCGCGGGGTGCACACACTTGGAACTAAAGCGACAGATGGTTATGAACAGGCGCGTATGAAGGTTAAGAACTTCATCAATGCCAAGAGGTATGAGGAAATAGTATTCACGCGGGGAACCACTGCAGCAATCAACCTGGTGGCACGCAGTTTCGGTGACATGATCGTCGGCGAGGGCGATGAGATTGTGGTGACTGAAATGGAACACCATGCAAACATCGTCCCGTGGCAGCAGCTTGCCAGGCGCACCGGTGCAGAGCTCGTTTTCATCCCGATGGAGACGGATGGCACACTTACGCCTGAAAGTGTCGAAGCGGTCATTTCGGAACGTACTAAGATTGTTGCGATCACTCACGTCTCCAATGTCCTGGGTACGATCAATGACATCAGGGCAATCGCTGAAACAGCCCACAGGAATGGTGCATATATCTCTGTAGACGGCGCTCAGGCCGTACCGCACATGTCAGTGGATGTCCAGGATCTGGATGTCGACTTCTACGCATTCAGCGGGCATAAGATGCTGGGGCCGACGGGCATCGGTGTACTCTATGGAAAAAGCGGACTGCTTGATAAAATGGAGCCTCTCGAATACGGTGGAGATATGATAGATTTCGTCGATCTGAGAGAGGCCACATGGACGGACCTGCCTGTGAAATTCGAAGCAGGTACGCCGATGATTGCCGAGGCGATCGGTCTCTCGGCAGCGATCGACTACATTACAGAGATTGGTCCGGATGCAATACTGGACTATGAACAGGAACTGGTAAACTATGCTTACACGCGCATGAGTGAAGTTGAAGGCATCGAGATCTACGGTCCGACAAAGCGTGCCGGGCTCATCACTTTCAACATGGAAGACGTCCATCCGCACGATCTCGCGACAGCACTCGATACGGAAGGCATTGCCGTCCGTGCCGGCCATCACTGTGCACAGCCACTGATGAAATGGCTTGATGTTTCATCAACAGCAAGAGCCAGCTTTTATGTATATAACACCAAAGAAGAAATAGATGGTTTCATAGAAAGCCTTAAACGTACGAAGGAGTTTTTCTCTTATGAATTTTAACAATCTGGATCAGCTCTACCGCTCAGTAATCATGGACCACTACAAGAACCCGAGGAACAAGGGGGTCATTGAAGATGGTACTCTGACTGTAGATATGAACAACCCGACTTGCGGAGACAGGATCAGGCTCACTTTGAATGTAGTGGATGATGTTGTCGAAGATGTTAAATTCGAAGGGGAAGGTTGCTCCATTTCTATGGCCAGCGCTTCAATGATGACTGAAGCGATCACTGGTCAGAAGCTTGAAAAAGCCCTGTCAATGGGCGATGAATTCAGCAATATGATGCTGGGCGAAGATTATGATATCACCGACGACATGGGTGATATCGAAGCGCTGGCCGGCGTGAACCAGTTCCCTGCACGCATCAAGTGTGCAACACTGACGTGGAAGGCACTTGAAAAAGGTGTCAGGGAATCCGGCAGCGAATAATAAAAAGGAGTGATTGATATGGCTAAAAAAGCACCAGAAGTCGGCGATTACAAATACGGTTTCCATGATGAAGACGTATCGATTTTCCGTTCTGACCGCGGTCTGACAGAAGATATTGTCCGCGAAATTTCCAATATGAAAGAAGAGCCACAGTGGATGCTTGACTTCCGTCTCAAATCCCTGGAACATTTCTATAAGATGCCAATGCCAATGTGGGGCGGCGACCTCTCAGAGCTTGATTTTGATGAAATTACGTACTATGTAAAACCATCAGAAATGGCAGAGCGTTCATGGGACGAGGTGCCAGATGAAATCAAACGTACATTTGATAAACTGGGCATCCCTGAAGCTGAACAAAAATATCTTGCAGGTGTATCTGCACAGTATGAGTCCGAGGTTGTATACCACAACATGGAACAGGACCTCGAAGAGAAAGGTGTAATCTTCAAGGACACGGACTCTGCGCTCCGTGAAAACGAAGATCTGTTCAAAGAGTACTGGGCGACAGTGATTCCGCCAACAGACAACAAATTTGCTGCGCTCAACTCTGCGGTATGGTCCGGTGGCTCATTCATCTACTGCCCTCCGGGAGTAAAACTGGATACACCGCTGCAGGCGTATTTCCGTATCAACTCTGAAAACATGGGACAGTTTGAGCGTACGCTCATCATCTGTGATGAAGGATCAAGCGTCCACTATGTAGAAGGTTGTACAGCACCGGTCTATACAACAAACTCACTGCACTCTGCGATTGTTGAGATCATTGTTAAGAAAGATGCCTACTGCCGCTATACTACAATTCAGAACTGGGCAAACAACGTCTACAACCTTGTTACGAAACGTACGTTTGTTGAAGAGAATGGTACGATGGAATGGGTTGACGGCAACATCGGTTCCAAACTGACTATGAAGTATCCGTCCGTATTCCTGAAAGGTGAAGGTGCACGCGGAATGACGCTCTCCATCGCGCTTGCAGGTAAAGGACAGCACCAGGATGCAGGTGCGAAAATGATCCACCTTGCACCGAATACTTCATCTACGATCGTTTCCAAATCCATCTCCAAAAACGGTGGTAAAGTATCCTACCGCGGTCAGGTACACTTCGGCCGCAAAGCTGAAGGCGCCCGCTCAAACATCGAGTGTGACACTCTGATCATGGATAACGAATCCACTTCAGACACAATTCCGTACAATGAGATACTGAACGACAATATCTCGCTCGAGCACGAAGCGAAAGTTTCGAAAGTCTCCGAAGAACAGCTCTTCTATCTGATGAGCCGCGGACTTGGTGAAGAGGAAGCGACGGAAATGATTGTCATGGGCTTCATCGAACCGTTCACAAAAGAACTGCCAATGGAATATGCGGTTGAAATGAACCGTCTGATCTCCTTCGAAATGGAAGGTTCCATCGGTTAATATATCTTTCATGCTCCTGTCCCGGTCCCGGGACGGGAGTTTTTTATTGCATTGAAAAAGGACTTCTACAGGAGAAGCCCTCGGGTCGTATCAATATAATATCGGGGAAGTCAGTATGATCATCGTAAGGGAGATGATTGCAAGGTAGATGATGGAAAAGCGCAGGTTCGCCTGCGCCCAGCCTCTGAGCTCTGTCGTTCTGAGGCCGGAAGCGACAAGTATTATCCAGCCGATGGTCATGACGATCACAACGGTGAAGAAGATGCCGCCCAGACTGTTGAGCAGCAGGAAAGGGAAAGGCAGCAGTGCGACCGTGTAGATCAGCATCTGCCGGATGGTCGGCCCCGTGCCGGAAACTACCGGGAGCATCGGTACGCCGGCGCGTGTGTAATCTTCAAGCCTTTTGACAGCAATCGCCAGTGTATGCGGCACCTGCCAGATGAACAGCAGATAAGCGAGGGCAATCGGGATGATATGGGTTGCGGGAGCAATCACCGCCCAGCCGATAAGCGGCGTGAAAGCACCGGAAATGCTGCCGATGATCGTATTTATGGTATATTTGCGTTTTGACCAGAATGTGTAGAGGACGACATAGAAAAACCATCCGAGAAACGAGTAGATGAAGGCCTCGAATGTCGTGAACAGCATCATGCCCATCCCGATGGCGGATGTCATGATTCCTGCCCAAAGGACGGACCCCAGGGAAAATGCCCCTGTAACAGTCGGGCGTTTTCTCGTACGGTCCATCTTCCTGTCGAGGTCAGCCTCATACCAGTTGTTGAGCATCAGTGCGCCGGATATGACAATCGTACTCCCTGTGATTGTCAGCAGAAAAAGCGGGATATGGTCCATGAAACCTTCGCCGCTGAAATAAAGAGCCAGCCAGTAGGCAGTAAAGACCGGCAGCACATTTGCCAACAGCACCTTGCCTTTCAGCAAATATTTGATATTGATTAAAAATCCGGAAAAGCCGGAAATCATTCCTGTTTTCTGTCCATTCTTCAAGAGTATTCCCTCATTCGATTCTTTATAAAAAAGCTCTATTTTTCATTATAACAGTTGCAGGAGAGGGCTGGAATGGATAATTTGTGAATGATGCGGTATGGACAAAGGCCGGAGGATGGATGTATAATCAGTTAGGTATCCTAACTAATCATTGAAAGTGTATGAAGGTGATCATAATTGACGGTATTGAATAAAGAAAAGTTATGGACGAAAGATTTCATATTTGCATCAGTGGTAAATTTTGCACTGATGCTTTCGATGTATCTGCTGCTGGTTACAATGGCGACCTATTCCATACAGGAATATGGTGCGACGGTCAGCATGGCCGGGCTGGCCGCGAGCATTTTCGTTATCGGTTCGCTTGTCGGGCGACTGATCGGGGGCAGGCAGATCGCCAAAGCCGGAAGCAAGAAAATCCTCATGACCGGGACGGTACTTGTATTGATATTCACTGTTTTATATTTCATCCCCGCCGGTCTCTATCCGTTACTGCTGCTCAGATTCCTGCACGGTGTCGGCCTGGGGCTTGCAACGACGGCGACGGGTACAATAGTTGCCCAGGTCATCCCGCCAAGCCGCAACGGTGAAGGCATAGGGTATTTCAGCATGAGCGTTGTCATGGCAACTGCCATCGGGCCTCTGATCGGAGTACTGATGGTTTCCAGCATGGGATTTATCAGCATATTCATCTTTTCAACAGTAATGTCGGTGGTCAGTCTGCTGCTCTCCCTCGCGCTCAGGGCACCGGTTGTCAAAATACCCGAAGAGGCCGGGGAGCAGAAAGGGATCCGGCTGTCAGACTTCTATGAAGCCAGGGCGGTTCCCGTTTCCATTGCAATGTTCGTCCTCGCGTTTGCATATTCAGGGATACTGTCATTCGTCACCGGCTACGCGGCAGAGATCAATCTCGTGGAGGCGGGCAGTTTCTTCTTCCTCGCCTACGGAGTTTCGATACTTCTCTCCCGTCCCATCACCGGCCCGCTGATGGACAGGAAGGGGGCAAACATTGTCGTCTACCCGGCTCTTTCATTATTCGCCATAGGCATGTTGCTGCTGAGTGTGGCCCCGTCGTCCTGGATATTCCTGCTCGCTGCAGTACTGATCGGCCTCGGCTACGGAAACTTCCAGTCGATCACCCAGGCACTTGCCATCAAAGTCACTCCGCCGCACCGCATGGGGCTTGCCAACTCGACATATTTCATCGCGCTCGATCTTGGCCTCGGTGTCGGCCCGTTCATCCTGGGATATATCGTTCCGCTGTCCGGCTATAAAGGGATGTATACAGCCCTTGTGGGTGTAATCCTGGCCGGCATCGTCGTGTACCATCTTGTGCATGGAAGAAAGGACAGGGCGCTCCTCCAAAAAACGAACGGATGAAGCTGCAGATGTGCAGTATATGTTTTGCCCGGTTCACAGAGGGTAGATTATATGAAAGCTGATTTTTTCATGCAAACTGTCCCGCTTCTGCCCTGCGTGAATACGAAGAGGAGGAAACATGCATATGTCTGTAGTCGAAAACATTAAGAAGATCAAAGCAAAAAATGATGATACAGGGATTCTTTCTCTGTATTTGAATACCGACGTCACGGACCTCAACCAGGCCAACGGTGAGTGGAAAATCCATCTGAAGAACGGGATGAAGGAACTGAAGGAACAGGTGAAGAATAAGGATAATCCGGAAGAGCTGAAAGCATTGCAGAATCTGCTGGACAAGGCTGAGACGGAGATTTATGCGAAGCAGAAGGAGATGCAGCGCGGACTTATCCTCATTGCATCTGCGGACGGTGAGCTCTGGCGTGAAAGGATACTCCAGGTGCCGGTGACGACTTCCATCCGGTGGGACCACACTGCGGATACAGAGCAGGTGGAGGAGCTGGAGCAGAAATTTCCTGAAACGGCGATCATCGTTGTGCAGCAGGCCGATGTAACTTTCATCGAGACGGAACTCGGCACGATCCAGGACGAGAAATACTTCAGCTGGGATCTGGAACGGCAGAGCTGGGTGGATTACCAGGAAGCTGTGCAGCCGGGCGAGAGGGGTCGCGGCAAGGATGAATTCCAGAGACGCTTTGATGAGAACCAGAACCGGTGGTACAGGGATCTTGCACAGGAACTGTCCAAAGAGCTGAAAGAGCGGAAACTGAAAGGCGCCTATCTCGTCGGCAGCAAGGAATCCGTCGCCGAGCTCGAGAGCCATATGAGCGAATCATATGTCCGGGGTACAATCGCCAAAAACCTGGGTTCCAGACCGAATCATGAAATTCTAAAAGAGGTTTACGATACACTGATCTAAAATAAAGTGAATAGCGCTGCCGCACCGGTCTTTATTCAGCAACCGGTGCGTTTTTATAATAGTTGCCCTGTAACATCGCTGGAAGGGGATATGATGGATGATTTCAGGAAAGAGGGTGCATGGATCAGTTTGGCAGAAATATTATGAAACAGGAAAAGCGATGCTGCAATAAGAGGCTCCCTCAAATTGACTGAGGGAGCCTTAAGCGTTGTTTTTAAGAATTGAAGTATGAGTTGTATCCAGGCAGATAGCCGTTCTGGAGATCTGAAAGGGACAGACCGAAGTCCATCTGGAGATGAGGGTAGTCTTTAAAGCCTTCCCAGTCTCCACCCCACGTAAAGCCGAATTCCCTGGCCATATCTCCTACTTCAAACCAATCCGGTTTGCCGTTACCATTTCCATCATATTCGAGGTCCCATGTGACGTCACCGTTGCCGGTCTCCACTGCATAATCCACCGCAAGTCCGTAGTTATGGTATGATTCTCCGCCTTTAGCATAAGTAATGATATTCCCCGGACCGCTTCTTCCCTGCTCATAGAGCGCGTCCTGGTCTTCAAACGGACGGAAGCCTTCGGTGAAACGGATGACGATCCCTTTCTCGGCAGCTTTCTGCTTCAGCGCTTCAGCGTTCGCTTCAATGGACGGGTGCAGTTCTTCCGGCAGAGAATCTTTATGTGTGCCGTTCGCTGAGGCAGTATTCGCATTGGCACTCAAAAACAGCATGGAGGGCACGACTGCGAATGTAAAAAGTACCGCGGACAATGATTTGATTGTGTTTCTCATAGGTAGTAATGTCTCTCCTTTATAGTTTTGATAAAAAATGGTACTGCCCCACGTTAACACTCTGTACAAATATTTTCAGTTTAATTTAAGACTCCAATCAATTCTTAACATGCTGTTAATCAGATTGAAAACTCGATGTAATATTATTGGGAATATTTATGAAATTATCTTAACAGTTAAAACATCAATTTACTTATTATGTTAAGCAGTGAATAAAATATTTTATTCAGTATAGTTGAAGCTCCATTTAACAAACACACACGGAATTGCTTATAATTAAGAGAGAATATTCTAATATTTGGAGGAATTTCATGCATTACACGCAACTGGATACGCCGGCATTACGATCGACCAATGTATCATGGAGAAGAATATTGAAAACATGCAGAGGTTTGCACAGAGAAATGAAGTCAGGCTGCGTCCGCATACGAAGACGCACAAAATGTCTTCACTCGCCAAAATGCAGGAGTCGGCCGGCGCAAAAGGCGTCACTGTTGCGAAAGTGGGGGAAGCTGAAATGAGGGAACGATATATTTGCACGCGCTGCGGCTTGGTGCATGAAATCACGTTGTCCAGATGGAAATGTGACTGCGGCGGTCTGCTTGACCTCGACTTTGACAGGAAGGATACAGACCCGGCTGCATGGCCAAAATATCCGGCTTCCATATTCAGATATGCAGAAACCATGCCGCTGGAGCATGCGGACTGGAGGATGGTCACGATGGGCGAGGGACAGACACCATTGATTGTGCTGGATGAGTCGAGGCACGGCACTTATGCAAAAGTGGATTACATGATGCCGACATTGTCATTCAAGGACCGCGGAGCGGCGGTGCTGATGGCAAAGGCGAAGTCACTCGGTGCAGGGAAGGTCATCGCTGACAGCAGCGGGAATGCAGGCACCGCCATAGCTGCTTATGCCGCCCGGTGCAACATTGCCTGTGATATATATTTGAGTGACGTCACATCACCAAAGAAAATGGCCCAGGTGAAGGCCCACGGTGCTGAAATCAGACAGATAGAAGGCACGCGGGAAGATATTGCTGCAGCCGCACAGCGGGCGGTGTCTGGAGAGGCTGTGTTCTACGCGAGCCATGTATACAATCCCTATTTCTATGAGGGGACGAAAACATATGCGTTTGAAATTTTCGAAGAACTCGGCAGTGCGCCCGACACACTGATCGTCCCCGTGGGCAACGGCACTTTGCTGCTCGGCGCATATTACGGATTCAAAGAGCTGCTGGACAGCGGGGTGATTGAAAGGCTGCCGAAAATCGTCGCAGTCCAGGCTGCAAATTGTGCGCCGCTCGCACGGGCATTCGAACGCGGAGAGAGTGTGGCGGCGCCTGTCCGGAATAACGGCACACTTGCCGAAGGCATCGCGATTGCGGCTCCGGCCCGCGCGCAGCAGATACTAGAAGCGGTGAGGGAAACCGGCGGTGAGTTCATATCAGTGGAGGAAAGTGAAATCGCAGAGGCCCGCGGGGAAATGAGCAGAAAAGGGTTCCATGTCGAAGTCACCAGCGCAGCGAATTATGCCGGCTATTTGAAATACGGGATAGAAGAAGATGAAACACTCGTCATACCGCTGTGCGGGGCGGGAATCAAATCAGGATGACCGACAAAGGCGGGCGGTATCCGGCCGAAGTTGTGCCGGAGGCCTTTTTGTGCGTATAATTGGTTTAAGTTAATTTCGACTCGGAGGAACTTATTTTATGGAATCCAGAACTTTGAAAGTCGGCAACGGAAATCTGTGGAAAGGGCTGCGGCCGATTCCGGGAAAACTGTATCTGACCGAGACGGTGCTGCACCATGTGCCCAATTTTTCGGCATTTCACCGGACGGAGCGTACGGTGGAACTGGTGGATATTGAAAATGTTGAAATCGGTACAACGATGGCATACGGCTTCATTCCGCTGCCGAACGAGGTCAGGGTGACACTGAAGGATGGGGAAGTGCTGAAATATATCGTCAACGGCAGGAAGAAGTGGAAGAAAATGATTGATGAAGCGGCAGGACTTAACGGAAACGGGACTGCAAGATAAGTCGGTTTAGAAGGGACTGGATGATATGTCCGGAGAGAATACTTTGAGTTTCAAAGGGATGGGGATGCTCCTGCGGGTGGTGGCAGTGGTCACATCAAGTGTGGCGACGGCAATCTCCACATGGCTGCCGCTTCTTATCCATTATGAATTTTCTGCAGTGAGACTGCTTCTTCTTCTTGTGCTGCTCATCTCGGGTGCCTTTCTGATACACGGGGCGCTGACACACATATTCAATGACATCACCGATTTTGAATCAGGCACCGACCAGCACAGCCCGGCGCTGCTGTCCGGGGGCAGCAGAGTGATTCAGACGGGTGTCATGAGTGTGGGCCAGCTCAGGAAGATCGGTTCCATACTTACAATGTCCCTCGTGATTCTTGCGGTGCTGCTCGCTGTTGTCGGGCAGATGGAACTGGCGATACTCATTGTGGTCGGCATATGGGGCGCGGCGTCGTATTCACTCCGGCCGTTCAGATTTGCCTATGTGCCGCTGGCAGGTGAATGGCTGAGCCTGTTCCCCTCGATGCTGCTGCTCGGCCTTGCCGCACCGTGGCTGATGCTGGAGACTATTCCGGCGTGGGGATGGCAGAACGCATTCATCAACGCCCTATGGTGCATGAGCTGGGTGATGGTGCATCATATCCCGGATATGGAGGCAGACCGGAAGGCCTCCCCGGTCAAAAGGACGAGTGTCGTATGGTCGGCGGATATTTTCGGCATGCGGGGTGCACGCTATCCGGCAATATTGTATCTTGTGCTCATCGGCGTATTTGCGCTCCTGATGATGTTGACGCGTCCGGCTGCCGGCATTGTAGTGATCACCCTTGTTGCATACGGGATCTACCTGATTGTGAAGATGGATCCGTCTGATCCGGAGGCGGTGACTTCTGCTGAGAAGAAACTGCTCTTGCTGGCGATGGCAACGGCTGTCGGACTCGGTATTTTCATATGATCTGCAACTCCCGGGTGCCTGTTATTCCTTGCGGCCGGTTGAGATGTATACGGCGATGCCGAGTATGATGACGATACCCGCAATCTGGTATATGCCCATGCTGACATTGAGCCATATGACGGAGCTGAGTACAGCGGAGACCGGTTCGATGATGCCGAGTATCCCGGCTTCCTTCGAAGACAGATGCTTCAGACTGCTGATATAGAGCAGGAAGGCGAGTGTTGTACCCAGAAGGACTGAGAGTATCAGTATGGCTGCGAGGCTGAATGTCCAGTCGAAGCTCAGATCGAAATCCCACAGCGGATGGATGAAGTTCATCGCGATGCCGCCGATCAGCATCGATCCGCCGACCAGCTGAAGCGGATGGAGGCGGTAAAGGAGTTTCTGTGCATGCAGCGTGTAGTAGGCGAGCGCGACACCTGAAACCAGTCCCCAGATGAGGGCGGCGGGGGATACGGCCATCCTGCCGAAATCGCCGCCTGTCGCAAGCAGCACGACTCCGGCGATCATGCCTATGATGATGAACCCATCGGCCCGGGACCATTTTGAGTACTTGCGGATGACAAGCCAAAGGATTATATATATCGGGCCGGTATACTGGAGGACGGTCGCGATGGCGGCGTTGCCGTGGCCGATTGCGGCCATGAAGGAATACTGGACCATCGTCATGCCGAGCAGGCTGTAGACGAACAGCATGCCGAGTGTCTTCCTGTCCAGACGGACCGGCTGTTGTTTCCTTGAGAACAGTGCATAGGCAGAAAGCAGTATGATACCGCTCGCTGTCAGACGGAATGTGACATACCAGTCGATCGTTACAGGTGTATGCCTGAATATGTAATCTGCTGCAGTGCCGCCGATGCCCCACAGTGCAGCTCCGATGATGACGAAGATCAGACCTTTTATATGTTTGTTATTTTCAGGCAAGGGGCCCCCTCCTTTTCTGTGTTTATTCAAGGTTAGAATATAAATGTGGGAAACACAACAAGAAATTCTGTGAAAGGCAAAATCGGCTGGCAGGTGCCGCTGATGTGATAGCATTGGACTGGTGAAAGAATATACAGTTGGAGGTATGGCGATGACAGAACTGGATAACTGGTTTGAAAAGGCGATGAGTGCAGAGGCTTACATCAGCAACATGGAAAAGCATAAGGAAAATCTGAAGAATGTCTTAAATAATTTTGCGATACCCGATGACGAGGATTTCTTCAGAAGGCTTGAGGATAAAAACCTCCGCGCCCTCGTGATCACAGAAGACTGGTGCGGAGATGCGATGATGAACACGCCGGTACTTCTCCATCTGGCAAAGAAGAGTCATATGGAAGTACGCATGCTGCTGCGCGATGACAACCTGGAACTCATGGACCAGTATTTGACCAACGGAAAGTCCCGTTCCATCCCCATCATCATCTTCATCAATGAAGACGGAGAGGAAGTTACACACTGGGGTCCGCGTTCCGAAGCCGTGCAGAAGGAAGTCGATTCCATAATGGATGCCCTGCCGGATAAAGAGGACCCGGCCTACAAAGACAGGTTCACCAGGAAGATTTCAATGCTGACTGCACGGTTTTCCACCGAAGCGGAACTGTGGCAGTCCGCCTACCAAAGTATGAAACAGAAACTGGAGATGTATATTTGAGGAAACGCCCTTCCGGGAGCATGGGAACTGCTCCCGGAAGGGCGTTTAAATGTTTATACGGACGTTACCGGCCGTTGATAACTTTCACAATGCCGGCAAACGGGTTGCCCGGCCATTAAGCCGGTCTGTCACCCGGCTACTCGGTTTCTATCTTTTCACCGGAGCCGTAGATTTCAAGGGAACTGAAGTCTACGGCTTCTGTTTTGATGAATGATGTCGCCGGTACGGTGACTTCAGTGCATGCGACGTCTTCCGGATCTTCGCCGCTCTCGACTACAGGTGTGAGTTCGAACATGAACTGGAGTGTCCCGTCTTCATTCACTAGGTCCTCCAGCAGATATCCACACCCATTCTCGACCATGGACACCTGGAAAAGCTGCTCTGAATCGAAGTTGACTTCGTCCGGATCGATGTCTGCTCCGGTCTGTTCCATGGCCATGCCGAGCATTTCCTCATCTGTGATCTGCTTGATTGAACTCGTGAATGCACCGGCATCCCCGGACTCTGTCCTGCCTATCACTTCGTAGTCGATGCTGCTGCCGGCTTCATCGCAGGCGGCCAGACCTGCCGCGCTGCACATAAGCAATGAGCATAAAATAAAGCGTCTTATATTAATCATATTTCAACCCCACGAACTGCAGTTTTTTATTGAAAAGTTTCGGATACGCCATGTAGCCGACCATGACGGATGCCATCGCTGCGTTATTGAGTATCAGGAAGAGTACCAGCAGCTGATACATCACGGCTTCGAGCGGATCGGCGCCGCCGATGATCAGACCGCTCATCATGCCGGGAAGCTGCACGAGCCCCATGGTCTTCTGGCTTTCGATCGTCGGTATCATGCTGGTCTGTATGGCGGAGCGGAGCGTCCTCTTTATGGCCATCTCAGGTTTGCCGCCCATGGACAGGATGAGTTCGATGGTTTCATCGCTGCGCTCAACTTCGTCCTTGAATTTATTCAGGAACAGGAGGGAGAGTACCATGCAGTTGCCGATAATCATACCGCTGATCGGAATGATCTGCTCGGGTTCCCGGGGGATGATTCCAAAGCCTAATAATATCAGCATTGAGAGTGATTCAACAGCAATAAGGGTAAAGAATACCATCCAGGTGATTCCGGGGATGCCTTCCCCTTTTTTGATCACGTTCTGGGTGGCGGCGCCGATCATAAGCATGATCATCAGAGCGATATATATGGGATGGCCGGCTTCGAAGACGAACGTCAGTATGTAGCCGACTATCAGCAGCTGTATGACCGACCGCACCGTTGCGATGATGATATCCTTTTCAAGGCCGAGTTTCAGCCATAGTGTCAGCGCAAGCGGGATGGCGACGAAGATGAATGACAAAGGGAGCTGTGAAAATGTCATAGGGCTTCACCTCTTACGAATTGTCTTATTTCCTCATTCTCCGATTCATCGATGAATGAGGCATCACCGGATTCGATGAGTTCGCCGTCGCGTAAAAACCACATGTCATCACTCACACGGCGCGCCTGGTCGAGATCATGGGTAATCCAGATCACGGTGACTTTTTCCTCCCGCTGGAGCTTGACGATGAGCCGTTCCACTTCCTTTACCAGGGTATAATCGAGGCTCGATGTCACTTCGTCCAGCAGCAGGACGCGCGGCCGGTTGACGAAAGTCCGTGCGATTGAGACGCGGCTCCTTTCACCGCCGGATAATGATTTTACATTCTGGGCGAGCGGGATGTTTTCAAGGTCCACCATCTCGAGCAAAGATTTTGCACGTCCTTCGCTCAATGTATCCCCGAAAATTTCACGGGGGAGGTTGAGATTGTCGAACACGGTGCCTGCAATCATCGGCGAGCTCTGGAATGCCATGCCGATCTCTTTTCGGAGTTCTGTGATATCGATATCTGCCAGGTTTTCACCGCGGTAGTATATATCGCCCTCGTCCGGAGAAAGCAGTCCGTTTATGTGTTTCAGGCACGTCGTCTTTCCGGCTCCGCTCGGCCCGACGAATGTCGTGATACGGCTTTCCCGGAAATCACCCGTAATATCATGGAGGATTCCGCCATGGCTGACATTGCTGAATTTTATGATGCTCATAAGTAAGGTCCCCCTTTAAAATTGTGTTACAATAAAGTAAGGTGATTTTAATGATTTATGCAGGACTGACTGGGTGGGGAGATCACGACGACCTCTACACAGATATTACCAATAAAAAAGATAAACTCGCTACATATTCGTCTCATTTCCCCATCGTGGAGCTCGATGCGACCTATTATGCCATCCAGCGTACTTCAACCATCGAAAAATGGTGCAGTGAAACGCCGGAGAAATTCAAATTTGTGGTCAAGGCCCATCAGTATATGACCGGCCATAGTGACTACCGTGATCACTATGATTCCATAAAAGATGTGTTTGCAGCCCACCGCGACATGCTGCTGCCGATGGAGAAGGCGGGGAAGCTCGCTTTTGTAGTGCTGCAGTTTCCGCCGTGGTTCGACTGTACGCACAAAAATATCCGCTATGTAAAATATGCCATTATGCAGCTCGCTCCTTATAAGGTAGCCGTCGAGTTCAGGAACCAAACATGGTTTTCTGAAAGCTACCGCGAGGAGACGCTCGCTTTCCTCCACGCAAACGGAGCCATACACAGTATCTGTGATGAACCGCAGGCCGGCGTCGGTAGCGTCCCCTTCGTTGCGAGAGTGACGGATAAGACAGCTTTCATCAGGCTCCACGGCCGCAACACCCACGGATGGACCCAAAAGGACAGGACGAGTGAGGAATGGCGCAATGTAAGGTATCTCTATGATTATAACAGAACCGAACTGGAGTGGCTGAAGCGTCAGGTTGAGATCCTGGCCCATAAGACAAAAGACATATACATCGTCTTCAACAACAATTCCGGCGGTCATGCTGCCGGCAATGCACAGAATTTCCTGAAGATGATGAATATCAGATATGAAGGACTTTCGCCAAAGCAATTGAGATTGTTTTGATATCAGGATATCCTCCTGATGTACAAGCGGGGCCCTGTCTCATGCAGACCGGGCTTTAAAGGAGAAAAGCCTATGGAATATCTCATATTGATTTTAATCGGGCTGCTGGCAGCGGCACTGGGTGCACTGATAGGCATCGGCGGCGGAGTGATCATCGTCCCGCTCCTCATTTTCTTCGGCATCGATATGGGAGTGCTTGACCGCATCACGCCGCAGACGGCTGTCGGAACATCGAGCCTTGTACTGATCGTCATCGGCTTCTCTGCAATGATGTCATACGGACGCAGCAACCAGCTGGACAGGAAGAACGGAACGCTCTTCCTGATAGGAATCATGCCCGGGGCGTTCGTGGGGTCCTACGCCAGCCGGCTGTTTACAGCAGACAGCTTTAATCTGTATTTCGGACTGTTCCTGATGTTCCTGAGTACGATTCTCATACTGAGGAATAGGATCCGGCCGATCACTTTATTTCAGGATGACCGCTATGTGAAACCCCACGTGGACCATATGGGTGAAGTGCACCATTACGGATTTGCACCGTGGATTGCGGTCACCTCCACGTTCATCGTCGGTTTCTTCACCGGTCTCTTCGGCATCGGCGGCGGGGCGCTGATGACACCGCTCATGCTGATCGCATTCCGGATGCCGGCATCGATTGCCATCGGCACGAGCATGATGATGGTATTCTTCTCGGGGCTCTCGGCAGCTTCCGGGCATGTGTTGCAGGGCAACGTCGACTACTGGTATGCAGCATTCATATTGCCCGCCGCTTTCCTGGGTGCGAAAATCGGGGTATGGATCAACCAGAAGTTCAAATCCGATTCTCTTGTCGTCGTGCTGCGGACAGTGCTCATGCTGCTGGGAATATATATGATTTTACAGACAATCCTACAGAGGTGATCAGATGGAGATAAAACTTTTCCATACCAACGATGTGCACAGCCATCTGTACAACTATTTAAAAATAATGTCTTTTCTGAAGAATAAAAAGCGCCAGCACGGGGATAACATGATCTATGTCGATCTCGGCGATCATGTCGACCGTTCCCACCCCTATACCGAAGCGACGCTCGGCAAAGGGAACATAGAACTCCTGAATGAAGCGGGGTGTGAAGTGGCCACAATCGGCAACAATGAAGGCATCACGCTGCAGAAGGAAGATCTGGAAACCCTCTACGACAAAGCGGATTTCGATGTCATCTGTGCCAACCTGCGTGAAGTGGGGAGTACCGACCCGTTCTTCAGGCCGTATGTCATAAAAGAGATCCAGGGCATCAAGTTCGGCTTCATCGCTGCGACAGTGGAGTTTACGCCATTCTATAAAGCACTCGGCTGGGAAGTATCCGAAGCTTTCGACTGGGTACTTGACGCCATCCGCGAAATCAATACGGAAGTCGACTGCATCGTGATGATGAGCCATCTCGGCCGCTACGATGACGAGTCGCTTGCGATGATGTTCCCCGAGATAGACGTCATCCTGAGCTCCCATACCCATCACTATCTTCCTGAAGGTGAACGGGTGGGGGATACGCTGCTTGCGGCTGCGGGACGTTTCGGCGATTTCACAGGAGAAGTCACGCTCGATTTCGAAGGGACGACGCTGACCCGGAAATCCGCAAAGCTCTATGAGACTGATCTGCTCTCTGGTATTGACGACAACTATTATGACATCGGCAGGGAGAAGCTCCAGAGAGTGGTCGAGAAAGATGCAAAACCGATTCCTCGCAGGCTTTATTCGGCAAGTGAATTTGTCACACGTCTTGCCGCCATGGTTCAGGAATTTACGGACAGTGATGCAGGGCTTGTGCACACGGGGCTTGTCGTCAAGTCTTTCGAAGGCGGGGATCTGACGGATTACGACCTCCACAAAGTACTGCCGCATGCCATAAATGCGGTGCAGATAGAGCTGACCGGACGCGAACTGAAGGAAGTGTTCAACCAGGCGGCCAAACATGAATTCAAGGACGAAATCATCCGCGGGCTCGGCTTCAGGGGGGATATCTTCGGCTGTTTCGTGTCTCATGATATCGGCTACATCCAGTCCGGGAGGGAATACTATATCGGCGGCAGTCTCGTAGAGGACCGCCGAACATATACCCTCGGGACGCTCGACATGTATACGTTCGGCAGGATATTCCCGCAATTCAGGTATTCGAAAAAGACATACATGATGCCGGAATTCCTGAGGGACATCTATAAAAAGTACAATGGCAAAATCTAGTTGCTAAGTGTCTGGAATATTGCTATAATGTTTGTGTCAATTGAAGAACGGAAGTAGAGGTCGCAACTTTCAGGAGTACCCGGCGGAGCAGGTATGCTTTGAAGCCGCGGGAAAGGGGAAGCTGCCGAAGATCACCGCCCGGCGGGGTGCTGATCTGGGATCGGGTTTAACAGGCCCGGTACTGTCATTACGGTGATGCGCTACATTAATGTGATTTTTGGACGTCACAGTGGCTGATTCTGTAATGCTGCTGTGGCGTCTTTTATTGTTGGAAAATTCAATGGGGGTAAATATATGGATACTATATTAAACTGGGAATACATATCGCTGGTTCCGCCGCTGCTCACACTGCTGCTGGTGGTGGCAACGCGCAAAGTCGGGCTCAGTCTCGGCCTCGGCATCATCACTTCCGCTTTCCTTATTGCAGATGGCGGTATCGGGGGTATGGTACGGATTGTGTGGGAATCGTTCGCTATGATTTTCGTTGTGGACGGGGCGATCAATACATGGAATGCGTTCATCCTCATCTTCCTGACCTTCCTTGGCATCATGACTGCATTCATGAATATGTCAGGGGGTGCGAAGGCGTTTACTGCCTGGGCGCTCACTAAAGTGAAAACGAGAAGGCAGGCGAACTTTGCCACAGGTCTTCTCGGCGTCATCGTCTTCATCGATGACTATTTCAGTGCCCTGATCGTCGGTCAGGTAGCAAAGCCGCTGACTGATAAATACCAGGTGTCGCGGGCGAAGCTTGCCTATTTCATTGATACAACCGCCTCGCCCGTATCGGTAATCGCACCGGTTTCAAGCTGGGGGGCGGGAATCATGGGGCTGGTTGCACCGCTTCTCGCAGCCGGTGGGCTCGTTGCAGTGACACCGTTCCAGGCATTCATCTACATGATTCCGATGAATCTTTACGTTCTTACGGCACTTGCGATGATGTTCATCGTCATTGCGACACGGTTTGATATCGGGCCGATGCGCAAACAGGAAAGACGGGCCATCGAAGATGGTGTGCTCGTTGAGAATGCAATGGAGGCACCCGGTGCAACGGATGAGGAACTGCCCGTGCATGAGGAGAGTTCCCCGAAAGCGCTGATCGTGCCGATTCTGGGACTCGCTGTTACGGTGATCATCTCAATGCTTGTCACCGGTGGTCTGGAAGGTGGGGAGTGGACACTCCTCAGCATGTTCGAAAATACGCTTGTCACCCATTCGCTGCTGATCGGCGGCCTTGTCGGCCTGGTCTTAAGCCTGCTCTATTTCTTCAGCTACACCCGTAAAAATAACGAATTTGGCAAGACGGAAGTATGGCTGGGCGTCAAAACAGGGTTTATGGCAATGTTCCCGGCAATGCTGGTGCTGACATTGGCGTGGATGATAGGAGAGCTGATTTCGGCTATCGGCACGGGGGAGCTGCTCGGCGACATGGTCCAACAGTCCAGCCTGCCGGTGAGCCTGCTGCCTGCTGTCGTATTCGCCGTGGCATGCCTGATGGCTGTAGCGACGGGAACAAGCTGGGGGTCCTTCGGCATACTGATTCCAATCGCCGGGGAGATCATGATTTCAATCGATCGGACAGATCTCCTGCTGCCTGCGATTGCAGCGATTCTTGCGGGCTCAGTTTTCGGTGACCATTGTTCCCCGATTTCCGACTCCACGATACTGTCATCGACAGGCGCCGGCTGTAACCATATCGTACACGTAATGACCCAGCTGCCCTATGCACTGCTGTCAGCAACGATTGCACTGGTTGGATACACCGTACTCGGAATAACCGCGAACGTATGGCTTGCGCTTGGAACGATTGTGGTACTGCTCGCAGTTGTGACATTCGTTTCGAAATTCGTCTATTCGCCGATTGTCAAAAAAGTTTAATGATTTTATGGTTCCCCGCATGGCAGTTGCTGTGCGGGGTTTAAAATGAAAATTCATTTTGAAAATAATGAATAAAGTCAAATATCAAACTTCTCGGTCTCATGAAAGTCCCAAGTATGCTAATATAGTGGTAACTTTTCTTATGGAGGGCTTAACTGCATGGCAACTAAAAATGAAGAAATTCTGAGAAAGCCGGACTGGCTTAAAATAAGGTTGAACACGAACAAGAACTACACTGGCCTTAAGAAAATGATGCGTGAAAAGAATTTACATACTGTATGCGAAGAAGCGAAATGTCCGAACATCCACGAATGCTGGGCGGAAAGGCGCACAGCGACATTCATGATCCTGGGTGCAGTCTGCACCCGTGCCTGCAGATTCTGTGCAGTCAAGACCGGTCTGCCGAACGAACTGGATTGGGATGAACCGAACCGTGTGGCTGAATCAGTCAAACTGATGAATCTGAAGCACGTTGTCATCACAGCCGTTGCGAGGGACGACCTGAAAGATGCCGGTTCAAAAGTGTATGCTGAAACTGTCAGACGAGTAAGAGAAGAGAATCCGTATACGACGATTGAAGTGCTGCCATCCGATATGGGCGGTGAATTCGATAACCTGAAAACGCTGATGGATGCGAAGCCGGATATCATGAACCATAATATCGAAACGGTCGAACGTCTGACACCGAGGGTGAGGGCGAAAGCGAAATACTGGAGGACGATGGAGTTTCTGAAACGCGCTAAAGAGATCAACCCCGACATCCCGACGAAATCAAGCATCATGGTCGGCCTCGGTGAAACTGTCGGGGAGCTTCATCAGACGATGGATGATCTGAGGGCACATAATGTGGACATCCTGACAATCGGTCAGTATCTGCAGCCGTCCAGGAAACATCTGAACGTACAGAAATACTACACGCCGCTTGAGTTCGGAAAACTGAGGAAAGCGGCGATGGAAAAAGGCTTCAAACACTGTGAAGCGGGTCCGATGGTCCGTTCAAGCTATCATGCCGATGAACAGGTCAACGCAGCAGCGCGGGCCAAACAGGCCAAAGGTGATGAACTGTTGAAAGGTGAGTAACATTATGATTACGATAGATCATATGCATTTTGAAATCATTGAGAACTACAGGGATGCATTCGACGAGGAGCAGTTCCGGGAAAAGTACAGCGAAGTTCTTAACAAATATGATTATATCGTCGGGGACATCGGCTACGAAAAGCTGAGACTGGCGGGCTTCTTCAGAGATGACAAAGCAAAAGTCGACCGTGACAAGAAATTCAGTGCAGTGCAGGATTATCTTTATGAATACTGCAATTTCGGATGCGCCTATTTCGTGCTGAGAAAAGTGACGAAGTCCGAGATCAAAGAGATGAAAGACAGGGGCGAATTCGAAGAGCCGGCAGCGGATGCCGAACCGGTTCAGGAGGAGACACCTGCTTCAGACCGGCAGGCATCTGACGGAAAAGAGCCGGATGCTGACACTGCCGGGCCTGCCGGTGAATCCGGCACATCCAGGCAGCAGGCTGCTGGCCCGGAGGATCAGGGCAGGGGCAACAGGCAGTCCAGACGCAAAAAATCATCCCGCGGCAAAAAGAAGACGGGTCAGCACAAACAAAAACAAAACAGCAGCCAGAAACCACCGGGAAAAACATTCGCAGAACATCAGTCATCCAAAAAACCGGATTAAGAGGAGCGGCGCCATGCATTTTCGCATGGCGCCGCTTGTTTTTCGTGTTTCCGGCCCCCGTTCGAAAGACGGCGGCCGGAAACAGTCATTGCCGGCCCCCGTTCGAAAGACGGCGGCCGGGAACAGTCATTGGCGGCCCCCGTTCGAAAGACCGAGGCCGGAAACAGTCACTGCCGGCCCCCGTTCGAAATACCGAGGCCGGAAACAATCACTGCCGGCCCCCGTTCAAAACACCGAGGCCGGGAACAGTCACTGCCGGTCCCCGTTCGAAAGACGGCGGCCGGAAACAATCACTGCCGGCCCCCGTTCGAAAGACCGAGGCCGGGAACAGTCACTGCCGGCCCCGTGTGTGCGGCATTACCCCTCCTCCGGTCTAGACGATTATCTCGTTCAGGAAATCTTCGACTTCCCCGGCCTCATCGTCTTCAAGTCCGAGTATGTGGGCGATGTAGCCTTCCTCATCCAGATCGTCGGGTCCGATGATGCCGAATTTGCTGCTTTGTGTGTTGAGCACCAGGCTTTTTCCGAAGTAGCGGTCTGATTTTATGATTGCGAGGTCGTAGCGGCCGTGTTCGCCGACGAATCCGACGAATCGTGTCTGGGTATCTTCTGTATCATCGTATAGATAAAAGTCGATCAAAGGGTTCGCCTCCAGTTCAAGTATGTTTAAATTATGCTATCATATAATTATACTATACTAAAGAACACTGGAATAGGAGTGGCAGCAATGTATTTCGTAGATAAAGAGGTGCTCCTCGAACGCCTCGGGTATATCGACGGTCTGACCGAAGGATACACCCGGACCGAAGGCCTCGCACTGGAGCGTGCTTCCCATATGCTGATCGAGGCGGTGGTTGATGTGGGGAACATGATCATCGACGGGTTCATACTCCGCGACCCGGGAAGCTATCAGGATGTGATGGACATCATGGAGACCGAAGGGGTGATCCCGCCCGAAGACAACGAACGGTTCATGGCGACGTTCAAATGGCGTGTGGAGCTGACGCGCAATTATACTTCCATTGACCATGCCGGAATGAAGCGGGATTTCAATGAAAACCTCTCCGCGTACCGGGACTTCAGGAAGAATGTCTATGCGTTCTTCGAAAATGAAGGCCAGGCAATCACCGCGTTCAAAGGGGATCAGCACGATGTATAAAGGCTATCTCATCGATCTTGACGGAACGATGTACAACGGAATGGCCGTCATCGACGGGGCGGTGGACTTTATTGACCGGCTGAATAAAGAGAGCATCCCCTATGTGTTCCTGACGAATAATGCGACGAAGACACAGACAGAAGCGGCGCAGAAACTTCTGGATATGGGGTTTGATATCCAGCCCGAGACGCTCTATACTTCCTCGATGGCGACAGCCGCCTATCTCAGGGAGACGGCCCCCGGCGCGTCGGCCTATGTCATCGGTACAGACAGTCTGAAGGAAACGATTGAAGCATCGGGCCTCATTCTTACTGAAGAGGATGCCGATTATGTGGTGATGGGTCTCGATCCGGAGATCAACTACGAAAAGCTCTCGAAAGGAACGCTCATGATCAACGCCGGCGCCAGGTTCATTGCTACGAATCCGGACAAAAAGTTTCCGACTGAAAAAGGGTTCGTGCCGGGCAACGGTTCGCTTGTTTCTGTACTGACCGTGGCGACAGGCATCGAGCCGGTCTTCATCGGCAAGCCGAAGGGTATCATACTGGAATCTGCAGTCGCTGCGCTTGGCCTGCCGAAAGAGGATGTCCTCATGGTCGGTGACAATTACGATACGGATATATTGACAGGGATAAACGGCGGAGTGGATACTCTGCATGTCAACACGGGTGTCACCCCGAAAGAGGATGTGGAAAAAGAAACGCATCCGCCGACATATATGATTGATAACTTAAAGGAATGGAGTGTCAGGTAGTTGAAAAAGATAGTCATAACAAGAAACATCAACCCGGATATTGTAGACAAGCTGCGAAAAGACTTCGAAGTGTCAGTTTGGGAAGAAGATCAGAAACCGATGCCGCGTGAAAAGTTCCTTGAGGATACGAAAGACGCCCATGCGGTGCTCACGATGCTGAGCGATAAAGTCGACGAAGAGTTCCTGTCGAATGCACCGGAAATGAAAGTCGTCGCCAACCTCGCGGTGGGCTTCGACAATATCGATCTTGATGCTGCAGAACGCCATGAAGTAGTGATCACAAACACTCCGGATGTTCTCACTGAAACGACTGCCGAACTTGCATTCACGCTGATGCTCGTTTCAGCACGCAAAGTGATAGCGGCCAATAAGGAGCTTGTGGAAGGCAACTGGTCCGGCTGGAGCCCGTACCACATGGCCGGCACCGATGTTTTCGGCAAGACGGTCGGAATCTTCGGCATGGGTTCCATCGGTGCCGCCTTTGCAAGACGCCTCTCAGGATTCAAATCGAACATCCTGTACCATAACAGATCAGAATCAGAGGCGGCGGACGATCTCGGCGCAAAACTGGTCAGCTTCGATGAGCTGCTCAGTGAGTCGGACTTCATACTGTGTGCAGCACCGCTCACGGAGGAGACGAAACACAAATTCGATGCGGAAGCATTCGGTAAGATGAAGGACACGGCGCATTTCATCAACATCGGCCGTGGTGCCCATGTCGTGGAGGACGACCTGGCAGAAGCTGTCAGATCCGGAGAGATTGCCGGAGCGGCTCTTGATGTGTTTGAAAATGAACCGGTCGGTGCGGATCATCAGTTCGTCGGGGTGGACAATATGACGCTGCTGCCGCACATTGGCAGTGCATCCGTTGCGACGCGAAACAATATGATGAATCTGTGCGTAAACAATATCATGGAGGTGCTGAACGGCGGCAGGCCGATCACACCGGTAAGATGAACCGGTCCCCGGTAACGGGGACTTTATTAAAAAAACTTATTGTCAACTTTCGTTATAAAAAGGTTAACAATCAGCCGGCGGAGTGGTATGATATCCATATCATACATAAAAGGGGTACATCATATGAAGACGAAACATCTGATTTATGCAGCGTTGTTTGCAGCACTGATAGCAGTGGGGGCGCAGATCAGGATCCCGATCGGCCCGGTTCCGGTCACGTTCCAGGTGCCGATGGTGCTGCTCGCCGGCTTCCTGCTCGGCCCGAAGCTCGGTGCGCTGAGCACAACAGTATATATGCTTGTGGGGCTTGTCGGTGTCCCGGTATTTGCAGGATCCGGCGGAATCGGTTCACTCATCTCCCCATCATTCGGTTTTATCATTGGATACATCCCCGCAGCATTCATCGCCGGCCTTGGTGCGGGGAATGAGAGGGGGCTGGCAAAGACAGCAGGTTTCGGGATGCTTGCGCTTTTTGTCATCTATGTATTCGGGTTTCTTTACTTCGTATTCATCATGAACCAGGTGATCGGCACGCCGGTCGGACTGACGGAGGCGCTCATGCTGACCGTGGTGCCTTTCGTCATCAAGGATACGATCATTACCGTGCTTACCGCCATGTTTGGCAAAACACTCTGCAGAAGAGGGCTCAGACCGGCAATATAAAAGCTCTTCCGGTCTGGAGTCCGGAAGAGCTTTCTATGCGGTTCTGCTGTCCATCCACTTCTGGATCGGCTTCAGCTGGATGTAGCCATCCTGCACGATTTCATCATTGATGGCGACGAGGGGGTAGAATAGCTCGTCATCGTTGATGCGTCCGATGATTTCCTCATCATAGTCAGACAGGTTCTCATCGCGGTCCATATCGATATAGTTGAAGTGGAGGTCATGGTCCGGATATTTCCGTCCAAGCACCGCCTGCAGCCAGTCATAAGTATCTTTTGACCCCGGCGCATTGACACAGCTTGCACAGATGACATCACGGCCATAGACATTGACAACATATTTCATTTGAAACTACTCCTTTCAGATGATGGATTTTTTCTCCTGTATCCATTATAATATAGATACAAGAAATTGCGTAAGAATTGACAGGGAGTGAACTGCAATGACAATTGGACAGGATACAATGTTCGAACAGGTTGATGAAGTTTTAGATAAATTGCGCCCGTTCCTGCTTAGGGACGGAGGAGACTGCGAACTCGTGGACGTGGAGGACGGCATCGTGAAACTCCGCCTTCTTGGTGCATGCGGTACATGCCCAAGTTCCACAATCACACTGAAGGCAGGCATCGAACGTGCCCTGCTTGAAGAAGTTCCGGGCTTCGTTGAAGTCGAACAGGTTTTCTAGAATATCATTTTTGACATAATAAGAGCCCTCGGCAGCAATTGCCCGGGCTCTTTTCTTTACGTATGTCTTTAGTTATTTCCGAGTTTGTACATCCAGAGCACACCGCTTTTCAACATGCGGGCAATACGTCCTGTGACTGTACGTTCCTTGAGATAGGCAAAGCCTTCCTTGGAGCCGAGCGAGCCGAGTATGCCCTGCATTTTAATCTCAGGCATCTCGCCAGGGAGTTCCCTGCCTTTTAGTATGTCATTGATCACATCGGCGATCTGCTCGGCCTGGCCTTCGGCCACCTGGGCGGATGGGGCATGCTCAAGTGCTGCACAATCACCGACGACGTAGACATCACGGTGTCCGGGCACCTGGTGATACTGGTTGAGCTCGACCCGGCCGCCGGGACCGAAGTCGACGGGCAGGTTCCGGACGACTTCCACAGGCTGTACACCTGCAGTCCAGACGCACATGTCGACATCATGGGAATCATTGTTGTTGTATACTCTGTCCGTTTCTACCTTGACGATGTTCGAGTTCGGTATGACTTCGACATCATTTTCATCGAACCATCTTTTGACGTAGGCACTGAGGCGGGCAGGGTACATCGGCAGGATACGTTCACCGCGGTCGAATAGTTTGATCTTGAGGTCGCCCCGTGATTCACGGAGTTCGCTTGCAATCTCTATGCCGCTCAAACCTGCGCCGACGATGCCGACTGTGGCATTCGGCTTGAGCTGTCCGATCTGCTCATATGTGGCGCGTGATTTCCTGAGTGTCTGGATGCTGAATGTATGATCGGCTGCGCCGGGAACGCCGTGGTATTTATCTTCGCAGCCGAGGCCGATGATGAGTTTGTCGTAGTCCAGGGCACCGTGTTCGAGAGTGATTCTGCCGGCATCGATATCGATTTTTGTAATTGTATCGAAGAGGACTTCGACCCTGTTGTCATCAGGAAAGTCAACGCGGACTTTCTTTTCGCTTTTAGTACCTGCAGCAAGTGCGTAGTACTCGGTTTTGAGCCCGTGATATGGATTCATATCGACGAGGGTGATGCTGTAGTCGGATGGCAATTTTGGAAGCATGCGCTGGATGAAGCGCATGTTACCGTAGCCGCCGCCGAGGCAAACTATTTTCTTCATATCAGTACCGCCTTGTTTAGAAATTCTCTTATATACAGTATAATAGTTAAATCCTTAAACTACAATGGAAGTTGTAATAATGCGTACGGGAGGTGACCGCAATGCTTACACTTGTCGAATTCTGTTCTTCTAATATGCTGAAAGGGACCGAAGAGGTATACCGGACACTCGAGGAGGATCCGGAAATTGATGTTCTGGATTACGGATGCCTGGGCCACTGCGGTCTATGCAGCAAGGCATTCTTCGTCCTGGTGGAGGGGAAGATCGTCAGTGCCACGACACCCGAAAAGCTGCTTGAGAAGATCTACAGAAGAATAGATAAACTGAAAATTGAACAGGAAGCATGGTTCGAAGATTTGAATTAGAAACCCATGTTGATATATAATAAACTAAATGGAGGATTGATATTATGGCAATTGAACTGACTGAAAGTGCAGCATACGAAGTTAGGGACATGCTGAAAAAGAATGATATGCCGGATGGATTCCTCAGGTTCAAAGTCCAGGGCGGCGGCTGTACAGGCCTGACGTACGGCATGGCGGCCGAAACAGAAAAGCAGGAACGCGATGAGGAATATGAATTCCACGGAGTCAGGGTCCTCGTTGATAAATATGACCTGCCGGTTGTTGATGGCACGGTGATCGGTTTCAAGCAGTCACTCATGGGCGGCGGTTTTACGATCGATAATCCGAAGGCGTCACTGTCATGTGGTTGTGGTTCTTCATTCCGTACGAAAGAGGTTGCCGGACACCCTGAGGATTGTTAATTATTCATCTTAAATGGCTTGAAATATGTGAAGAAAATCGCTAATATTGGTAGTGACTAATATTAGCGATTTTTAAGTATGGTAAAAAAATCACTAAACCACTATTAATTGGAGAGAAAAGGTGACATATAATGAGTTTTGAGCGAAAGAAAATCCTTGTGCTTGGTGCAGGATATGCAGGTCTTCAGGCAGTTTCCAAATTGCAGAAATCACTGGGCCGCCAGGATGCGGATATCACACTCATCAACAAGAATGAATATCACTATGAAGCGACATGGCTCCATGAAACAGCAGCCGGGACAATTGACTGGGAAGAAGGGGTATACCCTATCAGCAAAGTCGTGGATGCTTCCAAAGTCAAGTTCATCCCTGCAGAAGTGACGGCGATCCATAAAGACGAAAAGCGCGTGGAAACAAACCAGGGCGATTTCGAGTATGACATCCTCATCACCGCACTCGGCTTCGAAAGTGAGACGTTCGGCATCGACGGCATGGCTGAACATGCACATTCCGTCGTCAGCCCGCAGACTGCGCTTGCTGCGCGCCATGAAATTGAAAAGAACTTTGCCAACTACAGGAATTCAGGAGCAGACAAAGATATTTCCATCCTTGTGGGCGGTGCCGGATTCACCGGTGTCGAATTCCTCGGGGAGCTTGTGGAAAGCGTCCCTGTGCTGTGTGAAAAATACGGCATCGATTACAGCAAAGTGAAGATCACATGCGTGGAAGCAGCTCCGTCCATGCTGCCGATGTTCCCGGAAGAGCTGACGGATTATGCGGTCAAGTATCTTGAGGACCGCGGCGCCAAATTCATGATCGGCACACCGATTGTGGCCGCGAACGAAAACGGCTTCGTCGTCAAGATTGATGATAAGGAACAGCAGCTGGAAGCGAGCAGTGTAATATGGACTGCCGGCGTACGCGGCAGCAGTCTGATGGAAGAGTCATTCGACGGCGTAAAACGCGGACGCATCATCGTGAAGCCGGACCTTACGATCGAAGGCTATGAAGACATCTACGCAATCGGGGATGTTTCAGCAGTGATGAACGGCGAAGGTGATGACGCACGTCCATATCCGACCACTGCCCAGATTGCGATGCAGACCGGCGAACATGTGGCGAAAAACATCGAGCTTACGCTCAAAGGAGATAAGAAAGAACCATTCAAGTACGATGATAAAGGTACTGTGTGCTCCCTCGGTTCCAAAGACGGCATCGGCCTCGTCATGGGACGCGAAATCAAAGGGAAGAAGGCAGCCTTCATGAAACGTGTCATTGATACACGGGCCGTCTTCAAGATCGGCGGACCGATGCTTGCTTACTCCAAAGGTAAATTCCTGTAATTCAATTGATAAGATCGGCATGGGTATTGATTCAATGCCCATGCCTTTTTAATATGGAGGCAACAGATTTATGTCAATAGTTCAACTGGTAATATCCATGCTTCTGTTCTTTGTCCTGTTCTACGGCATCAGCTTTTTATTGAACATGATACTGAAAGTGACATGGCTCATGGTCGGGGTCTATCCATTCATCGTACTTCTGATTGTAGATGGCATTTCGACGGCGGAATATTTTACGGCTACTAAAGAGGCATTCAATACACTGGGCTCAAAACTTGCGAACCTGTACACCGCAGACATACTCATGCTCTCGAGCGGGCTTGTCGGCACGATTCTTGCAGGAATGACGATACGCTATCTCCGCAAGGCCGGGTACCAGATGTTCTAAGGGGGAAAAACCATGAAATTCGATTACCGTGAAAGTTACGGGGCAACCAGTGCAGCGCTCATCATCGGCCTGCCGGAAAATTTCAGGCAGATGGATGACTTCGAGGAAGTGGACACACTGCTGAACGGTCTGACGGAGAAAATCGTCGAACAGAAGGTCCTGTCGACAGAAGCCGGAAAGATCACGGCGACGGGCATGATGATCGGGACGGAATACCGAAAAGTGATCGCTCTCGGCCTCGGTAAGGCAGACAGCCTGGATCAGCCGGCCGTCCAGGAGCTCTTCGGGAAACTGTTCCAATACTTGAAAGATACGGATACAAGGAGGGGACAGCTGCTGCCCGGTACGATTCCGTATGACAAAACACTTCTTGGCGAGGCGCTCGGGCTCATGTCCGTCATCAGCGTCTATGAATTTGAGTCGTACAGGGCTGACAGGGACGGTTCATTCTCGGATGAAGCAGAACTACTGATCACGGGCAGCCCGGGTGTAAAAGAGGCTGTGGAGCGGGGAGAGGCGCTAGGACGCGGCATAGCGATGGCGCGGAGTTTCAGCGAAACCCCGCCGAACATCATGACGCCTGCACATATGGCGGACAAGGTCGCAGAAATTTTCAGGGACCGAAAATATGTCTCGGGCAGGGTAAAGGATGACGGGGCGCTCGCTGAGGAGGGCTACGGCCTGATCACTGCAGTGGGCAAGGCGTCAAAAGCCGGGCCGCGGCTCGTGACCATCGAGTACAAGCATCCGTCTGCGGAATCCAAAAAGCCCGTGGCACTGGTCGGCAAAGGTGTCACGTATGACACGGGCGGCTATTCCATCAAGAGCAAGACGGGGATGCCGGAGATGAAGTATGACATGAGCGGTGCTGCGAACGTCGTCGGCATGATGCATGCACTCAGCACACTCGAGCTGCCGGTCCATGTGGTCGGGGTACTCGCCCTGGCTGAAAATATGATCGACGGCAACGGCATGCGTCCGGATGATGTCTATACGTCATACAGCGGCACCACTGTCGAAGTGAAGAATACCGATGCAGAAGGACGTCTCGTCCTCGCGGATGCCGTATTCCATGCATCGCAGTATTCACCGAGCCTGATCATGGACTTCGCCACGCTCACAGGGGCGGTCGTAGCGGCACTCGGCACAGAACGCACCGGCATTTTCACCAATAAAAACACCGGTTTCCTCGAACCTTTCTTTGAAATTGCGAAAACGACCGGCGAGGAGATCTGGCAGCTGCCGATCACGGAAATCGAAGAGAAGAATGTGAAATCCTCGGACATCGCCGACGTCACAAACCATGTGGAACTGCCGGGGAGGGCAACCTTCGCTGCATGTTTCATCAAGCAGTTTGCCAACGGCACTCCGTGGATCCACTTCGATATCGCAGGCACCGGCACGGTGTCAAAACGCACACCGTACGGCCCGAAAGGGGCGACGGGTGTCATGATCCATTCCATCGTGAAATATCTGGAAACGGGTGATGTACATGAATGATACGAAAGGGCTCATCGATGTGCTCGGCATCCGTATCGTGCGTGAGGAAGCGGGAGTGATGGTCATGGAGATGCCGGTGTCAAAGAAGGTTCTGCAGCCGTACGGATATCTCCATGGCGGCGCCAGTGTCGTGCTGGCGGAGTCGGCGGCCAGCATCGGCGCCGCCCGCCGGATTGCGGACGATGAAATCACTTTCGGCATGGAAATCAACGCCAACCACCTCAAGACCAAACAGGACGGCGTAATCACAGCCACAGCCACATGCCGGCACAAAGGCCGTTCCTCCCAGATATGGGAAATCGAACTTGTGGATGAAACAGGCGACCTGGTGTGTCTGTCAAGATGTACGATGGCGGTAAAGAAAAAGAGATGATTTTGTATAAATATGGAGGGTTCCGGCGGGAGCCCTTCTTTTTTGCATAAAAATATCCCCGGTCCAGCTGTGAGGGTTCATCACACTGGAACGGGGATTTTTTTATTTTTCAGGCTCCCTGGTCTCAAGGTCCGGCCTGCGTTTGCCTTCGATAATCACACGTTCTCCCCGGTCGCCGTCCGGCGCACCTGTCTCATCACGTTTCAGCTCGTTCAATATCGTCAGCTGATAAGGCTCCACATCTGCGTGGAAGGCACTTCTTCCGAGAAGGTGTGCAGCCACCGGTGCAGTGATGAAGATGAATACGACAGCAAGGATAAGCTCTGTATCCACATAGCCTTCCACATACCAGAAGTAGAGGAAGGTGCCGGTCATCATCATCATGACACCAAGTGTCGAGCTCTTGGAGGCGGCATGGAGCCTCGTATACATATCGGGCAGGCGGATGATTCCAATCGCAGCGACAAAGCCGAAGAAAGCACCGCCGAGTATGAAGAATGCGATAATGCTACTCATCACTGTTTCTATCATATTGGATGATCACGCCTTTCTCCAGGAATTTTGCGAATGCAATGGTTGCAATGAACGCAATGATGCCGATCAGAAGTACCACGACAAGCAGATATGTCGTATGGAGCATCATCGCCGTCAGGGCGATCATTCCCATAAGGAGCACACCGAATGCATCGAGGGCCACAAGCTTGTCGTGGAGCGTCGGGCCCTTGAGCATGCGGTAGACCATGCCGAGCATGGCGAACGCCAGGACGATGATTGAGAATATGATGACCGCGTCAAGGAAAGTATTCATGGTTTCGCCACCTCTTTGATCACATTTTCAAAAGCACTCTTTATGCCGTCGATCTCCTCTTCGGCGCTCCTCATATCCACCCCGTGGATGTATATCGTCGAGTGGTCATCGGATATTGCGACAACCACCGTCCCCGGGGTGAGGGTGATGAGGGAGGACAGCAGGACGATTTCCCAGTCCTCCTCGAGATCACATGGATAGGCATAGAATCCGGGATGGACATCGATCTTCGGGCTCAGTACTATTCTGGCGACGTGGATATTGGCTTTCAACAGTTCAATGATGAAGATGAAGAACAGCTTGATGATCGCCCATAAACGCTTCAGGTAGAAGGAGCCGGGCAGGAACCGGCGCAGCATGAATACTGCCGCAAGTCCCATGATGTAGCCCGTGAAGAATGATGCAACGCTGAATTCAGAGCCCATGAACATCCAGAGAGCGGCAAGGAACAGGTTGATCAGTATTTGTAATGGCATCTATTCCACCTCCGTTAAATAGCTGGCATAAGATGCCGGATCATGGAACGATGATGCCGCCATCTCAAAAAATGGATAGAGGAGATCTGCTGCCAGGCCGAAGACGACTGACACGATGACAAGTCCGATGGAAGCGAACAGAAGCTTATCCGTCTTGATGGGCTTCAGTGTACTGAAGTCCATATCCCCCCTCCAGAAGACGTTCATGAATATCCGTACGACGGATATGAGCACCGCAAGGCTTGAAATAAGCACGATGAGGCCGGCGATGTAATGGTCGTTGTCAAAAGTGGACTGGACAATGAAGAATTTGCCGTAGAATCCGGACAAGGGCGGTACGCCGGCAAGTGCAAACCCTGCGACCAGGAACATCCAGCCTGCGACCGGGTGTCTTTTGATCAGGCCGCCGAGGCGCTCGGAATCGGCCTTGCCCGTCCGGTATATGATGAAGCCGACAAGCATGAACAGTGCGGCTTTGATGATCATATCATGTATAAGGTAGTACATTGCTCCGATTGTGCCGATTTCATCCATCATCGAGAAGCCGACAATGATGACGCCGACGGCAATCAGTATGTTGTAGATGATGATATTCTTCATATCAGTGTATGCCAGCGCCCCGACGGAACCGAGCACGATCGTGAGCAGCGCCAATAGAAGCAGCGCCTGATGCGTGAATGCCTCGTTGCCGATGAAGAACAGACTGTATGTCCTTGCAATGGCATATACACCGACCTTTGTAAGCAATGCGCCAAACAGTGCGATGACAGGCATCGGTGGCGCATAGTAGGAACCCGGCAGCCAGAAGTACAGCGGGAAGAGCCCGGCCTTCGTTGCAAACACGAAAAGGAATACTACGGCGATGATCGTCATGATCACAAGGCTGCCGTCATAGTTCTCGAGCTTGAGGTATATGTCCGCCATGTTGAGTGATCCTGTCACGGAATAAAGGTAGGCGAGACCCAGAACGAAGAAGTTGGATGATATAAGGTTCACAAGCAGGTATTTGAACCCTTCCTGCAGCTGTATCTTCTTGCCTCCGAGTGTAATCAGTACGTAGGATGACAGAAGGAATACCTCAAAGAATACGAACATGTTGAATATGTCTCCGGTGGAGAATGCACCGTTGACCCCGGTAATCATGAACATGACCATTACATAGTAATAGTACTTCTCTCTTTCTATGCCGATCGACTGGAATGAGTAGACGATGACTGCGAATGTGATGACCGATGTGGTCAACAAAAGCAGTGCCGAAGCCATGTCGATGACGAGGTTGATGCCGAACGGGGCCATCCAGTCGCCGATGTAGGTGACCATCGTGCCGTTCTGGAAGACATGGGCCACAATGAAGGCGGCTGCAAGCATCATAAGGAGTCCTGTAATGCCCGAAACGACTCTGTGCCGCACCGGGCGTTTTCCCATGAACAACATGATGATTCCTGAAAACAGCGGAATCAATATCGGTAATAGCGCTAATATGTTAGTCGTCATGTGGAACTCCTTTCATTTCTTCTACATTATCTGTCCCTATCTCCTTGTACATCCTGAGGGCAAGTACAAGGATGTAGGCGGTCAGTGCAAATGCGATGACGATCGCAGTCAGGATCATCGCCTGCGGAAGCGGGTCGGTATAGGACGAAACTTCCGGATCGAGTACGGGTACATTGCCGCGTTTGAGCTGCCCCATCGTCAGAAGCATCAGATGGACGCCGTGGGACAATAAGGCTGTACCGATGATGATCCGTATCAGGCTTTTTGAAAGCATAAGATAGACGGAGGCACCGATCAGGATGCCGCTCAGGATAATCGTTATCAGTTCCATCAGGCATCCTCCTCTGCAATCAGTTTGATGATCAGGAGCGCGGCACCTGCAACAGTCAGGAACACGCCCACATCGAAAATCACTGCCGAATGGAGTGCGACTTCACCGAATACAGGCACATTTATATATGTGTGCTGATGGGTGAAGAACGGCGTCCCAAAAAGGAAGGACAGCGTAGGCAGCACAGCTGCGAATGAAAGACCGGCACCGATCAGTATCCTGAAATCGATCGGCAGCATCTTTGCCACCGTCTTCTGGTCATAGGCGATCATCAGCAGGATGATCGCAGCAGCCGCAAGCAGTCCGCCGACGAAGCCGCCGCCCGGAGTATAGTGGCCTGCAAAGAATAATTTGAAGGCGAACAGGATGATGATGAAGAATACAATCTTGGAAGTAAACTGCAGGAAGACATCATGGACCTGTTTTTGTACCTTGCTATATCCTGCCTTCTTCAGTGTGCTCTTCATTATCTTCATCCTTTCTGTTAAGGTTCAGTTTCATCAGTGCGTATATGCCGATGCCTGCAATGCCGAATACAAGTGTTTCAAACAATGTATCAAAGCCACGGAAATCAACGAGTATTACGTTAACCATATTGCCGCCGGCTGCCAGATCATATACATTTTCGATGTGGTATTCACTGATGGACTCGAACAGGCGTTCAGAGAATGCAGAGAGTCCGATCAGGATGACAAATACGGCGACACCAAAGGATACGATGAAGTTTGTGAACTTGAAACGCATGCGTTCTTCGTGTCTGCTCTTCTTCGGCAGGTGGTAGAAACACACCAGGAAAAGTGATGTCGTCACCGTTTCAATGGCCAGCTGCGTCAGGGCGAGGTCAGGAGCCCTGAAGAATACGAAGAACAGTGCCATTGAGAACCCGATGGTGCCGAGCATGATGATGGATACCATGCGCGAACGGGTGATGAGGATCACTGCCGTGGCGATGAGCACGATGAGTGTAAGCACGGCCTCCTGTATGCCGACAGGGGCAAAGTTGCCGAAGTCGATCCGCAGACCGGTGTTCATTACCGTGAGGATTCCCATGACAGTAAAGAACCCGAATATATAGACCAGATAGTTGCGGATGTAGCCTGTCATATAGCCGTCGGTGATTCTGTGTGAGCCGATGCGGCTGTATAGAAGTCCCTGGTCGTACAGATAATTGAGTGTGAATGCCTCTTTATGATAGTTGTAGATGAACATCCATCTGTCCCTGAAATAGAACAAGACAGAACCGATGATGACAACGGCTGCTGTCGCCCAGAGTGCAGGGTTGGCAAAACCGTGCCACATCGCGAGGTGTGTGCCGGGCGGTTTAGGGCTGTCCATGATGCCCATGGCTGCCGGATCGATGATCGTTGACGACAATACGTTCGGGAACAACCCGAAGAGGATGACGAGCAACGACAGGATCGCTGGTGAAATCAGCATCAGAACAGGTGATTCGTGCGGTTCCTTCGGCGTATCGTGTGTACGTTTGCCGAGGAAGATGCCGTAGACGATCAGTATGGAGTAGATGAATGTGAAAATACTCCCGATAACCGCAACGAGCGGGATGAGGAAGTCCAGGCTTCCCATGGCTTTGAAGTCGGCTTCCATTACGGTGATCATGGCTTCCAGGAACAGTTCCTTCGAAAGGAAGCCGTTGAACGGCGGAAGGCCGGCCATCGAAAGTGCTGTAATGACTGTCAGGGTGAATGAAACCGGCATGATGGTAAGGAGGCCGCCAAGGCGTTTCATGCTCCTTGTGCCGGTTTCATGGTCGACGATGCCGGTGATCATGAACAATGCACCCTTGAATGTTGCATGGTTGATCGTATGGAATACCGCTGCTACGACAGCCACTGTGAACAGTTCATCATCCGCGCCTGTTGCGAGGCTCAGTGCCCCGAGTCCCAGGAGACTCATGATGAGGCCGAGCTGTGAAACAGTGGAGAATGCCAGAACCGCTTTAAGGTCATCTTTCTTGATGGCATTGAAGGACGCCCAGACCATCGTGAACAGTCCGAAAATGAGAATTGTCCATACCCAGAGGTTTGAAAAGGCAAACAATGGGGTAAAACGTGCGACAAGATAGATTCCCGCCTTGACCATCGTGGCGGAGTGCAGATATGCACTGACCGGCGTCGGCGCCTCCATGGCATCCGGCAGCCAGATGTAGAACGGGAACTGTGCGGATTTCGTGAATGCGCCGAACAGGATGAGGACGATTGCAAATGGTGCAAGCGGACTTTCCTGGATCTGTGGCAGGGCTTCGATCATCCCTCTGATGCTGAAAGTGCCTGTGATCAGGTAGAGGGTGATGAATCCACCGAGCATGAGGAAGCCGCCGAACATCGTGATTATCATCGATTTCAGTGCACCGTACAGCGAACGGTCACGGGTGTACCAGAATGCGATGAGCAGGAAACTGGAGATTGATGTCAGTTCCCAGAAAAGATAGAGCATGAGTACGTTATCATTGAGAACGATGCCGAGCATCGCAGTCATGAACATGAGCAGAAAGACGTAAAAGCTGCCGAGGTTCTCCTTTTCGGAGAGGTAGCCGATTGAATATAGGACGACGAGCGCCCCGATACCTGATATCAGTATGGCGAACAGCAGTCCGAGACCATCTATGTAAACATCGAAATTCATACCTATTCTCGGCATGAACTGCATTGTTTCATGTATCACCAGTCCGTTCATCACCCGGGGGATCAGAGTAAACAGATAGATGACAATCAGGAGTGGTACAGGCAGGACGAACCAGCCCAGGTGTATACGTCTGTAATACCTGTAGAGCGTGCCGGTGAAAACGGCGGCAATGACAGGCAGCAGAATCGCCAGATGTATTAACGTCACTGTGTGACCTCCTTCGTCGTTGTACAAATTTTTGCACATTATATAGTAAATTATACATGAAACATCAGGTTAAATAAATGTATAGGGTTTGAAAATAAATAAAATCACTGTATAGTATAAATAGGAATAAAAGGAATAGGCGTCACAGAATTTTCACATTTTCATTCATAAAATTGAAACGTTTGAAACTTTAGGAGGATTAGAATGGCATTTCCACAGTTGAACAATGAAGTACAGGAAAATGAAGTCAAGGCGGTCATCCATACAAACCACGGAGACGTAACTGTCAAACTTTTTAAGGATATCGCCCCGAAAACAGTAGAGAACTTCACGACACACGCAAAAAACGGTTACTATGACGGGCAGATTTTCCATCGTGTCATCAAAGATTTCATGATCCAGGGCGGCGACCCGACAGGAACGGGGATGGGCGGAGAAAGCATCTACGGCGGCTCATTCGAAGATGAATTCTCCACAGAGGCGTTCAACCTCTACGGTGCACTCTCAATGGCGAACGCAGGCCCGGGTACAAACGGCAGCCAGTTCTTCATAGTACAGCTGAAAGAAGTGCCTTCCCAGATGCTGTCACAGCTCGAAGGAGCCGGATACCCGTCGGAAATCATCAACGCATATACCGAGCATGGCGGCACACCGTGGCTCGATCAGCGCCACACGGTTTTCGGGCATGTCATAGGCGGCATGGACATTGTCGAGAAGATTGCAGATGTTGAAACAGGCGCACAGGACCGTCCTGTCGAAGATGTAGTCATCGAAAACATCGAAGTGAAATAATGGATGTATAGTTTGAACGGGGCAAAGCCGGAAGGTTTTGTCCTTTTTTATGATGGCCGTTCGGGTTTGCCGGCCGTTAAATCACTTTGCACATTTCCCCCGGGATTTCAATGATTAAGGTTGAAACGCTCACAAAATAGTCATTAATATGATGAGACACGGCGTGAGATTCTTTGTTATAATCTATTGAGATAAAGGTGAGTGATTAACTATGATGGAGTTTCTTTATTTCCCGGAAGATAAGACTGAATATATCCCGGCTTTCCTGACGCTGGCCATCTGTATACTTCTGGCCTATATCGTATTCCGCCTGGTCAGAAAATATTCCAGGAAGCAGGAAGAGAAGATGAAGGCGTTTGAGCAGCAGGTGCTGAAACAACTGGATGAGAAAGACCATGATGAGTCCCGAAGGTAATATTGAACTGTACAGGCTTCTTGGGAAATGGTACCCCGTGGCGGCCGGTATGCCTGAGGGGGAGGATTTCGACTTTGACAGTGAAATCTATGACAGCATGGACGTCATTTTCAGGCACAGGGATGATGTGGAGGCAGCGAGCGCCGGAGTGCAGGGAGTGTTCCGGTTTTCATTTGAAGAGACGGTGCCGCTCGGGGAAATCAGACCCGTTGTAATGGAAGCTTTTGAAATCATCGAACTATATAAAGAACCGTGACGCAGGCAGTGTGCCCGTAATGAAGCACTGCACTGCGTTTTTCATATTCCGCATTCCCCGCCAATGATTAGATAATCGTTATTCAATATGATAAAATAATCATTGCGTATGTACTACCGAAAGTAAGCGGGGTAATATAAGTGGCAAAAAAATATCGGAAAGGCCAGTTCGTCAAAGTGAGAGTGACTGGTATCCAGCCGTATGGCGCTTTTGTCAAAACCCCTGATAATCAAGAAGGACTCATTCATATTTCGGAAGTGATGAACGATTATGTCCATGATGTAAACCAGTTTCTGTCAAAGGGCCAGATTGTAAAAGCGAAGATTTTGAGCGTGGACAAGCATGGCAAACTGAACCTTACATTGAAGGAGAATGAATACTTCAAAAGCGAGGAAAGGAAACGGGACAGGCGGTCTGTTCTGGAACAGATCCGGGAGACGGAGAAATATGGATTCGAATCCATCAGACAAAAGATGCCGGAATGGATTGAAGAGGCAAAGAATCATCTTAAGGACAAGTGATGATGCCTCCCATTTTAAAACACGGCTTGAACAGAAAAGACTGCAGCATGGGCTGTGGTCTTTTTATTTTTGAAGTATACAGGCTGATCGGAGTGCTTCGGCACCCTGTTTTAAAAACGCTTACATAAATTTTTATGAATAGTGTTTACATCAGAGAAACGCGTAAAGGTTATTGCAGTAATGAAATATATTCTGTCAATTGAATAGTTATCGAATTGTATGAATAGGTTTACAGCACTTTTCATTCAGCTCCTCCATGCAGTTATCAAAAGGGTTGAAAAAGTCTGACAAAACGTTCATTATAATCTATAGATTCAATACTTTAAGGAGGTTATCTGTAATGATACCGTACAAACACGAACCGTTTACGGACTTTTCCCTTGAGGAAAACCGGACAAAGCTCCAAGAGGGATTAAAGACAGTGAAATCTTATCTGGGCAAGGACTACCCCCTGATCATCGGCGGCGAACGCATCATGACCGATGAAAAGAAAGAGTCCTATAACCCGGCTGAAAAGACGGAGACGATCGGCCATATGTCCCAGGCCGGCCGGGAACATGCCCAGCAGGCGATGGATGCCGCACTTGAAACATTCGGGTCCTGGAGGAAATCCACATTCGAATTCCGGTCCGACGTGCTGTTCAAAGCGGCGGCGATCATCCGTAAGCGCAAGTTTGAATTTACAGCCCTCCTTGTCAAGGAAGCCGGCAAGCCGTGGAAAGAGGCGGATGCGGATACGGCGGAAGCCATCGACTTCCTGGAGTATTACGGACGGAACAACCTTAAGATCAAAGACGGGGGTCACGTTGAATCCCGCCCGGGTGAATACAACCAGTTCCACTACATACCGCTCGGTGTCGGACTCGTCATCTCCCCGTGGAACTTCGCTTTCGCCATCATGGCGGGCACGACGGCTGCTGCACTCGTAACAGGTAACACAGTGCTGCTCAAGCCTTCTTCCCGTACTCCGATTGTGGCGTACAAGTTCCTGGAAGTGCTGGAAGAGGCGGGCATGCCAAAAGGCGTGGTCAACTTCATTCCGGGCTCAAGCCGCGACATCGGCGACTATCTTGTCGAACATAAGGATACGCGCTTCGTATCCTTCACAGGTTCACGGGATGTGGGAACACGGATCTACGAAAAGGCAGCCATCGTCCAGGACTCTCAGACACATCTCAAACGCGTCATCGCGGAAATGGGCGGCAAGGATACCATCGTCGTCGACTCCGATGCCGATCTGGAACTTGCAGCAGAGGCAATCACCTATTCGGCATTCGGATTCAGCGGACAGAAATGTTCGGCATGCTCCCGGGTAATCGCACTTGAGGATATCCACGACGAACTGCTCGCCAAAGTGGTCGAAAAGACGAAACAGCTCAAAGTGGGCAATCCGGAATCCGACGTCAATGTCGGACCGGTCATCGACGATGCTTCCCTTGAAAAAATCCGGAAGTACATTGAAATCGGCAAGTCCGAAGGGAACCTCGAAGCGGGTGGGACGACGGAGAATGATACGGGTCATTTCGTGCACCCGACGATTTTCTCAGGTCTGAAACATGATGACCGCATCATGCAGGAAGAGATATTCGGCCCGTTCGTCGGCTTTACGACGGCGAAGAACTTCGATCAGGCAATCGAATATGCGAACGCTACGGATTACGGTCTGACCGGGGCGGTAATCACGCAGAACCGCGAACACATCGAACAGGCCCGCCGCGATTTCATGGTCGGCAACCTGTACTTCAACCGAGGCTGTACAGCTGCGATTGTCGGCTACCAGCCGTTCGGCGGCTTCAAGATGTCCGGTACGGACTCCAAAGCCGGCGGCCCGGATTACCTGACGCTGCATATGCAGGGTAAAACATCATCAGAGCAGTTCTAGGCACATAATCATAACAATAAAATCAGGACAGCGGGTCGATCATCAGCCTGCTGTCTTTTTGGAAAGGATGTCATTATGACGAAATCACAGGAAATCATTGAACAGACAAACCACTACGGAGCACCGAACTACAATCCGCTGCCAATCGTCATCTCGGAAGCTGAAGGCGTATGGGTGAAAGACCCGGAGGGCAATAAATACCTTGATATGCTGAGTGCCTACTCGGCAGTCAACCAGGGACACAGGCATCCGAAGATCATCCAGGCGCTCAAGGATCAGGCGGACAAACTGACGCTGACGTCCCGCGCCTTCCACTCGGACCGTCTCGGCCCATGGTATGAGAAGATCTGTAAACTTGCAGGCAAAGATATGGCACTGCCGATGAATACCGGAGCGGAAGCGGTGGAAACAGCCATCAAGGCAGTGCGCCGCTGGGCTTATGATGTCAAAGGCGTCGAAGACAACAAGGCGGAAATCATCGCGATGAACCAGAACTTCCACGGCCGTACGCTGGCTGCAGTGTCATTGTCATCCGAAGCGGAATACCGCCGTGGCTACGGCCCGTTGCTTGATGGATTCAAACTTGTGGACTTCGGCGATATTGAACAGATCAAAGCGCAGATCAACGAAAACACAGCGGCCGTACTCCTCGAGCCGATCCAGGGCGAGGCAGGCATCAACATTCCGCCGGAAGGCTTCCTGAAGGAAGTGCGCGACCTGTGTGATGAACACAACGTGCTGTTCGTGGCGGATGAAATCCAGGCGGGGCTCGGCCGTTCAGGCAAGCTGTTCGCAACGGACTGGGATAATGTGAAACCGGATGTCTACATCCTCGGCAAGGCCCTCGGCGGCGGGGTATTCCCGATTTCAGCGGTCGTTGCCGACAAGGAAGTGCTTGAAGTGTTCAATCCGGGATCCCACGGTTCCACGTTCGGCGGCAACCCGCTGGCCTGTGCCGTATCGGAGGCGGCGCTCGATGTCATGATCGACGAGGATCTCGTGGAGCGTTCCAATGAGCTGGGCGAATACTTCAAGGCGGAACTCAGGAAGATCGACAACCAGGCCATCAAGGAAATCAGGGGCCGCGGACTGTTCATCGGAGTGGAACTGGCAGAGCCGGCCCGCCCGTATTGTGAAGAACTTAAAGAGCTCGGCATCCTCTGCAAAGAAACACATGAAACAGTCATCCGTTTTGCGCCGCCGCTCATCATTTCAAAAGAAGATCTCGACTGGGCACTTGAAAAAGTGAAATCAGTCCTGTCCAAATAACGCTTTAAAAAAAGATTCAGTGTGATACAATGAAGTTGAAAACAGTTTCATAAAAAGAGGCGGATAAAAAATGTCAGAGAAATCAAATCTTATCACTTCTACACAGACGATCATTCATGAGGCCCTGGACAAACTCGGCTTCGATGAGGGCATGTATGAACTCATCAAGGAACCGATGCGTCTGTTGACCGTACGTATCCCTGTACGTATGGATGACGGTTCTGTAAAAGTGTTCACGGGATACCGGGCGCAGCATAATGATGCGGTCGGGCCGACTAAAGGCGGTGTGCGTTTCCATCCTGATGTAAATGAGGAGGAAGTTGTTGCACTTTCCATGTGGATGACTTTGAAAGCGGGAATCGTCGATCTCCCTTACGGCGGAGGTAAAGGCGGGATTGTTTGTGACCCGCGTGAGATGAGCATAGAGGAGGTTGAACGTCTGAGCCGCGGTTACGTCCGTGCAATCTCCCAGATTGTCGGGCCGGCCAAGGATATACCGGCGCCGGATGTGTTCACGAATTCACAGATAATGGCGTGGATGATGGATGAGTACAGCATGATCGACGAATTCAACTCTCCGGGATTCATTACAGGTAAACCACTTGTGCTGGGCGGCTCTCAGGGACGCGACCGTGCAACAGCGATGGGGGTTGTCCTGTGTCTCGAACAGGCGATGGAAAAGCGTAATATGAAGATGGAAGATGTCCGCATCGTAATACAGGGATTTGGAAATGCAGGAAGTTTCCTGTCCAAGATCCTTTCGGACAAAGGTGCCAAAATCGTAGGGATTTCAGATGCGAACGGTGCGCTGCATGATCCGGACGGACTCGACATAGACTACCTGCTGGACCGCCGTGACAGCTTTGGCATGGTGACAAATCTGTTCGATGACGTCCTGAGCAACCATGAACTGTTTGAAATCGACTGTGATATCCTGATCCCGGCAGCAATTGCCAACCAGATCACAGAAGAGAACGCGGATGATATCAAAGCGGATATCATCTGTGAGGCGGCAAACGGTCCTACTACGAAAGAAGCGACAAAAATCCTCACCGACAACGGCAAGCTCATCGTTCCCGATGTGCTTGCATCCGCAGGCGGTGTGACAGTGTCCTACTTCGAGTGGGTGCAGAACAACCAGGGCTATTACTGGGATGAGGACGAAGTCAATGAGAAACTTCAGCTCAAACTCAGAAAAGCCTTCGATGAGATCTATGACCTCCATGACAAACGCCAGATTGATATGCGCCTTGCAGCATACATCATCGGCATCAAGCGTACAGCAGAAGCAGCCAGATACAGAGGATGGGCATAAAAATAAGAACTGCCGACCCGGAAATCCGATGGATTTCCGGGTTTTTCATGTTTTTGGGAGCCCGACGTCCGTCCCCCTTTTGAACGATGCGGCTGTCAGAGAGTTGAAATGCGTCTATGACATATGCTGGTTTCGATTATAATCCCCTGCTGTATTTTTTCTTGCATTATGCGAACTTTTGTATTATTATGAATATCTAAATTGCGAAAATTTTAACATAATATAACCTGGACAGGCTGAAGCTGCTTCCTATTCTCTATAAGGAGGTACCTTGTAAAACAGATTCACTTTATAATGCCGTGTCCGCGGAAATCTTATAACGGGTGGTAGAAATTATGGGGAAGACTTCGAATCTTATTTCATCAACACAATCTGTAATTCATGAGGCGCTTGATATGCTCGGCTTTGATGAAGGCATGTATGACCTCATCAAAGAACCTGAAAGACTGCTCAAAGTGCGCATACCGATACATATGGATGACGGTTCTGTGAAGGTTTTTACAGGCTTCCGCGCCCAGCACAGTGACGCTGCAGGGCCGACAAAAGGGGGAATCCGTTTCCATCCTGACGTAACGGAGGAGGAAGTGATTGCACTGTCCATGTGGATGACGCTGAAGGCCGGCATCGTCGGTCTCCCGTATGGAGGGGGCAAAGGCGGCGTCATCTGTAACCCGAAAGAGCTGAGCGACAAGGAACTGGAGGCCATTTCAAGGGGCTATGTCAGGGCGATTTCCCAGATTGTAGGTCCGGCAAAGGACATTCCGGCGCCTGATGTCTATACGAATGCCCAGGTGATGTCCTGGATGATGGATGAATACAGTGTGAAGCATTCAGATAACGCATTCGAATTCATCACCGGCAAACCGATCGTGCTCGGCGGGTCCCAGGGGCGCAACACCGCAACCGCGATGGGTGCGGTAATCTGTGTCGAACAGGCACTTGAGAAGCGCGGCATCAATATCGCGGACGCCCGTGTCGCAGTCCAGGGCTTTGGTAACGCAGGAAGCTTCATCTCCAAGATCCTCTACGACAAAGGGGCGAAGATCGTGGGCGTGTCGAGATCCACGCGTGCGCTCTATCATCCGGATGGCATCGATATCGACTACGTCATCGAGAATAAAGACAAAGTGGATGTTGCGAAGGAACTGGACCTTCAAGTGGTCACTAATGCAGAACTGCTCGAATTGGAGTGTGATATCCTGATTCCGGCGGCGATCGCCAACCAGATCACTGAGGAAAATGCAGCACGCATCAGGGCGGATATCATCTGCGAGGCGGCGAACGGGCCGACGACGCAGGAGGCGACTGCGATCCTGACCGAAAACGGCAAGCTGATCGTGCCGGATGTGCTGGCATCCGCCGGCGGGGTGACCGTCTCGTACTTCGAATGGGTGCAGAATAAGCAGGGCTACTACTGGAACGATGAGGAAATCCATGAGCTCCTTGTCAGGAAGATGAAGGAGTCGTTCGACGAAGTATACAGAATCCATGACACCCGTCGTGTGGACATGCGCCTTGCGGCATATGTGGTCGGCATCAAACGCACAGCCGAGGCAATCAGATACCGCCACTGGGCATAGAGGAATCAGATTTTTCTGAAAAAATTTTAATTTTAAGCTTGCATTATCTTTTTTCGTGTATTAGTATGGTATTCAATCATTTAAATAACATGTGATCAGGAAGAGGAGTAGCATTTCCCTGATGTTCAAGAGAGCCGGTGGCTGCTGAGAACCGGTACATGGGACATGTGAATGGACTTCCGTCAGAACCAGAAGCTGAAATCATTTTGAGATTAGGCTCTGGCGTTCATCCCGCGTTACAGGGATTCGCAGCTGAAGTGTAAGCTGCAGCCAGAGTGGACCGTTCAATCGGTCAATAAAGGTGGTACCACGGCTCCCCGTCCTTTTCATAGAGACAGGGGAGCCTTTTTTTATCTGAAGCAGCAGCGCAAAATTGATACAGATCCGTATTCCAGAACAAGTAGGTACAGCGGGCATGTGACAGAGAGCCGGGATGGTGGAAACCGGCACATGCACCTGTTCTGAATGGGCCTGGGCCGAATATACGGATGACGGCCGTACATTACACGGCGGGAGAGAATGCCCTGAGCGGCATTAATACGAGGTGGCACCGCGGTGATATCGTCCTCCACAGACAGAACGTCTGTGGGGGATTTTTTCATTCGAAAGGAGAAATGGATAATGAACACAAATCAGGCATTCACTTTACAGGTTGAAAAACGAAGCATACGCACTCATCTTAAAAAATTGTCCGCACGTAAAAATCTGGAGTTCGAAGAGATGGCGGAGGCGATGGAGATCATCCTGAACGACGCCGTGAGTGACTCCGAAGTGGCGGCATTCCTGATGGCACTGAAGGCGAAGGGCGAGACGGTGGAGGAGATTGCCGCACTCGTCGGAGTACTGAGGGAAAACGCGCTGCCGATCAGACGCACGATGACCAATGTGATGGACAACTGCGGTACCGGCGGCGACGGCTCGCACAGCTTCAATATTTCAACAGCGTCGGCGTTCGTCCTTGCCGGGGCCGATGTGACAGTCGCGAAACACGGCAACAGGAGCGTGACGAGCAGGACGGGCAGTTCGGATGTACTCTCGGAATTGGGTGTTGCACTCGATTTCGGCCCGGAGGACACAGACATGATGCTCCAGGAAAACAACATCGCCTTCCTCTTTGCACCGCACGTGCATCCGAAGCTCCGGCAGATCATGAAAGTCAGGCAGGATCTGAGGGTGCCGACGATCTTCAATCTCATCGGCCCGCTCATCAATCCGGTGGAGCTCGACCATCAGTTCCTCGGCATCTACGACCGCAGCCAGCTCGTGATGATGGCGACGGTACTGAAGCGCCTCGGACGCAAAAGGGCGGTCGTCATCAACGGCGCCGGTCATATGGATGAAGCGTCACTTGCCGGAGAGAACCATATGGCCCTGCTCGAAGGCGGAGCCATATACGAAATGAAATTCACACCGGAATCCGTCGGGCTCACCACATATCCCCTCGAGGAGATTGTCGGCGGGGACAGCAGTAAAAATGCGGAAATACTGAAGAATGTACTCGGAGGAAATGCGACGCCCGCACAGAGGGACACAGTACTGCTGAACGCAGGCCTCGGCATGTATGCCGCCGGTGCTGCCGATTCGATCGAGGCCGGCATCGGGCTTGCGAGGGAAAGCATCGAAACAGGCAATGCACTGGCCAAGCTCAGGAACATGGTCAAATATTCGAACGAAAGAGTGATATAGATGGGGACCATACTGGATGAAATCATCGCACAGAAGAAAGCGGAGCTGGACAGCCTGCCGCGCGGCCCGCTTACAGCGGACAGAGAGCCGGTTTCACTGGCGGAAAAGCTCAAGGTTTCAAGTACGATGGCGCTCATATCCGAAGTGAAACGTGCGTCACCGTCAAAAGGGGATATCAACCAGGGTATCAACCCGTCGGAACAGGCGGCAAAATATACTGAGGGGGGAGCGGATGCTGTTTCGGTCCTCACGGATCAGAAATTCTTCTCCGGCACGATGTCCGATCTCGAACAGGTGAAACGGACTGTGGATGTACCGGTGCTCAACAAGGACTTCATCATCGATACGCGTCAGATCGACAATGCCTACCGGTACGGTGCGGATGTCATCCTGCTCATCGTGGCAGCGCTCGATGACGGGGCACTCAAAGCCCTCTACGATCATGCAAAGTCGCTCGGCCTCGATGTGCTGGTCGAAGTTCATGATGAAACCGAGATGGAACGCGCTCTCAAAATAAACCCGCAAATCATCGGTATCAACAACCGGGACCTGAAGACATTCAGGGTGGATATTGCGAATACGGAAAAACTGCTCGGGAAATACCGGGACTTCGGCCCATCATTCATAGCAGAGAGCGGCATCCGGACGCGGGAGGATGCGCTCAGGATGCAGCGTGCCGGTGCGAAAGGCCTGCTGGTCGGTGAAACACTGATGACAGCCGAGGATCCGTCCGGGAAAATAAAGGAACTAAAGGTGACGGTATAGATGAAAGTGAAGATCTGCGGAATACAGACGGTGGAAGCGGCAAAAGCGGCTGAGGAGAGCGGCGCGGATATGATCGGATTTTTGTTCGCTGACAGCCGCCGCCGGGTGACGGTCGGGGAAGCTGAGGAAATTGCCGGTGAACTGAGTTCTTGTATCAAAAAGGCCGGTGTGTTCGTGAATGCCGAAAAAGATGAAATCGATGAAGCCATCCGGCGCGTCGGGCTCGATTACGTCCAGCTTCACGGTGATGAGGACGAAGTTTTTGCCGGATCGATCAATGCGCGCGTCATCAAAGCTTTTTCGCACGCATCCCCCTGTACATTCATGGAGATGTTCAGCTTCCCGGCAGACTTCATACTGATCGACAGCGGGAGTAAGAATGCGCGCGGCGGCACCGGCAAAGCATTCGACTGGTCGGACCTCGACCATCCCGATATCGATAAGGGGCGGCTGATACTTGCCGGCGGTCTTGATGCCGGCAACATCGAAGCGGCTTACAGAGAAGTCGGGCCATATGCAGTGGACCTCTCAAGCGGTGCGGAGACAGACGGGGTCAAGGACCCGGAGAAGATAAGGGATATCATGAATGAAGTGAGGAGTGTAAATGATGGAGAAGACTTATAGACAGCCGGATGTCCGCGGGCATTACGGGGAATTCGGCGGCAGGTATGTACCAGAGACGCTCATGAGTGCGGTGAAGGAGCTGGAGGCTGCGTACAGCGAAGCGAAGGCGGACCAGAAATTCCAGCTTGAGCTGGAGTCATACATGAAGGACTATGTCGGCAGGGAGACGCCGCTTTACCCGGCGGAAAATCTGACAGAGCAGTGCGGCGGGGCAAAAATCTATCTCAAGCGTGAGGATCTGAACCATACGGGCGCCCACAAGATCAACAATACGATCGGGCAGGCACTGCTGGCCCGCCGCATGGGCAAGCGGAAGATCGTGGCCGAGACGGGGGCCGGCCAGCATGGTGTGGCAACCGCCACTGTGTGTGCGCTGCTGGATCTGGATTGCGTGGTGTTCATGGGGAAAGAGGATGTGAGGCGTCAGGAGCTGAACGTGTTCCGCATGGAACTGCTGGGCGCCCGGGTCGTCAGCGTGGACCAGGGACGCGGCACACTGAAGGATGCGGTGAACGAGGCGCTGCGCTACTGGGTGGCGAATGTCGGTGACACCCATTACATTCTGGGCTCGGCGCTCGGCCCGCATCCGTTTCCGGAAATTGTGCGTGACCTGCAGTCGGTCATCGGCAAAGAGACGAAGCGGCAGATGGCGGATATTGAAGGCAGACTGCCGGATGCAGTTGTTGCATGCATCGGCGGCGGCAGCAATGCCATCGGCATGTTTCATCCGTTCATCGAAGAGGAGTCGGTAAGGATGATCGGTGTGGAGGCGTCAGGGCACGGTATTGAGACGGGCGAGCATGCATCTTCGCTCGCAGACGGCCGCATCGGCATCCTCCACGGTGCAAAAATGCATCTGCTGCAGGATGCAGCGGGACAGATACAGGAAGCCTATTCGATATCCGCAGGTCTTGATTATCCGGGAATAGGACCGGAGCACAGCCACCTCGAGTCAATCGGCCGTGCAGAATATACACATGTCACTGATGAGGAGGCACTCGATGCCTTCAGGGTGCTGTCACGGACCGAAGGCATCATCCCGGCCCTTGAAAGCGCCCATGCCGTCGCCCACGCGCTGAAGATGGCGCCCGGGATGACAAAGGAACAGAGTCTTGTCATCTGTCTGTCTGGCAGAGGGGACAAAGATGTTGCCGAAATCAAGGAACGGCTGAAAGGGGCGGTCGGATATGAGTAAATTCAAGGTCGGGGACACATTCAACAGACTGAAGGAAAAAAATGAAAAAGCCTTCATCGCCTATATCATGGCCGGTGACGGCGGGCTGTCGAATCTCGGGCACCGGATCAGTGAGCTGGAGTCAGCGGGCGTATCGATCATCGAGCTCGGCATTCCATTCTCGGATCCTGTGGCGGACGGCCCGGCAATCCAGGCGGCGGGCCGGCGTGCATTGGCCGAAGGCGTGACGCTTGAGGCGGTGCTTGTGGAACTGGCCCGCATAAAGGCGGAAATCAGCATTCCCGTCGTCATCATGTCATATGCAAATCCGGTACTCAGCCTAGGGGCGGAAAAATTTTCCGGCCTTGCGCATGAAGCGGGTGTCGCCGGCGTCATCCTGCCGGATGTCCCGTTCGAACAGGAGGGCGAGTTCGGCGCGCCGCTTGCCAAATACGACATCGCAATCATCCGCTTCGTCACGCTGACGAGCAGCGAGGAACGTATCCGGGAAGTGACGGGGACCGCGGAAGGTTTCGTCTATGCGGTGACGGTGAACGGCACGACGGGTGTCCGCGACGGCTTTGACGATTCCCTCTATGATCATCTGGAGCACATCACTGAACTGAGCCGTGCACCTGTATGTGCAGGATTCGGCATCAGTACGCGCGAACAGGCGGAGAAAGTCGGTTCTGCATGTGACGGCGTCATCGTCGGCAGCCGCATCGTCAATCTGTTGCATGAAGGGAAGGCGGATGAGATCAGCGGGATCATCCCCCAAAAAAGCGCACTGGAAAAAGTAACGTCGAAAATATTTGATTAGTCATGCCCTTTTTATCTACAATGTAGAAGATAGATAAACTATTTGGAGGATGCTATGACACACATCAAATTCGATTATAGTAATGTTTCAGCATTTTTAAACGAAGAGGAACTGGACAACCTGAAGCCCTTCGTCTCAGCCGCCCATTCACTGATCCGCGAAGGCACCGGTGCAGGCAGCGATTATCTCGGCTGGGTCGATCTGCCAAAAGACCATGATAAGGAAGAGTTCTCCCGCGTGGGAAAAGCAGCGGACAAAATCAGGAGTGACTCTGATGTCCTGGTTGTAATCGGCATCGGCGGCTCCTACCTGGGGGCGAAGGCTGCGATTGAAATGATGGCGCCGGCGTTTGGCCAGAACGGGCCGGAGATCATCTTCGCCGGTCATCACCTGTCCAGCCATTACATGAATGAGCTCAAAGACTATTTGAAGGACAGGGACTTCTCCATCAATGTCATCAGCAAATCCGGCACAACGACGGAACCGGCCATCGCGTTCCGCGTGTTCAAGAAACTGCTTGGGGAAAAGTATGACAGCCCGGCTGACCGCATCTATGTCACGACAGACCGGGAGAAGGGGGCACTCAACACACTGGCCAAAGAGCAGGGTTATGAAATGTTCGTCGTACCCGATGATGTCGGCGGCAGATATTCTGTACTGACCGCTGTCGGACTCCTGCCGATCGCCGCATCAGGCATCGATATCAGCCGGATGATGGAAGGTGCGCGTGCAGCAATGGACGACCTGGCGGCGGAAGCACTCGAAGACAATCCGGCCTACCAGTATGCAGCAGTGCGGAATGCGCTCCTGGCCAAAGGATACGATGTCGAGATGCTCATCAACTATGACGAGCGGCTCAAATATTTCGGCGAATGGTGGAAGCAGCTGTTCGGGGAAAGTGAAGGGAAGGACAATAAGGGCATCCTGCCCCACAGTGCAAACTTTACTACGGACCTGCATTCCCTGGGACAGTATATCCAGGAAGGCAGAAGGATGCTGATGGAGACGGTCATCGATGTAGAAACACCGCTGTCCGATCTGACGATCGAAGAGGAGGAGGTCGATCTTGACGGCCTCAACTACCTTGCGGGGACAACAGTCGACGCTGTCAACCACAAGGCGATGACGGGCACGATCCTTGCCCATGTGGACGGCGGTGTGCCGAACATGGTCGTGCAGATTCCGAAGATGGATGCCTACACGTTCGGCTACATGGTCTACTTCTTCGAAATCGCATGTGCACTGAGCGGCTACCTGCTCGGCGTCAATCCGTTCAACCAGCCGGGTGTGGAAGCATACAAGCAGAATATGTTCGCACTGCTCGGAAAATCCGGGTATGAAGAATTGCGGAAGCAATTGAATGACAGACTCGGATAAAAATTATATAATTGTATAGAACTCAAGGCTATATTACAGTGTAATATAGCCTTTCTTAAATAGGACGGGGTTATTAATGTGGAAGCAATATTTGAAAAGCTGATGACTCAGGAAGGGCTTGAACAGCTGTTTCAGGAAGTTGAGCAGCTCGGGCTCATCGTGGGGTTCCTGCTCGTATTGATGGAATCATTCCTGCCGTTTCTGCCACTGTTCATCATCGTGGTAGTCAATATAAATTCATACGGTTTCATACTTGGCTCCCTGTCAAGCTATTCCGGGACGGTGCTCGGCAGCTACCTCGTGTTCCTGCTCGTACGTTATTTTTTCAGGAGACCCGCACAGAAGTATATCAGGAAGCACAGAAGGCTCGGCCAGATGCTGTCGTTCATCGACCGGCGCGGTTTCGTCTTCCTGTTCGTCCTGCTGTCGCTGCCTTTTACGCCAACGTCGGTGATCAATGTCATTGCGGCTTTATCGAATCTTAAAAAAGTCGTATACTTGTATATATTGCTTGCAGCAAAAGCGATCATGATATTGACGATGGCTCTTGTGGGATACGATGTCACATCATTCTTCAATTCGCCGCTGCGGCTTACGCTGTCAATTGCCGGACTGGTGCTCGTCTATTTCTTTTCGAAATGGTACCAGAAGTACATTCACAGAAAAATGGATAAATAGAGGTGTGGCATTATGCTGAAGGAAATAAAGGAATGGCTCGTCGCGATAATGGTCGCGGTGGTCCTAATAGTGATAATCAGACAGTTCCTGTTCGTATCGTTCACGGTGGATGGACTGAGCATGGACCCGACATTCGAGGACGGGGACAAAGTGGTGGTCAACAAATTCATGGATAATTTCACCGATTATGAGACGGGTGACGTGATCGTCTTCAATTCTGAAAAGGGGCCGGCCTATGTGAAACGTGTAATCGGCACACCCGGTGACACCGTCAGGATGGAAGACAAGCAGGTTTATGTGAACGGCGAGCCGCTCAATGAGGATTACGTGACGCATACGGAAGATTCATACATGGACAATTTCACACTGGAGGAACTTGGTGTCGAAGAGGAGACGATCCCGGAAGGGACCCTCCTCGTGCTGGGCGACAACCGGCCGGTCAGCCGGGACAGCCGTGATTTCGGACTGGTCAGCCAGTCGGAAGTGATCGGGGAAGTCCAGCTCCGATTCTGGCCGCTCAATGAAATATCCATCAATTTTGACTAAGTGGAAAAGGCACCCGGATGATGGGTGTCTTTTGTCTACCCCGAGGAGTGGAATATTATGACGATAAAGATATGGACCGGTGTCAGCGGTACCGGCAAGACAGGGCGGATGTTCGACGACATAGAAGCGGAAACGAAAGGACGGCCGCTTGGTGCCGCCATCTATATCATCACGCCGACGCAGAATACGCTGAGATATGAAAACATCATTACGGATGCCCGGGGCAACGGGGGAGGCGGCAGTCTAAGGGCCGCAGTATTCAGCTTTTCCCGCTTCATGTGGCATGTCTTCAACGAGACAGGCCATTCCACACGGGACGCACTGTCGGAAAGCGGGCATATAATGCTGCTCCACAAGATGATGACGGAGATGAAGGAGGAGCTGTCGTTCTACAGGGACAGTTCGCAATACATAAAATTCTCCGGGAAAGTGCTCGATATGCTCAAAGAGCTGAGCGCCTACCGGGTGACCCCCCTCGATCTGAGACGGGCGGAGCCTGACACCGGCCGCATGAAGGACAAGTTCAGCGACCTCTGCCACATCTATGAACAGTGGCTCCGGCGGACGGCGGAACTCCAGATAGAAGATCTGAACCTGACCGACCAGTTCATCGATCTCCTCTACTCCGGTGAGACCATCAGATCGCTCGAGGATGCAGTGATCTATATCGACGGTTTCCACAACTTCACCGAAGTGGAATATGCCCTGATAGAGGCGCTTCACAGCCGCGTGCGGGAAATAAACATCCTCCTCACACATCAGGGGACGAACAAGGAACTGTTCAGGAAGACGGATGCCGTCATCGAAAGGCTCCGTTTCTTCATGGGGGATGATAACCTCGAATTCGAGCATTTCGGCCAGGACTTCAAACGCTCCGAAAAGAAAGGTCTCATCCAGATCGAATCGCATTTCGCAGAACAGGAAGCGATGTATGACTATGAGGGAGTGACGATCACCGAAGCGCCGAATGCCCTTGAGGAGATCACTGAAACGGCACGGGAGATAGAACGTCTCGTGGCAGGCGGCAGCGCCTACTACAACGATATCGGAATCCTCTACAGGGATGTCTCCTATGAACCGATCATCAGGTCCGTCTTCAGGCGGTTCGGCATTTCATACCATATCGACAAGAAAGTCCAGATGTACTCCCACCCGTTCATCCAGTTCATCATGGCGCTCCTCGACTGCTACACGAAAAATTACGAATTCAATTCATTCATGAACGTGCTGAAGACAGGATATCTGTGTGAGGATACAGACAGGGTGTACATCGACCAGCTGGAGAACTTTGCGCTGGAGCGCGGCCTCGGCGGCGCCGCCCTGTTCGATGACGACAAATTCCGCTACATCACAGTGCCGGACGAAAACGGCGTGCTCCATACCGTGGACAAGAGCGGACAGTATCAGGATATGATCGACTTCAAGAATAAAGTCCTCTCGCGTCTTGAGAAGCTGTTCGCCGAATTCAGGACGGAGCGGACAGTGCGCGATTACATCGGCCTGATCTATGATTTCCTGATGGCAGAAGGAATAGTTGAGAAGATCACTGAGGAGATGGTCCGTCAGGATGAAAACAACCAGATCCAGGAAAGGGATGAAACCGAACAGGCATATAATATGTTCATCCGCCTGCTGGACGATGCCTATGTCGTCTACGACGACGAAGCAGTCCGTTTCCAGGTCTTCTATGAGGCCTTCATGGACGGGCTTAAAAATGCGGAATTCAGCCTGCTCCCTTCCACAATAGACCAGGTGATGGTCGGTTCACTCGACCTGTCGAAAGTGGAGAACAAGAAATATATCTTCCTGATCGGCGTGAACCGTGACGCAATGCCCCGGGAGACAAGGAACAGCGACATCATCTCCGACGAGGAAAAGGCACTCTTTGAACGGGCGGACATCGAACTGTCGCCAAGCTCAAGGACACTTGCCCGGGATGAACGTTTCGTATTCTATCTGGCGATCACCCGGGCGACCGAGGGGCTGTACCTCAGCTGGAGTGTCACATTGCCGTCGGGTGATGTGACAAAGCGCAGTCCGTTCCTCGATGAAGTGATGCCTCCTCACCCGGAGCGTGTGAGGAATTACGAGTACAGGCGGGTGAGTGAGTACAGCCGCTTCAATCCGGAGCGCCTGATATCATCGGCCGCCAGCATGGAGCCGCTCCTGCACCTGAAAATGCGTGAGATGATGACGTCACAGGTGGAGGACCCCGCGGATTTCCTCAGGCTGCCGGAATACCGGCCCTGGATCGAGACGTTCCAGATGCTCATGAAGGACAGCTGGCATGATTTCTATCCGAGGCTCAGACGCAATCTGACACATGACAACCGTGCCCGGCCGCTGTCAACAGAAGCCGCACAGGCGCTGTACGGCGGGGAGATGAATGCGAGCGTCTCGCGTTTTGAGACGTTCCACCGCTGCCAGTTCCAGCATTTCAGCGCCTACGGCCTCAAGCTCAATGTGAGGAAGCCCTATCAGGTGGCACCGCTTGAACTGGGAAACCTGTACCACGAAGTACTCTATGATACCGTGACGAAACTCGGGTTTACGCTCATCCATGATGAAGAGAAGATAAGGATGCAGGTGGAGGATTCCATCGAGCGTTTTGCCCGGTCGATACAGTTCGGCATCTTCGATCACACGGGATACTACCAGTCGCTGAAGCAGCGTGCAGGGGGTGCAATCGTCCGTCTGCTCCTGTTCATGCGGGATATCGAGGAACTGGGAGACTACAGGATTGCAGAAGCCGAACTGTCATACGGCTTCGTGAAAAGTCCGATTGACGAAGTGACGCTGACGAGCGGGGACGGACACACGATCCACCTGCGGGGCAAGATCGACCGGGTGGATATGTATGAGACGAAGGACGGCGCCTATGTGAACCTGATCGACTACAAGTCGAGTGCACGTTCCATTTCGAAAGCGGGCATACTGAATGGCCTCGAACTGCAGATGATGACATATATGCATGTACTTGTGGAGAAAGGGCCGGAGTATTTCGGCAAAGAGAGGATCATGCCGAACAGCATGCTGTTCTTCCCGGTCAGGGATCCGCTCATCTCGCTCGACGGTGAGGAGTCGCTGGAGCACGCCGAACAGGAACAGAAGAAGCGCATGCGGCCGGACGGCGCCTTCATCAATGAAAATGCCGACTATGACGGCATGATCGATGAGACCTCGGCCGGCATTACGGGCATGCTGTCAAAACTCGATGATTACAAAGCGTACAGCACCTACTACCCGATCTCAGTCACCAGGACCGGGAAAATAAATAAAGCGACACGGCACAGGTACTACAGCCCGCTTCTGTTTGAACATTATGCGGAATATATCATGCAGATGTACCGGGACACGACGGACCGCATGTACCGGGGTGAGGTGCTTGCCTCACCGATATCACTCGATCCGTCGAATACGAGGCTCGCGTGTGAAATGTGCGACTTCAAATCCGCCTGCCGCATCGATCCGCTGATGAACCGTCGGGATATCAGGATGAATACGGTGGATGACGAAACGATAGAGAATTTTGAAAGCGGGGCGAGAGACAATGGTCCAATGGACAGCTAAACAGCTCGAAGCGATTGAATATGAAGGCTCCGATGTCCTTGTGGCGGCAGCCGCCGGAAGCGGGAAGACGACGGTGCTGGTTGAACGCATCATCCGGAAGATCCTGGAGGAGAAGTACTCTATCGACGAGGTCCTCGTTGCAACCTTCACCAATATGAGTGCCCGCGACATGAAGGAGAAGATCGAGAAAGCCCTCATGAAGGCATTCCTTGAAAAGAGGGACCCGAGGATATATGAGGAGTCGCTGAAGCTGAAAGAGGCACATATATCGACGCTGCACAGCTTCTGTCTCCATCTCATCCAGATGCACTATAATGCAATCGGCCTGTCCCCGGACATGCGCACACTCGGCGATATCGAGATGAAGCTCCGTCTGGAGAATGTGATTTCCAGTGTGCTCGAATCCTATTACATGGCGCCGGACGAAGATTTCAGGCTTGTTTCCACCATGCTGTCGACGGATAAGAGCAACGACGGGCTGCTCGGCACCATACGCGACCTTTATTATACGGCGGTTGCAAGCCCGGATCCGGAAGGATTCCTTGAAGGGAACAGAGACCAGTATATCGACGTGGACCGCCTCGAGGGCATACTCTCGGACCACAACCATGACATCCGGCTGAAGCTCGATGCGCTTGGTGCAGATCTTGGAAAGCTCCGGACCCATTACAGGACGGCGGTGCACGAATCGATCAAGGACACCCAGGTGACGGATGCCTATGATGCGCTTGAATCCGCCGTCATGTCTGTCGAGCGGGCGACAGGTGACGTAATGGCGGGCCGGCCTGTGGAACTGCCGGCATTCGCACTGAAGGACGGCCGTTCCGCCTTCATCAAAAATATCGCGGATCCCGATGACAAGGCGGCGCTGCTCGCCGTGCAGAAGCGGGTGCGGGACCGCTACAATGAGGTGCGTGACGCACCGGCGTATGATCTCGGACGCGTGAAAGCGGAACTCGCACCGATGAACGGTGCCAATAACGCGCTCATCGATATTGCACTTTCTGTGATGCGGCGTTTCAGGCAGCAGAAGCGTGCACGCAATGAGATGGACTTTTCGGATTATGAACATTATGCGCTCCAGATTCTGAGCGCCGGGGACGGGGCGGTCGGGGAGCGCTACCGCCGCCAGTTCAAGGAGATCATGATCGATGAGTACCAGGATATCAACCGTGTCCAGGAGGCCATCATCCAGGCGCTTAAGACCGGCGGCGAATCGGACGGGAATCTTTTCATGGTGGGCGATGTCAAACAGTCCATCTATAAATTCCGCCAGGCCGACCCGTCTTTGTTCATCACCAAGTCGGAACGCTTCAGGACAGGCGGCAGCGGCCGGCTGATCAGCCTGAACCACAACTTCCGCTCGCGCGGGGAAGTGCTCAGCCTTACCAACACGGTCTTTGAAAAGATCATGGACCGGGAAGTCGGAGAGATTTCGTATGATGACACACACCGGCTGGTGCAGGGCAACTATCTCGAAGAGGCGCCGCTCCCTTCAGAGTGCCATATCATCGAAAACCGGGCTGAATATGGCGGGGATGCGAAGATAAAACACATCATCAATGTGATCAGGGAGCTCGTAAGGAAAGGCGCAGACTACAGGGATATCGTCATTCTGACACGCAACACGCGGGATAATGAAAACTACCGCAGGCTGCTTAGTGAAGCAGAGCTCCCGGTGTTCGTCAACAACCGGTCGGGCTATCTCGACACACTTGAGATCCGCACGATGATAAGTATCCTTTCTGTCATCGACAACCCGCTGCAGGACGATCACCTGGTCGGCATGATGCGGCTGCCGATGTTCGGTTTCTCCGAAGATGAGATTGCACGGATCCGTGCGTCATCGGATGCGGATTACATGTATGGGGCGTTGGTTGGATATGACGGTCCGGCGGTGGTCATGAAGAAGATCCATGAATTCCGGGATGCCCTTGCCTCGCTCCAGGAATATGCACGGTATATGAGTGTACCGGAACTGATTGATGAAATCTATCTTGAGTTCAGCATCCTTGAATATTTCGCAGGTCTCCGGGGCGGTATATCAAGGCGTGCAAACCTGAACGGCTTCATAGAAAAGGCGCGTGAATTCGAAGCCATGTCCCATCTGTCACTGTATGAATTCATCTCGTACATCCACCGCATGATCGATGACGGCCAGGACTTCGGGGAAGAGAACACAGTGTCACCGGACGATGACACGCTCCGTGTCATGACGATCCATGCGTCCAAAGGCCTGGAATTCAATTATGTGATCTATGCAGGGCTGCACCGCCGGCTGAACATGATGGATATTTCGAAAAAGGTCAGTGTCCATCCGGAAGAGGGCATTGCGATGAAACGCTTCCTGCCCGAGGCGCTTGCAGTGATGCCGAGCATCCATTCGGAAGTGGCAGCCAGGCGGATACTCAGTGAGCTGATCAGCGAGGAGATGCGGCTTGTCTATGTGGCGATGACCCGCGCAATCGACAAACTCATCATGCCGCTCGTCTATAATGAAGAGTATAAGGAAAAATATTCCTATGAACCCGGGCTGATCAATGCCGACGACAGGCTGAAGGCCCGGACCATACAGGACCTCATCGCCCCGATTTTCGTCAATGAGGAGATTCCGTCCCTCATAGTGGAATATGTTGAACCGCCCGGGGAGGCTGGAGCGGATGACAGGCGTTTCGCATCACTTTCTGAACTCGAGGGGCTGAGGGTGCCGGATAATGAACTGTTGAAAGAAAGGCTGTTCTATAAATATCCGCATCAGGCCGAAACGCGTACAGTATTCAAGGAGTCCGTGACGGAAATCAAACGGCGCAATGAAACGCCGCCGGACGACAGTGCAGTCATCCGCCATGACCGGACGCCGAACCTGAGGCTGCCGAACTTCCGCAACGAGACGCTCGATGCCCCCGTCTTCGGTACGATGATGCACCAGATGATGATGCACATGATGAACCGCTACGAAGAAGTGCGGGGACTCGGGGCTCCGGAACGCTCTGACTATGTCAGGCGTCTGGTTGAAGACAATACTCAGGAAGACGTGCTCATCACTGATATGCACCGGGAGAAGATGATCGGTAACATCGAACAGTTCCTTTCCGACAGTGTGATGGCGGATCTGCTCGAGCGCCAGAAGTCCATCCATACGGAGATTCCGTTCATCATGAACCAGAAGGCGATCGGCTACTCGGAATATGAGGATCAGATGGTGCAGGGAATCATGGATGCCCTGCTCGAGATAGACGGCAGCTACGTCATACTGGACTATAAGACGGACCGTGTGGCGGGCACCGGCCTCGGACCGTCGGATCTCGTCGGAAGATATCGCACACAGATGGATATTTACAGACGCTCTGCGATGCAGGCCCTCGGCAAAGATGTTACTGTGTACTTATATTTCTTTGATTATGGAGCGATTAAAATTGAAAACTGAAGAAGGCAGCATAAAATTCATCCTGGCCGTCGCACTCTTCCCGGTACTCCTCATGAACGGGATGTACTACATGATGCCGTTTGATGCGATAAATGTATATGAATATCTGAGCGGTGACGAGCTCAGCTCATATCATCTGATCAATATATTCACCGGCAGTGCCGTCATGCCGCTGGTTGCCCTCATTACCGGTTACATGCTGGATTGCTGGCGGGGCAGGGGAGTTTCGGATCTTGTCAAGATAACAGTCACCGTATTCCTCATCGGGGCCCTGCAGTCGGTGTTCATCTTCGCCTGGGATTTCCTGCCGGGGCTCGCACTCTCGGCACTCGTGGGACTTCTATTCCTGAAATCGAAATGGTTCGTGCCGCTGATTTCGGCAGTCCTCCTGTTCGTGTTCCACATGGCCGTGAACGTCCTGCCGGATATTCTGGAGAATATCGGCTCGCCGACGGATAAGATGTATTCGGCCATACAGACGGTGAATGAACAAACCGGCATATTCAGGAGCAGCGACTATTTTGCGATCATCAGCAAAAATATCGAAATATTCACAGCGGACATCCCCGGCACGGTGTACGCACTCATGTTCACCGTCCTGCCGTGGGTCCTCTTAGGCATGGCGCTGTCCAAACTCGATATCAGAGACATGCTCTCTGCAAACCATCTGCTCACCGTCGCCATGTTCATCACGCTTGCGGGCGGGGGTCTCGCCCTGAAGCTGATCCAGGTCGTCACGCTCGGCACATACAGCGGCACACTCTTGGCTGATAATTTCGGCGGCCCCGTGCTCGCCCTCGGATACTTCATCCTGCTCATGTTCATCGCAGATGTCATTCCGGAGAAAGCCGGCGCGCTGTTTGCCCCGCTCGGCGGCAGAGTGCTGACGATGTATATCGCTCAGAACGTACTGCTTGTATTCATCTTTTACGGGGTCGGATTCACCGCATACGGCGACATCAGCATACTTTCCATGGCGGTGGTCATGGCGGCAGTCTATGCGCTTTCAATCGCCGGCGGGTTTTTATTCCAAAAGGCGGGAATCGGCGGCATTGAATCATTATTTGCGGATAATTCAGACAAATCAGAGAAAAATTAGCCGGTTGTCTGTTATAATGGACAAAACAACAAAAGGAGCGTAATCCATGAAATTTTTAACATTTAACTACGGAAATCAGACTTACTACGGGGTTAAGGTAAAGCGTGAGGAGAGTGCATGGATGCTGCCGAAGCTGTTCGAGGATTTCGGCAGTGATGCGGACTATCCGAAGACGCTGCTCGAAGGGATATCGACATACAATACTCTGGATTTCCAGGAAATCGTAAGAAAATTAGTGGAGAAAGCAGATCAGTCCGGTAATGCGGACCAGTATAAAGCACCGTTCGCGGATATAGAATTCCTTGCGCCGGTGACGCCGCCGAACAACGTGATTGCATTCGGGCGCAACTACAGAAAGCACGCTGAAGAGCTGGACAACGAAGTTGAGAGCCTCTATGTATTCACGAAGGCTGCAACGAGCCTTGTCGGGGATGAAGCAGTCATCCCGGACCATAAGGACGTGACCGGTGCGCTCGACTATGAAGGGGAGCTCGGCGTTGTCATCGGCAAACGTGCCGATAAGATCGAAAGTTCGATGGCACTTGATTACATCTACGGCTACACAATCATCAACGATATCACTGCGCGCGATTTGCAGAAAGAGCACCTCCTGCCGTTCCTGTCCAAGAGTCTGAAGGGCGGCTGCCCGATGGGCCCATTCATCGTGACGAAGGATGAATTGCCGAACCCGGAACAGACCTCCATCGTCACGAAGGTGAATGAGGAGATCCGCCAGGACGGCAGCACATCGGAAATGGTGCTGAAACTTGATGAACTGATTGCGGAAGTTTCCAAGTATGTCGTGCTTGAGCCGGGCGACATCATCGCAACCGGCACACCCGGCGGTGTCGGTGCCGGGATGAACCCGCCGAAGTTCCTGGAAAAGGGCGACGAAGTCCGCATTTCAATCAACGGCATTGGCACACTTACGACATATATCGGGGAATGAAAATCCGGACGGATATGTTAGAATGGTAAGTGATTCACAATAGAAAGGGAGATTTCATGATACACTTGCACCTTACAGCAATTGTCATTGCAGTTGTATTCTTCTTCATCACTTACTTCTCAATTAAAAATCCAGGGGACCCGGATGCAAAGTATGCAAAAGCTCCCCATATGGTTGCAAGGCTGTTCTATGTCATCGTCTTGGTTTCGGGCCTTGTGGTGTTCATACAGGCGATGGGCATCAACGGCATGCTGTACGGCCTCAAGTTCCTTGCAGGCCTGTTTACAATCGGACTGATGGAAATGGCAGTGATAAGGAAGAGGAAAGGTACCGGACAGACGCTGTTCACCATATTCCTGGTACTTGCAGTCATCACGATCGGCCTTGGCATCTATCTGCCGATGGGACCGCTCACTGCGCTGTTCAGATAATATTATCAAAATCAGACACTCTTTTTCGGGGGAGTGTCTTTTCTTATGGGATTTTGTGAACATTTTTTGAAAAGATGATATTTTTATTTTTAATCTAGTATACTTGGGATATTAGATGAGAAGGTAGGATTACAATGCAGAAATTATTGAAATACATAATGGTGATGCTGGTTGTGGGCGGTATATTCCAGCAGGAAGCATCAGCCCGGGAAAAACCGCACGACCGCATCTATACAGTTGTCGTCGACCGTTTCCTCAATGCGGATGAAGCGAATGATGTCAATGTGACGGATGACGAGGAGGAGCCGCTTCCATTCGGGGGGGACTTCCGCGGCATACAGGAAAATTTGGAATACATACATGACATGGGATTCGACACACTCATGCTGTCACCGGTTTTCGACAAGTCGGATGAGGACTACCTGGGCTATGACGTGGAAAACTACGGAGAAATCGAAGAATCATTCGGCGGGGCGGAAGAGTTCCAGTCGCTCGTCGACGCGGCGCATGAGATGGACATGAAAATTGTCGTCGATATGCCGGCAAGTGCAGTGGAGGGATATGAGGCCCTTCAGGATCCTGAGCTCAATAAACTCCAGCAGGAATACTATTCTGACATTGCCGATGTGGATTTCATCGATTTCAGCTTGCCGGAGAATCAGGATGCATACAGGGAGATGGCGCAATCCTTCGTTGATGAATTCGGCATCGACGGCCTCAGCATGAACGTGGTGCAGGACGGCGTGGACGCCCGGGAATTCATGCCGCAGGGCGTGACGACATACGGCATTCTCGGCAGCGAATCGGTCGAGGCGGAAGGGTTCGACCATGTCGCTTCAGAATCCATGAGACAGGAAGTTGCGGAAGCCTTCAGTACGACGGATAAGGCGATACCATCCTATCCGGAAGATGGACAGATACTGCTCGCAGACCACTGGTTCACCGAACGCTTCACCATGCATGCAGCCGGGGAAAACATGTTCCCGAGTACCCGCATCCAGCAGCTCACCGCGTATCTGTACGGATACCCGGGCCCCGTCAGCTTCCAATACGGTACAGAAGTCGCATTGAACGGCGACAGCATCCCTGCGGTACACAGGCAGATGGACCTCTGGACAGACCAGGAAGACGTCGACTACATCAAGGAGATCAACACCGTATTCACCCAGAACAAACAGCTGCTTGACGGTGATATGACGGAACTTAAAACAGGCGAGGACGGCCACTACGTCGTCAGATACGACACCACTGACGTCGATTTCATACTGAACATCAACGACACAGCAAGGACCGAAAACTTCAACGTCCCGCTTGAAGCAGGGGACCGGGGCAAGATGATGAGCGGCCTGCTCATCGGAGACAAGCTCAGATCGGAAGACGGACAGGACAGCTACAACGCCGTCCTCGACCGGGAAGAGACAGAACTCTATGCCATCACTGAAGAGACCGGTCTCAATAACGGCTACGTCTACGCCGGACTCATCATCTTCGGCGGATTCGGAATATTCATCTGGATAGTGGCCAAACGCCGGAAGCCAAAAGAAGACATGTAACGATTGTGGAAAGAGTAGAGGCCGCCAAGGCCTCTTTTTTTTGATGGGAGAGGTGTTGTAATTGCGTCGGCGGCCCCGGTAACGGAAACGGAGGCCGGCAGATCAGTTTAGTGGCCGCCGTCCAGTCCACGGGGGCCGGCAACCGGCATTGATGGCCCCGGTAACGCAAACGGAGGCCGGCAGATCACTTTAGCGGCCGCCGTCCAGTCCACAGAGGCCGGCAACCGGGGTTGAGGCCCCGGTAACGGAAACGGAGGCCGGCAGATCAGTTTAGCGGCCGCCGTCCAGTCCACCGAGGCCGGCAACCGGCATTGGTGGCCCCGGTAGCGGAAACGGAGGCCGGCAGATCAGTTTAGCGGCCGCCGTCCAGTCCACAGAGGCCGGCAACCGGCATTGGTGCCCGGTAACGGAAACGGAGGCCGGCAACCGGCATTGATGGCCCCGGTAACGGAAACGGAGGCCGGCAGATCACTTTAGCGGCCGCCGTCCAACGATCCGGAGCGTTTTCCGGAAACCGGGGCAGCCTGCGGTGTCCGCCACACGTCACAAGCATGCCAAAACTCTGCACCGTCACAGAAAAACCGCCATCCCTCATTCTCCCACGGGAGCGGAACGGCGGTTTTCAATAAATGGCTCAATCAACAATCAATCAACAATCATTCATCGAATTGCTTCAATTTTTCTATCGTTTTGTAACCGATCATGTTGAGTACGCTTTTCGGGCTGGAGTACGGCGGAGAGTAGGCGACTTCGATGTTGGCGAGGTCGGCCGCCGTTCCGCCAAGCCGTATGTGGGCGGCGAGTATATCGATGCGTTTGTCGACGCCTTCTGTGCCGACGACGGCGGCACGCAGGATTTTACCGTCCGTTTTTGACACATAGATCCGCACATGGATCGGCACGCTGCTGTCCATGTACCCGGCTTTGTTCCGCTGCCGGTGGTCGACGATGAAGTGGTCGTACTCGAGGACTTCGTGCTGCTCAAGCCCCAGCGTCGCAATATCATAGTCGAAGAACCGCATGATGTTCGTGCCGAGCAGTCCCTCGAACACAACATCTTCGTTTCCGCTGATCTGGTTGGCGATGACGTATGCCATGCGGTGGGCGCCCCACGCGAGGGCGACTGTCGTCTTTCCGCCGGTATGCTGATAGAATGTCTCGATCGCGTCCCCCAGTGCATAGACGCAATCAACGCTCGTCCGGCCGGTATCACCGGTGCAGATGAACCCGGAATCATTCAATTTTATACCGGAGCCTTTGAGGAATTCCGTGCGCGGAAGTATGCCGATGCCCGCAACGATCAGCGGCGCATCGATTTCCTCACCGTTATCGAGTGTTGCAGCATTGCCGGTGACTTCCACGATTTCAGCATTAAGCCTGACGTCGACGCCCTGGCGCTCCATCTCTTCGATGAAGAAATCACCCATGTCATCTTCGAGCGGCCGGTAGACTTCCTCGCTTCTGTGGATAAAGGTCACGTCCATGCCGCGTCTGACAAAGTTCTCGATCAGCTCGAGACCGATGTATCCGGCACCGATGAGGACGACTTTATCCACACCATGCCCGTCGATATGCGCCTTGATATCATCCAGGTCCCCGAGATTGTGCAGGACGAATGCCTGAGGTACATTGAGCAGAGCCGGCAGAGTCTTCGGCGCCCCGCCCGGGGAGAGGATCAGATAGTCATATTCATCTTCGAACTCCCTGTCCCCGCTGCTATCCTTCACAGTGACTTTCTTCGCCCCGCTGTCCACACGGAGGACTTCGTGATGCGTCTTCACGGTGATATCCCGTTCGGCCATGCTTTCAGGCGTTGCGGCTATGAGCTTGTCCCGGTCACTCACTTCGCCGCCGATATTATATGGCAGGCCGCAGTTGCCGAAACTTATGTCGCGGCCTTTCTCATAGATCGTTATGCGGATGCCGGGGTTTATTCTGCGAAGCTGTGCGGCGGCGGTTGCACCGCCGGCCACGCCCCCTACGATAATACAATGTTTCATATTACACACCTTCGTTGAAGTAGAATAGGGCAACCGTACCATTGCCGGTGTGGCTGCTGATTGTCGGGCCGATCATGCTGATTTTGACACTCCGGGCATCCGTCTCCTCCATGATCTTCTTCTGGAGCTGCTCCGCCTGTTTCTGTGCATTCGCATGAGTGATGTGGACTTCACCCGCAACGTTGTCCGCCTGCATGTGCTTGACCATGCTCGAGTGGACCTTCTTGATGCCTCTGTGCTTTTCCAGGGGAACGAGCCTGCCGTCTTCGACATGGAGCAGAGGTTTGATGTTGAGCAGCCCGCCGAGGAAGGCCTGGCCTTTGGACAGGCGGCCGCCTTTGGCGAGGTAATCCAGATCGTCCACAGTAAAGAAGTGGCGGATGCTTTTCACATCACTTTCAATTTTTTCGAGGAGCTCCTCCTTCGGAACCCCCTCTTCCAGATAGCCGTGTGCGCGCTCGACGATGAGGCCGAGCCCGTAGCTCGCCGCCTTCGTATCAATGATCGTGATGTCTGCATCGGGATGTTCCTCAAGAATCGTGTCCCGTGCAATGACAGCACTCTGCCATGTGCCGGAAAGTTCGCTTGAAAATGCGATGTAGAGGATCGGCTCGCCCTTCTCAACGTAAGGCCTGAACATGTCGGTGAACTGTCCGGGGTTCGCCTGGCTGGTAAGCGGGCGTTTGCCGTCCGCTATTTCATCAAGCACTTCCTGGCTCGATATCTCAATCTGATCCAGGTACTCTTTGTCGTCGATAGTGATTTTCAGCGGAACGAATTCAATGTTCTTTTCCTTGAAGTCCTGCTGTGATATATCAGAACAGCTGTCTGCGAATAACTGCATATCAATCGCCCCTCTCGATTATGGTTGTATATTCAATTCGAAATGCGCATTCAGGAATTTACCGATTCCGTCGGTGTCGTTCGAATCTGTCACATAGTCGGCCGCTTCTTTGACCTCTTCGATGGCGTTGCCCATGGCAACGCCGTGCCTGGCGAATTTTATCATTTCAGTGTCATTGTCCTCGTCGCCGAATGCGATGGTATGCTCCTGGCTGATACCGAGGTAGCCCCGTGCATAATCGACGCCAACCGCCTTGTTGATACCTTTCTTGACAATCTCAATCACCGGGTAGGGTGCGCCCCAGCGGCGGTGTTCAATCGTTTCGGCAAACAGGTCATCGAGCGCTTTGCGGATCCCCGGAACTTCCGGTTCTTCGGCCTGAATCAGTATGGAAGTCGGCCCCGACTCTATGTTCTGCACCAGGTTGCCGATCTTCACCTGCGGGTTGCCCATGCTGAACGCTTCGAACAGCACTTCATCATGGTAGTGGATGTAGACATTGTCCTTCACTTCGGCGATGATGTTCTTTATGTTCAAATCCGGCACCCGGTCCACTATCTCCTTCGCCACTTCAAGGTCCAGTTCTTCATGGACCGTCTTGAAATAAAGATCCTGTGGATGGTGGACGAACGCCCCGTTGAAATTGACGACAGGCGTCGACATTTCAAGCTCCCGGTAGTAGGGCTCACTAGCCCTGTACGGGCGGCCGGTGGAGATCATGATTTCATGACCCATCTCTTTCAAGTGCATCAGCACTTTCTTTGTATATGGACTGATCTTCTTCTCATATGTGAGAAGTGTACCGTCCAGGTCCAGACATATTAAATGTTTGTGCATCAGTTGTATACTCCTTGTTAATCTTTCATAAAACTATCATATCATTTATATTTTAATAGTGTAATTTTTTTGGTATATTAATGGTATATACTCTAAGAAGGAGTGATATTGATGGATAAAGCGATGGAAGAAAGCATGATGGGTGCGCTTGAGAACGTAATCGACCCTGAGCTTGGCATAGACATTGTGAACCTTGGACTTGTGTACGGTGTACATCTCGACGAAGATGGCAAAGCCGGTGTCGAGATGACACTCACATCCATGGGCTGCCCGATGGGGCCGCAGATTGTCGAACAGGTGGAAACTGCACTCGGCGAACTGCCAGAAGTGAAAGAGACCGAAGTCAACATCGTCTGGAACCCGCCATGGGGCAAAGACAAGATGAGCCGTTACGCAAAAATCGCTCTTGGCGTGAGCTAAGATCATATAAGACGGGCACCTGCTTTTGCAGGTGCTTTTTTAATGCAAAATTCCCGGATCCAGAGACCCGGGAATTTTATTCACACGAAAATATAATAGTAGAGTATGGAAAATGTTCCAAGCGCAAAGCAGTAGTAGCTGAAGATTGCGAGGTTGCCGTTCTGCATGACGTTCTGCAGCCACTTTACAGCGAAGTATGTGGCGGCGAGAGTCACCAGGAAACTGAGTGTATACGGCAGGGCGAGTGTCGCGATCTCCGGATCGTTCACGATGTCCCCGACTGAAATGAGTGCAGTGCCGAGTGACACCGGAATGTAGAGCAGGAACACGAACCGGAGTGCGCTCTTCTGGTTGAGCCCGACCGCCATGGAGCCGACGAGCGTTGCACCGCTCCGGCTGATGCCGGGAGTGAGTGCGATACACTGCGCAAGACCCACGATGATGGAGTCACGCACAGTGAGTTCACCGTCGCGCTTCTGGCCGCGCTTGTTCTTGATGAACCAGAGCGCAAGCCCGGTCACGAGCAGCATGACGCCGACAAAGCCCATTGAGATGTTGTCGCCGATCACATCCTTGAGCAGTACACCGAGTATGCCGACAGGAATCGTCGCGATGATGAGATACATGGTGTATTTGAAATCCTTTACGGCTTCTTCATCCCGGGCACGTCTGAAGAAATACCTGTACAGGTTGGAAAGTATCGCCAGAATATCGCTCCTGTACACGAACAGGATGGCCAGCAGTGATGCGGTGTTCAGGAAAATTTCAAATGAAAGCCCCCTGGCTTCGATATTGAACAGTTCCCGTGCTATGACAAGATGGCCGCTTGAAGAGACGGGTATCGGTTCAGTGATCCCCTGCAAGAGCCCCAAGAATACATATTTGATGATAAGTATGATGTCCAAAGTAAGACCTCCTAAAATCCCTAAGATATAATATAAATTAATTCGGTTTGAAAAGCTATCAAATACTTGAAAACGCGGGTAAAAAGTGTATAATTGAATTATGGTCAAAAAAGGTCAAACTCTGCTGGAACACTTTTTATCAAAGGAGTGACATACATGGATATAAACAGGATGACGTATACCGTGCAGTCGGTCATCGAACGGGCGCAGACGATTTCCGTGGATCTCAAACTGCAGTCCATCGAAATCGAAGCCGTGATGAAAGCGATGCTCGAAATGGACGACAGCATGGCGTCTGATGTCCTTGAGCGTGCCAATATAGACGTTAAGGCACTCTCGGCGGCATATGATGAAAAACTGGCGAAATACAATACCGTAACCGGCGACAACGTCCAGTACGGACAGTACATGTCGAACGGTTTCACAAAACTGATCTCAAGGGCCGAGAAGATAATGGCTGAAATGAGCGACGAATATGTATCCGTAGAACATCTGTTACTCTCTGCAGTCGAAACGGAAGAGATCATGAAAGATACCGTGGGCAATAAAAACCAGGTGATCAGAGAGATCATCAACAAAGTAAGAGGGGGAAACCATGTGACAACACAGAATCCGGAAGTACAATATGAAGTATTGGAAAAATACGGGCGCGACCTCGTCGAAGAAGTGCGTAACGGCAACATTGATCCTGTCATCGGACGGGATGAGGAAATACGCAACTCCATCCGCATACTGAGCCGGAAACGGAAGAACAACCCGGTTCTGATCGGCGAACCCGGCGTCGGCAAGACGGCGATCGTCGAGGGGCTCGCACAGCGCATCGTGCGGCGGGATGTGCCCGACAGTCTCAGGGACAAGACGATTTTTGAACTGGACCTGTCGGCACTTGTGGCCGGAGCGAAATACCGCGGTGAGTTCGAGGAGCGGCTGAAGGCCGTCCTCAAAGAGGTTAAGGAATCCGACGGCCGTATCATCCTCTTCATAGATGAGATCCACATGCTCGTCGGCGCCGGTAAGACAGAGGGCGCAATGGACGCGGGGAACATGCTGAAACCGATGCTCTCCCGGGGTGAACTGCACTGCATCGGTGCCACGACGCTCAATGAATACCGTGAATATATCGAAAAGGATTCGGCGCTCGAACGCCGCTTCCAGAAAGTGCAGATTCCCGAGCCGGATGTGGAAGATACCATTTCCATACTGCGGGGTCTGAAGGAGCGCTATGAGGTGCACCACGGCGTAAGGATCACCGACCGTGCACTGGTTGCAGCAGCAGAATTGTCCGACCGCTATATCAGTGACCGGTTCCTGCCGGATAAGGCAATCGACCTGATGGACCAGGCGAGTGCGACAATCCGTACGGAAATGGGTTCCAACCCGACTGAACTGGATCAGATCAACCGCCGTGTCATGCAGCTCGAAATTGAGGAACAGGCGCTTAAATCAGAAGATGATTCCGTATCCAGGAACAGGCTCGGCGAACTGCAGAAGGAACTGTCCGAAGCACGAGAGGCACAGCATTCGCTTGCCCAGCGCGTCGAGAAGGAAAAGGGCCAGATCCAGCAAGTGACCGGCAAGCGCGAAGAGCTCGACCGTGTACGCCAGGAACTGGAGGATGCGGAAAACAACTATGAACTGGAACGGGCGGCCGAACTGAGACATGGCAGACTGCCCGCACTGGAGAAGGAGCTTTTGGAACTCGAAGAAAAGCTCCAGGAGGAAAGTGCAGGGGAGAACCGCATCATCCGTGAAGTCGTGACGGAGGACGAGATAGGCTATATCGTCAGCCAGTGGACCGGCATCCCGGTCACAAAACTGGTCGAAACAGAAAAGGACAAACTGCTGAAACTCTCAGACATCCTGCATGAACGCGTAGTGGGGCAGGATGAGCCGGTCGATCTCGTCTCGGATGCAGTCATACGCGCAAGAGCCGGCATCAAAGATCCGGATCGTCCGATCGGAAGCTTTTTATTCCTCGGACCGACCGGCGTCGGCAAGACAGAGCTTGCGAAGGCACTAGCTGCGACGATGTTCGATTCCGAAAAGCATATGATCCGGATTGATATGAGTGAGTACATGGAAAAACATGCCGTGTCCAGACTGATCGGAGCCCCTCCGGGCTACGTCGGACACGAAGAGGGCGGACAGCTGACAGAAGCCATCCGCAGGCAGCCGTATTCCGTCATCCTTCTGGATGAAGTGGAGAAGGCCCATTCCGATGTGTTCAACATCCTGCTCCAGCTGCTCGATGAAGGACGCCTCACGGATTCCAAAGGGCGTTCCGTCGACTTCAGGAACACAATCATCATCATGACATCCAACATCGGCTCCCACCATCTGCTCGACTCGATGACAGAAGGCGGCGGAATCACCGATGAAGTCCGTGACACTGTCATGAGTGAAGTCCACATGTACTTCAAGCCGGAAATCATCAACCGCATGGACGACATCGTCATGTTCAGCCCGCTGTCCAAAAACAACATGAAGATGATCACCGATAAGCTCATCAACGACCTGAACCGGAGGCTGATGGACCAGCACATGACCGTCGAAGTGACAGAAGCAGTCAAAGACTGGATCTCAGACGAAGCGTACGAACCCCAGTTCGGCGCGCGTCCGCTGAAACGGTTCATCCAGCGGCATATCGAAACCCCGCTTGCAAAAGAGCTCATCGCCCGTGATATGGAAGACGGCCTGAAGATCAGAGTCGACTACAGAGACGGCGAACTCAAATTTGATATGGATGGATCGGAATAAAATTAAGCCTCCCCGGCTGTGCCGGAGAGGCATTTTTGTGCTGTCGCTGAGGTGTTTCGGAAAACGGCGGCCGGCATTGCGTGTTTCCGGCCCCGGTCAGACAGACGGCGGCCGCCAAATGGGATTGCCGGCCCTCGTATCGAAAACGGCGGCCGGCATTGCGTGTTCCCGGCCCCGGTCAGACAGACGGCGGCCGCCAAATGAGATTCCCGGCCTCCGTATCGAAAACGGCGGCCGCTCTTTATGCTACATATTTGTCCTTTCGACCGGATTGGCGAAGAATTTCTGTGTTTCTGTCCGGATCACTTTATAAAGGAAGAGCAGCCCGATCAGGTTGGGTATCATCATGAGAGCGTTGGCTGTATCGGCGAACGCCCACACGGTGGAAAGGTCCATCACTGTGCCGAGGAATGTCGCGGTGATGTAGATGACTCCATATACCGCGACGTATTTCAGCCCAAAAAGGTATTCGAAGCATTTGGTGCCGTATACATACCACGCGATGATCGTCGAGAATCCGAAGAATATGACGGATATGGAGACGATGTACTCGCCGGCGATCCCGAGGCTGGAACCGAATGCTGCACTGGTCAGGGCACCGGCTTCAAGCCCCGGATCATGTTTGACTCCGGAGAGGAGGCCGCCTGAAGCATCCCAGAATCCGGTCACGATCAGGACGAGGCCGGTCATTGTACACACGACGATCGTGACGATGAATGTACCGGTCATCGCGACGAGCGCCTGCTTCACCGGGTGGGTCGTCCGGGCGTTTCCTGCAATCAGTGCAACGGTACCGAGACCGGCTTCGTTGGAGAAGATTCCTTTGGAAACGCCGTGCTGCATCGCCTGGGCGACGACTATGCCCGAAAAACCGCCTGCAGCCGACACCGGAGTGAAGGCATGTTTGAAAATGAGTCCGAATGCAGGGATGATCTGATCATAGTTCAATATGAGTATCAGGATGGAACTGCCGATATAAAGGATCGCCATGACCGGCACGAATATGCCGGCGACGTTGCTGATCCGCCTGATGCCCCCGAAGACGATCAGGCCGGTGAGTATCACAAGGAGGACCCCTGTAACCCAGCCGGGTACAAAGAAGCTGTTGTCCATGACATCGGCGATCGTATTGGACTGGACACCGTTGCCGATGCCGAGCGCTGCGAATGCAGCGAAGAAGGCGAACAGCACCGCCAGCCATTTGAACTTCCGTCCAATGCCCTTTTCTATGTAGTACATCGGGCCGCTGGAATACTCGCCGTCCTTGTTTTTGACCCTGTAGATCTGGGCGAGCAGGGCTTCCGCGTATTTTGTGGCCATGCCGAGCAGACCGACGAGCCACATCCAGAAGAGGGCGCCCGGGCCGCCAAGTGTGATGGCTGTCGCAACACCGGCAATATTTCCGTTGCCGATCATTCCGGCAAGGGAAGTCATGAGTGCCTTGAAATTGCTGACATCCCCTTCGGCACCTGCATCTTCTTTGTCTTTGGTGAATGCCAGTCTGAAAGCATACCATAATTTTGAGAACTGCAGACCCTTCAGCTGAAATGTTAAAAAGAGACCTGTTCCGGCGAGCAGTATCAAGCTGGGCGGTCCCCAGAGCACTGCGTTGATACGATTTAAAACCTCTAACATAATCCCACTCCCATTTTAATGAAAACGCTGTCAAATTGTGCCAAAAAAATTTAAATGAAATAAAACCCGGTTCGTTAAATATAACAAAGAAAATCGTTTCCGGTATTGTAATAGTTCGCATTTAAACCGTATTTGTTCATTTAGGATATAATGTATCATTTTTTTAGGAGGAGGAATTTTAAGCAATAAAAATCCACCCGGTCCCGAAGACCGGATGGAACTGTGATACTATTCACCGCGGAATCTGCGCAGGAAATCCTGCAGCCGCGGGTTATCGGATTCATTTATGACTTCTTCAGCGGTGCCGGATTCAGCGATTACACCTTCGTCAAGGAACAGTACCCGGTCTGCGACTTCAAGTGCGAAATCCATTTCATGTGTGACGAGCACCATCGCCATATCCTCGTTATCCGCGAGGTCCCGGATGACTTCGAGCACTTCGCCGACGAGCTCCGGGTCAAGTGCGGATGTAACTTCGTCGAACAGCATGATCTTCGGCTTCATCACGAGCGCCCGCGCCATGGCGACGCGCTGTTTCTGTCCGCCTGAGAGCTGGGTCGGATATGATTCGTATTTGTCACCGAGTCCGACCCGGTCCAGCATCTGCTTCGACAGCTCCACCGCTTCACTCTTTTTCATCTTCCTTACATTGACGAGCGGGACAACACAGTTATCCAGAATGGTCTTATGGGGGAACAGGTTGAAGTGCTGGAACACCATGCCGATGTCATTGCGCACGATGCCGAGATGTTTTTCACTGGCTTTCTTCATCCCTTTTCCTGATTCCATCTTCCACAGGTTCTGCCCGTCGACGATGATATCGCCTTCCGTCGGTTCCTCGAGCGTCATAAGAAGCCGGATGATCGTCGTCTTGCCGGAGCCGCTGGGTCCGATGATGGCGATTTTCTCAGTAGGATGGATATCCAGATTGATTCCCTTGAGTACATGGACGTCACCGAATGATTTATGGACATCCTTATATTGAACGATCGGTTCCATTATTCTGTCACCTTCACTTTCGTGTTCTTTTTGTCGAATCTGCGGTTCACTTTATCCTCGAGCTTCCTGATGAGGAGGGCGGAAGGATAACTGAGCAGAAGGAACAGCAGGGCGACGATTGTCAGCGGTTCGATGTATGACCAGGTGTTGGCACCGTATGTCCTTCCCAGGCTCAGTATGCCGACCACGCCGATCGTCGCTGCGAGCGGCACTTCCTTGAACAGGATGATCAGATAGTTGCCGAGCATCGGTATGGTAGGGGGGAGCGCCTGAGGGAGCACAATTTTCATCCATGTATCTTTTTTGGAGAAATTCAGTGCTTTTGCAGCTTCCCACTGTCCTTTGTCGACACTTTCTATACCCGAACGGTAAACTTCCGCTATATAGGTCGAGAAATGGACGCCGAGGGCGATCATCGCTGCGATGAACGGAGTGAACGATGTCCCGATATACGGGACCATCGGCCAGGCAAAGTACAGGAAGAATATCTGTACAATCGGCGGTGTCGACCGGATGAACTCACGGATCCAGTAGATCACGAAATTGAATGGCCTGACCGGTGTCGACTCCAGGGCGAGCCAGATGAAGCCGGCTGCAATGGCCAGTGCATAGCTTGTGAAAGTCAGGCCGAGTGTAACGTTTATCCCTTTTATGACGAAAGGGAATGCATCAATGAATGTTTCCCAGCTCCACATCAGCCTGCCACCCCTTTCTTCGCGACTTTTTCACCTTTTTTGGACAGCCATATCAGCGGCAGTGCGATGATGAAGTAGATGATGAGCACCATCAGGTAGGCCATCGGACCTTCGGAAAGGTTCGTCGAACGGTAAATATCACCGTAGTAGAGTATATCTGTGAGACCGATCAGGGATACGAGTGCGGTCCCTTTTAGTATCTGTATGGAATAGTTGCCGAACTCCGGCAGCATCAGCCTGAGTGCCTGCGGCAGGATGATGTGCCTCATGCGCTGCACCGGGCTCAGGTTCAGTGCGATGGCTGCCTCCGTCTGCCCTTTGTCCACAGCGAGGATCGAAGTCCTGACGACCTCCGACATGTAGGCGCCGTAGTTCAGGCCGATGGCGATCACACCGACGATCCAGTTGCTTCCGAGATGGATGTCAAACAGTATCGGCACTGCATAGTACAGCCAGAACAGCTGGACGATGAGCGACGTGCCCCTGAACACTTCCACATAAAATGCAGTAACGCCCCGCACGATGGGATTCTTCACCATTCTTGAAAGTCCGGCTATGAACGCCATGATATATGAAAAAAATGCTGCTGCGACAAAGATGCTGACCGTTGTCCAGATACCCTGGGACAGGTAGGACAGTATGTTTAAGACGGAATCAGACATGTACTCCCTCCTTTATAGAAAATAAAAAGGTCCAGTCTTTCCTGAAGAATAACTGGACCAAAGCATGATTATTAACCTTCACTTCAACCTTCACATAACTCTGCAGCTGTTTTTGTGCCAGTTTCCACACGGTTTTCCTCAGCAGTGAAACCTTCGGAATTATCCAGGATTTCATCAATTGTTCCATCTTCTTGTAAAGTTGCGAGTGCTTCATTGTAGGCATCGCGTAGTTCTTCATCCTCCAGGTTGAATGCGGCGGCACCGAAGCTCGGGATACCTTCGATATCAGGCTGTTCGAAGTCTTCGACGATTTCCACCGCATCGCTGCCGAGTGATTCATATGCGGCCCGGAGTGTCGGACCTGTTGCTGCTGCAACATCAGCGTTGCCGGATTGTACAGCTGAGAGCTGCCCCGGTATGTCGGCGACCGACATGAACTGCTCTGAATCAGCACCCTCGCTTTCAAGGAATTCAAACTGGGTGGTGCCTTCCATGAGCGCCGCAGTGACATCCGGATTTTCTGCGATGTCAGCGTAGCTGTGCAGATCATGCGGATTGTCTGCAGCGACTACGAGGCCCTCACCATACTGCATTTCAGGCTCTGCGAACAATGCGTTCTCACATCTGTCAGGCTGGATCGCCATCGCAGCCGTGATGACATCATACTGGCCGGCCTGCACGCCCGGGATCAGTTCGCCCCAGTCCGTCAGATGGCCTTCCACGTTTTCAACACCCATTTCTTTGAATACAGCAGTCGCAATATCAATTGCCGCACCCTCGAGTTCCCCTGTTTCGGAGTTTTCATATGCATAAGGCGGTTCATTGGCAAAACCGATGTTTACCGTCCCGGAATCCTGAAGTTCGGCAACACGGTCTTCACCACCGCCCCCGCCGCATGCGCTCAGCACAAGCGCTGCTGCGAAAGTAAGTAAAATCGAAATTTTCCTCAAAGTGTTTTCCTCCCAGCAAGTATTTTTTCCTTAAATTGGAATCATCGTACAGGCTCAGTATAACGGAGTGGCATTCTATGTCAAACTCATGTTGAAAAGGATAAAAATGGATGTAGAAGCGTAAGAAATACTGACCATCAAGTGTAAAGCACTTTAAAAAAGTAAACCTCACCTTTATACTACTATAGATGGCAGATAATTCAAACAAATTTAAGGAAAACTACACTTCCCCTGATGGACAGCTGTATAAATACACTGCGGCAATTAAATATCCCGCGCCTCATAAAAGAAGCGCGGGATAAAAATAGGTCCTCTCTATTTTTCCATGGCAGGGCGGGTGGCTTCAAGATAGGAGCGGTCAAGTTCCGCTTCATACCGGCTGCGCGTCTCTTCGTCCCAGCCCAATATGCTGTTCATCAGTCCGATGACACCATCCCGGTACTGATTGACTTTATCGATCGAGAAGTACATGTCGCTGCTCCTTCTCACGAAATAGTCCGTCGGTTTGTACGCCATTTCATGCTGGATGGAGTAGAGCACCTGTGCGTGGACGGCAGGAGGCAGTCCGTAGCGGTCCGATGCCGCCGTATCCTTCAGGTTGCCGGCGATTTCAAATATCATATCTGTGTTGCTGCCGTATTTTTGGGCAATCTCACGTCCGTCGTCGACCGTGAGCCCGAATGACGGGGCGCGGTCCGCCATCTGCCGGACGTATGCCCGGAAGTTTTCACTGCCGCCGACGTCACCGCCTGAAATCGGCTGGTGTTTCGTGTCACTCGGTTTGAATTTCAGGCCATAGTCGGATCCGAGGCGCCTGGCCACAAGATCCACAATCTCTTCTGCCATGTGGCGGTAGCCGGTCAGCTTGCCGCCCGCGATAGTAATCAGGTTGCTGTCCGCCTCCCAGATCTCGTCTTTCCTGGAAATATCAGACGGGTCCTTGCCTTCCTCGAGGATCAGCGGTCTGAAGCCGGCCCATGTGGATTCGATGCTGCTGTCGGTGAGGTCGAGCCCCGGGAACATGTGGTTCGCAGCATCCAGGAGATAGTGGCGGTCTTCGGCCGTCACAGCCGGCATCTCTTTTTCATCTCCGTTGTAGAAGGTGTCCGTCGTACCCACATACGTCTTGCCGCTGCGCGGTATGGCAAAGATCATGCGGCCGTCCGATTCCGCATCGAAATAGACTGCCTGGCCGAGCGGGAAATCACTCTGGTCGAACACGATGTGGACCCCTTTTGAAAGCTGGAGCTGCTTCTTGCCCTTCTTCGCTTCAGGGTCATGCGAGCGGACATCATCGACCCATGGGCCCGCGGCGTTTATGACGCGCCGTCCAAGCAGCTGGTATGTTTCCCCGTCCAGCTGGTCAGTTGCACGGATTCCGACGATTTTCCCTTTATCATAGACGAAAGCGTCCGCCTTCACATGGTTCACCGGATCGGCGCCGAATTCGGCAGCCCGCTTCATCACTTCAATCGTCATGCGCGCGTCATCCGTCCTGTATTCCACGTAGTAGCCGCCGCCCTTCAGACCATCACGCCTAACCAGCGGCTCTTTTTCAAGCACCTGATCAATCGACAGCATGCGGCGGCGTTCATTTTTCTTCACCTCTGCAAGCATATCGTAAACGCGCAGGCCGATACTTGTCGTGAAGTGGCCGAAAGTACCGCCCTTATGGAAAGGCAGGAGCATCCATTCAGGCGTCGTCACGTGCGGCCCGTTCTCATAGACGATCGCACGCTCAAGTCCAGTCTCGCGTACCACGCCGACCTGGAACTGCTTCAGATAGCGCAGCCCCCCGTGGACAAGCTTCGTACTCCTGCTGCTTGTCCCCTCGGCAAAGTCCTGCATCTCGACCAGCGCAACCTTCATCCCGCGCTTCGATGCGTCGAGGGCGATCCCGGCACCCGTGATGCCCCCTCCTATGACAACGATATCGTAATCCACTTCCTGCATATGCTTAAGCTGATCTTTTCTGGTTAATGTATTCAGCATGATGTCCCTCCTAATTTTTTTGGACAATAAAGGGCACCAGTCCTTTATTGATTTTCATCTTCAGTGTGTTTCGTTTCGGGTTTGAATGCCTGCGTGGCTTTTACGGCAGCCTGCCAGCCTTCATAAAGATTTTCACGTTCGGTCTGTTCCATCTCCGGTTTGAACACGGTGTCCGTATCGCTGACCCGCTTGAGTTCATCCGTGGATTTCCAGAAGCCGGTGGCCAGTCCGGCGAGATATGCGGAGCCAAGTGCCGTCGTCTCGATGACTTCAGGGCGTTCGACTTCTGTATTGAGCAGATCGGACTGGAACTGCATCAGGAAGTCGTTGGCAACCGCGCCGCCGTCGACTCTGAGTGTTTCAAGGCTGATGCCGGAGTCCTTCTGCATGGCATCCAGCACATCCTTCGTCTGATAGGCGAGGGATTCAAGCGTCGCCCTGACGAAATGCTCTTTTTCAGTGCCGCGGCTCAGCCCGAATACGGCACCGCGCGCTTCAGAGTCCCAATACGGTGCACCAAGGCCGGTAAAGGCCGGAACGACGTAGACGCCGTCAGTTGAATCGACCCGGCTGGCATATTCCTCGGATTTCGGAGCAGAGGAAAACATGCGCAGCCCGTCACGCAGCCACTGGATGGCGGAACCGGCTACGAATATGGAGCCTTCGAGCGCGTATTTCACTTCGCCGTCCATACCGTAGGCGATGGTTGTCAATAGTCCGTTCTCGCTTGTGATCGCCTCTGTGCCGGTGTTCATGAGCAGGAAACAGCCGGTGCCGTACGTATTCTTCGCATCGCCTTCATTGAAGCATGTCTGACCGAACAGTGCCGCCTGCTGGTCGCCTGCAATGCCCGCAATCGGCACGTTGCGTCCGAAGAAGTGGGACTGAGTGGTTTCCCCGTAGACTTCACTGGAGGATTTCACTTCCGGCAGCATGGACTCAGGCACATCCAGCATCTCCAGCAGTTCTTCGTCCCATTTGAGGTCGTGGATGTTGTACATGAGCGTACGGCTCGCATTCGTGTAGTCCGTGACGTGCACCCTGCCTTCGGTGAAGCGCCATATGAGCCAGGTATCGATTGTTCCGAAGAGCAGGTCGCCGTTCTCGGCCTTTTCCCGCGCACCGTCGACGTTATCGAGGATCCATTTCACTTTGGTCCCTGCGAAATAAGGGTCGAGCAGGAGGCCTGTCTTTTTGCGGAAAGTATCCTCGTAGCCCTTGCTTTTCATCTCTTCGCAAATATCAGATGTCTGGCGGGACTGCCAGACGATTGCGTTATAGACAGGTTTCCCCGTGTTCTTATCCCATACGACAGTAGTCTCACGCTGGTTCGTGATGCCGATGGCTTCAACCTGTTCTGCAGAAATATCGTTCTCGGTCAGGGCGCCGGCGATGACGGCGAGCACAGAGCTCCAGATTTCATTGGCGTTATGCTCCACCCAGCCGGATTCAGGGAAATACTGTTTGAACTCCCTCTGGCTTTCAGCGACGATTCTGCTGTCGTGATCGAACAATATTGCACGGGAACTCGTCGTCCCCTGATCAATTGACATAATGTATTTTTTCATGGATTTCATTCCCCTTTACGAATTGTTTTTTACATAAGTTTCGCTGTGTCCTTCTTAAGAATACTCTTATTAAGAAATACCCCGAACAATAGAACTAAAACGGTGGCGGCGATGGTGATGATCAGGAATATATCTGATTTTCCGGTGAATACAGTGTTGTATACCGCAGCCCCGAGTGCGCCCCCTGTCAGCGGTCCGACGAAAGGCACGACTGCATATTTGAAGTTGGAAATGCCTTTTCCGGGTATCGGCAGGAAGAAATGCGCGAGCCGCGGACCGAAGTCACGTGCCGGGTTGATCGCATAGCCTGTAGTACCACCGAGGGAAAGACCGATCGCTGTAATGAGGAAGCCGACGATGAGCGGGTTCAACCCTTCTGTAAAATCATTCGCCCCGATGAAGAGAAGTCCCATCACCAGGATGAACGTGCCGATGATCTCACTCGCGAAGTTGGAAACATAGTTCGGGTATGAGGGCCCTGTCGAGAACACGCCGAGTTTCGTACCTTCATCCTCTTCAGCCTTGAAATGCGGCATGAAGTGCAGCCAGACGATTGCGGCCCCCAGAAAACCGCCTGCAATCTGAGCAATAATGTACGGGATGACCTTAGCCCATTCAAAATCCCCTGCAACCGCAAAACCGAGTGTCACAGCCGGGTTGATGTGTCCGCCTGAGAATTGCCCGATGGCATAGACTGCGAACGTGACGGCGAACCCCCATCCGAATGCAACAACCACCCAGTCAGACCCCTTGGCGAGGGACCCTTTCAGATTGACGTTGGCAACGACACCGCACCCGAAGAGGGTGAGTATCGCCGTACCAACGAATTCTGCAAGGTAAATATTCATTGCTAACCACTCCTTTGTTTGGTTGAATACGCTGATAAAACCTGAAAAAGCCCGCACTCATAGCTATGTTCAGCTATAAATGCGGGCTCTAAATCTCCGTGTCTTATCAACTTACATTCCAATCTATACCATTTTGTTAACGCTGTCAACTTTTTTCATCCAAAGGAATGAAAAGATGTATACTTTATTCATCATCCTGATCGCTGAACCACAGTTCCCGGTTGGATGTCGTCACGAACTTCGCCCCGGCGGAAATCGCATTCCGGACTTCGTCTTCTGTCTCGATGAGCCCGCCGGCAATCACATCCGCGTCGACTTCGCGGTTGAAGAGGTGGATGACTTTGGGAACAACACCGGGCAGGATCTCAATGAGATCCGGCTCCGTCTGTCTGACGAGCTCGATGCTCTTTTCGATCGCGGAGGAATCGATGACGAATATGCGGAGGACCGTCCTGAGTCCGAGGGCGTTGGCTTTCCTGATCAGCCGGCCGCGCGTCGTGATGATGCCTGTAGGTCTGAAACGCTGGTGTATGAACTCAAGGGCGGCGATGTCCGTGGACAGTCCCCTGATCAGATCAAGGTGCAGATAGACTTCAAATCCATGCTTTTTCATGAGGGCTATGTGGCTCTCCAGATGTCCGATATGGATGTCCAGGACGACACACTCCGTGTATCCGCTCCCTATGAGTTTCTCGAAATCCTTCATCGACCGGACAGCCGGCAGTATTTTAACCATAATATTGCTCCATTCGTAATTGATTGTAGTAATAGTACATGATAGAGGAAGCGGCTCATTTTGTATAGCCGGACTTAAAAAAAGTGCATAGAATGTGTGGGTCGGGGTATAGGGTTTATGGACAAAGACCGGATCCAGACCGGAATGCGGGCCGGGGGAGCAGGTCTGTATTGTTGTTCAGCCGTTCATATGGATCAGACATATTATAGAAGGAAGCGGTCTGACCAGCGGGCGGGGATACATATTCACGGGAGGAATCACAATGGATTCAAAAAGGATAACGGAACTGCTCGGAATCGATTGCGCCATCATACAGGCACCGATGGCGGGAGGCATCACGACACCGGAGCTCGTCTCGGAAGTGTCGAATGCAGGCGGGCTTGGAATGATTGCCGCGGGGAGTCTCGCCCCGGGTGACCTCGCCAGCCTGATACATGAAACGAAACAGAAGACAGAAAATAACTTCGGAGTGAACCTTTTCGTGCCGAGGGAATTTGAAGTCACGGACAGTGACATCGGCAACACCCTCCGCCTGCTCCGGCCGGCGTATGACGCGTTCGGGCTGGAGCAGGCACCCGTCACGCCGGCCGCCCCGGAAGAGATCCGAGAAAAATTCGACAGGCAGCTGGACGTCGTCATAGAGGAGCAGGTCCCGGCAGTCTCCTTCATCTTCGGTGTGCCGGAACCAGCCGATATCAGCCGGTTGAAGTCGTCGGGCATCGTCACGCTCGCGACCGCAACGACTGCGGCGGAGGCGGCGGATATCGGGGCCGCCGGCCTGGATGCCGTCATTCTGCAGGGGGCTGAGGCCGGCGGCCACCGCGGGACGTATCTTGGCCGGTCGGAAGACAGTCTGACGGGACTCATGGCCCTCATCCCCGAGAGTGTAAAACGCGTGGATATCCCCGTCATTGCAGCCGGCGGCATCATGACCGGCAGGGAAATCGTGTCTGCCGGTGTACTCGGCGCCGAAGGGGTGCAGATGGGCACCGCCTTCCTCGCGGCGTTTGAAAGCGGGGCGCATCCGCTCCATAAGCAAATACTGACTGAATCGGAAGATGTCCCCGCCGTTCTGACGAAATTGTTCACCGGCAGGCAGGCACGCGCTGTAAAGAACAGATTCATAACCGAGTTCGGCATGTTCGAGGATGACATGACCGCCTATCCGGTGCAGCGCAGTCTGACCCGGCCGTTCCAGGAAGCGTCCAGGAACACCGGTTCCCCGGATTATGCCATGCTGCTTGCAGGCCAGGGCAGGCAGCAGGCCCGGTATATGCCTGCGGCAGAACTTGTACGGACGCTCGTTTCTGAAGTCCGGGAGATTGGATATGATATTTAAAGTATCCCGTGGAGAGAAGTTTTCCTGAACGGCGAGGGTTTTATTTGCAACCGGATTTATAACCGTGTAACCGGGGAAAACGGTGTGGGCATCTGATGCATCCTCCCGTTTCCACATGATGGAATTTCAAAATCTGGATATGGATAGCTGAAATTAAAAGAAAACCCGCAGCCGGGACAGGCTGCGGGTTTAAAAATGCATTAATGGTTGTGCTGTGTTTCACTTTCATCATCCGGATGTTTGAGCATTACATCAAAGATGGCAATCGTCACTGTGATCAGTACTGCCAATGCGACACCGCTCCAGAACATATAAGGGCCGCCGCCGCCAAGACTGTTCAGGACGAAGTTTACCATCTGTGTCAGCATGAATGCCCAGATAAAGCTGATAACGTATCTCATGGTCCTGCCTCCACTGCGTAAGTATATAAACCAATAATAACTTAAAACGCTTTGTATGTATAGTGGCAATCCGTATGATTGATGACCAAAAAGCGAACAAAATATTATTTTCACAAAATCACATTCTAAGCCCGGTGCCGTAAAGCTTTCAATTGTAAGCGGTTTCAAATATCAGGGAAATTTCGTGCCATGGTGTTGAAATGCCCTATGCAATGATGTATATTTAACTCTTGAAAAATATGCTAAGTATTGTCACAATTCGAAAAAATGGAGTTGCAAATGGTAACTCCCGGAATTACAATATGTGTAACGTGCAGTTTTTGGAATTGTCCAACAATTATTTCCGGGACAGGTATATCAGAGTTTCTGTCATATGCCGGCCGGTAGGATGGACACTGCCTCATGATATTACATAGAAGCGCCGTCAGGCGCATGACAAAGGGTTGCTACGAGTAAGGAAAGAATGGGTGATTGCTAATGTCCGAGAAGTTACTTGAGGTCAATGATCTTACGACCTCGTTCAAGATCAAGGGTGAGTACTATCCGGCGGTAGACCATGTGTCGTTCAGCATCAGGCAAAACGAGGTGCTGGCGCTTGTGGGAGAGTCCGGTTCAGGGAAGAGTGCCACAGCGTTCTCACTGATGGGGCTGCATACGAAGGCCCGCATAACGGGGGAAGTTCAGTTCAGGGATAAGGAACTGACAACCCTCAGTACAGGCAGGATGAATAAGATACGCGGCGGGGATATGTCCATGATCTTCCAGGATCCGATGACCGCCCTGAATCCGCTGATGAAAATAAAACAGCAGATAACGGAAACATTGAAACTGCACGGCAAAAAATCGAAGAATGAACGTGAATCCTATGCTGTCGAACTTCTGGACAAGGTGGGCATACCGCGTCCCGAGCGGGTTGCGGAAGCATTCCCGCATGAACTATCCGGCGGTATGCGCCAGCGTGTCGTCATTGCGATTGCCATCGCGAACCGGCCGAAGCTCCTGATCGCCGATGAACCGACGACCGCACTGGATGTGACAATCCAGGCGCAGATACTGGATCTGATACGCGAACTGCAGGATGACCTGGGTTCAGGCGTCCTCCTGATTACACATGACCTGGGCGTTGTGGCAGAGATGGCAGACAGGGTGGCTGTGATGTATGCCGGTCAGATTGTGGAAATCGCACCGGTGCGTGAACTGTTCAAGAATCCGCAGCATCCATACACGCGCTCGCTGCTGAATTCACTGCCATCCGAAGACATGCTCGGCAGCAGGCTCCATGTGATTGAGGGCGTCGTACCGCCTCTTGACAAGATGGACAGGACGGGCTGCAGATTCGCACCGCGCATTCCGTGGGTGCCTGCTTCGGAACATGAAGATAATCCTGAGCTCCGGGAAATTTCAGATGACCACTTTGTGAGATGTACATGCTATGGGAACTTCCATCTGAACAATGACGGGGACGCTCGAGCGGCGGATGCGGCAATGGAAACTGGTACCGGAGGTAGAGCCTGATGACACTGCTTGAGATAAAGGACCTTAAAGTGCATTACCCGATCAAGGGCGGATTTTTCAATACAGTAAAAGATCATGTCAAAGCGGTCGACGGGGTGAGCATCAATATCCCCGAAGGGACGACATACGGTCTCGTCGGCGAGTCCGGATCCGGCAAGACCACGACCGGCAAGGCAGTGATGGGACTGAACCGCATCACGGCAGGTGATATCCTGTTCGACGGCAGGAAGCTGAATGCATCCGGCAGGAAAGTGGATGTCCGGGATGATATCCAGATGATCTTCCAGGATCCATACTCTTCCCTCAACGCACGTAAGCGCGTATTCGACATCGTTGCCGAACCGATCCGGAACTATAACAGGAAGCCGAAGAATGAACTGGCGGAGGAAGTGCTCGCACTTCTCGACCGTGTCGGGCTTCCGAGGGACGCCCTGTACAAATATCCGCATGAATTTTCAGGCGGCCAGCGTCAGAGGATCGGGGTGGCGAGGGCCATCGCGCTGAATCCGAAGCTGATCATTGCCGATGAGCCGGTATCCGCGCTGGACGTGTCCGTCCAGGCACAGGTTCTGAACTTCATGCAGGAGATACAGAAGGATATGAACCTTACGATGATGTTCATCGCCCATGACCTCGGGGTCGTCCGTCACATGTGCCAGCACATCGGCATCATGTATCAGGGACGTCTCGTGGAGGAGGGGACCGCCGAGGATATATTCTCAAATCCCCAGCACATTTATACGAAACGTCTGATTGCGGCCATCCCTGATACGAATGTGGATAAAATTGAGCGCAACCTGGAAGTGAGGCAGACGGTCAAGACGGAATATGACCAGAACTTCTCAGACTCCCTCGACGATGAGGGAAGGGCGTTCCCGCTCCAATCCATTTCGGAGACGCACAGAGTTGCGCTCCCGGTGAAAGGTTGATGTACTTATGCTGAAATTTACAATCAGACGTCTATTGGTGACATTCCCGCAGCTGGTCGTGCTCAGTGTCCTCGTATTCATCATGGGTTCCATGATGCCGGGGGATGCGCTGTCCGGCCTGATCGATCCGACGATTCCGAGGGAGGCGATCGAAGCGAAGCGTGAAGAACTCGGCCTCAACAATCCATGGTATATCCAGTACAGGGACTGGGTATTCGCGATGTTCCAGGGCGATTTCGGAAACTCCATCTTCCACCAGCGGCCGGTGCTCGATGTCATCGGCGACAGGTTGATGAATACGATCTGGCTGTCACTGTTCTCGACAATCCTGATCTATCTGCTCGGCCTGCCGCTCGGACTTGTCTCCGGACGCTATAATGATTCGCTGCTTGATACGACAATCACCGGGTATACATATCTCGGCTTTGCGACACCGCAGTTCATCTTCGGGCTGGTCATCCTGTGGATCTTCGGATACAACCTGAACTGGTTCCCGACCGGCGGTTCAGTCGGCCCCGGCATAGAACCGGGGACCCTCGACTTTGTACTCAGCAAGATCAATCATCTGGTGCTGCCGAGTTTCGCCATCGCGCTGATCGGCCTGGTGGGCACGGTACAATATCTCCGGAGCGGCATCATTGAAACGAAACAGAAGGATTTCATCGTCCTGGCCCGGGCCAAAGGTGTGAAGGAGTCTTCTGTATACAGCAGGCATATATTCAGAAATTCCATACTTCCGATTGCAGCTTTCTTCGGTTATGAAATCGTGGCACTGCTCGGCGGCTCTATCTTTATAGAAATGATCTACAGCTACCCGGGCATGGGCAGGCTGTTCCTGGATTCCATATCGACACGTGACTTCAGTGTGGCGAACATCCTGATCCTGTTCTACGGGTTCATGGCAATCGTCGGCGCACTGCTGTCCGATATCATTCTGAGCATCGTGGATCCAAGGATACGGATCAAGTAAGGAGGGTGGAAAATGGACAATAAAGATAACAACGGCAGACTGGGCCGGCAACAGGAAGAGGAAAATTCCGAAATGATGAGCGTGCAGGAACGCAGACGCCGACGGGAAGAACTGGACGACCGGGAGACGGCAAGTGACGGCAGGCCGAGAAGCGGCGATCCGTTCGATGCGAGAAGCAGTGACACGCACAGGTATGAAAAAGGGGACATGGACATGAGTGTCAAGGCGGATATCCCGCACGGCGCTTCCGGTCATGGCGCCCTGGATTCAAAGAACCTGCCGAAAAGTACTCCGGGCTGGAGGATTTTGATCCAGGAACTTGTTGCAGACAAGCTTGCGCTCTTCTCGCTCATCATATTCGTCCTGATTACATCATACGTGTTCGGACTTACGATGTTCCTCGACCGCCAGACGATTGTCGCAGTGGACCTGTTCGCCATCAACGAACCGCCGAATGAAGATTTCAGGCTGGGGACGGACTACGGCGGCCGTGACATATTCGGGCAGCTGATCATCGGTACAAGGAACTCCCTTGCAATCGGTATTCTGGTCACCATCATGAGTGTCGGGTTCGGCATCGCCTACGGGGTCGTGTCCGGCTACTTCGGCGGACAGATCGACAACATGATGATGCGTGTCGTCGACTTCTTCATGGTGCTTCCGTTCCTCATGGTCATCATCGTGTTCGTGACGATTTCACCATCGTACAATATATTCACCTTCTCGCTCATCATGGCTGCATTTCTGTGGACGGGCACAGCACGGCTTGTACGTTCCCTTGCCATACAGGAGAAGGAACTGGATTACATCAATGCATCGAAGACACTGGGAAGTTCCCATCTGAAAATAGTATTCACACAGATGATGCCGAACCTTATCGGGATCATCATCGTGAACAGCACACTGTCACTGGCAGCCAACATCGGCATCGAGTCCGGCCTGTCATTCATCGGCTTCGGATTCCCTGAGGATTATCCATCGCTCGGGACACTGATGGCCTATGCGACGAACTCGCAGACGCTCCAGCACAGATGGTGGATCTGGGTGCCGGCAGCGGTACTGATCCTGCTGATGATGCTGTGTGTGCGCAATATTGGCGAGGCGCTCCGCCGTGCAGGTGACGCAAGGCAGAGACAGGCATAAATTCAAGGGGGATTCCGTGGCATGAATCATGTAACGGAATTCCGCTTTTGAAACTTTTTGAAATCGCTTTCATTAAAATCATATGATGTTTACCATCCTTGTATAATGTAACCATAAAAATACAATTTTTGGCTGTTTTTATTAAATAAGCGATTGATATTTCAGACAATTGTGATAATATTATGCATATACACATTTACATATTCAACTCAGGCGCATAATATTTGCTAATTTTTGGTACTAAGTTTCGGTTTACTGCTGAACTTAAGTATATATATCAGTTTAAATATTATTTTGGGGGAGGAAATATTATGACTAAATATTCGTGGTCGAAGCTGATGTTTTTCATGACGCTGATCATGGTATTGGCGCTTGCGGCTTGCGGCGGCGGTTCATCCGAAGAAGAATCGGATGAAGGCTCCGGAGAATCAGGCGGCGAAGAAGGCTCTGAGGGCGGTGGAGATTCGGCTTCAGGGGAAGATCTCTACAACTATGAGGACTACAATACAGTTGTTGCCAACGATTCAGAACCGACTGGGGAAGGCACGTTGAAAGTGGGACTTACATCTGATACACCATTTGAAGGTACGCTCAACTTCAACCTGTACCAGGGGAATCCGGACTTCGAGGTGATCAGCCTCTTTGACGAGCCGCTGTTCACTATGGACGAGGATTTCCAGTATACGAATGACGGTGCAATGCAGTATGAAGTGAACGAAGAGGACAGCACAATCACTTTCACTTTACAGGAAGGCATTACATGGCATGACGGTGAAGAGATGACGATTGAGGATTATGTTTATGCATATGAAGTCATCGGTCACCCTGATTACCCGGGGATCCGCGGTGCTACTGACGGATTCACACTGCTCGAAGGATACAATGAATACAAAGCGGGGGATGCCGATGAAATCTCCGGCATCGAAGTAGTGGACGACCACACGGCAGTATTTACCTATACTGAACTGGCGCCATCACTGACTAACGCAGGAATCTGGCCATACGCCATGCCGGAACACCACTACGAGGGTGTAGAGATTGCAGATATGGCGGAAGCGCCGGAGACACGCGAAAACCCTGTCGGTTTCGGACCTTACAAAGTGGAGTCCATCACGCCGGGGGAAGCGGTTGTCATGACGAAATTCGAGGACTACTGGAGAGGAGAGCCGCAGCTTGACGGCATTGAACTTTCAGTTGTGTCTCCTTCATCCATAGCGAATGCGATGGAAACGGGTGAAACGGATGTCGCCATCAACTTCCCGACGGACCAGTTCCCGGATGTATCCGAGATGGAAGGTGTGGAATGGCTTGCGAATATCGAAGGCTCCTACACTTACATCGGTTTCAAACTCGGTGAATGGAACGATGAGGAAGGCCATGTGGAATACAAGCCGGATGAAATGAAGATGGGGGACAAGGAGCTCCGCCGCGCAATGTGGCATGCAATGGACAACGATGCAGTCGGCAACCGTTTCTACAACGGCCTGCGCTGGAAGGCGACGACTCTGATTACACCGTATCATGATGCATGGCACAATGAAGACATCGAAGTGCCTGAGTACGATCCTGAAAAAGCGAAGCAGATCCTTGATGAAGCGGGTTACGAAGATACAGACGGCGACGGGTTCCGTGAAGATCCGGACGGCGAACCGCTGGAAATCAACTTTGCATCAATGTCCGGCGGTGACATTGCTGAACCGCTGAGCAACTATTACATCCAGGCGTGGAAAGAGATTGGTCTGAATGTCCAGCTGACGAACGGCCGCCTGATCGAGTTCAACACATTCTATGACATGGTTGAGAACGACGATGAAGAAGTCGATATCTACCAGGGTGCATGGGGTGTAGGATCTGATGTGGATCCATACGGCCTGTACGGTCCGGATGTACCATTCAACTATCCGCGCTATGAGACTGAAGAGAGCACGGAGTTGATGGAAAGAGGTAACTCCGAGGAAGCGCTCGATGTTGAAAAGCGCAAGGAAATCTACAACGACTGGCAGGAACTCATGGTTGAGGAGATGCCTGTGATTCCGACACTTTACAGATCCGAAGTTGAACCGGTGAACGAAAGGGTTGTAAACTACGGCATCGAAATCGGTCATAATGAAGAAACCCTTCCTTATAAGTGGGGTGTAAGCGAGTAATCGCACTTTGTGGGAGCACTTATGCAAAACTGCATAGGTGCTTCTTTTTATTGTGAAAGTCTTTTATTTGTGATAAATTAGTACCTAGTTATAATATGAGAACATAAGGTGTGGTCAAATGAATAATGTAGGTGTTTTAGGTCTTGGAACCTATGTACCTGACAAAGTGTTTACGAACGAGGACTTCGAAAAGATATTGGAAACATCCGATGAATGGATTACAGAGATGACGGGTATAAAAGAGCGGCGTTTTGCCGAAGATGATATGGATACGAGCGATCTTGCATACGAAGCGGCGAAAGAGGCAATCGAAAATTCCGGTGTTTCAAAAGAGGATATCGATCTTGTCATCGTCGCAACCTCCACCGGGGACATGAAGTTCCCGACGGTCGCAACGATCCTCCAGAACCGGCTGGGACTCCGGAATGTTCCGTCCATGGACCAGCTCGCAGCGTGCACCGGTTTCATATACGGTGTGGTGACAGGCGCACAGTTCATCCAGACGGGAACGTATAGGAATGTGCTTGTCGTCGGAGCGGACAAACTGACCAAGATCACTGACTTCAGCGACCGTTCAACAGCAGTTTTATTCGGCGACGGGGCCGGCGCGGTCGTACTCGGGGAAGTGGAAGAAGGTTATGGTATAAGATCATTCGACCTCGGCAGCAACGGGCAGGGCGGTCCGTATCTCTACGGTGACGAGGGTGACGGCGGCAATATCCGCATGAACGGCCGGGAAGTGTTCAAATTCGCCGTGCGCCAGATGGGTGAATCGAGCGTCACTGTGACAGAGAAAGCGGGATTGTCAACAGATGACATCGACCGCCTCGTGCCGCACCAGGCAAACATCCGCATCATGAATGCGGCGCGTGAGCGCATGGAGCTGCCTCCTGAAAAGATGAGTTCGACGATAGACAGATACGGCAATACTTCTGCTGCGTCCATACCGCTTAGTATCCATCACGATGTGAAAAATGGTAAAATAAAATCAGGAGACAACCTTGTTTTGGTCGGATTTGGCGGCGGACTCACATGGGGTTCGATATGTCTGACCTGGGGAAGCAATAAGGAGGAGACACATGGATAAGAGAAGAGTAGTAGTTACAGGGGTCGGTGCGCTCACACCTATTGGTAACACAGCGACTGAAACCTGGGAGAATGCCCTTAATGGTGTAAATGGTATAGGCAAAATCACCCGCTTTGATAACAGTGATTATAATATTCATGTTGCCGGTGAGCTGAAAGACTTCAATGTTGAAGATTATATGGATAAGAAGGAAGCGCGCCGTATGGACCGCTTCACTCAATACGCGATGGTGGCGGCGGATGAAGCGGTTGCCGACAGCGGACTTGAGATAAATGATGACAACGCTGAGAGGGTCGGTGTCTGGATCGGTTCCGGCATCGGCGGCATCCAGGCGCTGGAAGACGGCTTCAAAGTACTCTACGAGCGTGGGCCGAGACGCGTGAGCCCGTTCTTCGTGCCGATGATGATCCCGGATATGGCAAGCGGCCAGGTCTCCATCAAGCACGGTGCGAAAGGACCGAACGGCGCAACAGTGACGGCATGTGCGACAGGCACGAACTCGATCGGTGAAGCATTCAAATTCATCGCAAGGGGCCAGGCTGACGCCATGATCACAGGCGGGACAGAAGCTCCGATCACACGGATGGGCGTTGCCGGTTTCCAGGCCAATAAGGCACTCTCGACTTCGGAAGATCCGGACAAGGCGTCCCGTCCATATTCAGCGGACCGTGACGGCTTCGTAATCGGTGAAGGCTCCGGAGTCGTCATGCTCGAGGAACTTGAACATGCCAAAGCACGCGGTGCAAAAATCTATGCCGAGATCGTCGGCTACGGTTCCACAGGGGACGCGCACCACATAACAGCTCCGGCAGAAGACGGAGAGGGCGGCGCGCGTGCGATGAAAGAGGCGCTCAAAGACGGCGGCATCGATCCCGGGGAAGTCGGCTACGTCAACGGACACGGCACGAGCACACCATATAACGACCTGTTCGAGACAAAGGCCATCAAGACAGTGTTTGGCGACCATGCATACAAGATGGTTGTCAACTCGACAAAATCCATGACAGGCCACCTCCTCGGCGGCGGTGGCGGCATGGAACTCATCATCACGGCACTCAGCCTGAGAGACGGCAAAGTCCATCCGACAATCGGACTCGAACATCCGGACCCGGACTGCGATCTGAACTACGTGCCGGACGGCGCCGTCGAGCGTGATCTGAAATACGCCATCACAAACAGCCTCGGCTTCGGCGGCCACAACGCTACACTGCTGTTGAAGAAATACGAAGACTGACATATATTATGAAGACACCCTCATCCGCTGCAGCGGATGAGGGTGTCTTTCGGCTGGGGATGCGGACGGCGGCCGCTAAAAGTGTTTGCCGGCCTCCGTTTTCGATACGGCGGCCGCTAAAGGGAGTTGCCGGCCTCCGTTTTTGATACGGCGGCCGCTAAAAGGATTTGCCGGCCTCCGTTTACGATACGGCGGCCGCTAAAGGGAGTTGCCGGCCTCCGTTTACGATACGGCGGCCACTAAAAGTGTTTGCCGGCTTCCGTTTACGATACGGCGGCCGCTAAAGGGAGTTGCCGGCCTCCGTTTTCGACAACTGCCGGCCGCCGTCTCTCACGCCTCCGGCTGCGTCCATCAAAAAGCGCACTCACAACAGGTGAGTGCGCCCCATATACTATTATTAATTCCTCTTGCGTCCGAGACCCATCGCGCGCTCCATCTTTTCGACCATCCTGCCCGCTTTTCTCGACGCGCGCTCTGCACCTCTGTCGAGGATGTCATCGAGGGCACCGCTGTCGAGATAATAGTTGACCCTGTCCTGGAACCTGACGAGGAATGCTTCGACGACTTCACCGAGGTCTGTCTTGAATTCGCCGTAGCTCTTGCCGTCGTAATCGAGTTCGAGATCTGAAACGCTCCTGTCTATAAGGCTGGAGTAGATATCCAGCAGGTTGGATATGCCAGGCTTTTCTTCCTTGTCATAGCGGATTTCGCTGCCTGAATCCGTAACGGCACTGCGGATCTTCTTCGCAGCGGCTTTCGGATCGTCGAGGAGTGAGATGTAGCCTTTCTGATTGTCGTCGCTCTTCGACATTTTTTTCGTCGGATCGTTCAGGCTCATGATGCGCCCGCCGACTTCCGGATGCTTGACTTCCGGTACAGTCATGATGTCGTTGTACTTGGCATTGAAGCGTTCTGCAAGTGTACGGGTGAGCTCCAGGTGCTGCCCCTGGTCTTCGCCTACCGGTACGACGTCTGCTCTGTAGATCAGAATATCGGCGGCCATCAGTGAAGGGTATGTGAGCAGACCGACGCTGATGCCTTCTTTCTGGTTCTGCCTGCGCGCCTTGTCCTTGTACTGGGTCATGCGCTCGAGCTCGCCGATGTACCCGACACACTGCAGCATCCATGCAGCCTTTGCATGCGCCGCAACTTCACTCTGGATGAAGAGAGTGATCTTTTCAGGATCGAGTCCCGAGGCGAGATAGATTGCTGCGAGCGTCTTCGTATTTTCACGCAGTTTGAGCCTGTCCTGGGGCACGGTTATCGCATGCTGGTCGACGATGCAGAAATATGAATCGTATTCGTGCTGCATTTCGACGAACTGCTTATATGCCCCGATATAGTTTCCGATAGTCGGGATGCCGCTGGGCTGGACACCCGAGAATAATGTCTTCATGTCGTAATCACCTTTTATTATGTCATTATTTATATGATAATAAACTTCCGGGTTCCATGCAATGACGGTGCAGATCGGACCATCTTTAAAATATCTTAACAATTTTCTTTAAATTTTGCGAGATTATTAGAGTTTTCTCATTTTATTTTAATGTTCAGGGTTTATAATTATAATTGTAAATAAGTCATCCACCACGTTTTAAGTTAAATCATACTTATCTGGTTTATGTTTTAACTGTACGGGTACAGATTACTATTACAAATCTTTTGAAATTGGAGTGTGAGCTGCATGGTAACACTTTTTACTTCTCCAAGCTGCACATCATGCCGTAAAGCAAAAGCATGGTTACAGGAAAACGATATTCCCTATACTGAAAGAAATATATTCTCTGAACCACTGACACTCGATGAAGTGAAATCAATTCTAAGAATGACTGAAGATGGTACGGATGAGATTATTTCCACGAGATCTAAAACTTTCCAAAAACTTGATGTTGATATCGACAGTCTGCCGATGCATGAACTGTACACATTGATTATGGAGAATCCGGGGCTTCTCAGAAGACCGATCATCATGGATGACAAACGTCTGCAGGTGGGATACAACGAAGATGAAATTCGCCGTTTCCTCCCAAGGACTGTAAGGACGTTCCATCTCAAAGAGGCAAAGCGTTTAGCTGAAATGTAAGTTTCCCTTCCTTAAACTGATATATTACTTACGTTGGAGACACCTGCGGATATCTTGATATCCGTGGGTGTCTTGGCGTATAATGGGTTACAATTCCAAAATTGGTATTGCCCTGAGCTTATGGGGTATAATATATATAGAAGCCATTCTCGGTGAAAAGGAGTGAGAAGGATGAGGATTGAAAGAGTGAATGATTCGACGATCAAGTTTTTCATAACCTATCAGGATATCGAAAAACGCGGATTTGACCGTGACGATCTCTGGATGAACCGAAAACGCGGCGAAGAATTCTTCTGGTCGATCATGGATGAAGTGAACCATGAGCAGGAGGATGACTTTGCGATGGAAGGCCCGCTCTGGATTCAGGTCCACGCCTATGACAAGGGAGTGGAAGTTGTAGTTTCCAAGTCACGTGATGAAGATGATCCTTTCTCAATGGAGCAGACGCCTATGAATATAAATAACAATGATATAGAAAACTTCCTTGACGGGGCGGTGGAAGACGGCAAGGATACAGTTCCAGTGAGGAAGGAACCTGTAATGGTCCATTTCGATGATATAGAGGACCTGATCAAGTACACCCACGAAGTGGAAGTCGACGAAACGCAGTATGAAGACCTGCTGTTCACGTACGGAGGAAGGTACTACTACCAGATCTTCTTCGACTACCGCCTGGAATATATGGAGATCGAACGCGTCGAAGCGAAGTTGCTCGAGTACAGTACACCGGCGGAAATTGCTTCAATGGTGATAGAAGAATACGGCACAATCATCATGAGCAACAACGTAAGGAGTCAGGTAAGAAAATATTTTAAAGTAAAATAATTTATCTGACAGAAAAAATAATCAAAAACCTCTTTTTCTAGCATATATATAGAAAAGGAGGTTTTTTATATGTTTTTAGCGTTGGATGAAAACGGCAGCCAGATTACAGCAGCGGATGCAGTGAAGAACAGGAAGTATTTCTGTCCTGTCTGCGAAGCGCCTGTGACATTCAAGTCCGGGAATATCAAACTGCCTCATTTCTCACATCACAGAATACTGGACTGCATCCGCTATCTCTACAAGAAAGAGTCCATTGAGCATCTCCAGGCAAAGCATGATCTGTATCTGAAAGTGAGGGAAAGCGCCGCCGTTGCCATGGAGTATTATCTGCCCGCCATCGAGCAGATCCCGGATCTTCTGGTGGATGAAAGGCTCGCATTGGAAATTCAATTCTCCACCATCTCTGCCGAGCTCATCAGAGAGCGGTCGAAAGGGTATCATTCACTCGGCATGGAGGTCATCTGGCTGCTTGACGAAGAGAGCATACGCATGGAATCGGGCAGATGCATGCCAACGAATTTCCAGCTGTCCACCCAGTATATGCGGTCTTTATTCACCTACAATACGAAAACCGGCAAAGTCCACAGGATCATGCTCCATCACAATCACGGCTGCGGCAGGTGGTCATACGTGAGGCGTGAAACCGATGTCCCGGAACTCCTCCTGATAGAGCCATTCCTTCAAGAGGAAACGAGGCAGCTGACCGGGAGTGAGATTAAACTGATGATCCAGCGGGAAAGACAGCAGCGGAGCGTCCTGAACAGTACATTGTCCTTCATGTATCATCTGGGCCTGGACGAAAGCCGTATCCCGCCTCATCTATGCTGGACGATTGAGGCGGAGCGGTGGATATTGAACCCTCCGCTTGAGTGGAAGCTGTTTTTGTACCTTCACATACAAAAGGGCACGTTCCATATGGATATGTTCGGGCGGTTCATACGGATGCGCACTGTGCAGGGCGCCCCGGAGAAGGAGCAGGTGATGAAGGAGCTGCTGTACGGCTATTATATGTTATATAATTCACAATAAGTTTCGGAGCTTGAAATTCCAAGTGAATATTGAGAAAATTATATTATCTTGATACTGGAGGGGTAAGAATGGCAAAAGTCATTGCAAGGAATGAACAGCAAACAGAAAACACGTGGGATCTGACGACGATTTTCGAGTCGGACGAAGCGTTTGAACAGAAATATAAAGCGCTTGAGGACCGTCTCGGCGAAGAGGAGAAATACAAAGGCTCGATCGATTCCGCAGGCACACTTGCAGATGCACTGGAAACAGAACGGGAAATCGACATCGAAGTCAGCAAACTCTATGTATACGCCCACCTGAAGCACGACCAGGACACATCGGATGATACGTACAGCGCGATGGAGGCAAAAGCGAGGACGCTCGCAGTCAAATTCAGCACGGCCTGGAGTTTCCTCGTCCCTGAAATCATGAATATCGATGAGGCGGAGCTCAAATCCTGGATGGAGGACAGACGCCTCTCCGAGTTCGCCTTCGATCTCAAGAAGCTCAACAGCAGGCGCGACCATGTCCTGAGCGACAAAGAGGAGAAGCTCATGGCCCGGGCCGGGGAAGTCCTGGCGGGACCGTCATCCACATACGGCATGTTCAACAATGCGGATCTCGAATTTCCGGATGCGGTCGATTCAGAGGGCAACAGGCACACGCTGACCCAGGGGACGTACATCGATCTGCTCAAGTCACCGGACCGCGAGCTGCGCAGGTCCGCATATGAAAATCTGTATACGAGATACGGTGACTTCAAAAACACGCTGAGCCAGACGCTGCAGGGTGTCGTCAATACGCACGTATTCCAGGCTCAGGCGAGAGGGTATGATTCAGCGCGTCATCAGGCGCTCTCCAATAACTTTATTCCAGAAAAAGTATATGATCAGCTGGTGGAGACGGTGAATAGGAATCTTCACCTCATGCACCGCTACACTGAACTCCGCAAAAGGCTGCTCGGCCTGGACGAACTCAGAATGTACGACGTCTATGTGCCGATGGTCAAGGACATCGATTTCGAGATGAGCTATGAGGAGGCGAAGGAATGGATGCTGAAGTCACTCGAGCCAATGGGTGAGGAATATGTCGGCATCATCCGCGAAGGACTCGAGAACCGCTGGGTCGACATCTACGAGAATAAAGGCAAGAGAAGCGGCGCCTATTCCTCCGGAACGTACGGCACCAATCCGTTCATACTGATGAACTGGCAGGATAATGTGAACAACCTCTTTACACTGACGCATGAATTCGGGCACAGTGTGCACAGCTACTACAGCCGTCAGAACCAGCCATCGAACATGTCCGGCTATTCCATCTTTGTGGCGGAAGTGGCGAGCAACTTCAACGAGGCGCTGCTCGCTGACTACATGTTCAGGAATCTCGAGGACAACAGGAAGAAACTCTATCTTCTGAATGAACAGCTCGAAGGCTTCAAGGGATCCGTCTTCAGACAGACGATGTTCGCGGAATTCGAGCATAAGATCCATTCCATGAAAGAAGCGGGCGAACCGCTCACAGCAGGGGGCCTCAATGAGATCTATGGAGAACTCAACCGCAAGTATTTCGGTGATGCGGTGGAATATGACGACTTCATCAATGTGGAATGGGCGCGGATACCACACTTCTACATGAATTATTACGTGTACCAGTATTCCACAGGCTACGCAGCCGCAGCCAGCCTGTCCAAGCAGGTGCTCGAAGAGGGGAGCGAAACTGCGGAACGCTATGTCAGGGAATTCCTGAAAAAAGGATCATCAGACTATCCGATCGAAGTGCTGAAAAACGCAGGTGTCGACATGACCACATCCGAGCCGGTGGAAAACGCCATGAAAGTGTTTGAAAGCCAGCTCGACCAGTTCGAAGTGCTGCTTGAAGAGACAGGACTGTAAAATAAGGACAGGCAGATCCAATACGCGGGTCTGCCTGTTTTTTTGATATCCAGTTTAATGGATAAACTGGATGAGGACAGAAGATGCAGAAAACAGCGGGGGGATACTTTTTGTATTTTTATGAATAATTATGCGTATATATTAATCAGGATGACATAAGTAAAAAGAATCGGTGGTGATTAATGCCTCTTATAATGTAATATTACATTAAATTTTGGAGGGTATTGGTCAAAGATCAGGGAAGGTTTTTTTCATGCCCGAATCGATATAAACCGCATGGATTCAATATTTTTAAATGTCATTGAAGGTCAAAAGGGAGGAGGAGATTGTGAATACGTTTTCATTGTGTCATTATTGTGAAAAGCGGCTCAAACTATTGCATAACCTTGTTGACCGTGATATAGTTTAGACATGAAATTTTTATCACTGAAACATACCCCTTTGTTAAAACAGTGAGAAATTTCTCCCATCCCCTTTGTTTGAGCAGCACACTACAGAAGGTGTGCTGCTTTTTTATTTTTGATTAGATCTTTCAGTATAACGATTGCGCATGGCGCAATCAAAATCCAAAATGACGATATGAGGCAGGCCCGGTCGGGTCTGCCTTTTTTATGGCCGGTAACGCAAACGGCGGCCGGCAAGCCGTTCAGCCGGCCCCGGTATCACAAACGGCGGCCGTCAAGCCGTTCAGCCGGCCCCGGTAACGCAAACGGCGGCCGTCAAGCCGTTCAGCCGGCCCCGGTATCACAAACGGCGGCCGTCAACCCGTTCAGCCGGCCCCGGTATCACAAACGGCGGCCGTCAACCCGCTCAGCCGGCCCCGGTAACACAAACGGTGGCCGTCAACCCGCTCAGCCGGCCCCGGTAACGCAAACGGCAGCCGTCAACCCGCTCAGCCGGCCGCCGTATCTTTCCATCAGCCGTCCCAAATAAAAAACCGGCCCTCAGGCCGGTTTTCAATGTTCAATTCTATTTCCCGAGACTCGACGTTCCTCCGAATATCTGGTAATAAACGCCTTCGTCGGTTTCTACTTCTTCGATCAGGCGCTGCAGCCGCAGCTTTTTCAATTCGTTCAGCAACAGGCCGCTGCGCCATTCGAATACTGTTTTCAGTTCGTGGAAGCTGACGACTTCGAATGATTCGATATAGTCAAGGATGCTCGGCAGCTGATGTTTCTCTATCTCCGCATCGACAAGCTCATTGATGATATATGTGTATATATGGTAAGGGTAGACACCTTCCACCTTCACACCTTCAGCGTGCACATCGCCGGAGAAAAAGACCATGGCGGGCAGCGTTTCGACGTCCATCTCCCGGTAGACGGAAAGATCGCGGCGGAGCATTGTCCTTACGGCTTCGGAGCGCGCGTCGCTGAAAAATGAGGAGATATCAAGACCGGCGAGACGCGCGCTCGCCTCCAAGTGCTCGGCAGTGCAGATGCTGCGCGTCGGCGCGATGCGGTTCAGTACATAGCGTATGAAGGCGCGCGCCTTGTTGCGGCCCTGGATTTCCGCTGCCTTGTAGGCGAGCGCGATGTTGTCGATGTCCGATGTGGACTGTGCCTGGCACTTGGTCAGGACGGTCAGTGACGGTGCAAGGATCTTGGTGATGGAAATGTGTCCACGGTATTCGATCAGAAGCTTGTTGATGATGGGTTCCATCTCCTGGCAGCTTTCTGAAAATGGATCGAAAAAGTAGAAAATCTCAACATGGCGGGTTGTCGGCTCCAGTACAAGTGACTGTTCGCGGGAATTATTCATGTCCTCACCCTGCTTAATCTGTTGAATTCACCATATGGTTTGCGGTCATGGTGTAGCGGGCCATCAGATATTCTCGCATCTCCTCTTCAAGCCCGACGTCCTCCATCGCTTTTCCCATATTTTCAAGCCACGCCTCTTTCGCATGCGGTGTAATGCGGAACGGCATGTGCCTCATCTTCATCATCGGATGGCCGTATTCCTGGTTGTACAGGTTCGGACCGCCGAGGAACTGTGTCTGGAACAGCTTCTGTTTATAGGCGGTCTCACTCAGGTCATCCGGAAAAAGGAAGTTCATCCTGTCATCCTCGGCAACATAGGAGTAGAAAATGTCGATCATCCGGTAGAGCTTCTCCTCGCCTATCTCCTTAAATGGTATAGGCATAGTGATCACCCGTCCTGATGCTTGCGAGCTTGTTGTAGAACCGTTCGCTTTTCGTGACTTCCCCGCGGCGTTCTATGCCGGCCTCCTCAAGGAGCTGCAGGAAGCGGGTCTCCCCTTTGTCATGGTTGTCGACCTCGTATTCCAGCTCGAAATCCTCCTCGTCCAAAAACGTATTGCGGTCGAGCACGAGAAGTCCCTCCCTGTAGGGGACCTGCCGCCGCTCGGTGGACAGTGCACCATAGATCTTAAGACGGGATATATCGATGTCATAGCGGGCGAGCTCCCCCCGGATGAGCTCGGGCAGCTCAGCAGGCCGGATATCCCGGTCGAAATTCAGCTCGCCTGAAACCTCGCCATGATATTCCATCACACCTTTTTCAGTCGGTTCCTTCAATGTCATCATCTGGATGCCCTCGGCGTCGCGGATGCGGAGCAGTATCCTGTTCTTCCTCATATCGAGGTCCGGTGTATCTATATAGAAATTCGTCTGCACAACCGGCTTCTGGCTGCTGAAATATTTCTCTTCGAGACGTCCGTATTCCTGGCCGCTCAGCATGTTTTTGAATTCTATTTCCAATTCTTTCATTATGGAATCCACTCCTTGACTACATTATCTATAAATTGAAATGGACTGTAAAGCAAACAGGTTTCAGCGTTATCAAAAATGCTGTACTGTGGTAGAATAAAGTGCGCAAGGAGTGAATGACTTGGATATATACGTAGACGAAATCAAATTTGAAGAAGAAATATTGAAATGCCATGCTGACGCGGATCTCACAGGGATGACGGCTGCCTCGCGCATGATCGTGGACTCCGACAACATGAGCTTCATCTATCTGCTGGACGACGGTGATGCATTCCAGAGGGTGCACTTCGTAAAGGAGACATGGTCCATGCTGGATGACTACAGGAATGGGGAGATCCTGCTGAACGGCGAAATCACACTCGCCGGTTTCTGGGAAGAGATGGACTTCCTGCTCGATAACATCGTTGACAACAATAACTACGGCAGGGAATTCGAGAGTGCCGTCAGAGATCAATTCAGATTATAGTATATAACTGACTGGGGTGTTTTTGATGGAAGAATGGGAGAAGTTTCTGAGGCCGTACAAACAGGCTGTCGAAGAACTCAAAGTTAAGCTGAAGGGGATGCGCAAAGACTATCAGTTGAAGCGCCAGTCCTCTCCGGTCGAATTTGTGACCGCACGCGTCAAGCCGGTGCAGAGCATCATAGAGAAGGCGAGCACCCGCAATATTCCGTACGACCAGCTGCGCGCCGGGATGTATGATATCGCGGGTATCCGCATCATGTGCCAGTTCGTCGATGACATAAAAGTCATCACGGAGCTTATCCGCAGCCGGACGGACATGACGGTGGTCGAAGAGCGCGACTACATCGAAAACACGAAGGAGAGCGGTTACCGCTCCTATCATCTCATCGTCGAATATCCGGTCGAGACCATCGGCGGGACCGTGGACATCCTGGCCGAAATACAGATCCGCACGCTGGCGATGAACTTCTGGGCGACGATAGAACACACGCTGAACTACAAGTACAGCGGTGAATATCCGCCCGAAATCAAAAAGCGCCTCCAGAATGCGGCGGAGGCGGCGTACCTCCTCGATCAGGAAATGTCCGAAATCCGCGAGGAGATCCAGGATGCACAGAAATACTACACTAAAAAACGCAATATATAGACGCATATGGCCACACGGTCTTTATTCTCAGGAAGGAAGGGCGGATGCAGATGAAATTCTTCATCGTCTCCAAGGGGGACACGAAATCGAATGCACTGAAAGACAAGATGATGAACTATATGGTCGACATGGGGATGACGCCGGATGAGAAGAAGCCGGAGATCGTCATTTCGGTCGGCGGGGACGGGACGCTCCTGCAGGCGTTCCACAGCTACCAGCATATGATGGACCACACGGCTTTCGTCGGCGTCCATACGGGGCACCTCGGATTCTATGCGGACTGGCTGCCGCACGAGGTGGAGCGGCTCATCATCTCGATCCAGAATGATGAATTCCAGGTGATCGAATATCCGCTGCTCGAGACGATCGTGCGGTACGGGGCGGCGGGCACCGAGACACGCTATCTCGCACTGAACGAGGCGACGCTCCGTACGAACAACGGCACGACGCTCGTGATGGATGTCGATATCCGCAATCAGCATTTCGAGCGGTTCCGCGGGGACGGCCTCTGCATCTCGACGCCGTCGGGCTCAACGGCCTACAACAAGGCTCTGGGCGGCGCGCTGATCCATCCGTCGCTCGAAGCGATACAGATCACTGAGATTGCATCGATCAACAACCGTGTGTTCCGGACGGTCGGCTCACCGCTTGTGCTGCCGAAGCACCATACGTGCCAGGTGCTGCCTGTGAACAGTGAAATATACAATCTGACGATCGATCATATCAACCTCGTACATAAAGGGGTGAAATCCATCCAGTTCCGGGTGGCGGATGAAAAGATCCGTTTTGCGAGATTCAGGCCATTCCCGTTCTGGAGAAGGGTCCATGACTCATTCATCTCCGCAGAATAAAAAGCACTTGCAAAAGTGCTTTTTGTAGTTGGACTTGGATATATTCCCGCCGGAGGGGCATGAGTATAAAGAAAGAATGACAGGTGGTGGCAGAGTTGGCAGAGTTCAACGAAAACATAGACGAAATGGTGAGCCACGGAGCATTGCGCTCCATGCTCAAAGATGATAATATAGACGACTTCAGAAGGGAGTTCCTTGCACTCCACAGCTATGAACAGAGTGAATTCTACCTGGAGATCGGGAATGATGAGCGCATGCGCCTCTATCATTTCCTGGATCCCGACGAGGTTTCCGATTTCTTCGACAACCTCGAGCTCGAGCCCGAGGAGTTCGAAGAGATCTTCGATGAGATGGACGCGCGCTACGCGGCGCATATGCTCGGCTCGATGCAGTACGATAATGCAGTGGACATACTGAATGAGGTGTCAAAGGAGAAGCTGACTTCGTTCCTCACCCTGATGGACAGGGAGGATGCGCGTGAAATACGCGCCCTCCTGAACTATGAGGAGGACACCGCCGGCGGTATCATGACGACCGAGTTCGTCAGCGTGACATCGCTCATGACAGTCCGCGAGGCCATGCGTCATCTGAAAGAGAAGGCGCCGGGTTCTGAGACGATCTACTACGTGTTCGTGGTGGACGAGGAGCGGCGCCTCGCCGGTATCATGTCCCTCCGTGAACTCATCATCGCCGATGATGATGAATACATCGGGGACATCATGACGGAGCGCGTCGTATCCGTACGTGTGTCGGACGACCAGGAGGATGTTGCGCAGATCATGCGGGACTACGACTTCCTTGCCGTGCCGGTCGTCGATTACCAGGATCACCTGGTCGGCATCATCACAGCCGATGACATCATGGATGTCATCCACGAAGAGGCGGGCGAGGACTATTCCAGGCTCGCCGGTATGAGTGAGATCGAACCGACGACGGATTCCTCCATCTCGACAGCCAAAAAACGGCTGCCGTGGCTCGTCGGCCTGACATTCATGGGAATGATCACGGCGACGATGCTGACTACATTTGAAGATACACTGGCCCAGGTGGCGATACTCGGCGCTTTCATCCCCATCATCGGCGGTATGGCCGGAAACACCGGCACACAGTCCCTCGCCGTTGCCGTCCGGGGTATCGCAACAGGGGAAATACAGGAAGCAAGCAAAGTGAAGCTCGCCCTCCGCGAGATGGGCTCCGGTGTCATCACCGGGGCCGTCTGCGGGGCGGTGCTGTTCACCATCATCGTGCTGATGTACCAGTCTCCGGTGCTCGGCATGATCGTGAGCGCAAGCCTCATGATCGCGATGACCCTCGCGACGCTGCTCGGCACACTGGTGCCGCTTGCAATGGCACGTGTGGGCATCGACCCTGCGGTGGCAAGCGGCCCGTTCATCACGACGGCGAATGACATCATCAGCCTGCTGATCTACTTTTCGCTTGCCAACGCGTTTATGTCTTACCTGATCTAAGGAGAAACTATGGAACATGGACCATCCGTATTATCGCTTGCCATCGTGGTGCTCGCAGCCCTGCTCACACCCATACTGGTCAACCGGCTCAAAGTCAGTTTCCTGCCGGTCGTGGTTGCAGAGATCATCGTCGGTGTCATCATCGGTAATTCATTTTTAAATATCGTGGATCCGAACGATCCATGGCTCAACATCCTGTCGACGCTCGGGTTCATATTCCTGATGTTCCTGAGCGGTCTGGAGATTGACTTCGAAGCATTCATCCAGAAATCCGGACAGCATAAAAAATCAAAGATACTGAAGCGTCCGCTGCCGAACATACTGGCACTCACGCTGTCGATATTCGGGGGTATACTGCTGCTCAGCCTGCTGTTTGCCCTAATGATGAGCTGGGCGGGCATATTCGATGACGTGTTCCTGCTCGTCATCATCATCTCGACCATCTCGCTCGGCGTCGTTGTGCCGACACTGAAGGAGACGAACCTGATCACAAGACAGATGGGGCAGGTCATCCTGCTGGTTGCGGTCATCGCAGACCTTGTGACGATGATCATGCTCGCACTCTATTCGCAGCTCTATGCGGATTCCAGCCAGCCGATATGGCTCATGGGCATACTGGTCGTCTTCGCCATACTGTTCTATTTCCTGGGACGCGTGATGCACAACGCGCAGTTCCTCAAGCAGCTGAACAATGGTACGATGCAGATCGGCATACGCGGAGTGTTCGCACTGATCATCATGCTTGTGGCACTCGCAGAAGGCGTGGGTGCCGAGAACATCCTCGGCGCCTTCATCGCCGGCTGCATCGTCAGCCTGCTCAAGCCCGAGAAGGACATGCACACGAAACTGGATTCATTCGGCTACGGCTTCTTCATCCCGATCTTCTTCATCATGGTCGGTGTGGACCTCGACCTGCCGTCGATGTTCCAGGACAGCCGTGTGTTCATCATGATCCCGGTGCTGCTCGCGGCATACTACCTGAGCAAGGTGGTCCCGGTTGCCGTGCTGCTGCGCTATTTCGATGTCAGACGCGTGTCGGCGGCGAGCTTCCTGCTGACGTCAACGCTGTCGCTCGTCATCGCCGCCGCGGTCATCGCCGAGCAGATCGGCATGATTTCGGAGATCGAAAGGGGCATGTTCATCCTCAGTGCGGTCATCGCCTGCATCATCACACCGGTGCTCTTCAAGCATCTCTATCCGGTACATGAAGAAGTGGACAAGGTCATCGACGTGACCATCATCGGGAACAACCAGCTGACCGTGCCGGTGGCAAACAGCATCGCCGGCGGCCTCTACAATGTGAAGCTCATCTTCCACAGGAACTTCTCGAATTCGCGGGGGTCGAACAGGGACAGCCTGACATTCCATGAAATACCGGAATATTCGAAGGAGGCACTCTCGGCGCTGGGGGCGTTCGATACCGACATCCTGGTCGTCGGCGCCAACGACTCCTCGCTCAACTGGCAGGTCGCCGGCCTCGGCAAAGAGGCGGGCGTCGAACGGATCATCTACCGCGTGGACGATCCGCGCCAGGAGGAGGAAGTCAAAAAGCTCGGCTACGAACTCTTCTCCACAATGCTCAGTTCGAAGACGCTGCTTAAAGGCCTCATCGAATCGCCGAACATGATCGAACTCCTGTCAGACGAGGAGACATCAATCTATGAAATACACATGAACAACTACAGATACGACGGCGTAATCCTCCGCAACTTCCCGTTTGCGGGTGACATCATCTTCCTGCGCATACTCCGCGGACAGGAATCGATCGTGCCGCACGGGGATACGCCGCTTGAAGTCGATGACAAGATCTTCGTCACCGGGGCGACCGATTATGTCGAGGAACTGAAGAGAGAGCTGGAACTGTACTGATCACGGAGCTGCCGCACTGCGGCGGCTTTTTTTGACCTGACGGTTTCCTGAACCGGCGGACGGGCACAGCCGGGCTGGAGGTTTTTATCCTCCTGGCCCCATGTTTTAGTTGCAATCGGGAGTGAAAAAATGTAGATTAGTAGTAGGTACTAATAACAAACTATAAATTGTTTTGGGCGGGGGGCTGCGGTTCCGTGTACCAAATCCGAAAAGGGAGTTAATCATTTATGAATCTCGAAGGTAGAACCTATGTCATCATGGGTGTTGCAAATAAGCGCAGTATTGCGTGGGGCGCTGCACGTGCGCTCGATAGAATGGGGGCGAAACTCGTCTTCACGATCCTGAACGAGCGTTTCCGCCGTGAGCTGGAGAAGCTTCTGGGCGAGCTCGAGGGCGAGCACGACATCGTTGTGGAATGTGATGTTCAGGACGATGCGCAGATCGAATCTGCATTCAGGGAAATCGGTGAGAAGACGGGCGGCATCGACGGCCTGCTGCACGCGATCGCTTTCGCCGGAAAGGATGAGCTGCAGGGCGGCTACAGCGAAACATCCCGCGAAGGGTTCAAAAATGCGCTCGATATCAGTACTTACTCACTGACAGTCGTTGCCAAGCACGCGAAGAAGATCATGAACGAAGGCGGCAGCCTCGTCACGATGACCTACCTCGGCGGCGAGCGTGCAATGCCGAACTACAACGTGATGGGCGTTGCGAAGGCGGCGCTTGACGCAAGCGTACGCTACCTCGCATACGATCTCGGTGAAGACGGATTCCGCGTCAATGCGGTATCCGCCGGCCCGATCCGTACACTCAGCTCCTCTGCTGTGGGCGAGTTCAAGTCCATCCTGAAAGAAATCGAAGAACGCGCACCACTCCGCAGGAACGTCGACCAGCTCGAAGTCGGAAACACCGTCGCATTCCTGCTCAGCGATCTTGCAAGCGGCATCACAGGCGAAGTCGTCCACGTCGACTCCGGCTACCATATCATGGCATAGATACAGAACGTCAATTTCCGGACCCGGGCCCTCCTTTAGGAGGCGCCCGGGTTTTTTGTGCCGGGCGGCGGGCGGAGCGGGGTGGTGTACGGAGGCCGGCAAACAGTGTTGCCGGCCGCGGTATCCTGAACGGGGGCCATCAAACGGTGTTGCCGGCCGCGGTATCCCGAACGGAGACCATCAAACAGTGTTGCCGGCCGCGGTATCCCGAACGGAGACCATCAAACAGTGTTGCCGGCCGCGGCATCCCGAACGGGGGCCGTCAAACGGTGTTGCCGGCCGCGGTATCCCGAACGGAGGCCGGCAAACAGTATTGCCGGCCGCGGTATCCTGAACGGGGGCCATCAAATGGTGTTGCCGGCCGCGGTATCCCGAACGGAGACCATCAAACATAATTGCCGGCCTCCGTTATTTAAAATGGTATTTTTACACAATAAGTTACTTAGCATCATTATTATTTGCTTGATAAAAAATCAAATCGGCAGTTTTTATACATATATATAGTAAGAGGATTTTTTATTAAGGAGGTATAATGCATGTTTTTAAATAGCAGGACGAAACCGAAGGAATTGAAGTTTTACGAAGCATTGAACCGACGTTGCAGGCTGAGCCAGGAAGAAGAAAGAAAGTTAGCTGTTTTGAGGAAAGGATATGAAGGGGAGAGAGAATATGACAGTGTTTTTGATGAGGCAGGGCATGAAAATCTGTTGATCTACAGGGATGTATGGATGAAGATAGAGGATGCAACGCTTCAGATTGATGCATTGATCATCACTGAAAATTCATTGATAGTCAATGAAATCAAAAACTACAGTGGATTTTATTCGTTTGATAATGATGGGTGGATGATAAGAGACGTACAAATTTCTGCTGATCCGCTTGCCCAGGCTTCGCGCACCGGTAATAAACTGTTGAAATTACGTTATCTTCTTCAACAGAATTTCAGCAGGCAATTCAAAGTGATTTTTGTGAACCCGGAATTCAATCTGGAAGCTGCGCCCGGATATGACAGGAATATTATAAAAAGGTCCACTTTGAGACATTATATGAAAAATTTGAATAAAATGTACGCCGGGCCGCAGGCTTATGAAATGTCGGAACAAATAAAGGAATTTTTCATCGATGATCCAATGATATTGCCTGAAATCGATATTAATAGAATCAGATTGGGGAATTATTGTTTTAACTGTGGATCTTTCAGTTTGGAGATGAGGAAATTCTATGCCGTGTGCAGAGCGTGCGGCAGTAAGGAAACACTTGAAAAAATGTTTGTCAGAGGATTGATGGATTATTCATTCATATTTTGGAATGAACCGATGACCAGTTCAAAAATCGGCACTTTTTTAATGGATTCGCTTAAGCCGCGGACGATAAGGCGCATGATGAACACCTATTGCCATAAGAGTGGGGACAGCAGATCCACATCTTATAAGATAAAAAACACAGAGTTGGAAAAACTGTTACTGGATAACAACTATACATCAAAATATGAGACGGATATCAGATTCAAAAAAGTTAAACTGTAGAAGCTCTATTAGAAACGGGGGCCGTCAAACAGTGTTGCCGGCCGCGGTATCCCAAACGGAGGCCATCAAAAGGTGTTGCCGGCCGCGGTATCCCGAACGGAGACCGGCAAACAGTATTGCCGGCCGCCGTTTCAAAATATAACAACCGTTCCATTCCACGCCGCGCAAAAACCCCTCCACACCGTGGAGGGGTTTTTAAACACAAGTAAGAATCGGAGTCATTCGCCTGTCCCGAGGCGGAATGTCTCGAATACTTCCCACATCCCGTTCTCGAGCTGGAAGCAGAGGCTGATCCTGTTCAGTGTTTCCGAATGGTCGATGCCGATCATGCTCAGGTGGCCGAACATATCTTCATATTCCTGGGACGTCTGTCCCTGTGCGATGGTGAAGTGCGGCACGAACGGGTGCTGGTTTTCGCCATAGAAATCCCCTTTGTTGAGGTCATCGTGGATGGCTGACAGCTGTTCGTTCTTCTCCACTTTGAAGTAGATTACCTGAGAGTTCGGAACGAAGCTGGATACTTTTTTGATTTCAATATCTACAGGGTTGTGATTTTTGGCAACATTTTTAAGATATTCAATGATTTTCTCTTTATCGGACTCATCCGCCTCGAAGCTTTCTTTCACCGTGATGTGCGGCGGGATGAGTGCATAGTGTGCATCATATCTTTTTCTGTACTGGTTCACTTTGTCCTGAAGTTGTTTGGATGGAAACATTGCTACCCCAAAATTCATCTTGATTCCTCCCGTGTGTTTTAATTCAATTATATCAGACTTTTTGCAAAAATCCATAATATCTAATTCAGATAGTGTTTCAGTATGCTGTCGAGTTCCGGTTTCCATGTCTTCCAGATGTGGCCCCCGTCGAGTTCCCGGTACTCATATTCGAGAGGCTCGCCCTCCAGATATTCGTTCAGCCTGCGGTTCGGTGTCAGGAAATCGGCCTGCTCCCCGGAGATCGTCGTGAAGTCGTCCTCCCCGAGCCCGATCGTGTGATACAGATCCAGATGCATGAGCATCGGCTGTGATTCGAACCGGCCGATAAAGTCCTCATCGACAAACGGACTGAAGGCGGCTGCCTGCGAGAATGTCGCCGGATAGGCTGCGGCGATCGAGAACGCAAAGCTCCCCGCCAGGGATTCACCCATCAGCACGCGTGACGTGCCGACTTTAAGTGTCGGGAAGGTGTTGTCGATCCAGTGGATCAGTTCGCGTGAGACGAACGATACGAATGCATCGTGATGTCTGCCGTTCGGGCTGAAATAATCGTTCCGCCATTCGACGGACGGATACGGCACGCCGACGATGATGGCGCGCTCGACCTCGCCTTTCTCCCACAGTTTTTCATACTGCCGTTCGATCTGGCCGTACTTGAAGAAATCCTGTGAATCGAAAGTCAGCACCACATGGTGCTTGTAGAGATCGGAAAAATTTTTAGGAAGATAGTATTGTATTTCATAAGTGTCACCCAGTGTCTCCGATTCGAAATCGATCGTATGCACTTTTCCTGGTGTCATATCCATAAGTAAAACCCCCTCATTGCAATTCTACCAATAAGGGGGTAATCGTTAAACAATTTTTATTGTTTGCGTAACGCTTCGCCGGGATACTGACAGTCTTCCTGTTTCGGGCATTCCGGCCCACCCGGATATCCAGACGATACCATTCTTCTGCGGGCGCTTTCATGCGTCCGCGCGTTTTTTATTCTGTATATGCTTTAAGGAAAAATAAAATTTATGGTACACTGTAATCAACTTTAAATCGAACGAGAAGGGAAATATGCGCATGACAAGAAAAGTTTGGTTCCAGACCGGCGTTGCAATCATCATCACCCTGCTGATCATCATGCTGGTGATCAGGGTGCAGGTGATTTTCCAGCCGTTCTTTACAATCATAGCAACAGTATTCATCCCGCTTCTGATCGGCGGACTGCTCTACTATATTACAGAGCCCATACAGCGGTTCCTGGAGAAACGGAAAGCCGGCCGGGTCACAAGCATCCTTGCGATCTTCATCATCATACTGCTCGTCATCACGCTCCTGTCGATGATCATCGTGCCGATGGTGACGACCCAGGTACAGAACCTCGTATCAAGGGCGCCGATGATCCAGAGGGAAATCCAGGAATTATTCAACTTCCTGCTCTCCCAGCGGGACAGGCTGCCGTTCGATCCGCAGTCCTATGTCCAGGACGCGCTTGACCAGGGATCCCAGGTGATTTCCAATCTGCTGGGCAATGCCATCACGATCGTGTCGGGTACTGTGAGTGTGCTGGTTACGCTGATCCTCATACCGTTCTTCTACTTCTTCCTGCTGAAGGACCATGAGAAATTCATTCCGGCAATGACTTCACCGTTCAAGGGAACATTCAAACAGTTCCTTTCCGAACTGATGAGTGACATCGACAGCACACTGCGTGCATTCATCCAGGGGCAGATGCTTGTGAGTTTCATACTGTGCATCATCCTCTACATCGGATACGCAATCATCGGCCTCGATTATGCACTGCTGCTCGCGATCTTCGCATTGTTCATGAACCTCATCCCGTTCATCGGACCATGGGTCGCATTCCTGCCGGCGGCACTCCTTGCGCTCATCCAGGATCCGATCATGTTTGTGTGGGTATCGCTCATCACACTCATCGCGCAGCAGATCGAAAGCAACCTCGTCACGCCGAACGTCATGGGGCAGACACTGAAACTGCACCCGCTCACGGTCATCACGGTCGTCCTTGCGGCCGGCAACATCGCCGGCTTCATCGGCATGCTGATCGCCATTCCGACATATGCCGTCATCAAGACGGTCATCCAGAACATCTGGAGATACAGGAGCAACATCGGAAAAACGATGTTTGCCGAAGCCGGGGAGCCCCCTTCCGAATAACCGGAAAAATTCCGCAGCCTGCATGAAGGTCTGCGGAATTTTTATTCAGCCGATATCCCTTTTTCTGAATAGAAGGGCGCCGGTGACGCCGAGTGCGGCGCCGATCAGGGTGATAATGGTCCATGCCGTCCAGTCTATTTCCTCAGCCGGCATTTCGGCGAGATAATGGAACGGGGTGGCCATTCGCCACTCATCGTCGAGCCCGATGACGAGTCCGAGGTAGTTGACGAAGAATGCATAGATGAAATAGATCCAGATCAGCGTATGCAGTTTCCTGGATATGCCGATCAGGAGCATTGACAGTCCGGCAAAAAAGATGACGGCGGGCGTGTAGTTCAGGGCGGTCAGCATATAGTCGCCGAGAGTCAGGCCGATGCCCTCCACGCCGATGCTCGCCCCGTACATGCCGAATACGGAGAAGGCCAGTCCAAGGGCGCCGGTGACGGCTCCGAGCACTCCATGGGTGATGAGCATGGAGATGCGGCTGATATCGGCGCTTGCGAGCATTTCCAGACGTCCTGATTTCTCTTCGCGCAGTATGCGTGCAGATACCATCAGTGCGGGGATGACACCGACGATTACGGTGATCATCATCAAAGTGCTGATGAACTGGAGGATCGGATCTGTGCCGGACGCATCCTCCATTGCCTGTGCCAGCAGTTCGTTTTCACCGATGAACGTATCCAGGTCCCCGAAGATTGCCCCGTAGGACAGCCCGATCATCAGCATGCCGGCAAGCCAGCTGATGATCAGCACTTTCATGCCGGTCAGCTGAAGACGGGGATAGGTGCCGATACGGCGTGTCTTCCTTTTGAAATCGAGTGCGATATAGGCATCATCAAGATCACGTTTCGAAAACAGCGCCCATGCAAGCCAAATGAACAGCAGTATGACCGCAAATGGCAGCAGCCACATGTAGTCATTCGTGCCGAAAGGTTCCATGCGGGACAGCCAGTGGTACGGGAACGCTGCCGAATAGTCTGTGTTGATCACATCCGTCACCGCCCGCCCGGCATACAGGAGCAGCAGGATCGACAGGGCGGCGCCGAATGACCAGTCGGACGAGGGCAGCAGCTGTGCGAGCACAAGGGTGAAGGTGTAGAACAGTATGCCGAACAAAGTGGTGCCGAGCGCATAGAGAAGATTGCCCCCGGTCCCGAAGGATTCGATGTTCATTACACTGAGCCCTGCGAAGATGACTGCACCAAGCGTGATGTTCATTATGAAGCCGATCAGAAGCTGTGCCCGGAAGATGTTCCCGCGTGTGATGCCTGTGCTGCTCACATATTCCAGCAGTCCGTTGTCCTCCATCTTCCGGCTTACGGCGTTTGCGATCATGATGCCGAAGAGGCCGTGGACGACCGCCATGAATACGATCATCTCATGGGCGAACATGACAGCGATGGTGTAGGTACTTTCCGGCACCGGACCGACGATCGCAACCATTGCCGGGTTGCTGAGTGTCTCCTTCAGCAGCTCACGTTCAGCCGGGTCACTGTAGAGCCCTTCGAAAGCGGGCGGGACGACGAGTGTCAGTGCCGAGATGCCGACGATCCACATGAGTATGCGGAAGCGGACATCGCGCAGCACAATTGTAAGAAAATGTGTCATGATTCATCACTCCGGCCTTCATAGTAGCGCATGAATATATCCTCAAGGCGCGGCGGCAGTGTCTCGAGGTGTGTCGGTCCGATCGGATGGAGCGCCTCGAGGAATTCTGCCGCCTTGTCGTTGTCCACGCGCAAATGGGTATTTTCTTCCCTTTCATCGAAATCATGGACGTAGGGGAGGTCTTTCAGCAGCTCCAGGTCGCCTTTTGCCTGCACGACATATTCGATCCGTGTGATATGCCGCAGCTCTTTGAGACGGCCGGTTTCGATGATTTCCCCTTCACGGATGATGGCCAGGCGGTCGGCGAGCTTCTCCACTTCGGACAGAATATGGCTCGACAGGAGGATGCTTTTCCCTTCGTCGCGCGCCCGGATGACTTCCTCGTGGAAGGAACGCTCCATGAGCGGATCGAGACCTGTCGTCGGTTCATCGAAGATCAGCAGTTCCGCATTCGAGAGGAATGCGCTGATGAGGGCGACTTTCTGGCGGTTCCCTTTGGAGTACGTCTTACATTTCTTTTTCGCATCCAGTCTGAACTTTTCAATCAGTTCCGCTTTGCGTTCCTTGTCGCTGTACCCCCGTGTCTTCATGAAAAAATTGATCACTTCATCCCCTGTAAGGTTGCCCCACAGATTGACGTCGCCCGGTACATAGGTGAGTTTATCCTTGTAGTGCGGGTCCTCTGTGACCGGCTGTCCGTCCATGAGGATTTCGCCGGAATCGGGCGTCAATGCCCCGATGATCATGCGTATGGTCGTCGATTTTCCGGCCCCGTTCGGTCCGATGAAACCGAAGATCTCCCCTTTTTCAATGCTGAAAGATACATCCTTCGCAGCTACGGTTTTGCCGAAAGTCTTGGTCATGCCTTTCAGTTCGATTACGCTCATTGGTATTCCTCCTTGTAATAAAGTTTGCGCATGGCCCCGAGATAGTGGTCGAATTCGTCAAAGTATGCGTCGAAATGGTTGAAGTCCATCCCTTCAGTCTTCATCAGATGCTCCATTTCACGGGTGTACCCGTCGATTGTCCAGAAGATGAGTTTAATGGCAGTGCCGTCGTCGATATCATCCCGGAAGCGTGTAAGATCCAGGTTATCGAACAATATTTTCTCCCGTTGCTCAATGAATTTCTCATTGCGCATTTTCTGCTCTTCGTTCAGGTCATGGGAAAAGAAGACCGACGTGATGAACCTGGAGATTTCAGGGTGCGCCATGAAATATCTGTATTTGATGTGTGACAGTCTGGCGCACCGCTCGATGAAACCTTCCTTCTCTGAGGCGATGTCAACAAGCATATGTTTTTCGATGTGAACGAGCGCAAAATCCAGTGCATCATCGAAAAGGGACTGTTTATTTTCGAAATAGTAGTAGAGCATCCCCTTGCTCATGCCGGCACTCTTTACGATGCGGTTCGTCGACGCCCGTTTGAAGCCGTGTTCGGCAAACTCGTCCATCGCCGCGGCCAGTATTTCATATTGGCGGTTTTCATCCAGGGAGATGAAAGCTTCTTTCATCATGGCACCTCCGTTGTGTATTGACCACTCTGGTCAATTGCATTGTAACGCGCTTGACCACACTGGTCAATGACTTTTTCCGGTATCTCTTCCGATATATCAGATGGACCATAATTTACGGGAGGGATCGTTTTGAATCCAATAGAATATTTGAAGAGGCAGGGGTTCCGTGTGACATCGGACCCGACGAAGTACAGAAGCGGCATATGGGGGAAGCGGGATTACACGGTCGGCGGTTACAATTACGACACATACTGCGGCGGCTATCACCGGGCGTATGACCTGGCGAAACAGCATCTTGCGCCGGTGCCGTCGGTATGTGACGGCGAGGTGGTGGCGGGGACGAATGCATACGGCAATTTCGGCGGCACGGTCGTCGTGGCCAATAAGACGCTCGGCATCCAGGTGATCTACGGGCACCTCGCAAGAAACCTGCCGGTCGCGGTCGGCCGGCGCGTGCGGCAGGGTGACACGGTGGGATACCAGTCCAACACCAACTATGACAACGTGCAGATGGCATCCCACCTCCATATCCAGTTTCAGAGATACGGCTATATCCCGGGCGAGCAGGCATTCGTCTGCACCGGCATCAACCCGCTCGGGATAGACGTCGGGGGAGGGCCGCTTGAACGGAAGACCAGTTATGAGGAGGCCTGGCTGTGGCGGGGGAAATTCCGTACAGCAGCCAGAATAAAGAAGCGGATCTTCCCATCTCTGACGGCGAAAGTCGAAGGCGTGGCCGCGGCCGGTACAGTTTTCAGCTTCGACAAATTATATTACAACGACGGCCACTGGTGGCTCCGGATTGCGTACGGCGGTGCCAGTCGCTTCATCGCAGCCGGGAGGAAAGAAGACGGCGCCGCCTTCCAGACCGCCGCCGCCCGGGGGAGACTGTGGGGTGCCGTAACAGGACTTGACACCAGTGGCGGCAGAGAGAAGACGCAAAAAGCCCTGTGAGGATAAACTGCGGCGGCCGGCATTGTCGTCTGGCGGCCTCCGTTTTTGTTACCGCGGCCGGCATTGCCGTCTGGCGGCCTCCGTTTTTGTTACCGTGGCCGGCATTGTCGTTTGGCGGCCGCCGTTTTTGTTACCGCGGCCGGCATTGTCGTTTGGCGGCCTCCGTTTTTACAACTCCTATCAGAAAACACAAAAATACCGCTGCGCCCGGAATATCGGGTGCAGCGGTATTCGGGTGTCCTAATGTCCTCCGAGCTGCTGATCCATCTTGTAGAGCAGTCTGTTGATCTCGGCCTGGTTGACGGTCTCCACCACGAAGTAGGCGAAGATGGTGAAGACGAAAATGCCGCCGAGAAGTAAAACATTATTTTGGAATACGCTGATCAGGATGGCTGGCAGGAATACAAAGACCATATAGAGGATCAGCATGACGAGTCGGTTGCCGTTGATGGAACGCTGGGCATCGCGGAGATCATCCCGATAATTTCTGTTAACCGCTTCCAAATCGATTTCAGGACCGTCTTCATAGACTTTTGTAATTGTGGGTCTTGCATCATACTTGTTTTCCGTGTACCGGAGATCCATGTGACTGTTGTCCCAGAAGAGATACTTGAAAAAAGCCAAATAAACCACATCCCCTTCTTTAATTTTCTAAATATTATGATATCATTATATAATGAAAGTATATTTTATTCAAAGGGGGAGTATCAATTGGCTGGCAAAGATCAGAAGGAGAAGAAGTTTTCCAGGCGTGATTTCCTGAAGACGACCGGCGCGGCCACAGGGGGGATCATCGGTGGTTCGCTCCTCGGCGGCTCGATCGGCATGAATTTCGGTTCGGACACGTCCACCGGCGAGGAAGAGGCTCAGCAGACTGAAGAGAGCGGGGGAGAGGAGTCCGGCGGGACGGAGAATCCCGGCAGGCTGTTCTTCCACAATGATGCGGATTTCGAGACGATTTCCCAGGCGATGGAAAGGATATTCCCCGAGGATGACCTCGGCCCGGGTGCGATCAAGCTCGGTGTGCCATATTTCCTTGACTTGCAGCTCGATGGTGCCTACGGCAACAATTCGAAGGAATACATGCAGGGGCCGTTCCACGAGGGGGAGACGACGCAGGGCTACCAGTCCCGCCTGACGCGTGCGGAACTGTTCACGCTCGGTATAGAGGCGCTGAACAATGAAGCCCAGAACGATTTCGACAACGATTTCGCAAGCATCGAAGACGATCAGAAGGATGAGATCCTCACCAAATTCGAGGACGGGGATGCGGATCTCGGCATTCCGAGGGCGGCCGGCAAACCGGAGGAATTCTTCAGACTGCTGCGTTCCGCCACTCTGCAGGGTGCGTATGCGGACCCGATGTACCGGGGAAACCGCGGCATGGAAGGGTGGAAGATGAAGAACTTCCCGGGACACCAGCATGCCTACATCCAGCAGATCGATACGGACAGCTTCCAGGAAATAGAACCACAATCACTTTACGGGGGGAAATAGCACATGGTGACAGAGTTGGATAAAGTAGATGTTGTAACCGTCGGTGTCGGCTGGACCGGCGGGATCATTGCCGCCGAAGCGGCGAAAGCCGGCCTCAAGGTGATGGGGCTTGAACGCGGGCGCGAGCGTGGCACTGAGGATTATCAGAATGTACACGATGAATATAAATACGCAATCCGATATGAACTGATGCAGGACATTTCGAAGGAGACACTCACATTCAGGAATAAGCGCGACCAGAAGGCACTGCCGATGCGCGAGATGGGCTCGTTCCTTCTCGGGGACAACCTCGGCGGAGCGGGGACGCACTGGAACGGTCAGACGTGGCGGTTCCTGCCGTATGACTTCGAGATCCGTTCCAAGACCGAAGAGCGCTATGGCGCTGATAAGCTGAGGGACGACGACGGCTACCGCCTCCAGGACTGGGGCGTCACCTACGATGAACTTGAGCCGTACTTCGACAAATTCGAAAAGGTCGCCGGCATTTCCGGAGAGCCGAACCCGCTCGGAGGCGACCGTTCGGATGACTACCCGACACCGCCGATGATCAAGACGCGGTCGCTCAAGATGTTCGAGGACGCGGCGAACTCACTCGGCTACAGTCCGGTCATGATGCCGTCGGCCAATCTGAGCGAAGCGTACGAGAACCCGGACGGCCAGGAGATCCAGGCCTGCCAGTACTGTGCGTACTGTGAGCGTTTCGGCTGTGAGTACGGCGCGAAATCATCGCCTGAAGTGACCGTCATCCCGGCGGCCCGCGATACGGGGAATTTCGAGGTGCGTCCGCATTCCAACGTCGTCGAGGTCATGAAGGATGAAGATGACGACAGCAAGGTGACGGGCGTACGCTTCATCGATACAAGGAGCGGCGAGGAGTTCTTCCAGCCGGCGGACATCGTCGTGCTCACGAGCTACCTTTTCAACAACTATAAGCTGCTCAGGGTGTCCGAAATCGGCGAGCAGTACGACCCGGAGACGGAAGAGGGCACGCTCGGCCGAAACTACTGCTACCAGATCTTCGGCGGGGCTGTCGGGTTCTTCGACGAGCAGTTCAATACATTCATGGGGGCCGGAGCACTCGGCATGGCGTTTGACGACTTCAACGGCGACAATTATGACCATTCCGACCTCGACTTCCTCCACGGCGGCAATATGGCGATCACCCAGACAGGCGCACGCCCGATCGCGACCAATACGACGCGCGAGGGCACACCGTCATGGGGCGCCAAGTTCAAGAAGGAATCCATAGAAAACTATACACGCACACTCCGCGTCCAGGCCCAGTGTGCGACGCTGCCCTACAAGGACAACTATCTCGACCTCGACGAGGAGTATACCGACGCGTACGATGTGCCGCTCGTCAAGCTGACATACAATTTCACCGACCAGGACCGCGGTGTCCAGAAATATACTATCGACCGCGCGGCCGAAGTGGTCGAGGAGATGGGCGCCAACGAAGTCAAGAAGGACACGGTCGTCGAGGACTACGACATCGTGCCGTACCAGTCCACGCACAACACCGGCGGCACCATCATGGGCGACGATCCGGAGACGAGTGTCGTCAACACCTATCTCCAGCACTGGGACCGCGACAATCTTTTTGTTGTCGGCGCGGGGAATTTCCCGCATAATGGAGGGTATAACCCGACAGGAACTGTCGGGGCGCTTGCCTACCGCTGTGCAGAAGGCATCATCGACTATGCGGAGGATAACAGGCGTCTTGAATAGAGACAGGTGATCAAATGGATCCAATGCAAAAGCGGAATTCAGAATTGGGGGATGAAGACCCGTTGGCCGGACGAAAGGGCGCAGGCCCGGAAGGTGACGGCAAGCCGGAAGGCGGGGGAGAGGATCCGTTCGAGCCGCTCGAGGACCAGCTTGTGGCGCTGCGCAGCCTGCTGATCAAGTCGGCCGTCGCGGTCGCCCTCTGGTTCATCCTCATCTTCTTCACTGTCGAATGGTGGTTCTCGTTCGTCTCGAAAGGTTTCGATATCGTGGTGATGGGACCGTTCGAAGTCATCCGCTTCTACGTGCGGACGTCGGCAGCCATCTCGCTCGGCCTCTCGGTGCCGTTCATACTGTACTTCCTGTGGCAGTATGTGCAGAAAGTGATGGGGCTGCGCGGTGTGAAAGTGTCGATGCTCCGGGGGATGGTGCCGGCCATGATCGGACTGTTCTTCCTGGGCCTCGTATTCGGCTACTTCGTCGTCCACCCCATCAGCTATTACTTCCTGATCCAGATGGGGGAGGAAAACTTCGATGTGCTGGTGACAGCGGACGAATACATGTCGTTCCTTCTGATGTCATCCATTCCGATGGGGCTCATCTTCCAGCTGCCGATGGTGGTTTTATTCCTCAATCATATTGAACTGCTGGATTCGGCCCTGATGGTGAAGTCGCGCAAATATTCCTATTTCGCACTCATCGTGCTCACCGCGCTGATTGCACCGCCGGATCTGTTTTCACATCTCATCGTGCTCTCGCCGATGATTATTCTGTATGAGATCAGTATCCATATTGTAAAAAGAAAAGAAAAAAAAGAGGCGCGACTCGAGGGCCGGGAGTAGATTCCGGTCCTCTTTTTGTTATAGTGGAATCTATAAGGACAGTAGGAGGATATATATGCAGAAAGTGAAGAAAGCAGTCATTCCGGCGGCGGGCCTCGGCACCCGTTTTCTGCCTGCGACAAAAGCGATGCCGAAGGAGATGCTCCCCATCCTGGACAAGCCGACGATCCAATATATCGTCGAGGAGGCCGTGGCGGCGGGGATAGAGGATATCATCATCGTCACCGGCAAGCACAAGCGGGCGATCGAGGACCATTTCGATCAGTCCATGGAACTCGAGACCATCCTTGAGAACAAAGGGAAGGACGAGCTTCTCGGGAAGGTCGAGCATGCCACCGGCCTCGCCAATATTTTCTATGTCAGGCAGAAGAAGCCGAAGGGGCTGGGACATGCGATACATACGGCCAGGCAGTTCATCGGGGATGAACCGTTTGCGGTGCTGCTCGGCGATGACATCGTGGACAATGAGGGCGGCACGCCTGCGATCGGCCAGCTGATCGAGCACTATGAAAGGCATCAAAGTTCGGTCATCGGCGTGAAAAGCGTGCCGCCGGATGACGTTTCACGGTACGGCATCGTCGAGTACGACAGCCACGAGGGCAACTGCTACCACCTCGACAACATGTATGAAAAACCGGCCCCCGGAGTGACCGACTCGCGCCTCGCCATCATGGGCCGGTATGTGCTGACGCCGTCGGTGTTCCGCCACCTCGCGAAGGGGGAGATCGGCGCCGGCGGCGAAATCCAGCTGACCGATGCCATCCGCGGAATCGCCGAAGAGGGCGAGGACGTCTACGCCGTCGATTTCGAGGGCCGCCGGCATGACGTGGGCGCCAAACGCGGATTCGTGAAGACGACGATCGAATACGCCCTGAAGTCGGATATGAAGGAAGAGCTCCTCGACTTCATGGAGGAGATGACGCGGAAGCACCGTGGAGGAACAGAGGACGAAAAAATTAAATAGAGTTATTTTACACCTCCTGTCATTGATATATAAGGGTTTGTATATGCCTGATATCTTTTCACATCATTTTAAAGAATCAGACCGGCAATATTTATCCATATATATAGTAAAGGAGGTTTTTTTAATGTTTTTGAACAACGGGGAAAATCAGCGGCACTCCGTTACTATGAAGCCTGGTCCGTCGGAGCGCACTCACCCGCGACGAGCAGTGGCGCATGTCGAACCTGGCGCGCGGTTTCGCCGGTGAGGCGGAATATGACAGGCTGTTCGATGTCGCGGGCCACGGGCGTTTATTGATATACAGGGATGTCTGGATGAAAGTGGACAAGGCCGTACTGCAGGCAGACAGCCTGATTGTGACCGGCGGGGTGATTGTTGTGAACGGGATCAAGAACTACAGCGGAAGTCATCTGTACCAAAGCGGCTGGTCCGCCCGCGAAAACGCCGCCCTCAGGAAGTACTTCATCGCCGATCCCATGCCGTTGCCTGAGACCGATCCCCACGTGTGCGGGTTGGAAATTATTGCTGCAGCTGCGGGAGTTTTGAAGTGGAGTATGGGAAGTTTAAAATGACCTGCAGAAATTGCGGCGGGAGAGAAAAACTGAATCATATGTTTGCGCGTGCGGACATTGATCACTCTGTGTTGTTTCATAATACACCTGTGACAAAGGATAGAATGCATCATTTTACCGGTTGTGTGCTGAATGAGAGGACGGTGCGGAGGCTGCACAACAGATATTGTGACAAAACAGGCAGAAGCAGAAGTACTTCCTAATTGATAGCGATTAATGCCCGGCAAACGGATTACCCGGGCATCAGGAGAGCCACCATGCCCGGCAAACGGATTACCCGGGCATCAGGAGAGCTGCCAAGCCCGGCAAACGGATTACCCGGGCATCAGGAGAGCTGCCATGCCCGGCAAATGGATTACCCGGGCATCAGGAGAGCCGCCATGCCCGGCAAATGGATTACCGGGGCATCAGGAGGGCCGCCAGCGCCACCTCCACAAAAACCACCAAACCCCCGGCGCCAAAACGCCGGGGGTTGCTTTACTCTGCCGCTTTTGTCTTCCGCTTCGCCGCGCGCCGTTCGCGGATTCTCACGATATAGATGCTGATCTCATACAGCACGATCATCGGGCTGACAGTGATGAGATGTGTGAAGAAGTCGGGCGGGGCGATCAGCGCGGTGATCACCAGCAGCGCAAAGTAGACGTATTTCCGCACTTTCCTCATCAGTGCCGCATCCAGCAGCTCGATATGGTGCAGAAACAGCACGACGATCGGCAGCTGGAAGATGAGCCCCATCGGCATCGTCGATATCAGCAGGAACGACATGTATTCATCGGCCGTCACCAGCACGTCGAAGTTCTGCTCGCCCATCTGGATCAGGAAGTAGTAGCTGATGGGGTGGACGACGAAATAGCCGAATGACAGCCCGCCGAGGAAGAGGAGGAACATCAGCGGAAAATAGGATTTCAGGAACTGCGTCTCCTTATCCACAAGCCCGGGCTTCATGAACTGCCACAGGAACCTGCATATGAACGGCAGGCTGAGGCCGAGGCCCAGTGCGCCGGCGGTCCGTATGTAGAAGCGGATGACTTCGAACGGTCCGCGTACGATCAGATCATGCCCTTTTGACAGATAGGGGAACCAGTACTGGATGGTCAGGAATATGAGCATGAAGAAGAACACGAATACGACCGCCGATTTGATCAGCATGCCGCGCAGGTCATCCAGATGCTCGACAAGCGTTGCATCCGGGTCCTCGACCGTCACTTTGCTCCGCCGCCGGGTCTCTTCATATCCGTCGTCGCTGATGGCCTTTATCGTCTCTTTTCTCTCATTGTCATTTTCATTCGATACCATCACGTTCACCTTCTCTTTCCATAATTCGCAAAAAGGCATATACGAAAACTTTCGTATATGCCTCACTATACACCATTTTCTTTTGCCAAATAAAGTTAAGCGTCGACAAGCGGTCCTTTATCATCCAGGAACTGGCTGATACCCTCGGCTGCACGGTAGGCAAGCGCGCCGACTGTGCCGGTCGGGTTGTAGCCGCCGTTGTGCGGGAAGTTCGACCCGCCGATGACGAATACATTGTCCGCATCCCACATCTGGAGATAGTTGTTCACAACGCTCGTCTCAGGGTCTGCGCCCATGATCGTGCCGCCGACGATATGGTCGTTGTGTGCCGGCAGGATATCGAAATGGTCATCGAGTTCTGCGCGCGTCTTGGCGACAGGATTCATCTCGTCGATGATTTCCTCGATGCGGTCGCCGATGAACTTGTGGGCTTTCCTGTCATGGTCCGTGACGTCATACGTCAGACGCAGCAGCGGACGGCCCCATTCATCCTTGTATGTCGGGTCGAGTGACAGATAGTTGGTGACATACGGCAGGGTGATCATCTGTGCCCAGGCACTGGCGGAACGGTTGTATGCCTTGATGGATTCATTCTTGAATTCCGCACCCCAGTTCTTCACACCATCCGGCACAGCGTTTTCCAGGATCGGGCGCTTGCCCTGCTGTTTCATGGAAATCGAAGCCCCGTGGATGAAATCATGGTCGGAGTGGTCGAAGTTGTCGTTGTTGTAGTCATCGATGGTCACACCCAATGCACCGGCGCCCATCGACATGTTGTACTCCTTGTCGAAGAAGCCCGTCACGGACGGTGTGATGTGCAGGCAGTAGTTCCTGCCGACATTCCCGTCACCGGTCTCCGGATCGTACGGTGTGCCGAGGTCGGAGTGAAGTAGCAGTTTCGTGTTGTTCGTCGTATGGCTCGTGATGACGACAACATCAGCCGGCTGGATGTACTCCTTGTGCGTTGTCGTATCCACATAGAGCACACCGGTAACTTCGTCGCCGTCTTTCATGATCTCTACAACGTTGGCACGGGTCTTTATTTCAAAATTGCCGCTTTCCTTCGCAGTCGGGATGGTGGTGACGATCGGTGAGGATTTCGCGCCCCATTCACAGCCGAACTTCTCACAGAAACCGCAGTACTGGCAGGCGGCGAGCGTCTGGCCGTCCGGGTTCGTATACTCCTGTGACATGTTTCCGGCCGGTGTCCTGAACGGTGATGTACCGGCCGCCTCGCAGGCCGCCTTGAAGTCGGAGAGGAGCGGTGTCATTTTCATCGGCGGGGTTGGATAGTCTTTCCTGCGCTCGGGTCCCATCGGGTTCTGTTCACCGCTGATGCCTGCCGTCGCTTCAAACTTCTCATAGTATGGAAGGAGCTCGTCGTATGTAATGCCCCAGTCCTGTATGAGATAGTCATCCGACAGCTTGTCCGCCCCGTATTTTTCATCGGTGCGTGATTTTATCTCGAAGTCGTACGGATTGTACATCCATGTGTCACCGTTCCAGTGGACACCGCCGCCGCCGACATCGGTGCCGATCAGGAATGCTCCGAAGCGGCGCATCGGGAGTGCCTCCTCGTCCAGGTTGTTGCGGTATGTGAGGGTCTCCTTGGAGAGGTCCTGCATCATTTCGTGTCCGACCACGTATCTGTACTCGTCGTGGGCGGTCAGGTAATTTTCCGTCGTCTTTTCTTCCCCGCGTTCAAGGCCCAGGACATCTTTGCCTTCCTTGGCGAGCTCGGCGGCAATAATGCTGCCTGCCCAGCCGAGGCCGACGACGACGACTTCCCTTTTATCCAGCGTTTCAGCCATTCATTCGTCCTCCTGTCAATTTTAGTGGGATACATGTGAAGAGAGCGGCTGCGTCTCTTTGTCGATGAATCCGTCCTGTTCGATTTCGTTCGCGTAACTCATATAGGCACCCGGGAATTTCTTCATCTCCCAGCCCTTCATCTTGATGTTGCCGCCGTAGAGTGGATCGGCATAGGCACCGGAGAGTGTCACAAGGCGCAGTTCCTCGAAGAAATCGCTTGCCTTGAGGCCGGGGATTTCAATGTCGTCCTGTTCCATCTGTGTTAGTATCTCATCCTGCTGGTCGCCCTCGATCTCTGCGAACTGGGCGTCGAACTGCTCCTCGGCCTGGGCGTTCATCACACGGATGCCTTCGGAGAAGATCTCGCGGCGCACCATGGCGTACTGAGGCCCCTGGTAGTCGGTGCCCTCCTTGAACGGCCCTTTCATATATTCACGGCTGTTTGACCCGTAACCGCCCGCAAGCTCATGATCGATGAACCATGCGATGCCGAGGCTGGCGGCTCCCGGACCGTTGTCATCCTCCGGGAAGATGCGTTCAGCGGCAGCTTCGATAGTTGCGAAGTCTTCCTGTTTCTGGAAGAACTTATAGGCCCTCCCGTAATCCGGCGTTTCCTCCGCCTGTTCACCGCCGCCTTCGGATTGTCCGCCTTCCGTTGCCGTCTCCGGGGACTCCGGCTGCGTCGGATCATCCTTCAGCAGTGTGCCCAGATAAGTACCTGCGACCAGCGTTCCCGTGGCCATACCTGACATTTTCAGGAAATTCCTTCTGGAAAATGATTTTTCAGTTTCATTGCTGGACATGTTTTCACCTCTTTATAAATTTGAAATATTATGCCATAATAAGGTTAATACTAATCTAATGATAAATCAATATACATTTGCAGACAAGGAGAGAATCACCATGAGGCTACCATTATCGAGGATTGGACGCCACCTTTTCAGCCCCAATCCGAAAGTGGATATCAGATATTTGGAAAATAATTTCGACGGCAGCATAAAAATCACAGAGTTCCTGACAGGCGATGCTGCCGATGAACTGGACGAAGCCGGCCGCCGGAAGCACCGCGAATTCATTCGTGACATCAACGACGACGTTCTGAAACAGATGCGGCAGGCGAGCTTCTACCGCTATTTCAGCATAGTGGTCATCCTGTTGTTCCTCGTGCTGCCGACCGTCATACTCGCATTCTTCGGCTCGGGCAACCTGGCCATCCTGTTCGGCATCTACTACGCCTTCTTCACCTATCTGCTGGTCGAGGCGTACATCCAGGCCAGCAGGAACTATTTCGAAGACCAGCTCTACGAGAAATTCAAAACTGAATATTTAGAGTGAATTTACACCTCCGGCTGTTGATGTGACAGAGTTCGGGTACTTTCGATTTCATTTTACACTATTTTGTAAAATCAAATCGGCCCATTTTAAGCATATACAGTATAGGAGGTGTTTTTATGTTTCTGAACATGCGGCAGAAACCGCAGGAACTGATCTATTATCAGGCACTGTCAAACCGTTCCGTACTGTCGAATAAAGAGCAGCGGAAGCTTGCGGCGCTCTCCGCCGGGCATGCGGGCGAGTGCGAGTATGACAGGCTGTTCGATGCCGCCGGCCACGGGAGTTTATTAATCTACCGCGATGTCTGGATGAAAGTGGATGAAGCCGTGATCCAGACCGACAGCCTGGTCATTGCCGACGGGGTCGTTGCCGTTGATGAAGTGAAGAATTTCAGCGGGGACTACAAGTATGCGGACGGCAAGTGGACAGTCAGCGGCCGGCCGGGCTACGAAGACCCGCTCGCCCAGGTGTCGCGCACCGCCGGAAAGCTTGTGCGGCTCAGCGGCATGATGCCGCACCGTTTCGATGTGCGGAAAAAGGTAGTATTTGTAAATCCTGATATGAATCTCGAATTCAATTCGGAAGAGAACCGGCGGTTCATCGTCGGGCGGCCCCGGCTGCGGGAACATTTTAGTGACCTCGCGAGACTCTCAGCCGGCCCCGCCGCCCACGCGAACGCCCGGGCGCTCCGCCGTTTTTTCATCCGCAATCCTATGTCGTTGCCGAAGACGGATTTCAAACGGGTGCGGATAGGGAACTATTGCCATGCATGCGGCGCGTTTGACCTCGGCATCGGCAAGTATAAGGCGGAGTGTCTCAGATGCGGCTACGGGGAGACGGCCGAGCGGATGATTGTCCGGGGCATCATTGATTTTTCTGTACTGTTTCACGATATTCCAATGACCAGGCCCAGGATAACCCGGTTCATCGGTATTCAGATCAACGAGCGCACAATGCGCCGGACGCTTGCGAAGTATTGTAATATGCACGGCTCGGGCAGATCGACCTACTATACAGCGAAAAATTTGAATCTGGATTCCCTGCTGAAAGAGAACGGCTATGAGACGAAATACGAGAATGACCGTAATTTCATCTGGTAGCCTCCGCCGGCGCATATGGGCATCGTTCTGTGCGCCAAACCCGGATAACGCCCCACGTGGGCATGGCGCCGCCCGCCAAACCCGGATAACGCTCCATGCGGGCATGGCGCCGCCCGCCAAACCCGCATCAAAAAAACCGGAATCCCGCCAAAAGGGGATTCCGGTTTTTACGTCCGGCGCCATCTGAACGCGAACAGCGCGGCGTAATAAAAGAACAGCAGCACGAAGATCAGGCCGCTGGCGAGCAGCGTGGCATCAACGGTGCCGAAGAAGTCGGCCGTCAGCCCGCCGAGGGCGGGGCCGATCATCGCGCCGATGCCCTGCACGGAGCTGATGACGCCCCACGATTCGGCGCGGCGGCCCTCCTCGATCGTGCCGGCGAGGTATTTATTCCACGCGGGCAGCATGATGCCGTAGGACAGCCCGATGAAGCTGGCAATCGCGAAGATCAGCCATATCGTCTCGAGCGTCGAGAACCATATGATGCCGGCGGCATAGATGAAGAAGCCGCCGCAGATGACGGCGAACGTCAGCCGCATCGAATACGTATCGAGGCCGCGGCTCAGCACGGTCATGCTGAAGGCGACGAGCCCGAACACGATGAGGATGAAGAACGTATACTGGAAATAGTTCAGCGACAGTTCGGATGTGATATACGTCGGCAGCACAGGCAGCAGCATGCCGACGCCGAGCCCCTGTAGCATGATGCCCGGCATGTTCTTCATGTGACGCTTCAGTATGTGCCATGTATCACCGAGCGGCAGGCGTTTCTTCTGTCCGCTCCTGTCGCGGCGCTTCGAAGACGAACCGGCCCCGTCGCCCGCACTGTACACTTCCCGGCCGACCTTCTCGCCGACGGTCTCGGGGGCATCCTCCCCGCCGACCGCTTCAACCACGGCCTGCCGGTTGCCCGGCAGCACGAGGAAGACGAGCAGGTTCACGACGAACACACCGGCCATCGCAAACACGGCTGCTTCTGAAAATATCCCGATCAGGAAGTTCATCGCGACCATGCCGGCGCCGAGGCCGGTCAGCCACGAGAAGAACACGAGCCCCATGTCGCGGCCGCGGTTCTTCTCCTCGACGTTCGAGAGCGCCATGATCCATATCGGACAGACGCTCACCCCGAGCAGGCAGGCAGCTGCGAGCAGCGTCCAGAAGCTCTGGTCGAAGCCGACCGCCACCATCGCACCGATGCCGAGCAGATAGCTCAGCAGCATCGTCCAGACTTCGCCGATCCTGCGTATCAGGAAGCCGAGCCAGACATTGGTCACCGCATCGAGCACGTAGTGCATCGTAATCACAATCGAGCTCAGGCCGATCGAAATCAGACCGATTGTCGGCAGGGCGGGCAGATAGCTCAGGATGAACATCCCCCGGACCATCTCCGTCAGGAATAATATGAGTGAGAGTTTCCAAAACCGCTTCTTCTTCAAGTCATTTGTCATCATTTTCACCTTCGCCAATCAGAATCGATACCTGGAGTCGGAACATGTATAACCATACTTTCCATAAAGTGACACTGTCAATTATCTCTGTCAAACACTCCATTATTATTGTATAATATAAAAGTTGAAAGGTGGCAGGAAACATGAATTCGAGGACACTGATTTCCCAGCTGAAAATAAAAACCGCATATGGAACATTCCCCGAAACCGTCGCGGATATTACGACGGATTCCCGCGAGGCGGGGCCGGCATCCGTATTCGTCGCGCTGCGCGGACACCAGGTGGACGGCTACAGCTTCATCAAGAAGGCAGTGGCAAAGGGATGCCGGTTCATCGTCACGGACCGCTATATTGAACTCCCGGAAGATACGGGGCTCCTCATCGTCAGGGATCCATCCAAAGTGGCGGCGCTCTTCTCGGAATACATCTACGGCTTCCCGCACGACAGCCAGACGATGATCGGCGTGACCGGCACCAACGGCAAGACGACTGTCGCGACGATGATCCACAACCTGAGCCGTTCGCTCGGCAAGAACAGCGCATATCTCGGGACGAACGGATTCATGATCAATGAAGACCGCTACGACAGCATCAATACGACACCGGAAACGACGAAACTCCACAAACGGCTGAAAGAGGCGAACGATGCGGAGACGGAAGTCTTCACGATGGAAGTGTCGTCCCACGCACTGAAGCTCGGCCGCACATTCGGCATCGACTACGACATCACAATTTTCACGAACCTCACCCAGGACCATCTCGATTTCCACAACACGATGGATGAATACGGCTACGTCAAGGGACTCCTGTTCTCACAGATGGGGCAGAACGTACGCGACCGCAAATACATCGTGCTGAACAACGATGATGAGTGGAGCAGGCGCTACAGCGGCATGACGCCGCACGAGGTCATCACATACGGTCTCGATGACAGCGCGGATTTCTGGCCGTCCGGCATAGAAGGGACGCTCGAAGGGTTCAACTTTACACTCAATACCCCCGACGGCCCGTTCCAAATCAATTCGCCGTTCATCGGGTACTTCAACATACAGAACCTGATGTGTGCGGTCATCAGCGAGTGGCTGCAGGGCTACAGGCTCAAGCGCATCGCAGATGCCGTATCCGCCATGGAACCGGTCGAGGGCAGGCTCGAAGTGCTCGATCCGCACCTGCCGGTCGACATCATCATCGATTTCGCGCATACACCGGACGCGCTCGAAAAGATCATCGATACCATCGAGCCGTTCGTCACCGGGCGCATGATTTTCCTGGTCGGCATGACGGGCGAGCGCGACATGTCGAAGGCGGCCGAGATGGGCCGGATCTCAACCCGCGCCGATTATGCGATATTCACGCCGGACAACCCGGCCAATGACGATCCGGCGACACTCGTCAGGGCGCTCGAACAGGGCGCGGTGCACGAAAACCACCGTTCATTCATCGACCGGGCCGAAGGCATCCAGCACGCCATCGACATCTCCCGTCCCGGCGACACGATCGTGCTCGCATGCAAGGGGCGCGAGCCGTATCAGATCATGGAGGACTACATCAAAGTGCCGCACCGCGACGACCTGATCGCCCTTGACGCCGCATACCGCAAGTACAGGAGCGAAGAATATGATTACGACGGCGATTGATGCCGCGGGCCACACCGCCACAGCCTATATATACGATACCGGATCGGCGCACGTCATCAGCATCCCGTACATCAATTTCAGCCTGGAACTGGCCCACAGTGTCCCGGCAGAAGAGAGGGAGGACGAAATCATCGTCCATCTCTTCCACATGATGGACGAGGCGGAATGCACAGAAATCGCCCGCAAGATCACGGAAGCAACAGATAAACAGTAAGGAGATTTTTATGAATCTGACACAGGAAATAGAAAAAAGGAAGACGTTCGCCATCATCTCCCATCCGGACGCCGGGAAGACGACGCTCACCGAGAAGCTGCTGCTTTTCGGCGGCGCCATCCGCGAAGCCGGTACCGTCAAAGGGAAGAAATCGAACAAATTCGCCACATCCGACTGGATGAAAGTGGAGCAGGAGCGCGGCATCAGCGTGACGAGCTCCGTCATGCAGTTCGACTTCGACGGCTACAAGATCAACATACTCGACACCCCGGGGCACGAAGACTTCTCCGAGGATACGTACCGCACGCTCATGGCCGTCGACTCCGCAGTCATGGTCATCGACGCCGCGAAGGGGATCGAGCCGCAGACACTCAAGCTCTTCAAAGTGTGCCGGATGCGCGGCATCCCGATCTTCACATTCATCAACAAGCTCGACCGCGTCGGCAAAGAACCGTTCGAACTGCTCGAAGAGATCGAATCCACACTCGAGATCGAAACATATCCGATGACGTGGCCGGTCGGCATGGGCCAGAGCTTCTTCGGCATCATCAACCGCAAGGACCGCACCATAAACCCCTACAGGGAAGAAGAAAGGCTCCAGTTGACAGATGACTACGGGCTTGCAGAGAATCATCCTATCGAAGATGACGAAGCATTCAGGACCGCGATCGAGGAGTTCATGCTGATCGAGGAGGCGGGCGATGACTTCGACCGCGGGAAGATCGCCACGGGGGACCTCACACCGGTGTTCTTCGGCTCCGCACTGTCCACGTTCGGCATCGAGGAGTTCCTCGACACATACGTCGACTTCGCACCGATGCCGACTTCAAGGGAGACGACGGACGGCACGGACATCGAACCGGTGGATGACACCTTCCGCGGCTTCATCTTCAAGATCCAGGCCAACATGGACCCGCGCCACCGCGACCGCCTGGCCTTCATGCGCATCGTTTCGGGACGGTTCACGCGCGGCATGGACGCAACACTCGCCCGGACCGGCAGGAAGTCGAAAGTCACCCGGGCGACGATGTTCATGGCCGATGATACCGAGACGGTGAACGAAGCCTATGCCGGCGACATCATCGGCCTCTACGATACGGGCACCTACCAGATCGGCGACACGCTGTACGGCCCCGGCGCCAAAAAGTTCGAGTTCGAGGCGCTGCCGCAGTTCACGCCGGAACTGTTCATGAAAGTGTCCGCCAAGAACGTCATGAAGCAGAAGCATTTCTACAAGGGCATCGAGCAGCTTGTGCAGGAGGGGACGATCCAGTACTACAAGACGGTCCACACGAACCAGCCGATCCTCGGTGCCGTCGGACAGCTCCAGTTCGAAGTGTTCGAACACCGCATGAAGAACGAGTACAACACGGACGTCATCATGGAACCCGTAGGCAAGAAGATCGCCCGCTGGATCAGAAACGAAGAGGACATCACGGAAGCGATGAACTCGCCGAGATCCAACCTGGTGCTGGACCGTTACGACCGGAAGGTGTTTTTATTCGAGAATGAGTTTGCCACCAGATGGTTCACGGACAAGTTCCCTGAGATAGAACTCTACAGCATGCTGTAGAACCACTTTACTTTTCCGGATGGATGCTTTATATTTAATGATGACTTATGAAAAGAATGCTGCCTTTCCCGGCAGCCCGGAAACCGGGCCGCCGAAGCGGAAAAGGGGAGTAACGAATGGGGCGACCCATCAATGCATCGTCACTACGGAGAAATCCCGGTGCATTGAGCAATGCATCACATTGTATCGTGAGACCTTGACCGGATCTGTGCCGTGCACAGATCCCGGATCGGGGTCTCTTTTTGTTTTGTCAAACAACTTTTAGGAGGAATTTTCATGGATTTTGCTGTTTTGCTCGAGTACTCGTGGGTGCTCATCGTACTCATCGTGCTCGAAGGCCTGCTTGCGGCCGACAATGCTGTCGTGCTCGCGGTCATGGTCAAACACCTCGACCCGAAAAGGCGCAGGAAGGCGCTCTTCTACGGTCTGTTCGGTGCATTCGTCTTCCGTATGTTCGCCATCCTGCTGCTCGTATTCCTTGTCCAGTGGTGGTGGATGCAGGCACTTGGCGCAATATACCTCTTCTACGTATCGATTTCGCATCTCATCAAGATAAAACAGGGGCAGAGCGACGGGGAGGACCTGGAAAAGATGGAGAAGAAGCAAAAAGGCAGCGGCTTCTGGATGACAGTGTTCAAAGTCGAACTGGCCGACATCGCGTTTGCGATCGATTCGATCCTGGCAGCGGCGGCAATCGCGCTCGCACTGCCTGAAGTCGGCGGCGACTTCTTCGGCGTCAACGCAGGGCAGTATACAGTGATGCTCATCGGCGGTCTGATCGGTGTCATCATCATGCGGTTCTTCGCGACATGGTTCGTCGAGGTCCTGAACAGGAAGCCTGGACTCGAAGTGGCGGCATTCATCATCGTCGGCTGGGTCGGCGTCAAACTGGCCGTACTCACGCTCGCTCACGGGCAGGTCGGCATCATCCCGCACGAGTTCCCCCATTCGGCCACATGGAAACTCATCTTCTGGGCAGTCATGGTCGCGGTCATCCTGATCGGCTGGTTTTCAAGCAGGGATGCGGATGGAGACGGCGGCAAAAGAGTGGAAAGCAACTATTAAAATCTCTATAATATGATTTAAGAATATGATTTAAGTTCATTTTTGACAGGAGGCGTCGCACTTGGACAATGGAGAGAAACATATCATTCCGAGAGAACAATACCGTCGCAAACGCAGAGTCTTTTCATCAGAAGACAGTGAAAACAGGCGCGAATTCGCGCCTGATGACTCAGGCAGGCAGCATGCCGGGCGCCAACAGGAGGCCGAGCGTACACGTGAATTGGAGAACGGTCCCGAAGCCCGGAGGGAAGCATACAGGGAAAAAGGGCCCGGCACAGTCGGCCCGCCCGGGTCCCACACCGACCCGGACCTGAACCCGAATCAGAATCCCACACCGGCGCCGGATGAAGATTCCGGCCGCGACACCGGGACGGACCCGGCGGAAAACGCAACGCCGACACCGACGCCGAACCAGCCGGCGCAGGAACAGAAGGAAGAAGCCGATCCCGCTCAGGACTATCACCCCGGCGAGGGCGGCTACAGCGACCGTTCGACGCCCGCAGGCGGCGTCGGCGTGATTCCGGCGGGCAACCGGGGCGGCGACAACATCGGTCCGGATACACCGGATGACAGCCGCGGCGGTCCGCCCGCAGACGGCGGGCGCGGTTCCGGCGGCGGACGCCGCAAAGGCTGCCTCTTATGGCTCCTGCCCCTCATCATGGGTGCGATCGGCGCACTGGCCGTGCTCCTCCTTTTCAACTTCTTCGGAAATGATGGGGAAACCGGTATCCAGGAAGGCGAACAGACGGCGGTCGAATCGGATCAGGAGTCTGTACCGGAAGATTCCCGCAACGAGCTCGATGACATCAAACAGCAGCTCGAGGAAGACAGCGGCAATTCCGCAGAAGGGATCACCGATACGACCGCAGCCATCCAGAAAGCCAAGAAATCCGTAGTGTCCGTCATCAACCTTCAGAAAGCGGAATCATTCATGCCGGGTACGGCAGAAACCCCGGAAGCGGAACCCGAGGAAGCGGGCACCGGCTCCGGCGTCATCTACAAATTGACGGATGACAAGGCATACATCGTCACGAACAACCACGTCGTCGAAGGTGCGGAGGAGATCCAGATCAATCTAGAGTCCGGCGAACAGCTCTCAGCTTCCCTTGTCGGCACGGATCTCTGGACGGACCTCGCCGTACTCGAAGTCGACCGCGGGGAAATCGACAGTGCCATCGAATTCGCAGACAGCGACGAGCTGCTCGTCGGCGAGACAGCGATCGCCATCGGTTCACCGCTCGGGGAGGCATTCTCGGGCTCCGTGTCCCGCGGCATCGTCTCCGGCCTCGACCGCAGCGTGCCCGTTGACATCGACGGCGACGGCAACTACGACTGGGAGTCCAACGTCATCCAGACCGATGCAGCCATCAATCCCGGAAACTCCGGCGGAGCACTCGTCAACGCATCCGGCAATCTGATCGGCATCAACTCCATGAAGATCAGCATGCCGACCGTCGAAGGCATCGGATTCGCCATACCGGCAAACGAAGTCAAGGAAATCGTGACACAGCTCGAGGAGAACGGGGAAGTCACACGCCCGTACCTCGGCATCCAGCTGCAGGACCTGTACACCGTGCCGACCGAAATATTGACCAGCGAGATGAACCTGCCTGAAGACGTCACAGAAGGCGTCATCGTCAGCAATGTGCAGGAAGGCACACCGGCCTCAGACGCCGGACTGAAGCAGTACGATGTAATCGTATCACTCGACGGCGAGCCGATCCCGAACATGCTCGAACTGCGCCAGTACCTGTACTATGAAAAAGAGCAGGGCGAGGAGATGACAATCGAATTCTACAGAAATGGCGAGCGCCAGGAGACGACAGTCACCCTGGAGTAGCCTTTCCGCCGGCCGCATGGGCCGGCTTTTTCTTTTGGGATGAAAGTCTTATTTCCGTCTGAAAACGGGTATGGACGAAGGCGGCGGGATGTCCGGGTGCCGACAAAAAACCGGGATGTCATTTGAGATGATTTTTTGTATACTGGTAGTAATTGAAAGAAGGTGCATCGATGCTTAGATGGCTGAAAGACTTTTTACACAAAATGAGTCCGCAGCGCTGGATATTCGTCTACTATCTGCTGGCACTGACCGCTGCGACAGTGCTGCTCAGCTTTCCTCTGTTCCACCGCGGCGACAGGGAGATCCAGCTGATAGATGTGACATTCGTCGCCGCCTCGGCGCTGTCCGTCACCGGCCTTACGCCGGTGGGGATCGCGGAGACATTCAACACAGGCGGCTATATCATGATCATGCTGATCATGAACCTCGGCGGCATCGGCATCATGGCCCTCGGGACACTCATCTGGGTGTTCTTCGGGTTCCGCATCGGGCTGCGCGAGCGCATGCAGATCATGGTGGACAACAACCAGACCAAGCTGTCCGGCGTCGTCCGGCTCGTCGTCGAGATCTTCAGGACTCTGATAGTAATAGAAACCACCGGCGCATTCATATACGTCATCTATTTCATGGCACAGGGCGGCGGCATCGTCCATTCGCTCATGACGGGGATCTTCCTGTCCGTGTCGGCGACGACGAACGCGGGGATGGACCTGTTCGGCAACTCTCTGCTTGACTATACGGAAAGCTATTTCCTGCAGTTTGTGGTCATGCTGCAGATCATGCTCGGCGCCATCGGCTTTCCGGTGCTGCTTGAAATCAGGGACTACCTGGGCCGGCGTCAGAAGAATTTCCGCTTCTCGCTGTTCACCAAAGTGACGACGTCGACGTACGGACTTCTGCTCGCAGTCGGCACGTTCTTCATATTCGTCATGGAATCGCAGAACTATTTCAGCGAAGACGCGTGGTTCAAGACGCTCTCGAACAGCTTCTTTGCGTCCTCGACCACCAGGAGCGGGGGACTCACGACGGTCGACCCCGCCGAGTTCGCCGACGGCACACAGGTTGTCATGAGCGGACTCATGTTCATCGGCGCGAGCCCGAGTTCAGCAGGCGGCGGCATCCGCACGACGACACTCGCGCTCGTCATACTGTTCCTCATCGCATTCAGCCGCGGACGCGACCGGGTGAACATCTTCAACCGCGAAATCGCGCGTGAAGACCTGCACCGGGCATTCGCCGTCATAATGCTTGCCGTCGTGCTGGTGTTTTCCGGCATCGTGTCGATCACCGTGCTCGAGGACAGCCGCTTCGATCTGATCGACATCATATTCGAAGTGACCAGCGCATTCGGCACATGCGGTCTGTCGACGGGGATCACGGATGATCTCAGCGCCCCGAGCAAGATCATCATCATGATGTTCATGTTCATCGGGCGCATCGGATTCGTTTCGTTCCTGTTCAGCATCGGCGGCCGCCAGCACGAGCTGCCGTACCGCTTCCCGAAAGAGCGCCTGTTGATCGGGTAGGGGTTTTTATAGCCACGGCCGGTCTGAATTTGAATTTCGTCTGAACCGGTAAATTTTTGGAAAGGAAGGGGAATTCCATGCAGGAGTTTTTCAGCATCAGTCTCATCATCACCCAGCATCTGAACCGGTCTCTCGGCGCGCGCGGCGGGGTCAGCCTGTCGAAGGTGTCCAGGTACAGGCGCGGTCTGTCGCTTGAGGAGAACACGCACATCCTGCTGTCGGACCTCGGCGGCTCGATGGGCATCGACCATGATTATTCCAAGCCGCGCAATCCGGCGATCACGTGCATGAACTACATGCAGTACGATTTCGGCGTCTTCAACCACCAGGACCTGTCGAACGTCTCGAAGCTGCGCCGGGCGCTGAGCTTTTCGAATTTCCCGTGGATGAACTGCAACGTCGCCCATCCGATGACGAAAGAGCCGTTCTTCGGCGAGCCGTACCAGGTGTTTTCGATCAACGGCATGAAGCTCGTGGTCGTCTCCGGCTACGGCGGGGAATTCATCCCCGAGGCAGGTGAGCGGAATCCGACGCTGCACATCTCGCGCCTCGGCAGCTCGGTGAAGCGCTGGCTGCGCTATATATACGATTCCGTCGACCCCGACTACGTCATCGTCTGCATCTCCGACTGGGACCGGGAAACGGCCGCCGTCCTCCAGGACATGGAAGGCGTCGGCATGCTCATCACCGGCAGCCCCGAGCAGGAATCGGACGGGGGCGATACGGATGGTGAGATCGGAGACGGCGCCGTTCTGAGTCCGCGGATCACAGCCTCCAAATACGAAACATTCAACGTGCCCGAAGACGGCCGCGTGCCGATGTACCATCATCACCACGACAGCCAGGTGATGCATATCTCACTGAATTTCAAGACCCGCACCACCACATACGAATATCTCGGCCACTCCGTTTCCCGCATCGACCAGGAAGTCTCGCAGCTCAGCGAAGACTACAACCTCCTCGATCTGGTGCACTATCATCTGTAAGACACCCCGCGCGGGTGTTTTTTTATGTTGGGCGGCGCGGGAGAGGGAATAAAAAGCAGGCTCACCTTAACGCGTTTTATTCGATGATGTGAGCCTGCCTGTCTCACATCAATGATTTATGAACGACGAGGTAAGAACGCGGGCTCACCTTAACGCGTTTTATTCGATGAGGTGAGCCCCCCTGTCTCACATTAATGATTTATGAACGACGAGGTAAGAACGCGCTCTCACCTTAACGCGTTTTATTCGTTGAGGTGAGCCCCCCTGCCTCACATCAATGATTTATGAACGACGAGGTAAGAACGCGCTCTCACCTTAACGTGTTTTATTCGTTGAGGTGAGCCTGCCTGCCTCACATCAATGATTTATGAACGACGAGGTAAGAACACGGTCTCACATTAACGCGTTTTATTCGTTGATGTGAGCCCCCCTGCCTCACATCAATGATTTATGAACGACGAGGTAAGAACGCGATCTCACATTAACGTTTTAATTGCGATGAGGTGAGCCCTCCTGTCTCACATCAATGATTTATGAACGACGAGGTAAGAACGCGATCTCACCTTAACGTGTTTTATTCGATGAGGTGAGCCCTTCTGCCTCACATTAACGTTTCCATTCCGGTGATGTGTAACGGCATTTACACATCAATGATTCATTTTCATTAAGGCGTTCCCCCGTCTCTCGCCTTAACGAAATCAGATCGTTGAGTTGCGAAGGGAAATAATCACCGCCTACACGTAGTGCGGATTCAATTTATGCCTTCTGGGGTGGTTTTCGAATATGAACGCACGATCATGTTCGTAATTTGAACGATAGCCGCCGGACACTAGGGTTTTGCGCAGGTCTTTAACTCTGATTTCATAGTGACTTTTTGAACTGTTTCTCACAACCTGGAAATATCGGCTCATCCACCGCTGTATTTTCTGGGTGTCTATCTGTTGATCTAAAAAGTTGTATATCTTTCTCATAGTCACGTCCCCGTCAGGAAACAACACTGCGAAATCGACCACAGTGCGGACGATCAGCCTTTCGACGGTCTCGGCATAGCTGCACCTGCGACACACGGACACAAACCGTTTCAACTCAACATCGAAACTTCCGCACTTAAAGCAGTTCGCACCCGGCCTAAGCCGACCGTAATCAGTCTCCGGAACCGGATAGGGGTCTGCAATGATGCGCCCCGAAATCTCTTCGGCCAGGACTTTCGCGGAGCGGCCGGATGTATGGTTGCCGAGGCTGCGGAAGTACTGTTTCAGCCGGTTCCGCATGACGAACTGCCTGGACCCGCCTCCAGAAGCGCCCATACCGCCATCACCGCCGAAAATGAAGTACGGATTGATGAAGACGATCTCCTTTTCAATATCGAACTGGAACCCTGATTCGTTGCGGAGTTTCACAAGTTTTCCGGCAGCGCGGCTGAGCTGACTGACCGGATCCTCTGAAATCTGCTGGCCGCGCACCCTCCACACACCATTTTCATACGAATAATTGCCGCTGTAATTTTTGATCTCATTCGCAATCAAAACATTATCCACCACGATCAGCGCATCGAACTGGACTTCACCGCCGCCGGCCTGCATCCATATATCCCGGAAAACGAAAAGGTTGTCATGCCCGACTGCATCAAGCACCGCATCATATTCACACTCGCCCGAATATCCCGAGCGATACCGTGCGAGATCCGCCGCCTCCTTCCGGTCAAGTTCCGCACGCCCGGACAAAGTTTCAAAGTACACATGCCGCTTTGATTTGTTCCTCTCAGTAATGAACATATCTGCCTCCAAAATTCATGATAAAACTCCCTTCACCCTATATATGCCTAAAAAGGGCCGATTTGATCTTTTCAGAATTAAAAAAGCAGATTTCGCAAAACCGGCACTCTTTCGCCACCACATCCCCGAATAATGGAAGAAATTGCCAAAACACATAAGAATTCCACCCTTGACAACGAAAAAACCCCGACACCCTCACAACAGAGGGCGCCGGGGCGGCATTCCAATATATGAAATACTATTCTTCTATGATCGTGTACCGTCTGTGGTTGACCACCGTCTTCTCGAACATCTCATGCTCGTCGAAGCTGTCGTTGATCGTGATGTCGACAATGACGGAATTGTCATTCACCTTCTCAACCTTGCCCTTCATGCCATCAAACGATACGATGTTGCCGACCTTCGCCGCAACGATCTCTTCATCTATATCTGCCATGCGTCATACCTCCACAACAATGATGTAAGACATTATACTACCTTTTGCACCTTTTGTAATCATTATTCTGGCCGATTTACAAAATAATTGCCAGCCGCTCACATCATAACCGGGGAATAAAAACCCGTCCCCTCCCGAAAACACGGCCCGCATCACCCGCGCAGAGCCCCGAGTTTCGCCCGGGCACTCCGGCGCCAGTTCTTCACGCTCGATACGCTGAACCCGGAGGCTGCTGCAATCTCGACAACGGTGTAGCCGTCGAGTGTCAGCAGCAGCCACTGCCGTTCCCGGCGATCGAGCGTGCCCAGCATGCCGCGGAGCTCGGCCAGGAGCACAGCCTCGCCGCCGGCCGCACCCGTATTCTCCATCAGCACGTCGTCATCGGTCGCGCTGACATTGTTCGTATACCGGGACACGCGGCGGATTTCATCGATCATCCGCTGGTAGATGCGGGTGTAGACGAACTGCGACTCGGTCGCGCCGCGGGCGGCGATGTCGTCAAAAGTGGACAGTGCGTTGTATACGGCGAGACGCCCGACCTGCATGTAGTCGTCCTGGTCGAAGCGGACATTCAGGCGGCCGATGATGCTCTGGATCATGGGTTCATATTCCCGGATGCGCAGGTCAAATGCACGGTCGTCCGCATCCATGTGTTCTGTCTCTTCATTCTCTTCAAATCCTGTCATCACAATCTCCTGTGATGTATCGATACATCTGAAAGTATTTCCGGATGACACCATCATAGCTCCGCCGTATGCCATAAAACGAACCGCATACCCTTACAAAATAATGCTCAACTTCCAACTAAGTTAACTATTTAAAATATTTTGTTAATTATGTGTTAAATAATTTGAAGTTGGGTTATAATAATCCTGAGTAACGGATTAGACATAACAACATTGAGGTGAACCATGAATCCTGAAAATCCGCTGAACGCCGGCGTGTTCTACATCGAACCGGTCCAGCATCCCGAGTTCCTCTGTCACATGGTATATAAGAACGGCCGCACGCTGCCTTCGGCCAAACCGTCCGAATCACTGATCGATGCATTGCTGCTCCATACATACGGCACGACGATCAAGGCACGCCGCACCTATCTGAAAAAGACGCATGAAATCCACAGGCAGGGGCCGATCATCCTGGATGAGCAGCTGCAGTTCGTCCTGTTCCCGATCACGGTGAGCCGGCAGAAGAACCAGTTCTGGGTGAACCTGTACCATTTCCTGCGCTTCACGCCGGGTCCGTCGCCCGGCACGACCATCATCCATTTCAGCGACGGGACGCGCGTGGAAGTGCATGCGGACTTTGCGTTCTGCGAAAAGCAGTACAGCAAGGCGCTCGTCGTCAATGACCGGCTGATCAAAATCAAGGAGCAGAATGCGGTGTATGCCATCCGGCGCAGCTGCCTATGAATACGGAACTTTCTGCAAATCCGGGGCAATTTCTTTTATTTTCACGTCCAGTTTAGGATAATGGGGGCAGGAACGGGGGTGACGCGATGAAGATACTGGCGGCCGGCGGCATTTATATCAATACAGAAAACAGGGAGCATACCGAAACTGCCGGCGGATTCAAGATCGCATCACTCATCGGACGCCATTCCCGCCACGAAATATGTATACATACGAATTTCAGCACTGAAGAGACGAAGATCACTGGCGCCGTAAGGGAGACGCTGCACCAAGACGGCGTGGACACCCGGCGGGCCGGCAAGGTGTCGGCGGCATACGGCCGCCTGTATGATACGGGGTTTGACGCCGGCAGCAACAATTATGAAACGGTGAAGTCCGACCGGCGTTTTGGCCGCTGGTTCGAAGATGCCGATGTATTCGTGCTGTCAACGGACATCGCCGAACGGGATTTCAGGGTGCTCATGGCCGTTGCCCACAACAACGGCATCGAGACCCATGTCTTCACATGCGGGGAGTATCCGGTCACAGGCCGGCGTGAAAATGTCCATATACACACGCTTGAAGACACCGATGATCCAAAGCCCGGCTACCACAACCGGATCGATGATATAAAGGCCGTTCTGCATGACGCCGGCATCATCAGACAGATGCCGGTGGAACGCACACGGGAAGAACGGCCCAAGACCGCGCTCCATGACGCCGGACGGTCCGTCCTGCAGATTGCGGCGCTTGCCCTGGCTGCAGCGCTCATCACGGGCGGCGGTATCTTCCTGCTGCAGCAGCTGAGCGGGCCGGGGGAAGTGCGCGGGACCGACATCAACTGGCAGCAGCCTGTGGATCATCCGGACTGCGCCACCATAGAGGAATGCAAGCAGCTCGGTGACCGGTACCTTGACGCGCTGTCCGGCTACATCGACATCGATGAGGAGCCGCACATCTTCATCGAGAACAGGAGCCGTACGGATTATATCGCATACAGAGTGGACGACGAACTGAAGCTCTCCGGCCCGGAGCATGAAAATGCACTGCCGGTCGGCACGGAAGAGGAGTTCCGGGAGATCTGGGACAGGTTCACGGCCATCATTCCGCCGGACCGCCTCACCACGGTCACCGGTTTCAGCCTGTTCTCGGACGGCGAGGGCAACACGCTCGCCTACGTCGATATCCGGCCCGGCGGCACGACGCTCGGCGTCGACATCCGGGACAACGCCAGCCGGGCCGCCCAGTACCGCACGCTGATCCATGAGTACGGCCATATCCATTCACTGCCGGCGGAGGATTTCACAGAAGGCTGCGGCGGCACGGAACTCGACTGCCTGAAGGACGATACGCTGCTCGGTGACTACATCGGGCGCTTCTGGAGCCAGTACGGCGAAAAATGGCTTGAGAATAAATACAAGTCGGAACCCGAAAAAGAGGCATTCTTCAGTAACAATCCGGAAGACTTCTACGTGCCGTACCAGGCACTCAATCCGAAAGAGGACTATGCAGTGACGTTCACAGCATTCATTGCGGGCACCATGCCGGAGACGGACAGCCGGCTCAAAGACATAAAAGTCCGGGCCTTCTATGAAGAACCGGACCTTGTGGCACTCCGCGTGGACATACTCGGGAACCTTTTAGAATATGAGGAAGAGAGGGCAACACGATGAAGCTTAAAGTGAAAGTCAGGGACACGGAACTCATGATGGATAAAATAACGGCAGACCCCGACAGCACCGTGGGTGCACTCATCAGGGCGCTCGTTGAAAAAAATCTCGTGAACATAAATTTCACCGGCGGGCTCAAAGTGCAGGGGCTGGAGGATGAAGATCCTGTGTCCCTTCCCCTGCACCGCCTGTTCGAAACAGGCGGGCGGGCGGAAATATACAACCGGGACATGACGGTTACACTGACCCGGCGGCGGACAGAGAACGACAATCCCGCCGGCAGTAAACTGCTGGACTACTCGAAATTCATGGAGACAGTGGATAAATTTCACGGACTGGCCCGGACGAAAACCGTGAGGGCGGGGACTTTATTCTACGTCCAGCAGCAGCACCGGCAGTATTTCGTGCGGGTGGATGATGCGGGGCTCGAGTTCTTCCATTTCAGAAACCAGTATGATGAAGCTTTCAGGGAAACGGGCCGGCAGCCGTTCCTCGCGGTCGAACTGAAAACGCGTGAAGCACTGTCGGCAGGTGAGCTGAATTGGATCCGCTCCGTCACTTTTCCGTCAAAGGAAAAGAAAAACCCGGTGATCCATGCCGGCCGTGGACGGCTGAGCCAGGAAGTCATAGATGGCATCAATGTGCTCATCCACCGGATCATCGTCATCATCGGCAGGTTCAGGACGCACGGCGAGGCGCTGGATGCAGAGACGCCTCACATACCGGCCTATGTACAGGTCGGGGAGGAGTGCTCGGTGGGGTACATAACAAAGGAGCAGCTTGAAAAAGTTAAGAAGTGAAATGATTCGAAAAATTTGACTATTTCATCATAAAATGTTTTTTTGTGCAAGCAGGTTGTGTATAATGATAGTAGAGTTATCATCAGTGAATTATAAAGGAAGTCGGGAAGCCTATGGACGTTACTATCGATACGCGCAATCTGTGCAGATATATCTACCTGCTTAACGCGAAAATTGACCATCTTGCAGAATTTGAAACCGCCAGGGGAAACATCTCGCGGGATCAGCTGTACATCATAGAGATGATCGCAGAAGAACCGGGTATCACCCAGAAACTGCTTGTGGAACGGTTCAAGAAGAAACAGACTTCCGTTTCCCGGGCAATAACGAGACTTACAGAGCGTGGTTTCATCGAAAAAGAGCCCGATCCACAGGATAAGCGGGCCACCCATCTCAATCTGACAGGTCTCGGCGAAAGGACACTTGAAAATCTCGAAGGGGCAATATGCAAACTGTCCGACGATATCGTCGCAGACCTTGACGAGGCAGAGAAGGCGGCCCTCATCAAGGCACTTGAAAAGATCCATCTATAAGAAACCATGAAATGTATCCCGGGGACCGCGGTCCCCGGGGTATTTTTTTATCCGGGGGGCGCGGCCCGATTGTAAAGATTGTGTAAAGCGGCGCTTTTCGGCCGGCTTTCAAATGACAGCCTGTCATGAAAGATGATAAACTTTATCAAGCTGAAAGTAATTATAATCCATCATCTGATTTACAGGCGGGGTGAATTTCATGGCATCAAAAAGGATGGAATGGCTGGATACCGCAAAGGCGCTCTCCATCATACTCGTCGTGCTGGGGCATGCGGGACATCAGTATCTCGATATTTATCTGGGGTGGTTCCGGATTCCGCTGTTCTTCTTCCTGTCGGGCATACTGTTCAGGCCGGTGTGTACCCGGGATTTCTTCAGGTGGGCCGCAGGCAGGATGCGACGGCTGATGGTGCCCTATTTCTCATACGGCATACTGATCTTCGCCGTCTTCAATCTACATAATATGGATATGATATTCGAACATCTCGCCGCACTTCTCTACGGCGGCCGGGCGCTCCAGGGCCCTTACGGTGTGTTCTGGTTCATCACGGTGCTGCTGCTTACACAGATGCTGCTTGCCCTCATGAGCCCGCTCAAAAGATGGGTGCAGATGACGCTCATAACGGCGCTGTTCATCATCGGGCACACTCCGGTGCTGGCGAGCTCCGACTTCTTCTGGAACGTGGACACGGTGCTGGTTGCGGTCCTTTATTATTCGCTGGGGCATTACGCGAAGGATTTCATCGTCAAATACAACCATTCCTTCTGGCTGGCGGCCGGGTCGGCACTCATTGCGGCATTTTTCGTCATTATGAGCGCAAACGGCTTCATGGCGTATGAAATGAACTTGAAGATGGGACGTCTGAACAATCCCGTCATGGACATCATCGTGCCCGTCTCGTTCTTCATGCCGGTGATATACTTGAGCACGGTGCTGGCCCGCTGCAGGGCCAGAGATGCGCTCGGGACGGTCGGCAGGTATTCGGTCGTCATCATGTATCTGCACCTGCCGGTCAACATATTCTTCCGCACGGTGCTCGGTTATGATGTGACGACGTTCGAATTCACATGCTTCGGTGTCGTGATCCCTGTGATCATCGGCATGCTGATGTCGCGTGCGGGCGTCACGAGGAGGCTGCTTCTCGGCCGGGATAACAGGATGCCAAAAACTGCGGGCTGAAGCGGAAGACCCTGCTTCCGTCCGCTCTTTGTCCTATCGGCGGCGATTCTGTAATATAATGGTGGATAATCATAAAAATATGCTTTGAGGGAATAGAATGAACCATGTAATCAAGTTATTGAATGAACAGTATAGAAATCTGAATCTGATATGGAAGCTTTCCCTGTACAACATCAAAAGTGAATATTCGAACCATTATCTGGGCCTGTTCTGGAACATACTGCAGCCGCTGATGCAGGCGGCGATCTACTACATGATATTCGGCCTCGGGCTCCGGGGCGCAACAGCGCCGGATGCGGATATCCCGTTCATCGTCTACCTGATCTCGGGGCTCTTCCCGTGGCTGTTCATATCGCAGGCGATCAACATCGGTTCGAATTCGATCTATGCCCAGCTCGGGCTGGTGACGAAGATGCGTTTCCCGTCGAGTGTGCTGCTGTCGATCTCGTACACGAACAGCCTGATCAACCTGTTCTTCATGACGGTCATCATCGGACTGATCTCGCTCGCGGGCCGGTACAGCAGCCCCGTCTATTTCCTGGGGCTCCTGTATTTCCTGGTGGCGTCTTTTGCGCTGATCTTCGCAATCACGCTTGTGATGAGCACGCTGATCATACTGGTGCGCGATTTCAGGAATGTGCTGCAGAACCTCATCCGGATGGGCTTCTTCCTCACGCCGGTCTTCTGGCAGGCGGGGGAGCGCGGCGGACTGCTGCAGATGGTGTCTGATCTCAATCCGTTCGCCTATCTCGTCCAGACGTTCCGCAACGCACTGATCTACGGCGACGGGTTCTTCTACGGCGACGGCATCGACCATCTGTACTTCTGGAGCATCACACTCTTCCTGCTCATCACAGGGAGCTATCTGCATATGAAATTCAGATATAAACTGATCGATTATTTATAAAGGTGGTATTTTCATGCAGAAATATCTGCTGATCTGCAATGCGTATCCGACCGTGGAGAAGGTCTACGCCAACGGATTCCTGCACAGGCGCGTCAAGTCCTATCAGAAGGCGGGCCTCGATGTCCGCGTCATCGTCATCACGACGAAAGTGCTGAAGGATAAATTCTATGACGGCGTACACATTAAATACATGGATGAATACCAGATCGCCTCACACTTGAAAGAGAACGAATACGGCACTGCACTGTTCCATTTCATCAACCCGAAGATGTTTTACGGCATAGAGGCGCTGCCGGCCGAAGACCGGCCGAACATCGTCGTCTGGCTGCACGGTTTCGAAGCGGAAGCGTGGCACCGGCGCTACTACAATTTCCTGGACGACATCAAGAAGCTCGACGCCCAGCTCGAGAAGAAGGATACCACTTATGAAACACAGAGGGAATTCCTGCGGGGACTCATGACGAGTGATGCGTACAACATCAAGTTCGTCTATGTGTCAAAGGCGTTCAAGGAGCTGTATGCCGATCCGTTCACCGGTGTCGTGCCGGAGCGCTTCTATATCATCCCGAACATCGTGGATGAGACACTGTTCCCGTACCACAGGAAGGAAAGGCGCGACCGGCTCAGCATATGCAGCATACGGCCGTATACCGCACGGAACTATGCCAACGACCTGACGGTGGAATTCATACAGAAGATCAGCAAGAAGCGTTATTTCAAAAAGCTGACGTTCAACCTGTACGGCGACGGGCCTTTATTCGACAGGATCAACCAGCCGCTCAAAAAGTATGACAATGTCCATCTGCACAAACGGTTCGTGCCGCAGGGAGAGATTCCGGACATCCACCGGGAGCACGGCGTCTTCCTCGGACCGTCGCGTCATGATTCCCAGGGCGTATCGCTCGGGGAGGCGATGAGCAGCGGCCTCGTGCCGATATCAAACGCCATCGGCGGCATCCCGGAGTTCGTCGGTCACGGGCAGACCGGCATGCTTGCCGGACGGGATGACGTGGACGGAATGGTGGCCCACTACGACAGGCTGTATAAGGAGCCGAAGAAATTTTTGAAGATGTCGGAAAGAGCCTCCGGCGCCATCCGGCAGCAGGCGGGCATCGATACAGTGATCAGAAAGGAACTGGAGGTGATTACAAGTGACTGGAGTTGACTGGGAAAAAGCATACCATGACCTGGAAAGCCACATCGGACAGATCATGAAGGAGACGAGTGAACTTGTAAATGGCGCAGCGCCGAAACTCCGCATCAACGACGTCCATGTGTCAGACAGGGGAGGCACACTCGAGGTGATCATCGACGCCACCGGCAACAGGATGACCTATGCGGTCTATGTGATCGACCGGAAGGGCAGGAACGAGACGCTCAAACTGCCGTACCAGCTGTCCAACACATTCCATCTGGATGTGCCGAAAGGCAGGTATACAGTACAGGGCTTCGCCCGCCAGCATGAGAACGACCTCGATATCGTGAGCGAAAAGGTCAGCATCAATTTCAAAAAGGATGATGGGTCATGAGCAGGCTGATCAGAGTCACGGACCTTGGATACGGCGGCACGCGCCATATACTGGAAGCGGACAATCTGGCGGCCTTCGTAAAAGACGTCAGTACGGCACTCGGTGAAGCGGACACGCTCCATATCGATGTGGACGGGCTGACCCATGAGGAGATCATCACAGCCGTGAGGCAGATCCCGCCGGCAGAAATGACACGCATCAGGATCGTGATCAGCCCGGAGCACCTCGGTGAACCGCTGCTTGAGCCGCTTGGAGCAAATGGCATTGCGGTCCGGGACGGCAGGTTCACCCTCGGTATCGGGGAAAGCGATCCGGCCGTCAAAGAACGCTTCAGAATACTCGCCCACAACCTCAGGCTGAAAAACAAGACGTACGAAATGGAGATCATAGAGAGCCTGCTGACCGATGCGGGTGCGGAAAACCGGAAATACCGGGAACTGAAGTCACGGTACGACAACCTGAAGGCCGCATCAGGCGTCAAGCATGATGAGGACCTTGCCCGCCGCTATCTGGACGTGATGGACAAGTACAAGCAGGCACTGGACCGCCTTGATCACCTCCGCAAGTCGAAGCTCGGCCGTCTGCAGATGGCGTACTGGAACAGAAAGGGGAAGCATTAGATGAAGATCGACTTCAAGATCAACATGCAGGATGTCAACTCCGACTATATCAACAAAGAGATCGATGCCTTCGCAGCGGATCTGCCCCCCGGGGTCTCCGTCATCCAGAACGCAGACAGATGGAATGAGTCCTTAGAACATAATATCGGCCAGGCGGCAGGCGATATCCAGCTCATTGTCGCGTCATATGATGACAGTGTGCTTGCAGGGGTCCCCGGGCATGATAACATCATCCCGGTCAGAGGTACCGTCGAGGACGCGAAACTCCACGTGAAATTTTCACACTTCATCATACTGGACGACCATCAGACGATCCGGTTCGGGAGCGGGCATGCGGAATGGAAGCAGACAGATATCATCATGTGCGGCCTGGAAGGTGCGGAATCTGCCGACGGCAGGATATACAGGCACTTCCTTGAGACATCCGGCCGCCCGGAGGCGGATGACGCTCCCCGCTTTTATGAAAACCTGATCCGGGAGAACACGGTGCTGATCCCGTCACGGAAGCTCTTCGTCCATGAATTCAATCATGCTCTGAGTTTCCGCATGAACATATGGCTCCAGCAGATCCTCGCCGTTTCAACATCGAGGGGCAGGCTGGGGCAAACGGAGTCGGTGCGTATCCACGGCGAGCCGGACCGGGGCTTCCCGGACACGGTGGAAGCGCTGCTCACGGTCATCAGCCATATAGACAGTGCGCTCCAAAAGCGGTACGACACGGGGGCGACGGCGTTGCTCGAACATTTCAACGAACAGTTCACCGTGCCGCTTAAAAACATGCTGGACCGCGGCGAAATCGGCAAAGATGCGCTCATAGCACAGATGAAGCGGCTGGGGATCAAAAACATCCACTACAAGACACTCAACAAGGGGGATGCCAAAAAGCTGGTGCTCGCCTACTGCTTTCCGCCCTACAATGACACGAGCGGCAACGTCATGGCAAAGCGCATCCATGAATCGGGTGAGATTGTGGATATCATCTCCAACAACATGGACCGCATACGATCACGCGATGACAAACTGCTCAACCTTGTGTCCGAACTGCTCGATTCCCAGTTCATGCTGGATGGTCCGCAGGCATTCAGCAGCTGGGGCAGCATCGAGAGCTATATGCAGGACGGCTACCAGCTATTTCTGAGCCACCGGGACAAGTACGAAGAAATCTATTCCCGGGCGATGTTCACGCAGTCCCATTTCCTGGGCTTTGAAATCAAGCGGCACAACCCGCAAGTCAAGTGGGTGGCGGAATTCTCGGATCCGCTCCACAAGGATGTGAACGCGGAGCAACGATACGCACCGGTCGAGGACGACGAATATTTAGAAGGACTGAAGCGTGACCTCGATCCGGAATATCACAGGCTGATCAGCGACAACGTGTTCAATCTGTGTGAAGTGCTGCCGTTCATCCATGCCGACGAGCTGATCTTCACGAACACCCATCAGCTCGAATACATGATGGAACGGTTCGACCCGGAGCTTCAGGAGCTGATCAGAAAGAAGGCCGTCATCAGCCAGCACCCGACCCCGCCGAAATCACTCTACAGCCTTGTCCAGTCGTACTACACGCTGGATGATACGGTCATCAACCTGGCCTATTTCGGCAACTTCTACGATACCCGCGGGTTCAGGCAGATCGAGCTCGTGGCCAGGCAGCTGTATGACAGAAAGATCAACAACTTCAGGATCCACGTGTTTACAAATCTGAACGGCAGGACGGTGCAGCTCCACAGGAACAGCGACTTCAAGGATTACATCATACTGAACCCGTATGTGCCGTACTTCGAGTTTTTGAATCTTGCCGACACGCTCGATATACTGATGATCTTCGATGCACAGACGATCGGCATCAAGCCGTTCAATCCGTATGTGCCATCGAAGCTCAGCGACTGCCGGGGCAGCTCGAGCTTCGTATGGGCATTCACCGAGCCCGGCAGTGTGCTGGACGGCACAGTGGACGATAACATCGCCATCACCCGCCAGCATGACTATCATGAATATGCAGGAGCGTTCCACACTCTTGCCGGAAGGCTCGGCAAAGAGCTGTACAGGGCAGACATGATCACCTGCCCCGACTGAAATGGATGTGAGAATATGGAATACAAAGTGCGTGTAGAGAATGTATCGAAAGTCTACAATGTCACGAAGAACAAGAAAAAACTGTGGAACATGATCCTGCCGTTCATGGAGAAGAAGACGGAGTACTACCAGGCGCTGAAGGATGTCTCCTTCGATGTGGAGCCAGGGGATTCCGTCGGCATCGTCGGACTCAACGGCTCCGGGAAATCGACACTGTCGAACCTGCTCGGCGGGGTGTCGGAACCTTCGACCGGCAGCATCGAAGTGAACGGGGAGGCGTCGCTCATCGCGATTTCCGCCGGGCTCAACATGGAGCTGACGGGGAAAGAGAACATCCGCATGAAGTGCCTGATGCACGGCATGAGCGAGCGGGAGATCGACGAGAAGTATGGGGATATCGTCGAATTCAGCGAGCTCGAGGATTTCATGGACCGGCCGATCAAGAATTATTCGAGCGGCATGCAGTCCCGCCTCGGCTTCTCCATCGCCGTCCACACCGATCCGGATGTGCTCATCGTCGACGAGGCACTCTCCGTCGGTGATGATACATTCGCCAACAAATGCATCCGGCGCATGGAGCAGTTCCGCGAGGAGGGCAGGACGATCTTCTTCGTCAGCCACTCCATCGGCCAGATCCAGAAGATGTGCAACAAGGCGCTCTGGATCCATTACGGCGAAGTGCGTGAATACGGCAGCTGCATCCCCGTCGTCGGCCTGTATGCCAGGTTCGTGCGCGGATACAACCAGAAGCCGAAGCACATACAGCAGCGGTACAAGAAAGCGATGACCGAAGGCCAGCGGATCTTCGAGTTCGAAACACTCAAGGACGATACGAAACTCGGGATATGGAACAGCATGCTCCTCGGCGGTGTGACCGTCAGCATGATCGTTGCAGCGTATTTCCAGATCGTCGGGCATCTTTAAACGAAAAAATGCATAAAACTCCGGATTCACCGGGAATTTTAATTGAATATTAATGTTCATGCATTATACTGGACGTGCAATATGGCACCCCGGTGCCAAAAAAGGATGGAAGTGAGTCAATATGGACCAGTTGAGTTATGAAGAATTGAAGAAAATCGCCCTCGAGAGCCTGGAGCAGGAGGAGCGCGTACTCAGTGAGTTCAAAATAATTGACCAGGAAATGTCGGCCTTGAAAAATGACAATGCCCGCCTTTCCCGTGAACTCCAGAAATACAAGGAGTTCCTGCCGATAAAAGCCGCTCTGAAGGCGAAAAAGATGATGAAGAAGTAGGGATAACATGGGTGAACTTAACATTCGAAAGAGATTGCAGGAAATAGAGGCGCTTAAGCGCAGCATCACTTCCGGGAAGGAACCGGCGGGGGAACCCGAAAGCCTTGGATGTCCTTTATCAGAAGGCATCAGTGTCATCATCCCCGTCCACCGCGGCGAGGAGTACATCGAGCGGCTTATTGCCTCGCTTGAAGCACAGACCCTGGATCGTGAGCAGTTCGAGACCATCATCATCTTCAACGGGGAATATGCGGCGACCGAGGAGATATTCAATTCCCTCGAAAAGGGGAAGCAGTACAAAGTACTCTATACAGAGCAGGGTGTGAGCCGGGCGCGGAATGCCGGCATCAGCAATGCATCCTACTCCAACATCGCCTTTTTGGATTCCGATGACACCATATCGGCCGGCTATCTGCAGAATTCACTCGATGAATGCGAACCGTTCACCATACTGCTCAACCGGCTGTATGATGTGAAAGGGCAGAAGCCGGACGGCGGCGCCAACCATATCAACCGGGAGCTCGCAAAACAGGAGACCTATCCGGAAAGCTACTACAGCGTCGTCAAGAATCTGTCGCTGAACGGCGGCAAGGTGCTGCCCACCCATCTCCTTAAAAAGACGGCGTTCGACGAGGCGCTGAACAACGGCGAGGATGTGCTGCTCTACATGCAGCTCATCTCAGAGCACAAGCCGATCGTCAAAGTGAATCCGAATGAAGCCATATACTACAGGCATATGGTGGACAATTCACTCTCCCGCACGAAATCCAACTACGAGTTCAGCATCACCGACCGCATTGCGGTGCTCGCCCGGCTCCAGGACATCCTCAAAGTCGAGGATGACGAGGAAGTGAGGACGCTCATCATCGACCGCATGCGCGCCCAGGCGGGCTTCATGAACCGCTACCTGAAAGAGCACATGGAGGATTACGCACTGGTGGCGGGCGAGGTGGCCCACTATACGGATGAATACTTCCCGTATGCACGCATGAACGAGGACCTGGCGAAGCGGCTGTACATCAGCTACTGCTTCCCGCCGTACTCCGATACGAGCGGCATCGTCATGGCCAAACGCATCGTCGCAGCCGCTGAGCCGTGCGACGTCATCCACAACAACATGTACGACGTGCGCAACATGGACCTCACACTCGAGCGCCTGGCGGAGCCCTTCATCGCCAGCCGCCGGGAGATAAACACCACGTCCTCGTTCGCCGGCAGCAAGTACATCAGTTTGTTCGTGGAGCGTGCGATGGAGAAGCTCGATATATACAAATACAGGGAAATCTATTCCAGGGCCCTCTGGCCGGCATCCCATGTGCTTGCCTACGAAATCTTCAGGAAGAGCCGGAACATCAGGTGGATAGCCGAATTCTCGGATCCCCTGTACCGGGATATAAAGAACAATATCCGGCAGGCCACCTTCTATACGAAGAAGGACATCAAGGAGATGAAGAAGCACACCGCATCGAACTACCAGAAATACCTCGATGACAACCTGTTCAACATGGCCGAGGTCATCCCGTTCCTGTTCGCCGCAGAGCTGGTGTTTACAAATGAACTGCAGCTCGAATCGATGATCGACCGCTTCGACGACGATTTCAAAGAGATGGTCAGGCGAAAATCCGTCATCGAACGGCATCCGACACCCGCCCCGGAATACTACAGCTATCAGAAGAACTATGTGGCGCTCGACAGGGACAAGATCAACATCGGCTACTTCGGCAACTTCTACGAGACGCGGAATGCAGAAGAGATCATGAACATCGCCGGCCTCATCAAGGCGGAATCGTTCGATGTGAAGATCCACGTCTTCACCAACAGCACCCGGCAGGTGAAGAGCCAGATCTTCTCGAACGGCTTGAATGGCATCGTCGATGTGAACCCGTACCTCAGATACTTCGAATTCCTGAGCGCCTCGAAGGAATTCGACTACCTCATGCTGAGTGACGCACGGACGGATGAGTATAAGCGGAGGAACCCATACCTGCCGTCGAAGTTCAGCGACTACATCGGCTCCGGTACGAAAATATGGGTGCAGTATGAGCCGGGGAGCACACTTGCCGGCATATGCAGTGAGGAACACGGCAACATCATCTGCAACGCACTCAATGACCTTGATGCAATCAGGGAGAACCTGAAGAAAATCACACAAAAAGAGGAGAACCCGGTGTAGCAGGTCCTCCTCTTTTTTAAATGCTGCGTTCCATATATACATGCGGGATGCCGGCATCTTCGAATTCATCGGATACGATTTCGTACCCGAGCTTTCCGTAGAAGTCGGCCGCATGTGTCTGCGCGCCGAGCCTGGCCTTCCTGTAGCCGTAATGCCGTGCGTGTTCATGGACGAAATCCATGAGTTTCCGGCCGAGCGCCATGCCGCGCGCCTCCGGCAGGACGGCCATGCGTTCCACTTTGATCGTATCCTTGGACAGCGGCCGGTACCGGACCGTGCCGAGCGGCGTGTCATCCTTCAGCAGAATGTGTATGGCGAAGTCTTCATGTTCATCGATTTCCCGGTCGAGCGGCACGTTCTGCTCCCCGACGAATACGCGTTTGCGGATTTCCAGGCACTGTTCATAAAGTTCTTTCGATTCTGCGACTGTGATTTCCATGGTTTCACCCCTACATTGCGTTTTTACGGCGGATGGCCGTGAACTGCCAGAATGCCTTGAGCTGTTCGAGGTTCCAGTAATTGAGGCCGAGGGACAGGGCGGGCTGGGTGTTGAAGCGGATGTTGCTCGCCTCCGCCGCAGCGAGCGCAATGTACTGCATATGCGGCTTCAGCTGCTTGAATGAGTCACTCAGCCTGCCTTCCTCGTTCTTCACCCAGTCCATCGGGAACGTCAGCTCGAAGATGTCCACGTTTTTGTAGATCTCGGGGATGGCCAGGATGTAGCAGGCACCGTCCACTTCAGGGTTCCTCAGTGACTCGCTGAAGTATCCCTTGATGGAGAGGTACATCTCCCTGTGTTCATGGTTGAGATAGAAATACCCATCCTCGATCTTCGGACGGCCGCTGTTCTTAATCTGATCTTCGAGATAGTCGAACATCTCGTTGATGTTCGTCTCCTTGTCATAAGTCTTTCTCATTGCAATCAGCTCCTAAACTCCGTTATAAGAACGATTTTCACCTTCGGGTCCGTCTGTGCCTCCATTATACCCTTCCTGGGGCGGCTGTTCATCTAATCGGCCGCCCTGGTCATAATTCTCTCCGGAGCCGTCATCATACTGCTCAGTGGATTCCTCCGGAGCAGTTTCGCCGGCCGGCTCTTCTGACGGCTCCTCTGCATTCTGCCCGCCGCCGGGAACGGACTCGGGGTCATCTTCCCCCTCTATGCTCTCCTCAGGGGTCGATTCAGGGATGTCGAAGCCGTCTCCGAACTGCAGTTCATAACCCTCCTGCATGAAGTACGGCGGCTCTTCTGGTTCGAACTCTTCAAGATAATAGTCTTCCACGTACTGATACGGCGTGATGTAGTCCATCAGACGGACGTTGATCAGATCATAGGGCTCCGGCTCCTCGAGTCCGAGTGTTTCCCGGAGTGTTTTGGAAATCGTATAGAGGTGCTCTTCGTTCGCCCAGTAGAAATAGGCGCCGTTGCCCGGATTCCAGTAGTCGCTGCCGCGCACCTGTGTGGAATTGAATTCAAGCTCGTTCGTCGAGTAGTAGGCCGCGAGGCTCCTGATCGTCTTGGCTTCCATGTTGTGCTTCGTATTGTCCGCAACGACTTTGATCAGGTCATCGAGTTTCGTCAGTGCTCCGGTCGATTTGGCCCTGCTGAGTATGGCTTCGACCATCTCGAGCTGCCTTTGTCCGCGGCCGAGATCCGTATCCACCCGGCGGCTCCTGACGACTGCCAACGCCTCCTCGCCGTCCAGTTTCTGCTTGCCTTCCTCAAGTTCAGTGTAGCCGTCATCATTGGAGTTCGGCTCCTTCATGTCGAACGGCACGTCGAACTCGACACCGCCGACCGCATCCACCACATCGACGACCGCCGACATGTTCACACGCACGTAGAAGTCCACAGGGACATTGAGCAGTGATTCCACAGCCGCCATCGAATTGTCCGGTCCGCCTTCGCGGTGGGCATGTGTGATCTTGTCAAAGTAATTCTGTTCAGGGAAGTAAGTGAGCGTATCCCTCGGGATGCTCGTCAGCTTCACTTCGTCCGCATCCTTGTCGAACGTTGCGAGCATCATTGTATCGGTACGGAAATCATCCGTGTCCATATCGTTCTTTTCACTGCGCGCTTCATTCTCGTCAACGCCGAGTATGAGTACAGTGAAGCTGTCCATCGAAGGATCGATATCCTCCTCGCGCAGCTCGGAACCTTCCCGGTCCGTCCCCTCGAACGAACTGTTCACACCGCTCTGGAAGGCGTTGAACAGGTTGAACAGGTAGACACCGATGACAATCAGCGCAATGACCAGAAGGATGATTACACCGTATAGAAATTTTTTCATAAATGAGTAACCTACTTTAATTGGAATTTTGATGTAATGACTTTATACATAACTTTCATTATAATATGATACGTGAGCAAAATGAAATATTATCGGAAGCCAATTACATTTATTTTTGAAAACTGTTGTCCATGATACCCAAAACCGCAGCGAAGTACAAGGAATTGTATGTTCACAGCATCATGGAATTTTTATGAAAACGATAGAGGTGCAGTATGAAGCAGATAACGATGTTCGTCTGGAACAACTTTGTAAATGATGCGCGCGTGCTCCGGGAAGCCACCGCACTCACGGAAATGGGATACGTCGTCACAGTCATCGCCAAAAAGGAGATGGACGAACAGCATCTCCCGGCGGCAGAAACCGTCGCACCGGGCGTAATCGTCAACCGGCCGCTCAAGCTCGAACTGCCAAAGCGTGTTCAGGGCAGAATAAAATCCGGTCTCCTGAACAAGCACATCCCCAACATGCTCGCAATGCTCAAGATGATGGCACTCGGCAGAAGCCGGGATGCAGACGTCTACCATTCACATGATCTGAACACATTGCTGCAGGGGATCGCCAGTGCGAAACTCAGGCGGGACCGGAAGCCGCTGATCTATGATTCGCACGAAGTGCAGACCAGCCGGACGCACTACAGCTTCAGGAAGATCTACAGGATAGAGAAGTTCCTGCTCAAGTTCGTCGACCACGTCATCGTCGAGAACGATACACGGGCCGACTATCACAGGAGACTGTACAGGGACCGTCCCACACCCGTACACAACTATTCCGAATTCTATGATGTAGAAGCGGTTGAAACCTATCCGATCAGGGAAGAATTCAGCATACCCGGTTCGGAGAAAATTGTACTCTACCAGGGCGGCATGCAGGAGGGCAGGGGACTGTTCAAACTCCTCGATGCCTTCAAGGAAGTCGAGGGCGCCAGGCTCATCATGATCGGCGACGGCAAGGAACGGCTCAACCTCATCGATCATCACAGGAAACTCGGGCTTGAACACAAAGTCCATTTCATCCAGAGAGTCCCATATAAGGAGCTCAGACGCTATACAAAAGCCGCCGATGTCGGCATCCAGTTCCTCGAGAACACGAACTTCAACCATTATTCCGCCTCCAGCAACAAACTGTTCGAGTATATCATGGCACATGTGCCCGTCATCGGTTCAAAGCTGCCTGAGATAGAAGCGGTGATCGAAGGAGAGCAGGCAGGGCTGACAGTCGAACCCGAAAGCACCAGGCAGCTGAAAGAAGCCATCCAGAAACTTGTGGACAGAGACGCACTACGGAACACATTCCGTGAAAACACAAAACAGGCGAAGCTGAAGTACAATTGGAATAATGAGAAAGACGTGTTGAAGCGGGTGTATAGAAGGATTGATTAAAGTTAACAACCAGACAGAAATAAAAGCGGGGTCATTAAAATGAAAAGCAGCGATCTGGAGTATTTGTTTAAGAATATTCCTTATACAGAGAAAAATATATATCCTGAGGATATCGTAATTGAGAATGTAGCAATGTATAAAGATTACATGAAAGATAACGGTTATCACTATGAATATGAAAAACTAGAAACAGGGTTCATGTCGGCGAATTTATTAAGGCATGACAAAACAAAGATTGCAAGAGTGAAAAATCCTTACTATCCAACCAATTCGAGATTGAGTTTCAGTATCGCAAGGAATAAGTTTGAAGCCGAGAAATATCTGCGAGCAGCGGGAGTGCCAACTACCAATTCAAAGAAGTATGCTTTGGATCAGAAGGAAAAGGCTAAAAAGGAAGCAGCATCATTTGAAGGCGGCATCGTCATCAAACCTCTGAATCTGGCCCTCAGCCAGGGCGTCTATTCCAATGTAACCATTGATACTTTCGATCATTATTGGAATTTATGCTCAAACATTATCCGCAAGAATAAGAGAAAAGGGAAGCATATTCTGGTACAGGAATACATAGAAGGCTTTGAAGCCAGAGTGACTATACTTGAAGGCAAGGTCGTTTCCGTTATGACAAGGCTCCCGGGTAATGTTACAGGTGACGGAAAAAGCACGATAGAAGAATTGATTGACGAGAAAAATGAACAAAAGAAGCAATGTGGATTCATGAGTAAATACCCGATTAAGAAAACCAAAGTGATCGAAGCATTTTTAGAGAAGTCCGGGTACAACTACAATAGTATTCCGGAAAAAGATGAACATGTACTGCTTCTTTCAGTATCCAATCTGATAAATGGCGGAGAAATTGTGGATGTTTCCGACCTGGTTTCTGAGGAAATCAAGGAAACAGCATTGGATGCTTTGGCAGCACTGCCAGGAATGAACTGCGGCGGGATTGATATCATGATTAAAGGGTTTGATGATATAACACCTAAAATCATCGAAATTAATGCATTTCCGCTGCTGTCAGTGACCAGATATCCTACTTATGGGAATCCTTCAAAGGCCATCGAGTATTTCATTGATGCAGCAATCGTCCGGGATCAGTATTTGAACAACATCGATAATGGCTATGAAATTGAAAATAAAGATGAGATTCTATCTAATTACTTCAATTTCTTTGAACGAAAACAAAGATTGGCAGTAAATCAATTTATGGAAAACCTCAAATAAAGACTTCAAGGAGCTGTGCTGACATTATGATTTTTAAATCCAACAATTACAGAAAAGGATATTTACTAGTCCCTAATGATCTTAAAGTGCAAAATATGGCAGGGGCTGGGCAAAAGGAAATAGGAGAATATCTGCTTTACTTTTCCAACGAATTGACAGTTCATACCAAGTCTGTTGGCTCCGGCACTGCAATATTAGCGGGATATGCTTTTGATATCAGGAATCCAAATCTCGCAGAACATGAAATCCTGGAAAATTTACTGACAATTGTTGATGTGACGGAAGAACTGGAATACATAAATGGCCGATATTTCATCATTATCCATAATACGGATGGAACATGTTTATATTCGGATGCATCCCAGTTGCGACCACTTGTGTACCATATAGAGTCCAAAGTGCTCGCCTCCCATGATGCAATGATACAGGATCTTCTGGTGGATCATGACATCAATTTGGAAAGGATATCCGGTTTTAATCATAATGAGCTGGACTTCACGAGATACCATGATATTTTCAAATTCAACCCCAGCCTCTCATTAGAGTTGAATACTTTCGAATTTGAAAGGGTATATCCAAGAGTTGAATTGAAAGAACGTACGTCGAGGTACACATTCAGTGAAATGAAAGAGTATCTGGACAACAGTATAAAATGGCTGAAGAAAAATCAGCAATATAAGTTCTTGAGCATGACCGGAGGAGTGGATTCCCGGGTTTCAGCTGCGTTGACCAGAGAATTAAGTGACGACATAGAATACATAACATACACAAAATCTCAAAAAAACCTTAAAACAGATCTCGCAAAACTAATATATTCAAATGATGAAAAAATCACAAAACAGATGCAGAGAAATCTGGCTTGGAACCATACCATCTTCAATCTGGACGAGTTTGAACCGGATGAAAGATTCATTGAAGAAACCGAAAAGGTACTCTATTCCAATCATTCCTACAAATTGGCCAACTATTATAGAAACTACAGGAAATTTGATAATGCACTTCACATCAAATCAACAGTTTTCGGTATGGGAAAAGCGGATTTTCCGGAAGAATTGGATAACAAGAGCGACGATTTCAAATTTTATAAAAAATGCATCCACGGACTCTCTGTAGCATTCAAAAAATTATATAACCTTGATGAAGAGGCACCAAAATATTTTGAAAGGAACCTGGTTACCGAAGGGGTTACTCTCAACCGTCACTACTTCGATCTGTTCCATCTGGAATCAAGGATGGGAAACTGGCACAGTGCTTTGACATTGGAAACCGATCCGGAGACAGAGGAATTCATATTCACTAATTCAAGAAAAATGATTGATCTTATACAGCAGCCATTTCTCGGAGAAAGAAAAGAATTTGTTCTATATAAGATGATTATTGATAATTACTGGC
>DXHR01000017.1 GCA_019113295.1 Candidatus Salinicoccus stercoripullorum | reverse complement strand
TACAGGAACGTCCGTGCCGGACTCCATAACCCACCGATGGACGACATGGTCATCATCGGTCTTGCCAAGGAATCGATTGGGCGGAGCAGGGAAGCGGACAAAGAAGCGAGCAATATATGAGACACGTAAATAGCCTGGAAACGGAGAGTCGTTTCCAGGTTATTTTCCATCTCTACATTGAATGATAAAAGGCACCCGGAAGCCTGGATGCCAGCATACGATTAGACAAGCCCGATCATCTTGAACAGTATACATATTGCAATCGCGATGACGGGGATGACTATGGCCACGACGGCGATATCCGCGTAACTTTTCTTATGGGTCATCCCTGTAACTGCAAGCAGTGTCAGCACCGCACCGTTGTGGGGGAGCACATCCAGACCGCCGGATGACAGCGAGGCGATCCTGTGGAATGCCTCGACGCCGATTCCGCTGGTCTCCGCCGCTTCCCTGAAATGTTCTCCCAGTGCTTCGAGCACAATCGCCATACCGCCTGAGGCGCTGCCGGTTGCCCCGGCAAGTATATTGACGGCGATGGCCTCGGAAATGAGCGGGCTGCCCTTGACACCTGTCATGAGCTGCGTCAGGTCACCGAATCCTTCGACACTTTTGACGACAGTCCCGAAACCGACTGCCGCACAGGTGTTGATGATGGCGGTGATTGAACCGACCGCCCCTTCATTGATGGCATTGACGAATTTTTTGTATTTATGGATGTTGAATATAAGTATCAGCAGGATGCCGATGATCAGCGAAGTGATGATATGAAGGCCGAACACATTAAGCGCAACAAGCACTGCGATCAGCGGAATGATTGACAGTACAATGTTCGGCAGCCTTTCATCCTGCGTTTCATCGACTTTGTCTGTCGGTTCATCGAACACTTCCCCCGCCGCCTTCAGTTTCCTTTCCCTGTATATCAGATACCAGTAGCCGCCGAAAAACATGACTACGGCCGCGACGATACCCATCGCAGGAGCCGCCATCGGTGTGGTCCCGAAATATTCCATCGGAATCAGGTTCTGTATCTGGGGTGTGCCCGGGATTGCAGTCATGGTGAATGTGAAGGCACCGAGGGCCACCGTTGCCGGCATGAGCTGCCTCGGTATCCCCGCTTCCCTGAAGAGGGACAGGGCCAGCGGATAGATGGCGAATACGACGACGAAAAGGCTGACACCGCCGTAAGTCAGGACAGACGCGGCGATGACGACGCCCAGTATCGCACGCTTGGTCCCGATCAGTTTGGTGATATTGACCGCCACGGAATCTGCCATGCCGGTCGCATCCATCAATTTACCGAACACCGCCCCCAGCATGAACACCGGGAACCATGTTTTCGCAAAGTCTACGAAGCCTTCCATATAAGGTCCCGTATAGGCTTCAAACAGATCGAGCCCGCCGGTGAGGGCAACGATCCCGGCAGCGATCGGCGCCACCCAGATGATCGACCACCCGAGATAGGCAAGTACAATGATCGTTAAAAGTCCAAGAAAAATACCCAGCAAAAGAATACCCCCTCGTTATTGGACAGTATATCCGCCGTCTATCAGTACGGCCTGTCCAGTAACTCCTTTCGCGCTGTCGCTCGTCAGGAACATCGCATAGTCGGCGATTTCCCCGATTTCAATCAGCCGTTTCTGTGGGATCAGAGGGAACAGCACTTCTTCGATCACCTTGTCCGCTGCCACGCCCCTTGACTGGGCCAGGTCTTCCATCTGGCCGCGGACAAGCGGCGTGTCCACATAGCCCGGACAGATCGCATTGACCGTGATGCCATGCTCGGCCGCTTCCAGGGCCGCCACCTTCGTCAGGCCGATGACACCATGCTTGGCACTGTTATATGCCGCTTTCCCGGCAAAACCGATGACGCCGTTGATGGAAGCCATGTTGAGGATCGTCCCGCTGCCCTGCTCTTTCATGATCGGCATCACATGCTTCGTTCCGATGAACGGCGCCACAAGCATGATATCGATCATCTGCCTGAATTTATCCGTCGGGAACTCCTCTATATCCGACACATGCTGCAGCCCTGCGTTATTGAACAGCACATCGATGCGCCCATACTCCTCTTTCGCCCTGTCAATCAGATTCTTTATATCATCCTCACTGGTCACGTCAGCGCGGATGCCCAGACAGTCGTACGTCTTTGCCTTCAGATCTTCGACGATTTCATCCAGCTTCTCCTGATTGATGTCGGACAGTACCACTTTTGCGCCATTCTTCAAAAATACTTTGCTGATCTCGAGCCCGAGTCCGCTCGCAGCACCTGTAATGATCGTCACTTTATCCTTCACCATGCATATCTCCCTTCCTATAGAGCCACTTCGAATTCAGCTTCTGTTTTCTCTTTGACTTCTTCGACTGTTGCACCGTCCTGCAGCTCCACGAGTTTCATGGCACCGTCCTCGAAATCGAACACTGCGAGATCGGTGATGAGGCGGTCCACCACCCGTTCCCCTGTAAGAGGCAGTTCGCACTCCTTCTTGATCTTCGCATCCCCGTGCTTATTGACATGGTCCATGATGACAACGACCTTCCTGGCACCTGCCACGAGATCCATGGCACCACCCATGCCTTTCACCAGCACGCCGGGAATCATATAGTTTGCGAGATCCCCCGTCTGGGACACTTCCATCCCGCCGAGGATCGCAAGATCGATATGGCCGCCGCGGATCATGCCGAACGAATCGGCTGTATCGAAGAATGAAGCGCCTTTTGCCGCCGTCACCGTCTCCTTGCCGGCATTGATGAGATCCGGATCCAGTTCATCTTCGGTGGGATAGGGACCGATGCCGAGCAGGCCGTTCTCCGACTGGAAATAAACATTTTCAACATCGTTCCGAATTTCATTGGCGACAAGTGTCGGCATGCCGATACCCAGGTTGATGTTCATGTCGCTTTTGATCTCCTGGCCGGCCCTTTTGATGATCCTGATTCTGTGCTCCTTCATTATGATTCCTCCTTGACAGTTCTCTTTTCGATGCGTTTTTCAAAATGTTCACCGACATATACATAGTCGACATAGATTCCGGACAGATGGATGGCATCCGGGTCCAGTTCCCCGACCTCAACGAGTTCTTCAACTTCGACAATCGTCGTCTTTGCCGCGGTTGCGCACTGGGGATTGAAGTTCCTGGCCGTCTTATTGAAGATCAGGTTGCCGTATGTGTCGGCCTTCTGCGCCTTCACGAGGGCATAATCCCCGGTAATCGCCTCTTCCATGAGGTATTCCTCACCGCCGAACTCTTTCGTCTCCTTGCCTTCGGCCACTCTCGTGCCGACACCGGTCTTTGTATAGAATGCCGGAATCCCCGCACCGCCGGCTCTCATTTTTTCAGCCAGCGTGCCCTGCGGCGTAAGATCCACTTCCAGCTCCCCGTCGATGAACTGCTGCATGAAAGTCTTATTCTCACCCACATAGGAGGAGACCATCTTCTTAACCTGCTTATCCTTCAGCAGGAGTCCGAGCCCGAAGTCATCCACACCACAGTTGTTACTGACCACTGTCAGATCCTTCGTCCCCCTCTTCCTGACTTCCTCGATGGAATGTTCCGGTATGCCGCTCAGCCCGAAGCCTCCGACCAGCAGCGTCATCCCATCTTCCAGGCCTTTCAGCCCTTCACTCAGATCCTGTATTACTTTCGACATCAAAAATTCCTCCTTTTATTTGCTTACTGAAATCGCAATCCCCTGGCCGCCGCCGATGCACAGTGTGGCCAGTCCTTTTTGGCTGTCTCGCTTCTTCATCTCATGGAGCAGTGTCACGAGGATGCGTGCCCCTGAGGCACCTATCGGATGGCCGAGGGCGATTGCCCCGCCGTTCACATTGACGATATCCTGGTTGAAGCCAAGTTCCTGACCGACTGCGAGCGCCTGTGCGGCAAACGCTTCGTTCGCTTCGATGAGATCGTAATCCTCAAGCGGTGTCCCGACTTTTTTGATCATCGATTTCACCGCACCAACCGGCCCGATGCCCATGATGCTCGGATCGACACCGCTCGTGCCGAAACCGTCAATATAAGCCATGATCCTAAGCCCCAGTTCCTTCGCCTTCTCCTCACTCATCACCAGCGTGCATGCTGCACCGTCATTGATGCCCGAGGAATTGCCCGCGGTCACACTGCCATCTTTTTTGAAGGCGGGCTTCAGATTCCCCAGTTTCCCGGCTGTGACGCCCTCCCTCGGAAACTCATCCGTGTCGAAGACGACAGGGGCTTTTTTACGCTGTGGAATTTCCACCGGCACAATCTCATCTTCGAATCTTCCGGACCGGATGGCTTCAACCGCCTTGTTCTGGGACTGTGCCGACAGTTCATCCTGCGATTCACGGCCGATGTCATACCTATCGCACAGGTTCTCGGCTGTAACCCCCATATGATACTGGTTGAATGTACAAGTAAGACCGTCGTAGAGCATGGAGTCCTTGAGGTTCTGGTCGCCCATCTTGAAACCGAAACGCCCGTTCTCAAGTAGCATCGGTGCCCGGGACATGTTCTCCATCCCGCCGGCCAGCACAATATCCGCATCCCCCAGCGCAATGGACTGATAAGCCAGCTGGATGCTCTTCAGACCGGAACCGCAAACTTTATTGATGGTCGTTGCAGGGACAGAGTCCGGCAGGCCCGCGCGGACCCCCGCAATCCTTGCTGGGTTCTGTCCGAGGCCGGCCTGGAGCACATTGCCCATGATGACCTCATCGACATCTTTCCCTTCTATCCCGTTCTCTTCGATAATGCTCCGTATCACCTTCGCTCCAAGATCGGTGGCCGAAATCCCCTTGAGACTTCCGCCAAACGTTCCTATTGCGGTACGACGTGCATCTGCAATCACTACTTTTTGCATGATTCTCCTCCTATTTGGAAATTTAGAATATGAACAGCATTACCATTCCTATGATGAAACCTGATACGACAAGCGCCCAGACACAAAAGCCCATGATGTCCCTTGCCCTGAGCCCCGCGATCGCAAGAGCCGGCAGTGCCCAGAACGGCTGGATCATATTCGTCCAGGCATCTCCCCAGGCAACCGCCATCGCCATTTTGGACTGCTCGATCCCGAGCTCCATTGCAGCACCGATCATCACCGGTGCCTGGACCGCCCATTGTCCTCCGCCGCTCGGCACGAAGAAGTTGACAACCCCGGCGCTCAGGAAAGCAAAGAGCGGGAACGTGACTTCATTGGACGCGCTTACAAATATCTCTGTAATCTGTGCCGCCAGTCCCGATTCCACCATCATGCCCATCAGCCCAGCATAGAACGGGAACTGGATGAGTATCGGTCCCACACCCCTGACTGCCTCGAACACCGCTTCGATGTAGTTTCTCGGCGTACCGTGCAGGATCAGTCCCGTGAACAGGAAGATGAAGTTCACGATGTTCAAATTGAGATCAAGGCCATTCACAGAGAAATGGTAAATGACATAGACGATACCGATGGCACCGATAATATAATTCAGCACCCTGCTGTTTTCAAGCCGTTCGGCCGGAGTCATATTCTCAGGCTTCGGCTCCGGTCCCGGCTCGACAAGCAGTTCGGGATCGATTATGTACCTTTCCGATTTTTCCGGATGCATGAAAAAGTTCAGGATTGGTATGGTCACGACCAGCAACGCCACAATCAGCAGGTTGCCGAAAGTGAACACCGTATCCGTTATCAGAATGATGCCGATCTGTTCCACAAACGGGTGGCCTTCAGTTGCCACAGTGAGCGGTATCGAGCCAGAAAAACCCCCGTGCCATACCAGGAATCCCGAGTAGCCGCTGGCAATCAGCAGGCGATAGTCCGTATCATCCCTCTGACGCGCAACCTCCTTGGCAAAGAGTACCCCGAGCACAAGCCCGAATCCCCAGTTGATGAAACAGGCCAGCGCCGCCACGACAGAAACAAGCACAATCGCCTGACCGGCCGTATTCGGAACGGACGCAAGCCTGGACAGCAGACTCTTAAACGGCGTACTCTTCGCCATCACATGCCCTGTCAGCAGCACCATCGACATCTGGACGGTGAATTCCATGAGACCCCAAAAGCCCTCACCGAAAAACGATGTCATCTGGAGCGGCGAACTGCCGGTCGTGATCATGCTGAGCACAAAAACGACCAGACTCAACAGAATGACGAAAATGAACGGATCCGGCAGATACTTCTCCATCAGCCGCGTGGATAATTTAGTTAAAGTTTTCATCTCTTCCCCCTTGTTTGATTTAGACCCCCCAAAAAGATATAGTTCTATAATAAAGTTATCATATTATTCCGATATTGGAAACGATTACAACCATTGAAGTGGTTCCTTTATTAATTATGATATTTTTTACAAATTGTAATACTTCATATAATTTGTTTAAGAATATAGAATATTCAGAAGGTCTGTGCTAGTATGTATTAAATACTTCATACAGTAAAGAGGGGTTATTCAAAATGATGAATCTGGATACATTTGTCGCAAATGAAATCGGTATTTCATTGAATAATTTCATTTATAATTCCATCAGCATTTTTAAATATGATACTCACGAATTGAGCGAGTACATTAAAAATAAATGCGAAGAAAATCCATTGATATACATAGATGAAGAGAAAATACCACTCGCTGTCATTTCATCCGCAGCCGAAAGCTCCCCGGGCATTCTTTCCGAACTGTTCACCCATTTCAACTGCACGCTTGCCGGCCGGAGGAAGAGGGCCATGCAGTTCATCCTTTATTCCCTGAGTCCATGCGGTTTTTTGGAAGCGCATACAAGCGATGTTTCTGACGTCACCGGTGTTTCTTGCAGGGAGGCAGAGGAATTGCTGGAATTGCTGAAAGCCTACGAAAACAAAGGGATCGGTTGCACGGATGTATATGACTTCCTGGCTTTCCAGCTGAAAAACCTGGGAAAGTATGAGGAAGAACTGTTTACTCTGTTCATGTCCAATCTGGAGGCTGTTAAAAAAGGCAAACTTGATTTCCTCGAAGACACCACCCGGGATAATCTTCTGGGGTATGTCAAACTGATCACTGAAAATTGTCTTCTTTCCCCCATACAGGGAGGAGAACCCGAATATATTGAACCGGACGCCACAATTTCCATTGAAGGTGGCTCCTTCAGTATCACCATCAATGATTACCTGTCAGACAGCATCACATTCGAATCCTTTGAAGTTCAGTCAGATGATAGGGATTTCAAAAAGAAAATAGAGAAATACAAACAAGAATATGAAGAATTGTCTTCGATCCTGAATGCCAGAAAAATGTATATGAGCAGTGTATTGACGATCATCGTGAATAAGCAGAGGGAATTTCTTCTGGGAAATTCGGATTTCCTGAAACCGCTGGATCAGAATGACCTGGCTGAATCCACTTCCCTGAGCCCGGCCACGATCAGCCGCCTGCTCGCCAATAAATTCATCGCCACACCGCAAGGGGTGCGGCCTGTCAAATCCCTGCTGTCGAAAGAATGCTGCCACGGCACCTCCGTCAGCCATGTGATGCATCTGATCAGAAACTTTTCAGGGTTTGAAAAAATGCCGGACAGTAAAATTTCAAGGAAACTGGGAGAACTTGGTGTGAATCTCTCCAGGAGAACAGTGAACAAATATAAAAATCAGATATTAAGCCAAAAATGAAGGATTAGCCCGAGGGGAACGGACTAATCCTTTCTCTATGTGTTATAAGGGGAAAGCGTGGTACATTGCTAATCCAGTTTTTCCATCAGGGACTTCAGCTGACTGACCTCGTCATCGGTGAGTCCCAGCCTCGGTTTACGGGACGGCCCGCCGTTCAGACCTTTCAGGTCCATCGCCTTTTTGACGATCTG
>DXHR01000016.1 GCA_019113295.1 Candidatus Salinicoccus stercoripullorum | reverse complement strand
TCTTAATCATTCAGAAAAAGAAGCAATCAAAGCGGCCCCTGAATTTAGAATGGCCGACAATATATTCGAGCAAATTTTTGGCACTTTCACTGAGGATGAATCGGTTTACTTTACCCGAATTTTACTTGGAGCGAAAATCAGGTTTTCAAAGCCAAGTGATTATGAAACAGAAAATATATTGAAGCTTGAATCCATCGTCAATACACTGATTGATAATTTTCAACAGAAAGCTGCTGTAATCTTTCCGGAAAAACATTCGTTGTATCAAAACCTGTTACTTCATATGAAGCCTGCATATTACAGAATTAAATATCATATAAATATTTCCAATCCATTAACGGACAAGATCAAGCAGGAATATAAAGAAATATTTTCAATTACAAGAGAGATTATACAACCTCTGGAGAAACTGATAGGACAAAAAATCAATGATGATGAACTTGCATATATTTCGATACATTTTGGCGGGTGGCTAAAAAGAAATGCACTGACTGTAAACGAACGTATTTTGAGAGTCATGATTGTATGCCCTAATGGCATAGGCACTTCAAGAATAATGGAAAATCAGATGATCAACCTGCTTCCGGAATATGAAATTGTTTCTTTATTCGCCGAAAAAGACTATGAAAAATTGGGGTCACTGGCCAGCACTGTAGATTTTGTGGTTTCCAGTGTTCCTTTGGAACATAAAGGCGTTCCAGTAATAGTAGTTAATCCTCTCTTCAGTGAACAAGATAAAGAAACACTATTGACCCACGGCAAACTGGACGAATACACCCATAGACAGAATGAAATGCCGAAAGCAGACACGCTCCTTGATATCATCGGTCAATACGCTGAAATAAAGGATTCAGAGACGTTAAAAGAAAAAATTATAGAATATCTCTCACCCACTGTAAATATAGAATCAGAAGTTCACAAGCCGCTGCTTAAGGATCTGTTGACTCCTAACAGAATCCAGATAATCGATACGGTTGAGAATTGGGAAGCCGGTATTGATATTGCTTCAAGACCATTGAGTGAAGATGACTGTATTGCATATTCATATGTAACAGCAATGAAAAATCTCATCAACGATAAAGGAACATATATGGTTACTTCCGATTCCATAGCTTTTCCTCATGCTTTACCCGCAGATGGGGTCAAGCATACGGGCATGAGCCTCCTGCTTGTTAAAAACAGCATAAAGATAAAAGACAAACCTGTAAAACTGTTTATAGTCCTGGCTTCAGAAGACAATGAAAATCATTTAAAAGCCATGGGACAGCTTACCACTATCCTTTCCGATAAAACCCGGAAGAACAATATTCTGAACGCTCAGAATCAGCATGAAATCATAAAGGCATTAAATTTTTCCAAAGATAGAGGAGATGGTAACCATGAAATTCCTGACAGAAAAACTGATAGATGCTGAATTCAATGCTTCCGATGCCGAAGAAGCTATAAAAAGAGCAGGCACATTGCTGGTCAACGCGAATGGAGTCGAGCATCAATATATTGAAGCCATGATCAGGTCTTACAGAGAAAATGGAGCATATTTTGTATTATCTCCTAAAATCGCCCTCCCTCATGCAAGACCTGAAGATGGAGTCAAAGATGCTTCTGTATCTCTGGTCAAGCTGAGTTATCCTGTTGAATTCGGCCATCAGAACAATGACCCTGTTTCTCTAGTATTCGGTTTAGGAGCTACATCAGGAGACGAACATCTGGAAATACTTCAAAAGCTCACCCGCTTACTCAATGAAAAAGAAATAATCGATGAACTCATAAATGCAAAGAACAGCGATGAAATTATAAAAATTATAGAAAAGAGGAATTGAAAATGAAAAAAGTACTTACAGTGTGCGGATTAGGACAGGGAACGAGTCTGATTTTAAAAATGAATGTGGAGCAGGCACTTGCGGAAAATGACCATCAGGCGGATGTAGAAAATACAGACCTTTCGGCAGCTTCCAGCATGAACGCAGACTACATCTTCACAAGTAATGAAATAGCAGAAAGTTTGAAGGAACATCCCGCAAAAGTCATTGTTATCAACAGTTTTTTCGACATGGAAGAAATAAATGAAGCCATTCAGCAAAACGTAGATTAATAATCAAAAGGGGTTGGGTTACCATGAACACTATTACTGATGTGGTTATGTGGATAGCCACCAATATTTTTGGACAGCCGGCTATCCTGATAGGCACCATCGTCCTGATTGGATTGCTCGTACAGAAAAAGACAACCAGCCAGGTACTCAGCGGCACCTTCAAAGCAATCATCGGCTTCCTGATTATCACCGCAGGTGCTGACATCATTTCAGGATCACTCACAGTTTTCGAGCCGCTATGGGCAGAAGTTTTCAACCTTGGATCTGAATCCATCTCAGATTTCATGGGACAGGAGGCATTCACCGGGGAATATGGAAGCATTGTTGCTCTGGTCATGTCATTTGGCTTCCTGCTTAATGTGCTGCTTGCCCGGTTTACACCATTTAAGTACATCTATCTGACGGGACATATGATGTTCTGGACTACGACAATCTTTGCAGGAATCGTTGTGCAGTCTGCACCGGATGTAGGCTTCTGGCAACTGGTCATCTTCCTGTCCATCATTATGGGGCTGTACTGGACACTGCAGCCAGCAATCGTCCAGCCCTTCATGAGAAAGGTTACAGGCAATGATGAAATCGCCCTGGGTCATACGTCGGCGTCAGTTTCACTGTTGGCTGCACTGATGGGAAAATGGCTCGGCAATAAAGACAACGATTCTGAAAAGATCAAAGTCCCGAATGGCCTGGAATTCCTGAGGGATTCCAATGTGATAACAGCATTGACCATGGGACTTCTATTCTTGACTGGGGCCATAGTCGTTACACTAAGGAACACTCCCGGTGCTGAGGAATTGGTTGCATCTGCAGGTGACCAGAATTTCATAGTCTATTCCATCATCCAGTCCTTCATGTTCACTGCCGGTATTGCGGTAGTACTTGTGGGTGTCAGGATGTTCATCGGTGAAATGGTACCGGCATTCAAAGGGATAGCAACAAAAATAGTTCCCGGCGCTAAGCCTGCGCTCGATTCACCCATTGTATTCCCTTATGCACCCAACGCAGTAATACTGGGATTTGTCGGCGCTTTCGCCGGTGCCCTCATCTGGCTGTTCATCCTTGGCAATACCGTTGCATATGTTTTCGTGCCGACAATGATCGTCCTGTTTTTCCATGGTGCCACTGCAGGCGTATTCGGCAACTCGACCGGTGGTGCCAGAGGCGCTGTCATTGGCGGGTTCACTACTGCAACTGTAGTGGCCTGGGGGCAGTATGTCATGGTAAGGATGCTGCTGTCGGATACGATACCCGATACAGCTATGTGGGCAGCCGATTCGGATATGTTCATACTGGGACCGATAATCAAGTTGTTAACAGAACTCCTATTCGTTTAATAACAGTATTGAAAGAAGGGAAAATATGAGTTTCATCAGAACATTTAATGGAGATATCAACCCTGAAGAATTGGGTGTCACCTACAGTCATGAACACATAGTCTGTCGTCCACCCTATTGGGTGGAAAAGGAACAGGATGATCTTATTCTCGATAACCCAGAGGCATCATTGAAAGAAGTTTTAGATTTTAAAAAACTCGGCGGTGAGTCCATAGTCGATGCTACTGCAGTTGACTACGGCAGAGATATCCGGAGTATTGCCGATATTTCAAATAGAACAGGTGTGAACATAATCGGAACTGCCGGTTTCAACAAAGGATTCCTGTGGTCTGCCAAAATTCCGGATCATCTTAAATCTGTAATCGGAGACTATGGAACTTATGAGCAGTGGATTGATGCCACACCCATAGATAAACTCGCTGATTTTGTTATTAATGAAGTACAAGAAGGATTGGAAGGCACAGGGTGCAAAGCCGGACAAGTCAAATTCGGTACAGGGTATAACAGTATCAGTCCATTGGAAGAAAAAACTTTGCGTGCTGTGGCAAGAGCACATCATCACACTAAAGCGCCCATGCATTCTCATACTGAAGCAGGTACTATGGCACTGGAGCAGATACAGCTGTTAAAAGAGGAAAATGTTGATCTTTCTTTCATGAGCTTTGGCCATATGGACAGGAACCTTGATCCTTTTTATCACAATAAAGTAGCGGAAACCGGAGCATTTCTATCCTTCGATGGCATCTCAAAAATTAAATATGCACCTGAGAGCGAAAGAATAAGGTGTATATTTAATCTCGTAGATAAAGGATTTGAAGATCAGATACTTGTCAGCGGAGATACAGCACGGAAAAGCTATTTCAAGCATTACGACCATGGATTGGGGTTCCATAATATTTTAGGAAACTGGGTCCCGCGTTTCAAAGAAGAAGCGAAGCAGAAAGGATATGATGCAGAAAAACTTGTGCGCAAGTTTTTCATTGATAATCCAAAAAGGTGTTTCACCTTTAAAAAGTAAGGATGAATGACTATGAAATTCGAATTTGAAAATTCATATGAGGTTTCAGACAGGATAAGAGAAAAGAAAATTGCGATACTCCCCGTCGGAGCAGTGGAAGCACACGGCCCGCACCTGCCTCTTTCAACAGACAATATCCTTGCCGAAGAAATGTCCGCCAGGCTCGCAAAAAGAGTTGATGCATTTGTGCTGCCCACTCTTCCATATGGCCAGGTATGGAGTCTGAGAAACTTTCCGGGAAGCATAAATGTAAGCAATGAGTCATTGATCGGCATTTTATATGATATTGGGCATAGCATCTACAAGCAGGGCTTTACATCATTTGTAATGATGAATGGGCACCTGGGCAATGGTACCGCTCTGAAAGAGGCGGCCCGCAAACTATTTGATGAAATTCCAGATTTGAAAGTGTACTACTTCTTCTATCCCGGAATGAAGGAATATGCAGAGGAGGTCAGGGAGAACAAAGCTGTCCACGGCGCTTATTTTCACGCATGTGAAATAGAGACGTCATACATGCTTTATCTCTCGCCTGACCAGGTCGACATGGATAAAGCAATCAGGGACATCCCTCGAATCTCAATGGAGGCTGACGTAACACCCACACCATGGGAGACGTTCACAGACTCAGCCGTACTCGGCGATGCCACTCTGGCTGATGATAGTAAAGGTGAATATATACTGGAAAAAGTTTTGGACAACATGGTGAATATGATAACTCAGAATAAGGGGGCTTCAGAATGATCAATTCTTATTTCAATAAGATAAAACGAATGCTCGAAAACGTAGAAAATTCACAGATGGAGAACATGAGAAAGGCTGCCTCATATATGGCGGACACCATTAGGAATAACGGCATCATTCACCTGTTTGGATGTGGACACTCACATATCCTTACTGAAGAAGTGTACTATCGCGCCGGGGGGCTTGTTCCCATCCATCCCATTCTGCATGAACCCCTCATGCTGCATGAGGGGGCCCTCAAGTCTTCCGAACTGGAAAGAAGTGAAAATTATGCCATTGAATTTATGCAAAACCAGGATATAAGAAATGGAGACTTGATGTTCGTCATCTCTACATCAGGCAGAAACCCCGTTCCTGTGGATGTTGCCCTATATGCTAGAAAAAATGGAGCAACAGTCATCTGTATCACTTCAAAGGAATATTCATCCAGCCAGCCATCAAGACACCCGTCAGGGAAATATCTGTATGATGCGGCCGATCTTGTGATAGACAACCATTCCCCCGTCGGTGATGCAATAATGAGCCACCACCAAGTATCAGAAAAATTTTCGCCCAGTTCAACTGTGACAGGTGCTTCTATATTAAATGCAATAGTTTCAGAGACAGTCGCTTTACTGGCAGAATCCGGATATACACCGCCGATTTTTCTGAGCGGAAATATGGAGGGTGCAGATACTCATAACCAGAAATTGGTTGAAAAATATAAAGACAGAGTCCAACTCTAAATATGTAAGACCGTTGTGACAATGAACGCGCAGCGGTCTTTAAAACTGCTTTTCTATACGTTTCTAACCCACTCCTACAGATACATCGATGCGAAACCGGCGATTCTTGCATGGCCGTTGAGCCTTTCTTCTGGATTTATATATATTGTCATCCGGCCGGTATTTTACAACATCTTTCATTTACTGTACCCCTTCACTCATATGAACAATTTTCAGTTCCCGGAGCCCTTTATGAAAAACTCAAGATTATATTACTTCAGCATATTATCATTTAGCAATCAAAATCTTAAAATTTCCAATAAAAATGCCACTCCGTCTGAAGTGGCATCATGAGCTGTCTGTTTCCAGCGATTTACTGGGCGGTATATCCGCCGTCGACCAGCAGTGTGGTGCCGGTTGTGAACTCATTTTCTGCAAGAAATATGACTGCATGGGCAATCTCTTCAGGCTCCCCGAGCCGGCCGATCGGATGTTTGCCGACGAGATTGTCGTAATAGTCGCCAAGGGCTTCCTTACTGACCATGCCTGATTCCACATAGCCTGGCGCGATGGCGTTGACTCTGATCTTGTCCTCTGCATATTGAAGAGCGACGGATTTGGTCATCAGGTTCACCGCACCTTTGGATGCATTATATGCAAACGCTGTCGGTTCCCCGACGCTGCCAAGGATGGAGGCGGTATTGATGATCGTTCCGCCGCCTGCTTTCCGCATTTCCGGAATGGCATGCTTGGAACCGAAGAAAACACCATCCTGATTGATACTGATGACCTTTTTGTAGTCTTCGTATGACAGTTCATGGGTCATCCCCTGAATGCCGATGCCGGCGTTGTTGAACATCACATCGAGCCGTCCATATCTGTCAACGGCCTCTGCTATGAGGTTTTTCACTTCCTGTTCACTGGATACATCCACTTTGACGAATAACACATCACCATATCCGCTCAGTTCTTTCTCCGCTTCCTTTCCGCCTTCTTCATTGTAATCACCGATGACCACTTTGGAGCCTTTATCCAAGAATGCTCTGGCCGCGGCAAGCCCGATTCCCGAGGCGCCGCCCGTTACTACAGCCACTTTGTTTTTAAGATCCAATCTGAACTCCTCCTGTCGATTTTTCATATGATTTTCTATACCCTTTTCACGGCGTACAAATGTCTCTAAATATGTTTTTCATGGCAAAACTCTCCCGGTATGAAGGAAGAGTTAAGAAGGATTATCAGAACAGGTGCATTGCCAGATAAATGACGAATGTCACTGTTATACTGCTGAGCAGGGTGGAATAAAGGACCGTCTGTGCATGGAGTTCCGGCTCTACATCATATTCCAGGGCAAGTGTTGCTGTATTCCTTGAAGTCGGGAATGCACTTGCGATGAACAGCGACTGTGCAATGACACCATCAAGTCCGAGCATATAGATGAGGAGGAGTGCGACTGCAGGTCCGAGGATCAGCCGGCCGGCCAGAGCCCATCCGATGACTTTATGGAATGTCCGGATCTGTATACTCTCGAGCTGCATGCCGAGTAGAATGAGGGCAAGCGCGGCGAACCCGCCTGCCAGCTGCTCGATGGGCACGAGTGCGAAGTTCGGGATCGGCAGATCGAATATTTTAAGAAGCGCCGCCAACCACAGTGCGTGGATGATCGGCAGTCTAAGCAGTTCCCGCAAAATATCCACAAGTGATTTCGAGGTGGAAATCAGATTGTAGAGACCGTAAGTGTAGGTCAGCAGGTTCTGGACGACCAGCACGATGATCTGGACAGAAACACCGAGCGGGTGGGTGCTGAATACCAGCTGGCTGACCGGCAGGCCGTAGTTCCCCGAGTTCATCAGGGAAATGCTGTTCTTGAGCACCGTCTGTTCCTCTTTTTCCAAATTCAGCATTTTGGACAGGATATTACCGGCAATGATCAATATCGTGATGAACAGTCCCAGGTAGATCAACAGCTGTGCCAGGAGCGATATATCAATTTCAGCATGATATATATTTATGAAGACCGCTGCCGGCATGAAACAGTATGTCACCAGGTTTGCAATCGGTCTCAGTCTGAACTGGAACTTCTTCTGGAGCAGCACCCCGATTCCCAGCAGAATGAGGATTGGAACGATGACATCAACAAATACAAGGCTGATATAGCTCAATAAACTTCATCTCTTTCCTATATCATAAGTTATCCTTATTATATCATCAGATAATGATAAGATTAACTATACCGCTCGTATTCTTATTTCAAAAAACTTATGGAGAATGATTATGGCATAACAATATTAACTCACCGGTTGACCGATATTGCCATGCGGCTGTATGTATGCCTTCTCCCCCGGATCGCGATGGAATACGTGAAAATGTTTTCCGGCACAGCAATGCCGTAAAATCCGGCATCGCCGATGTGATGGATATCAGCGCCCGCCATCTTGGCGCCCAGTGCAATCTGTCTGATCGTATCCTCATCCGCACCTTCCTGGCTTGTGCCGATTGTAAGCATGACGAGCGCCCCTTTTGAATGGGCATGTATCACATACTTCTCCGTCTTTTCGAGTGTTATGCCGGGCACTGTCCCGGGAGCCGGCATGAGGATGATGTCCGCACCGGCCTCAATGAACTTCGAGATGTCCGCTTCTGTAATGATATCACCGCCGGTTTCACCCGCAACGCCTGCACCGTGCATCTTGCCGGCGATGATCAGACCCTGCTTTCCAAATATCTCCCGGGTCTTCTTTATCGCCCCGAGGATTTCCGTATTCGTCACACCCGTTTTCGGGTTGCCTGTCAGGCAGATGAAATCGAATCCGAGTTTCTTCGCTTCTTTGAGCGATGCTTCCGTCGCCTGTCTGCCCGCTTCAAGTACATCGAGTTCCTCCAGCTTCTCCGCATCAAGGTCGACCGGTTCCAGATTCACCCCCACCGGCCGTCCGGTCAGGTGTTTGATCTTCTCCACTACATCCTCCTGCGTTTTCAGACCTGATATCTCCGGGGCGAATACATCAAAAATGTTCAGCAGTAAAAGATCCGCACCGAACGATGCAGCGAGTTCGGAATTCGTGATATTCGGATACAGCGACGGGACCGCCGCCATATTTTCCGACAGCATCGTCCTGCCCTCACCTGCCCTGATCGCCTGCTTGAGCTCCCGGCCATTCATTTCCCTGAAATCCGAAGCCGTACAATCCAGTATCCTTTTCATGGAACCACTCCTTTTATTTATCAATGAAGCACTGTAGGCTATAATGTAACCAATACATTCATTATAGAATAGAGGATGATAAAATGCTGTTGGAAATCATTGCGGCAAGTTTGGAAGATGTACGTGATTTGAACCGGACGGGGGCAGACCGCATCGAACTGTGCGGGGAAATGGACAAGGACGGGCTGACCCCTGAATACGACCTGATCCGTGAAGCTGTACAGGAATCTGAAATTCCGGTGAATGTCATGATACGTCCGCACGATGATGCGTTCAGTTATACAGATCGGGAAATCGGACAGATGATTGAAGATATCAATTTCGTTAAAAAATCGGGAGCGAACGGCATTGTGCTCGGTGTCATTACCGATGAACATGTGGTCGATACTGCTTCTTTGAAGAAATTGGTTGATGCAGCAGGAGATATGGAAATCACATTCCATAAGGCATTCGATGAAATCGAAGACCAGATTGCGGCATTGGAAGTTTTAAGCCAGTATCCACAGATCAGGACCGTACTCACATCCGGCGGAGCCGGATCCAGCGCGGATAATACTGAACAGCTGAAGAAACTCGTCAGCCGCGGCAAAGAATTGGGGATCACAGTCATGCCCGGCGGTGGTATAAACATGGGAAATGTTTCGGAAATCGTTGATACAGCTGCGCCGGACGCCATACACTTCGGTACCGGAGTCAGAGAAGACGGCAGTTTCGGGAGCAGGGTTTTGGGTGAAAAGATTGCAGAGCTCAAGGATATTTTGTGAGACTGACCATCATCAACGGACGTTCCGGAGTCATTCAAACGTCTGTTAACCCTTCAAAGGTCGCCTCAATCCAAATGAAACGGACATTACGCCCGGCGCGCGATGCCACAACCTATTCCACGAGGAAATAAAAGATCAGCAGAATCCAGCTCATGAATCCTGCTGTATGAGAAGCTCTGCTGCCGCGTTTTGCTATGAAGAATGCCGACGATCCAAGCAGCACACACCAGTGAAAAATAATGGATCATAACATCCCCCATAAAAAAATCCCTACGGGTTTATTATACCCAAAGGGATGTCTGTTTACTATTTACACGCCGAACAGTCTGTGAAATGCAAATCTTATTTCACCATCGCCATCAGGAACCCATCATAGCCCTTGTGACCGACAGTCTGTATGGCAGTGGCTTCGACACGCTCATCCTCGGACAGAAGATCGATGAACTTCCTCAGATGCGGGATGTTCTTCTTATCCGTGTCCTCTTCGATAATCCTGCCTTTTCTGACGACATTGTCCGCAACAATGACTGTTCCGGACCTTGAGAGTTCAAGCGCCCATTCAAGATATTCCGGATAATTGTCCTTATTGGCATCGATGAAGATGAAATCAAATGTCTCAAAGCCCCTTTTTTTCAATACGCGCAGTGTCTTTGTAGCATTCCCCTCGAATATCTCCACCCTGTCGGCGAATCCTGCTGCCGCGATATTTTCCTCGGCCACCCGTGCATGTTTCTGCTTTGCCTCAAAGGTGGCCAGACGTCCGCCCTCCGGCAGCGCACGTGCAAGCCACACAGTACTGTATCCCCCGTGTGTACCGATTTCCAGAATCGTTTTGGCACCGCTCATCTTCGCCATCAAGTAAAGCATCTTCCCGTGGGCCGATGCAACTTCTATCGACTGCAGACCCTCTTCCTCATTCTTATTCAGTATGGCCTCTGTTGTCTCATCGGAAATATGCAGCTTATCATCAAAATATGCATCCACCGCTTTCCGGGTATCTTTCTTGCTCATACGTGACACCTCCATCATGCCTTATAATTTAATCATATCCATTATTCATTGTTTGATGCAATTTTGCAATGGGAAATGAATGATAAAATATGACTATAGCATTATAAGGAGGGAAGAATCATGCCTGCCTCCCCCCCGGCTGTTCATCGTCACCGCTCTCGTTCTCATTTCATTCCATGCCCTGGCGCGCCGGAAGTCCCTCCTGACGAAAGCATGAGGCAGAAATCTTTCCACTCAGGATTTCGGCCACTCGCACCTCACTGTAAGCATGTCCCGTTCATAGTCCGCCCGGATGATGCCGCCCGTCTTTTCCACCAGGCTCTGTGCGATGGAAAGCCCGAGCCCTGTACTCTTTTTTGTACGGGATCTGTCAGCGACATAGAAGCGGTCGAACAGCAGATTGAGATCCGTGCTCCCGTCGATATGAACTGAACTGTTCGCTACAAAAACGGCTATACTGTCATCACTTTCCGTAATGCCGGTGCGGATTTCCCCGTCACTGTACCGGATGGCGTTCGACAGCAGATTTTCCAAAATCCGTGTAAGCGCAGACGGATCGGTGTGTATAAAAACACCGTCTTCCGGCATGGTGATCTCCGGCTCGAGGTTCCGCTCTTCAAAACTGTTGTAGAATCCGAGCAGCACTTCCCTGAAATGGCGTTTCAGATCGAACGTCTCAGGACTCAGCTCATAATCAGCGGATTCAATTCTGCTTAACTCGAAGAAATCATCGACCAGCTGTTCGAGGCGTTTCGTCCGTCCGGCTGCAATATCCAGATACTCCCGCTGCTTTGTTTCGCCGGCATCAACTGAAGCCGCCATCTGGATATATCCCTTGATGGAAGTGAGCGGAGTACGGAGATCGTGGGAGATGTTCGCCACCGCCTGCTTCAGCTCATTCTCCGAACGAACCCTGTCCCGCTCAGCCTTCACATAAAGGTCGATCAGGCGGTTTATTTCCGCTCCCAGCTGTTCTATACCCGCGTCGGACAGACTGACATCAACCTTCTTTTCTGTATCTAAATCATTATACCGTGCGAGCTGACTGTTGATCTTCGACAATTCCCTTTTATATGTAAGATGGCGGATGAAAAGGTACACCGCCACAACTCCCGTGCTAATTGCAATGTAGAGCATCCTTCACACCCGCCTTTTATCATTTGATTTCCTTCCTGCCAAAAACCATGCATCCAACCGCAGCCACAACGACAATCGTCAGCACACCGACGATGACTGCTTCCGTCATCATGCCGGCAGACATCTCAGGTGCCATCACCAGATTGAACTGCTGGAAAATGGAATGATCGTAGATGATTTCTACAATATTGAATACCGGCACCTTTCCAACCACGAACATCAGGATTGTGAACAATACGGAGAAGATGATCGTCTTTCCGCTGTCCTCCGTGAGGACAGCAAGCAGCGTGACCATTGCCGTATAGCCTGCATACTGCAGTATGAACAAAAGATGCATCCGGATGAGATACACGATATTCCCGCCGTCCAGTATTTCAAGATTGCCCGTGACGGCAAGCATGATGACCCCGGTTGATAAGGGGACCAGTACCCCGATGAGGACAGACCCCATAGTGTAGACGATGTACTTGGAGACATAGATCAGATGCCTGTGTCTGCCGCTTAAGATCTGATTCTTGATTACGCCGCCGGCACCGAATTCAGTCGAGATGAAAAACGCCGCAAGTGTACCGATCATAAGGTTGAAGAATACAGGGACGAGGAACATGGACAGGGCATTCATGTCACCGAGCCCCACCGCATCGAAAGACGTCCCGTCCATCTTCCACCAGTCGACCATGATCAGATAATGCATCAGGGCGCTCAGGCCCGCTGAAATGGCAAAGATCATCCAGAATGATCTGTTTCTTTGCATTTTGAATATTTCCGCCTTCAGAAGGTTATTCATGCCGGCCACCTCCCACAAGTTTCGAGAAGTAGCTTTCCAGGCTGTCCCCGGCCCGTGCAAAATGTTCAATGACAAGGCCGTTGTCCGTCAGTGTTTTGGACACCCTCCGCACGTCATCCAGGTGCTGATAGAGATTGATCGTCCCGTCCGGCATGATTTCGAAGTCGGTGAGACCCAGGTCACTCTCCAGAACCGTCGCACCTTTGGTCACATCATCGACTTTTATCTTCAGGTGCTGCCGGCATTTTTCATCCAGTTCCTTAAGCGTCAGCTCCTCCAACAGCTTCCCTTCATGGATGATGCCGTAGGTCGTCGCAAGCTGGTACAATTCCCCCAGTATATGGCTTGAGATGAGCACCGTCAGCCCTTTTTCACGGTTGAGTTTCCTGATCAGTTCACGGAGCTCGACAATGCCGATCGGATCGAGACCGTTCGTCGGTTCATCCAGTATCAGAAACTCCGGATCACTCAGCAGGGCCATTGCAAGGCCGAGCCGCTGCTTCATTCCGAGCGAGAAGTTCTTGACCTTCTTGACCCCCGTATCGGTCAACCCGACCAGCTCCAGCGTCTGATCGATACATTCCCGTCCCGGAATCCCTTTCTGCCGTCTGTGCACTTCCAGGTTTTCGTACGCCGTCATCTCGGGGAACAGTGCCGGATTTTCAATGATGGCGCCCATCCGCTTCTGTGCCTCATTCAATCCCGTGCGGGCATCCCTCCCGAAAATCTCCATCGTTCCCCCTGTCGGGAAAGCGAGGCCCGTCACCAGTCTGATCATCGTGGACTTCCCCGCACCGTTCTGGCCGATGAAGCCGTAGATGTCCCCTTTTCTGATGGTGAGGTCCACCTGGTCGACAGCATGATGATTTTTATATTTCTTGGTGAGCCCCTGCGTTTTTAAGATGTAGTCATTCATCAATTTTCCTCCTATTCAATCGATACTCACAGTATAGGAGGCGAATCATAAGAAGCTATTAAGCGGATTCTTAAGAAAACATTAAGATTTCATACGGTATCCCATGCCCCACACTGTATCGATATATGCACCATCGGGGTTCGCTTCCGCCAGCTTGCTCCGCAGATTGCTCATATGGACATTGACGGTGTTTTCATCACCGTGGAACGGCTCGCCCCAGACGCTTTCAAAAATATTCTCCTTGGAGAACACTTTGTCCGGACGCGACATCAACGTCACGAGAATCATGTATTCCCGGGCAGTGAGCGTAATGGGCCGGCCCGCCACTTCCACTGCCTTCGTATCAGGATTGAGCACAATATCCTTATGGGTCAGCATTTTCGGAACCCGCTCCCCGCTCCTTTCATAGCGCCTTAGCACAGACTCGATACGGGCCTCAACCTCGTCGACATCAAACGGCTTGTCAATGAAATCATCCGCCCCGTCGTGCAGCGCCGAAATCCTCGTTTCACGCGCGCCTTTTGCCGAGATGACGATGACAGGCGTGCCCGATGACCCGGCCACTCTATCCAGAATCTCCTCTCCCGGCATCCCCGGCATCATCAGGTCGAGCAGGATCAGATTCCATCCCCCGCGGTCGATGTAAAGCATCGCTTCCGTACCGGAATAGGCAGGCTGTGCTCCCCAGCCGTTTTTCCGGATGATATCGCACAGCAGCCTGTTGATGTCATCATCATCCTCTGCTACCAGAATATTTCTCTCGCGGTCCACATTTCCACCTTCTTCATTTACATATCTTAACAAAAGCATAAATATATGCCCCACAACATTCAAGAGGAATGATGCAGGGCATCTATCAGATGATCAGCATGTTGTCATCATCGAACTCCCAGTCCGGTCCGAAAGCCACTTCCCAGGTATAGCCGTCGAGATCGGTGAAATATCCGCCGTAACCGCCCCATTCGGTGGCTTTGGCTGCGCTTGACACCTTTCCGCCGAAGCTTTCCGCATCCTTCAGAACCTGATCCACTTCCCCTTCCGATTTCGCATTGTACGCAAGCGTGATGCCGTTGAACCCCACTTCATAGGAAGGATCGATTCCGGTTTCCGCGGCCAGTTTCTCCAGCGGGAAAAGCGCAAGCTTCGAGCCGCTGATACGGAAGAACACGATCTCCGGCACCTTTCCATCCCCGACCACAGTCGCCTCGAATCCCATATTTCTGTAAAATTCAAGAGATGCCGCAATATCCCGCGTCCCAAGTGTAATGATGTTTATCCTGTCCATGTCATTTCCCCTTTGCTTAAGATAGTTGCTGCCGAGTGTTTTTACACTTCAAATATAACATATCATCATGATCATATGTTTATCCTTCCATTGTCCAATAAAATTTTGTCCGGCTATGCCTTCTCCATAAAATCCTCAGTCAAAAGTGTAATTTATTTCACGTTGTATTAATTTTACTTAAAATTATATTCATGTTAACATGTAGATGCAAAAGCTTTTGCCAATAGCGTAATTCAAAGATGGAGGGATTTGAAATGCGCAGGTTACCTCGCATTTTGTCTTCAGGTACACTGGCAGTCGGCGTGATACTCGGCGGGACGGCAGTAACGGACCAATTGGCAAATAACGAAGCACAGGCCCAGAGCATGGACATGGATACCGAAATGGACATGGAGCAGAATCAGGGCACAGGCATGGACATGGAAATGGCACAGGAACCATGGTATGAGTACAATGGTTATACCGGAATGGAAAACAGCCAGGGTGATTTCTTCCTTGAACAGGCTTTCATAGACGCAGTTGCCTACAAGAATTTCACAATTAACGGCTACACCATTGACGGCAGTACAGAAGCCAAAGAGGAACATGGAGAAAACCATGAATCATTCGAAGTATACGATCAGCAGATCCTCCAGGGTCAGGACGGTACAAACTTCGGCGTAAGCTTCCCGATACAAAAAGGTGCAGTGAGCACTGAAGAACTGTTCGCAGTGTATGGCGAAACTGAAAACACCGCACCTTCAGATCCGGATGAAACTGCCTACTACTATTACCAGATCGAAGATCAGAACCTTCAATTCATCACCCACGACGGATGGGTCACTGAAGTCCGCTACGGCGGCGATCTCATGAGCCACTCATAGGATGAAGCAACGGACCGCCTTTAGGCGGTCCGTTTTTTTTAATCATAGAAGACCATGTGCTCTTTTTCATCTTTATAATAGTCCATCCTGTCCTTCATTGTTCCTGTATGGAATTCGAATTTATGTCCATCCGGGTCTGTAAAATAGATGGAACGGCCATCACGTGCACCCCGTTTCCTCCCGTCAAGAATGTTTACCCCGAGATGCTCCAATTTTGCACACATATTTTCAAATTCATTCTCCTCTATCGAAAATGCGATATGTGTGTATGAATATTGAATTTCATTCCTGGGAATCCCCTTTTCTTCATTCAACGCAAGCCAATATCCATCCAGATCGAAGTATGCCGTCTTTCTGCCTTTCACTTTGAGCTTTGCATCAAATACATTCTCATAAAATTCAATGGATCTGTCCAAATCAGAAACAGAAAACAGGAAATGATTGATATTCCCCAATTTCACAACCTTCACCCCTTCCTGAAATAATCTTACGACCGGCCTTTCGGTATGCTGAGTGTATGCCAGTCATCGTCTTTCCGGTTAAATGATAACGTTTATGACATAATTAAGAAACGATATTGGACAGGACAAGTTGAAATTGTCAAAATTGTGTAAATTATATTGATTAAGCATTCAATTAATGGAATAATGATATACAATACACATTAATGAAGGAGGGCTTCCTTTGGACAAAATGAACTTCAGAATGAAAAGACAAAACTTGCTGGCAGCTGCCGTGGCACTCACGCTTTTCATGCCGCAGAATGATGCTCTGGCAACGACTGAAGTACCGGCAGAAGAAAATACAGCACAGGAAATTACAACCGAAAACAATGGTTCCAACCAAAATCCATCCACAGAGGAAGCGCCTGCTGAAGAGGTCCCCGAAGCTGATTCTGTTGAAGAGGCACCTTCTGACGGAGAACAGCCTTCAAACGAACTGCCCGACGGCGGGGAGGACACGGTCTATCCTGAAGCTTCGGAGGAAGTACCGCAGGAGGAAGAGTCTCCTGCTGGCACGGAAGTTAATTCTCCCTATATCAACAGTGTCTCGGTATCCCAGCAGTCATTTGAACCGGGCGAACTTGTGACGGTGACGATCGAGGGGACGAGCAGCAGTGCTCTGAATGGTGCCGCTGCCATTTTCCAACGCACTTCAGGGTCTGACACTGCCGAGATTGATATTTCGAGTTTCAGCATTACGGACCATGGAAATGGAAATTTCACTGCGACGGCCACTTACCAGCTGCCGGAAGATCTCGGGAATGCCTCCTATTCCCTGACCGGGGTGACGCTTGCCGACCAGGCCGGCGGCTACAATTCGATCTCCAATGTGGATATGAACTTCGGCACAGGATTTGAGGTTGTCAGTCAGGTGCCTGAAGACACCACGCCGCCCAACCTGATTACAATGTACACGGACAAAGAGGTGTACGCGCCGGGCGATACCGTGACGGTGACGGTGGAAGGGGGCGACGAGAGCGAGATCGACCAGATGTGGGGTGCATTCTCAGATGCAGACGGTGATTCTGATAACGGTACATACCGCCTGGATAACATTTATATCACACAGAACCCGCTTGGGAATTATGTCGGTGTCGGTACCTTCACAATCGGTGAAGATGCATCTGATGCCACATATGATCTGAATTTCGTCGGCATATCGGATGTCCACGGTAACGAGGGCTACTTCAACCATTATGACTACGGTGCATCATTCGACATTGTGAATGGGGAGAGTGCTGAAAAGAATGAACCTGAACTGGTCGACATCACCTCTGATAAGACCGCCTACACGGCCGGTGAATCCCCGGTGATTGAAGTGACGGCAGCCGATGACAGTGAAGTCATCGGTGTCACAGCAGACTTTGTCGCCGAAGGTGACGCGGACGGCCAGGTCTATTCGACGGAACTCTCCGCCATAGAACAGGATGACGATGGCAATTACGTCGCATCAACCGAAGTGCAGCTGCCTGAAAAGCTGTCCGGCGAAAAGATCAGGCTTACGGACATCACGATTGTTGACGTCAATGAAAATGTCGGCAAATACAGCTCAGAAGATGCACCGGAACTGTCATTCGATGTCACCGAAGCTGAAAATGTCCCCGGAGACGGTGTGGCAGATTCAGATGAAAAAGACGCTGCAGACGAAGATGCCTCCGAAGAGGACACTTCTGAAGAAATTGCTGCAGACGACGGGACCAAAGGCGGCTTCCTGTCAAGTTCCGACATATTCTCAGAGAATGTCATCCTGCCGGCCGTCGTACTGCTCATCTTCGGATGCACAGTACTGTTCGTCCTGGTGCCGCTCAGGAAAAGAAGATAATGAAGCTGATAAAGGATAACCGGTCCATGAAGGGAGCGGTTATCCTTTTGATTTAAAAATATGGATATGATGGAAAGCATTGATGGGAGGGAGACTGAATGACAGATCCGGTGACCGGCAAGGAAATCGGAACATCTTTCGCCACGTATGAAAACCACTTCAATTGTGATGAGATGAACAGTTTCTACTGTTCTATGAGCTGTATGAGATTGCCGCATGTATCATCCAGGACGGCGATGATCATATCTCCGGCAGGCGTCGGTTCCATCGAAAATCTGACACCCTTTTCCTTCAGACGCTCGAACTCACTGTGGACATCAGCCACGCCGAACATCGTTGCCGGAATCCCTTCCGAGTAGATCTTCTCCTGATATTCACGGGAAGCTGGATGGTTATTCGGTTCGAGAAGCAGTTCCGTCCCTTCCTGATTTTCCGGAGATACGAGCGCTATCCACCTGTATTCCCCGACCGGCTCATCATGCTTTTTCACGAAACCCAGCATATCAGTGTAAAATGCCAGCGCCTTGTCCTGGTCGTCCACAAAAAGACTCGTTACAATGACTTCCATTATAATTCCCCTTCGTTTAACAGTTTGTGATCCGGATTACTGAATACCATTATACATTATTGAATAACTGAATTTAAATGGATAAACATGAGGGATCTTCATCAGCCGGGTCCCCTGCCGTCTATATAAGTGAAATCAAAATGCCGCCGGCTGCACCTGAAACGACGACTGTCCACGGCGGCAGTTTCCAGAACGCCAGCATGGAGTACAGCACGGCAGCCAGTGCGAAATCAACAGGCTGTGTGATGGAGGCCGTCCAGATCGGCGTATAGAATGCGGAGATCAGAATGCCGACGACCGCTGCATTCACACCCATGATCGCCCCTTTGACTTTTTTGTTGCTGCGGAGACTGTCCCAGAACGGCAGGGCCCCAATGAGGAGCAGGAATGCGGGCAGGAAGATTGCCGCCGTTGCGAACAGTCCGCCGGGCCAGCCGTTCATTACTGTACCGAGATAGGCTGCAAAGGTGAATAAAGGTCCCGGCACCGCCTGTGTGGCACCATACCCTGCCAGGAATTCCTCCCCGGTGACCCAGCCGTTCGGCACGAGTTCCTGTTCAAGCAGCGGAAGTACGACGTGCCCCCCGCCGAAAACGAGTGAGCCGGAGCGGTAGAAGCTGTCAAAGACCGCCACCCAGTATGAACCGGTGACCTCTTCTATGACCGGCACCAGGAAAAGAAGCGCGAAAAATAATAAAAGGCAGAATGACGCGGTTTTTTTGGATATCGGGAACCTTGTTTCGTCCGCGTCTGTTTCCGTATGCTTCCTGTAGATCAGAAACCCGACGAGTGCTGCAATCAGAATCACCCCGACCTGGGTGAATGCCGTCTGCCAGACCAGTGTGCCGATCAGTGCAAAAAGTACAATCGCCTTCCGCTTCAAGTCCGGCGCCAGTTTTTTGGCCATCCCAAGCACCGCATGGGCAACCACCGCCACGGCAACGATCTTAAGCCCCTGTATCCAGCCGGCGTCCGTGACATCATAACTGGTCAATAGCAGTGCGAACGCGATCAGTACGATGACAGAAGGCAGTGTAAATCCGAGGAATGACGTCAGTCCCCCGAGCACACCGCCCCGCATGACACCGACACCGATGCCGACCTGACTGCTCGCAGGACCCGGAAGGAATTGGGCAAGCGCCACAAGGTCGGCATACCCTTTCTCATCCATCCACTTCTTCCTGCGCACGTACTCCTCATGAAAATAACCAAGATGGGCCGTCGGACCGCCGAACGATGACAGTCCCAGACGCGTTGAAACGATTAATATTTCCAAAAGGTTTTTTATTCTCCCCATTTCCATCTCCTTTAAATCAGTCTTTTATCTCCCTGAACAATTCATAGGCCTTGTCCCTGGCCTCCCGGAGCACTTCATCACCTTTTTCTGTGATGGAATAATACTTCCTGATCCTGCCGCTGACATTGCGGTCTTCCCGCCAAAGCAGGCCCTCGGATTCCATCGTGTGCAGAATCGGATAAAGCGTGCCCGCACTGATGCTGTAGCCATGTTCCCCCAGTTCCTCCGCCATCCACACTCCGTAGATCGGATGCTCTTTCGCATGATGCAGAATATGAATGTGTATGAAACCGAGGAAAAGTTTCCTGAGTACCTTATCTTCCAATAGATCGTCTCCCCGTCTTCGATATCGAAATTCAATATTGGGTTCCGATATCGGTAATATAACATGATTATATGTAAGGGGGATGCCCTTTACATAATCTTTACAAACTAATGTGCATCCCGGTCCGATTGAGACGCGTGTTTAAAGCGAGTATCACATCTACGAAGCAGGACCGTGTACGCGATAGACGCATATCACATCCACGAAACGGCACCGTGTACGTGAAAGGAGGGGATCACATCTACGAAACGGGATCGTGTACGTGAAAGGAGGGGGATCACATCTACGAAACGGGACCGTGTACGTGAAAGACGCGTCTCACATCTACGAAACGGGATCGTGTACGCGATAGACGCGTCTCA
>DXHR01000015.1 GCA_019113295.1 Candidatus Salinicoccus stercoripullorum | reverse complement strand
CATCTTGAGCTCGTATGATACTGTTCCAGTATCAGTTGCGTTTATATTGTCCGCCTCAATCTGCAACACACATCGTGTGTCACTTTCTCGGAATTAACGTTGACATATTGTCATTCAGTTTTCAATGTTCTTTTTATGTTGCTCGTTTTTCTCACTCTTAGTATGTTACATCAGCTGCAAGTTTTATTCAAGCGTAATTTTTACACTTTCGAAATCTTTTTGCTGAAGGAATACTGTCTTGTTGCTGAGTTGAAAAATTTACGCCGCTCAAATCAGCGACAAGATATATCATAACAAGTGCGCAATTTAATGTCAACAACTTTACTTCAAGAATTTTAAATTCTTTTTCAGCAGCTGCTTTGTTCATCAAATGCTAAATAATAGGTTATCATAATCACCTATAATTGTATATAATGAATTTCAGAGGTGAAAGTATGAAAAAGAAAGGCAATAAGATCCAACGAATCCGCGGCTATGCTCTGGCCCTTGTATTTATAGGTATGGGCATCATGTATCTGGGAGTATTCTTCAGGGAGTCGCCGATTATTTTCAGCATCTTCCTTATAGTAGGACTGCTCCCGATACTGCTCAGCTTCATCATATACTTCTGGGTGGGAATGATCAGCACCCGGACAGTGACCGTGCAGTGTCCCAATTGCGAAAAGTACACAAAGATACTTGGACATGTCGACTTCTGCCAGCATTGCAAAGAACCGCTTACCATCGACAAGGCGCTGGAAGGCCAGGACTTCTCACTGGATTACAATGTAGAACACAGAAGAAACCAGGCAATCGATGAAATCAACAAAGAGGCCGGTCACAATGGCCGGTCACAAGACAAATAGGAAAAGCGGCCGTGCGGCCGCTTTTCCTATTTTACTGTATGAATCTTTTTTTCTAGATCTGTTCCCTGCATTCCGGACAAAGTCCGTATATCTCGAGTCTGTGGTGGCTTACATCATACTCCGTCACAGAACCGGCAAGCTGTTCCACTTCTTCGAGTCCCGGGTAATGGAAGTCTGTGATCCTGCCGCAATTGCTGCAGATGATATGGTAATGCGTATCTGTTATGAAATCGAACCTGCTGGATGAATCCCCGTAGGTGAGTTCTTTTACCAGTCCGGTATCCTTGAAGAGTTTCAGGTTATTATATATTGTCGCCACACTCATGTTAGGATATTCATTGGACAACGCCTTGAATATATCATCAGCAGTCGGATGTTCTTCAGTTTCTATCATGTACTTGAGCACTGCTTTTCTTTGTGGTGTAATTCTGACACCAGTCTTCTTGAGTGCATCAATCGAATCAGTGAACTGTTCATTGGCATCCATCATCTTCATATTGATACCTTCTTTCCTATATCAGACTACTGTAATACATTTATTGTACTTCGTCATTAAATTGTTTGTCAAATCAGATTTTCAGTAGCCCCGGGTATTATCGATGGTATTTTTCATGGAATCGAAATCATCCGCCCGTCTCAGGTTATATATGAAGATATCGAACGCACGTGTCAGATATTCCGGTGTTTTGGATGATGCGTGCGGCGTTATTGTCAAATTATCATACTCGTAGAACTTATGATCGGATGGCAGCGGCTCCTGATTGAACACATCCAGGATCATATGCCTGATATATCCTTCTGACAGAACGGCATTCACAGTATCATCTGTCATGATATCCCCGCGCCCGATATTGACGAAGACGGCTGTGTCTTTCATTTTCCTGAAAGTCTCTTCATTGAGCAGGCTCCGGGTGGAGCCGGTGCTCGGGAGTATGTTGATCACTATATCCGCTTCACCGATACGTGCATGCAGATTGTCAACAGGATGAGTCCGGTCGAAATTTTCAACTTCCCTGCCCTTCGTATTATAGCCGGTTGTTTCTGTACCGAATGCCTTCAACACACCTGCCAGATGCGAGCCGATGCTTCCGGTGCCGAGAATATGGACGGTTTTACCGTATATCTCTTCGGTAACCGCCTGTTTCCTCCAATACGACCGATCCTGCTCAAGGTTCAGCCGATGGATATCCTTGTAGAAATTGAGCAGGAGCCCTATCGTGTATTCCGTCATCTGGATCTTATGGATGCCTTTAGCATTCGTAATGTGTATGCCCTCCATCTCTGACAGAGGCATATCATCCAGGCCGGCACTCATCACCATCACCCATTTCAGGTTTTTGAAAGCTTGCATATCTTCCGCTTTCATATCCGAGCCGTAAGTGACGAATATATCCGCCCATTCCCGGTCCCTGTCTGTTACTTCACGTGATTTCACAAAACGGAATTCATATTCTCCAAATTCATTTTCAAGCTGTTCCAGCATGTCTTCCCTGAGTCTTGTTGTCGAGAGTATATTCTTCATCAGCCTATACCTCTTGCAGAAATTCTTTGAGGGAGTCCATATGCTCTTTCGCTTTTACATTGTCATACCGCTTAAGGATGTTGCTGTCTTCATCCACGACAAAAGTGGTCCGGACGATCCCTTTCGATTCCTTGCCGAACACTTTCTTCATCCTGTATACACCGAGGCTCTCAGCCAGCTCGAAATCTTCATCCACAAGGAGGTCGAAGTTCAGACCCTGCTTTTCAATAAAATTCTGATGTTTCTTCTTGGAATCGCCGCTCACCCCATAGACCTTTACACCAAGATCATTCAGGAAATCCATGTTATCCCTGAGATCACATGCCTGGGTGGTGCACCCGGGTGTATTATCTTTCGGGTAGAAGTAGATGACCGTCTTCCCTTTCAGGTCTTTATTGGAAACTGTTGCCCCATTCTGGTTTTCAAGTGCAAATTCAGGAAATTTATCCATCTGTAATCCTCCTAGATAGTTATATATATATTGATGATAACGGACTTCTGCATAACTCACAACACAACGAGCCTCGCTTAATAATGGAAGGTATGTGTGATAGAATAACTAGTATAAAAAAATGCAGTTAAAAGGATGAAAACGAATGTTCAGTCACGAAAAATCAAAAGCACTCAAAGATGAAGCGAATGAAGTCATACTGGGCGGCGTCAACTCACCTTCCAGATCATATAAGGCAGTCGGTGACGGCGCACCAGTCGTGATGGACCGCGCGGAAGGCGCATACTTCTATGATGTGGACGGCAACAGGTACATAGATTATCTGGCGGCCTACGGCCCGATCATTACCGGCCACGGCCACCCCCGCATCCACGAGGCCATTGCCGAGCAGAGCAGCAAAGGCATTCTGTACGGCACACCGACGACTCTCGAAATAGAATTCGCCAAAAAGATCCAGGGAGCAATTCCTTCTCTGGAACGTGTAAGGTTCGTAAACTCGGGAACCGAGGCGGTAATGACCACGATCAGAGTGGCCCGCGCCTATACCGGCCGCAACAAGATCCTCAAATTCGAAGGCTGTTACCACGGCCACTCGGACCTCGTCCTCGTTGCTGCAGGAAGCGGCCCTTCCCAGCTGGGCACGCCGGATTCCGCAGGAGTCCCGCAAGGGGTTGCCGAAGATGTGATTACAGTGCCGTTCAATAATATAGAAGATTTCAGGACGGCGATCAGCCATTTCGGTGATGAAGTCGCCGCAGTGCTGGTGGAACCGATTGTTGGAAACTTTGGCATTGTCGAACCGTTTGACGGTTTCCTCGAAGAAGTGAACCAAGTCGCACACGACAACGGTTCACTCGTCATCTATGATGAAGTGATCACCGCATTCCGCTTTATGTACGGCGGTGCACAGAACCTCCTCAACGTGGAACCCGATCTGACTGCAATGGGCAAGATCATCGGCGGCGGAACACCTATAGGCGCCTATGGCGGACGGCTTGATATAATGGAAAATGTAGCCCCTCTCGGCCCTGCCTACCAGGCGGGTACGATGGCCGGCAATCCGCTGAGCATGGCAGCCGGGATCGCGTGTTTGGAAGTGCTTGAGAAACCGGGAGTCTATGAAGAGCTTGAGCGCCTCGGGAAAATGCTTGAAGATGGACTTACAGAACTGATTGAAAAATATGGAGTCAAGGCTTCCATCAACCGCCTCGTCGGTGCGCTCACAATCTATTTTACAGACAGGACGGTTACCGATTACACCATGGCCGAGGAAAGTGACGGGGAAGTATTCGCCACATTCTTCAATGGTCTCATCCGGAGAGGCATCAATATTGCACCATCCAAATATGAAGCCTGGTTCCTCACTACAGAACATACTGAGGATGATATCAGAGAGACGCTTTCCATAGTCGAAGAAGTTTTCAAAAATGATTTATAGGAGATGGTGCCATGCGTTTTGGTGCTAGAGTTTTTAAAACCGGAATCACCGTTGTATTCACTCTCATGATCACCAAACTGCTGAATCTTGAACCCACACTGATTGCAGCCATCGCTGCGGTCTTCGCCCTTCAGCCAAATGTACACCGCTCAGCAAAAAGGCTGTGGGAGCAATTCCAGGGAAACACCCTCGGCGCTATATCAGCGATTGTGATGGTCCTTTTATTCGGCAATAACATCATCATCATCGGGCTCACCGTCATATTGGTGCTTGCCGTCCTGCTGTTCTTCAATCTGCAGAGTGTCTCGACGCTTGCAGTAGTGACGATGATAGCCATCATGGACGCTCCCCAGCTGATGGGTGATACGACAACATTGGAGTTCCTTGAAGCCGCGGTCATAAGGTTTTCGCTTGTGATGATCGGCGTATTCTGTTCACTCGTCGTCAACCTGGTCTTCATCCCTCCCAAGTATGAAACGAAGATGTACCACAACTGCTTCAATATCACGAGTGACATTTTCAAATGGATCAGACTCGAATTGAATGCCGTAAGTGAGTACCAGGTGGTGAAGAAGGATATTGAATCACTCAGGACGAGAGTGGTGACGCTGGAGACCATGTATCTGTGGTACCGGGAGGAAAAGAATTATTTCAGCAGAAGGTATTTCGCAGAGGCACGCCGCAAGATTTTATTCCAGCAGCTCATTTCCTCCACGAGAAGGGCATTTGAGCTGCTCCGTAAAATTAACCGGTTTGAAAACGATTATAAGCATCTTGATGAAGATTTCAGATACAGGATCAAATATGAACTGGAACAGCTCATGGCCTACCATGAACAAATATTCATGAAAATAACGGAGAAGATCAAACCCGAAGTGCCGGCTGACGTTTATGATGTCGATGATCAGTTCGAGTATTCCATGATGGACAACTTCGTTACGCTGTATAATGAAGCAGAAACAGACGAGGAGAAAATCCTGTATGAAAATATACTGGAAGTGATCTCTTCCATCCATGAGTATTCAAGCTCACTCGAGAGACTCGACAGGCTGACATCCAGCTTCTTCAGATTCCATTCCGACAACAACAAGATCAACATCCAGGACGAGACGCTCGATATATAAAAAACAGGTATCCAAAAAGGATACCTGTTTTTTAGTGTTTCCATCCATTATCTTCGGAAGCCCTGCCTTTGAATCTGCTGATATGGGGGTTCCCTTTTACAATGAAACGGTAGGGAAAATCAACCGCCTCTTCCTTCGTATCGATACCGATGCGTTTTGTCGCTCCGATGACCGCCGGTATCTTCCCCTCTGCCAATGTCAGTATTCCATTGTTCAGTTCCATACCATTATGAAGATCTCTTTTGATGCCAAGCGCCTTAGTGAGTTTTCCCGGCCCGGTTGTGAGGTCATTTTCCCTGCCGCGGCGACGGGCCATGACATCCTTTCCTATGTTCGGTTCGATGCCGCGGATCAGCACCCCTTCAGGATACTCTTTTTCACGGGTCAGGAAGTTCATACAGTTGTGACCATGCATGCTGTAGACATATATATGACCGGAGCTGTTGAACATCTTCTCATTTTTCTTTGTCACTCTGCCGCCGAAAGTATGTGCCGCCCTGTCGTCCAAGCCGAGGTAGGCCTCCACTTCGGTGATGAATCCACTGGTCACTTCGCCATCAATTTCGGTAATGATTTCTTTGCCCAGAAGTTCTTTTGCCGCTTCCAGGGTATCATGCTGCAGGAAGGAGATATCTGCTTGTCTGCTCATGAACTCACCCTTTGAATATTATAAGTTTTGAATGCTGTAGAGATCATAGTACGCACCCTGTCTGTTCATCAGTTCCAGATGTGTGCCGGATTCTTCGATCTCACCGTTGCTCATGACGAAGATCCGGTCTGCATGGGTGATTGTCGAAAGCCTGTGTGCCACTATGATCGTCGTCCTGTTATTTGACAATTCAAGGAGCGTCTCCTGTATGATGCTCTCGCTTTCAAGGTCAAGTGCACTCGTAGCCTCATCCAGTATGAGGATCGGTGGGTTTTTCAGGAACACTCTGGCGATTGCGATACGCTGTTTCTGTCCGCCGGATAATTTGACGCCCCGCTCACCCACCTCTGTATGGTATCCATCAGGCAGCCCCATTATGAATTCATGTGCGTTAGCCCGTTTGGCCGCCTCGACAACCTCTTCTTCGGTGGCATCCGGTTTGGCAAGCATTATGTTCTCCAGAATGGAATCCGAAAAGAGGATATTGTCCTGCATTACGAGACCAATGTTATTCCGGAGGGACTCTATCGTATAGTTCCTGATGTCCTCCCCATCCAGCATCACCCGGCCCTCGGTCACATCATAGAATCTCGGTATCAGTGTGACGAGAGTGGATTTACCTCCGCCGCTCATGCCGACGAACGCAACGGTCTCCCCGCTGCCGACATTGAAGTCAATATCTTTCAGCACGCTCTTATCCTCGCCGTTGTAGTCAAAACCTACGTTGCTGAACTCGATATTGCCGTTGGTATGACCGAGTTTTTTGGCATCTTTACGATCCTGGACGTCATATTTCACATCATAGAGCTGAAATACCCTGTCCATCGAAGCGATGCTCTGTGTAAGAGTCGTAGAAGATGAAACAAGTCTCCGGAGCGGACCGTACAGTCTGTCAAGATATGCAATGAATGCCGCCAGCGTGCCGACGGTCAGATTCCCGTGAATCACCTGGTAGGCACCATATCCCACGACCAGCAGCGGACCGATGTCAGTAATCGTGTTGACGACAGAGAAGCTTCGGGCAGTCCATTTTGCGTGGTTCGTTGCCTTATCGAGGAAATTGGAATTCCTTTCATTGAAACGGCCTTCCTCATTCTTTTCCACAGCAAAACTTTTGATGACATTTATGCCCTGGATCCTCTCATGCAGAAATCCCTGCACTTCCGCAAGCGCCTGGGATCTTTCCCTTGTCAATCTTCTCAGTCTGCCGAAGAAATACCATACACCGAATATATAGAATGGGAAAATGACCATGGACACAACCGTCAGCTCTGCGTTCATGCTGAACATGATCACAAGGGCGATGATGATGGTCACGAGATCAAGCCAGACGTTCATCAGCCCTGTCATGATGAAGTCCTTCGTCTGCTCCACATCATTGATGACCCGGGAGATAATCTCCCCCACTTTACTGTTCGAATAAAATTTCGCACTCAGCATCTGCAGATGGCCGTACATTTTCTTTCTGATGTCATATAATATCTTATTGCTCGTCCACTGGGCGAGATACTGTCTGTAATATTCGACCGGCGGCCGGATGACTACGAAGATGAAGGAAAAGATCAGAAGTACCCTGATCAGCATGTTCACCTGATCTTCAACCGTCAGACCGTCAGCAAGGATAATGCTGTCAATTACATATTTGATCAGCAGCGGCAGGAGAAGCGGAATCCCGAACTTCAGGATGCCGATGATGATCGTCAGTACAATCAGCCATGTATAAGGCTTTACGAATTGTAAATAACGTTTTATCAATTAAAAACTTCCTTTTCCAAAAAACAATCAACTGCCTCCAGTTGATTGGTCTTCAGTATGATTTGAAATCGTTGTTGAACCTCTTCTGCCACACTTTGATGAAATCCGGAGCGAAAGGCCCTTTCTTCCTTTCAATCCATTGTTGGAGTATATCTACATTGCGTCTAAGAATCTTGTCAATGTCATCCGGGTACTTCATGCGCTGCTTATGGAGACGGTATTCGTCTTCATCGAGCAGATGGTACTTGCCGTCCGGATACACTTTTATATCCAGATCGTAATCGATGTATTTCAATGCTTCCTCATCATAGACAAATGGCGAGGAAAGATTGCAATAGTAGTATACGCCATCTTCACGGAACATGCAGATTACATTGAACCAGTAATCCACATGGAAGTAGACAATCGCAGGTTCACGGGTGACCCATGTGCGCCCGTCGCTTTCAGTGACCAGAGTACGGTTGTTGCCTCCGATTACAACATGATCCGTCCCTTTCAGGATTGTCGTCTCGGACCATACACGGTGGATGTTCCCATCATGCTTATAACTCTGGATCTTGACCTTGCTGCCTTCCCTGGGTATGGATTCTAAACCCATATTCCACACCACCTTTATAATAATACTTCCATATTATATCACAGGTACTTTTATAATCACATTTTTTAATTTTACATTTCCAGCTGTCTGTATAACTTCTGCATGGCCCTGCTCATGGGTAGTTGCCCGACATCCGCCCGTGGGACAAAATCTTCATGTGTCCCTTTTGTATATAAAACATACCCCTCCATGTACCAGATCTGATGGGTGAACACATGCTTCACACTGCCTGTGTGGATGTTCGGGTGATCGAGGGAGAGTCCAAGACCCTCTTCGATCGTTTCAATCGAAGTATCGATATCATATTTCGGCAGTTCGTACATTCCCCCGAGCAGTGTGCCTTCCTGTTTCCTGAGCATGATCTCCTCCTTATCATTGAGGATGAAGTAGACGTTGTAGTAAATTTCCTTTTTGCTCTTCGCCTTCTTTTTAACCGGCAGTCCGGCTACTTCCCCCTGTTTATATGCTTCGCAGTGTTCCTGTACAGGACACATGATGCATCTCGGTGTTCTTGGTGTGCAGATTACTGCACCCAGTTCCATCAGAGCCTGGTTGAAATCCCCCGCTTCAAGGGGCATGATTGCTTCAATGTCCTGCTTTACAGATTTCTGGACGGAAACTTTGGTCATATCCCTGTAGTCCAGGTTCAATCTTGCCATGACACGGAGTACATTCCCGTCCACGGCCGCAAGCAGATTGTTGAAGGCGATGCTCTGCACTGCCCCTCCGATATACGGTCCAACCCCCTTGAGACTGAAAAAGACATCAGGGTCATCCGGCACCGTGGAATCATATGTATTCTTCACTTCCTTCACCGCAGCATGGAAATTGCGTATCCTGTTATAATAGCCGAGCCCTTCCCAATCTTTCAGTAAACTACCCTCATCCGCATCGGCCAGGCTGTCAAGGTCCGGATAATTGGTTATGAATTTTTCAAAATAGGGTATAACAGTAATAACCTGGGTCTGCTGCAGCATGACTTCACTCAGCCAGATGTGGTACGGATCGCTCGTCCGCCGCCACGGCAGGTCTCTTTTATTTGCCTGGTACCAGGCAAGTAGGTTATTATTAAAATCTGAAATGTTCAGCATTGTGACATCTTCCTCTACATAAATATTTCTCTATTGAATGGGGAGACTTAATATGGATACTCTAACACATACCCTGATGGGCGGTACCATAGTCGGTCTGGCCGCAATGGACCCTGCAATCGATCCATTATCCGCCGGTTTCATCACCACCGTTGTGGGCGCCTCACTCGTCCCCGATGTGGACACCGTCATGAAAATGAAAAACAACGCAGTATACATCACGCACCACCGCGGAATTACCCATTCCCTGCCCTTTACATTCTTCATATGGCCGGTTCTGCTCACAGCCCTGTCTGTGCTGCTTTTCGATCTCCCGGCATTGAACATGTATCTGTGGATACAGTTTGCGGTCTTCCTGCATGTTTTTGTCGATATATTCAATTCTTACGGCACGCAGGCGCTGCGGCCGATAAATAACACCTGGATACAGCTCGGTGTCATCAATACCGTCGATATACCCATCATCATAATGCATGTACTCTATTTCATACTGTGGTTCCTCGGCACTTCACCGGTCTGGCTCTTTTTCATACTGTACGGCGTCATGCTGGCCTACTATCTTGCACGAGCGGGCATGCAGCGGTTCATCAACAGAAAAGTGGAACGGCAGCTTCCCGAGGAATATATAACACGGGTCTTCTGCATGCCGACCATCCACTTTTTCGAATGGCGGCTCGTCGCCGTCACCCAAAACTCATACTACGTCGGCAGAAGTTTCCGAGGAAACATCATCTTTTACGACCGCTTCAATAAAAGTGCACGGATTGATGAAGAACTGTTCGAAGCGGTGAAGAAGGACTTGAATTTCAAAGCCTTCACCTTCTTCTCCTCAATATACCGCTATGAAGTGAAAGAACTTTCAGAGGATCTGGCTGAAATAAGATATATCGATCTCAGGTATCTGAAAGACGGCCATTACCCGTTCGTCTGTATCATGCAGATAGATAAGAACGATAAAGAGGTCATACACAGCTATACCGGTTGGGTCTTCTCGGAAAGCAAACTTCAGCGCAAGTTGATAAATAATTAAAACGACAGGATGTCAGGCATCCTGTCGTTTTTTACTGTACTGGTAGAGATTGAACTTCATTTTGCTGTAGAACCCAAGCATCCACAGATATAGGAATGCAACCTGTGAAAAGAACAGTATATCATGCGGGAGCCTGTCGATATTCCAGGCAAGCTGCACAGCGTTCGACTGAAGACCGTACACTACATAATAGAACGGGTTCAGGCTGAGTATGTTCTCAAGCACATCGGGTATCGATTCAGGCAGATAGAGCACCGGTACAGCCAGAACCAGCACTATGAATACCGCCACATTCACCTTTCCGAGGTTCGGGGTTTCCACTGTCAGAAACAGCAGGATGAAAGGTATGATCAATATGACACCGAGTACCGTGTAATACAGCAGTGAGAATATGTTGATCAGCCAGTCATCCACCACAAGTGCTGTGAATGCACTGTACAGAACAATAAATATCACGAAAATGAAAGTCTGGAAAATGATCGTCGGAAGCATCCTGAAATACAGCGGGACATAGCTGACTTTGACCACTGAATCTTTATAGAAAGTGGCGTTCCTGTTCAGTACCACCATACTGAAGAGCCATACAGATGCCATCAGACCGACAACCGTATACAAATAACGTATGCTCCCCTCCGGCCCCATGAATGTCATTGCCCCGAGCAGAAATACGAGTCCGATGACATAAAGCAGAAGGGGTGTGAGATTGTGCTTTGAGAAATACCCCGTCTGATCCAGGAACTGCCTCCACAAATATCTTACTCTGTAATTCATCTTTCCCCTCCTACTGGTCAATGTACAGCCATGTTTCATTCGATGCATCCAGGATCATGAAGCCTCCGTCCTGCAGTCTGAATATGACATCTTCGGAATTAAGTCCGTATTCTTCACGGAGACCGTCGATATCGGATGCGGGCATGGTCATTGAAAATACGTAGCCGTTCCTGAAATGATACGTAACAGGAAAGCCGGAAACCGTTGCATGCCGCTCGTCGGATGATGACAGACTGAAACCGTCCGTCACCTCTTCCGTCTGCCTTCCCACATACCGTGTATAGAACTGATAGGATTCCATGAATTTGTCACTGGTATAAGGCAGGAGTGATTCAAAAGCAGTTTCAGGATAGAGGCTCGCCGGATTAAAATAGATCAGGCTGTCCTCACTGGCCTCATACTCTGAGTCACCCATCAATACTGTATATCCATTCTGGTGATCAGGTCCCACTTCAACAAGGCTCATGTGGGAGAGCACCTGGCTGCCGAACTCCATGTCATCTTCTGCTGTGATTGCATAATAAGTCCGTACACTCTCTTCCTCTTCCGGGACCGTCACTGTCCGATCCTGGTCGCTGTTGGCCTTCCCGGTAAACGAAATATCCATGAATATGACAAAGCTTGACATCAGCATCATGAACAGCAGTACAACCGACAGGATGATCTTCCTGATGTTCAGCCCGTCGATGATGCCGGTCTGCTTACGGCTCAGCCGCTTCAGGGAGTGCTTATACCTTGCATACTCCGAGACATTCTGTTTCCATTCGAGATCGAAAAGAGCCTCTTCATCCACGCTTTTCAACTGACTTTTCTTGCGCATATACTCATTATATGTATCCACGCCTTTTTTGACACTGCCATCATAGCGTATCTGTCCATAACTGAGCCATAGGAAATAATTCGCAAGCATGCTGATTGGTTCAATGTCACTCTCAAGCAGAAGGATCCCCCGCTCCGAGCGCTCCAGATTATTCACAGCACCCTTGAACATCTCTTTATCCCGGGTACTCAGATGACGGTACATATTACAGTAGATGATGATATCCGCATCAGTGACTTTGGACATCTCAATCAGTATCAGCGCAATTTCCCTGCGTGGAAGATCTCTGACAGGTGTGGTCCATCTTTTTCTGAACAATGGCTGCTCCCTGAGTTCTTTCATCACTCCCAAGGCCGCGTCCGGCCGCATATATTCATCCAGAAGCTCCGCGACGAAAATATTCACGGGGTGCCTGTGATGGATGTGATCCATGACATCCAGACTGAGTATGGAACTTTTAGTTTTCACTTTCCCTTTTGTCGCATCGAGTGTGCCGCTGACAACCTCTTTTAAATAATGAAGAGACTTATAGTCCGACAGAATGCCGAGCACCTCTCCCTTATAAAGGTGGAAAGTGACATCCTTCAACATCAGACCTTCAGCACGGCTGAGCATCCGGTCTTTGAATTTCACCGGTTCTTTGGCATAAGTCAGGTCCCGCGCCCTGAGCAGAATGATGTCGTGCATCGAATCAACCTTTCCTGCTTAACTGGAGCATGCTTACTGGAATCCCCGTCTCTTTTTCGTTTCCGCCGAGATAGAAGCCCCAGGCGAAGACCCCTTTTATATATTCCACTTTAAAATAAAAATCTTCGTTGCTGACGATCTTATATATTTTTCCCGGTTCAATCTGGGACAGATCGATCAGATAGCTCTCTGCAATCAGCACCTGGCGTTCATATACCCGGTATTCATTTTCGATCCCCAACATTTCCGCCTTGCGCATTTTTTCCCGTTTATCGACAATGTACGCTTCTATTTCACGTCTTGTCATTGTGTTAAATGAACTCATCATCTATACCGCCTAACTTTTCCCGGATCATATCGTAATTATAGCCTCTCCGCATCAGCGCCTGGATCAGCTTCTGCCTCGCAGCATATGACCCTTCCCTTTTCATGTACTTATTGTAATACTTTTCAAAGTCTTTCTCAAAATGGGACGTTTCATCAAATTCGTCTTCGTCAAATGCGATCATATCCATATGGTCTTTATTATACCCTTTTTGATAGAGCTTCTCCTGTAATTTCATTCTGAACTGGCGATAGGCCCCCTTGTGTCTTTTCAGCTCTCTGGATTTTATCCGGTTCATGCGCTCACTGTCGATTTCCGAGTCGAATGCATCCGCCGTGCGCATGATGATATCTTGATCGACCTGATGTTTCTTAAGTTCACGCACAAGTGACCCGGGCCCTTTGTCGCTGGTGTTCAGCATCGTATTCTTCAGTGCTTCCGCATAATGACTATCATTGAGATAGCCTTCATCTTTCAGCCGGTGGACGGTCTCTGAAATGACCCCGGGGGTGTAGTCCTCTGACAGATATTTCCGCATTTCACTGATGGAACGCAGTTTATAGCTGATGTATTTAAGTGCATCCACATAAGCCCGGTCATACTGGATCGCCTGCATGATACGTTCATATTCAGACTCGTCAAATTCAGCCCCCTTCATCAGACGGTACCTGACGAGTGATTCCTCATGCGCCTGGAAGTAATCCCCATTGTCCATGACTATTTTGAACATGCCGCCCTTTTGTTCAACAACTTTTTCTATCTGCATTCAACTCACCCTAATCAAAAAGATCATTCGCAAAGAATTCCCTCAGCGCCTTTGATCTGTCACGCCTGTGCTTACGGTGTTCAGCCCTTTCCTCACCGGTTTCATCCAGCCATTTCAACCTGTCATTATCTGGTAGCAGTGCCGGCACGCTGATCGGTCTCTTGTCATCACTGAGCGCCACGAAAGTCAGGAAACTGAAAGCTGCGAGGCTGACCTCCCCGGATTCCTCCAGTTCCTCCTTTGAAATCTTGACCAGCACTTCCATCGATGACGTGCCGGTATGGGTAACCATCGCCTCCAAAATCACGACATCACCCAGATTGATCGGTTCCAGGAAATCCACCGAGTCGATGGATGCTGTTACAACTTTCGATCTCGAGTGGCGCCTCGCTGCAATCGAAGCCACATCATCTATGTACTCCAACAGCCTTCCGCCGTACAGTGTCTGATGATTGTTCGTATCTGGCGGCAGGACATTCGAAGTCTTTACTGTGTATGACTCTGACATTTTCTTTTCCATGCTATCCCCTCCATGTTCAGCAATACTATAATAGCATATTTTAAGCATTAAAAAAGAAGGGACAGATAATATCCCTTCCTGAAAACCACCGGTTCTGATGATTTATATTTTACGCTCCAGCGCTTCCTCCGGAGTATCAACGACCAGCGCATCCTGGCCGGGGAGCGCTTTGGTCAGGAAGTACGACAGTACTCCCGCAAACGCGAAGATGGCAAAGACGAATGCTGCAAATACTAGAAACAACATTGAATAACTCATAGGTATCCTCCTATTGGACTTTTCTTATTAATTCAATTTTATCATATTTTCAGCTTTTTGCATCAAGAATTTAAAACGCCCAATTGCCTTTTTCGAAGATTTTCTCCTCGTCCCCGTCTTCATCGATGCCGTATATATTGAGATTTTCAGAACCGATCATGAAATCCACATGGCTGATGGAATCATTGAGACCTGCATCCTCAAGCTCTTCCCTGGACATCGACTTGCCACCCTCGATGCAGAAAGCGTAAGCACTTCCGAGTGCGATATGGCATGAAGCGTTCTCGTCAAACAATGTGTTATAGAACAATTTATCCGTATTTGAGATCGGTGAATCATGGGGGACAAGTGCGACCTCGCCAAGATATTTTGCACCCTCATCAGTGTTCAGCAGGTTTTCAAGCACCTCGTAGCCTGTACCTGCTTCAAAATCCACCACTTCCCCGTCTTTGAAAGTGAGTTTGAAATCATCGATGATGTTCCCGCCGTAGCTGAGCGGCAGCGTATTCGAAACATACCCGTTCATGCCTGTCTTTTTAGGGACACTGAAAACTTCCTCCGTCGGCATGTTGGCCATGAAACGTTCGCCGTCTTCATTTACACTCGAAGCACCTGCCCAGAGATGTCCTCCAGGCAGTTCCATTACAAAATCTGTGCCCGGCGCTTCATATCTCAACGCTTTGTATTTTCTGTCATTCAGATAGTTCACTTTCTCGTGCAGTGAGCGGTCCAGTTCTTCCCACGCTTCAACCGGATCCTCCACATCCGCCCGTACAGTGTAGAGTATGAGGTCGAGCAGTGCACTGACAGCTTCATCGTCATCTTTATCCGGGTAGACAAGCTTCGCCCATTCGACGGAAGGATAGCCTGCGACACACCAGCTGTGGTAGTCGGACTGGATCCTGTTTGAGAAGTCCTTGAACGCCTGTCCCGAAGCGACCTGCATCGCCTGCAATTTTTCGGGGGCTACACCTTTCAACAGTTCCGGGGAAGATGAAGTGATGCTCAGGAATCCCGCTTTTTCATCCGAGTAGTACATCCTTTCATCAATGGTCCACTGATGGATGGTACTCAGCTCCTCTTTGGATTGGTGCTCTGCATGCATGCGGGTCAGAGCATCATCGGAAAGGCTCACTTTGACTTCTTTCGCCCCTTTTTCATACGCCTTTTTTGTCACCAGCCTGATGAGAGGCAGGGCATCCACGCTGGATCTTATAAAAACCCTGCCGCCCTTTTGTACATTAAGGCCGGTTTCCACCAGCAGAACGGCATATTTTGCAAGTTTTTCATCTAGCTGTTGCAATGATATTTCCCCCTTTTTATGAATTTCTGAGTTTTGAAAGCTCTTCGATGATGGCAGACTGTTCAATGGCTGAAATCGACGTTCTTCCGGTCACCATACTGTGAATTTCTTCAATTTCACCCAGGCTTTCGTCATTGAAGTCTCCCGGCTTGAACATACCTTTGTTCACCACATTCAATTTATCTTCAATTTCATTGAGCATTGTACCTTTATCCATATGTAAGCCCTCCGTTTCGTTTCTTCGACATATTCATATTAACAAAGTTCTTTTGATAATAAAATTTAAAATCACGTTATTGGATGAATATAGTTTGAATTTGTTTTAAAATGGTTATAAGCAACTATATCAGTACTCACAAAGGAGAATTTACATGAAAAACAAACTTATTCCCGCAATCCTGATCGGTGCTGCTGTTGGCGCAGGGCTCAGTCTGATTGACAAGGGCACGAGAGATTCTGTGATCAGCGGCTCCAAAGACCTTAAATATTATGCCCAGAATCCGGATGAGGCAAAACAGAAATTCTCTTCCAATTCCGGTCAGCCATCCAAATTTGATTCCCTCAAAGACGAAGTGATGTTCTGGAAAGATACAATCGAGGAAATCAGGCAGAAAAATCCCGAGCTTGAACAATCCATCATGGATGCCAAAGATACATTCATGAAAAAACGTGATCAGAAACATTTAAATTAAAAATCGAATATGTGGAGGGCTGACGGCAGTTGGCCCTTTTTTGTTAAAGAGGTGAAATTTTATGACAATAAATAAAAGCAGCTCAAACTATCTGAATGAAGCGAAGATGGCGGAAAAAAAGAACAGGGAGAAAGAAGCCCGGAACAGCAGTGACGACATATTCGTCGATGAGGTGAAGTTCAAATCCAAGGTGCCCAAAAAACCTGATGAGGAATTCTATGTTTCCAAAATCAACAAACCCGCCAAGATAAAAGACGATCCGAATTTCTTCCAGAGTCTCATGTTCCAGTTTTCAAAAGACAATACATCGGGAATGGCTGCCCAGCTGGCATACTATTTCCTGCTGGCAGTTTTCCCTCTCCTGATCTTCCTTTTGACACTGGTGCCTTTATTCCAGATTGACCAGGAGACAATCACACAGATGATCCAGGACTATGCGCCGTCTGATATTGCCGGCACCCTGGAAGGGATCATCGGCGATGTCATGACCGCATCGAGCGGCGGCCTGCTTTCTGTCGGTCTGATTGTGACCCTGTGGTCCGCTTCGAATGGCATGACGGCCCTCATGAACGCTTTCAATGTTGCATATGACATAGAGGATAACAGGAATTTCATCGTCGCAAAGCTGCTGTCTGTGGTGTTCACCGTAATACTTGCCCTTTCAGTCATACTGACTTTCGTACTGATCGTATTCGGCGGGCAGATCGGTAATCTCATGTTCGGCGTGATCGGACTCGACCAGCACTTCCAGACACTATGGAATCTTGTAAGAAGCATCCTGCCGGTACTTCTCGTGTTTGTCGTGTTCCTTGTCATGTATACGACGGCACCGAATATCAGACTGAAAGTGAAGTCTGTCATCCCCGGCACACTGTTCACGACAATCGCTTTCCTCGTGGCTTCATGGGCCTTCAGCTTCTACATTTCAAACTTCGGCAACTACTCTGCCACATACGGCAGTATCGCAGGTGTAATCATTTTAATATTATGGTTGTACATCACAGGTGTTATTATTATATTAGGCGCACAGATAAATGCGATTATGCATAAGCGTACTTTACGAAAAGAGAAAGAGGAAGACGGACAAGATGAGTCTATTGCATGATTTACTCGAGTACAACCAGCAGTTCGTAGAAAACAAAGAGTACGAGAAGTACACAACGACCAAATCACCGGACAAAAAGATGGTGCTTGTTTCCTGCATGGATACAAGACTGACTGAATTATCCACGAAAGCACTCGGCCTTAAAAATGGGGATATCAAGCATATCCAGAACGCCGGTGCCATGATTGCCCATCCTTACGGAAGTACTATGAGAAGTATTCTTGTGGCCGTCTATATGCTCGGTGCGGATGAAGTCATGATCATGGGCCACCACGACTGTGGTTTCGGTGCCCTCCAGCCCGAACCGGTAATGGAGGAGATGGAAAACCGCGGCATCAGCCCGGGTGTCTTCGACACTTTGAAACATTCAGGCATCGATATAGAAGAATGGCTGAAAGGCTTTGACAGTGTGGAAGAGAGCGTGGCGGAAAGTGTCGCAAAAGTGCGTCAGCATCCACTAATGGTTCCGGACATTCCTGTACACGGTGTTGTCATCAACCCTGATGACGGCAAGATCGACCTCGTGACAGACGGTTATGAATACAGCTCGGAAAATTGAATGAAAGTGTTATTTTATACCGATTTGAGGTATAATATATGTAAGGAGGGGATGAAGATGACCTTCAAGGAACGAGGCACTCCCGAACGCGGTATTGACCGCATGGTCAACGAAGGTGGCGGAGTCTCTGCTCTTGACAACTTATTTGACAGGCATCCTGATGAAGAGACTCCCCGAAATACCGATAACCTTGCGGAAGATCAGAAGCCTGAAGATACCGGCAGGCCTGATGACAGGAAGAACCCTGCCTGAACAGGCTGATCTTTACAGAAGGACGGCAAAAAGGACTGGAGACTCTGGTATTGACCAGGTCTCCAGTCCTTTTTGTGTACGTTTTTCCTTATTTTATCAGTCTTCAATCAGTGTGAGCAGTTTCGGTCCTTTCGCCGTCACAAGAATCGTATGTTCCTTCTGGGCGACGAAACTGCCGTCTTTAGTCTCAAACGCCCAGTCATTCTTGCCGTCGGTAACGAAAGATGCATTGGAGGAGATGAACGGCTCAACTGCTATGACCATGCCCTCTTTCAGAAGGTCATGGTTTGTAGGATCGAAATAGTTCATGATATGCTGCGGTGCATCATGCAGGCTTTTCCCAACACCGTGGCCCGTAAGGTTCTTTATGACGTTCAGACCGTTTTTGCGGGCAACTTTGTGTACTGCGCGCCCGATCTGGCTCACTTTGGTTCCCGGCTTGATCTTTTTGATCGCTTCATCCAGAGCTTCCTCACACACATCGACCACTTTCTGTTTCATTGGGTCTTCGCTCTCGCCCACGATGAATGAAATTCCCGTATCAGCAAAATAGCCATTCTTCTTGGCGGATACATCGATATTGACGAGATCCCCCTCTTTCAATTCCCGTTTTCCGGGAATGCCGTGTGCCACTTCCTCATTGACACTTATGCATGTAAACCCGGGAAAATCATATTCAGAGACCGGCGCGCTCTCTGCTCCCATCTCCTTCAGGAGCTTTCCGCCAAGCTCATCTATCTCTTTAGTAGTCTTCCCAGCTTTTGTGGATTCCACAAGTGATTTGAGCACTCTGCCGCAAATCTGACCGATCTCTTCAAGATGCTTAAGTTCTTCATCAGTTTTGATAATCATTATATTCCCTACTTACTTTTAAAAATATATTTTCAGTTTTTATTATAACAAATTCTTCATGCTATACTGAACATACAGCTTAAATTTTAGAGAAAGAAGTTATGATATGACTTTTGATATCCGTAAAATCATTGGACCAAGAATCATAAAAACAGGCATTTCCACCTTCCTCACAGCAGTGATATGCATTGTGCTGAACCTGCCGCCCATTTTTGCAGTAATCACTGCAATCGTCACCATAGAACCGACTGCCTACGCTTCCTTGAAGAAAGCATACGTGAGATTTCCCGCCTCGATCATTGGAGCTTTTATCGCGGTCGCTTCCCTCTATCTGTTCGGAGAGAGCGCATTGACGTATTCACTGGCCGCAACATTGACCATTTTTGTCACTTATAGATTGAAACTCCATGCCGGTGTCCTTGTCGCCGCTCTCACAGCCGTGGCCATGGTCCCTTCTGTCGGAGATGCGTATTTCTACAATTTCTTTTCAAGGCTGGCAACGACTACGATCGGTCTGGCTACCAGTACACTGGTCAACTTTTTCATCTTGCCACCAAAATATACAGATCAGATAGAAAAAATGACCGAAGCAACCACCAAAAGGACACATCAGTTACTCGTCGGGAGAATCCGTGAACTTACAGAAGGCGCATTCGTCTCGGGAAAATCGGAAAAGGAATACAGCAGTATCCAGGATCAGATCACCGAGTCCGAAAAACTGCTGAAATATCAGCAGGATGAATTCAAATATCACAGATCCAACCGCAATGAAATGCGTCTCATGAACCGCCTGGAACGTGAGAGCCAGTTCAAAAAGCTCTATTTCGTCCATGTCGGCAATCTGATTTACCTGCCTGAAAATATAACCATGGACTTCTCTTTGGAAGAGAAGGAGGCGATGGATGAAATCGCCCGCTGCCTCGCTGGCGATCTCTCCATACTGAAAATGACGTATCCACCCGTCCGGTCGTTAAGGCGCCGCATCAGAGGGATGGATGGAGAAAAGGACGCTTTCAAAATCCATGTGCTCTATGAAATAATCATCATCTATCAGATGATCGTCCAGCATGAAAAGACCTCCGGGGAGAATAAAAAGGTGAATACCCAAATAGGCGCGGATTAGCTGTACTAAATAAAATCATATATTGTGAGATTGCGGTATGTCCGCTCTGACAGATGGGAGACAGTCACTCCTATGAGCCTGATGGGGTCTTCGGGACTTTTTACGTCATGATAGAGTGAATATGCGTAATGGAATATCTCCTCACCGTGGAAAATAGGATTGTCCGTCATCATCTGTTTTGTGTGTGTGGCATAGTCCGCCGTCTTTGTTTTCACTGTCACCACACGGCCGGCGAACTGGTGCCTGTCGAGATTACGGCTCACTTTCCCGCTTAAACCCTCAAGCACCCTCAGAATTTCAGCATCATCATTGATATCATAATTGAATGTCGTTTCCTTACCTACTGATTTCCTGATCCTTTCGATACTAAGCTCCGCTGTACCGATGCCTCTCGCCTTCTGATAGAGACCCGCTCCCCGCCTGCCGAACTGCCGGATCAGCTCATCTTCCGACCAGTTGTAGAGATCCTGTCCGGTATATATGCCCAGGTGTTTCATCTTTTGTTCCGTTACAGCCCCCACGCCCGGGAACTTTCCGATGGACATGCCATTCAGGACATCCTGCACATTTCCATAGTGCAGCACCGTCGTTCCTGCAGGCTTATTCATTCCTGAAGCGATCTTGGCCAGATATTTGTTGTAGGAAACACCGCTTGAGGATGTCAGCTTTGTAGCATCATAAATTTCCTTTTGTATGCTCAGGGCAATCGAGCGCGCCGTCCGTTCCCTGGAAACAAGATGAGTAATATCAAGGTAGGCTTCATCAAGGGAGAGTGGTTCAACCACCTCGGTATATTTCAGGAAAATTCCCATGACCGTTTTTGATATTTCCTTATATACCTCAAATCTCGGCGGCAGATATATACCGTCAGGGCACAGTTTATGAGCCTGTTTCGTCGGCATGGCGGAGTGCACACCGTATTTACGTGCTTCATAACTGGCAGTGGAGACCACTCCCCTGCTCCATGATTTTCCGCCGACAATCACCGGTTTGCCACGATATTCCGGGTAATCCCGCTGCTCCACCTGGGCGAAAAATGCGTCCATATCAATATGAATTATTCTTCTCTCCATGTTTTTCACCTGACATTAATGCTTTATACTTTATTATAGCACAAAAGCGAACCCACGTTCGCTCATCTTCATCCATTATCAGGCTGCGTTTCATACAGAGTCATACCGACATCTGTATCTTCGGCGTATTCCAAATTTCTGTATTTCATCATCAGGTACACGTAATAAAAGTCACCTGCGCACCCGCCTGTGTGTATAGCCAGTATATATTTGTAGGAAGGGTGGGGCAAAACAAACATCATAAGGAGCAGCACCGCCGTAATTATGATGAATGGCATCAGAATGATGACCATAAATTGTTTTCTTTTATACACCGATCCCGGTGCTGTGGCATAAAGCATTCCTGCTGTGTAGCCAAACTTTACTCTGGAGGCCGGTGAGAACAATTTAAAGAACAGCCCGTGTATCCCTTCATGGGCTGTAAACACCGCGAACAAGAGTGCCAATGCAAGCAATATGCCGCCAAAGGCGATCCGGAACTCGGCACCTCCGTCTGCCATCTGCGAAAGGAACACCCTGCCGTCCATCCAAAGCGGCGGTATCAGCATGACGCCGGTGATGATAAGCGAAATTACAGCTATTTTGTTCAGTGTTTTCCTGTCTTCAAAGATGTCCAGTACATACTTATCGATTTTCCCTCACCCTTTCCAGTACGATGCCGTAGTGGTGCGCTTCGTGTATCTTGGCCAATTTCACCGACTGTATGATATTCGGCCAACCGGCTACCGGATCAGGATACCTGATCCGGTAGAGGGCATCGCGGTCCAGGCCCTCCAGAGCTCTTTTAAGTTTTTCTGTCTGAACTTCAAGCATCATACGGAGCTCGCCTTTGGAATATTCCCGCTTCATATCCGGTACCAGGAAAGCCGGAGCCTTCATAGTTTCCCCCGCATATATATTTTCCATATGTGCATCATATCCCGCCGGGGATTGACATGATAATTTCAACAACATCCTGGCCGGCGGGTTGTATACACGTGAAATCATACGGAAATATTTTAAAAGCAGCCAGCAGTGGCAGATCACCTCTCCCACACTCCATTTATCCGGTACGTCTCTTTTGTACAGATCATCATTGAATTCATCAGTGCTGAAATAATCGTTGCGCAATGCTTCCAGCTCTTCGAAAAGCTCTTCCAATTCCCTGTGCATCGATACCACTCCCTGCATTTTTATAGAACTCAATTCAGAAACTTATAACCGACGCCCCACACCGTTTCTATGAATTTGACATCAGGACCCTCGATCTTTTCGCGGATCTTCCTTATATGGACAGTCACCGTGCTGATGTCCCCGACAGCCTCCACACCCCATATCCGGTCAAACAGGTGCGCCCTTGAAAAGACCTGATTGGGATGTGTGGACAGGAAATGCAGAATATCGAATTCCTTTGCAGTGAGACTGACTGTTTCACCATAAAGAGTGACAACCCTTGACTCCGGATCTATGGCAAGACCGTTTATTTCCGTGCTTCCATCTGTCGAATATTTGTCTTTTATCCGATTGAATCTCGCCAGGTGGCTTTTCACCCTGGCAACGAGTTCATTGGGGCTGAACGGCTTGATGATGTAATCATCCGCCCCGAAGTTCAGTCCCCTTACAATGTCGATATCCGATTGTTTGGCCGTCACCATCAAAATAGGCACATCGACTTCCCCTCGTATCTTTTTGAGTATTTGAAAGCCGTCCATATCCGGCAGCATGATATCCAGCACAATCAGATCATAGCCGCCGGTAGTGATCATACGCATGCCTTCGCTGCCGCTCAGTGCAATATCAGCATGAATCCCGCCCATTTCCAGATAATCATGTTCAATTTCAGCTATGCTCTCATCATCTTCCACAATCAATATCCTGGTCATTTTGCACCTCACTCAATGGGAGCATGATTATAACCCGAGTCCCTCTTTCCGGTTCGCTTTCAATTTCTATATACCCGTCATGGCTCTCGATGATGCTTTTTGCAATAGAAAGCCCGAGACCGCTTCCCCCTGTATTTTTATTGCGGGAGGAATCCTCCCTGTAGAATGGCTGGAATACTTTGAGGAGTGCATCATTGCCGATCCCTCTGCCGTTGTCGCTGACCATGACTTGGGCGAGACTGTCTGCAGTACTGATCTGGACACTGATTCTATGTTTTTCATGTCTCCTGTATTTGACGCTGTTATTCAATATGTTCACAAACACCCGGGACAGTTTCATCCTGTCTGCAGGAATGATGGTTTGACCCACATTATTTTCAAATGACAATTCAATGCTGGAGGTCTCAATCTCAAGTTTCAGCTCATCAATGATATGACTTAGAAGCTGATCCAATTCGACATTTTCCATAAGAAGCCCAGCACGCCCCTCATCCAGTCTCGAGAATAAAGACAGTTCATCAATCATCGTATCGAGTTCATCTGCTTTGGCCGCAATCGTCTTCAAATATTTCTCCCTCTTCTCAGGTGTCCCCGGCACTCCGTCAATGAGACCGTCAACATAGCCTTTTATGGAGGTGACAGGGGTTCTGAGATCATGGCCGATGCCCGCAATCATATGTCTCTTTTCTTCTTCATACCTCTCATTCAGTTCCTTCTCTATCTTCAGTTTCCGACGCATTCCATCAAATTCACGGGCGAGTGCCGAGATTTCATCTTTTCCTCCAGCAGTCACAGTGATATCAAGATTACCCTTCCCCATCTCCTTTGCTGCAGCACTCAGTCTGTCAAGTGGCCGGGTGATGCTTCTTGCAAGCATGAGGATGAGGAGGATGTTGATTAAGATGACCGCAAGGAGGAAAAGGACAAATCTCAACGTTGTGAATGCACCCGTGTTTTCTTCATTGACATCCGCCCCAGGGACGATGAAAAAGAGGTATCCGAGACTTATTTCAATGACAAAGAAGGCAGTCACAGGCAGTATGACGAGCAGTATGCTGGAAAGTGTCAGCCTTTGTTTTATCGTCATTGTGAACCTTCCTCCTTTTTACCATCTTATCAATTTGCGTATGATGAATGCCACTCCGCCGAGCAGGGTTCCGATCATTGTACCCGTCACGATACTGCTCACCACAGCAGTAGACCGTATAATGATAGTGCTGATATAATCCGGAGCACCTGCGAGATTCCCTCCGAGTCCGGGCATGTCAGGGAAAGCAGCAGCCCAGAATACCTGGTGCACCAGTGCCAGCATAACTCCAAAAACGATGCCTGCAGCCAGCAGCATCCTGAATGGGTGTGCATTTCTGCACCAGACCGCCGCCGCAATCCAAATTAGTACCGGGATGAAAACAAAAAGCGAATTGATAAACGTGCCTTCTGTGAGCCAGCCCAGATCATGCAGAACAACTCGCGGCACCGCCAGCAGTGCTAAAAATAGGATGCTTAAAAATGATGTGCCTGTAAATTTACTCATGAACATTCTCCTTTTATTATGAATTAAACAAAGAATAAACAATGGAAATTATCAAATTCTGAAGTATATATTAAATATTTCTTAAGTATTTTCACATCACCTGATTCCAGTTTGCGTTATAATGTTCCACGGGGGTGATTTACATGTCAACATACACAATTGCAGGGGGCGGTATTGTCGGTGCCTCCATCGGCTATCATCTGGCGAAGGCCGGGCATACGGTTACATTGTATGACCGCGGGGATTCCGGGCAGGCCACTGCTGCATCAGCGGGCATCATCGCCCCATGGATCAGCCAGAAACGCAATAAGAACTGGTACCGGCTGGTGACTGCCGGAGCGAGATACTACCCTGAATTCGTCAAAACGCTAGAAGCGGAGACCGGGGTCTCCACCGGATATAAGCAGGAAGGCGTACTCTCTTTGTTCAAAGATGATGCGGTGCTTGAGAAAGGGTTCAAGCGGATCCATTCGAAGAAGGAAGACGCACCTGAGATGGGGGCCGTCTATAAAGTGGCCCGGGAGGATGTCCAAAAGATGCACCCGCACCTTACCGGCCTCTATCCCGGCGTCTATGTGGCAGGCGGGGGCCAGATCGAAGGGGCCAACCTTCTGAAGGCTCTTAAGGCAGGCTTCCTCCACTACGGCGGCCGGTGGCTCAATGAAGATTTCGACCGCAGCAAGGCAGAGGGTCTGCTGATTTACACTTCTGGCGCCTGGGCTATCGAACAGGATTACATCCCAAAAATCCGGCACCAGCGTTCCGAAGTATTCCATTTCGAAGTCGATGAGGTGGACAAAGTAACAGATACACCGGTCGTCATGGCACTCGGCCCGATCTATCTGGTTGAACTCGGTGCAAACAAATATGCAATCGGCACGACGCACACTGAGACCGAAAGCTTCTCCACTGAACCCTCTAAGGAAAACTATGAATATCTGAAGGAACTTGCAAAACGGTATTTCCCCGACTCACACATCAAGGACATCAGCATGATGGTCGGTCTCAAACCATTCGCACGCGACTATATGCCATATATAGGATATGCTGAGGAAAATGTATTCATCGCCAACGGCCTCGGCTCTACCGGACTTACAGCAAGCCCGGTACTCGGCAGGGAGATCACAAAATTCCTGAATGGCGAAGAGACTGATCTCGACTTCGATGATTATTCATATATATAAAGAAACAGCCCCGGATCGGGAATACCCCCGATCCGGGGCTGTCAATAATCATATTAATATGATTATCACGGTGACGACGTAATATATGAATAATGCTGCATTTATAATGAGCAGCACTGTCGATAATGTATTTTTTCTGAACCTGACATTTACCGTGCTGAATAAAGTGCCCAGAATCGAGAGCAAAGAATTCAGGACCCAGATATATGAAGGTTCAAATAAAACCGCAAGGGTGACAACCAGTAACGGAATCACTGCACAGAACACTAACAGCATAAGATTCCCCCCTATGCGTCTGGACAACTGAGTTGCCATTTGGTTCCAAATTCATCAGTAAGCATCGCATGTCCTTTAGCGAAAAATGTCTCCCGCAGTTCCATTTCTGCATCATCGTATCTCATCAGTTGTACCGGTTCTGCAGACTTCTGCTTAAACACAAAGTATGGATTGACCGCCATTTAACCTTCCCCCTTCAAAAGTAAAACAATATTCCCGAAAGAACCCCTTTAAATATTTTTCATCATTCAGAATATTACAGTATTTTAAAAATAAAATCAATATACCCTCGTTTCCAAGCTGCAAATGTCTCCTGTTTTATTTACTTAGAGAAATTTATTTTGAATTCCCTGTTCCTTTTGGACTATAATGGATGGAAACAGTTTAAGTTTGAACTTATCTGGTCCTTGGAAAGAAGGTAGGATATATGAGTATTTTATACAACCAGAGTATTCTGAAAAACTTCTTTTATCTGTATGCAGCACTCTTCATACTATTCTTATTTTACTTCTTTACAGATATTGCAGCTTTAGGAACCATTGTCAGCATTACAGCATTTGCTGTTCTTCTCATCTCATGGCTTTTTGCATCCCGGCTGTTCAAGATGATCGGTGCCTCATTCGTAACAGTGGGTATCATTTTGAGCCTCACTGCCGGCGAGTCGCCGATGACGATTGTTACCAACACCACGAGTAATCTGCCGCTTTTGTTCTTCTTCAGCATACTTCCCTGGATTGGTACCGTTGTCAAAGTCGGCGGTCTTGATGAAAGCATTACAGATATGGTCCAGGATGAACAGAACAGAGTTGAAAAGATATACGGCAGAAGCTTGTTCACTACATATTTTCTCGGTGTATTCCTGAACCTTTCTGCGATATACATAATCCAGCAGGTGATGAGTGATCTTTTCAAAAAAGCGAGCGTCAGCCTGAGGCATGAATTCATCATAAAATCCACACTCCGTGCATTCTCCCTGGCAGTGATCTGGAGTCCGCTTGAAGTCATCGTCGGATTGACCGTCGATTCCACGGGGTTATCCTATTTCACACTGCTGCCCTGGCTTATATTATGTTCACTTGTAACCTGCCTGTCCGAAATTTATATCTCGCGCAAAGAGTTCAAGGATGTGACACTCGATGCACCATTTAAAGATATAAATAAAAAGGAGCTCAGGCATTCAATCCTGAAAATGATTGTCCTCCTTGCCAGCTTCATGTCACTCGTAATGACACTCAATATCTTTTCAAACCTGGGATTCGTCATGACAGTCGCACTGATCATCATTCCGTTCTCGTTCGTCACCGCTTTTATAATGCAGAAGTTCGAACTGTTCGTAAAAGGCGGCTGGACAGCATGGCGCAACCATAATAATACGCTTCAGAACTTTGCCGTGCTGTTCCTCTCCCTCGGTATATTTTCCGGAGGGTTCAATGTGAGTCCACTGCCCGGCCTGATGCGGCAGGTGTTCGGCTACATCGATTCCTTTGTAGTGCTGATACTCATTCTGATCATGCTCGTCATTTACGCACTGGCCATGTTCGGTGTCCACCCGATTGCCACCCTCGCCATTCTGTTCGAAGTGCTCAGCCCAATCATTAATGCAGATAATGTGCTGAGCATCGCAATCGTCATGATAGTATGCGGCCTTTCTATTGCACCCGCTGCTCCATATGGCCTTAACGCAACAATGACTTCACAGTATCTTGGGATCAATCCTTACAGAATCACTAAAATCAATATCGGATTCGCATTCAGGATGGGGTTCATCACAATCGCCATCGCCATGATTCCAATGCTGTTATGACCCGCGTAAAAAGCCCGGATTTGGTGGCCTCCACCAAATCCGGGCTTTTTACGTTTTCATATATAATTATGTCATCAGACCCTGGTACATGTATATGAATATGAAGAGGAGCAGCAGACCGATGATGACAAGGTTCAATATCCCGGAGAGCATCAGTACCACCATCTGCCATCCTTCATAGTTGCGGATGTATTTCACCAGCTTGTAGCCGATGAAAAAGACAAATGGTGCAACGAATAGATAGGAGAATATCAGCGGTGCATTCGTCTCCGGCTCCAGCTTCAAAACAAAGACGGATAGAAGGAATGCCAGCGTAAGAACGAGGAAATATCCAAGTGAAATGCCCCGGATCATCCGGTGCTCATTCCTTCCGGAGAAATACACCACGCCGAGTATAGCTGCTATGTAGAATAAAGCGATAAAATAAACCATGTGTGAATCTCACTTTCGTAAAAATTATATGATTTTCCGGCGTTCCAACAGGCCGTAAACCATTGGCCAGAGCCCCAGGACCAGAATGGCAGGAAGCATCCACCCGCCGATCAGAGAAGTTCCGTTGATGGCAACACTCAGCATCTCCAAAATGACTATGGAAAAAATGATAAAGACCATATTTTTCGTCAGGTTCAGAATTTTTCTGCTGTTGAGATAAAACTCCCTGCGGTTCGAATCACTCAGCCTGATCGGATAGTTATGTATCTCAGGATGTCTTTCAAGTGCTTCCATAGTTATACCCACAACAATTCCAATTAGCGGCAACATTAATAATTCAAAAGCCGTACCATAGCGGTCTGCATCACCTGACGCATTGAAATGGACCGGGACCCTTTCTGGAAGACTGTCCCACGTAAAGACCGTCAGGACAAGTGTTACTGCAAATATACTGTAGCCGGCAATATTCGCCATCATTTCCAAAGCTGTCTTCGGAATATCAATGCGCTCTTTTTTGGACACAACAACCACTCTCCCCAATAATTTGACCCATCTCAGTATACTATATTATGTATGATAAAGAAAAAAACTGCAGACCGCCAACCGGTCTGCAGCATATGCTATTTAATAATCAACTTCCGTATCCAGATCTTCACCGTTATTTTCAATTACTTTCTTATACCAATGGAAGGATTTTTTTCTGTATCTGTCGAGCGTGCCGTTGCCGTCATCATCTTTATCCACATAAATATATCCGTAACGTTTGGACATCTCGCTTGTGGACATGGATACGAGGTCGATCGGTCCCCAAGACAGATAGCCCATCAGGTCTACACCGTCTTCGATAGCTTCACTCATCTGCTCAATATGCTTTTTGAGATAATCGATACGGTAGTCATCGTATACTTTTTTATCCTCTGTCAATTCATCATACGCACCAAGTCCGTTTTCAACGATGAACAGCGGTTTCTGATATCTGTCCCACATGTCATTCAACACGACCCTCAGCCCAATCGGATCGATCTGCCAGCCCCAGTCGGATGCTTCAAGATACGGGTTTTTAACACCTCTGACAAGGTTTCCTCCAGTTTCCTCTACGCCTTCGCTAGCGGAAACTGTCATCGACATATAGTAACTGAAAGAAATGTAGTCGACCGGATAGTCTCTGAGAAGTTCAAAATCCCCTGCTTTGATGTCAAGTTCTATACTATTCTCTTTGAAGAAACGTTTGATGAAATTAGGATATTCACCCCTGGCTTGGACATCCGTATACATTAGATTTTTCTGGTTTTCCTGCTGGGCAAGCAGGACATCCGCAGGGTTGCTCGTATACGGATAGAATGACATCCTCGCCAGCATACATCCCATAAGAGCATCCGAATCTATTTCCTTCAGTTTTTTGGTGGCCATGCTGCTTGCAACGAACTGATGGTGCAGTGCCTGATAAGACGTCTGCTCCGGATTTTCTTCCAGATCACTCAGCACACCCCCGCCTGTGTATGGACTGATGTTCATAATATTGATTTCGTTGAATGTCATCCAATATTTGACGTAACCCTTATACCTGTTGAAAACTGTCTCTGCATATCTTACAAAATGGTCGATGACTTTCCTTGATTTCCAGCCGTTGTACTTCTCGATCAGACCATACGGCGTTTCATAATGTGACAGAGTCACAACAGGTTCTATACCATACTTCCTCAATTCTTTGAACATGTCTTCATAGTACTGCAGGCCTGCCTCATTCGGTTTCTCATCATAGCCGTTCGGGAAAATGCGTGACCAGTGGATTGATAGTCTGAATGACTTGAAGCCCATTTCAGCAAACAATCTGATGTCCTCTTTGTACCTGTGGTAGAAATCAACGCCTTCACGTTTTGGGAAGCGACCGTCATGGTCGCCCGCCAAAATCTTTTCGATGATTTCAGAATTCACTTCCATCGCATTATCCTTTTCCCTCTTGTCTTTCGGAATATATTCCACGAAATCAGCGGCGCTGAGTCCCTTACCCGCTTCATCGTAAGCACCTTCAATCTGGTTTGCTGCTGTAGCTCCGCCCCACAGGAAATCTTCTGTAAATGCCATTATTACTCAACCTTTCCTTCTAATTTTTATATTCTTTAACTTATTCCTCAAATCAGTCCAAAATGACGGAAGGCGTTGTAAAGACCGTCATTTTCCACGTCATCGGTGATATAATCAGCGGTTTCCTTGATTTCCTGTCCGCCGTTTCCCATCGCCACTCCAACACTGCAGTGGTCGATCATCGGGATATCCACCTTTGCATCACCGAATGCCAGAGTGTCACCGATATCTTTATCCAGATGTTCAAGCAGGATGTCAATGGCTGTTGCCTTTGTAATATCTTTCAGCGCAATATCGCCGAACAGGGCTTTTTCCCCTGCGCCGCCCCAGGTACCTACCTTCAGTTCCGGAAATCTGGCTTTTGCCACAAGATAGTCCTCATAGCTATCTAGTATGAAACTAATTTTGTTTATATCACTGCGGTAAGGGTCTTCACCGAATATCATGTCCGGAAACACTTTACGGACTGTCATTTTATCCGCACCAGCCTTGCCTTTGTAGTCTACATACTGTTGGACGGTGCTTTCACCACGGTCTTCGAGACCCGGGCTTCCGAACAGCCTGGCATTGCTTTCAAGATAGTATTCAAGATTGCGTTCCGCCAGCCAATCCACGATGCTTCTCGCTTCCGGCCCCGTAAGCGTTCTGTGCAGGAGCACCTCGTCTTCACTTTCCACGTAGCTGCCGTTACCCCCGATGTAGCCGTCAAAACCAATATCCAATATATAATCATACATTTCAGCTTTGCTGCGTCCTGTCACCGTGTAGATTTTATGACCATTCTTCTGAGCTTCGTGAATCGCAGTCAGTGCCGAGTCCGGCACTTTGTTTTCATAGGATACAAGTGTGCCATCCACATCAAGAAATATAATTTTTGAACCCAATTTTATCCCTCCTTAACATAAGTTAAAGATTTTTACCGTTTGAATTGATGACACTACGGTACCAGTCGAATGATTTCTTCTTATACCTCCTGTCTGTGCCGTTACCTTCATTATCACGGTCGACATAGATGAAGCCGTACCGTTTCTTCATCTCCCCTGTACCTGCACTCACCAAATCGATGCACCCCCAGGAGGTGTAGCCCCACAATTCCACTCCGTCATCTACGGCATTTATCATTTCAACGAGGTGTTCTTTCATATAATCGATTCTGTAGTCATCATACACTTTTCCGTCTTCAGTCAGTTCATCTTTGGCTCCCAGGCCGTTTTCAACGATGAATAAAGGTTTCTGATACCTGTCATAAACCTGATTCATTGTAATCCTGAGACCAAGGGGATCGATCTGCCATCCCCAATCTGATGCCTCCAAATAGGGGTTTCGGAGGGAGTCAAAAGCATTGCCTCCCTGCAGCTGTCTGTTCACTTCAGGGTCGGCGCTGACAAGCCGGCTGCTGTAGTATGAGAATGATATGAAATCCACTGTATTCTCTTTAAGTAACTCCAAATCTCCATCCTTAATTTTCAATTCTATACCTAAATCGTCGAACAGTTTCCATGCATAGGAAGGGTAATATCCTCTCGACTGGACATCGATGAAGAAATATTGCTCCCTGTTCGCTTTGAGTGCTGCATAAACATCTTTTGGAGCTGGAGTGTTATAGTATACTTCGCCTGCTGCAAGCATGCAGCCTATCTGAATATCCGTGTTGGTTTCATTTGCAATTTTAGTCGCTATGCTACTTGCAACCAGTTGATGGTGTGCTGACTGATATTTATCTTGGTCTGGGTTCTCGCTTTCAGAAACATCTATCGCGGCTCCGAAAAATGGGATATGCAACAACATATTGATTTCATTGTGAGTCAGCCAATATTTCACTTTATTCCCGTATCTATCAAACAGAACTCTGGCATACCTCTCATAAAAATCAACTAACTTCCTGTTTTTCCATCCGCCATATTTTTCGAAAAGCGCAAGCGGAGTATCGAAATGGTTGATGGTCACAAGTGGTTCTATACCGTATTTATGCAGCTCATCAAATACATCATCATAAAACCCCAAACCCGCTTCATTGGGTTTTTCATCATCCCCATTCGGGAATATTCTTGGCCAAGAAATAGACATTCTAAAAATCTTAAAGCCCATTTCTGCAAACAGTTTGATATCCTCTTTATAATTTTCATAAAAATTGATGGATTCATGGCTTGGATAATAGCCATAATCAGTTTTAATCGTTCGTCCCGGGTTTTCCAGAGCATTCCGTCTTTCAATTCCTGAAGGCAGAATGTCCACAAGTGACATTCCTTTTCCTCCAGACTGATACGCACCTTCCGCCTGATTGGCTGCTATGGCGCCGCCCCACAGAAAATCACCTCTCAATGGCATTATTGTTCCTTCCTTTCTACTGTGAATATTAGTTCTTCTTTGTCTATATTTTCTGTTTCATTGAACCCTATTTCAGCAAAATCAGTTGTATTAGTAACAATTACAGGTGTAACAGTACTGTATCCGGCTTTTCTGATCTCTTGGATATCAAATTTAATCAGCGGATCACCAACTTTAACCTGCTGACCGTCTTCTATGAGAATTTCATAATGTTCACCCTGCAGCTGGACAGTATCAAGGCCAATATGAATCAGCACTTCTATTCCTGTGTCAGATTTCAAGCCAACCGCATGGCCGGTCGGGAATACAGTAACTACTTCACCTTTGAATGGTGATACAGCCTCTCCAATCTCAGGCTCAATGGCAATACCTTTCCCCATGCTCTCACTCGCAAATACTTGATCTTCCACATCTTTAAGCGGAACCACTTTGCCCTGGAGCGGCGACATGACATCGTTAGCATTCAAAATAGTAGCGTTAACTTCCGTGCTACCTGTTTCTTGGGCAGAAACGCTCTCTTTATTGATTGCATCAGCGGCAACCGCAGTACTTTCCCTGTATGTGAAATACACAATGATGAAAGCCAGGACAAAAGCGATGATAGTAGCGACAATTGCCATTATGACTGCAAAACTGATTCCTTCAGGCCCTATGAATGATGGGTAGCTGAAAATCCCGAGTCCGCCGAGCATATAAAATCCAGCTCCAACCAGACCGATAATTCCTCCGCCGACACCAGACGCTACACAAGTCCAAATGAAGGGCCATTTTTTAGGCAACGTTATACCGTAAATTGCCGGTTCAGTAACACCAAAGATCCCAGATATAAACGCAGGAATACTCAATGTTTTTAGTTTTTCATTTTTTGTCTTCAACATGATTGCCAATACTGCACCAACTTGCGCAAAAGACGGAATGGCTGCAGCCGCAAGTATAGGATCAAAACCGCTTGTTGCAATATTATTTAAACCAATAGGTACAAGACCCCAATGTAGCCCAAACATTACAAGCACCTGCCAAAGACCAGCAACAAGAACGCCCATGAGTACAGGTGACAGTTCATACACACCAGCTGCACCAGAGCCAATTATCTGGCTGATCCATGTCGCAACAGGACCAATTACCAGGAATGTCAAAGGTACTACGATGAGCATTGTAAAGAATGGGACCAGGAACAGTTTTACGACATCAGGAATCACTTTTCTCGCAAATTTTTCAACATGCGATGCAAAGTATACAGATAGAATGATAGGGACAACTGATGTAGCGTAACTCATCAGAATCACTGGTATACCAAACAGTTCAATATAAATTGGTGTTTCAAACAAAGTTCCCTGGAAAAGTGTATATAGGGCATCTCCTTCCATTACTTGATTGATGGTTGGGTATGTAAGTGCGGCACCGATTGCCATCCCTACAAATGGAATCACATTAAATTTTTTCGCTGCAGCATATCCCAGGAATATTGGCAGGAAGTGGAAAAATGCATCTCCTGTCGCATTGAGTAAGATATACAAACCATCTTCGGTCGTTACCCACCCAAACGCAAGTATCATAGCGGTCAAACCTTTAATCATACCGGTAGCAGCAAGCACTCCGAGTATCGGCTGGAATATACCTGAAATGACATCAATAAGAGTGTTCAATACTGAATTGTTTTTCTTCTCTTTACTTACATTATCTTTATTGTTGTCACTTTCACTGATATTCGCAGTTTCCGTAATAGCTTTATAAACATCGGGAACATGATTTCCGATGACTACCTGATATTGTCCGCCGCTTCGCATTACAGTAACTATTTCATCATTATTTTTAAGAACATCTGTGTTTGCTTTGTCTTCATCTTTCAATTTGAAACGAAGACGCGTAATACAGTGCGTCATTGAAGCGATATTCTCTTCTCCCCCGACGTTTTCAACAATAAATTTAGACAACTCTTCATACTTCATAATTTTCCTCCCTACATTGCTCAAAAATAAAAAAACCCAAACATCACGACATCATCCGGCTGATCAGTTCCGGGATATCGTTGAAGTTCAGGTTTTGCCTGATTGAACAGTTACAATCCTTGATATTCAGTTTTGGGTAAAAGAAAAACCCACAAAGAAACCACTTTTAGTGTGGAATCAATGCGGGTTTTGCCTGATTGAACAGTTACAATCCCAACGTACGTTTTGTTGTTGAATTAAATATAATACTTATCATTAATAATGTCAACGCTTACATCTAAATCTTTCTTCTCAGGCGTTCGATATGCAGAATTAAATACATTTCTTCGTCTGTTGATAATGCATATTTATAGTTATTGACCAAATATGAATCAATTTTGGGAATGACTTTGAAAGTATCCTCATGCTTTTTCTTTAGAAGATCAAACATTTCCTCATCTGCAATCCCTTTAAGTGTTTCTTTATGCGTCACCCGCTGCGCGAAAAATTTCAGATGCGTAATGAATCTCATATATTGGATTGATTCTTCATCATATTCCAAATTGAAGTGGTATCTCACAATGTTTAGTATGTCCTGTGTGATCTTGGTAATGTCTCTGAGTCTACCTACATCTTCTTCCATAGCACCGTTTGCAAGATGGAATGCGATGAACCCCGCTTCATCGATCGGCAATTCGACTCCCAGTTCGTCATGTATGTATTTAATACTCTTCACTCCCACTTGATACTCAG
>DXHR01000014.1 GCA_019113295.1 Candidatus Salinicoccus stercoripullorum | reverse complement strand
ATGCTTGGGCACTTCTGCTTTCTTCTTCTGGTAATACTCACTAAACGTTGGAATATTATTGCGGACTGAATTGGCAGCCTCAATTAAGTAGTACCGCAGGTAATGATTTCCGGATTTAGTGATCGGTGTGTTCTGAGCAGTAAAGTTTCCAGACTGGTTTTTCTTCCAGTACAGGCCAGCATATTTAGCTAATTTCGCTTGGTCATCAAAACTTTCGATTTGACCAATCTCAGCCAGGATACCCGCAGTATATGTGGGGCCAATGCCTGGAATGCTGAGCAGGGATTTGGCTTCAGGAATGGTCTCTAAGACGTTTGCGATGCTTTTCTCGAGTAGTTTGATTTGCTTGGTGTAAGTCTTGATCAACATTGCGTATGTTCCCAGCACCTGGTCCACCGAGTCCGCCATGACGGCACCTAAACGATACGCACTGCGAATCGCTTTTTGAATGGATTTTGCTAGTTTTTCGCTATCTGCAAACCGACCTTTGCCTTTGGTGTGCAGGAAGTCGCTCAAGTCTTCCAAAGGCATCTCAGCGACTTCATCCAAAGATACGTCTTCGGTCAGCAGGGCCATCATTGTCGTGCCGAAGATAGAAGTGTCTACACCTTGCTTCAGAGTGTTGCATTTATAGTACAGATTTTCGATGAAGTGCTGTTTACACTCGGTCAGTTGCGTGACGAGTTGATATCTCGAACGGGTCAGACGCTGCAGCGCCATGTATTGTTCTTCTTTGATCAGGCTATTCTGATGGATTTCCAATCTCAGAAAATCGGCAATCCGATAAGCATCCACCCGATCGGTTTTATCTTCATCAAACATCTTCTTAAAGCGATGAATTTTTGTTGGATTAATGACTGAGACGGTGAGGTTTAATGCTTGTAGTGCTTCATCCTGGTGCAGAAAAGTGGCGGGATGGAAACTGTACACAGAGGTGGACTCCAAACCAATGATGATCTGATCGTAATTCTGATTATCTGCATAGCGTAAAATGCTGGATTGAATCAGTTTCGCACCCACCAGGGAATTATCCACTGTCATTTGATTTAAAACTTTTTGATTAGACGCTAGATAACATACATCTAAAGATTCAGAACTGACGTCAATACCGACAAACAATTTCATTGAAAGGACCGCCTTTCCTTGAATTTTTAATAGACTTGGGTACTCCGGGATATCCCTGAATACATGCGACAAGATTCAACCTCGCGTATGAGTATTCATTCATAAGCCTGAATGGCTGCAGAATCAACTACTACATTGGTTCAATTCATCATTACGGATACAGCTTGTGCGTTTGAAATTCATTCGCATGGCCAGGGAAGCAGTCTTTTATTGTAGTCGAACTACAAGGAGGAATAGCTCATGCCCATTAGATCCTTTCAAATCTATAGCTTTATTATCCAGGGGTATCCCGGAATATCCAAGTCTAAATTGTAAGATAAAACTTATTATACGAGGAGGTAGAACAATGAGCGAAAATAATCATGAAAAAGAAAAATCTTTTTCCCGGAGAGATTTTCTTAAAAATTCAGGTTTAGTGGTTGGCGGTTTAGCCGGCGGCACTTTGCTGGGCGGTTTAGCCACAGACAGCTTTATAAGCGATCAGTCTTCAAACCAAGCAGGGAAAGACACTGAATCAGAGCAGACTGAGAAACCGGTTGCAGAAGATTCAGCAGATAGAACGAAAGCACTCATGTTCTTTACAAATCCGGCAGACTTTGCAGTTCTGGTTGCTGCGACTGAATTGATTTTCCCCGAGGATTATAATGGTCCCAGTGCAAAAGGACTGCATGTGCCGTATTATATCGATAAACAGATGGCAGGAGCCTGGGGAGTGAATGGAACGGATTATAGACAAGGACCATTCAACCAAGATGAAAATATAAAATCGGAATCCAAGATTTATCATGCAAGACAGAATAGAGGGGATGTCTTTATTGAAGGACTCCGAAAAATGAATGAAGAAAGCATGAACCGGTTTGACGTGAATTTTGACGAGGCTTCTAAAGAACAGCAGGGAGAGGTTATGAGCAGCCTGGAAAAAGGGGATATTGAGCTGACTTCGATTGATTCAGACGGATTTTTTTCAGGAATTGAAACAGGCAACTATGGAAGGTGCCTACAGTGATCCCCTTTACGGAGGGAACAAAGATTTAGAGGGATGGAAAATGAAGGAATATCCCGGGGCACAAATGTCTTATGGGCAGCAGATTGACAGTGAGGAATTTGTACAGACTGATCTGGATATGGTGAGTCTCATCGATTATCAGTCCCAGTCAACAGAAGAACTATCAGAAATGTAGAGGAGGATTTTATTAATGGCTGAAACATTGGATAAAGTGGATGCAGTGATAGTGGGTTCCGGCTGGGCAGGCGGCATCTCTGCTGCAGAGCTGACGAAAGCGGGCTACAAAGTAGTGATGCTGGAAAAAGGAAGAAAACAGTCAAAAGAAGATTTCTTAAACATTAAAGATGAATTAAGATTCTCCATCAGATATGATATGATGCAGAATTTATCCAAAGAGACAGTTACAGCAAGAAAAAGTGTGGATGATGAAGCAAAACCGGTAAGAAATAATAAAAGTGCCCGTCTTGGGCAGGGTAAAGGCGGAGCCGGCGTTCATTGGAATGGCGTGACTTTCCGCTGGATGCCATATGATTTTGAAATCTACAGCCAAACAGTCGAACGCTATGGAAAAGATAAAATTCCGGAAGAGTGTACCATCCAGGATTGGGGCATAGACTGGGACACAGTTGAACCCTATTATGATAAGTTCGAGAAAACACTGGGCATTTCAGGAGAAGAAAACCCGCTCGGTGCAAAACGATCAGACCAGTATCCGACCCCTCCGCTTAAATCATCTGCTGCGATCGATTTATTTATGGACAGTACAAAAAACCTTGGATACCATCCTTACAGATTACCTGCAGCGACACTGTCACAGCAATATACGAACCCTGATGGTGAAACTATAAATGCGTGCATGTATTGTGCATTCTGTGAAGAGTATGGATGCCACTTCGGTGCAAAAGCAGATCCTTTATTAACAGTGTTACTCACAGCGGAAAAAACCGGTAATATGGATTTGCGGGACCAGTCAACAGTGACTGAAGTCATCCATGAAAATGGTAAAGCAACGGGTGTCAAATACGTGGATAACAACAGCGGAAAAGAATTCATACAGCCTGCTGATATTGTCGTATTGGCTGGTTTTGTTTTCACCAATACGAAATTGCTCTTAATGTCTGAAATTGGTGAGCCTTATAATCCGGAAACAGAAAAAGGTGTTATCGGCCGTAACTTTACCGGACATTTTAACAATTTATCGACGTACGTCGGTGCCAGGGGCTACTTCGACAATAAGAAGTTTAACCTGGCGATGGGGACAGGTGCACTGGGAGCGACAATAGATGACTTCTCGGGAGATCATTGGGATCATAATGACGTAGATTTCCTGCATGGTTATGAGATTCATTACTTCCAATTGGGAAACAGACCGATAAAGAATAATGCTGTACCGAGAGGAACACCTCAGTGGGGACCGGAATTTAAAAAGAAATCATTATACTACACAAATAGGAATTTACTTATTGTACCCCAAACCGCTTTTTTACCTAATCGATACAGTTACCTGGATCTGGATCCGGCATATAAAGATGAATTCGGAAATCCGCTGGTCCGCGCAACTGTCACCTATACTGATCAGGAGAGAGAACGGACCCGGCACGGCGTGGAAAATTGCGGGAAAATCATGGAAGAAATGGGGGCAGACATCATAGATGTAGATGAAGTGGCTGATGATATTGAATTCGACCGACAGTTCTTTACAGACCATTTCATCGGTGGAGTCATCATGGGGGATGACCCTGAAATCTCAGCAGTAAACACGTACTCTCAGATGTGGGATATGGAGAATTTATTTGTTGTCGGCGGCTCATCATTTCCGCATACAAGTGCCTACAATCCAACTGGAACGATAGGTGCATTTGCGTATCGTGCTGCAGAAGGTATGATTGAATACTTGGAGGGAGATGGTGGACTGGTGGAAGAACCAGGGAAAAATAATGTATCAAAAATTTAAACTGATTTTTTAAGCCATATATATCTTTCGATGAATAATTTGCCTTATCAATCATAAGCCAAAATAGTAACGCCTTGTCAGAGGTGCTAATTATTACCCGAATAATGGATGAACAATAAACTCATCTGCTATTCGGGTTTTTCTAATTCAATCATTATTTATCATTAATGATATTAATTAATCATTTTAAATGATAAATTGACAATGTGTCATCAAAATGCTATAGTATGTGAAAACGTTTACTGGAGAGGGGCACTACAAATGGATATTTTGGAAAGTCTTAAGGACAAGTTGATCGTTTCATGCCAGGCGCTGGCGGATGAGCCGCTTCACGACCCGTACATCATGGGCAAGATGGCGTATGCTGTGGCAGAAGGCGGAGCGGAGGGGATCCGTGCGAATTCTGTTGAGGACATACGTGAGATCAAGAAGCGCGTCGACCTGCCGATCATCGGCATCATCAAGCAGGATTATGAGAAGAGCGGGGTGTACATCACGCCGACGATGACCGAAATCGATGCTTTGGCCGCCGAAGGAATTGAAATCATCGCACTGGATGCCACGAAACTCACGCGTCCGGACGGCAGTCCCTTTGCGGAGTTCTTCAAAAAAGTAAAAGAAGAGTATCCAGACCAGCTGTTCATGGCGGACTGTTCCACTGTGGAAGAAGGGATTGAAGCGGAAAAAGCGGGTGTGGATATTGTGGGGACGACGCTTGTCGGCTACACGGATCACTCGAAAGGTGATGTGCCGCTCGAAGTGCTGGAGAAGATGATTGAAGCGGTATCAGTGCCCGTCATTGCCGAAGGCAATATGGATACACCTGAAAAAGCGGCACAGGCGCTTGCGCTCGGTTCCCACGCGGTGGTGGTCGGCAGTGCGATCACGCGTCCGCAGCTGATTACGAAGAAATTCAAAGATGCAATCGACAAATAGGCAGGGGGGGTATACATTTGGATTTCGGCAAAAGTGAAGTAAAGGCATCGATCAGGCTTGAACAGGTAAAGCAGAACTTTACAAAATCGGAAATGAAGATCTACGACTACATTAATAAAAATCCGGAGCAGGTGCTGTACCATTCCCTGACTGAACTGGCGGAAGCATGCAATGTCGGGGAGGCGACGGTCCTGCGCCTCTTCCGTAAAATAGGCTATAAGGGATTTCAGAGTTTCAAGTTTTCCCTGGCGAAGGAAGTCGATGACCTGAGGAGTGTTGCCACAAACAACTCCTATGTCTCCAAAGTTAAAAACAGCATGATGACCGCTCTTGAAAATTCATATGCAGTCATCGATGAAACGGAGCTTGAGAAAGCTGTGGATATGATGGACAGTGCCGGAAGCATTGTCGTTTTCGGTGTCGGTTCATCCTCCATCGCAGGACTTGATATGCAGAACAGGATGCTGCGCATGGGGAAAAATATCGAAGTGGTTGCAGATCCGCATTCCCAGGTGATGCGGACCGCTTCGATGGACGCGGATACCGTCGTCATCGCAATCAGCATCACCGGCAGCACGCGTGATACTGTCGACAGTGTCAAAGCGGCCAAGGATAAAGGGGCCAAAACCATCTCGATCACGAATTACACCAAGTCGCCTCTGACCAAGTTCTCGGACTGCGTCCTACTGTTATCCGCCAAGGAAAGCCCGCTCGACAGCGGATCGCTCATATCCAAAGTCGCCCAGCTGTTCGTCATCGATCTGCTCTGTACAGGGCTGGCGATCAGAAATCATGAGCAGGCGGAACAGATCAAACTCGATATATCAGAAAACATTACAGGCAAACTTTATTAAAATAATATAAATATACTGGAGGTCCAGCAATGAAAAATCTCTTTTCCAAAGCGCAGTCGTTCGGCAAGTCATTCATGCTGCCGATTGCGATACTTCCGGCAGCGGGTCTGCTGCTCGGAATCGGGGGTGCGCTCTCAAATCCCAACACGATCGAAGCCTATCCGATACTCGATATCGTATGGCTGCAAAGCCTTTTCACAATCATGGCATCTGCAGGTAACATCGTCTTTGGTAACTTACCTTTAATATTCGCTGTAGGTGTTGCGATCGGTCTCGCCAGAAACGATAAAGGCACGGCGGGGCTCGCAGCTGTACTCGGGTTCTTCGTCATGCATGCGACAATCAATGCGATTCTCGGCATTACGGGGAGTCTTGCGACTGACGAACTCGCCCAGGCCGGGCAGGGCATGACCGTCGGCATACAGACACTTGAAACCGGCGTGTTCGGCGGTATCATCGTCGGCATCATGACTTCGATCCTTCACAACAGATACTATAAGATCAACCTGCCGCAGTTCCTCGGATTCTTCGGCGGATCCAGGTTCGTACCGATCATCACATCAGTATCAGCGATGTTCCTCGGTATGGCGATGTATGTCGTGTGGCCGCCGATCCAGTCGGTGATCTTCAGTGCGGGCGACCTCGTCACAGGTACCGGCGCCATCGGGACATTCTTCTTCGGACTGATCCTGAGGCTGCTCGGCCCATTCGGCCTGCACCACATTTTCTATCTGCCGTTCTGGCAGACAGGACTCGGCGGCTCACTTGAAGTCGCCGGTGAGATGATCCAGGGGACTCAGAACATATTCTTTGCACAGCTTGCGGATCCGAATGTGGAACAGTTCTATGAAGGTACATCCAGGTTCATGTCCGGCCGCTTCATCACCATGATGTTCGGCCTGCTCGGGGCATGTCTCGCGATATATCATACAGCGAAGCCACAGAATAAAAAAGTCGTCGGCGGCCTGATGCTTTCCGCCGGACTGACATCATTCTTTACAGGAATTACAGAACCGATTGAGTTCTCATTCCTGTTCGTCGCGCCGATCCTGTATGTCATCCATGCATTTTATGACGGACTGGCATTCATGATGGCGGATCTGTTCAACATCACCATCGGTCAGACATTCAGCGGCGGCTTCATCGACTACATCCTGTTCGGTGTGCTGCAGGGCAACGACAAGACCAACTTCCTCTATGTCATACCGATCGGTATCGTGTGGTTCTTCCTGTACTACGTCACATTCCGTTTCATGATTACGAAGATGAAACTCAAAACACCGGGACGTGAAGAAAAAGACGCCGTACAGATGGTCGATGCAAGCGAAAAGACGAAAGTACTCGCAGCCGGCCTCGGCGGCAAGGCCAACATCGAAGAACTCGATAACTGCGCAACGCGTCTGAGGGTGACGTTGAAAGACATCGGTGAAGTCGATGAAGAGGCCATCAAGACCACCGGTCCGAACGGCATCGTCAAGAAAGGCAACGGCATCCAGGTCATCTACGGACCCCAGGTCAGCAACATCAAAAACGATCTGGAAGAGTATTTGAACCAGGGGAACCCTGAGGCAGAAGATAAAAATTAATAGAATGACAGAAGTACATACATTTCTAACTTGAAGTGTATGTGTTTTTTTATATGCAAATTTCATATTATGAGTTTTTACACCCTGAAAAGAGGTTAATAGGAAACCATACTTAAAATTTTGATAAAAAAGGGGTACATATTATGGGAGAGTTTTTATTCACAGTTTTATCCTGTGCTTTTTTCATGTTCCTGGTGGCATGGTATTCCTATATAAAGACGAGGAATACCATCAATGATTCCACCGGATACTTCCTGGCAGGGAGGGGACTGACCGGCGGTTTCATTGCGGGCTCTCTCATTCTGACGAATCTTTCGGCTGAGCAGCTGATTGGCTTGAACGGACAGGCCTACAGCAGCAATATGACAAGTATGGCCTGGGAAGTGACGGCAGGATTATCTGTCATCATCCTGGCTCTGATTCTGCTGCCGAGATATCTGGGCGGAGCGTTTACGACATTGCCGGAATTCATAGACAACCGTTTTGACCAGGGGACGCGCATCCAGGTCGTCATGCTGTTCATGCTCGGTTACGGGCTGGTGACGATTCCTTCTGTCTTATATTCCGGAGCGATCGCGGTACTCCAGCTGTTCGATGTACCGTCGGCGCTCGGCATTTCATTCGAGCAGTCGATGTGGCTTGTTGTGTGGATCATCGGTATCATAGGTTCGTGTTATGCGATATTCGGCGGACTCAAGGCCGTTGCGATCTCTGATACATTGAACGGCATCGGTCTCTTTATCGTCGGACTGATCGTGCCTGTGCTCGGGTTCATTGCGCTCGGTGACGGCAACATGCTGCAGGGGATGAAGACGATTACGGTCGAAAGTCCTGAAAAACTGAACGCCATCGGCTCAAGTGATGACGGTGTGCCGTTCAGCACGATCTTCACGGGAATGATCTTCGCCAATCTCTTCTACTGGGGCACGAACCAGTATGCAATTCAGCGGACACTCGGTGCGCAGAGTCTTGCGGAAGGGCAGAAGGGGGCTTTATTGACAGGGTTCCTGAAGATTCTGGTGCCTTTTCTGATGATGATTCCGGGCATCATCGCCTTCCATCTGTACGGTCCGGAGCTCGGGACGATGGATCTCGCCTATCCGGCGCTGATTTCGGATCTGCTGCCGACATTCCTGAATGGATTCTTCCTGGCGGTATTGCTCGGTGCTGTGTTCTCGAGCTTCAACTCATTGCTCAACAGCGCTGCAACGATGTTCGCATACGACATATATAAAGTTTTGATCAATAAAAATGCGACAGACCGCCAGATGATCCGCGTCAGCCAGTGGTTCGGTGTCGTACTGTCGCTGGTCACATTCTTCATCGCACCGCTGCTGCTCAACGCACCCGACGGGCTTTGGACGGTCATCCGGGAATTCACCGGATTCTTCAATATCCCGATCATCGCCATCGTACTGGCCGGCATATTCTCAAAACGCATTCCGCCGATCGGGCCGAAAATCGCGATTACAGTCCATGTCGTGACATATTTCATGCTGATGTGGGGACTGCCAATGTTCTTCGGTATAGAAGTGCCGATTAACTTCATCCATATACAGGGTATGCTTTTCGTGCTGGCAGTTGCGATAATGCTCTCAGCCGGGATGATCAGACCGCTCGCCGAACCATACAGGTTCACACCGGATGCCAAAGTCAGCATGGTGCCGTGGAAATACGCAATACCGGTTACGGTTATTTTATTCAGCGCAATGGTGTTCAGTTTCGTGCTGTTTTCTGAAGTCGGGTTCGCAAGTGAGGAAGGCATTGTTTCTGGATGGTTCCTGCCGGTTGTTTTGATGCAGATTGTTGTGACAGTCGTATTGTATGTGATTTCACTTAAATCCTGGAACAGGAAATACCAGGAGTTTGTGAAAGGAAGACATGAGAGAAGAGTGGAGGAAGCGGAAGTCTATTAAGAAATTCTGCTGTCGAAAGGAATGAGATGATGGAAAAAGTAACCGTCGGTCTGATCACCGCCCCGGGCCTGTCTGAGAAAATGAGCCGGGATATCATTGACTGGCTAAGTGACCTGGCAGGACATGAAATCGATGAAACAGTGGATTGGCACTTTGATTATAAGACCCATCCTCTGGCATCTTCAGCTGAATTCATCAGTGAATCATTCGATAAGGCCGAGGCCATCAAGGATGATAACGGGTGGGACATGGCAATCGCTGTAAGCGACCTGCCGAGTATCTCGAGCGGCAAAGTTGTCATCTCGGAATTCAATGAAGATAAAAAGGTATCACTGATTTCAGTGCCTGCCCTTGGTATCCTGAGGAATAAGAAGAAGCTTCGGAATCTCATCATCCATCATATAGAGCAGCTCTATGACAATAATCCGTCTGAAGAGAAAGAGGAGATAAAATCCAATTTCATGAATCGTATTTCCGTGATGGATCCCGACGAGAATGAAGCAAGCAATAATCGCTATATATTGAAATCGACTCTTGGCGGATGGACAAAACTCGTGGCCGGCATGACTTACATGAATGAACCATGGACGGCATTCAGCAACCTTAAAACGATTGTTGCATTATCGTTTGCAACAGGCACTTACATTTCCGTTTTTTCGACGCCGTGGGAACTGAGTCTGGATTATTCTCTGTGGCGTTTAATACTATTGTATTTCATAGCCATTTTCGGCATGACTGGATGGCTGATATACGCCCATAACCTCTGGGAGAGAGTTTCCACCAAAAATCAGTCGTCATACCGTTACCTTTATAATTTTACGACGATGGCGACGCTGCTGGGTATTACCATCGTGAACTACCTCATCGTCTATCTGCTGCTCACGGTCTCAATCATAATTTTTGTCCCCATGGGGCTTTTTGAGACATGGACCCAGATCGATCCTGATGTAAAATGGATGGATTATTTGAATCTGATATGGTTCGCCTCGTCAGCAGGTATTCTTGCGGGTGCTTTAGGCTCGACTGTCGAAGATGAAGAAAAAATTCATAATGTGACATATTCGTACAGACAGATGTACCGTTACAGACAGATTGAAGAAGAAAATGAAAAGAAATCAAAGGCGCAGCAGACAGAGGAATATGCAGGCAAAGAACAGACGCATGATGAATCGGGGGGGTGATTGAAATGACGAAAAGGTATGTTGGCATCGTGGCGGCTCCGGGTGCACCTGATGCGCTTGCGAAAAAAATAAAAAAAGATCTGCCGGATATACTTGCAGAGCACTTTGAAGAAGACTACGAATGGGAAGTGGAGGTTTTCGTCGACCCGCTTACAAATTATGCAGAATTGACCAAAGAACTGTTTCAGAAAACTGAAAAGTATTACAGTGAGAATGATTGGGACTACACCATGTTCATCACAGATCTCCCGATATACCATAATGATCATATCACCGTCATCGACCTCAATGAGAAAACGGAAGTCGGCGTGGTCTCCCTGCCTGCCTACGGCTGGCCGCCCAATAAAAAGGGGATACTTGATACGATAGTTACTCTCATCACTTCGGTTCAGGCTGATAATGACAGGGACGAAGCAGCCCGGGATGATACCGGCAGAGATTCGCTGGTCAGCGCCTTCAGCCCTTACTTCAAGACAAGCAGGCTTCACTATGACAGTGATTACAGAGAGGAAACCGGATCGGAGCATTCTATATATCAGATCGATGATAATCTTAGGGGATATCTGCGCCTGGTAAGCGGTATGTCCTGGGCGAATAATCCGTTCAATATGCTGCGTATACTGAGCGGTGTGGTCGCACTTGCATTCGCTACAGGCGCTTTCAGCATGATGTTTTCGACGATGTGGAACCTGAGCAATATATTTTCCACGTGGCGGCTCCTGGCTGTATCACTCCTTGCTGTCACAGGCATGGTTACATGGATCGTCATTTCCCATAACCTGTGGGAAACAAAGGAACAGGAAGCGGATATCCGATTTTTGAAGCTGTATAACGGTGCGACGCTCCTTACTCTGCTCATATCGCTGGTGTTCTATTTTATTGTGCTGTATCTGATGTTCCTAACAGCGGGTCTGGTACTGCTGCCGCCTGACTATATACTCCGGAATATTGGGGAGGAAGAAGTGGGTATCCGATTTTATCTTGAACTCGCATGGTTCGCTACATCACTCTCAACAGTCGTTGCTTCAATCGGCGCCAGTGTCCAGGATAAAAGCATTATCCAGGAGAGCACTTATGGATACCGTCACCGATTCCGGTTGCAGAATAAAGAAAAGGATTGAATGACAGGTATGTAAGACATGCAGAAACATGAAGATGGATGCATGATAGTCAAAGGAAGATCATGCATCCATCTTTTTTATGTGGAATTTTCGATCTCTATTAAAATAAATGCTGCATATATTCAAATTCATATTGTGTCCGTTTTCAATATATGATAAATTATATGTAAACGTTTACACAGGTGATGCAGAAATGGTGACAATCAAAGATTTGGCAAAAGAGGTTGGTGTGTCGGTGGCGACGGTGTCGCGTGCGCTCAACAGTTCGGGCTATGCGAGTCCGGATGTGAAGCGTCGTGTGCTTGAGGCGGCGGAGCGCCTGGACTATAAACCGAATGAAGTGGCGCGTGCGCTGAATACGAGCTGCTCGAATGTTGTGGGTGTGCTGGTTCCTGACATCACGAACCCTTATTTCCCGAAAGTGATTCGGGGGGTTGAAGATGCAGCGATTGAAAATAACTACCGCATAATTATCGGCAATACGGATCATGACATGGACAAGGAATCGAAATACCTGGAAATTTTCCGCCAGAATAACTGTGCGGGCGTCATCTCTGCAACGTGGTCGGTCGAACGCGAAGAGTACTCTGATAAACGGCCGCTCATCCTGTTGGACCGTGTGGTGGAGAATCATATCTCGATCGAATCCGACAACCTGAAAGGCGGCCGGCTTCAGGCGGAACATCTGACCCGGCAGGGTGCGGACAAAGTTCTGATCGTGAAAGGCCCTGAGGCATACAGTTCCTTCAACAACCGTTCTCTCGGGGCGGCTGAAATGCTGGAGGCACACGGAATTGAATATGAAACATTACCGTACATGCATCTGGAAAGGATGCTGTCTGACGGCACTGCGGATTTTATTCTCAAATTCAACGGCATCATCTGCCCGAATGATGTGACGGCCTACAAAGTTCTGAATATGCTGAGGGAGCGTGATGTAGAGGTTCCCCGGTCTATAAAGGTCATCGGGTATGACAACCTGGATTTTTCGGAATATGTGTATCCGGGGCTGACGACGATTGAACAGCCGATTTACGAGCTCGGCAGAAATGCTTTCAGGATGCTCATGGATCTCAATGAAGGGAAGTCCGCTTTGAGCCAGGTGCTTGATGTAAAACTGATCAGAAGACAAAGTACATAAAAGGAGTGGCAAATATGGATATCGTAGTAGTTGGCAGTCTGTCGACGGATTTCATCGTGCAGGCTGAAAGGATGCCCCACAAAGGGGAGACGATTCTCGGGAAAGGTTTCAGCACAGCATACGGCGGCAAGGGCGCAAACCAGGCGGTTGCGGCATCCCGGCTTGAAGCAGAGACGGCGTTTGTCGGTGCCATCGGAGATGACGGCTTCGGTGACACTTTGAGGAACAATCTGGAGAGCAACAATATTTTTTGTGAAAATATGGAAACGTTTACAGGTGAGGCGACCGGAACGGCGCACATCAATATTTATGACAACGACAACTCGATCATCGTCGTGCCGGGCACGAATGGACTGTTGACGCCGGAAGTGATGGAGAAATCGCATGATCTGCTGAAAAGCGCCGAGTACGTCATGCTGCAGAATGAAATACCGGTTGAGACGATCGAATACGTCATCGATTTCTGTCATAGGAACGGTGTAAAAGTCATCTACAATCCGGCGCCGTTCCTGCCGATGGAAATCGGATATCTCGAAAAATGTGCGCTCATCACGCCGAATGAGCTGGAGTGCAGCGCACTCTTCGGTGATGACGTGGAAAGCGCCATCCGTAAGCACCCCAACCAGCTCGTCGTCACGATGGGCAGTGCGGGCTGCCTGTACCACGACGGGGAGGAGGAAGTGCGCGTGTCCGCTTTTGGGACCACGCCCGTCGATACCACCGGTGCCGGTGATACGTTCAACGGGGCGCTCGCTGCATTCCTCGTCAAGGGACAGAATCTGGGTGATGCCATACGCAGTGCGAACATGGCCGCGTCCCTGTCGATCCGGGCGATGGGCGCCCAGGGCGGCATTCCGACTCTCGGAGAGTGGCGGGAGGCGATGGATCATGTATAGGAACGAGGCACAGGAATAGCATTTGTATGGATGAGAGACGGCCGGCAGGTCGTCTTTTTTGGTTTTTTGGTTTTTATTCCTTATGTCGGGGTTCGGTTGCGGAAAGTGCCTCCATTTTGTAAAATCTGTTTTTTTAATTCTGAAAAGATCAAATCGGCCATTTTCAGGCATATATAGGGTAGGGGGGATTTATTTTAAGGAGGTATTTTATGTTTGTCACTGAAAGAAGGAAGTCAGAGAATCACGTTTATCTGGAGGTACTTGAGACGCGGGCGGAACTTGACGTGAGGGAGAGGCGGGTTTTGGAGAGGTACCGGTCAGGGTTTGAAGGTGAGAGGGAATATGACGCAGTGCTGGATGCGGTCGGTCACGGATTGCTGTATGTCTTCCGGGATATCTGGCTCGGCATCGGTGACGGGAAAGTGCAGCTCGACTCGCTGATCATTGCCGACAATATGCTGATCGTCAATGAGGTCAAGAATTACAGCGGCAATTATTCCTATGAGGAAGGTGTGAGGAGAGTGCGTGGCCGGCAGATTTCCGAGGATCCGGTGAGCCAGGTGTCCACCGCTGCCAATAAACTGCTCCGGCTGCGTTATGATGTGGGTGTCCCGTTTGAAGTTCAGAAAGGGATCGTCTTCGTGAATCCGTATCTGATATTCGGTCCCACAGATTATCAGAACGTGGATATGTTCGTCATGCGCAACCGGCTGAAGCAGTATTTCCGCAGTTTGACTAACATGAATGTGGGGGAATCTGCGAAAGTGTTGGCCGCGGAGGTCGCGAAGCGGATCATCACATCGCCCCATCCTGCAGCCGTGAATGAAAGGGCGAAAATCCGTTTTGGTGTTAACTGTTACAGGTGCCAAAGTTTCAACATACGGCTGGACCGGTACTGTGCCGGTTGCCGGGGGTGCGGATATATTGAGCCTTTTGAGCGGCTGATCGTGCGCGCGGCAGTTGAGTTTTCTGTTTTATACCCGGGCGAGGCAATGACCTGTCAGCGGGTGTATGACTTTTTGGGCGGGGAGGTGCACCCCAAGAAAATACAGAGGCACCTCAAGCGTTATTTCCGTTTGGAAGGAAGCGGGAACAGTGCACTTTATAAATTGGTGAATAAGGATTTAGACAAAATACTTTTAGCAGGAGATTACAGGTCATATTACGAACACGATCGTAAATTTATGTTCGAAAGCCATCCACGATATCAGAAACAGTTGAGAAATTAGAATTTTGTGTGGACGGCACGCCGCGGGACATGGGTCTGGGATCGACGTCCCGGGAAGGCGCGGCGCGGGACATGGGTCTGGGATCGACGTCCCGGGAAGGCGCGGCGCGGGACATGGAACTGGGATCGACGTCCCGGGACGGCACGCCGCGGGACATGGAACTGGGATCGACGTCCCGGGACAGTGCGGCGCGGGACATGGGTCTGTGATCGACGTCCCGGGACAGTGCGGCGCGGGACATGGAACTGGGATCGACGTCCCGGGAAGGCACGCCGCGGGACATGGGTGTGGGATCGACGTCCCGGGACGGTGCGGCGCGGGACATGGGTCTGGGATTGACGTCCCGGGACATGGAACTGTGATCGACGTCCCGGGACGGATGAACCGGTTTGTTTAAGTCCGCACGGCAAAACAGGCATGACGTGCATCCCTGAGAGGGGACATCACATCATGCCTGTTCTTTATTGTGCAGATCGGATTAATCTGTGGCTATTTTCTTTTTTCCACTGGGTTTGCGCTGTCCTTTGTAGATCTTGTAGAGTGCGTTCTGCACCGGTGTCTCGACGTATCTGAAGATCAGATACGCAGCAAGGATGGTTGCGCCGATGATCATCACTGTGAAGATCGGATGCGTAAAGCCGAGTTCATGCATCTTGTTGATGATGACATAGCCGATGTTCTGGTGAATCAGGTACAGCGGATATGAGATGGTCCCGAAGAACACGAGTACACGTGAGCCGAGGAACTGCATCCTGTTGTGGATGACAAGGAAGAATGTCGCAACGAACAGTGCAGTGAAGAGTGCATTCTCTGTACTCATGAAAAAGAGGTCATAGAAGATGCACAGTGCAATTACCGCGTAGTACCTGAGACTGCCGCCGTGCTGCCAGATGCTGTAGAACATCATGCCGATGATGAACATGTGGCTGAAGCTCGAGATTGAGAATTCTCTGATTAGCGCTGAAGTGTCGTTATCGATGACTGAATGCATCAGCTGGATGCCGACTGAGAAAGCGAGCCAGGAATAGACGATCCACATAACGTTCTTCTCCACTTTGAAGAAAAGGAGTATTCCCATCAGGATATAGAATGTCAGCTCGACACGGAGTGTCCAGTAGACACCGTCAACCCTCGGGGCCCCGAGGAAATCCTGGAACATGGTCAGGTTGATGAGTGCCGGCATGGTATCGATCTTCAGCTGGTCTATCGGAGCGATGGATACAATCGTGAATGTCAGGACCACCGCAAAGATATATGCCGGATAGAGCCTGAACGAACGCTTGATTGCAAAATCGGAGACCGACTTCACTTTGAGGATGGACATGTAGATGACGAACCCGCTTATGATGAAGAACAGCTGCACCCCGTATTCCCCGAAGGCGAAGACTTCGCTGAAGCCGCCGCTGGGTGTCCCGAACCGTTCTTCGTAACGCATCGTGTAGTGGAACAGGACAACCGCAAGCGCCGCCAGTCCCCGCAATGCATCGATTTCAGTGAACCTTTTTTTCTGAGACATTGTGATATCCCCCGTTATTATTAGTTTCCATATTCATACATATACCCGTTTATCAGAATTATAGAGACCAATATAGTATATC
>DXHR01000013.1 GCA_019113295.1 Candidatus Salinicoccus stercoripullorum | reverse complement strand
CTGTTGTGCTGCTTCTTCCTCAGCCTGACGTTCAGTTTCCGCTTCTTCTGCCGCACGCTGTTCAGCAGCCTTCTCTTCGGCTTCCTGCTGTGCCTCTTGCTCTTCCGCCTGACGCTCAGCTTCCGCTTCTTCCGCCGCACGTTGTTCTTCAGCAGCCTCTTCTTCGGCTTCACGCTGTGCCGCTTCTTCCTCAGCCTGGCGTTCGGCTGCTTCCTGTGCTGCGTTTTCTTCTTCAGTCGGTTCTTCTTCTACTGGAGGTGCAGCTTCTTCGGAAGTTTCCTCTGCAGTCTCTTCTTCAGATGTCTCCTCAGTTACTTCTTCTGTTGTTTCTTCCTTAACAGGTTCAGTTTCTTCAGTTACTTCTTCAGCTGTCTCTTCTTCGACAGTTTCTTCTGTGGATTCCTCTTCAGCTGCTTCTTGTTCAGCTTCCAGTTGAGCCGCTTCTTCCTCGGCCTGACGCTCAGCTTCCGCTTCTTCCGCCTCACGCTGTTTTTCGACAGCCTCTTCTTTGGCTTCACGCTCAGCTTCCGCCTGTTCTTCAGCGTCTTCCGCCGCTTGCTCCTCAGATTCCGCCTCGGCATCAGCATTGTCTTCAGCTGGCGCCTCTTCTTCCTGCTCCACAACCGCGTCAGGATTTACATTCAGTTCCTGACCCGGGAAGATGAGGTGGTCTGTGATGCCGTTCAGGCTCATCAACGTGCGGTAGCTCATGCCGAACTCGCTTGCCACGCCGCCGATTGTATCGCCCGGTTGGACTGTATATGTGTCCGCCACAGTATCAGCTGCCGGTGCCTCTTCTTCAACTTCGGCTTCAACTTCTTCTTCGGACTCAGCTTCAACAGGTTCTTCTTCTGCTTCCACTTCTTCTGCTTCTTCCGCTTCCACTTCAACCGCTTCAGCCTCTTCTGTTTCCTGGACTTCCACTTCAGTGGCTGCCGGAACCTCAACCGCCGGCTCCTCTTCAACTTCAGTTTCAGTTTCCGCCGCAGGCTCAAGGGCCTGTGCAGGTGTCTGTACTTCAGGCACGGATGCCTGCTCTTCAGCACTTTCACCGATGGCAAGTTCCTGGTTCACCAGAATGAGATCCGCAGACAAATTGTTCCATTCCTTCAATTCATCAACCGTAACATTGTTCTTCAAAGCAATGCCCCATAAGGTGTCACCAGACTTTACCTTATATGTAATCGTTTCTTTCTCTTTTTCTTTCTCTTTCTCTTCCTCTTCCTCAAGTTCGAGCGTCTGATTCGCTAAAATAAGATCTGAAGACAGGTTGTTGTATTGCTTCAGCTGGTCAACCGTCAGATTGTTGTCATTACCGATCTTCCAGAGGGAATCCCCCGGCTGGACCGTGTAGCTTTTCGCAGATGCGTCATCGGATAACCCGTATGCTGAAATTGCTGCCGTCGCTGTGAGTGCCGTAACTAATTTTTTCATAGATTGCTTATCCTCCAGATATGTTAGTTTTTGCGCATGACTTTATCAAATTTTCAAATTACTATAACATTTTACATACTAACAAAGTTAGAAGTAGGAAAAAGCGTTGTAACACAAATGTAATATAATTAAAATATTCTATTCATATAACAAAAGGAAATTTACCAAATAATAATGTTTAGAATGAAAATCACACCCTGCCATATCTTTCCGGGGAGGAGCGGGGCGCTCACCGCACCCTGAAACGTTTGGAATATGCCTCAAAAAAAGGCGCCATCCAACCAGAAAGCAGCAGGAAAAATGGATTTTACAGAATGTTATGTACAACAGAGATCTTCGGCAGAGCCGGAGTTCAAAAAGTTGCAGGGTGATCCGTCGGCCGTCCGGAAACAGGAACTCCGTGCGCAGCCGATGTCATAGGACATGATTTGAAAGATGTCGAAATGGATGAAAACGATGGTTGGGAGTAATACAGAGACCCCGGCGGCAGATAAAAACTGCCGCCGGGGCCTGTTACCTATAATATTAAAAAGTACTATTCGGCAAAGGAATCTCAAATCCATTCTCCAGCATTTTCTCAAACCATATTTCTTTGGCTGTGTTCAGATCTTCTACTGCTTCATCCTGCACAGATTTATCAATCATATTGTAGGGACGGTCGAGATAATCTTTTATATCATTTTTCTCCACAGTCGCCCCCGCCTTCATATATTCATTACTTAATGGTACCACTTATGACACCACTCAAAAAAATTCATAATCGATAAAAGCTGGAACACAACCATAACTTTTAAAAGGGAATATGCCAGTTCATGCACACGAAAACCCGTACGTAAGGCTCCCGGGAAAGCGAACGTACGGGTTTTCAAATCTAATAGGTATTCATATTCCAGTCTCAGACAAATAAGTGTCTCCTACATCAATCTCTTCTTCGTAAATTTGTTACGCATCCATCTGACAGCGAGCATGATGCCCATCAGGACACCGAGATAGCCGAGCAGTGGATAGACGAGGTTCACGAGATCCACGAAACCGACGAGGCTCAGTATATAACCGACAATCAAGGAAACGACCAGCGCCACCTTATATTTCCGGCTGTACGGCACCCAGAACCGGCTCAGGAACGGGTACAGCATGCCGACTGCGGTATTGTAGATGATGAGCAGCATGACGACCGTCAGCACGAAGTGCAGGATTGGATGGATCTCATACGCAAGCATCAGGGACGGGAGGTCCGCCTGGCTGGTCTTGTCGAACTTGGATACGAGGCCTGCGTTCATCAGCAGCATCAGGACAAGCAGTATGATGCCGCCGTACATGCCGCCGCGGCGGGCGACTTTATGTGTGGACTGTGCGCCGACGATCGACAGGATGCTGAACGCCATCGCAATCACGATGCCGCTGTATGTGATGGCCTCGAGCCACCATATGCCGGTCGGCGTCTTGCTAAGATCGGCAATTTCATTGATCTCACTGAATGACACCGTCGGTGTGAAAAAGCTGTACACCGCGATGATCGCCACCACGACGATCAGGAATGGCGTCACGAATCCGAGCGCCGACAGGATCTTGCTGAAGCCGAGCGTAAGTGTGATCATCACCGCAATCATCATGATGAACGATCCGAGCCATGCCGGCACGCCGAAGCTCTGCTCAAGCGCTGAGCCGCCGCCCGCCAGCATGATGATCATCACACCGTACAGGAAGAATATAAGTATATAGTCGATGATCCGGCCGAGCGTATCGCCGAACATCACCTTGATGGGCTCAAGATGACTCTCCGCATCAAGCACATGGCCGAACTTCGCCACCTGCCGGCCCAGAAACATGATGACCAGTGCCGACAGCAGCACCGCCCAGTAGCTCATCGTACCGAAGTTACTGAAAAACTGAAGTATTTCCTGTCCCGTCGAGAAGCCCGCTCCGAGGACCACCCCGACATAGGCAAAACCGATTTTGATGGATTCCTGTTGTCCTTTACTCAAACAATCAACTCCGAATTTTAGTTTTACAAACTGCATACGTCAGTCATCAAACACAAAACGAAAAAGATACAGAACCCTGATGGGAGGAGAAGGGCAGTTTACAGAGGCGGCGGGGCGTACAGAGGATTCGGGGCATGACCATCATTTGAAATTTTATTCACAAGTATATATTTAAACATACTGACGGAACCCTGTCAAAGCAGCATTCCGGAATGACGCCCGCCGTTCTGCATACAATTACAAGCCTTTTGCCGCCTGCCGGTGCTGCTGTTGTCCGATATCACGCTCAATGAATCGGGAGCCACGCTCGAGCTCGTCTTTGCATTCGGCCTCATTTTCATGCCGAAGGCGAACAAAGCGATGACAGGGTATGTCCTACCGACACTGGCACTCCCGGTGCTCATCACGACGAGCGGGACGGCGATGGCGGCCGCATGGAAAAGACCGCCGAATTATATAAAGCGGGATACGCAGACCACGTACTGATCACACCTGTGGTGGAGACAGAAGAACTGTCACAGAGCACAGCACTCGCTGTGGAATACGGCATCCCAGAGGAAGCCCTGATCAAAGACTACGAGGCAGACAGCACATACACCAATGCAGCAGTCACCATGGACATCATGGAGGAGCACGGCTTCGATTCAGCCCTCGTCGTCACCAGTGATTATCATGTGAAGCGGTCGAAATATATATTTGAGAAATTGAATGAAGACAGATTCGAATTCAGATACATCGCTTCATTATCCATAGATGGAGAACGCTGGTACGAAGGGCCCGGAGCAGCCTGCATATGGCGGAGCGAGCTCATCAAGCTGTGGGGTTACAGGTTCGGGTTGTACCGGTGGAGCGGGTAGTGGGATTTTAAGATGCATCAACCACAATTAATGAATGTGTATCAAGAATTCTCTGATAGGTTTTATGTGATAGAACATATATGATTCAGGGTATTGTATGTATTGAGTTCATTCATGTTAACAGCGGATGATTGGCTTAGCGAGGAAGAAATAGAAAACACAAATGCTGTAATCGACATCATTAATGAAAGAAGAAAGATGAACATTTCATGAAAGGAATCAGCTGAAAAAGCAGATGTTGATTACGGGAAACTGTTGAAGATTGGTATCTGTGCCATCTTTAAAGACAACTAATAAAGTGGCTGAGGCCTCAGATTCAAGGTAGATGCTGGTCTACTTATACTGAGCAGTATTCAATTAAGTAAGTATAAACCTCTGCATATTTTTATGCAGAGGTTTTAAGATGTTTTCACTCCATAAAATACTCTTTCGGCAGGTCGAGTTCATACTGGTTTGCGAGCTCGTAATTACTCTGTGTATATTGTTTCTTCAGTGAAATCTGCAGGTTTATCGGCAGCTGGTACTTCTTGTGATGCAGGCCGTAGCTCAGCTTGTTCTGCAGTATATATCTGGTCGGCAGATAATTGCGGTGGGAGAGACTGATCATCGCCACCGGTCCTTCTGGATGGATGGGTGTCTTGAATAGCTGGTTCATCCTTCGGCCGAGTGCGACCTGGGCGGTGCCGAAGCTTTTATTGGCTTTGCGGACGCTTTTGACTTCTTCGTACTCCGGGATTTCGGGTTCGCCCATGTAATTCAGCAGCTTCTGCAGTTCTTCTGCAGGGGCTTTTTTGAATGCCTCGAAGATCATGATGTACATATGGTCCCTGCCGAAGATGGCTTCGATTTCCTCCAGATAGTTCTGGTAGTGGAAGTTTTCGAGCACGCCGTTGCTGCGGCAGTATTGGACATACTCTCCGGCATCCATGACGCCGCCCTGGTGGATGTGCTGTACGTAAAGCGAGGTGATGAGGTCGACCTGTTCCCGGAGTCCGACGATGATGTGGACGTCGTACCGATCTGCCGGGAAGACTCTTCTGAGGTCTTTGAGTATCTCTCTCTGCTTTTTCACTTTCTTAGGTGCGAACGGGCTGCCTGAGAGGCCTTCATATGAGATGAGCAGCGGCCGGTCGTTTTCGAAGCTGTCGAACTCGTCGCGGATGAGATCGATCTGGTAGCCGGTTAATCTTCCGAGACGGAGTTTCCTGAGGTCTCCCATGATGTAGTCGGGATGTATAAAGTTCACATGTTTAAGATTCGGGAATATCGACCCCTGCATAAAGGTTGTGGCTGTCTTATGGTAACCGACATGCAAATAGATGGTCCGCATATGGCTCTCCTCCGTCATTCGTTTTTTAAAAATCATTCGTTTCAATTATACCAGAGCCCGTGACCCGGGAAAACGGATGTTTCCATTGGTACTGAAACGTTATGTAAGTTATCATGGAAGGGATACACTGTAACACTACAGTACCCATTTGTGAAGGAGTTGTAACCATGGCAAACATGACGCACCTTGATCAGCTCGAGGCTGAGGCGATCTATATCATCCGCGAAGTGGCTGCGGAATGTGAGAACCCGGTCATGCTGTATTCCATCGGCAAGGACAGCTCGGTGATGCTTCACCTGGCGCTGAAGGCGTTCTATCCGGAAAAGCCGCCGTTCCCGTTCCTGCATGTCAATACGACCTGGAAGTTCAGGGAGATGATCGAATTCCGGGACCGGCGGGCACGTGAGCTCGGCATCAGAATGATAGAGCACATCAATCAGGAGGGTGTGGAGGAAGGCATCAATCCGTTCGACCACGGATCAGCCTACACCGACATCATGAAGACGCAGTCGCTGAAACAGGCGCTTGATGAACACGGGTTTGATGCGGCATTCGGCGGCGGCCGACGTGACGAGGAGAAGTCGCGTGCGAAGGAGCGGGTATTTTCATTCCGCAATAAAAACCACGCCTGGGACCCGAAAAACCAGAAGCCTGAAATGTGGAAGCTGTATAATACACGCATCAACAAGGGCGAAAGCATGCGCGTCTTCCCGCTGTCCAACTGGACGGAAAAGGACATATGGCAGTACATCCGCCAGGAGCAGATCGACATTGTGCCGCTCTACTTTGCCAAAGAGCGGCCGGTCATCGAGCGTGACGGCAACATCATCATGGTGGATGACGACCGCATGCGGATCGGCGGGGATGAAGAGGTCGTGAACAAAAAGGTGCGCTTCCGGACACTCGGGTGCTATCCTTTGACCGGCGGCATAGAGTCCGATGCGGATACGCTGGACGCGATCATCGATGAAACACTCGGTGCGGTCTCTTCCGAACGGACGAGCCGTGTCATCGACCAGGAATCATCCGGCAGCATGGAACGCCGCAAGAGAGAGGGGTACTTCTAGGATGAAAGATCTGTTGAAATTCATAACATGCGGAAGTGTCGATGACGGCAAATCGACTCTGATCGGCCACATGCTGTATGATGCGAAACTGATATTCGCCGATCAGGAGAAGGCGCTCGAACTCGACAGCCGGGTCGGCAGCCGCGAAGGGGAGATCGACTACTCACTGCTGCTCGACGGACTGATGGCCGAGCGGGAACAGGGCATCACGATCGACGTCGCCTACCGCTACTTCAACACGGAGCAGCGCTCCTTCATTGTGGCGGATACGCCCGGTCACGAAGAGTATACACGCAACATGGCGGTCGGGGCATCATTTGCCGACCTCGCGGTCATACTGGTCGACGCGACGAAAGGTGTCATCACCCAGACGAAGCGGCATGCCCGCATCTGTTCATTGATGGGTATCCGGCATATCGTGCTTGCGGTCAATAAAATGGACCTCGTGGGATACGACAGGGAACGGTTCTGGGAGATCAGGAAGGATTTCATGCAGCTGTCATACGGATTCGCTCCCGGGAGTGTGCAGGTCATCCCTGTGTCCGCAACAGCCGGGGATAATGTGACGGGGAAATCGGAGAACATGTTGTGGTACGACGGGCCGGCACTGCTGCCATATCTTGAAACGGTGGACGTGGCAAAGGGAGTCAGGAGCGAGTCGTTTGTACTGCCGGTGCAGCGGGTGAGCCGCCCGAACCACACGTTCCGCGGCTTCCAGGGACAGGTTGAGGCGGGCAGTATCCGTGTGGGTGACGAGATCACTGCACTGCCGAGCCGTGAGACGGCGAAAGTGAAAAGCGTGCTCATCGGTGACAGGGAGTCGGAAGCGGCAGCGACCGGCCAGCCAGCCACCATTCAGCTGGACAGGGAAGTCGATGTGTCGAGAGGCTGTGTACTCACGACGTCAGACAGCATCGAAGTGACGGACATGCTGTCGGCGACACTGCTCTGGATGGATGACGGACCGCTTGTCGAAGGCCGCAATTATCTGGTCAAAGCGGGGACGAAGACACTGCCGGGCACCGTCATGTCCATCAAGCACAAGATCGACATCAACAGCGGAGACGAAGTGTCCGCCGGCAGGGTGTATAAGAATGAGCTCGTCGTCTGTGACATCTCGCTGTCCGAAGACCTGATATTCGACACGTTCGAGAATAATGAAGCACTCGGCGGCCTGATCCTGATGGACCGTGTGTCGAATGCGACATCGGCCGCCGGCATCATCAACCATTCACTGCGCCGGGCGACGAACGTCATCTGGGAGGAGACCGCAGTGACCAGGGAACACCGTTCCAACATGAAGGCCCAGAAGCCGCTGACACTGTGGTTCACCGGACTCTCGGGTTCTGGAAAATCGACACTCGCCAATGCAGTGGAACAGCGACTTGCCGCAATGGGGCGGCACACCATGCTGCTGGACGGGGACAACGTCAGGCACGGTCTCAACAAGAACCTCGGATTCAGGGAAGAGGACCGGATCGAGAACATCCGCCGCATCGCCGAAGTCGCGAAGCTGATGAACGAAGCCGGGCTCGTCACGCTCACTTCATTCATCTCCCCGTACGAAAGCGACCGGCAGAATGCACGGGAAACCATCGGGCGCGACTATGTGGAGATATACGTCAGCACACCGCTCGAAGAATGCGAACGGCGTGACGTCAAAGGGCTGTATAAGAAGGCGAGGAGCGGGGAGATACCGAACTTCACCGGCATCTCAAGCCCTTACGAGCCGCCGGAAAATCCGGAAATCACGATAGACACGGCCGATATGTCCCTGGAAGATGCTGTCGATAAAGTGATGAAACAGATCATGATCTATATGGATTGACAAAGATCCGGGGGAATACGAAAAGGAGTGAGAGGATGGAAACTTCGGAATTCCAGGAATGGGTCAAAGAATATTATGAATCACGCGGCTGGTCGGATCTTGACATCTTCGTCAGGATCGGTTTCCTGGCCGAAGAAACCGGAGAAGTCGCACGGGCGATCCGGTCCCTTGAAATCGGGAGGGACAGACCGGATGAACAACCGGAGTCATATGACAGGAACCGGGAAGAATTGGTCGGCGAACTCGGAGATGTACTCGGCAACGTCGCCGTGATTGCCAACAAATACGATATATCGCTTGACGAAGTATTCGAAGCACACAAAGAAAAATTATCCGCCAGGTACAGCGTCAGATGACAGACCCGGACAAAAAGCCACCCTCTACATTAGGATAGAGGGTGGCTTGCCTAATATTTATGGGAGAATATTTAGACAATTTAAATGTTAATGCAAAACGCATGTAATGTAAAGACGATAGGGAATATTTTTTGAAATAATAGATTGATTTATGGGACATAAAATTTATAGATGGGATAGAACCCGCCCGTCAGACTCCTTGGGGAACAGCATCTGCGTAAGACTACAGGCTTACGCGATGACCCGGGAAAGCTGGCGGGCGGGTTAATTTATGCCTCAATTCACTTTTGGGTCCATCGATCATTTCTCCGACACGAACTTGAATGTATATTTCACCGGGTGATAGTACACTGTGGAATATTCGAAGCGGGTGCCGTCAGTGAAGGTGGAGTAGGCTTCGAGGCACAGCATCGGCGCTGATTCTTCAAGGTGCAAAAGTTCCATCAGTTCTTCGCCGGGCAGGATGGGCCTGAGGTCGGCGTGCCGTCTGTTGATCGTGTACCCCTTCTGTTCAATGTATTCGTACTTTGACTCCTTCATGACGTTGACGGACAGATCGGGGAAGAGGGCATACGGCAGGTATGACTCCTCGAGGATCAATGGCTGGCCGTCTGCGATCCGGAGCCGTTTGACATAGTAGACTTTCTGATTGTCACCGAGTTTCAGGTGTTCTCTGACTTCGACCGTGGGCGCGGTCAGCTGGAACTCGAGTATCTCGTTGGACGGGTTGCTGTGCAGGCCGCTCATCTCTTCGGTGAATCCCTGCAGCTTGTATATGTCATGCTCGATTTTCTTTTCGCTGACATATGTCCCGCTTCCATGCACACTGTACACGAGCCCCTCTTCTATCAGCAGTTTGACGGCACGCCTGACGGTCACCCGGCTGACGTCATACATCTCCGCCAGCTTCGTCTCCGTCGGGATGGCCTCCCCGCCCTCTGTGCCGTTCGAGATGATATCCTCCCTGATTTTGTTCGCAATCCGTTTATATAAAGGTGTCGAAGACTTCCACATACCGCGTTCAACCTCTCTCTCATTACCGTCCATTCTATCATCTGTGAACAGCATTTAATACCACTTTTTAAATTTGTATTAAAGTTGTATTGTATTCATGGAAATGTTGTGTTAGATTGATACTAAATACTATTGGAAGGGGTTTCATGGATGGAGAAGAAGAATCTTGTCATCGTGGGTGGCGGCAGCACGTACACACTCGGCATCATCATGAGTCTGATTGATGAAAAGGGAACATTGCCGCTCAGGAAGTTGACGTTCTATGATACGGATCGGGCACGGCAGGAGAAAATTGCGAAAGCGGTGGAAGTGATACTCCGGGAGAAATACCCGGAACTCGAAGAATTCAAGTATACGACGGATAAGGAGACGGCATTTACTGACATCGATGTGGCCTTCCTGCAGATCCGCACCGGCGGCCTCAAAATGCGCGAGCAGGATGAACAGATCCCGCTCAGGCACGGCGTGCTCGGCCAGGAGACATGCGGTCCGGGCGGCATGGCATACGGCATGCGTTCGATACCGGACATGATCGAACTGATCCGGGACATAAGGACCTATGCGGAAGATGCATGGATCATGAACTATACGAATCCGGCGGCCATCGTGGCCGAAGCACTGAAGCGCGAATTTCCGGACGACGGCCGTCTGCTCAACATATGCGACATGCCGATCGCCATCATGAAAAGCTATGCGGATATGCTGGAGAAGGACGTATGGGACCTCGTGCCCGGATACTTCGGCCTCAACCATTTCGGCTGGTTCACGAAAATCGAGGACAAACTCGGGCAGGACTACACTGATGTGATAAAGGACAAAATCGTCAACGAGGGGTTCATTCCCACGGACAGTGAAATCGCAAACGACGCTTCATGGCAGGCGACGTTTGCCACGGCGCGCAGGATGCTGATGGATTTTCCGGAATATTTGCCGAACACGTATCTGCAGTACTATTTCTATCCGGAGGACATGGCGCAGAAGGAACGGCCTGACAATACGCGGGCGCGCCAGGTGATAGACGGACGGCAGAAGCGGGTGCATGAGACGTGCGACAGGATCGCTGAATCGCAGTCGCTCTCCGGAGTAAAGCTTACCGGGGACATCCACGGTGCCTACATGATCCGGGCGGCGGCGTCGCTCATCCATCATCTGAACCATGTCTATATCGTGATGGTGAAGAACGACGGCATCATTTCGAACATCCCCCGCGAGGCGATGGTGGAAGTGCCGGCGATGATGACGAAGAGCGGTCCGAAGCCGTTTGCAGTCGGGGAGATCCCGGCGTTCTACAAAGGACTGATCGAGAACCAGTATGCCTATGAGAAACTGGTGGTGGATGCGTACTATGAACAGAGTTATATGAAGATGCTCCAGGCGCTGACGCTGAACCGTACGGTGACGGATGTGAACAGGGCGAAGGCGATACTGGATGACCTGATCGAAGCGAATAAAGGCTACTGGCCGGAATTGAAATAGGAAAAGGGGATGGGGACAAATATGAAACGGATCATAATCAATGCGGATGATTTCGGCTACTCAAGGGCCGTCAACTGGGGCATCATCGATGCGCACGCGGAAGGGCTGCTCACATCGACGACACTGATGACGAACATGCCGGCGGCGGAGCATGCTTTCATGCTTGGGCATGCGCATGAGAACCTGGGGATAGGGGTGCATCTGACGCTCACTTGCGGGCGGCCGCTCCTGGATACGCACCATACGCTGGTGGATGCGGATGGCAACTTCAAGAAGAACAGCCAGTACCAGGGGAAATTCCATATCGATCCGGACGAACTGTACCGGGAATGGAAGGCGCAGATCGAGAAGTTCCTCGGTTCGGGGCTCACACCGACGCACCTCGACAGCCATCACCATGTGAATAATCTGGCGCCCGTGCTGCCGGTGTTCAAAAGGCTGGCGAGGGAGTACAGGCTGCCGGTGCGCAACAACTTTGAAGCGGCGGGACTGGAGTTTACCACAACGGACTTTTTCCAGTATGAGCCGGATATACTGATAGCAGACAACGAAAAGATCCTCACGACGTTCGGGGAAGCGGAGACGGTGGAGATCATGTGCCACCCGGCCTATATCGACAAGCCGCTCCTCGGTGGTTCGACGTATGTCATGCCGCGGCTCGAGGAACTTGACGCACTGACCGACGCGCGCATCATCAAAAAGATAACGGACGACGCACGTATCCAGCTGATCACCTACAGTGATCTCGGCAAGGGGGTATAATCAATGAAAAAATTCATGCAGAATCTGGGTAAATCGATGCTGATTCCCATCGTCGCCATGCCGATTGCGGGTATCCTGTTCCGGCTGAGCGCGGAAGATCTGCTCAATATCACACTGTTCCAGGCAGCCGGCGTCATCTTCGAGAACATGGACGTGCTGCTCGCCATCGGTATCGCCATGGGGATGGCAAAGACGAAGGACCGCGGGATACCGGCACTGACCGGCTATCTCGCCATTACGGTATTGAACCACGGGCTGACACTCATGAACCCGGACCTCGACATGAGCGTATTCGGCGGGGTCATGTCGGGACTCATTGCAGCGGCGGTGTACAACCGTTTCAAGGACACCGAACTGCCGGCGATGTTTTCATTCTTCGGCGGTGAGAAGTGGCCGATCACGCTGATCATCCTCATCATGATCCCGGTTGCGGGAATATTCTCATTCATCTGGCCGTATGCCCAGGCGGGCATCGATTCATTTGCACAGGCACTCGTCGGCATGGGTGCGTTCGGCATCTTCCTGTTCGGCTTCCTGAACCGTTTCCTGCTGCCGTTCGGGCTGCACCATGTGCTGAACACCTATATCTACTTCGGACTGGGCAGCTATGAGACACCGGACGGCGAAGTCGTCACCGGCGAGATCACACGGTTCCTAAACGGCGACCCGACCGCGGGCTATTTCCTCGGAGGTTTCTTCATCGTCATGATTTTCGGTGTGCCGGCGATCGCACTTGCCATCACGCGCGCAGCATACAAACAGAAGAAGGATAAGACGAAGGCACTGATGTCATCCGGCGGACTCACATCCGTCATCGCCGGGCTGACCGAACCGATCGAATTCACGTTCATCTTCACATCACCGCTCCTTTATTTCATCCATGCGGTCTATACCGGACTCGCCGGGGCGACACTCTATGTCCTCGGCATCCGGCACGGCTTCTCATGGGGCGGCAGCGTCATCGACTATGCACTGAACCTGGGCATTGCAGAGAAAGGACTGTTCATCCTGCCGATCGGCCTCGCCTTCGGTGTCCTGTACTACTTCACGTTCTATATACTCATCACGAAGATGAACATCCCGGTCATCGGACGTGAAAAAGATGAAGAATTCGGTGCAGAATCCGATGAATCCGAGCAGGAGCTCGAACTCAGCCATTCCAAGTATGAGTACATGGCGAAGAAAGTCCTGGAAAACGTCGGTGGGCGCGGCAACGTCACAGACTATGAAAACTGCATGACCAGACTTCGTCTCGTCGTCGACGACATGGAGCAGGTCAACGAAGAAAACATCAAGCAGACCGGCGCCCACGGCGTCGTCAAAGTCGACGACCACCACGTCCAGATCATCGTCGGGCCGCAGGCCAACTCCGTCATGAACGAGTTCAGGAAACAGATGGAGGAGTAGAGGGGAACATAATATGCAAACACAAGCGGCATGGACCACAACATGGTCTCCATGCCGCTTTTCCATCGTGCTTGGAATTTATATGAATGTGTAATATAATGGAAGATAGATTAGTCCACTTAAATTCGATGGACGTCTCTTGAAGTATGGGGGAATGCTGAATCTGTATGCAGTCCGTCTGCTTGTGCCATTCGACTGAAAATAAAATATAGGGTGAGAAACAATGATTAGGTATCGTACATTGAATGAATATCTGGGTAATATCGAGCTGCCGCTCAGCATCGAGGAGATACTGTATTATGAACATAACCTGGATGGCAAAGATCTCGAATTTATGAACAGTGTCAACTATTTTTTGAGAGAGCATGAAGGCTACGACAATTGCCGTCATCAGAATGCCCACTGCATCGGTACCTGTCTGACCAACCTCACACGTGCCGGAATGTATTTCCTGCTGGACAGTGAGCTTGTCACAGTGAGCACTTCCAATCTGAGGCCGATTGACGAAGACACGGAATGGGAAGTGACGCACTATCCCTTCAAGGAAATGACGGAACTCGATATGCAGCTGATTGAGTACACCAACGAAGCCGACCATGAAGCCGGTACACTGTACATCAAACTGCTTAATGACAAAGAAAACGAGAGGACCTATGTGCTCCGCAATCTCAATCCGAAACACTTCCAGTGCTTCAAGGACTTCCATAACAGCAGCATCGGGCGCAAGTACCTTTGACCATTGATATGCATGTCTCCTGACGGAGATGTGCTTTTTTATATGAAGAAACCCAGCCTCTGACCGGTTATTCCTATGGCGGCATTCATATCACCGATGATAAGGATGTGACGCTTTTCTATAATAAAGCCTGTGAAGAAATTGAAGGGATCAAAAAAGAGGGAATCACCGGAAGGAACGTCCAGAATGTGTGGGTTTTGCATGGCAGCCGGTTATTTTGCCCCCCTTTTGTTACAAATACGGAATTTATGTATTTAAATCAGTTAATGTAAGTATAATATGCAATTATGTACTGAAATGTTGTGCAATATATTTCATTTTTTGAAAATTTTATTTGAAATTAATAATCGTCTTAGTATTGTCATATCAGGATGGGCATGATACATTATATCTGGAAATAGAATTAAGAATAATCAGATAAATGTATGGAGACCAAAACAGCGGGGAGGAATCTATTATGGTAAAACCTGATGAACAACAGTTTTTAAACCTGCCTTTTACAGGAATCAGCACATTCGGAAAGTACCCGATCTGTGATGATATTGAGAAATTGAATGAGATGGATGCGGACGTTGCGGTAATCGGTGTGCCGAATGATATGGGAACCCAGTGGAAATCAGGGGCCCGCATGGGACCGAGGGCTGTGCGCGAGGGATCGACTCTGTACAGCTTTGGTCTGGAGGGCGCATATGACATAGAGAATGACATTACGTATCTCGGGCCCGACTGGAAGGTGTTTGACTGCGGAGATGTGGATATCATCCATGGAGATATCATGCAGAGCCATGATAATACTGAAGAAAAAGTGAGGAAGATCGCATCAAAAGGGGTCATGCCGGTCATCATCGGAGGTGACCATTCAATCACTGCGCCGGTCGGCAAGGGGCTGGAAGCACTCGGACCATTCCATGTCATCCAGATAGATGCCCACCTCGACTGGGCGGATCATCGTTCAGGCATGCGCTACGGACACGGAAACTGCATGAGGCGGCTGTCCGAACTGGATCATGTACAGGAGATATTCCAGTTTGGCATCAGAGGCATCAGCAGCAGTAAGAAGGAAGACGTCGATGCAGCGAGGGAGTACGGCAGCACCATTCTCTCCCCGAAACAGATGCGGGAAAAAGGTGTGCAGGGACTTATCGACCTCATTCCAAAAGAGGAGAAGTATTACATCACCATCGACATCGACGGCATCGACCCTTCCATTGCACCGGGAACAGGCACACCGTCACCGGGTGGTCTGCTATATGATGAAGTGAATGAATTACTGAAGGCGATTGCGGAGCACGGAGACGTCATCGGCTTCGATCTTGTAGAAGTCGCACCCCCAGTATGATCCGACAGGGATGACCGGACAGACGGCAGCGCGCATCATGCTGGATCTTTTAAGCTATATATTGAAGGAAAAGGAATTGAACGGAGCGCATGGCCGGGAACATAATCAGGACCGGTCATGACATCTCTGAAAAAATCACGCACCGGGCCAGCGGCCGGTGCGTGATTTCATTGATTTATGGATATTTATACGGCGTCCGGCACTCACAATAAGAGTCTTCACTTCCTCCTTTCTGTTTCAGCTCTTCATATCTTGTAACACATAGTGTCATATTTTGAGTTGGCAGGAAAGCGATGCCCATGTTTCCATTGTGTTGCAATATGGTCCTACAGGGATGAACGAACAGATGGCAGCCAATCTGCCTCATAATATAAACTCTAGTTTTCTTACATCCAGTCAAGTGTTCCGAAAGCGACGGTCATTGAAACATCATAAAAATTATCGTAATAATAAAAATGCTTTCCTGTGTAGTGGGAAAGCATTTTTATATTTATGTCCTATTCATATACCGATGTTTTCATCCTGAAGATTTCCTCTTTTACTTTTCTGGTTTTTTCATCTGAATTTTCTCTAGTGACAATATAGCATGTTCTGGCCGGGGCGGGGTCTTCCAATGGATATATTCCTGCAATGTTTTCTTCTTGCATATATAAACCTAGCGATATGGGCACGATGGCCCAATATGCGCCGTCTTTCATATATTCAATCATCATTTTCGGGGTATCGACCTGAATGAATGAATTAGACAGCGGCCCCCAATGCTTCTCATGCCATATTCGGTAGTGGGGTCCCCAATTGACGAGTATTTGTTTTGATATATCGAGATTTTTGTTTTTTATGTTGTCTATCCTACCAGAGGTATCTTTATATTTGATCAGCACCATTTCCTCAGTAAATAATTCATCTACTTCGATGTTTTCCATTTCGCGATCTTGAAGGGTAAGTCCGATATCTATATCTCTTTGTTCCAGCAGCATATAAATTTCATTCGATTGATGCGTATGGATGCCGAGACGGATTTCAGAAAGGTTTTCATTCAACTTTTTATATATTTTTGTCATTACATAGTTGTGGACACTGTCAACGGCAGCGATTGTGACAGTGGTACCGCGTGTAGTAGCTTTTATCCCTTTCGCTTCTGCATGGAGTTCCTCATACTTCAAGGCGATTTTATAGAGCCGCTCACCTTCTGGAGTCAGCGAAATTCCTTTTACACCTCTTTCCCGTTTTAGCAGACTGACATCGTATTCTGCTTCTATCGCTTTTATCCTTTGACTGATTGTCGATTGGGATACGAATAAAACACTGGCTGCCTTTGACAGACTGCCCAAACGGATGACCGTGAGGAAAGCTTCTACTTGTATGCTATTCATTTTTATATTCCTTTCTAAATATCTGTTTTACTTATATTTAATCTTTATAAATTTAATTTTACCATATTTGAATAATTTGCTAAAATTCAGATTAATGAAAGGGGTTACAATATGAAGAAGGTATTTAAATTATGGGGAAACATGGCGCTTTACACACAAATTGCCATTGGCGGTATTTTAGGGGTGATTGCCGGTCTAATTCTGGGGGACAGTGCCGGCGTACTCGAACCATTCGGTACATTGTTCATACAGCTGCTTCAGATGCTCATTATTCCATTGGTTATCACATCCATTTTGGCCGGCATGCTGAAGCTTCAAGATTCCAAAGCTGTGGGTAAGGTGGGTGGTGGTTTTATCATCTACCTCATTATGACAAGTTTGTTTGCGACAACGATAGGGGTGCTCACAGCGCTAATCATCCAGCCTGGTAAAGAGCAGAAAGAGATTCTGGAACACGGTGAGGCGGTTGAATCCGAGGAATTCAACTTTATCGATCATTTTCTTTCCTGGATTCCGACGAATATATTCGAATCACTGGCCAATATGGATATGCTGCCGATCATCATATTCACAATCATCATCGGTCTGATCCTTCTGACGATGGGCCATGATAACGTACCGACGTTGGTCAAGTTCATCAATGAAGGTGCGAACGTCATGCTCAAACTGACGGAACATATCATCAAGCTTGCGCCTTACGGTATCTTTGCCCTGGTTGCAAACATGGTCGGGACATTCGGTTCGGATATGCTATCTGCGGCTATCAGTTTCATAATAGCCGACTATGTTGCGATGCTCGTAGTGTTTTTGGTCATCTATCCGATCATGCTCAAGGTTACGACTGGTCTCAGCCCTTTCCAGTTTTTCAAGAATGTTTATCCATCCACACTGTTTGCATTTACGACTTCGACTAGTTCTGCAACCATACCGATTTCTCTGGCCATTTCCAAAAAGAACCTAGGAACGACTGAACGGACTTCTGGTTTTACGATACCGTTCGGTGCAACTGTGAACATGGATGGTTTTGCCGTGGCAATCGGGGTCATCTCGGTATTCGCGGCGAATCTGTATAGTATGCCGATCACATTCAGTCTCATAGTACAGTTTGTCCTACTCGGGCTGGTACTTTCTATTGGAGCAGCCGGCGTAAGGGGAGCAGGGATAGTGTTTTCTATAGTATTGCTCGAATCCGTCGGCATGCCGCTGACATTGATACCTGTGCTGGCTGCCATCTGGCCAATCATCGATATGGGTCATACGGCACTGAACATTACAGGTGATTTGAATGGTACGACAATTGTGGCGAAGAAAACGGGTGACCTAGACGAAGATGTATTCAATGCGAAAAATAAAAAAATAAATAGCGATTCTCAGAAAGTATTTTAAAATAAGGAAGGCGAACATAATGAAAAAAAGAAACGTTGAATTTTTCCCTAAAGAACTGCACGAGAAGGTAAGCGGGGAATTTGCTTATCTTAATGAAGATTTCCGCGGCAAAAAAAGACTGTTTTTCGAGAATGCTGGTGGGGCATTACGCCTCAATTCTGTAGTGGAGGAATATGCAAGGATATCAGCTCTCCCTGACTCTCCTGAGCGTTCGCACGATATCGCGAAAGACATACAGAAAATAATAGATGACGGTAAGCGGGACATCAATAGGTTCATAAATGCGGACAGCGGTGCAGTCGCCACTTCGCTGACTGCATCCGAGCTGATGTTTGAGATGATTGCAACTGCTGCATCTGAGTCAGAACCGGGGAATATTGTAACGACGGAAATAGAGCATCCATCCTCATATGATGCTTGCCAGTTTTCAGCTGAGAAGTATGGCCATGAAGTGAGGGTGGCACAGGCTGATAAAAGCACGGGGAGCGTCCCGCTTGAAAATATTACAGAGCTGATTGATGAAAACACACGTATCATATCAGTGATTCTAACTTCCAATATTACTGGGGCGATGCATGATATGGAGAAATATTCAAACCAAATCAGAGAAAAGAGTACGGATGCATTCATCATCGTTGATGCTGTACAGGGTGCGCCACATGCAGTGATAGATATAAAGAAATGGTCGGTTGACGGAATGAATATTGCTCCATATAAGATGTTCGGCAACCGTGGAGTGGGATTTGCCTGGATGTCGGACAGGCTTGCTTCATTGCCTCATCATCGGTTAATTGCTACAGAGCCAACCAATTGGGACCTTGGAAGTAAAACACCGGCACACTATGCCGCATTCTCGAAAGTTGTCGACTATATATGCATGATTGGGGAATTCTACAGAAAAAGTGACGACCGGCGGGAATTGATTGTCGAAGGAATGAACAGGATCCACAAGCAGGAACAGGCCATTCTGGAGAGGCTGCTTAACGGGTCTGAGAATGTGATTGGTATAAACAAGATAGAAAATGTCAGTGTTCATTTTGAAAAGGCGAACGGCTTGAACCAGGATCTGATTCTCGCGTTGACTTTTGATAATATACCAAACAGTGAAGCGGTGGACCATTACGGGAAGGAAAACATCCTTGTGTATGCCCGGGAATCATCGAGTCATTATTCGAAGAGGATTCTTGAGGCGGTGGGTCTGGATTCCATAGTCAGAGTTTCACCGATTCATTGCCATAGTGAAGAAGACGTGGATATTTTCCTCGAAGTGACGAAAAGAATATCAGAGCTCTGAGAGAAAATGCGTGGCCGGCTGAATGATCAGCATAGCCACGCATTTTCTGGTGAATCACTTCAGCGACAGTATCTCCCGGATGTCCTCTTCGGACAGGGCGGCGCCGGTGGATTCTCCCGGCTGTATGATCTGGTCGATCATTTCTTTTTTCTGCTGCTGGAGTGTGTTGATCTTCTCTTCGATCGTGCCTTGGGCGATGAGGCGGAGCACCTGGACGGATTTTTTCTGTCCCATCCTGTGGGCGCGTCCGATGGCCTGCTCTTCGACGGCCGGGTTCCACCACAGGTCATACAGTATGACGGTGTCGGCGCCTGTGAGATTCAGGCCGGTGCCGCCGGCTTTGAGGGAGATGAGGAAGATGTCTTCATCGCCCGAGTTGAATGATTCTACGAGCCTGACGCGTTCTTGTGACGGGGTGCTGCCGTCGAGGAAATAGGCATCCCTGCCGTTTGCCCGGAGCTGCTCATGGATGATCTTAAGCATGCTCGGGAACTGGGAGAATATCAGCATGCGCTGTTTATTCCCCAGGGCTGTTTCGATGATTTCGAACAGTGCCTCCATCTTGCCTGATGCGCCGTCATATTCATCGATGAACAGCGACGGGTGGCAGCACAGCTGACGCAGCCGGGTGAGCCCGGCGAGTATTTTCATGCGGCCTTTGTTGAGCCCTTCGCCGGCCAGCGCATCGGCCGTCTCTTTCTGGATTTTTTCAAGATAGGCGAGGTACAGCTTCTTCTGTTCCTGCCTGAGTTCGGTGTAATGGACGGTTTCGATCTTGTCGGGCAGTTCCGTCAGCACGTCCTCCTTGACCCTCCGCATGATGAAGGGCCTGACCAGCCGCGAGATCGTCTCCGGTGGAGTGGAGCGGAATGCCTTCAGATCGGGGAGGAATCCGGGCATGATGGCCTGGAAGACGCTCCAGAGTTCATCCACCGAATTCTCCACCGGCGTGCCGGACAGGGCGAACCGTCTTGATGCCGAGACTGATCTGACCGCCTGTGCGATTTTCGTCCGGTGGTTTTTGATCGCCTGTGCTTCGTCGAGTATCATGGCGTGGAATGTCATACGATAGTGTTCCAGGTCCTGGCGCAGAGTGTGATAGGAAGTGATGTAGACGTCAGGCCGGTCATCACTTTCGAGTATGGCCTTCCGTTCGGCGGCATTGCCGGCCACGACGGTGACTTCGGTATCCGGTGCGAATGTGTCGAACTCGTTTTTCCAGTTGTAGGTGAGGGATGCGGGTGTGACGATCAGGAAAGGCCGGTCTGTGCCGTCCTCCATTTCGGAGAGTACGTATGTGATGGTCTGGAGTGTCTTGCCGAGCCCCATATCATCGGCCAGGATGCCGCCGATGCCGTAGCGGGATAATGATTTGAGCCATTTGAATCCCGTCTCCTGATAATTCCTGAGGTCTGCATCCAATCGTTCCGGAATCCGGATTTCCCCTGTCTCCGGTGCTTTGATGGAAGAGGCGAACTCCCGGAAACTGCTGCTGAAAATCCTCTGTTCCGCATCCATATCCATCAGCGAATCCTCGACCTGGAGCCCGCGGTACATCGGCAGTGTCATGGAACCGCCCGAACTTTTCCAGGCATTCTGCTCCAGTGATCCATGCAGGTCGGCCACATCACCCAGTGCTGGATCATTGAGCGGCATGAACGTACCGTCCGGCAGACGGACAAAGCGCCGCTTCTCCCGTACAGCTTTCAGCACGCCCGGAATCTCCTCCGGATCGATGCCGTCCATGGTGAAATCCACTTCCAGGAAATCATTTGATTCTTTCGCATCGACGGCAACCGCCGCCTTCGGCGGCTCGGGGAGGATCATGTCCCGGAGGGCCGGGGGTATATAGATCTCTGCAAGATCCCCGAGGTCCGGCAGCGTATCATGCAGGAAATAAAACAGCGCGTCTTCCGTCGTGATATGGAAAGCCCCGTCCCACTGCTCCACGGCGGTGCTCTTCAGCATTTCCATGAAGTACTGCTCCTTCGGATGGTCCCGGATCAGTATCTGTTCCTGGTCCCCGTCCCCCTTTTCCCCGTCAAGCGGGTTGATCGATATTTCACCGTAGTGGTACCGGACATTGATATCGACTGATGTATCAGACTGGTCGACGAACATTTTGATGGTGAGCGGCGTCTCTGTCACCTGATCGGAGATCTCCCCTTCGAGCGACACCTCGCCCAGCTGCCTGATGGCCGGCAGGGCGCGGGTGATGAAATCACTGATCTGATCTTCTGAAATGGTGATGCCGAACCGGTCGACCCTGCCTTTACTGTTCTCGAGCATCGGCAGCATTTCCTTCTGGCTTCCTGTGAGTTTATACAATATGCCATCCTCCGAGTACCAGCCGTACTGGTGGAAGAATTCCCCGTCTGTGATGCCATGTGTCTTCAGCCGGTATTCATTGCTGTCCGGCTGCTCCAGGGAAAACGACACAGGCGCAGGTTTGTCTGATACTTCAAGCTGTTTGTAGGTGGAGGAACCGTCATCATACTTGCAGCTGCGGTGCTTAAGCAGCGCGAGCAGCCCGTCCAGTGCATAGTGGGGGATGGTGAGGTCTTTTGATTTTTGTCTCGGCATCCGGCTGCTGCTCCTGGTGTAGAACGCTTCCGTATTGTGGATGCCGATCAGCCTGTTCAGCACTTCCGTGTCCTCATCCGTAAACGTGTGATATTCGGGATGATAGGTGAAATGTTTACCGAATTCCACGGGTGTGTGAGTCGTGGCAGCCTCCAGGAATTCCCGGATGTCTTTGACGACATACAGCCGGTCTTCGCCGACCCGCAGCCGGATGGTGAAGACCTCACGGCTCCCGTACGGGGAACTGTCCGTATATGATCCGAGCGTGTACTCGACATGGAGAGGGGACTTATCGTAAGCCGGGACCTCATGGTTCCCCAGTATATCGATGAGCGACTCCGCTTTTTTGAACCGTGGATTGTTTGAAGAACGGTTGTCGAAGAAGCTGCGGTCCGACGGACGGGGTTTTTCAGACTCCTTTTGATGTTTGATGGCAAGGAGTGTCGCGCAGATATGCTTGCACTGGCCATAGGTCGGATAGGCCGGGCAGTCGCAGAAGTCGGCAATACCGTCTTCATGCAGGATGACCCGCGTGTTATACGTCCGGCTGCCGGCGACTTTCGCCCGCCATATGTTCTTCTCCGGAATATACGTAACATCCTTCACGCTGCCTGTTTCATAGTAGCGTTTCCCTCTTTTATAGAAAGTATCCGAATAAAGGCTGCGTATCATCTGTTCAGTCAGCTCGGCCAAATGCAATCACTCCGATAATTTTATTTCCAGGATTTCAACATGGATTTTTATGCCACTCTCCAGTGTATCGCATTTTAAAAGGTATGCCTACAGCCACACGTTATGAGAAAATCCATGGTAAAAACTTCAAATCCAGTTTGAAGCGGCCGATAAAGTGAAATAGTAAGTATAACAGTGTCCCGGAAGCGGGATGAATTTCATGGAAAGGGGAAAGGAAAATGCAGTTGAATGTAGCTCAGAAATTGATACAGGAACATCTGTTGTCAGGCGAGATGACCCCCGGTGAGGAAATCGGGCTCAAGATCGACCAGACGCTGACGCAGGACGCCACCGGCACGATGGTGATGCTCGAGCTCGAGGCGATGAATCTCGACAGGGTGAAAACGGAGGTTTCGGCACAGTACGTGGATCACAACCTGATCCAGGACGATTACCGTAACCCGGACGACCACATATTCCTGAGGAGCGCCTCCCGGAAATTCGGGGTGCATTACAGCCGGCCGGGCAACGGCGTGAGCCATCCTGTGCATATGCAGGAGCTGGCGATTCCGGGCAAGACACTTCTCGGCTCCGACAGTCATACATGTGCAAACGGCTGCATGGGCATGCTTGCGATGGGCGCCGGCGGCATCGATGTCGCGATGGCGATGGCAGGGGAAGCATACCATGTGGAAATGCCGCGTGTGATGGGCGTGAAGCTGACAGGAGAGATGCCTGACTGGGTCAGTGCCAAAGACGTGATACTGGAAATGCTCAGACGCCACAGTGTAAAAGGCGGCGTTGGCAGGATCATCGAATATTACGGACCCGGCCTCGATAGCCTGTCTGCGATGGACCGTCATGTCATCGCCAACATGGGTGCGGAACTCGGCGCAACCGCTACGGTCTTCCCGTCAGACGATGAAGTGAAGCGGTTCATGGAGCAGGAGGGCCGCGGAGATGAATGGATGGAACTGAAAGCGGACGAAGGGGCGGAGTACGACGATCATGATGAGATCGACCTGTCCGGACTGGTGCCGCTGATTGCGAAACCGACCAGCCCGGACAATGTCGTGCCCGTCACTGAAATCGAAGGGGAGCCGATCTATCAGTCATACATCGGCTCGTCCGCGAACCCCGGCTACCGCGACTTTGCGATTGCCAGTCTGATCGTCGAAGGCAGATCCATAGCCAACGGCATCTCGTTCGATATCAACCCGACATCAAGGCAGCTGCTCCAGCAGCTGGTCGAGAACGGCCACATCGCGAACCTCCTGGGCTCTGGAGGACGCATGCACCAGGCGGGGTGCAACGGCTGTATCGGCATGGGCCAGGCACCGGCCACGGGGCAGAACAGTCTCCGGACGACACCGAGGAACTTCCCGGGACGTTCCGGTACGAAAGAGGACAGCGTCTTCCTGTGCAGCCCCGAGATTGCAGCGGCTTCGGCGTTATACGGCGTGATCACGGATCCGAGGAAGCTGGATATGGACTATCCGGAAGTGACGGAGCCGAAAGCCATCAAAACACAGGAGATGTTAGAGGCACCGCCTGAGGACAGCAGTGACATCGAGATCGAGAAAGGACCGAACATCTCCGAAATCCCGCACTTCGATCCGATAGAGGATAATTTCGAACTGCCGGTGCTCCTCAAGATGGGAGACAACATTTCAACGGATGAAATACTGGCCGGCGGCTCAAGGGTCCTGCCGTACCGCAGTAATATAGAGAAAATTAGTACATTCGCCTTCGAAGGGGTCGATTCGAACTACCATAACCAGGCAATGATCAAGATGGAGCAGGGCGGACATACAGTCGTAGCCGGGCACAACTACGGCCAGGGCTCAAGCCGTGAACACGCCGCACTTGCACCAAGGTACCTCGGCCTCAAAGTCGTGCTGGTTAAGAGCTTCGCAAGGATCCACCTGCAGAACCTGATCAACTTCGGCATACTGCCGGTCACTTTCGCAAACGAAGAGGACTACGAACTCATTGAAGCGGAGGACACACTCCAGTTCAATAACGTCCGCCAGGCCATCCAGGCGGATGAACCGTTCGAAGTGACACTCAAAAAATCCGGTGACACCATCCTGGTCAGCCACAGCCTCACCCGCCGCCATAAAGACATCATGCTCGCCGGCGGCATCATCAACTGGGTCAAACAGAGACAATAGGATATGCATTCTTTCAGCCAAAGCAGATTCCTGCTTTGGCTGTTTTTTTCCGGAGTCAGACATTCACACTGTTTTGCTTGACGAGGCTGACGAGCGCATCGATCATTTCCCCGACATCATGCTGGCCTGTGTTCAGGGCGAACTTATCGCTCAATGTCAGACTGAAGGCGTCGATCTCCTCTTTGGATATATTATGCCAGATCGGCAGCAGTATGTTCTCCTCGGACCCCGCCACCCGCTGCAGTATGCCGTCCAGCTCATAGTTCGTCCAGTGGCTGTTGATGTACGATGTGGAGAGTACCACGATGAAGAAGCGCGAGTTCGTCAGTCCGCGGTCGATCTTCTGCCGGATGCTCTGTCCCCATTCGATTTCATCACTGTCGTACCAGATCCGGATGCCTTCATCCTTCAGTCCGTCGGTCAGCTGAGTGACGAAATCATCCTTGTCATCCGTGGCATGGGAGATGAACACATCGAACGGCTTCTGTTTCGAGTAGTCGATCTTCTGCTGGATCTCCGCCTCCTTGCTTGTATAGAACGATTCGATCTCATCAATATCCTCCCTCATATGCTTATAGTGCAGGGTCATGAGACGGTCCCGCTTGTCGTTCAGCATCTTTTCCTTTTTCGCCAGGCGTTTTGAAAGCTCCGCCTTTTCCCCCTGCGCCCTGTTCAATTTCCGGTTCGCATTGTCAAAATCACGGATCGCACTGTTCAGTGACGCACTCGTCCTGCTGTTGTTCAGCTTCTTCGTCGATTTCGATATATTGTTCAAAGCATCCGCTTCATTCTGCGTTTCCTTCTGCATCTTCAGCCTCAGTGAATCGATCTCACCTTCCAGACGCTTTATCTGGCTCGTCACCAATGATATAGACATCCAATCCCCTCACTTTTGTATGTGTTGTGGATTCAATTATAAAACACCGAACATATGTTCGCAATGGAAAAGCGGAAATTTAATAAATTTGATTGAAGTGATCAGCGAAACAGCGTACTCTGGATAATATCAGAGTTATTTTCGAAGAGAGGGATGCTGTATGGAAACTGTATATATTGCCGGCGGATGTCTGTGGGGTGTGCAGGCATTCATCAAAACACTGCCCGGTGTCATTTCGACTGAAGCAGGCCGTGCGAACGGCTCGTCTGCGACTCTGCAAGGTGAATATGACGGCTACGCGGAATGTGTGAAGACCGTGTTCGATCCGTCGGTGTCATCTGTCAGGGAGCTGATGGCGCATCTGTTCGAAATCATCGATCCATACAGTGTGAACCGCCAGGGCGAGGATATCGGTGAGAAATACCGGACCGGTCTTTACAGCGGGAATCCGGAGCATCTGAAGGCGGCGGAGGCATTCATCACGGAACGAGACGATCACGCGCGCATCGCTGTTGAAGTGCTTCCGCTCAAAAATTATGTAAGAAGTGCTGCGGAACACCAGGACAGGCTGGATAGATGTCCGGGTGACTACTGCCATATTCCTGAAGTTTTGCTGAACAGGTATAAGTGAGGCCGATAGTTTCAACTTTCACCATTTTTGTCCTGTTTTTCTTGAAATATAGGATTCCGTTCTGCATAATATATGTTATAATCAATTCGGTTGAGAAATTAACCATTCAATTTGATTGTGCCGACATAGTTTAATGGCAGAACACAGCCATGGTAAGGCTGCAATGCGAGTTCGATTCTCGCTGTCGGCTTATACGAGTTCTTTAACACCAGTGTTTACAAGAGTTTTACGATGTTTCGTGTCCAATACGTGACCAAAGTTTTCAAGAAAAAATATCCCGTACCTTTTGACTCTGCTGTTCTTTCTGTTCGTCGAGCAGATGGGCGTAGAATCCGAGTGTAATATTGAGAGACGAATTCCCCCAGTCGTTTACTGATGTATTCGATCGGGATGCTTTGTGAAATTAAATAGGAGCAGTGGGTATGGCGTAGCGCATAAGTCGTTACGCCTTTTTTGTGTTCCATTCTTGTGCGCTTCTTCGCATAATTCATGAATCGTTTGCTTCCATTGTGGGAAAGGTTGAATAAACAGCCATCCATCCGTCTCGGATGTTTACCCAATTTCTTTTTAATCAATTCGATGACCTTCTGATTGGCTTCCATGTCCCTGTGAACGTTCTCTGTTTTAGTGCCTGTCAGATGAATCGTACCAAACTTGAAATCCTCATATTTCATGTTGTTCACTTCGCTGAACCGTGCGCCGGTAATCGCTAATATATACAATAGGATATATGATTTTTCATCCCGCGATTTAAAGTATTCAATTAAATTCAGATATTCCTGAATCTTGATGTATTTATCTTCTTCTTTCTTCGCAGGGATAAAATGCTGAAGCATGATATTATGTCTATCATGCAGCCTGTAAAACCGCATGTTAAAAGCCACCCAGGAGGTGGCTGTTTTTATACTTTAATAAGAGACTTATATTATATTCAGTTTTCTTCATCTAAGATAATTCGATCACCATGTGCGTTAAAAGCAGGTATCGTCTGGCTACTTCCCATCACTGTTTCGTATGTAATTAAATCATTGAAAGTAGCATAAATTTTCACGTTATCATCTTTAAGTAATCTCTGATCCAAAGTAGTCGTGAGAACTTCTAAATACACTACATTGTCAATATCATCGTTTACAGCTATTCTATATG
>DXHR01000012.1 GCA_019113295.1 Candidatus Salinicoccus stercoripullorum | reverse complement strand
CAGGAAGAATTTGAGAAACTGAGTGCTAAAAAGGAGTTTGAGATTGCCGTGATTCTTCAGAAAGAAATCGAACAGTCATTTAATCTCAGCCTTCCGGCTTCTGAAGCCGGCTATATAGCGCTCCACCTGCTCGGAGCACGACAATCATTCAATGAGGAAACAACTGAATTCGAACAGGATGAAGTTTTAAAGAATACAATCATTTCTTTCCTCAGAAATATTACACAACAGATGGGAGTCACCATCGATAAAGACCAGGAACTGATACAGGGTTTGCTTGTACATCTGAGACCCGCCATCTACAGGATGAAATACGGTTTTAGAAATGACAATCCGCTGCTTGATGAAATTAACCACAGATATCCGGATATCATTTATGCGGCAGAAGCGAATATTCATTTGCTTGAGGATACCTTCGAGGTGACGTTCAGCAAAGATGAAGTCGCCTTCATTGCCATTCATATTGGTTCTTCCATAGAAAGAAAATCCAAAAGCAGAAGTACTGACCTGAACATAGTATTGATCTGCGGAAGTGGTATCGGGACTTCGCAATTACTGAAGACACGGATTGAAAGTTACTACCCTGAACTTAATATAGTTGAAGTGCTTTCCTTATCCAAGCTGGAACCAGGATACTTTGAGGAAAATGATCTGGATCTGATCATCAGCACCATCCACATGGATGAGCAGCCGGTAAAAGTGATTAACGTCAGTCCGTTTCTTGACAGCAATGACAGGAGCAGATTGAATTCGGCAATCAATTCTCATAGGGAAACTGTTGTTAAAAAAACAGTGGAAATCGGCCCTGTCCTAAATCAGCTGATGCATGAGAAACATATCAGATGGGACGTTTCAGCCTATACATGGGAAGAAGCAATTTCCAAAACTGTCGTGCCATTGGCTGAAGATTCGTTTGTCCAGCCTGAATATGCAGATGAGATCATCAGTCAGTTCAACATGCATGGCCCCTATATGGTGATAGGCAATAATATCGCATTGATACACGCTTCATCATTCAATTATGTGAACCAGACAGGGTACAGCTTTGTGTCTCTCGACGAACCGGTCAGGTTCGGTCATGAAGACTATGATCCTGTCAAATACATCATATGTCTGGCAACCACCTCGCCTAAAATTCATTTGAATGCACTCAGACAACTGTCCTTCATCCTCATGGACAAAGAACGGATGGAGAGAATCGAGAGCCACGGAAAGCCAGGATTGATAGAAAACATAGAAGAAGTCAGCAAACTATAGAGGTGGTGATATTTTGTTAAAAGACGTGTTGATTGAAGAGAATATACAGGTTCAAAATGAAATAGACAGCTGGGAGGCTGCCATCGAAACAGCTTCCCGCCCACTCCTTGAATCTGGGAAAATCGAATATGGCTATGTAGAAGAAATGATACAGAATGTCCATGAACTCGGTCCTTACATCGTCATTTCCCCTCAGATTGCCATAGCACACGCAAGACCCGACGGAACAGTCAACGCGGTTTCGTTAAGCCTTTTGAAGCTGGGCTCCCCGGTTAATTTTTCGGAAAGGGACCATGAAGCTTCTTTAATATTTGTCCTTGCCGCTGTGGATAATGAGCAGCACCTCGATATACTCAGGGATTTGGCAGTAAAACTTGGTGATCAGGACGTTGTTAACTCGCTGTTAGCAACAACAAGCAAAAAAGAAATCTATAACATACTTAGTTAATTGGAGGAATTGAAAATGAAATTTTTAGTTGTATGTGGCCACGGTCTGGGAAGCAGTTTCATGATTGAAATGAATATTGAGCAGGCATTGAAGGAACTGGACATCAATGAAGGAGATATCGAAGTGGATCACAGCGATCTCGGATCTGCCTCGCCGGATATGGCAGACGTATTCATCTGCGGAAAAGACCTTGCCGATAATGTGGCAAGTTTCGGTGAGCTCATTGTACTGGATAATATTTTAGATAAAGACGAACTCAAAATGAAAATTGAAGAGAAACTGAAAGAAAAGGGTGCGCTTTAAACTCATATAACTGGAGGGGTATAAATGGGAAATTTACTTTCTATACTGGTTGATATATTCAGCCAGCCAGCTATTCTTGTCGGCATCATCGCTCTTATTGGATTATTGATTCAGAAAAAGCCATCGTCGGAAGTCACAAAGGGCACAACAAAGACAATTCTCGGCTTCATCGTACTGAGTGCGGGGGCAGGTGTTGTATCGGGATCATTGGAACCCTTTGGCAGCATGTTCCAGCAGGCATTCAATGTACAGGGCGTCGTACCAAACAATGAGGCAATCATTTCCATAGCGCTTGAGCAGTATGGCTCAACGGCCGCATTGATCATGATATTCGGTATGATTGCCAATATACTCATAGCCCGTTTTACAAACTTGAAGTATATCTTTTTGACAGGTCACCACACGTTCTATATGGCAGCTTTCCTTGCCATCATACTGACTGTAGGTAACTGGTCCGGTGTCCCACTCATCATTACCGGTTCCATTTCCCTCGGTATCATCATGGCCATCTTCCCTGCACTTGCACAGCCTACCATGAAGAAGATTACTGGTAACGATCAGGTCTCCCTGGGACATTTCGGAACGGTCAGCTATGTTGCGGCATCTGCTGTCGGCTCTTTATTCAAGAAGAAATCAGTTTCCACGGAAGATATCAACTTCCCCAAAGGTCTGAGTTTCCTAAGAGACAGTTCAGTAAGTATCTCTTTGACAATGGTCGTCATATACATTGTCGCAGCTCTATTTGCCGGTCCTGCATTCGTTGAAAGTGAACTCAGCGGCGGAACGAACTATATTGTATTCTCACTGATCCAGGGTGTAACATTCGCAGCCGGAGTATTCATCATCCTGTCCGGTGTCCGTCTGATTCTTGCTGAAATCGTTCCTGCATTCAAAGGGATCTCCGAAAAGCTTGTACCGAACTCCAAACCGGCACTCGACTGCCCCATCGTATTCCCGTATGCTCCAAATGCAGTACTCATCGGTTTCTTCGTCAGTTTCTTAGCCGGAGTCATCGGCATGTTTGCGCTGTTCCTGACAGGCGGCGTTGTCATTCTCCCCGGTGTTGTCCCACATTTCTTCCTGGGTGCAACAGCAGGAGTGTTCGGCAATGCAACAGGCGGGATAAAAGGGGCTGTCGCAGGGGCTGCATTAAATGGCATACTCATTACATTCCTGCCACTTCTCTTCCTTCCATACCTTGGAGAGCTCGGTGCTGCAAGCACAACATTCTCCGATACAGATTTCCTCCTTGTAGGAGTAGTACTCGGATATATTGCCAAGTACCTTGGTGAGATCGGCGTCATTGCGTTGATTGTACTCGTTCTGGTCGGAAGTATCATGCTTCAGAAAAAATTTGGAAACAAGCAGGTCAGCAGCGAAGAAGCAAAATAAACTGAGGAGGATTCATATTGAATAATGCAACTGATTTATCCATCAGCAATCTGTCCATAAATACCATAAGAACACTGGCACTTGATTCTGTAGAGACTGCTCAGCACGGCCATTTGGGAATGCCCCTTGGTTCCGCACCGATGGCTTATGAACTCTGGAAGAACCACTTGAAAGTGAATCCGGAAAATCCACACTGGTTTAACCGTGACAGATTCGTCCTGTCTGCAGGTCACGGGTCCATACTCAATTATATACTTCTTCATTTAAGCGGATATGATGTTACTCTGGATGATCTTAAAGGTTTCAGGCAAATCGGCAGCAGAACACCGGGCCACCCTGAGTATGGACACACAGAAGGTATAGAAGTGACCACCGGGCCGCTCGGTCAGGGAATCGGTCACAGCGTCGGACTTGCCATTGCGGAAAAATATTTGAGCGCCACTTTCAACAGACCCGGATATGATATCATCGATCACTTCACATACAGCATATGCGGTGACGGAGATCTGATGGAAGGCGTATCATACGAATCCGCTTCACTGGCCGGTCATTTGAAACTTGGAAAACTGATAGTCCTTTTCGATTCCAATGATGTTGTTCTGGACGGTGATGTTACAGATTCATTCTCGGAAGACATTGGAAAACGTTTTGAGAGTATGGGGTGGCAGCACCTTTTCGTTGAAGACGGACATGATTTGAGTGCAGTTACCACGGCAATAGATAATGCAAAATCCAAAACAGATAAACCAACAATCATCGAAGTGAAAAATACGATCGGTTTTGGTGTCGAACATGTTGAAGGTACACACAATGCACACAGCGATCCGGTAGGTAAAGAAGCAATACAAAAAGCGAAATCATTCTATAAGTGGGAACACTCTGAAGATTTCTTTGTCCCGGAAGACGTCTACAGTCACTTTGGTGAGATTGCCCGTAAAGGAAACAAGACAGAAAATCAGTGGAATACACTTCTTAATGATTATGAAGAATCCTATCCGGATGAATACTCGTCGCTCCGAAAAATCATCGACAAAAATCTGGATGTGGATACTGCAGATCTGTCTGAATTATTCGAAGGGACAGAGAAGGTGTCCACCCGTGTTGCATCGAGCAAGTTAGTCAACCACTTGGCAGAGGATAACGTCGCCATCCTCGGTGGTTCTGCCGATCTATCCAAATCTAACAAAACGACTCTGGAAAAGTTCCCTGATTTCAATGCAGAGAATCACTTCCGGGGCAGGAACATTAAATTCGGTGTAAGGGAATTCGCGATGGGCACGATAGGCAATGCTTTAGCGCTTAACCACTTGAGACCCTATATCAGTACATTCTTTGTGTTCTCAGACTATATCAGACCGGCGATAAGGTTATCTGCATTGATGAAATTACCTGTCACATACGTGTTCACACATGACAGTGTTGCAGTCGGACAGGATGGGCCAACCCATCAGCCGGTAGAACAACTGGCATCATTCAGAGGGATGCCGAACATCAACGTCATACGTCCTGCCGATGCCATTGAAACAATCGGCGCCTGGATGATTAGTTCAGAATCAAGCAGCACTCCCACCCTGTTGGCTTTAGGCAGGCAGGACGTCCCGGTTCTCAAACAGAACTACGAGCTGATTGTCGAAGGCACCAGAAAAGGTGCCTATATCCTCGCTGAAAAAGAGCAGGCCGAAGGCATTCTGATTGCAACAGGCTCAGAAGTCCATCTGGCACTTGAGGCACAAGACAGACTCTCAGACGAAGGTATAAAAGTAAATGTCGTCAGTATGCCATCATGGGAGCTGTTCGAAAACCAAAGCAAAGAATATAAGAATAAAGTGTTAGATCCTTCACTTCGTAAACGACTCTCGATTGAACTGGGTTCAAAACTGGGTTGGAAAGAATATGTTACAGAAGATGGCGCAGTGATGAGTGTAGATTCATTCGGTGAATCCGGAGCCGGTGCTGATGTTATACAGGCAAAAGGCTTTACTGTTGAAAATGTAGTCAGGCATTATAAAAACTTATAATTGAATGGCCGGTATGATAATCTTGCTTATCATACCGGCTATTTTAGTTCTTGGATATTATGTATTAAACGCTGGCATACTATTTCAGTACTTCAGTTTGAGTCAAACTCAAAACTTTACGTTCTTTTTCCAGTTCAATAATGCTCTCTATAACTGACAGTTTTTCTGATGAAGAAAAAATTATTGATGGGACCCAGGAGCCGCCATCATCCGGTCAAATGTCGTAATACATTTTCGAAAACCCCGGCCTTCTTATATCAGAAGCCGGGGTCATCTATTGATCTATCCACTTGTAAAGGCCCATCCTGTAGCCCCACATCTTCTTCATCTCATCGAACCAGATGATGTGTGAGTTCTCCCGCTCGATCCAGTTTTCGCCGGCAAGGTTTGTGGCGGCGATATAATTCAGTTCGTAATCTGCATCGTTCACTTTATCGTAGATGAATTCAGTCCGCTTCACATGATAGTCGCTGGTTACGACCATGGCGGAGTCCATGTCCTCCTCTTCCATGAAATCCATGGTGCTGACGGCATTCGTATACGTGCTTGTGGCATCATTTTCCACAACCAGCGCCTCTTTTGGGATGCCGTAATATTCGGCCTCAGTTTTCAGTTCGGAGGTGCTGCCGTCCTTTTCCGACGCCGTGATCAGCACTTCATCCGCGTATCCTTCATTATACAACTCGGCTGCCCGCTCCACTCTGCCCTGGTCACCGCCGCCGAGCACGACGATCACATCACTCTCTTCGGGCGCCTCCGCCTCGACGGGCAGGAAGCTGTCGGCGAGGACCGTAGCGGCAAAGATAGTGAGCAGACTGCCGAGGGTCATTATAAATTTCAGGTTCATATTTGCCTCCAAGTAAAAAGCCCGGCTTCGTGACCGGGATTCCGATCCGTTCATTTTAAGGATACATGATAACAGATATACCCGGGTGATGGGAAATGAAACGCGGGACGCATATTCCCCTGCCCCGGCCGTTTATTTACACAGTGTTATGGGAATAACGTATCAATCACATTTGTATTTACCAGTCATATAAATAAGGAGGATGGCCGCCATGGGCACAATCGAGTCTTTTTCAAACGAACACCAGCTGCTGAACAGGATCGATCACTACAAACGGAAGAATCTGCGTGAAGAGCGTCTGACCGTCATTTCAGAACACGATCCCGGCGACATGCTGACCCATTATCCGGACGTCAGACACAAATCGTCGGAAGGTGACGCCTGGGGCCGGATTGTCGCATGGTTTTCCGGCGAAGACAGAGACGAGCAGGTCATGGACGAACTGCATCTCGGTAATTACGAAAAGGAAGTCTACCGGCAGTCGCTCGAGAACGGCAAGATGCTGCTCTATATCGACTATGACGATGAGACCCTCCGCTCCATCAAAGGTCCGGATCCGTATGCGGAAAATACTTACGATAATGGGGATGAAGATCATATTGCCGAAGACACCATGCCGCTCCGGGAAGAACGTCTTGTCGTGGATAAGGAGAATGTGAACCTCGGTGAAGTCATCGTCAGCAAATACTCCGATTCGGAATTTGAGGAAATGGACATCCCCGTCGAATACGATGATGTGGACATCGAACGGAGACGGCTTGAAGCAGAGCCGCTGCTTGAAGACTACAACAATGACGATGCGGATGATGATGAGAATGTCATCCGCATACCGATTACACGTGACCGGCTCAAGGTCATCAAGGAAAGGGTCGTCACTGAGGAAGTCATCATCAGGAAAGACAGGCGGACGGAAACCAGGCACATCTCGGAAGTCGTCTCGCATGAGGATATCAAAGTGACGGAAGTGAGAAATGAGGATGCAGATGAAGGAAAGGATTACCGGGAATGACAAAACGCTCCCGGATCAAAAGATCCGGGAGCGTTTTTTACATAAAGCTGACAGCGAGAATTATATAAATAATACAAAGGACCACAAACACCCACCATAAACGGATTTTATTATATTAATAACGCATTAAAACACATGGATACTTATTATTTGGTCACGTTACGGTCACGTGACCGTAAAAACAATCAGTTACAAATCATAATTTAATGCTACAATACAAATAACATTATTTAGGAGAAGATAATTTAATGACTTCATTATTAATGATTGGTCTACTTATTTTTATTTTTATTATGCCTTTTGTCGCCATCGGCTCAATTATTGCAATAGTTATTATGGCTATTATGAAAAAAAATCTAAAAATACCTGCTATTACTTTAGGTTCTTCAGTCATTATATTCATTATATTGTTTATTTCTATAAATACACTAGATGGCTATATGTCCCATCAACCTGAAGCAGCTAATAATAATCCATCTGCAGGAGTTGAGGTATCTGTTAATGAACATGAGACAGAAAACGATGAATTACAAGAACCTGAAAATGAGGAAGAAATTGAAACGGATTTATCTCCTGAGAATAAAGAAAAGAATGATGGAGATTCCCATTTGACAAATGATGGAAGAGATCCAACTGA
>DXHR01000011.1 GCA_019113295.1 Candidatus Salinicoccus stercoripullorum | reverse complement strand
GTTATTTTTAAATGATGGCTTATTCTCTATGACCAACCTTATTTATCCGGAAGGAAAAATCAAATTTCTTGAAGTTTTTTCGGAAGGTGAAATTTTGGAAATAAACACCCTTACCTGTACGAAACTGAAATCAATATGGTAATAGAAATACTTAAAGTTGGGGTAGTGTTTCAATTCTAATTCTGTTTAAAGGGGCTTTCAATATGGACTTTTTAAAAAACAGTAAGTACTGGTTTTCATCCGGCTATTTATTCTTCTTTTTCATTACATGGTCAGTCTGGTGGTCATTTTACGCAATTTGGCTGAATAACAGTCTGGGTCTTACAGGTGCACAGGTGGGCACCATCTATTCTTTCAACTCTTTCTTTTCTTTGTTTTTCATGATTTTCTATGGTTATATCCAAGATAAACTGGGTACCAGGAAAAACCTTGTCTGGATACAGAGTGTGGTACTTGTTCTGATTGCTCCTTTTGTCATTTATATATATGAACCATTGCTATTGAATCATTTTTATATTGGTGCGATATTGGGCGCAATCTATTTGGGGGCGGGATTTATCGCCGGAGCCGGTTTCCTGGAAACCTTTACAGAAAAGCTGAGCCGTAAATATAACTTTGAATTTGGTAAAGCCCGTATGTGGGGATCTCTGGGCTATGCAGTTTCCGCATTAGGGGCTGGAGCGCTGATGAGTATAAACCCGCACCTTAATTTCTGGATAGCTTCGGCGACTGGTGTCATTTTCCTGATCATCAATGCCGTTTTTAAAGTGGAGGTTGCTGAAACGGAGAAAAAGGATGCTACCCAGGTTTCTATGAAAGATATACGGACCCTGCTTTCAGATAAAGTCTTCTGGTTCTTAATAATTTATCTGTTTGGTACAGTCTGTATATATACTGTATATGACCAACAGCTTTTCCCGGTTTATTTTGTCAGCCTGTTTTCGGGAGCGACTGACGGAAATACTGTTTATGGCATATTGAACTCAGCTCAGGTATTTGTAGAAGCGATATTCTTATTCCTGGCGCCATTCATTGTCAACAAAATAGGTATTAAGCAATCACTTGTACTTGCAGGGGGTATAATGGCATTCCGCATCGTTGGTTCTGCGACGGTAACCGGTGGATTTGGAATCTCATTCATGAAAATGCTGCATGCTGTTGAACTTCCTATCCTATTGGTGGCGGTCTTTAAATACATTGCTGTAAATTTTGATGCACGTCTTTCTGCAACTGTGTACCTGATAGGCTTTAAAGTATCCAGTGAAATTGGTGTGATTATATTTTCTGCACTCGTAGGCTGGATATATGATCAAACCACTTACGAAACAACCTTCTATATTCTTGGTTCCATTGTTTTTCTCTTTGTCATATTTGCGATCTTCGCTCTCAATAGTAATGACGCAAAGCAGAAGCTTACTGATAATGAGCTTGTTTATGGTGAATGACAGGGACATACAAATATCAGCGGCCAGTCATTAAAGTTATCATTTCCTGACAGAGGAGATGAAAAGGGGCTGGGACATAAATATCTTCAGAAAAAATAATCCGTACGTTAGCTTTTCCCGGGGCCTCCCGCAAGCCTGCAGTTCTACGCAGATGCTATTCCCCGGATTCTAACGTACGGATTTTTTCTATGATTCATAAAATAAACAGTCTGCCGAGGTTTTTTGCCCCGGTACCATTCAGTCGTTATTATCGTTCGTATTTAAATAATAATTATTCTATCAATCCTGCTTCTTCCAGATAATCCTCGGCAATCTGATAAGGATCTTCGTCCTCGACGCCGACCTGATAGTTCATTTCCTGCATTTCTGTATCGCTGATCTGTCCGCTCAGCTTATTGAGCGGGTCTATGATTTCCGGATGTTCATCCAGGAATTCCTGTGTGAACAACGGTGCGCCCTGGTAAGGGGGGAATACTTTCTGGTCGTCTTCGAGTATGACCATGTCGTACCGTCTGAGGTCTGCATCTGTCGAGTATGCATCCATGAGGTTGATGTCACCATTGTTGATTGCCTGATATCTCAGTTTCGGCTCCATGGTCCGGACGTTGCTGAAGTTCAGGTCATATGCTTCCTGTATGGCCGGATATCCGTCTTCGCGGTCACTGAATTCCAGTGTGAAGCCCGGGTTGATCTGATCTTCGATTGCCTTCAGATCACTGATTGTCTCGAGGTCGTGTTCCTCAGCGAACTCCCGCTTCACCGCAAGGCTGTATGTGTTGTTAAACTGCATGGGTTCGAGCATAGTCATGTCGAACTGTCCTTCGAGGCTCGATTTGGCCTGTTCATAAACATCGGTCTCATCTTTTGATTCCAACGGTTCTTTAGTCAGTTCCCCGAGTACTGTGCCGGTGAATTCAAGGTAGCCGTCGATGTCGCCGGACTCCAGTGCATTGAACAGGAATGATGTCTTGCCGAGCCCGTCCTCAACCCTTACGCTATAGTCTGTTTCCTCTTCGATCAGTATTTTATACATGTTTGTGATGATGGATGGCTCTGTCCCGAGTTTTCCCGCAATGGTTATGGATTCGTTCTTCTGACCGAACAGAGGCCCGAGGGTGATCAGCAGCATCACAAGGAGGATGCTCCCGAGAGTGATGATAATCTTCCTGTACGAAAGGTGTTGGATGATGCGCAGAACGACATCGAAAATGATCGCAAGAAGTGCTGCAGGAATTGCTCCGATGATGATCAGGGACGCATTATTCCTGTCGATGCCGAGCAGGATCAGGTCACCGAGGCCGCCGGCTCCGATCAGTGCGGCGAGTGTTGCGGTTCCGATGATCAGCACCATGGCTGTGCGAATCCCCGCCATGATGACCGGCATCGCAATCGGCAGTTCAACTTTCAGAAGGCGCCTCATGGTCTTCATGCCGATCCCCTTTGCCGCTTCGACAAGTGCGCTGTCGACTTCAACGATCCCGGTGTAGGTATTCCTTAAAATTGGAAGCAGTGCATAGATGATCAGAGCGATCACCGCCGGCACTTTACCGATGCCGAAAAGCGGAATCATCAGTCCGAGCAGGGCGAGGGAGGGAATCGTCTGCATCACTGCCGCAATGTTGATGACAATTTCGGATATTTTTTTCGTTTTGGTAAGTGATATGCCCAGCGGCACTCCGACGAGTACGGCGATGAGCAAAGCGATGAATGACAGCTGTATATGTTCAATGAGTGTAGTAAGCAGTTCACCTTTTCTGGCATTCAATGTTTCGAGCAATGTATTCATCCGTCGTCACCTGCCTGTCTGTCAGCGAGGTATTTGAAGACATCACGGCTGTTCAGGACTTTTTCATCCCCGTTGCCGCCATTTACAATGATGCCGTCATGTTCCGACAGGTACTGGAAAGCCACCTGGATTTGTGTGTCTGCCGGAACAGATGGATAATCTGAGTGGCTGGCTGAAGCTTCAGGCAAATGTTTTTGTGCAATATCGCCGATTGTCAGCTGCTGCATCCTGTGGGCATCCAGGTCGCCGATGAAGTTTTTGACGAAATCATTCCTGGGCGAGGTGAGGAATTCATCCGGTGTACCGATCTGTTCCGCGTGACCGTCTTTGAGAAGACAGATTCTGTCGCTCAGTTTAAGTGCTTCCTGAATATCATGCGTCACGAATACGATGGTCTTTCTGATCTTCTTCTGGAGTTCCACAAGGTCATCCTGCAGCTTCTCCCGGCTGATCGGGTCGAGAGCGCTGAAGGGCTCATCCATCAGAATGACCGGTGGATCTGCAGCGAGGGCGCGGACGACGCCGACGCGCTGCTGCTGACCTCCGGAAAGTTCGGATGGTTTGCGGTTTTTGAACTGTTCCGGGTCCATCCCGACCATGTCCAGCAGTTCATCTATGCGTCCATCGATATCCGATTCGGGCCATTTCTTCATGAGCGGCACCTGGGCGATATTCTCCTTGATGGTCATATGCGGGAACAGGGCGATCTGCTGGAGGACATATCCGATGTCCCAGCGCATTTCATAAACCTGATAGTCGCTGATCGGTCTGTCCTTGAAATAGATATAGCCGCTCGTCAGCGGAATCAGCCGGTTGATCATTTTCAGGGTTGTGGTCTTTCCGCAGCCTGACGGGCCGATCAGAACAAAGGTTTCGCCTTCCTCAATATTGAAAGTCAGGTCATCGACTGCAGTTTTGTTTCCGTACCGCTTTGTCACATTTTTAAATTGGATCATATTTACGCTCCTATCGGTTTGACTGTAAGAAAAGTATATAGAAAATCAGATGCAATTAAAATCTTCCGCAATACTTCCAATACGTAAGCAATTGCTCATCTTTAAATACCATACCCATAATGAGTAATATTATCGAGGAAACGCGGAGTTGAATGAAAGAATATATGTAAAAAGCATTTGTTTTATCAAAAACAGGCTTTATAGTTTCTTTTTTCAATAGGATATGGTATTATACTTGTAATAGGAATACCTGAGAAGTTCGTGATGTGTTGAATTATATTTTGACCTAACACCTTTTTATACGGGAGCCTAATTGGTTTTCCTGCAAAAAACAAGCCTGCCAGCCAGGACGTTTGGAGCAGGAAACAGGGCACCCACCTGCAAATAGCAGGCCAAAATAATCAACAAATACACACGGCTTTAGCTCGGATATTCCAATAAGTACCGGATGAAAACATCCGGTGCTTATTTTTTTGTCAAAATTTAAACGGAGCATCTTTTCGGATGCTCCATTTCTACATATTTTTAAGTTTGGTGTATATATCGTTCAGCTGCTTCTCGTATTTTGATACGTCGGATGCATCAAAATATTTGTTTTCCGTCATCGTATCCGGCAGGTATTGCTGTTTGACGACGTGGTTCGGGTAATTATGCGGATATTTGTAACCGATTGCGTTGCCCAGCTTTTCTGCGCTGGCATAGTGCCCGTCCCGCAGATGTTTCGGCACCGCGCCGATCTTCCCTTTTCTGATATCAGACAGCGCAGCGTCTATGCTTTTGATTGCGCTGTTCGATTTTGGAGACAGTGCGAGTTCGATGACCGCCTGAGACAAAGGAATTCTTGCTTCCGGAAACCCGAGCCGTTCTGCTGACATTATCGCGTCGAGCGTCCGGCTTGCGAGCTGGGGGTTGGCAAGCCCGATGTCCTCATAGCTTATGACGAGGAGCCGTCTTGCTATGGTCACGAGGTCTCCGGCTTCTATCAGTCTGGCGAGATAGTGCAGGGCTGCATCGACGTCGCTCCCACGGATGGATTTCTGAAAGGCGCTCATGACATCATAATGCTGATCCCCGTCCTTGTCATGCAGAAATGCTGATTTCTGCATGCAGGCCTCGGCATCATCCAGTGTGATTGTCACTTTACCGTCTTCGTCCTTGTCCGTGCTGAGGACAGCGAGTTCAAGCGCATTGAGCGCACTCCGGACATCACCGTGACTGGACAGGACGAAGTGCTCCATCGCCTTGTCCTCGATCTCGACATTCATATTGCCGAGGCCGCGCTCTTCATCCTCCATTGCCCTTTTTATCGAGATGCGGATATCTTCCTCTTCAAGTGAATTGAGTTCGAAGATCTGACACCGGCTTCTGATTGCAGGGTTGATCGCATGATAGGGATTGGATGTCGTTGCTCCAATCAGAACGATATTGCCGCTTTCCAGGTGTGGGAGGAGGAAATCCTGTTTTGCCTTGTCCAGCCTGTGGATCTCATCCAGCAGCAGTATGACAGAACCGCTCATCTTCCCTTCATCCGCCACAATCTGCATATCCTTTTTTGTGTTGGCCACTGCGTTCAGGGTCCTGAATTTATAACTGGTCGAGCCTGCAATCGCACTGGCTATGCTGGTCTTTCCGATGCCCGGCGGTCCATAGAGTATCATCGAAGACAGGCGTTTTGCCTGCACCATCCTTCTGATGATGCCGCCTTCACCAACGAGGTGCTGCTGGCCGAGCACTTCATCTATGGATGTCGGGCGCATTCTGAAACTGAGTGGCTGTGTTGACATATTTTCACCTGCTCCTGTGAGTGTGTTATATTTATATTACTACATTATACTTTAACATGAACTTAAGTTATGAGGTGCTTTATGAAAATCTCGACAAGAGGAAGATATGGACTTTACTTTATGCTGGCTTTGGCCAAAGATTATGAAGTGAAGAAAAGAAGTGTGAAATCAGTTGCGGAAGAGCGGGGCATCAGCGACCTTTATCTGGAACAGATTGTGGCTAGCCTGAAAAAGGAAAATCTCGTAAAAAGTACACGCGGCGCCTACGGCGGATATGAACTGAATTTCCCGCCGGATGCGATTATGGTCGGCAGGATCTTCAGGACACTGGAAGAAAATATCGTGGCTGTGGAAACGGATGAGAAGGATACCGAAACGGAGAGGTATCTCTGGAGACGGATCAGGGATGCACTGAGGGACGTGCTCGACCACACGACGCTTGCCGATCTGCTGAACCATTCGGAAGACGAAGTTGATGATTACATGTTTTATATTTAAAAAGCATCCGGAGGTTTCCTCCGGATGCTTTTTTGTCAGAACCGTCCTGACTTGAATATGGCGTAAAGCATGCCCATGAACAGTAACATGGCGAGGATGAAGCCAATCTCGATGACGGGAATGTTCCAGAAGATGTTGGTCTCTCCGCTCATCGCCTGACCGATGATCAGACCGACCATGATGATGCTGAATGACAGGAGCACAATACTGAATGACAGACGGTTGCCGATCTGGTCGAGGCGTCTCATATACTGCTCACTGCTTTTCAGCACCATTTCGACCGGCACCTGTCTTTTCTTCAGTGCTTTTGTGAATTCGTAGAGATTGCCTGAGGCGCTGGCGAGATCGTCGCTGAAGGCGGTCCATTGTCCGGCCGCCCGATCTGCGATGTTCTTCGGATTATATCGTTCTTTGAGCAGCTGCCTGCCGAAAGGTTCGGCGATATCGACAATGCTGAATTCCGGATCCAGCTTGCTTACAGTGCTCTCCAGTGTCAGTATCGTCTTGCCAAGTATGGTGAAGTCTGAAGGCAGCTTGATACGGTGCTGGTTGGCGATGCCGAACAGGTCCTGTACAGCTTCACCCAGATGCATCTGGCTGAGCGGGATGTCATAGTATTTGTCTCTGAGCAGTTCGGCATCTTTCGTGAGCTGTTTCATATCGACATCATCCGGTACGACACCCATGCGGACGATTGCCCTGACTACACCGTCGGCGTCTTTTTTCATCAGGGAGGTGAGAAGGGCGCCGAAGTTCGCCTTCATTTCCTTGGTCATTTTGCCGACCATCCCGAAGTCCATGAAAGCGATGGTTTCTCCGGGCAGTACATTAATGTTGCCCGGATGCGGGTCCCCATGGAAGAATCCTTCTATAAGAATCTGATGGAAGACGGCATTTGTCACGCGTTCGGCGAGAATCGTGCGGGAATAGCCGAGTGTATCGATGGATTCGAAGTCATTGATACGGATGCCTTCGATATATTCCATCGTGAGAACGTTTTTTGTGGTGGCTTCCCAGTAGATTTCAGGGATATGGACCGTCCCGTCTTCTGCAAACTGTTTGCCTAGCCGTTCGGTATTCCTTGCTTCTATCGTATAATCGAGTTCTTCCAGTATGGCGCGTGAAAATTCATCGATCATATCCTTCACCTGATACTGTCTGGCCCAGTTCATCCGGGATTCTGCAAGGGAGGCAAGCCGGTGCAGTATTTCAAGATCATTACGGACAGTCTGTTCTATATCCGGCCGCTGGACTTTGATCGCGACAGTTTCCCCGTCCAGGAGCTCCCCTTTGTGGACCTGTCCTATGGAAGCGGAGCCGAGGGGCTTTTCCTCTATATGCCCGAATATCTCTTCCTTCGTTGCCCCTAGAGACGTTTCTATGATCGCCACCGCCTCTTCGTATGGAAAGGGCGGGACATTGTTCTGCAGTTGTTCAAGCTCCTTGATGATGTCATCCGGCACAAGATCGGGACGGGTGCTTGCAATCTGGCCGAGCTTGATGAAAGTGGGACCCATCTCTTCCAGGAAGAGCCGTATGCGTTCACCTCTGGATTTTTCCTCGTTGTCACTTTTCCCCTGGCGAAGCAGTATTCTCTTGGGCAGTGAAATCATTTCATCCAGTGCAAGTTCCTCTACAATGAAACCAAATCCCGATTTGGAGAAGGCAATTGCAATTTCCCTGTATCTTCTTATATACTGTATCCTTTTTTCGAAAATCATATTGACCTCCTGATTCAGATGGGATGTATTGTCCCTTTAATATCAGTATACCCGTAAGAGACGGAAATCACCTATTGAAATGCAACAGGGCCTCCGAAAGGAAGCCCTTATCCTATACACCCACATGCTGGAAATAGTTGTTGTAGATTGCCTCCAGCGCCTTTTCTTCATCTTCTAGGGCAATTGCGAACATCATGCTGATCTCCGACGCCCCCTGGTTGATCATGCTGATGTTGACATTGTTGTCGCTCAGGGCGCTTGTCGTTTTCGTGGCGATGCCGATATGTTCCTTCATGCCTTCACCGACGATTACAAGAATGACCAGATCCTCCTCAACATACATATCCTCCGGTTCGAGGTGTTCCTCGATATCCTTCAGTATATCTTCGAGTTTCGTATTGCCCTCGAACTGATTGCTTCTGATGATGATTGAAAGATTGTCTATGCCGGAAGGTATGTGTTCGATGTTGATTTCGTGGTCTTCCAGAATCTGCAGTAGACGTCTTGTAAAGCCTATCTGCCTGTTCATCAGATATTTTCTGAGTGTGATTGAAGTGAATCCCTCGTCACAGCTGATGCCGATCACCGGCATTTCGGGTATGAACTCACGTTCAGCCACAATTTTGGTGCCTTCCACTTCCGGATCGTTCGTATTCCTTATCATGATAGGAGTCTTATTCTTATACAGCGGTTCGATGGCTTCGTCGTGAAAGACGCTGAAGCCCGCATATGAGAGCTCACGCATTTCCCGGTACGTAATCTCCTTGATGGCATGTGGACTTTCAATCATGCCTGGATGGGCAGAGAAGATGTAACTGACATCGGTGAAGTTCTCATAGAGTTCTGCATCAACACCGCGTGCGACGATTGCGCCGGTGATGTCGGAACCGCCCCGCGGAAACGTGACCACCCGGCCGGTTTCGGACATGCCGAAAAATCCTGGAATGACAAGAACGTGTTCGGAATAGTCCAGTTTTTGCAGTGCATCATATGATTCCGGCAGAAGCTGTGCATTGGAAGGCTCATCCGTCACTTTGATGCCTGCCTCACCGGGCGGCATATATTTCGCAGGAACGCCGGTTTTGTTGAGGAATTCGCTCAGGAGCTGCGCATTGAAGTCCTCCCCGCAGGATTTGAGCGCATCGAGCAGCCGGTCCTTGTCTTCAATGGTCTCGAGATATTTATTCAGAGTGGATTCAAAATCTGTCAGAAGTTCTCTGGATATGTCCAGCTCACTGATGATCGATTCGAAGCGCTCCAGTATCTGTTCCATGGCATCGTCCGTCTTCAGACCGGTCACTTTGTTGCCATGCAGGGCAATCAGCAGGTCGGTCACTTTTATATCCTCATCAAATCTTTTGCCCGGGGCAGATACGACAACGATCTTTCTCGCCGGGTCACTTTCTATTATATTTGCAACTTTTCTCAACTGTTTGGCTTCGGAGAGGGAACTTCCTCCAAATTTAACTACTTTCATCATCGTTACACCCCGCTTGGAATTTTAAAATCAATAATACATCAAAAATTATGAATTGTGTAGCCATTAACTGAAAAAACTTCTTGAATTTTTCAACTTTTCGCTCTAATATGGTATCTTATATGGTATTCCAGAAACAGGAGGTATAATGACAATATGAAAATTGCGCTACTTGGTTTGGGTACAGTCGGCACCGGTGTCGTCGATGTACTGGGGAGCAACAGAGAGAAGATCGCCGGACTGACTGGTGAGTCACTCACCATCAGCCATGTCCTTGTCAATGATATCAATAAGAAGAGAGGCAGCGGGCTTGACGGGGCGGTCATTACAGATGATATTGAAAAAATCATGGAAGATGACACTGTGGATATTGTCATTGAAGTAATGGGCGGCATTGAACGCACCAAGAATATTCTGAAGGCGTTTCTTGAAAAAGGCGTGCATGTAATCAGTGCAAACAAGGATATGCTTGCTGAACATATAGATGAATTGGCCGAAACTGCCAATGAGAATAATGCACAATTGCTGTATGAGGCAAGTGTGGCCGGGGGTATCCCGGTCATCCACGGCATCGAGCACAGCCTGAACAGCAACCAGATCACCAAAGTGATGGGCATCCTGAATGGCACGACGAACTATATCCTGTCGAAGATGACGATTGACGGCTGGGATTACACACGGGCTCTTGATGATGCCAAGGAGAAAGGATACGCAGAAGCGGATCCGACAAACGATGTCGAAGGCATAGATGCACAGCGGAAGATCGTACTGCTTTCCCGCCTTGCCTACGGTCGGACTGTCGATATCAATACGGTGCCGGTGTCCGGCATCAGCGGTATAGACATTACCGACATCGAGAATGCCGGCCGGGAAAATCTGATTCTGAAGCTTTTGGGCAAGAGTGAATTCAGGGACGGAACGCTCTCAATCAGTGTCGAACCGGTATTGTTACCATCAGATCACCAGCTGGCCGGTGTCAACTATGAAAAGAATGCCGTGTTCGTCAATGGCAATGCGGTAGGCGAAGCGATGTTCTATGGGCCGGGCGCCGGCAGTCTGGAAACAGCATCCGCCGTCGTGTCGGACTTGATCAATGCAGTGCGGTCGAAAGACAGCAGCCATAAGAACTTCGCTCCGGACGTCCCAGCAGCAGTCAAAAATGGCAGCGGCATGAATGAATATTACATCAGAATAAAAAGCAGCGGCGCCGATGACAACCTGGCAGCTGTGCTGGACGAATTGTCAATCGGATTTTCGCACATCGATACAGAGTCGGATTTTGTCGTCCGTACCGAAGCGATAAAAGCATCCTGCATTGATGAACTGAAACAGAATGATGCTGTAAACGTTGCAGCAGCATATCAAATAGATGGAGTTGAATAGAATGGTGAATTGGCAGGGACTTATAAAAGAATATGCTGAATATCTCCCGGTAAGTGAGGATACACCGCGTCTTACGCTGCATGAGGGGGATACGCCGCTCATCCGCCTGGATACGCTGAGCGAAAAGTACGGCTCAGAGATCTATGCGAAATATGAGGGGGCGAATCCGACAGGCTCATTCAAAGACAGGGGCATGGTCATGGCAGTGGCAAAGGCGAAGGAGGAAGGGGCACATACAGTAATCTGTGCCTCTACCGGCAATACTTCCGCTTCTGCCGCTGCATACGCATCAAGAGCAGGTCTGAATACGATCGTCGTCATACCTGAAGGAAAGATTGCGCTCGGCAAACTGGCCCAGGCGATGATGTACGGTGCCAAGATCGTCTCCATCGAAGGCAACTTCGATGAAGCGCTTAAAGTCGTGCGGAAAATCGCGGAAGAGAAGAAGGGAATCACTCTCGTGAATTCTGTGAATCCGTACAGGCTGGAAGGCCAGAAGTCTGCGGCATTCGAGATTGTCGATGCACTCGGAAAAGCGCCCGACTACCTGACGATCCCTGTCGGTAATGCAGGGAACATTTCAGCATACTGGAAAGGGTTCAAGGAATATAATGAAAAGAAAGGTACCAAGCTTCCAAAAATATATGGTTTTGAAGCGGCGGGTGCGGCAGCCATCGTCAATGACGAAGTGATTGAGCAGCCGGAGACGGTGGCGACTGCCATCCGTATCGGAAACCCGGCCAGCTGGAATCTCGCAACAGCCGCCCGCGATGAATCCGGCGGGAGGATTGAAGCTGTTACTGATGATGAGATACTTGATGCGTATGAATATCTTGCAGCGGCAGAGGGTGTGTTTGCAGAACCGGGGGCGAACGCAAGTGTTGCCGGGATGCTCAGGTCATTGGAAAACGGCGGGATTGAAAAAGGTTCGACCGTAGTCACAGTATTGACTGGAAACGGTCTGAAGGATCCTCAGACCGCCATCGACCGTATTACACAAAAACCGAAAGTGCTGCCGAACGATGAGGATCAGATTATAGACTATATAGAAAGCATCACTGAAGATGGCAACACACCAGTTTAAAGTGCCGGCTACGAGCGCAAACCTTGGTCCCGGGTTCGACTCCGTCGGTCTTGCGCTTGAGAAGTTCCTGTATATTGAAGCATCGGAGAGTGAGCGGTGGGAAATAAACTTCCGTGATGACTTCCTGAAAGTGCTGCCGGACGATGAGACCAACCTTGTGATCGAGACCGCCATCGGCACTGCACGGAAATACGGCGTGGAGATGCCAGCGCTCAAGATTTCCATGGGGAGTGAGATCCCCCTCACCCATGGCATGGGAAGTTCCGCTTCTGCGATCGTTGCCGGCATCGAACTTGCCGACCGCTTCTGTAGACTGAACCTGAGTGAATTCGAAAAAGTCCTTCGCGGAAGTGAGATAGAGGGCCATCCGGACAATGTGGGACCGTCTGTAACAGGCGGCCTCTTCGTCGGCTATTATAAAGGTGATGAACTCTTCTACAACACGCTCGATCTCGACGGACTTGAAATCATCATGAGTGTCCCCGATTATGAAATCGATACGAAGGCCGCCCGCGGCGTACTGCCTGAAATGTATCCGAAGCAGGATGCCGTGGACCAGAACGCGATCAGCAATGCACTGCTCATGGCGATATTCGCAAAAGACTTCAGTTCTATGGGCCGTCTCATGATGAAGGACCGGCTGCATGAACCATACCGCAGAGAGCTGATCAGGGAATATGGACCGGTCAGGCAGGCGTCACTTGAGGCGGGCGCATACGCGACGGTCATCAGCGGAGCCGGGCCGACACTCATGACTGTATGCGACCGGACGGAGTCAGAAAAGGTGCTCGAGGCTCTTAGAAGCGTTCCGAAATGCATCCACGAACGTATCCGACTTTACAAAAAGGTATAGAGAAAACCCGCACGGGCTTGTCCTGTGCGGGTTTTCTGTGTGCTATCCGTTGTATTTGGAGACGACCTCTTCGAATATATCATACGAGCGCTTCTGGGCATCTTTATCAAAGATATAGCTGACTGCCATGATTTCATCGACATTGAACTGGATCTGGAACAGCCTGAGTTTTTCCAGCACAGTGTCATGGGCGCCAAGCATCGCCACCGGGAATCTGCTCTCAACAGCCTGCTTTTCATAAGGTGACCAGAGCGGTTCCATATCATCCACCGGCGGCTGGAGTTTCTTGCGGCCGCCGCGGATGACATTAAGCACGAACTGGGACAGTGTGGTGCTCAAATATTTTGCCGCCTCATCCGTGTCTGCGCAGATGACATTGAGACATGCGATCTTATAAGGTTCGGACAGCTGGTCCGACGGTTCGAATTCCGACTCGTAAATCTTGAATGCATCTTCCATCTGCCCTGGCGCAAAATGGGCGGCAAAAGCATAGGGGAGACCGAGCTGCGCTGCAATATGCGCAGAATCCGTGGAGGACCCGAGTATATAGAGCGGAATATTTGTGCCGTTCCCGGGGAACGCCACGACCTGGGTTTCCCTGTCCGATAGGAGGTCGCGGATCTCTTCGACTTCCGAGGCGAAAGTATAGACCCCGTCATGGTTATTCCTTCTGATGGCAGCAGCGGTCCTCATGTCAGTGCCGGGTGCGCGGCCGAGGCCGATATCGAGCCTGTCGCCGAATATCGCCTGCATCGTGCCGAATTCCTCAGCGACGATGAGGGGAGAGTGGTTCGGCAGCATGACGCCGCCGCTGCCCACACGGAGGCTTTCTGTGTGGTGGAGTATATGATGGATCAGCTGCCTTGTAGCTGATGATGCGATGGATGTCGTATTATGGTGCTCCGCCACCCAGTATCTTGTGTATCCGGAGCCGTCGACGTGTTTCGCAAGGTCGATCATATCAGCGATCGCGTCATCGACATCGTGACCTTCACGCACGGGAACAAGGTTGAGCAGAGATGCTGATAATTTTTTGGGCATGTCTTCTATTCCTCCTTCATAGGAATAATTATCAGCCAAAGGATTTATTTTGTCTAATAAACGGTTTGGAAAGTATTAAAAATGGCTGTTCCATGTTAAAATCATTTAGTGTATAATTAAATCTATTTGAAAAGTGGAGGGTGAATGGAAGTGGGAGTATATGCAGATTTTGCGGCGACGACACCGATGGATAAGGAAATCATGGAGCAGGTGCTTGAGGATGCAAAGGAATTCGGCAATCCGTCAAGCATTCATAAAGTGGGTAAGCGAGCAAAAGAAAAACTTGAACGCTCCCGAAGGGAAATAGCAGGCCTGTTGAATGCGCACCCTTCCGAAATCACATTCACCAGCGGTGCCACTGAAGCGAACAATCTCGCCATCAGGGGCATCGTATCGCGTCTTGACCATCCACATATTATAACGACTGAAATAGAACATGCATCTGTACTGAACACATATGAGACGCTCCGGGATGTGGCTGATGTGACGTATATTCCGGCAACAGACAAAGGGACCATTGACACCGGCGCATTCAAAGCGGCACTCAGGGAAGATACCGCACTTGTTTCAATCATGCTTGTAAACAACGAAACCGGTGTGATGCAGCCGATATATGAAATTGGCGAGATACTTTCGGAACATGGTGCAAAGCTCCATGTTGACGCCGTCCAGGCATTCGGTCATATGGGCATTGATGTGAAGGGCCTCGGTGTGGATCTTTTGACTCTGAGCGGTCATAAGATATACGGCCCTAAAGGGATCGGTGTCCTGTACAGGGAAAAAGATGTGGTTCTCGCGCCGATGATCACCGGCGGCTCCCATGAAAAGGGCAGGCGGAGCGGCACAGAGAACAGCCTGTTCATAGGTGCTATGGCGGAAGCGATGAAAAAAGCGGACGCTGAGAGGACGGTGCGCAGCATCAAAGAGATGCAGCTCAAAGAGAAATTCCTGAACAACATGATCCATGCAGAAATTCCATTTGAAGTGAATGGTGATGTCAACCAGGCATCGAGCCATATCATCAACATCCACTTCCCTTGGACGGATTCGGGATTCCTGCTCACTGCACTCGATATGGCTGATATATACGTTTCGGGCGGTTCGGCATGCAGTGCAGGGACCGTGGAACCGTCTCATGTACTTGAATCGATGTTCAGTGAAGACGAACGTGTTAAAAAGTCGGTGCGCTTCAGCTTTTCCCATCTGATGGAAGAAGAGGAAATAGACACGATTATCGAAGCACTCAGGAATATATATGGAAGGCTTTCATAGAAAGCCGGATTTGAAAGGAATGAAAGAATTGGATAATAAAGATATTACCGTAGTGGTCGGCATGAGCGGGGGCGTAGACAGCTCAGTAACCGCTAAACTGCTCAAGGAACAGGGTTACAATACAATCGGAATATTCATGAAGAACTGGGATGACACGGATGAGTTCGGTGTGTGCACAGCCACGACGGACTATGAGGACGTAAGACTCGTGGCCGAGGAAATCGGCATTCCGTACTACTCCGTGAATTTCGAGAAGGAATATTACGACAGGGTCTTCCAGTACTTCCTCGATGAATACAAAAAGGGAAGGACGCCGAATCCTGATGTAATGTGCAATAAAGAGATAAAATTCAAGGCGTTTCTGGATCACGCGATGAAACTCGGTGCAGATTATGTGGCGACGGGCCATTATGCCCAAGTCGTCCGTGATGAGGATGGTGTCAGGATGCTGCGCGGCGTGGATAACAACAAGGATCAGTCCTACTTTCTGAACCAGCTTTCCAAAGAGCAATTATCGAAAGTCATGTTCCCGCTCGGCCATCTGAACAAATCGGAAGTAAGGGAGCTTGCACAGGAATATGACCTGGCGACGAAGGACAAGAAAGATTCCACAGGCATATGCTTCATCGGTGAAAGGGACTTCAAGGAATTCCTGAGCGGCTACCTTCCGGCAAACCCGGGACGTATGATAGAGATGGATACCGGTGAAGACAAAGGGCAGCACGACGGCCTGATGTACTACACGATCGGCCAGCGTCAGGGTCTCGGTATCGGCGGCGAGGGCGGCCCTTATTTTGTTGCAGGGAAAAATCTGGAGACGAATGAATTGTATGTCGTTTCCGGATACGATAATCCTGCACTCAGTTCTTCCAGCCTGGAGGCATCCGGGCTGAACCTGATCAGTGAAATACCTGAAACGTTCGAATGCACCGCGAAATTCAGGTACCGCCAGAACGATATGCCAGTGACGGTGACGCGCATCGGCAATGATGAAATCAAAGTGGATTTTCATGAGCCGGCCCGTGCAGTCACACCGGGACAGGCTGTCGTGCTGTATGACGGCGATGTATGCCTCGGCGGTGCGACGATCGACCGAGTGTTCAAGGATGCCAAAATTCTGGAGTACCTTGGATAATGGCACTAGATTATGAGACACTGATGATTGAAGGCAGAACAGAAGAGGCGATAGAAGCGATCTTCTCGGCGATTGAAAAAGAGCCGGAGGAGGAAATCCATTACATCAATGGCGGCAACATGCTGCACCGTGCGGGAAAGGATGAGGAGGCGGAACACTTTTTCCAGAAGGCGATTTCGCTGAATTCCGGCAGCACCAGCGCTTTTTATTCGCTGGCAAACCTGTATTACGATCACGGCCGTTACGAAGAGGCTGTACGGTTGTATCTGCTCGCCTATTCCAGGAACAGCGGGGATGCGGATCTTAACTTCATGCTCGCGATGTCACATGTACATCTCGGCGCATCTGAAAAGGCGCTGCAGTTCTTTGAAGCGGCACATGAAGCGAAACCTGAGGACACTGTCATAGGATTCCAGTACGGACTGCTCTGCTGCCAGCTGGGACTATATGATCCGGCTGAAAAGCTGCTCGGCAAAGTGACGGATATGGAACAGAATGCCGACGCAGAGTATAACATGGGACTGTTGAAGCTCATGAAGTATGATGACAAAGATGCGGCCATCATTCATTTTGAGAAGGCCAAAGATATGCAGGCAGATCATCTCCTGGCGCACAATGCCATTAAAAAGTTAAAAGAAACAGAGTAAAAGTCCTCAAGGAAAGTGATCCGGATGGAACAATCGACAATCTATGATGATATATATATCACAGGGGAAGTGGAACGCGTCATATTCATGAGTGAACAGACGCGTTTTGCCGTCCTCAAAGTGAATATAAGCGAAACCAACACCCATTTCAATGACGAAGCCATTGTGACGGGTTATTTTCATGCCGTTTCAGAAGGGGATTCATACCGGTTTTCCGGAAAGATCACCAACCACGCAAGATACGGGGAGCAATTCAGCGCAGATTCTTTCAAAAAGGAAATGCCGAATACGATACGTGGGGTCATCCAGTACCTGTCCGGTGATACATTCCCCGGAATCGGCGAGAAGACTGCCGGAAAAATAGTGGAAGCGCTTGGGGTAGATGCGCTTGAGAAGATTTCGGATGATGCATCAGTTTTGAAGGATGTCGGTGGACTGTCGAAAAGCAAAATGGAAATGATTCACCGTACAATCCTTGAAAACCGGCAGACGGAGCAGTCGGTGATCAAATTGACGGAGCTCGGTTTCGGTCCCCGGATGAGCGCCAAAATCCTCAAGACTTATCAGGATGAAACGATGAACATCATCGAAAAAGAGCCGTACAGGCTTGTAATGGATATTGAAGGGATTGGTTTCGCGACTGCAGACAGGATTGCGATATCCGCAGGAATTGCCATGGATGGTCCGGACCGGCTGAAAGCCGGCATCATGTACGTGATGGAATCGGCGATCATGGGTGATGGGCATACCTACATGGATATGGACGAGCTGATGGTTCTGGCGGATGAGCTTCTCAGCAGGAACGGGAGACGCAATTTTACTGATGGCGAAATAAAACAGGCAATAGCGGCGCTTGCGGACCGGGACCAGCTCGTTGAATATTCCGGACGCATTTACATCCCTTCACTGTTCTACTCGGAGTATAAATCCTCCGAACAGATCTATCGTCTGATCAATGACAGGACGGATATCTCGATCAGTGGGGAAAAAGCGGGGGACATGGTCACTGAAATCGGTGAACATTTCGGCATCGACTATAACACCAGGCAGAAGGAAGCGATCATTTCTGCGCTGACCAAAAAGATCTCTATCATCACCGGGGGACCGGGCACAGGCAAGACGACGATCGTCAAAGGGATCATCAACGCTTACCACCGTCTGCATAAGCTCAAGGACTATGATGAATATGAAAAAGACGAATACCCGATACGGCTGATAGCGCCGACCGGCCGTGCCTCCAAAAGACTGAGTGAGACAGCAGGTATCGGAGCGTCAACCATCCATCGGCTCATCGGCTGGGGTATGGACACGGGCAAGGATGAAATAATCGATGCGGACATTGATGCGGAACTGATCATCATCGATGAAATGTCTATGGTCGACACATGGCTGTTCTATCAGTTCATGAGGAATGTCAAACCCTATACGATCCTCGTCTTCGTCGGCGACCGCGACCAGCTGCCGTCGGTGGGGCCGGGGACAGTGTTCAAAGATCTGATTGCTTCCGATGTCGTTCCGGTCACAGAGCTCGACACCATCTACCGGCAGGGTGAAGGTTCCTCCATCATCCGGCTGGCCCATCAGATAAAGATGCAAGAACCGATGGACATTACTCAGAAATTCAGCGACCGGCTGTTCATCCCGGCCAGGGTAAACCAGATACCCGACCTTATTGAAAAGGTCGTCGACAGGGCAGTCGGTAAGGGATATGACATGCGGGACATACAGGTCCTCGCCCCCATCTACAGGGGGAACGCCGGCATATCCAAACTCAATCAGATACTGCAGACGATACTCAATCCGAAAGGCAATGGTAAGAGTGAAATCGAATTCGGCGATGTCATATTCCGCGAAGGGGATAAGGTCATCCAGCTCGTCAACCGCGGCGAGGACAATGTGTTCAACGGCGACTCCGGCATAATTGAATCCATATTGTTCAAAGACCAGGATGAGGCAGAGAAGGACACGGTCATGGTGGACTTTGACGGAATCCACATCGCCTATGAACGGAAAGAACTGACGGAACTTTCCCATTCCTACTGTACCAGCATCCACAAGGCCCAGGGCAGTGAATATCCGATCGTCATCATGCCTGTCGTGAAAAGCTACTATCATATGCTGATGAAGAATATTGTATATACAGGGATTACGCGGGCCAAGGAATCTCTGATCATCTGTGGTGATCCGGAGGCTTTCTATGATGCACTCAGCCGCGAGGGGATAGAACGCAATACCTCGCTTCTGGAAATGATCCACTCACTGTTCGGCGTCAAAGATGAAGAGCACGAAGGCGGCTTATCAGAAGATGATGGAATCCTGACCGAGAATAATATGATGGAAATCCCGGCAATGATCAACATGGGGGAAGTAACCCCCTATGATTTCAATTGACATGCGTCTTCTGAATATCTATAATCAAAGTCAAGATGAACCGGAAAATCGAGTTGGCGATGCGTACTGAACAGAGACATTGTGGTTGGTGGAAACAATGCTGCGTCCGTCACCGTGCTGTTTTCCGGTACAACGTGATAATACAGGAGTGATGGCTCAGGCCATAACTTGGGTGGTACCGCGGTCCAGATCGTCCCATTTTTTTGGGGCGGTCTTTTTTTATTTCATAAACTTGGATATGGAGTGATACAAATGAAAAAAAGAACAGGCAATGAATTAAGAGGGCTTTTCCTTGAATACTTTAAAAATATGGATCATATGGTGGAGCCGAGTGCACCGCTTGTGCCGATTGACGATGATTCTCTGCTATGGATCAACTCGGGTGTTGCAACACTGAAAAAATATTTTGACGGACGGGTGATACCGGAGAATCCCAAGATCGTGAATGCACAAAAAGCGATCCGTACGAACGATATTGAAAATGTCGGCTTCACTGCACGCCACCATACTTTCTTTGAGATGCTCGGCAACTTTTCGATCGGGGATTACTTCAAGAAGGAAGCGGTTGAATATGCATGGGATTTCCTGACGAATAAGGAATATATCGGCTTCGATCCGGATCTTCTGTATGTGACGATCCATCCGGAGGATGAGGATGCATACAGGATATGGCGCGAGGATATCGGTCTCGAACCTTCCCGCATCATTCGTATAGAAGGCAACTTCTGGGACATCGGGGAAGGGCCGTGCGGACCGAACAGTGAAATATTCTATGACCGGGGAGCCTCCTATGAACTGAATTCGCCGGCTGAGGAATTGTATCCGGGAGGCGAGAATGAGAGGTTTCTTGAAATATGGAACCTGGTGTTCAGTGAATTCAACCACAATAAGGATGGTTCATATACACCGCTCCCTAAAAAGAACATCGATACCGGCATGGGTCTCGAAAGGCTGGCAAGTGTCATCCAGGACGCGCCGACAAATTTTGATACAGACCTGTTCACACCGATCCTTTCCTCCCTGGAAGAGATCAGCGGCAGCAAGTACGGCCGGGATGAGACGGTGGATACTGCATTCAAAGTGATCAGTGACCATATAAGGACTGTCAGCTTTGCAGTGGCGGATGGTGCGCTCCCTTCAAACGAAGGGCGTGGTTATGTCCTCCGCCGGCTTATCAGGCGCGCTGTACGGTTCAGCAAGGAACTCAATATCAAACGTGCGTTCTTGTACGAGCTGACCGACACCGTGGCGGATGTCATGGGTGGATTCTACACCAACGTGCGCGAGCGCCGCGACTTCATCAAAGAAGTCATCAAGAAGGAGGAGGAACGCTTCCTCGTCACACTCGACGAAGGCATCCGCATATATGAAGGTCTGCGCGATGAAGCGAGAAGGAACGGTTCGGTCATCAAAGGTGAAGATGCATTCCGCCTCTATGACACATACGGATTCCCGTATGAACTGACAAAGGAATATGCCGAACAGGATGGGCTCAGTGTGGATGAGGAAGGGTTCATCGACGAAATGAAACAGCAGCGCGAACGTGCAAGGAGTGCCAGAAAATCCGGCGAGTCCATGCAGGTACAGTCTGAAACGCTCGCCGGCATCACTGAACGGAGTGAGTTCACAGGCTATCAGTCCCAAAAAGAGGAAGCTGTACTCACCCATATCATCAAAGATGACAATGCACTTGATTCCCTGGCAGAGACGGGCGGAGTTGAACTATTGTTCGACAGGACGCCGTTCTACGCTGTGAGCGGCGGACAGGTCGCAGACAAGGGGACCATCGAGAGCAGGGGTGCCAGGCTTGAAGTCACATCTGTCTACAAAGCCCCGAACGGCCAGAATGTACATGTTGCAAAACTGCTCAGCGGAACAATCAATACGGGTGAGACATATACGCTCACTGTCAGTCGTGAGGACCGGAATTTCATCATCAAGAACCATACAGCAACACACCTGCTTCATCAGGCGCTCAAGGATACGCTTGGCAGTCACGTCAACCAGGCCGGTTCCCTTGTGGAAAAGGAGCGACTGCGCTTTGACTTTTCCCACCTCGAAGGTCTGTCCGAAGCAGAAATAAAAACAATCGAGGACATTGTGAACGAAAAGATATATGAAAACCTCGAAGTCCATATCTCTGAAATGCCGATCGAGGAGGCGAAGGCGAAGGGCGCAATGGCGCTTTTCGGCGAGAAATACGGCAATGTAGTGCGCGTTGTTGATATTGATGGATATTCAGTGGAACTCTGCGGCGGCATACACGTCAGAAACACCGCCGAAATCGGCCTGTTCAAGATTGTTTCAGAGTCAGGCATTGGCGCCGGTGTGCGCAGAATCGAAGCAGTGACAAGCAGATATGCAGCCGCTGTCTACAAGGAGAAAGAGGAGCGCCTGAATGAAATCGCCTCAAACCTGAAAGTGAAGGAAATCCAGGTCGTAAAAAAGGTGGAGGCAGTGCAGGAGGATGTCCGTGCGCTGAAAGAGGAGAACAAGTCACTCAAGGCCAGAAGCCAGGATGAAAAACTCAGCAATATTGACGAGCTGGCAGAAACGGTCGAAGGAGTGCGTGTGATTGCTGCTGAAGTGCCGGCAGGAAACGCAAAAGAACTCAGGGAAACGATGGACACTATCAAATCGAAAGCACAGGATGCCGTCATCGCACTTGCCTCCCAGAATGAAGGCAAGGTTTCACTTGTCGTCACGGTCCCAAAAGAGATGACCAAAACAGTGAGAGCCGGAGATATCATGAAGGAGATGGCGGAAGCTGTCGGCGGAAAAGGCGGCGGCCGTCCTGATATGGCACAAGGCGGCGGTACAGACCCTTCGAATATAACAATTGCGTTACAATTGGCTAAAAACCACATTAAAAGTTCATTCTAGGCATCCAAAAATGCTATAATAGAATACAAATGCTAGTAGGATGGGAGTGCTGATTTTGAGTCAATTTGACGAAACGATGAAGTTCAATGTTGAAGATACACAGGCACATGATGTCAAAGAAATACTCGCTAATGTCTATAACACCCTGGAGGAACGCGGCTATAATCCTATCAACCAGATTGTCGGCTATCTCCAGAGCGGCGACCCGGCCTATATTCCGCGCCATAACGAAGCACGGAACCATATACGCCACGTAGACCGCGATGAAATCATGGAAGTCCTGGTCAGGACATATATCGAGCGGGAGATAAATGACTAGGACGCTCGGCCTGGATGTCGGCACCAAAACAGTCGGGGTTGCCCTCAGTGATGCACTGGGATGGACAGCCCAGGGTTTGACGACTCTGAAAATTGATTCTGAAAATGGTCATTTCGGCATTGATGAAGTGGTGAAAATAACAGAGGAGAATGATGTATCCACCATTGTGGTCGGGCTGCCAAAGCACATGAACAACTCGATAGGCGAGAGCGGGGAGCGTTCCATCCATTATAGTAAATTGCTTGAAAACAGCATGCCAGATGTTAAAATACTATTATGGGATGAGCGTCTCAGCACCGCAGGTGCAGAGAGAACATTGCTTGAAGCGGACGTCTCCCGCAAAAAACGGAAAGCTGTGATCGACAAGATGGCTGCAGTATTCATACTCCAGGGCTTTCTTGACAATCCGGCAAAAGGAGAATAACCAATGAGTCAGGAAGAAATGGATTTTAACCAGGAAGAAGAGCTTCTCACGCTGTACGACGAGGACGGCAATGAAGTGCTATACCGAAAAATGCTTGAATTCCATCATCCTGAATTTGAGAAAGACTATGTCATTCTCGCAGAAGAGGGCAACTTCTCAAATGAAGATGAAGAGATCGAACTCATCCCGATGATAAATGTCGCCGATGAAGACGGCGAAGGCGGGAAGTTCCTGCCGGTAGAAACAGACGATGAGTGGGATATGATCGAAGAAGTGGTCAATACCCAGATGGATGATCCCGAAGAGTAGATCATCAGCAAAAGGTTACAGAATGGCTTCCAATGAGAATTGGAAGCTATTTTTGGGATAGGAGTTTTATATGAGTAGAAATGATGATATCAAGTTTTCAAAGAACGTATCTTCCTACCTGTCATTGTTCGTCATCGGGATATTGGCAATAGGTCTGATTATTGCAGCAATCATTGTTTACATGTACATAAAGTCAGGATCTGAGCCCCTTGATGCCAATTCGACCGAGACAACGCAGGTCGTCATCGAACAGGGGGCATCAGCGGAGATGATCGGTCAGCAGCTGGAAGAGGAGGGTATCATAAGGAATGGCATGATGTTTGAGTACTTCCTCAAATTGAACAGCATCACCGATTATCATTCAGGAGAATATGAACTGTCTCCGAGCATGGATTTCCAGCAGATTGCCAAAACGCTGGAAACGGGGCGACTCTACCAGGAAGTATTGTACCGGCTGACAGTACCGGAGGGGTATTCGGTCGAAGAGATTGCAGCCCAGGCTGAAGACCAGCTGCCGGTTGCAGCCGACCGCTTCATGGAACTCATGGAGGATGAGGAATTCATCAAATCCCTGATCGAGGAATATCCAGATATGCTGTCGGATGAAATACTCGATGAAGAGGTGAAGTATCCGCTTGAAGGCTACCTTTATCCGGCCACATACGACATAACAGAGGAAGAGCCGAACATCGAAGACCTCATCCGCGAGATGCTGGACGCAACACAGTCCAACAGCTACAGTGTCTATAACTCTGTAGATAGCTACAGCATCACTCTGGAAGGTGATAACAAGGAGCTTACGTTCCATGAATTCCTGACGCTTTCATCCCTGGTGGAAAAAGAGGCGACTTCGCTTGCAGACCGTTCCAAGATTGTCAGTGTATTCCTGAACAGGATGTCTGAAAACCCGGCCATGCCGCTGCAGACGGACCCGACGGTCCTCTATGCGCTCGGCGAACATCAGGAACGTACATTGTTCGAGGATCTCGAGGTCGAGGACCCATACAATACTTACATCCATACCGGACTGCCACCGGGGCCGATTGCATCCCCCGGGCTCGAGTCACTGCAGAGTACGATGAATCCTTCAAATACTGATTACTATTATTTCCTTGCCGACAGTGAGGGTAACAATCACTTTGCCCGGACTTTCGAAGAACATGTTGAAAACAGGGAAAAATATATAAATAATCAGGAGTAGTTGGTAAAAACCACCTTTTCAAGTGGTATAAACTGTGCTACTATGAATTGTGATAAATATAGCAACTGATAACGGAAGTTATCAGTTGTATTTTTTATATGTGGTGAGGACATGGAAATATTTGAATATATTGAGAGGATGAACAGCGGACCGGAACTGTTCCCTGATGTACTCTCTTATGCCAGGGAGTACAAAGTACCGATCATGGATTTCGATGCGCTGCAGGTGATGAAGCATTATATTCATCTTACAGGAGCAGAACGCATACTTGAAATTGGCACTGCAATCGGTTACAGTGCGCTGCACATGCTTTCAGTCAGTGACGCTGTGGAAGTCGTGACGATCGAGAAGGACGGGGACAGCCACAGGGTGGCGAAAGATTTCTTCGAGGCATATGGAGTGACCGGAAGAGTCGATCCGGTACTTCAGGATGCCAAGGAAATTGATCCTGAAACGCTCAAAGGGCCGTTTGACATTCTGTTCATTGATGCGTCAAAAGGCAATAATGAATACTTCTTCGAAAACTTCAGTCCGCTTATAAAAGACGGCGGTCTCATCATAGTGGATAATATTCTGCTCAGGGGACTTGTGGTCGAAGAGGAGACCCATTCGAGGAACAGACGGCGCATGAAGGAGAAAGTCGATGCGTTCAATAAAAGGATTGCCGCATCGGGGATGCTCTCATCATTCCTTCCAGTCGGGGACGGACTGCTTATCATCAGTAAACAGGAAGAGGGAAAGAACGCATGAACAGACCGACGATTATTGGGATAGCCGGGGGGTCCGGATCAGGGAAAACCTCGGTTACCAGAAAAATAATGGAGGCACTGGATGGTCACAGCGTCGTTCTGATCGAACAGGATTACTACTATAAAGATCAGAGTGAAAAAACTTTCGAGGAGCGTCTTGAGACCAACTACGATCATCCCTTCGCGTTCGACAACGACCTGCTCATTTCTCACGTCAGGCAGCTTCTGGACCGGAAGGCCGTGGAAGTGCCGACATACAATTATGAAATCCATACGAGAAGTGACCGGACGATTCTCGTCGAACCGAGGGATGTAATCATCATCGAGGGGATTTTTGCCCTCGAAAATGAAATACTCAGGAATCTGATGGATGTGAAACTTTATGTCGATACTGATTCTGATATCAGGATCCTGCGCCGCATGCAGCGGGATATCGAAAAACGCGGCAGGACGATGGATTCCGTCATCAACCAGTATTTGACGGTTGTCCGCCCGATGCATCTCCAGTTCATCGAGCCGACAAAGCGTTTCAGCGATGTCATCATCCCCGAGGGCGGGGAGAACAATGTCGCAATCGACCTGATAACAACCAAGATAAGAACATTGATAAACAATTAGAATTCATTAAAACAAAGAACTTTATGGAGGAATTATGATGGATATGCAAAAAGAATTTCCGATGACACAGAGTGGTTATGAACAACTGCAGGAGGAGCTTGAGCAGCTTAAGACGGTCAAGCGTCCTGAAGTGGTGGAAAAGATAAAAGTGGCAAGAAGTTTCGGCGACCTTTCCGAGAACTCCGAATACGATGCCGCCAAAGATGAACAGGGTTTCGTCGAGCAGGAAATCACAAAGATCGAGGACATGATCCGTCATGCCAAGATCATTGAAGAGAGCAACAACAAAAACGAAGTCCAGCTCGGGAACACTGTGACATTCACTGAACTTCCCGACGGAGACAAAGAGGAGTACCAGATTGTCGGAAGTGCGGAAGCGAACCCGTTCGAAGGGAAAATCTCCAACGAGTCACCAATCGCAAAAGCACTGCTTGGTGCAAAACTTAAAGACGAGATCAACGTTCCGCTCCCGAATGGCAATGATATGAAAGTCAAGATTGTTTCCATTGACTGATAACACTGTCATAGGGATCATCGGTGCGATGAAACCTGAAGTTGATATTCTGAAGGAGTGGATGGATATCAGCACCACGGACAGCATTGCCCATACGAAGGTATACCGGGGACGGCTTGCAGGCCGCGAAGTGGCTCTTGTCGAAAGCGGCATAGGCAAAGTGAACGCGAGTATGATCACTGCACTGCTGCTCGAGAAGTATGATGTGCGCATTGTCATCAATACGGGAGTCGCAGGTGCCATGTCTGACAAGCTGGATGTGACGGATATGGTGGTGAGCACTTCTGTACTCCACCATGATGTGGACGCGGTCGAGTTCGGATATGATCTCGGTCAGGTGCCGGGCATGCCGAAGTTCTATCTTGCGGACAAAGGGCTCTCCAAGCTTGCACTTGAGGCAATCAGCAGCAATCCGGATATCAAAGGCCATGGCGGCCTCGTCGTGAGCGGGGATTCATTCATAAGCAGCAGCGGACAGAAGCAGGCAATCACAAACAACTTCAGGCAGGCGCTTGCGGTGGATATGGAATCCGCAGCCATCGCACAGACCTGCTACCAGTATTCGACAGCATTTGTCATCATCCGGTCGATTTCCGATAAAGCCGATGACACTGCGGATATGACATATGATGAATTTTTAGCGAAAGCTTGTATTCATTCGTCTGAAGTTGTAAAATCATTATTGAAGGACTTGTAATTTGGAGGGATATCCATGCTTTTTCTCATGATCATTTCAATCGTCATTACAGTCGTTATCGGATACCTTGTATACAGGGATACTGAAACAGAGGATAATGAAATCGTTGAATAATCCATAAAGCGCCTTAATAAATTAAGGCGCTTTTAATTTTGTGTTAAAATATAGGAAAACTCATCAGAGGTGCAATATAGTGAAGTTCTTGGAAAAATATTTCCTGCCCAGTGATTATGTGAAGCATTTTCATTCCATTACTCCTGAATATCTGAAGGCACGCGGAATCAGTGCGGTGATCACCGACCTTGACAACACGCTTGTCGGATTTGATGAAGCACATGCCAATGACGTGGTCATCCATTGGTTCAAGACGCTGAATGTCCACGATATCAAAGTGACGATCGTATCCAACGGCAACAGAACCCGGGTAAGCGGATTCTGTGATCCGCATGACATCGATTATATATTCAGCGCACGAAAGCCGTTGGGCAAATCATTCAGAAAAGCAGTCCGCATGATGGATGTCGATCCGTCATCCACTGTGATGGTCGGCGATCAGCTCATGACTGATATTTTCGGCGCCAACAGGGCAGGGCTCGAAAGCATACTTGTACTGCCGGTCAAAAAGAAAGACGGCTGGGCGACACTGCTCAACCGGAAGATCGAGAGGCGGATTATGAAGTACTTCGACCGGAAAGGTCTGATCAATTGGGGGGAATAAAGTTTGGAACAGTTTAAATGTATCGGCTGCGGCGCTGTGCTGCAGTCGGAAGATGAAACGAAACCGGGCTTCATACCGGCAAGCGGCATGGGCCGTGAAGATGCAATATGCAAAAGGTGCTACCGCCTGAAACACTACAATGAAGTGATGGATCTGGATGTAGATTCCGGAGAATTCATGGCGATGCTCAATGCACTTTATGAAACGGACGGACTGATTGTAAAAGTGCTTGATGTCTTCGATTTCAACAGCAGCATCATTCCGTCATTCAACAGGATTGTCGGTGATAAGAAAGTGCTTGCAGTCATCAATAAGATCGATCTGCTCCCGCGGTCCGTGAACAGGAACAGAGTCGTACACAGAGCCAAACATATGCTCAGCGAGGCCGGCATCAAAGCGGTCGATACCGTCGTCATCAGTGCGAAAAAGAACGAAGGCATAGATATGCTGGTCAAAAGGATGTCTGAGTTGGCCGGTGGCCAGGATGTATATGTAGTCGGCACGACAAACGTCGGGAAATCGACCCTGATCAACAAACTGATAGAAAACACCACCGGTGACAAAGACGTCATCACCACAAGTAAATTCCCTGGCACGACACTCGATCTCATCGATATACCGCTCGGCGGGAATTCCTGCATCTTTGACACTCCTGGAGTCGTGGTGAATTCCCAGATGTCACACTATGTGCATAAGGATTCCCTGAAATACATCACGCCGGTCAAAGAGATAAAACCCAAAGGGTTCCAGCTCAATGCAGAACAGACTTTATTCATCTCAAATCTTGCCCGTGTCGACTTCACTGATGGCGGCCGCAGCAGTTTCAATGTATATGCTTCCGACAAGATGAACATCCACAGGACAAAGCTTGAGAATGCGGATGATTTCTATGATAAGCATTACAATGGCCTGCTCGCTCCGCCGGAAATCGAGCGGCCGTATCTCTCGGAAGAATTCTCAGAGTTCGAATTCAGGACAGATGCGGACAGCGACATATCAATCAGCGGGCTGGCATTCGTTTCCACAGGCCCCGGAGTGACAGTTCGTGTAAGAGTGCCAAAAGGCGTGGATGTCGTTTTAAGACCGACTATATTTAAAGGTGGGATATGATGGGTAGATATGCAGTAATAGGACATCCGATTGCCCATACGCTGTCCCCGCTCATCCATCATGCGAACTTTGAAGCAAAAATGACATCGGACGAGTATAAGGCGCTGGACATATTCCCGGAACAGCTCAAGTTCATCCGGGAAATCGTAAAAGAGGAATCACTCGATGGATTTAATGTGACAATCCCCCATAAAGAGAGCATAATGGAATTTTTGGATGAGGTGGATGACGGTGCAAAACAGATCGGCGCCGTTAATACCGTGTCTGTGAAGAATGGTGTTTTCAAAGGGTATAATACGGATATTTCGGGATATATGAATGCATTCGCAGGACGTTTTGGAGAAAAGAGGCGGAACGTTCTGATCATCGGTGCCGGCGGCGCTGCAAAGGCTGTACAGAAGGCACACAGTGACCACGGCGATGAAGTGACTGTGGCAGCCAGACGCCATGAGAGTTTCAAAAGATTCAACACGGAGGACTTCAGGAAACTGCTCATAAGTAATATATCCGGAGATTTTCATTATGATGCGATCATCAACGCGACGCCTGTCGGCATGAAGCATGAAGATGTGTTTTCCGTAATGGGTATTCCTGATTCCATCATCAAAGATGAGACAATCGGCATGGACCTGATATATCAGCCCGAGACAACGCCGTTTCTGACCCGCTTTAACGAAGAAAATGCGATGAACGGCCTGCCTATGCTGGTTTCACAGGCAATGGACGCCTATGCCATTTGGACTGGCGAAGCGGGCGATTACGCCGCAGCAAATAAAAAATGCAAGGAATATTTTGGAGGTAAATCATGAATAATTTAACTTCACGTCAAGTGAAGCAGCTCAAATCCAAGGCACACCATCTGAACCCGATTTTTCAGGTCGGAAAAAACGGTGTCAATGAAAATTTTACGGAACAGATCAGTGATGTTCTGGAGAAAAGGGAGCTTATAAAAATTTCGGTGCTGCAGAACTGTCTTGAAGACAAGGATGATATCGCAAAACAGATCAGTGAGGCCACAGAGAGCCATATAGTGACGATCATAGGCAATACGATCATTCTCTACAAACAGTCAGAAAAAGCCGGGAAAATCGAGTTCTCATGAAGATAGCAGTTTTTGGCGGGACTTTTGATCCGGTCCATATCGGGCATGTCCATGCAGTGGTGGAAGCGAAGATCTCCCTTGACCTGGACAGGATCATTTTCGTGCCGGCACGGCAGTCCCCGCTTAAAAAAACCCCCCCGGCAGGAGATGCACATCGTCTGGAAATGCTGCATCGGGCAACAGATGCTTATGAATTCATGGAAGTCGATACTTTTGAGCTGGAACAGGAGGGTGTCAGCTACACTCACGACACCGCTTCCTACCTTTCGAAAAAGTACCCTGAGGATGAACTTTATTTTCTCATGGGAGTGGATCAGTATCTCGACTTTGATAAATGGCACAATAACGATGAATTGCTCAGGCTGATGTCATTTGCAGTGATGGCCCGGGCTTCTGAAGAAGTGACGGTGAAAGCTCCTTTCATCAGGGTCCAGCAGCCGGTCGTGGAAGTTTCTGCGACGATTATCCGGGAGCGTATTGCTGAAGGTGAGATAGTGCGCCATCAGCTGAATGACACCGTCCATGACTATATAAAGGAGCAGAGATTGTATGAAGCATAAGGAAGCAGTCAGGCTTGTGAAAGAGAAGCTGCCGGAAAAAAGGTACAAACATTCCAAACGTGTGGCTGAAACTGCCGAACAGATGGCGAAAATCTTTGAAGGCAATGCTGATAAATGCTATCTGGCAGGCATGCTCCATGACTATTCAAAATACGACGAGCTCAGCGACATGTACCAGTATGTGACGGAGTATGAACTGGATCCGAACCTTCTGAGCTTCAAATCGGAAGTGCTGCACGGTCCGGTTGCGGCTGTCAGGATGAGAGAGGAGTTCGGCGTCGATGATGAAGAGATATTCCAGGCGATTACGAATCATACTTCGGGCAGAGCCCAGATGATGCTGAATGAGAAAATCATTTTCGTTGCAGATTATATAGAACCGAAAAGAAGCCAGCCGGGGGTCGATTATATCCGGGATATTGTTTTCGAAAAACAGGACCTGGATTTTGCAGTATATGAAATTACCAAAGCGAACATACTGCACCTGGTGGCAAAAGACCGGCCGGTCTACATGAGGACTGTGGACTGTCTGAATTACTATAATATGGTGAAGGAGTGAAACGATGCAGAGTGAAGAGCTTTTGCAGTTGATGATCGAAGCATGTGACGACAAGCGTGCCGAAGATATAATAAAATTCAACGTGACAAAAACGAGCAGTGTGACTGACTATTATATCATTTGTCACGGAACTTCCGACAGGCAGGTGCAGGCAATCGCCGACGAAATCAAGGAGGTTGCAAAGAATCATGGCATAGAACCGGTGATCGAAGGCTACAGGGAGGCTAAATGGATATTGTGTGATGTTGACAATGTCGTCATCCATGTATTCCACAAACCTGAACGTGATTACTATAACCTTGAGCGTCTGTTCCAGAATGGTGAGCATGTTGAAGTCTGATGCAACCTACAGACAGTTCAGCAGGTACTATGATGAACTGACGTATGACATGCCATATGCGCTCTGGCTCGACATCATCCACCAATTTAAGGATGGGCGCCGCTCTTTGCTCGACATCGGGTGCGGGACAGGAAATCTTAGCGGAATGCTTGAGTATGAAGACATCTGCGCATTCGACCAGTCAGAGCATATGGTTGCAGAAGCCAGGGAGAAGGGGCCGGAGCATATCGGTTATTTCACTGATGATATGCGGTATTTTGAACTGGACAGGACATTCGATGTCATCTGTGCAACTGTCGACGTACTGAACTACTGCCAAAACCCTGAGGAAGTGATGCAGGTATTCAGGCAGGTGAAAAAGCATCTGTCGGATGACGGTGTCTTCATCTTTGATATACACAGTGCATACAAGATGGAGAATGAATTGAACGGTGCCACATACAGTGATGAGACGGAACATATCACTTATATATGGCATGCAATACCCAGCGAGTCTCCCTTATCCGTCATTCATGACATGACATTTTTTGTGCGTGATGAAGAGGCGGACGGTATGTACAGACGCTTCAGTGAAACGCATACTCAGCGGACATATAAGCATAGGGATATGATCGGCATGATTGATGATGCCGGTCTGAAACTGGATCTTGCATTCAGTGATTTTGATATGGGAAATGCGGTGACCGAGGTCTGCGACCGGGTGTTCTATGTTGTCAAAAAAACTTTGTGACCATCAGGTTGCAAAGTTTTTTTGAGTTATTTTATTTATTTGACAAAAGAAATAATCAAATCAGGCCTTTTTATCCATATATATATAAAGAGCTTTTTAAGGAGGAATATTATGGATATCAAGGTTTTCTGGAAGCGTTACAATCTCTATATTGCTGGCGGACTGTTTCTCATCGCTGCTTCTGCCCTGGCTGTTCTGCTTTTTTCACGCGATGACGGGGCTGAGGCGGTTGAAGCATTCCCTGTCCGGGAGTTCACAGAAGAAAGTGAAGAGACGCCGGCTGAGCCTTTGGATGCCAGCATCTTTGTTGAAGTGAAGGGGGCGGTGAAGCATCCAGGTGTTTTTGAAGTGCCGAAGGATGCCAGGGTGAAAAATGTCCTGGAAATGGCACAGCCTGATGCCGATGCCGATCTTCTGACTGTCAATCAGTCGATGAAACTGGCAGATGAGATGGTGATCTATGTGCCCAAGGAGGGTGAGACCGGAGAATTTGATCCTGCTGCCGGCTTCGGGTCAGCGACAGATGCGGAGTCCGATACAATCAATATAAACACAGCAGGCATTCCGGAGCTTACGACTCTGAACGGAATCGGGGAGAAGAAGGCACAGCTGATCATTGATCACCGGGAGGAGAGCGGGTTGTTCATGGCGCCTGAGGATCTGATGAATGTACCGGGAATCGGAGAAAAAACTTTTGAAAGTCTTAAACCGTATATTACAATAGATTAAAAGAGAGAAGCGGGGGATAATTTTGAGAATCGACTGGCATGATTACTTTTTGGCACAAAGTTACCTGCTCAGCCTCAGGTCCACATGTGAGAGGCTGAAAGTGGGCGCAACCATCGTCAAGGATAACCGCGTCATAGCAGGGGGATATAATGGCTCTGTATCGGGTGAGGATCACTGCATCGATGTTGGGTGCCTTCTTGAGGATGGGCACTGCATTCGCACCATCCATGCAGAAATCAACGCACTGCTGCAATGCTCGAAGTTCGGTGTATCAACAGAAGGAGCGAGTGTCTACGTCACCCATTTTCCATGTGTACATTGCACGAAATCACTCATACAGGCCGGCATCAGCAATATATATTATGCAGCAGACTACAAGAATCATGAGTATGCCCTGTATCTACTGGATAAGACAGGGGTGCATTACGAACGCATCAATTTCGATAATGAGCGCGTCGCCCATTATTTCGAGAGCATCGTATGATTGCCTTTCTGATCCTTCTGTCCATAATCAACGGCTACATCAGTCTCGGATCTCCGCCTGCGGGGATCTTTTTTATATTGGTTTCCATTACAATCGCCTGGCGGAAATTCCATTCACTAAAAATAGTATCCGCGTTCCTAATGCTCACAGCCTTCACCATGACGGCTGTTTTTTTATTGCCGGATAATATTGAAGAAGACCTTGTGGGACAGGTTACCGTCACAGGATACAAATATTACAGGGACGGTATTGCCCACATTGTGACAAACGGGGAGGAAAAATATGACATGTTCCTGGATGAGCCGGCGAAGCTTCCGGTCGGTCATACTTGCAGGGGGGCCTTCCAGGTCACTGTGCCCGGAGCGGAGCGCAATTTCATAAAGAGGGATGAACGCCTTACCATGAAAATGGACGGGATGGACGGACGCATCTATCATGAAAGCATACACCGGGCCGATTGTACCGGGACTGAGAAGACATTCGGTATGCATCTGTCCGTCATAAGGGATAAATATATAAACAGGATACTCTCCACATCGGAGTATGACTATGTCTTCGATATCCTCACACTGTCCATCGGCAATAAATCCTACATTATCCCTGATTTCTTCGATGCTCTGCAGAAGCTCGGCATATATCATCTGTACGTCATTTCAGGTACCCATGTCGCTTTTGTCAGCGGTATATTGTTCTTTGTGCTCAAGCGTATGCGGTTCACGATAAATATAATAAAGGTGATCATGATCATCTGTCTGCTGCTGTTTCTCATGCTGAATTTTTTCAGTCCGAGTGTTTTCAGAGCGGTACTGATGACCATCATGCTGATCATCACTTCGTTTTTCAGGGCCAAACCCTATCTGACGGTGATTTCAATCACTGCAATCATCCAGGTCCTGTATAACCCATGGGTGATGTATCATGCCGGTTTCCAGCTGTCTTACATTACGACCTACCTCATAATACTGAGCCGGCCGTACTGGCAGGATAAAAGCCCGCCCGTCCAGCTGACGGCGATAACAGCTATTGCTGAAGTTTCAACACTTACAGTGGTGCTCCAGCAGTTCAATGAAATAAGTGTCAGCGGACTGATCATGAATTTCATCTTCGTCCCGCTGTTCTCCTTCCTTATATTTCCGATGGTCATCATCTATAACCTTATGGCATTTACTGTCTTTCCGGTATTTGCCGATGAAATATATCATTTTGTGTTTACGAAGCTGAGTGAACTCATCCTTTTTCTGTCCAAGCTTCTCAGGCACCGTTTTTCTGTCCAGAGTCCCAATACCGTATGGTTCATAATGCTCGTCGTCCTGTCATATATGATCATGAGGGAAATATGTCTCGGCAATATCAAAAGAATATGTATGTATGCCGGATTGTTCATCTTCAGCATTGTCATGCTGGACAGAGTTTCCTGGTATGATTATACACTTACGATGGTGGATGTGGGGCAGGGTGATGCGTTTATCGTGGAGGACCACAGGAATGATGCAACAGTTCTGATAGATACGGGCGGTAAGTTCTATCCGGAGGAGAATCGCTTCCCGCTGTCTGAGAAAACAGTGCTTCCCTACCTGAAAGAGTCCGGGGTCGACCGGCTGGATATGATGGTCCTGTCACACTTGGATCTGGATCACACAGGCGAGGCTCTGCACATCCTGCAGAATAAGCAGGTTGACAATATCTATGTAAATCCGGGAGACCCGTCATTCGGGGATTGGTACCAGACAGAGGGTATCACCGGTTATGAAGGACGTTTTATCAATGCCATGGAGACGGATGAGGTTAATATTGGAGGAATCAGGATGAAAAAGCTGTTTCCGCAGGAGAATCCCGGCGGTGATGATTCAAATCAGCATTCACTTGTAATGATGGTGAATATCGGCAGGTTCAATTTCCTGTTCACCGGGGATACCGATACAGAAATGGAGGCACATATGATCGAAATGTATGGTCATATCGAGATGGATGTATTAAAATTGGCACACCATGGCTCAAACACCTCGACAGGGGAACAGTTTATCCAGAATACTGATTTCAGTTATGCGCTCATATCCGCCGGAGTGGATAACCGATACGGGCACCCGCACTCTGAAGTGATCGGACGGCTCGCGCACGCACGGGTTTTTGATACATCAGAGCACGGCATGGTGCGCTTCAACATCCGCGGCGATAAAATGTGTCTCGAAACGAAGCTGGCACCGGAGCTCGATCACTGCATAAAAAAAGAGCTGCATTAGCAGCTCGCGGGTTTCTACATGTCTGCAACGATCTGGAAGATCTGGGCGATGACGTAGATTACAGTAAGTCCTGCAAAACCTACGATGAATGCCAGGCCGGAATCAATTACATCGTTGTTTTTGGATTGTACATGTTTTTCGAATTTATTCATGGGATTACCTCCTAAACATATCAATTACAGTATAGGATAAAACGTTTAAAAAAGCTATAATAGAATGAGAATAATATGGGAGTGACTTAATTTTGGAACGACTGCAGCTGATATATGGCTCAAATACCATGCGCATAACAGAGAAAGCCAAAGAAGTGGCAGGTTCATTCCTTGATGAACCGGATGAATTCAGCCTTGTCACTCTGAACTATAAAGAAACTACCGTAGAGGCAATCATAGAGGAGGCCCAGACACTGCCGTTCTTGTCTGACAGGAAGGCGGTTGTCGTGAACGATGCATTCTCATTTACCGGTGCAAGAGTTAAATCAGAAGTGAACCATGACATCGACCGTCTCGTCGATTACCTGGCAAATAAGAATGATGATACACTGCTCATATTCAAAGTGTTCAGCGAGCAGCTGGATAACCGAAAGAAAATCACTAAAATAATGAAGCAGAAGGGGAAAGTCACGGAAGTGGCCGAGATGAATGAACAGGAGATCCGTCAATATCTTTCAGGGATGCTCGGGGACAATGATGTGTCAATGGACAAGCGGGCTATGGACGCGTTCATCAGCCGCACAGGCATCAGTTATGAAACGGTGACCAATGAAATGCATAAACTGATACTCTATACGGAAGGGACTGTGACAACCGGAGATGTGGAAGCGGTCGTCAGTGTCAGTCTGGAACAGAACATTTTCAAGCTGACCGACCTCATCCTGTCCAAAAAGAAGGCGCAGGCAGTCGGATTGCTGAGGGAACTGATCCTGCAGAAGGAAGAGCCGATGCAGCTGCTCCATCTGATCATCGGACAGTTCAGGCTGCTGTATCAGGTCAAGCTCCTGCTCTCACAGGGCTATCAGGCGGATAATATTGCCCGCTCACTGAAAGTCCATCCTTACAGGGTTAAGCTCGCCAGCCGGGATGTGGGCAGATACACCCAGGAAATACTCGAAGGCAAGATGGTGATGTGCCGTGACATCGATTATAGATTCAAATCGAGCTACCTCGACAGGGAGACACTGTTTGAGCTGTTTGTGCTCGAAATATGAAAAACCGGTGCCAGGCGGCACCGGTTTATTTTCGGCATATAAAAACCTTCCGGATGGAAGGTTTTATTTTGACATGAGTCTGGATTTCATACGTGCAGCTTTGTTCGTGTGAACAAGGTTTTTCTTTGCTGCTTTATCAACGTTTTTAACTGCTTCAGACACAAGTGCATCAACGTTTTCTGCATTGTTTTCTTTAGCAGTCATTGCGCGCTTGACTGCAGTACGCATTTCATTCTTCTGGGCAATGTTCTGGGCATGTGCCGCTTCGCTTGTTTTAACTCGTTTGATTGCTGATTTAATGTTAGGCATAGCATTCACCTCCGTCTCGGACTTGTACAACTTTAATTGCAACAAGAGTTATTTTACCAAAGGTGCTCATCTTATGCAATATAAATGGGAAAATGAATTGAAGAAAAATTTGATTGTTGATATAATACAACCATTGTCATTAAGAGAAAGTTGGAAGATATATGAATGATCAAGAGCGTACTGAACGCCAGGAAAAGATAAGGAATTTTTCAATCATTGCGCATATCGACCACGGTAAATCCACCCTGGCCGACCGTATTCTGGAAAATACACAGTCGGTCGCCTCAAGGGAGATGAAGTCTCAGCTCCTGGACTCGATGGATTTAGAGCGTGAGCGCGGTATCACAATCAAACTGAATGCCGTTCAGTTGAAGTACACAGCAGAGAATGGTGAAGATTATATTTTTCATCTGATTGATACGCCGGGGCACGTAGACTTTACATACGAGGTTTCCCGATCTCTCGCTGCATGCGAGGGTGCGATACTTGTAGTCGATGCGGCACAGGGGATTGAAGCCCAGACGCTTGCCAACGTCTACCTCGCTCTCGACAACGACCTCGAACTCATCCCGGTGATCAATAAAATTGACCTTCCTGCTGCCGACCCGGACCGTATTGCTCAGGAAGTGGAGGATGTTGTGGGGCTGCCCAGGGAAGATGCAATCAAAGCATCGGCAAAAGCCAACATTGGCATACAAGAGATTCTGGAGAGCATCGTGGAAACAGTGCCGCCGCCTGCAGGAGATCCTTCCGCACCATTGAAGGCACTGATCTTCGACTCCATATTCGATCCTTACAGGGGCGTCATCTCTTCGATCAGGATCATGGAGGGCACGGTCAGACCGGGGGATAAGATTAGAATGATGGCGACCGGCAAGGAATTTGAAGTCGCTGAAGTCGGCATCAACACACCGAAACCGATGGGCGTAAAAGAATTGACGGTCGGCGATGTAGGCTTTCTCACTGCAGCAATCAAAACAGTCGGTGATTCCCGTGTCGGGGATACGATAACACTTGCGGACAATCCGGCGGAGACACCGCTCCAAGGATATAAGAAGATGAACCCGATGGTGTTCTGCGGCATGTACCCGATCGATTCGAACAAATACAATGATCTTCGGGATGCACTGGAAAAACTGGAACTGAATGATTCGTCACTGGAGTACGAGCCTGAAACCTCTCAGGCTCTCGGCTTCGGTTTCCGCACAGGATTTCTGGGGCTGCTCCACATGGAAATCGTGCAGGAGCGTATAGAAAGGGAGTTCGGCATCGAACTCATCGCCACTGCACCATCGGTGATCTATGATGTCCATATGACTGACGGTTCGAAGGTCGTAGTGGATAACCCTTCACAGATGCCGGATCCGCAGAAGGTGGACCGCATCGAAGAGCCGTATGTGAAAGCGACGATCATGGTTCCGAGCGACTATGTCGGTTCGGTCATGGAACTGTGCCAGAGAAAACGCGGCAACTTTGTCACCATGGATTACCTGGACGACATCCGCGTCAACATCATATATGAAATCCCGCTGTCTGAGATTGTATTTGATTTCTTCGATCAGCTGAAATCAAATACGAAAGGATATGCATCCTTCGACTACGAACTGATCGGCTACAAGGAAAGCAGGCTCGTCAAAATGGATATCCTGCTGAACAACGAGAAGGTGGATGCGCTGAGTTTCATAGTCCACCGTGACTTTGCCTATGAGCGTGGCAAGCTTATTGTGGAAAAGCTCAAGACACTGATTCCGCGCCAGCAGTTCGAAGTGCCCGTACAGGCTGCCATCGGACAGAAGATCATCTCCCGTACCAACATCAAATCCATGGGTAAGAACGTCCTTTCCAAATGTTACGGAGGGGACATAAGCCGTAAACGCAAACTGCTTGAGAAGCAAAAAGAAGGTAAGAAAAAAATGAAGTCGGTCGGGAATGTGGAAATACCACAGGAAGCATTCCTCGCTGTTCTTAAAATGGATGAAGAGTAACAGCCACTGTATCAGTGGCTTTTCCTTTTGATAGGAGTGTATTTGATGGCAGAGAGCATGTATATCCATATCCCGTTCTGCAACCGGATCTGTACTTATTGTGATTTCAACAAAGTGCTGATCGACAACCAGCCGGTGGACGCATATGTGGACGCATTGATCAAAGAGATCAAACAGATTGAACCAATGACGCTTCGCACAATTTTTGTCGGCGGCGGCACCCCGACAGCGTTGAGTGAAGCGCAGCTTGAAAGGCTGCTCATTGAAATAGGCAGCAGATTCACAGTAACGGAAGAGTTCAGTTTCGAGGCGAACCCGGATGAACTCACGATGGCAAAACTCGATTTGCTTCATCGATACGGTGTGAACCGGATCAGTCTCGGTGTTCAGACGTTCAATGATGAATTGCTGAAAGTGCTCGGGCGCTCACACAATTATGAGGATATATTTCGTGCAATCAGCCATCTTGAGGAGATTGGACTGACCAACTATTCGATAGACCTGATGTATAATCTTCCCGGCGAAACGATGGACGATATCCAGGACAGCCTGAAATATATTTCCGAGCTCAAACCGAAGCACATTTCATGGTATTCACTAATCATCGAACCGCATACTGTCTTTTACAACCGGATCCGGAAAGGGCAGATGAAAGTGGACGATGATGAAGCCGAAGGAGAAAAATACATGCATATCATCAGTGAGCTTGAGAAGCTCGGCTACCCACAGTACGAGATATCGAACTTCTCAGAGAGGGAATATGAATCTGCACACAATAAGACTTATTGGAAGAATGATGAATACTTCGGTCTCGGAGCGGGTAGTCACGGATATGTCGGCGGAAAAAGATATTACAATATAAAGCCTGTGAACCATTACATCCAGGCAATGGAGGAAAAAGGTTCGGCGGTCAAGGAGATTATTGAACTGACACTTAAGGAACAGATGGAGGAAGAGATGTTCCTTGGCCTGCGCATGAACCGGGGTGTCCACACGCGACGCTTTGAGGAAAAATACGACAGGAACATAAAATCCGTATACGGCGAAGTGATCGATGATGAAATAGAAAAAGGGAACCTTGAGGAAAAGGAAGGCTCCATCAGTCTGACGAAGGCGGGAAGGCTTGTCGGCAACAGTGTTTTCATCGGTTTTTTAAACTAAAACAATAAATGGGAACATAAGGATTGACATACTTTGACCAATTTGATAAATTAATATTGGCACTTAAGGAGATGGAGTGCTAATGAGGTGATGTCAATGTTAACAGACAGGCAGAAAATCATCCTCTATTCACTCGTGGATGACTTTTTGAATGTTTTGACGCCGATTAGCTCTAAACACCTGATTGACAAGTATAACCTTGATATTTCATCAGCGACAGTAAGAAACGACATGGCCAGGCTGGAAGTAGAAGGCTTTTTGACAAAACCCCATACTTCCGCCGGACGGATTCCTTCCAGGAAAGCGCTGCGGCATTATATTGCAATGCTGACAGATCAGCTGAGCGGGGAGACTGATTTCGGCCTCAAAAACAGGTCAGGCCTTGCTGATGGAATGGAACAGAACGAAATGAGTCAGGCGCTTGCCGACTTTTTCAGCGGGATGACGAGCTATCTGACACAGGTTTCAATGACTGAAGATGATGAGCTGGTGAAAGGGCTCTACCTGACACCCATAACGACGTCTACATTACTTGTCATCATCGTCCTGGAGTCAGGTACGATCAAAAAGATACCGATCGGAATGAGTGAGGATATCACCATTCCGGACCTTGAAAAGCTGGGTAACGAATTGAACTCAGCCGTTGTGGATCAGCCGCTCAGCAAGATGGTGATGGAGATGGTCCACAGGCCTTCAGCAGATCCACTTAATATTCTGAAGGCGGATATCATTGATGGCATTGCGGACGGAATCAACGGACAGAAGCTGATCAGCGGCCGCTCAGGTTTCAATCATCTGATCCATCAGATAAACCAGGATACGGGCACTCTGCAGCTTTTGTATAATGACATGGAATCGGATCAGTTGAACGAACTCATCGATCTGAATACAATTGATGGTGTTGATGTGTACTTCGGAGATGAACTCAACAGGAATTATGATTCCATATCGGTAATCACCACGAACTTTGACATTTTTGGTCGAAGGGCAAATCTGATGGTTATCGGTCCCGAGATAATGAGCTACAAAGAAGTCATCAGACTGTTGTACTCGTTCAGGAATCAGGAACGTGAAAGGGAGTGACTGCAATGGTAGAAAAAGAAAAGAATGAAGAAGTAATCCAGGATGAAAACCTGGCCCCTGAGGATGAGCCGGCTGATACTGCAAGCGAAGCAGAAGAGTCAGTTGAAGCATCAGTTGAGGAAGTGCCGGAGACGGATCCCAAAGATGCTGAAATAGAGTCGCTCAAAGAACAGGTGGAAGCAGAAGAAAACAAGTATCTGAAGATGCTTGCGGAATTCGAGAACTACAAACGCCGTACGAAGCAGGAGATTGAACTGAACAACAAGTATAAAGATCAGAATATTGCTGAGAGCCTCCTGCCGATACTCGACAATCTTGAGAGAGCGCTCAAAATCGAAGGCGAAACGGAAGCTTTCAAATCGCTTTCCAAAGGTGTGGAGATGGTCTACAATGACCTGGTCAACACACTCATGAGTCATGACATCAATGAAATCAAGGCGACGGGCGAAGTATTTGATCCGAACTATCATCAGGCTGTGATGACGGAAGCGTCCGGAGACGAACCGGGCATCATCATTGAAGAGTTCCAAAAAGGATATACTCTGAAAGATCGTGTCATCCGTGCAAGTATGGTCAAAGTCAGTGAATAATTATATTCATATAATCATTTGAACTAGTAATTAGGAGGAATTTTTTTATGAGTAAAGTAATAGGTATTGACCTTGGTACTACAAACTCTGTTGTATCTGTTCTGGAAGGCGGCGAAGCTAAAGTAATCCAGAACCCGGAAGGTAACCGTACAACACCTTCTGTAGTATCCTTCAAAAATGGTGAAAAACAGGTTGGTGAAGTAGCCAAACGTCAGGCGATCACGAACCCGAATACCATCATGTCAGTCAAAAGGCATATGGGTACAGACTATAAAGAGAAAGTGGAAGACAAAGAATATACACCACAGGAAATTTCTGCAATGATCCTTCAGAATCTGAAAGAAACTGCAGAAAGCTACCTGGGTGAAAAAGTCTCCAAGGCGGTCGTCACTGTTCCGGCATATTTCAACGACTCCGAAAGACAGGCGACTAAGGATGCCGGACGCATCGCGGGTCTTGAAGTTGAACGTATCATCAACGAGCCGACTGCAGCAGCGCTTGCATACGGTCTTGACAATAAGGAATCAGAAGAGAAAGTCCTGGTATTCGACCTTGGCGGCGGTACTTTCGATGTCTCCATCCTTGAACTCGGCGACGGTGTGTTCGAAGTACTCTCCACTGCGGGCGACAACAGGCTTGGCGGGGACGACTTCGATGACATCATCATCGACTTCCTTGTTGAAACATTCCAAAAAGAGAACGGCATCGACCTTTCCAAAGACAAAATGGCTATGCAGCGTCTGAAAGATGCAGCGGAAAAAGCGAAAAAAGACCTTTCAGGTGTATCTTCAACACAGATTTCACTGCCGTTCATCTCTGCAGGTGAAGCAGGACCTCTGCATCTTGAAACTTCACTTACACGTGCGAAATTCGAAGAACTTACTCATAAGCTTGTAGAACGCACTATGGGCCCTACACGCCAGGCGATCAAAGATGCCGGCATCGACAGAAATGAAATTGATGAAGTGATTCTTGTCGGAGGTTCTACACGTATCCCGGCTGTACAGGATGCAATCAAAAAAGAAGTGGGCAAAGATCCTAACAAGAGTGTGAACCCGGATGAAGTTGTGGCAATGGGTGCTGCAATCCAGGGCGGTGTACTTTCCGGAGATGTTCAGGACGTAGTCCTGCTCGATGTGACTCCTCTGTCACTCGGTATCGAAACTATGGGCGGTGTTTCCACAGTCCTCATCGAAAGGAATACAACAATCCCAACAAGCAAGTCACAGGTATTCTCCACAGCATCTGACAACCAGCCTGCGGTTGATATCCATGTGCTTCAGGGTGAACGTCCGATGGCCCAGGACAATAAGACTCTCGGCCGTTTCCAGCTTACGGATATTCCACCGGCACCAAGGGGTGTTCCTCAGATTGAAGTGACATTCGATATCGACAAAAACGGTATCGTGAATGTTGCTGCAAAAGATCAGGGCACAGGCAAGGAGCAGAAGATCACCATTGAATCCAGCTCCAACCTTTCTGATGAAGACATCGACAGGATGGTCAAGGAAGCCGAGGAGAATGCTGAAGCGGATAAATCACGCCGTGAGGAAGTAGATCTCCGCAATGAAGCTGAACAGCTTGCGTTTACTACAGATAAGACAATTGAAGACCTTGGCGACAAAGTGGAGGCGGAAGAGAAAGAAAAAGCCGAAACCGCGAAAGAAGAGCTGAATAAAGCACTTGAAGGAACTGATCTCGAAGAAATCAAATACAAAAAAGATGCGCTACAGGAAATCGTACAGGGAATGTCCATGAAACTTTACGAACAGATGGCCCAGGAACAGCAGGCTGCTGAAGGTGCTGAAGGCCAGGAGGCCGGCAGCCAGTCTGACGACGATGTTGTTGATGCAGATTTCAAAGAAGTGGACGAAGATGATAAGAAATAATATATGATATTGAATGATGAATGAAGAAAGTCAAAGCCAACAGCATTGGCTTTGACTTTTTTAAATGATATAGTAAATAAGCTGGAGGCGATCAAATGGCGAAAAGAGACTACTACGATATACTTGGAGTGGATAAGAATGCCTCTAAGGAAGAAATTAAGAAGGCATACCGTAAACTCTCCAAAAAATATCACCCGGATATAAACAAAGAAGAAGGCTCGGACGAGAAGTTCAAGGAAGTATCCGAAGCCTACGAAGCATTGAGCGACGAGAACAAACGTGCACAGTATGACCGATTTGGACATGAAGGAATGAACCAGCAGTTCGGTGGCGGCGGCGGAGGTTTCTCCGGTGCCGGCGGCTTTGGCGGTTTTGAAGATATATTCAGCTCATTCTTCGGCGGCGGCGGCCGGATGGATCCGAATGCTCCAAGAAAAGGCGACGATCTTCAGTATACGATGACGGTCACCTTTGAAGAGGCTGTCTTCGGAGTTACCAAGAACATCACTATCAAAAAGGAGGTTACCTGCGAAACATGTGACGGCAGCGGTGCTAAACCAGGGACTTCGAAATCGACATGTAAGATGTGTTCCGGTGCAGGGCGTGTAGCAGTTGAACAGAATACACCATTCGGCAGAATACAGACAGAGCGTACATGCCCGACATGTAACGGTACAGGCGAAGAAATCGAAGATCCGTGCAACAACTGTAAAGGTGCAGGTACTGTGACCAAGGATGTCCAGATTGAAGTGACAGTACCGGAAGGTGTCGACAACGGCCAGCAGATCCGTCTGCAGGGCAAAGGTGAACCTGGTGTAAATGGCGGTCCGTCAGGAGACCTCTATATCGTATTCCGTGTGAAACCGGATAAAAGGTTCACCCGTGACGGTGACGATATCCACTTTGAACAGCCAATATCATTCGCACAGGCAGCCCTCGGCGATGAGGTGAAAGTGCCGACAATCAATTCCGAGGTTGTGCTCACGATTCCTGCTGGCACGCAGTCGGGCAAACGTTTCCGTCTGAAGGAAAAAGGTGTCAAGAATGTTCATGGCTACGGATACGGCGACCAATTTGTTACCATCAGTGTTGTAACGCCTACCAAGCTTTCGGACAAGGAGGCCGACCTGTTCAGACAGCTGGCAGAGCACAGCGGGGAAGAGATCAATGAACAGAATGAAAACTTCTTCGATAAAACAAGACGATTTTTTAAGGGTGACTAATTATGAAATGGCATGAAATTTCAATTAGCACGACAAAGGCGAACGAAGATGCATTCTCTTTATTCCTCAATGAGATTGCCAAAGGGATCTCTGTGGAGCACTCGCTGGAATTACTGAAGGAAGATGTAGAAGATTTTGACGACAAATACCGTCTGGATCCTGACAGCCTGCCAAAGACAGATATCCGAATACTCGTCTATTTCGACGAAACAGAGGATATTGAAACCAAACTTGCAGATATCCGCCGTTTCATAGCGGATACCGGGCTTGAACACAAAGAGGATATCCATGTAGATAGGAAAATCATTGATGAAGAGGACTGGGAAAACGAGTGGAAGAAATACTTCCACAGTTTCCGGGTTTCCGATAATTTTGTCATCGTGCCCTCATGGGAAATTGAGGATTATGAATTCACAGAAGATGACAGGCTGATAAAGCTGGATCCCGGCATGGCGTTCGGTACGGGCGACCATCCGACGACGAGCATGTGCCTGAAATTCATCGAACGTGCTGTCAGGCCGGAACATAAGATCATCGATGTCGGTACTGGTTCGGGCATACTGACGATCGGGGCACACCTGATGGGGGCTCGGGACCTGAAAGCGACCGACATAGACGAACTGTCACTGAAAGTTGCCAGGGAAAATTTTGAACTCAATGAGTGTGACGGTGATGTGACTGTTGAAACCGGAGACCTTCTGACATCGGAACACGACCAGTATGACATTGTCATTGCGAATATCCTTGCCCATATCATCGACCAGATGATCGATGATGCATTTGAGACGCTGAAATTCGGAGGGGTGTTCATTGCTTCCGGTATTATTATGAAACGCCGTGATGATATCATCCAGCATATGGAGGCAGCAGGCTTCAAAATCGCCGAGGTTCTTGAAGAAAACGGCTGGGTGAGCATCATGGCCAGGAAGGCGTGATGATATGCAGAGGTATTTTACGGACAAAGAACTGAGTGCCGGCAAAGTGTACACTTCCGATTCCGACACACACCATATGAAGAATGTGATGCGTTTCAAGCCAGGGCAGGAATTCCATATGGTCGATATTGGCCGGACCACTTTTCTCTGTGAAGTGACAGACACGGACGACCGTGTACATTACAAAGTTGTTTCCGAGATTGAAGAATCTCCGGAACTGCCGGTCAGGATGAGCATATTCTGTCCATTGCTCAAAGGTGAAAAGTTCGAGTGGATGATACAGAAGTCGACGGAACTCGGTGCTTTCGATTTCCATATCTTCGAAGCTGACAGGAGTGTCGTGAAACTTGAAGCCAGGAAGCGTGCAAAACGTCTCGAGCGCTACAGTAAGATAATCAGGGAAGCCGGTGAACAGAGCCGGCGGAACATGATTCCCCATATAAATTTTGGAAAGTCACTGAAAAACACAGATTTCGAAGCGTTTGATGCAGTGATCTTTGCGTACGAAGGTAATTCCGGTAATCCGGCCACAGGCCTGAACCGGGTATTTAAGACAATCGGACCCGGGGACAGTATCGCCTTTGTCTTTGGGCCGGAAGGCGGGTTCAGCGACAATGAAGCCGCACTGATGGAGAGGTTTCATTCTGTCCGTCTCGGTGCACGGATCCTGCGTGCTGAAACTGCTCCTCTATACGCACTCTCAGCGATAAGCCATCAATTCGAACAGCCCGCCTCTCATTGAAGAATGAGGCGGGCTGTGCTATTATGTCAAGAAGATGAAATCATCAAATATACTAGGAAAGATCTGATTATATGAACGAAAAAACGATCGCATTTCACACTTTAGGATGTAAAGTGAACCATTATGAAACAGAAGCAATGTGGCAGGTTTTCAAAGATGATGGATACAGCCGTGTTGATTTCGATCAGAATGCGGATGTTTTCGTGATCAACACCTGCACAGTCACCAACACCGGAGACAAGAAGAGCAGGCAGGTCATAAGGCGCGCGGTCAGGAAGAACCCGGACGCTGTTGTCTGCGTGACAGGGTGCTATGCACAGACAGCTCCCAAAGATATCATGGATATACCGGGGGTTGACATCATCATAGGGACAGAGGACCGTGATAAACTCCTTGGCTATGTCGATCAGTACCATAAGGAACGCCAGCCGATCAATGGCGTGAAAAACATCATGAAGAAACGTACATACGAGGAGATGGACGTCCCTTATTTCACTGACCGTACGCGTGCGACCCTTAAAATACAGGAAGGCTGCAACAACTTCTGTACTTTCTGCATCATCCCGTGGGCACGCGGACTCATGCGTTCACGTGATCCTGAGAAAGTCGTCGAACAGGCCGCACAGCTGGTGGACCAGGGATATAAAGAGATTGTACTGACGGGCATCCATACGGGAGGTTACGGTGAAGATCTGAAAGACTACAATCTTGCACAGCTGCTCCGTGACCTTGAAGAAGTCGACGGGCTGAACCGGCTCAGGATTTCAAGCATCGAAGCAAGCCAGCTGACCGATGAAGTGATAGATGTAATCAATGACTCGAATAAAATCGTCCGTCACCTTCATATCCCGATCCAGTCCGGCAGTGATACTGTATTAAAACGGATGCGCAGGAAATATACGATGGAATTTTTCGAATCACGCATCATCAAGCTGAAGGAAATCATGCCCAATGTGGCAATTACAAGTGATGTAATCGTTGGATTCCCAGGTGAGACCGAAGAGGAATTCATGGAAACATACGACTTCATCAGCAAACACCATTTCTCAGAACTGCATGTATTCCCATACTCCATCCGGACCGGTACTCCGGCAGCAAGAATGACAGACCAGGTGGACGAGAATATAAAAAATGAGCGTGTACACCGCCTGATTGATCTGTCGGATTCGCTTGCACAGAAATATGCTGAAATGTTCAAGGATGATGTTCTGGAGATCATTCCGGAAGAGGAGAAAAACGGAAAGCTTATCGGCCACTCCGACAACTACCTCAAAGTGGAGGTTGAAGGGGATGCATCGCTTACAGGAGAGCTGGTCAAAGTCAAAATAACAGAACCGGGATATCCTGTCAGCAAAGGCGAAGTCGTCAAAGTGCTTGAAAAACCGATGGTGAAAGCCTATGCCTATCTTGAACGGACAATCTGATGAATGTGGAATTATTTTATTGTATAATTGTATGAGGAAGTCCGGGACGGGCTTCAGTTACGGAATCGGAGGAAAACAGACATGGACTTATCCAAATATATTGATCACACTTTACTAAAACCTGAAACGACACAGGACCAGATTTTCGAGCTCTGCCAGGAAGCGATGGAGCATAATTTCATGAGTGTCTGCATCAGTCCTGCATGGGTCGCGACGGCCAAAGAAATATTGAAGGACAGCGATGTCAAAGTATGTACTGTCATCGGTTTCCCGAGCGGTGCAGTCACATCTGAAGTCAAAGCATTCGAGACGATGAACTCAGTGCAGAACGGTGCTGACGAAGTCGACATGGTAATCAATATCGGTGCGCTTAAATCCGGCAATGAGGATTATGTGTTCAACGACATCAAAGCAGTATGCGATGCTGCCGGCCAGGAGACGATCGTCAAAGTGATCATCGAGACGGCATTACTCGACAGCGACGAAATTGTCAAAGCTTGTGAAATCAGTAAGAAGGTCGGTGCCGACTTCGTCAAAACGTCAACCGGCTTCAATGGCGGCGGTGCCACAGTCGAGGATGTGACCCTCATGAGACTCACTGTAGGAGAAGGGATGGGTGTCAAAGCGAGCGGCGGCGTCCGTTCGTATGAAGACGCGAAAGCGATGATTGAAAGCGGTGCGACACGTATCGGAGCATCCAGCGGGATTGCCATAGTACAGGGCGGCACAAGCGACAGCGACTATTAATTTCCGGTTGACCGGTTTTTATCATTGTATTATAATATGTGAGTACATAGTATAATACTGTGTAGACCAGATAGGCTTTTGTTTATTCGGAGGGAGGGAAAATCATGTCTAAAACAGTTGTTAAAAAGAATGAACCAATTGAAGACGCGTTGCGCCGTTTCAAGCGCACAGTTTCAAAAAGCGGTACAATCCAGGAGGCTCGTAAAAGAGAATTTTACGAAAAGCCAAGTGTGAGACGCAAGAAAAAATCTGAAGCTGCCCGTAAACGCAAATTCAAGTAATCCGTCTCCCTCGGATAAATATCTATACAGAAGACAGCATAAAATTATATGCTGTCTCTTTTTTTGTAATAATTTAAATAATTGTTTTGTTAATGTATAATGGAAGTAATGGAGGGGATCCTAATGGCAGCTATTACAATAATTCTGAATACATTTCTGCTGTCGAGTGTTCTGGCCGATTTCAGGGATGTAGTCACAATGCCGTGGATTGCCTTTATTTTACTAGCAGTTTTCTTCCTGGGTGTCATCTATCAGCTGTTTTCGGAAAATGTGAATTTCATCGGGGTGCTGGCGGTGCTGTCCATCATCGTCTTCTACTCCGGCCACCTGCTGATCAGTGGTTACAGCGGACTCTCCCTTGCATTGTTCATCATCGGCACCATCGTCATCGTCGTGGAGTTTTTTGTCATCGGAGCTCTCCTGGGCATTATCGGCGGTATCATGCTGCTCGCCAGTATTCTCCTGGTGAGTAATAATGTGGCTTTATTCAGCCTGTTCATGCTGGTTATCGTCATATTAGCAATCATAGAATGGGTGATATTATTGAAATTTAAAAAGAGGAAAATTCCGTTCCTCAACAAGTTCATACTGACTGATGCAACGGATACCGAATCAGGATATACTTCTTTTGACGATCGTTCATATCTTATTGGTGAACAGGCTGATGCAGAAACCGCTCTTAGACCGGCCGGAATCATCCGTCACGGGGATGAGCGCATTGATGCTGTTGCCGAAGGGTCGTTCATTGAAAGCGGCAGAAAAGTGAAAATCATTCATGTCGAAGGGACACGCGTAGTTGTCCGCCCCGCGGAAGATTAAAATCAATCGGAAGGAGTACAAATCATGAACTTGTTCTTTATTACAGGATCGGGTCTGATGATCATATTCCTGGTCATCATTGCCTTTATCGTCATTTCATTCTTCCTGTCCTTTGTTCCAATCGGCTTGTGGATTTCTGCAATTGCAGCAGGAGTCAACGTCGGCATCTTCTCGCTTGTCGGGATGAGGCTCCGGCGTGTCAAACCGAAAAAGGTCATTGAACCGATGATCAAGGCGCATAAGGCAGGGATCAAGGTTTCAACAAACCAGCTTGAGTCCCATTTCCTCGCAGGAGGTAATGTCGACAGGGTGGTGGATGCACTGATTGCAGCACAGCGCGCCAATATCAATCTAACATTCGAAAGGTGTGCGGCCATCGACCTTGCCGGCCGTGATGTGCTGGAAGCCGTGCAGATGAGTGTGAACCCGAAAGTCATAGAAACACCATTCATCAACGGTGTGGCAATGGACGGTATCGAAGTCAAGGCGAAATCACGTATCACCGTACGTGCAAATATCGACAGACTTGTCGGCGGCGCAGGGGAAGATACAATTGTAGCCCGTGTGGGTGAAGGTATTGTTTCGACCATTGGCTCTTCGGAGAAACATACGGCGGTTCTTGAGAATCCTGACAGCATTTCGCAGACTGTCCTGTCAAAAGGGCTTGATTCAGGTACCGCATTTGAAATACTTTCCATAGATATCGCTGATGTGGACATCGGCAAGAATATCGGTGCGGATCTGCAGACTGAACAGGCAGTGGCTGATAAGAATATTGCTCAGGCGAAAGCGGAAGAACGCCGTGCAATGGCTGTAGCACAGGAGCAGGAAATGAAAGCCCGCGTCCAGGAAATGAGAGCGAAAGTTGTAGAAGCTGAGTCCAAGGTGCCGCTTGCATTTGCTCATGCACTTGAAAACGGAAATATCGGAGTTTCAGACTATTACAACCTGAAAAATGTCGAGGCAGATACCAACATGAGGGATTCCATCAACAAGATGACAAATCCGGCTCGTTACAACGATGAAGACGAATAGGTCGTGATATTATGGAATTACTACCTCTCCTTATCTTTTTAGGCGGGATAATCTACTCCGCCATCGCCAGTCAGAAAAACAAGGGCAGGAAAGAGCAGAGGAATATAGACCCCGGAAAACTGAACAATCCCGCTAAGCGGTCCAGCCGGCCGGGTTCATCCGGCAGACAGGGCAGTTCCAGGGGGTTCTTCGAACAGGTCAAAGGTGAACTGGAACGTTCATTCGGTGCTTTTGACGAAAGCTCCGATTCACAGCAGAAACAGGCTCAGACGAAGAACATGGAAAGACAGGAACGTTCCCGTCCGGAGCGCCGGTCTTCTGCGAGACCCGAGAGGACAAGGACAGAACGTCCGATGTCCAACCGCTCGTTCGGCAGATCACTTGAGGAAAAAGCCAGAGAATCAAGGACAGGCGGCAAAGCGATGGATTACTATGAGGATAAGGTATCGACGGACCGGTCAAAGCACAGGGAGCGTGCACAGAAAGCCAAGGAGTCTGTATATACGGGAGGACTGGACCGTTCCGAAGCTGAAAAGCGTGTGAAGGGCATCGGCCGTGAGTCTGCTGAACTTGCACGGTACTCATTGGATGAAGAAGATCTGTTCGATGAGTCGACTGATAGATCCCGAGATCAGAAAGCGCAGCGTGAACCTGCCCTTGGCAAAGACGATCTGTCATTTGACCGCAAAGCCGTTGTGAACGGTATCATATTTTCAGAAATTCTCGGTAAGCCCAAGTCAAGAAGATGACGTCAGCAGAAGCTGGCGTTTTCTTTTTGGTTGATTGTGATTGATAATGATTATTAATGATTGACTTTGATTGGAAAATGTGATAATTTTTAGATGGTGATGAAATGATAACTAATCAGAGATATGAAAAAATCATGGATTATCTGAAAGAAAAAGGGACGGGTTCGGTCAATGATCTTGTGGATATAACGCACAGCAGCGCGGCTACTGTACGCAGGGACCTGACGCACCTTGAATCCAAAGGTCTGTTGAAGCGTGTCCACGGTGGCGCCACAGTGGAACAGATGGAGCGGGAAGAGGATTACACTGAGAAGTCCGTTAAAAATCTCTCCAAAAAGATCAAAATCGCTCAGATGGCTTCGGAACTGATCGAGGACGGGGATACTGTATTCATTGATGCGGGAACGACCACTTATGAAATGATGCCGTTCATAAAAGCATCTGACGTGACAGTTGTGACGAACAGCATCACACTGATCGATCAGCTTGTCAGAAACGGACACGGCACCCATGTCCTGGGAGGCAGGATAAAGCCGGCAACGAAAGCGGTAGTTGGTCACGATGTCATCGAAAAACTCAAGACATTGTCCTTTGATAAGTGTTTCATAGGTGTGAACGCTATTGATACCAATCATAGTTTCACAACGCCGGATGAAGATGAAGCCTATATTAAGAGAACTGCTGTAGAACAGGCGCGGAGGTCTTTTGTACTTGCGGACAGCTCTAAATTCGGAAGAAGTGCATTCGTCAAATTTGCAGAACTGGAGGATGCGTCAATCATCACTGAAGATCCGGACCATCCTTTCCTTGTTAAAGTCAGAACAAGAACAGAAATCACAGGAGGCGAAAGCAATGATCTATACAGTGACGTTTAATCCTTCGGTTGACTATGTGGTAAGGCTTGATGAAGTTGAAACCGGAGGCTTGAACAGAACCAGCGATACAGAAAAATATGCCGGTGGAAAAGGCATAAACGTATCAAGAGTATTGAAGCAGTTGGGAAAAGAATCCACAGCACTTGGATTCTGCGGCGGTTTTACCGGCGGATTCATCAAAGATACTTTGGAATCTCAGGGAATCTCCCATCGGTTCATCGAAATTGAAGAGGATACCCGGATCAATATAAAACTCAAAACTTCATCTGAAACAGAGATCAATGCAGTTGGTCCGAAAATTACAGACGAAAATATAGAATCATTAAAAAATCAGCTGTCAGGACTAACGGGCGATGACCATGTCGTATTTGCAGGAAGTGTACCCAAAGGGCATGACCACCTGTACGAGGAGCTCTCACGGCTGCTGTTTGAAAAAGATGTATCATTCTCCATAGACACAGAAGGCAAGAAGCTGACTTCCACATTGCAGTATAAGCCGTACCTTATCAAACCGAACCTTTTCGAGCTTGAAGGGATTACTGGCAGAGAACTTGTTGGTGACATGGACATAGTAGAAGCTGCACATGAATTGATTGAACGTGGAGCTGAAAATGTCCTCGTCACTCTTGGGGGGGAAGGGGCGGTTTTTGTAAGCCCGGATTCCCAGTTCCGGATCCCTTCCCCGGAAGGGATCCTGAGAAATTCAGTGGGAGCCGGAGATTCCACCGTGGCCGGTTTCATCGCGCGGGATGAAAGTTCCATAGAAGAGCGGATACGTTATGCAGTCGCCTCCGGCAGTGCCACGGCTTTCAGTGATGATCTTGCGTTGCATGAGGAAATCGAGGGACTTGTACCTCACATAGAAATCAATTCAATCGAAGAGGTGAAATGATGAGAATAACTGAATTACTGACCACTGATACAATCAATATGAATGTCAGTGCTGCAGATAAGGATTCTGTCATTGGAGAACTGGCACAGGGACTCTATGACGCCCGGAAGATTACGGATAAAGACAAATTTGAAGAGGCAATCCATAAAAGGGAATCACAGAGTACCACAGGTGTCGGGGATGGCATTGCCATTCCACATGCCCAGACAGACGAAGTCGTCTCTCCCGCCATCATGTTCGGAAGAAGTGAAGCAGGAATTGATTATGACTCCATGGACGGGCAGCCTGCATTTTTATTCTTCATGATAGCGGCGCCGGAAGGTAAGGCCACCACTCACCTCGATGCATTAGCCAAGCTATCGACAATATTGATGAACTCAGAGGCGAGGGAACAGCTGATGGCAGCCAAGGTGCCAGACGATATCATCGGTACGATCGATCATTTTGATGAATCGGAACCATCGGAGGAAGAATCAGGACCTTCGGAACCATCCGACAGGCCTTTCCTCGTCGCCGTTACCGCCTGTCCAACAGGGATTGCCCATACCTACATGGCGGCAGATGCAATAAAGAAAAGAGCCGGCGAACTCGGCATTGATATCAAAGTGGAAACAAACGGGTCGGCAGGAGTCAAGAACCCGCTGACAACTGAAGATATTGAAAGGGCCGCGGGTGTCATCGTTGCTGCTGACACAAATGTTGAAATGGCACGTTTTGACGGCAAGAATGTTGTAGAGGCCCCTGTCGCAGACGGCATCAAGCGTCCTGAAGAGCTGATAAACCAGTCTCTGGACAGCGACAGGCCAAAATATTCCTCAGGATCGAAAAAACAGGGTGATGCTGATTCAAAAAATGCTTCAAAAGGGAAATCATCGGTCTATAAACATCTGATGAACGGCGTATCCAACATGCTGCCTTTCGTCGTGGCAGGCGGTATACTGATTGCAGTGAGCTTCATGTTCGGAATACATTCAGCAAATCCGGACCATGCGGACTACAATCCGCTGGCTGAAATGATCAATTTCATCGGTTCGAATGCCTTTGAGCTGTTGATTCCTATACTCGCGGGCTTCATTGCAATGAGTATCGCAGACAGACCCGGTCTTGCTCCCGGCATGGTCGGGGGTCTCATGGCATCTGTGATGGGTTCAGGGTTCCTTGGCGGTCTCATTGCGGGCTTCCTGGCCGGTTACCTGATGGTGGGCATCAAGAAAGCATTTGAAAACCTGCCCCAGGTATTGGATGGATTGAAACCGGTACTTTTATATCCACTTGTGGGTGTATTCCTGACCGGTGTCATCATGTACTACATCATCGACCCGCCGGCCACAGCACTGAATGACTGGATGAACACGACACTCGGCAACATGAGCGGCGGCAATATCGTTCTCCTTGGAGCGATTGTCGGAGGCATGATGGCAGTCGATATGGGGGGACCCGTCAACAAAGCTGCCTATGCATTCGGCATTGCCGCACTATCCGCAGGCAATCCTGAACCGATTACAGCAGCCATGATCGGCGGTATGGTTCCTCCGCTTGCGATCGCTTTCGCAACAATGGTATTCAGGAACCGGTTCACACAGGTCGAACGTTCTTCCGGCCCGACAAACCTGATCATGGGTGCCTCATTCATCACAGAAGGTGCAATACCATTTGCTGCTGCCGATCCGATACGCGTCATTCCATCAATGATCATCGGTTCCGCAACAGCCGGTGCACTGGCCATGGCCTTTGCAACCTCCATCAACGCCCCGCACGGTGGTCTGTTCGTCGCTCTTACAATCGGTGAAGGCAAGCTGATGTTCCTTGCAGCACTGCTCATCGGGGCAGTCCTGTCAGGTGTGATTCTCGGGCTTCTTAAGAAGCCGGTTAAACAGAACTGACTTTACAATTGATACAAGTCCAACAGGAAAAAGGGGGCCGGCAAAATGCCGGTCCCCTTTCGTTTGGTTACTGATCCAGGACATCTTTCAGGAACTGCCTGTCACCGAGCCCGATTACATCCACCCCGTAATAAAAGAGTATGGAGATTATGACAGTGGATACTGTGACGCTGAGAGTCACCCACCAGAATGTCGCTTTCCGGGAGCCGCCGAGAATGACCGCCATGAGTGCAGTGAAATGGCTGCCTACGAAGAACGGGCCGATGAATGCCAGGCCGGGCAGTCCGTACTTCCGGAAAATATTTTCCGTTCTTTCGCGTTTTCTGCTTTTGCTTTTCCCTGCTTTTTCACGCCTGTCCAGATACCATTTTTTTATCCTGTCCATCATGATGATCAGTATAAGGAGTGTAAGGAGGTTACCGGCAATTCCGATGATATTAGTCATGAAGAAATCCATGCCGCCGACGATGCCGATCGGAACGACGATGAAGGCTTCAAGCAGCGGTACAGCAGATAGTATAAATACGATGATATAGGCAATCAGCAATGAGATGTTCATCATACCCCCAGCATTTCAAATATAATTAAAGTATAAATGAATAGCTCTCTCATGAAAAATGATGCTGTTCATCTCTGCAGGTATATTTGAAAAATGATATACTTATTGAAAATTTAAAAATCAGGGTGATTGAAAAATGGATGTTTCCAGAGAAATTATTGATGATGCGATTGATTTCAGAAGAGAACTGCATAGAAATCCGGAACTCAGCACCATGGAGCATGAGACCTCCCGGCGTATCCGTGAGCAGTTGGACAAGTTGGGGATACCCTATGAAGATGGGTTTGCCGGCACAGGCATACTTGGCATCATAGAGGGAAAGCACCCCGGCAGGACAGTCGGACTCAGGGCGGATATCGATGCGCTGCCGATCGATGAAATGTCAGGTGAATCATTCAGTTCACAAAATACCGGGGTCATGCATGCATGTGGACATGACGCCCATACTTCGATGCTGATTGCGACTGCACGTGTGCTCCTCGGACGCATTGATGAAATACATGGAACTGTACTGCTCATATTCCAGCCAGCTGAAGAGCTATCCCCTGAGGGAGGCTCCAAAAGGATGATGGATGACGGTATCTTTGATGACTTTACCCCTGATGTCCTGATTGGACAGCATGTATGGCCGGGACTCGAAGTTGGAAAGTTTGGTGTGATGTCCGGTCCGATCATGGGTAATTCGGATAAATTTTTCCTGAAGATAAAAGGTTCCGGCGGGCATGCATCCATGCCTCATGACACCGTGGATGCAATCGTCGTGGCGAATCAGGTCGTTTCAGCACTTCAGACAATTGTGAGCAGAAATGCCGATCCCATGGAACCGGCAGTCGTGACTGTCGGCCGTTTTGAAGGCGGCACAAAGCATAATGTCATTGCTGAAACAGTCGAACTGGAGGGAACGATACGTACACAATCCGACAGGATGAAACAACTTGCAAAAGAACGGTTCTTTGAAGTTGTGGAAAAGGTCGCCGATGCAATGGATGCCAAAGTGGAGATACAGTTTGATGACGGGTATCCGGCCACAGTCAATACTAAAAAATGGGCAGACCGGCTCTATGATACTGTCTACACATTATATGGAGAAGAGGCCCTGCCGAGGGTGAACCCGAGTCTTGCGGGTGAAGATTTCAGCAGATTCCTGCAAAAGTACCCCGGCGTCTACTACTGGCTTGGCAGTTCGGTGGGAGAAGGGCAGAAGCCTCTGCACAACCCTGCATTCAGGTTCAATGAAGACGCTGTCCATTACGGGGTGAGCGTCATGAGCCAGGCGGCCATAGATACTCTGAACACATTGATTGAGAATGAATAATCATACCTGGGTATTAATTTTATCTTCACAAAATTCCAAAGCTTCAGTTGCTGATCCGGCCAAAACCGGATCATTTTTTTGAAATGAGGATTTCCGGGCAATATCGAAAGCTGCTTTCGCCCAGATGTAATGCCGCATTTCCATGTAGCATTTTCCACGCTGATACTCGAGTATCCCTGAATATTGACCATACTCGTTCCTGTTGATAATTGTTTCAGCTTTTTCGAAACACAGCAGTGCTTTTTTGAATTCATCGCCATATATATAGCTCACACCAAGGTTAATAAAAGCGGGAACCTGTTTTTGTTCATCATCTGGTATCAAGCGCAGGTTCTCTGAATGATAATGGACCGATTCATCCGGCTTGTTTATTATCCTGTAGAGGTTACCCAGTGATTCGGTTGCGAACAGTGCCTCATCAATCGACAACTGCTCCTGCTCCAGCTGTTCCTCGAGGCAGAATATGACATCCAATACTTTCATATCCCCGTCTGCCTGTTCCCTCAAATTCTGATCCGGATCATAATACGTCTGCTGAAATACGTTTTCCACTCTTTCTTCAATCGTATGATTCATCCACATCATCCCCCTCTGTTTTTAATGTGAGCCTTCCAATTTTATTAACTTTTTACACGTATAGCATATCATTATCTCAATAAAGTGGAAAGCGGTAACAATTAATACTGGATTGTTTATGTTTGAAATGGAGGAATTAGGTAAATAGACCAGTAATCGATGATCCAGATTATGAGGAGGAAGCAGATTGGATATTAAAAAAGGCGATAATAAATTTTTCATCGGCGAGGATGAACTCAACCCGGAAGGAGAACTTGTCTTTGACTTTGATAAAGACGGGGACTATGTGATCAAACATACGGAAGTGCAAGACAGTCTCAGCGGACAGGGGGCGGGAAAAAGACTTGTGGATACGATGGTCGACTTCGCCCGTCAGGAAGATAAGAAGATAAAGGCGGAATGCCCTTTTGCCAGAAGTGTGATGGAAAAAGATAATGATCATAAACAACTGCTCAAATAAATCAGTGATGCCGGGGACTGTCTGTCCCCGGCATTTTCTCTCTGATATAAATGGTGTATACTGTCAGAGTATGCGAAAGGATGATAATATTGGCGAAAAGCGTAGTATTGGCTGAAAAACCTTCGGTTGCACGTGATATTGCAGGTGTGCTGAAGTGTCATAGAAAAGGGAATGGATATATTGAAGGGGATAAGTACATAGTGACTTGGGCACTCGGCCACCTGATCACACTGGCAGATCCGGAAAGTTACGATAATAAGTACAAACAGTGGAAACTTGAAGATCTGCCGATGCTTCCGGAACCGTTAAAGCTGACAGTGATCAAGAAATCAGGCAAGCAGTTCAATGCAGTAAAATCACAGCTCATCCGAAAAGATGTGGACAGAATCATCATTGCCACTGATGCCGGCCGGGAAGGAGAACTGGTTGCCAGGTGGATTATAGATAAAGCGAAAGTCCATAAACCGATCGAACGCCTGTGGATCTCTTCAGTTACGGATAAAGCAATCAAAGAAGGTTTCAACCGTCTGAAGCCGGGCAGAAATTATGAGAACCTGTACCGGGCAGCCGTCGCCCGTTCTGAAGCAGACTGGTATATCGGACTCAATGCTTCAAGGGCCCTGACAACCAAGTTCAATGCCCAGCTGAACTGCGGACGTGTCCAGACACCGACCCTTGCAATGATTGAACAGCGGGAAAATGAAATCAGGAACTTCAAAATAAAGACCTATTACGGTATAGAAGCATCTACGGACTCGGTCAGGTTCACGTGGCGGAATGACAAGGGCAGCCGCAGTTTTGATGGCGAAAAAATTGATTCCATCATCCGGAAGATCGGGAATGAACAGATGAAAGTGACGGATGTAAAGAAGAAAGCGAAGCGGAGCTATGCACCATCGCTGTATGACCTGACGGAACTGCAGCGGGATGCGAACAAACAGTTCGGCCTTTCCGCCAAAGAGACATTGAATGTAATGCAGAATCTCTATGAAAGGCATAAAGTGGTGACTTATCCAAGGACGGATTCAAGATACCTGTCCAATGACATCGTCTCCACAATACCCGAACGGCTTAAGGCCTGCGGCATAGGGGAGTACAGAAGTACGGCAGCGAAAATCCTGAGACATAAGATCCAGGGGAATAATTCATTTGTCGATGATAAAAAAGTCAGCGACCACCATGCTATAATACCGACGGAAAACCATGTACATCCTTCGGACTTCAGTGAGCGGGAGCGGAGGATCTATGATCTGATCGTCAAAAGGTTCCTTGCAGTACTTCTGCCCGCACATGAGTACGAACAGACTACAGTTACTTCGTCAATGGGAGCGGAGTCATTTACAGCCCGAGGCAAAACAGTCAAGAAAAATGGCTGGAAGGAAGCCTATGCAAACAAATTTGATGACAGTGAAGAAAATGATGTGTTGGACCAGCAGCTGCCGGATTTAAAACCCGGTGATGTGCTTAAAGTACAGAATGTCACACGGACCGCCGGTCAGACGAAACCGCCCGCAAGGTTCACAGAGGCGACCCTCTTGTCAGCGATGGAGGACCCGTCTAAATGTGTGGAGGTTCATGACCGGAAACTGAAAGAAACACTCCAGTCGACAGGGGGTCTCGGAACTGTGGCAACACGTGCAGATATCATAGACAAACTCTTCAATTCGTTCACGGTGGAGCGCCAGGGACAGCAGATCAGAATCACTTCCAAAGGCAGACAGCTGCTGGATTTGGTGCCGGAAGCCCTCAGATCTACTGCTACAACCGCCATATGGGAACAGAAGCTCGAGGATATTGCCAGAGGCAATCTGGAAAAAGATGTCTTCATCGAAGAGATGAAAGAGCATACGAAGAAAATCACTGCGGAAATAAAAAGAAGCAATAAAAAATATAAACATGACAATATCTCCGGTAAAACATGTCCGGACTGCGGAAAACCACTTCTTGAAGTGAATGGCAAGCGGGGCAAAATGCTTGTGTGCCAGGATCGGGAATGCGGACACCGTAAAAACGTGGCAAAGACGACAAATGCAAGATGTCCGAAATGTAAAAAGAAAATGATGCTGAGCGGCGAAGGGGACGGGCAGATATTCACATGCAGATGCGGGTACCGTGAAAAGCTCTCGGCGTTCGAAGCACGCCGCAAAAAAGAGGGCAGAGGCAGGGTGGATAAACGCACGGTCAATAAATACCTTAAAAATCAGGAGGAAGACGAACCGATCAACAACGCCCTCGCAGAACAGCTCAAAGCTCTGAACCTGGATAAATAAGTGTAATGTTGAAGGAGCAGATGGTATGAGTATTGTATTCATGGTCATATTCATGATTCTGATGTTTCCAATCATTGCAACAGCATTCATCTACCTGGTCGGGAACAAAAAAGAATTCAACAGGATTATTCTGTATATTTGGATAGTTTCTATATTCACAGCCGGAATATATGTGTTATACTTTCTATTTACAAAATTTATAGCATAGCAAAGTAGACACTTATTTTAAGGAGAGAACACTTTGGTTAAATGCAAAAACTGTGAACAAGTATGGCCGGTAAATGCCATTTTGAAAAGATACATTACACTGGAGATCGGAATGGACTGCCCGCACTGCAGCAAAACACAATACTTGTCGAAGGATTACAGGCAAAGAAGCATGCTGGCGACACTGATCATTCCGCTTCTTTTACTGATACCAGCATTCTTCGATTTTTCATTCCCGATAATTGCCGTGGTATTTTCTGCAGCATTCATTGCTCTGACATTCATACATCTCTTCACACTGGAACTTGCATGTGAAGAGGAGACATGGAGAAACAGCCCCTATGGATAAGGCAAGGCGCAATATAAAAATTCTTGTGTTGATACTCGTTGTCTATCTCATACTTTCCAATACGGTTATTGATACGGCGTGGTGGGCACAGCTGATTGTAGCACTGCTCGGGCTATCTGCAGCAATGCAGAATTATCGGACACTGCGCAAAACCGAGATACAGAAAAAGAAAGAAGAGATTACCAGTAACAGAGAATAATTCCTTAACCACCCTGCACGGGTGCTTTATGTATATTGAAAAGATATTTTTAGGTTAATGCTATGATTAGACAGTAACATTGATGAGAGGTGCAGGCTTATGGATATGGAGGAACTCTACGAAACAGCGAAGGCCAAACTTTATACAGTCAGAACATCACGCAACGGCAAGATGGGCCATGTCGCTGCGGCGCTGGTCACGGACAGGGGGAATATCTATACGGGTGTAGCCCTCGACCTGCCGTCGTCAATCGGATTTTGTGCGGAACATTCAGCGATCGCTTCCATGGTGACAGACGGTGAATATAAAATTGTTAAGATCATAGCTGTCTATGAAACCGGTGAAGTATTACCGCCATGCGGACGGTGCAGGGAGCTGATCAACCAGGTCGGAGAGGATAATTATCATTGTGAGGTCGGACTGCCAGACAATCGCACAGCAGAACTGAATGAACTGATGCCCGAGCGCTGGGATGCAAAATATTTCACTTAACTGATATAGTATTATTATAAGAAGCACAGAAAGGGCGGTTATAATGTCAGGTAATTTCAAAGACATCAATCTGGCGGCACAGGGGAATACAAAAAGGCTGCAGAAGACGATTCCGGATACGATGAAAAGCTTCAAAGCCCTTCAGGATTCAGCATATAAGGCAGGGGCACTGGATGAAAAAACCAAGGAATTTGCTGCTCTGACATATGCCATTGCAGATAAATGTGAAGGCTGCATCGGCAACCATGTCAATAAACTCATCAGACTTGGGGCAACACGGGAAGAAATCGCCGAGATTGCTGCTGTCGCCATTGTCATGGGCGGAGGCCCGGGCAGTGTCTACGGCGGCAAGGCACTGCAGGCCTACGATGATTCCATTGATTCATAAAGAAACACGGGTTGCAAAACCCGTGTTTCTTTATGAAGTGGAGGAGCGGGCAGCCTATTCCAATGTATTGCCGACCGGCGGAATTGGTGTGTCCTTCAGTATTCTTGCCATATGCACAAGGTTGTGGCTGAGCATGTCTGTCTGTCTGATGGTAAATTCATTTTCCTGTCCGGCTTCGATATATGACGGTCCCGGACCGGCATCCCCGACCCAGTATGCATTTGTATTCGGGGGAATGGTGAAACCCAGGTTGGCCATTCTCGACTGTATGGTTCCGCCGGCGCTTTTGGCACCGTCCTCATTCCCCGTCACGACCGTGCCGAACACTTTATTGTAATACTTCGACTGCCCGTTTTCCATAGTCTCACTGCTCTGGGAGTAGATCCTCTCCATCACGAGTGCAGCGAGACTGCTTTTCTGTCCATTCCATATCGGGGTCCCTATGACAAGAATATCAGCATCGATAATCTTTTTGTAAATCATCGGCCACTCATCACCTTCGCCCATATCCCCGCTCATCCCGACCTTGATGTTATAGTCGGAAATTCTTAGAAGTTCATTTTCCACATCTTCCCCGTCCAGTATGTCCATCGATTTCCTCATGAGCGCCTCAGTGTTCGACTGGTCATCACCATGCTTCAAAGATGTATTCAAATATAGAGCTTTTAATGCCATATAAAAATCTCCTTTATAAGTATTATAAAATCATATATTCCTATGATTCCCCTTCCTGACACCATAAAACCTTTCAATCCGTTTAAGCATGAAAGAAAAAAGGTAGAGGAACTGGACAATGATTGAAAGAAGTTTCATACATGGGAAGATCAGAAGGGAAAACTTCCTCCGTAACCAGCGGGACGGCTGCTGTCTTTTTAGCTTTTGATGACTGTGGCTGTGTTCAGGGCGCTCGCATGAAGGCAGACGGCGGATGGACTGTAGGGAGATAAGTATAAATACGAAGAGAGGGGATTTGTCATGGAAACAATAAAAACAGCAAATGGTATTGTCATCGAGTATCCGGCAGGGTGTGGCAATGCACCAAGGAAGTTTTTCCTTGTCGAAGCTGTTGCAGCAGTGCTTGAGAAGGACGAGATGTTTTTGAACGAAGCTGTCATGGAGGAAACACAGCTGCCGGATATTCCCGCCGGCATTGATAAGATAGTGATGCACAGCATCATCACCCACGGCAAGGAGGCAGCAATGGAATGCATCCTGCACTTTGAAGACGGGACACTTCTTGAGACGGGGATTTTTATCACTTTCAAAAGTGCGGGGAAAAATGTCGTGAGGCGCGTAAATACTTTCCGGAAAGCGGCTGAGTGATGGTTTTCATCAACTTTTTCATTGTAGTAATTCATTGCAGTGGCCGGTGCTTAGTGGTAAATTTAGATTGAAAGAGACTAAGAAAAAGGGGTTTATGAATGCCTAATATCATTAGTATAGACAGCCTTGATGAGGCACAGGCACTGATTGGTGCCAATGACCGGCATATTACTTATCTGGAGGAGGAGTTCGGTGTCACCATCCATACGCTCGGCAATGAGATCACTGTAAGCGGCGGGGAGAATGAGGACGTTGAACTCGCCGAGGATGTGCTGATCAATCTTCTGAAAATCATCCGGCAGGGTATGACGGTCAATCTGCGTGATGTACAGTCTGCTGCGATGATGGCAAGGAAGGGTACAATCGAGTATCTTGCCGATCTCTATAATGAGGAAATTGCACGGGACGTAAAAGGCAAAGGCATCCGGGCAAAAACAACAGGGCAACGGCTCTATATTGAAAATATCAAAAAGAACGATCTGACATTCGGTATTGGTCCCGCCGGTACTGGAAAGACTTTCCTGGCAGTTGTATTTGCATGTCAGATGCTGCGTGAAAACGATGTGAAACGCATTGTACTGACGCGGCCGGCTGTAGAGGCGGGCGAGAATCTCGGATTTCTGCCGGGTGATCTGAAGGAGAAGGTTGATCCCTATCTGCGTCCACTGTACGATGGCCTTCATACAGTTCTCGGTGTGGAACAGACAGACCGCCTGATCGAGCGTGGTGTGATAGAGGTGGCACCTCTTGCCTATATGCGCGGACGGACACTGAACGAGGCGTTCGTCATACTGGATGAAGCACAGAATACGACAGAGATGCAGATGAAAATGTTCCTGACCCGTCTCGGCTTCGGCTCAAAGATGGTCGTGACAGGTGATGAAACACAGATCGATCTGCCGGGAGCGACCAAGAGCGGCCTGGTGGAATCCGTGAAATTGCTGGGCAGCGTCAAAGGCATAGCAATCAACAAGATGGATGAATCAGATGTCGTGCGCCATCCGCTTGTGTCAAAAATTATTAAAGCTTACGAGAAGGAGCAGTAATATGATTACAGTAGATTTCATAGATGATGAAAATCATACATCGGCCGGTCAGCAGGAAGAGATCCGTGAACTTCTCAGCTTTGCCTATAGCCATCTGAAACAGAAAGAGGATGCTGAAGTCAGCATCTCTTTTGTGGATGAGGCGGAGATAAAGGAAATCAACAGCAATTACAGGGGTAAGGACCAGGTGACTGATGTCATCAGTTTCGCGCTTGAGGACGAAGAAGACAATCTGATTCATGAAGATGCACTGCGCACCCTGGGGGATATCATCGTCTGCACGAAGCGTGCGGAGGAGCAGGCGAAGGATTACGGCCATTCATACAGGCGCGAGCTTTTATTCCTCTCCCTTCACGGATTTCTGCATTTGCTCGGCTATGATCACATGGAAGACGATGATGAGCGTGAAATGAATGCCCTGCAGACTGAAATTTTAGATGCATTCGGTGTGTCCAGAGAGGTATAATATGGTAAACCGGTTATCCAGACGTTTTAAATTTGCCTTCATGGGGCTTAAAACCATGCTGAAGAAAGATATGCATGTCCTCTCGCACATGATTGTCACAGTCCTGGTAATTTTGCTTGGACTGTTTTTTAGCCTTGAAAAGGTTGAGTGGCTCTTCATTATCAGTGCGATATTTGCAGTAGTTGTCACCGAAGTGATGAACACGGGTGTCGAGTACACTGTTGATCTTGTGACCGGGGATTACCATGAATATGCAAAAGCGGCGAAAGATGTGTCTGCTGCAGCCGTGCTGCTGTCATGCATCTATGCAGTGACTGTCGGTCTGCTTATTTTCATCCCTTATATATTTTAGTCTGAGAATGGAGAGAGAAAATATGAATGATGGTGTTTTCAAGGAGGAATGGATCAAAGAGGTGCAGGAGGCCCAGTCCAGGGCATACACCCCTTATTCCAAATTCAATGTAGGTGCACTTCTGGTTACGGAGGACGATGAATATATTTATGGCGCGAATATTGAGAATGCCGCCTACCCGGCAACCATCTGTGCGGAAAGAAGTGCACTCGTCAGCGCCTATTCGAATAATATTACAAAATTCAAGGCCATCGTCATCGTGACCGATGCGGATGAACCGGCAAGTCCATGCGGTGTTTGCAGACAGGTCATGAAGGAGCTCTGTCATGATGACATGCCGGTATATATGACAAACAAGTCAGGCGATGTCATCAGACGCACTGTGGATGAGCTGCTTCCGCTTGGCTTTTCAGGAAAGGATTTTGATTAATGGATGAAAAAGAATTCAAGTCAGGCTTTGTAAGTATCATCGGACGGCCAAACGTAGGAAAATCCACGTTCATGAATAAAGTCCTTGGACAGAAGATTGCCATCATGTCTGACAAGCCGCAGACTACGAGAAATAAAATACAGGGTGTCTACACGACAGATGATTCCCAGATGATATTCATCGATACGCCGGGGATCCATAAACCAAAGCATCAGCTCGGGGAACACATGATGAAAGTCGCGAGGAACACTCTCCGCGAAACCGAAGTGATCCTGTTTCTCGTAAATGTTTCAGAAGAACTCGGCCGCGGTGATGAATTCATCATCGACATGCTTCAAAACACAAAAACGCCAATTGTTCTTGTGATGAACAAAATCGACCTTGTTCACCCGGACAAGCTGATCCAGCAGATTGAGGTGTATAAGGATAAGCTCGACTTCAGCGATATCGTCCCTATTTCAGCATTGCAGGGCAACAATATCGAAAAGCTGCTTCAAGTGATTGAAGGGTATCTCCCGGAAGGTCCAATGTACTATCCGGCGGACAGGGTAACCGACCATCCTGAGCATTTCATCGTGAGTGAACTTATCCGCGAGAAAGCACTCCATCTGACGAGCCAGGAAATCCCGCATGCCATCGGGGTCGAAATCGACCGGATGAAAGCCGATGAAAAAGGGACTGTCCACGTCAGCGCAACGATTTATGTGGAAAGGAACTCACAAAAGGGCATGGTCATCGGTAAAAACGGCAAAATGCTGAAGGAAATCGGTAAACTGGCCCGTGCTGATATCGAAAATCTCCTGGGCAGCAAAGTATTCCTGGAAGTCTGGGTCAAAGTCCAAAAAGACTGGCGCAACAAAACACAGTTCATCCGTTCACTTGGCTATAAAGACGAGGAGTATTAGATAAAACAATGATATATCAGCAAAAAGGTGTGATGATCCGGCAGACGAACTACAGTGAGTCGAGCCGGATCATCACTATATTGACAGAAGAAGGCAGTCAGGTCCCATTGATGGCGCGCAGTTTCAACAAGACCAACAGTCCGTTCATCGTCCTGCGTCAAGGGATCAAGGAAGTCCTTTTTACGTACAGCAGGTTCAAAGGGATGGGGACGTTGAACGAAATCGATGAAATCCGAAGCTTCAAAGAAATGAATGGGGATTTTGATGTTTACAGCCATGCGTCATACGTCCTGGAACTCATTATCAAGGCGCTGGAGGAAGATGTCCGCCAGGAGAGCTTCTACCGGCTGCTCATCAAATCGCTTACTCTTTTGGAGGAAGGCAGCCAACCGGCCGGGGTGGTCGCCTTTTGCGCAATCAAGATGCTGCCGTATTATGGTGGAGAGATGAATGTCACAGAATGTGCAATATGCGGTTCAAGGGACTATAAGGAATTCCACAATTATTCCTTCAAGTATCACAGTGTAATCTGTGCGAGGTGCATGAATGACGAAACAGGGGAGCGGTCTGTGCCTATCAGGAGCCAGGTGCTTTATCTGGCAGGATTTCTGAAACATGTCGCTGTCGGCAATGTTGATTCCATCAGCATTACAGAACAGAATGCACGAAACCTGCTGAAATTTGTGGAACTGATCTACGACGAATATACAGGTGTCTATTTCAAATCGAGAAAATTGCTGCAGTCATACTAAAAGCGTGGTGCCTGAGGCACCACGCTTTTTATAGTTAATCAGTAATTCATTTTGTCTTTGAGGAAGCTGTTGACTTCATCGATGTCGATGCGTGTCTGTTCCATTGTATCACGGTCACGTATCGTCACCTTGTGGTCTTCGAGTGAATCGAAATCGAAAGTGATGCAGTACGGTGTACCGATTTCGTCCTGTCTCCTGTAGCGCTTGCCGATGGATTGTGATTCATCGAATTCAACGTTGAAGTCACCGGCGATCTTCTCGTAGACTTTAATCGCGTCTCCGCTCAATTTCTTGGAAAGCGGCAGTACAGCTGCTTTGAACGGTGCAATTTGTGGATGGAAGCGCAGTACAGTACGGGACTCGCCGTTCTCAAGCGTTTCCTCTTCATATGCATCACACAGGAAGGCGAGAGTTACACGGTCCAGACCGAGTGATGGCTCAATGCAGTATGGAATGTATTTTTCACCGGTTTCCTGGTCGTGATATCTGAAGTCTTCGCCGGAGTGTTCCATATGCTGGCGCAGGTCATAGTCTGTACGGCTTGCAACGCCCCAAAGTTCTCCCCAGCCAAACGGGAATTTATATTCGATGTCAGTAGTCGCGTTCGAGTAGTGGCTAAGTTCATCTTCATCATGATCGCGGAGTCTTGTGTTCTCAGTTTTCATGTTCAGATCGGCGAGCCATTTCTCTGCGAAATCCTTCCAATAGTTCTGCCATTCGATTTCAGTGCCCGGTTTGCAGAAGAACTCCAGTTCCATCTGATCGAATTCACGGGTCCTGAAAGTGAAGTTGCCCGGCGTAATCTCGTTACGGAAAGATTTACCCACCTGACCGATGCCGAAAGGAAGCTTCTTGCGCATTGTACGCTGTGCATTCTTGTAGTTGACGAAAATGCCCTGTGCTGTTTCGGGACGCAGGAATAATTCATTTGTAGATGATTCCGTGACCCCTTGGAATGTCTTGAACATCAGGTTGAACTGGCGGATGTCCGTATAGTTGTGCCCACCGCAGTTCGGGCACCTGATATCGCGCTCGTCGATGATGCGTTTCATTTCATCGAAGCTCAGTCCGTCCGCTACAAAAGTATCGTCCTCTTTCTGCATTACATCCTCGATGATCTTATCCGCCCGGTGGCGTGACTTGCATTCCTTGCAGTCGATCATGGGATCGTTGAAGTTGCCAAGATGTCCGGATGCCTCCCATGTTTTAGGGTTCATGAGGATTGCGGCATCAAGTCCCACGTTGTATGGTGATTCCTGGATGAATTTTTTCCACCAGGCCTGTTTAACGTTGTTTTTCAGTTCCACCCCAAGCGGGCCATAGTCCCAGGTGTTTGCGAGACCACCGTAGATCTCACTTCCAGGGAATACGAATCCCCTGGTTTTCGCTAAGTTTACAATTGTATCCATTTCCATATGAATCGGCTCCTTTTGATTTTTGGATGGATGGTGGATGGAGAAAACACAAAAAGTCCCCGGACAACAATAGATGATTGTCATCCGGGGACGAGCAAAGCCCGCGGTTCCACCCCAATTAGTGTATGCACTCCGCTTTTATATATCGTTTTGTTTCCATCATTTACGCCATTTAATGTGTTAAGCTCGCACCATCCTTAACTCGCTTCAAACCTATTATAGCCGGAGATTGTTTGTTCTGCAAACATTTGCTTATATTTCTTTATTGTCCTGAATGTACTATAATTGGTTTGTTGGGAGTGATGGCATGGAATTGAACGAGAGACAAGAAAAAATACTTAAAATTGTGAAGCAGCACGGACCGATCACCGGAAGTAAAATTGCAGAGCAACTATCTCTGACTAGAGCCACACTGCGCCCTGACCTGGCTATTCTTACAATGTCGGGGTATCTGGATGCGAGACCCAGAGTGGGTTACTTTTACACCGGCAAGGAATCTGAAGAAGTGATGAGCTCCAAAATAAGGAACATCATCGTACGGGACGTACAGAGTGTCCCCATCCTGATCAAAAAAGATACATCCATCTATGAAGCTATCGTAAAGATGTTCCTGGAAGATGTGGGGACATTGTATGCAATCGATGAGGAGAATGGACTGGCGGGTGTGATTTCCCGGAAAGATTTGCTCAGGGGAACGATGGGTGGCAATGATATAGAGAAAACACCGGTCAGTGTCATCATGACCCGTAAACCGAGCATAACCATATGTTATCCAAATGATCTGTTGATATATGCGGCCAACCAGCTGATTGAAAAGCAAATCGATTCCCTGCCCGTGGTGGAAAACCAGGATGGGGTGGAACGCGTCATAGGGCGGATAACGAAAACGAATATTGCACGTGTATTTGTCAATCTCATGGAATAAGGAAGTGTTTGAATGACTAAATTGAAAGTGATTGTAGCATCCGATTCTGTCGGCGAAACAGGTGAATTGGTTGCAAAGGCCTGCCTGTCACAGTTCAATATTGACGAATCGGGCGAAGTGCTGATCAGGTATCCTTATATAGAAACTGAGGAACATGTGGATGATGTGGTGGATCTTGCGAAAAGTAAGAATGCGATTGTCGTTTTCACCATCATCACGCCGGTTCTCCGCAGGTATATACAGCAGGAATTGAAGAGTGAAGAGATTCCTTCTGTTGACATCATGGGGCCTTTGATGAGAGTCCTGGAAGGCAAGACGGAAGAACAGCCCTATTATGAACCGGGGCGTGTCCATAAGCTGGATGAAGACTACTTCAAGAAAATCGAAGCAATCGAATTTGCCGTAAAATATGATGACGGCAAAGATGCAGGCGGTCTGGACAAAGCTGATATTGTGCTCATCGGCGTTTCAAGGACTTCAAAAACACCGCTGTCCCAGTTCCTGGCACTGAAAAAGTACAAGGTGATGAATGTCCCGCTCGTGCCGGAAGTTGTACCGCCCAAAGAATTGTATCGTGTCGACCCGAAGAAATGTGTGGGGCTTAAGATCAACCCGCAGACTCTGAACAAGATCAGGAAAGAGCGTCTCACCCAGCTCGGGTTGAAAGATACAGCCAGCTATGCCAATGACAGGAGGATTCAGGAGGAACTCGATTATTTCAATGAAATAATATCGAATATTGGCTGTCCTGTAATCGATGTATCCGAGATGGCAATCGAGGAGACGGCGAATGAAATCATGAAATATGTTGACGGCCGAATAGATGTTAAGGGATGATGAGACTTGAGGATCTCTGAAGAGACAGTAGAAAAAGTGAAAAGTGGGACCGACATTACTGAACTGGTTTCCAGTTATATAAAGCTGGAAAAACGCGGCCGGAACTATGTCGGTCTCTGTCCTTTCCATGATGAAAAGACGCCATCGTTCTCGGTCAGCCCGGATAAGCAGATCTGCCACTGTTTCGGGTGTAAAAAAGGCGGCAACGTCTTTCAGTTCTATATGGAAATTGAAAATAAATCCTTCACCGAAGCCGTAAGGCAGCTCGGGAAACCGCTCGGGGTAGAAATAGAAGCCGGGGAGGCGCAGGCTCCGGACAGTGACATGCAGCTTATACGCATGCATGAATATCTCACGGATCTGTATCATCATATACTGATGCATACAAACGAAGGGCAGCAGGCCCTGGATTATCTGACCGGCCGGGGATTCTCAGCCGACATCATAAGAAAAGAGAAGATCGGCATTGCCCCGGACATGCGCAACTTCACAATAAACGCCCTCTCTGAAAAAGGGTATTCCATGGAACTTGCTTATCAGGCGGGGCTGGTTTCACGCAATGAAGAGAACTTCTCGTATTACGACAGGTTCAGCGGCAGGATCATGATACCGATACGCAATCATCAGGGCTATATCGTCGGTTACACCGCCCGCAGCCTTGACGGCAGGGAGCCGAAATACCTCAACACGCCTGAGACACCGATATTCCAAAAACGGCAGCTTCTGTATAACCTGAGTGATGCACGCAAAGTTATACGGAAACAGGATGAAGTCATATTGATGGAAGGTCACCTGGATGTTGTCAAGGTAAAGATGACAAACGTCCAGAATATTGTCGGCCTGATGGGGACCGCTCTCAGTGAAGAAAACATCCGTACACTGAACCGTCTCGCATCGAACATCACCTTCATGTTCGACGGCGACGAAGCGGGCCAGAACGCCCAGATGTCCCTCGGTGAACAGCTCCTGAAATCCGGTGCGAATGTATATGTGATTTCCATACCGAAAGGCATGGATCCGGATGAGTTCATCGAAAGTCGTGGGACAGCCGTATTTGAATCTTTAGTGAAAAATGAAAGGAAACACTATATACATTTCAAAGCTGATCAGCTTCTTGAAGAAAGCCTGAACAATGATATGGCTTTTTCCACCAATCTCAATGTACTGGCCGACCATATGAAATTTGTCAAAGATGAAGTGACCCGCGAAAAGCTGCTGCAGCATATATCCAGTATATATAAGATCGATAAGCGGTCCATGGAGAGCAAAGTGCCGGCCTCCGCCGGCAGCTCGTCCATACGGACAGCATCCGGCGGAACAGGGAGACAGCTCCCGCTCCGGGAGCGCAAAGAGAGATACTTTCTGCGTGCCATGGTGAAGGACAGGGAACTGTTCAGGGAATTTCAGGATGATATTGATGAGGAAGTATTAACCACCCCCGGTTATTATGTTATATTTAAAGGGTTGTGCGCATATTTTGACAACCAGGATTCATTTGATATATCATCATTTAGCCAATATATTGATGGAGGACTGTTCAGCACCGTCGTTGAACTTGATAATATGCTGATCCATGATGACATCACAAGGGAAGAAATCAATGATTATCTCGAAGACCTAAGTGGTATTAGGAATAGTGAGAAAGAAAAACAGTCCCTTTATATACAGCTTCAGGAAGCAGAGAATGACAACGACATTGAACTTCAGGCAAGATTGGCTCAAAAGCTGAACGACTTGAACATGCGTTACAAAAGGTGAGTGCAAAGTCTTATTAGGAGGGCTTTTAATGGCAGAGAAGAAAGAACAAAATACTGAAACCAAAGATGTCGAACTTTTTACTTCCGTCGAACAGGTCAAAAATTTTTTACTGGAAAGAGGTAAGACCCAGGGGCATCTTTCCCATGAGGAAATTGCTGATAAACTGTCAAGTTTCGAGCTGGACGCGGATGCAATGGACGAGTTCTTTGATGAATTGAACGAAAATGACATACAGCTCATAAATGAAAAAGATGCATCGGATACAGATGAAAAACTCAATCTTCACGATATGAGTGCCCCTCCGGGCGTCAAGATCAACGACCCTGTCAGGATGTATCTGAAAGAAATCGGGAGAGTCGATCTGCTCAGCGCACAGGAGGAAATTGAACTCGCCAAGAAAATAGAAGAAGGGGACGAAGTTGCCAAAAGCCGTCTTGCTGAAGCAAACCTCCGTCTTGTGGTAAGTATTGCCAAACGCTACGTCGGCCGCGGTATGCTCTTTCTCGACCTGATCCAGGAAGGTAATATGGGGCTGATCAAAGCCGTTGAAAAATTCGATTTCTCCAAGGGATTCAAATTCTCCACTTATGCTACATGGTGGATCAGACAGGCGATAACAAGAGCCATCGCCGACCAGGCCAGGACGATCCGTATCCCGGTCCACATGGTTGAAACAATCAATAAACTGATCAGGGTACAGCGTCAGCTGCTGCAGGACCTCGGACGTGAACCGACACCGGAGGAAATTGGTGAGGAAATGGACCTGCCTGCTGAAAAAGTCAGGGAAATCCTCAAGATTGCCCAGGAACCTGTATCCCTTGAAACACCAATCGGTGAAGAGGATGACAGCCATCTGGGGGATTTCATAGAGGACCAGGAAGCACAGAGCCCATCCGATCATGCAGCGTATGAGCTCCTGAAGGAACAGCTTGAAGACGTGCTGGATACGCTGACTGACAGGGAGGAGAATGTACTGCGCCTGAGATTCGGTCTGGATGACGGCAGGACACGCACCCTGGAGGAAGTGGGTAAAGTTTTCGGCGTTACCCGTGAGCGGATCAGGCAGATTGAGGCCAAAGCACTGAGAAAGCTGAGACATCCGAGCAGGAGTAAGAGACTAAAGGATTTCATGGATTGATCTTACAGTGATGAGTGTAATTTTTATTGAAAAAATCTTTTGACTTTATTGTGTTTTGATATACAATTAAATATGTGAATACGTATATAGAAAGAGATTAGGGGGGTTATTAAAGATGAATCGAAATCCTGTTATACCTTTTATACTTATCATTTTTCTGGGTATAGGACTCGTTTTTCTCCTGTCATCCCAGGGAGCGACTTCTGATCAAGGAGAAGAAGAACAGACTGCTTCCGAGGAAGGTGGCGGTGAAGATGGCGGTGGCGGTGAAGGTGGCGGCGAAGACGCTTCAAGCGGCGACTTCGATGCCGAAGGCTTTGCCCGCGATAACTGTGCTTCCTGTCACGGTGAGGACTTCTCCGGCGGAATGGGACCTGCACTTGCAGGCACAAGCCTTGATGAAGGTACTTTCACTGAGACTGTAAGGAATGGTAAAGGCCAGATGCCTGCATTCAGCCAGGACCAGATTGCAGATGAAGATCTCACTGCACTTTATGAATTCATGGCAGGTCAATAATTGACAGGGAAACCTCCGCATTTGATGTGGAGGTTTTTATTTTTCGTTCACCAAATTCCGATGGAGGAGATTCAAATGCTCGACGACAGATTGAAAAAGGTAGCATCATTTATAGAAGGGGATACCTTCCTGGATATCGGCTCTGATCATGCATATCTTCCCATCTATGCAGTGAAGAACAGGATGGTGCAGAAGGCGATATGCGGTGAGGTTGTAAAAGGTCCGTATGAATCCACGGTTGAAAACATACGGATTCATGGACTTGCGGACAGGATTGAAGCACGGTTCGGCTCCGGGCTTGAAGTAGTGTCAGGGGACGATGATATAGACTCGATCACAATCTGTGGCATGGGTGGTCCTCTGATCGCTGATATACTCAGAAGTGGATTCAAAAATGTGAATGGCAAGCCGCGTCTGGTTCTTCAGCCCAACACTTATTCCTACCCTGTACGCAGGGTGCTTCAGGAAATGGGATACACCATAACCGATGAGACGGTTCTCAGGCACGGCAGGCATTATTATGAGATCATCGTTGCCGATCAGGACGAAGCTTTCTATGATGAAAAGGCGCTGATGTTCGGCCCGGTGAACCTCAGAAGACGTGAGGATGCGTTTATCCAGAAACAGGAAAGGGAACTTGAGCACCAAAGGCGGATACTTGCCAATTTGGAGGTCAATTCTGCAAAACATGGAAAAATGGATGAAATACGTGAAATCATAGACTTGTTGGAAGAGGTGTTGCAAGATGAAGGTTCATGAGCTGTTTGGTGTCCTTGACAGTATTGCACCGTTCAAAGACAGTGAGGACTGGGATAACACCGGATTGCTGGTCGGAGATATGCAATCTGAAGTGACCGGGGTGCTGACGACGCTTGACTGCAGCATGGAGACGGTGGAAGAAGCACGACAAAATGACATCAATGTCGTCGTCGCCCATCATCCGTTGATTTTCCCAAAAACCTCAAGTGTTACAGAAGCTGGGACCGGAGCAATCATCCGCAGTCTGATCAAAAATGATATCAATCTCATTGCGATGCATACTAATCTGGATCACCAGCCCCGGGGGGTCAGTCATATGATTGCAGAACGGCTTGGTTTTCACGATACGGAAGTCCTCATCAGGCACGAAGCGTCCTATAAGAAACTTAGAGTCAATATTCCGGCAGAAGACCGCGGACAGCTGAAGTCGGATCTTGCGAAAGCGGGCGTCGGCCGGCAGGGGGATTATACGGACTGTTTCTTCGAATATCCTGTCAAAGGCCAGTTCAGACCGGGCGGGGATGCAAATCCGCATATCGGGGCAAGAGGGGAACTCGAGAACGTCGATGAGTATATTGTGGAAGCGATATACGACCCCGCCATTGAAAACCATGTTGTTGAAGCATTGGTTGAGTCCCATCCGTATGAAGAACCTGCATTTGATATTCTCTCCATCCACAAACCCGGTGAGAAAGGGCTTGGCGTATTGTTTGACTACGAAGGCACTATGGATGATCTCGTGTCATTGATAGAAGAGAAAACCGGTCTCTCGGTAGTCAATACGGTAAGAGGGTCTGACAAGCCGATCCGCAGGGTCGCTGTCATCGGCGGCTCCGGCATGAGCTATATCAACGGAGCGTTTGCAAGAGGCGCTGATGTACTTCTGACCGGGGATGTGAAATATCATGAAGCGTACGATGCAAAACTTGCAGGCAGAAACATCATCGATACAGGACATTATATGGAACATGTGATGGCCGAAGGACTGAAAATTTTGATTGAAGAACAGTTGGATATCAGAGTGAAGGCGACGCAGTCATCTACGAACCCTTTTTCATAAAAAAATGAGCCCCTGGGGCTCATTTTTTTATTCCATTATTTTAACCGGTTTCGGATTCCTGATTTTTGGCAGGATTTTATTTTTAGGGACTGCTGATCTAGGATCATCCGAATTTTCTTTATCATATTTTTTAATATATTCGATGACTTCACGGACAATCGGTGTAGGTGTTGATGCTCCTGCGGTGACTGCGACAGAATCGATGCCTTCAAGCCATTCCGTTTTGAGTTCATCAAGAGAACTGATCCGGTACGCATTGGTATGCGCAATCTCTTTTGAAACCTGTGCCAGACGGTTGGAGTTATTACTCTTAGGGTCTCCGACCACGATAAGCAGTTCGGCTTCCTGTGCCTGTTCAGCAACTGCTTCCTGACGCACCTGGGTTGCCAGGCAGATTTCCTTATGAACTTCTATATGGGGGAATTGGTATTTCAGCTGGTCCATCAGATGACTGACATCCCACTGACTCATTGTCGTCTGGTTGGTAACGATGAGTTTCCTCTCTGCGATCTCCTCCGGCAGTGCCTTGACATCATCCAGGGTCTCTACCAGATGGACACGCTCCGGACAAACTCCGACAGCGCCTTCCGGTTCCGGATGCCCTTTTTTGCCGATATAGATGACGTCGTAGTCCTCGGCGGTCTTCTCGCGAATCAGTTCGTGCGTGATCTCCACGTCGGGACATGTAGCATCAATGCATGTCAGCCCTTTTTCCTTTGCCCGTGCCTTGACCTGCGGTGAGACACCATGAGCTGTGAACACTACAGTGCCCTCATTGATATTTTCCAGGATTTCCAGGCGGTTCGGTCCGTCAAGCGTAATGATGCCATCCTCTTCAAAAGCATCTGTCACATGTTTGTTGTGAACAATCATGCCGAGTATATAAATCGGGCGGGGGAGTGACTTGTCCATGGAGGCGTTGCGTGCAATCACCATGGCATCCACCACACCGTAACAATATCCACGCGGGGTTATTTTAATAATATCCATTGAAAGAATTCCTCCTCATCTAGCATTATAACCAATATCGGAATGTTTTTAAATCATCTCGGAGTCTGATTCATTGAATAATAGCATCACAGACCTATTTCGGTTATAATTGAATTCGAGTTTATTATAGAAATCAGGTGAAACAATGAGTAACGCTTTTAAAAGATTCAATTTTGATGATAAAATGCTGAATGCCATAGACAGAATCAATTTTACGCACCCCACACTCATCCAGGAACGGGTGATTCCGAAGATCCTCAAGGGCGGCAATGTCGTTGCCCAGTCCGAGACCGGCAGCGGCAAATCCCATGCATTCCTGCTCCCGCTCATATACAAGATAGATGAAAGGAAGGATTGCCCGCAGACGGTCATACTTGCCCCGACACGGGAGCTCGCCAGACAGCTCCATAATATGACACTTGAGCTGCTGGAATCATATCCTGAAATACGTGCTGCTGCATTCATCGGCGGAACGGATATGAACAGGGATGAACAGAAAGCGGGAAGGACTCCCCACATTGTAATCGGCACGCCGTCAAGAGTCAAAGATCTGATGCAGTCAGGCGCGCTCGACCTGCATCTCGCTGACAGGGTCGTCATTGACGAAGCCGATCTGATGATCGACCTCGGATTTCTCGAAGAGATCGATCAGATAACAAGGGCCCTCGGTGACGGGGTTCGGCTGCTTGTATTTTCTGCAACGATTCCAGAGGCACTCCGCATCTTCCTGAGGAAATACATCGGCGAGGTCGAGACGATCATCATTGATACGCCGAAGAACAAAGCTTCAATCCATTACAGCCTCGTACCGTTACGGGGGGAGGAAAAGAAGAAAAAAGTCCTTGATATCGTTCAGCACGTCACTCCGTATATCGGACTCATTTTTGCCAATTCACGGGAGCGGGCAGATGAATTGTTCGATTACCTGAACAGTGCCGGTGTAAATGCAGGATTATTCCACGGCGGTCTGAAACCGCGTGAGCGCACGAAGGAAATCAAAAAGATCAGGGCACTTGAATATGAATGGGTGGTAGCGAGTGATCTCGCTGCCAGAGGACTCGATATCGATGGGGCCTCACATGTCATAAATTATGATATTCCGAAAGAAATTGAATTCTTTACACACAGAGTGGGACGTGTTGGGCGTGGACAGTATGAAGGAACAGCAATCACACTCTATACACCCGACGAAGAGCACCTCATCAACCTGATTGAAAATAAAGGCTATGTCTTCCAACATGAAGATTTCAAACGCGGAGAGTTCGTCAGTATAAAATCAAGGACACAGAGGTCCTCACGGAAGAGAAAAGAGACTTCTCTCGAGTCAAAACTTTCCCACCGGGTGAAACGGCCGGGCAAAGTGAAGCCGGGTTATAAGAAGAAGATGAAAGAAGAGATGAATGCTTTGAAACGGAATGAACGCAGGAAGTATTCTATGAAGAACAGGAAAAAAAGATAAAAAGGATGGTATGAAATGCTTTTAGGTTCACACGTATCAATGAGCGGCAAGAAGATGCTGGAAGCGGCGAGTATGTCTGCGGACAGCTATGGTGCAAATACATTCATGATCTATACCGGTGCACCGCAGAATACACGCAGGAAGAAAATCGAAGACCTCAATATCGAAGCCGGTAAAAAACACATGGAGGAACACGGCATCTCAAACATCGTCGTGCATGCTCCTTACATCATCAATATAGCGAATTCCGAACGTGAGGGCGTGTTTGAACACGGAGTTGAATTCCTCCAGGAGGAAATCGTCCGCACGGAACATCTTGGCGCGAAACAGATCGTCCTGCACCCGGGAAGCCATGTCGGGACAGGGGCGGACCGTGGAATCAAGTCCATCATCGAAGGGCTGAATGAAGTTCTTTCCTCCAAACAGGATGTACAGATTGCCCTGGAAACGATGGCGGGCAAAGGATCTGAAGTGGGAAGGACTTTTGAAGAGCTTGCACACATCATCGACGGAGTTGAAAACAATGACCGTCTGAGCGTATGTTTCGACACATGCCATGTACACGATGGAGGATATGACATCGTAAATGATTTCGACGGTGTCATTGAAGAATTCGATAAGACAATCGGAATCGACAGGATCAAAGTGCTGCACATCAACGACTCCAAGAATGAACGGGGGGCACACAAAGACCGCCATGAAAATATCGGCTTCGGACATATCGGTTTTGATGCACTGAGCTATATCATCAATCATCCGGAATTCAAGGATATTCCTAAAATACTTGAGACACCTTTCGTCGGACCGGATAAGAAGAACAGGAATGCACCGTACAAACTTGAGATAGAAATGATTAGAAATGGTAAATTCGTACCTGACCTGAAAGAGCAGATCAACCCGGATATAAAAGATGCTGTACAATAAAATCATTTTTAAGGCTGCACCCCAAGATGGGATGCAGCCTTTTTATTTCGTAATCATTCCTATTTACAAATCGTAATGATTACTGTATCATATTGTAATGACTAAATCCAAAGGAGCAATTGGAATGGAGCACCCGATATTCGAGATAAAAAATCTTTCCTATACTTATAAGGATAAAATGGAAATGACACCTGCTCTTAGAGATATCAATCTGAAGATAGACAAAGGTGATTTTGTTGCCCTGGTCGGACCGAATGGCTCAGGGAAAACGACTCTGATCAAGCTGATCCTGGGTGTCATCAAACCTCAAAAGGGAGAGATACTGATCAATGGCAAGAGCCTGAGGGATTTCGATGCCTGGCAGGAGGTGGGCTACGTATCCCAGAAGTCCAACAGTTTTTCAAAAGGCTTTCCCGCAACCGTACGTGAAGTCGTATTGAGCGGTCTGACAAAGGAAAAGGGACTGTTCAGTCGTTTCGGAAAAAAGGACAGGAAAAAAGTGGACGATGTACTGGAACTTCTGAATATCAGTGACCTGAAAGAAAAAAATATTTCTCTGCTCTCTGGCGGACAGACACAGCGTGTCTTCATCGCACGTGCACTGATCAGCAATCCGAGCATACTTGTCCTTGATGAACCGACTGTCGGCATCGATGCCAGGCATGTCAGGGAATTTTATGATGTCCTGCTGAGGCTGAAAGAGAAATCCGTGACCATACTCCTGGTCACCCATGACATCGGTGTCGTAGTCGATCACGCGGATGAAGTGGCATGCCTGAATGAACATCTGCATTTCCATGGTACAAATCACGAATTCAAAAATCTTGGCGAGGCTGAACTTTCCAAAATATATGGCTTCCCGCTGCAGCTTGTCAGTCATGACCATGAGAGGGAGTGCTGCAGTTGATCCATGCATTGCTGGAATATGACTTCATGAGATTTTCGTTTCTGAGCGGTCTTATCGTCGGTCTCATTGCACCGCTCATCGGAACATTCATAGTGATCAGGAGATTGTCACTCATTGCGGACGCATTGAGCCATGTCACTCTGGGGGGCATCACTTTTGGTGTCTACATCTCTTCACTGACAGGGGCCACAATCAACCCGCTGCTCACCGGCATCATGTTTTCAGTGGCCGGGGCCCTTGGCATAGAGCGCCTGAGAACCGTCTACAAGCATTACCAGGAACTGGCAATCCCGATCATCATGAGCCTCGGTATTGCACTCAGCGTACTGTTCCTGTCACTGGCAGACGGCTTTGACCAGGATCTTTTCGGCTATTTGTTCGGCAGCATCAGTGCGGTAAGCATATCCGATCTGATATTGATCGCAGTGATCGGCATCGTCGTCCTTTTATTCATCTATCTTTTCTACAAAGAGATGCTGCTGGTTTCATTCGACGAGGAATATGCGAACGTCATGAACATCAGTCGGTGGATTCACTTCATGTTCATCATTGTCGTGGCCCTGGTCATCAGTGCGTCAATGAGGATAGTCGGAATCCTGCTGGTCAGTGCCCTGATGACACTGCCGGTCGCTGCAGCGATGCGGGTGACATCGAGCTTCAGGCAGCTCATGATAGTGAGCGTGATATTAGGGGAGGCGTCCGTCATCGCCGGATTATTCCTTAGTTTCTACCTCAACATTTCGCCCGGTGGTACAATCGTCCTTGTTTCTATATTGATATTACTGGTTACAATTCTTCTTGACCGCATAGGAGTGAATAAAAATGACACAGCAACTGAATCAGTATAAGGAAAAGTTGAAAAACAACAAACTGAAAATCACAGATAAACGCATGAGAATGATAGATCTGTTTCTCGCAGAAGACAGGTATTTAAGTGCAAGGGACGTTCAGGAAAAGATGAATGAAGAATTCCCGGGTATCAGTTATGATACGATATACCGTAATCTCTATACTCTGAATGATATAGAAGTGCTCGAGAAGACAACATTCGACGGGGAAATGCAGTATAAGATTTCATGCACAACGCACCATCATCATCATTTCATATGCAACTGCTGCGGGGAGACGAAGGTCATCCACTACTGTCCTTTCGATGCATGGGCGGATGAACTGGATGATGTCGAAATCACCAACCATAAGATTGAGCTTTACGGACTGTGCAAATCATGTAAATAAAGTCAGGCGGACCAGATCAGAAGTCCGCCTGACTTTTTTATCCATAATGAAAAATGCCGCAGGTTAAAACCTGCGGCATGCATCATCTATGACTGTGCTGCTTCTTCTTTCGCTTTACGTTCTTTTTCAAAGTGCTCTTCTGCAAGAATATCGATCTCTTTCTTGAGTTCTTCGACCATTGTCTCTTCAGGGACTTTGCGTACAGTTTTCCCGTGCATGAACAGAAGGCCTTCTCCGCGCGCACCGGCGATACCGATGTCCGCCTCCCTCGCTTCCCCGGGACCGTTGACAGCGCATCCGAGTACTGCAACTTTAAGCGGAGCCTTGATATTGGCGATATATTCCTCGACCTCATTGGCGATGGCAATGAGGTCTATTTCTATACGGCCGCATGTCGGACAGGCGATGAGTGTCGCTGCATTGCTTGCGAGTCCGTAGCTTTTGAGTATTTCCTTTGCCACTTTGACTTCTTCAACAGGATCTGCTGAGAGTGAAACCCTCATCGTGTTGCCGATTCCCTTGGAAATGATGGCTCCGAGACCAGCTGCACTCTTTACGGTTCCTGCGAACAGCGTCCCACTTTCTGTGATGCCAAGGTGAAGCGGGTAGTCGAATGCAGCAGACGCTTTTTCGTATGCTTCAATCGCAAGGTTCACATCCGAAGCCTTCATGGAAACAATGATGTCATGAAAGTCGAGTTCTTCCAGTATTTTAATATGATGTAAAGCACTTTCCACCATGCCGTCTGCTGTAGGGTAGCCATACTTCTTGATGATATGCTTCTCAAGGCTGCCGGCATTCACCCCGATGCGGATTGGAATACCTTTTGCCTTGCATGCTTCAACAACAGCTTCCACTTTTTCACGGCGTCCAATATTCCCCGGATTGATACGGATTTTATCTGCGCCGCCTTCAACAGCAAGTAAAGCCAGCTTGTAATCAAAATGGATATCAACAACGAGCGGGATGTTTATGCGTTTTTTAATTTCCGGAATCGCAAGGGCATCTTCCTCTTTCGGGCATGCTACCCGTACGACCTGACATCCTGCTTCTTCCAGCCGGTTGATTTCGGCAACCGTCGCTTCAACATCATGAGTTTTCGTCGTTGTCATGCTCTGAATGATTATCTGATCGGCGCCGCCGATGGTAAGGTCACCAACTTTGACCTGCCTGGTTTTAGTGCGGTGTGTAATTTGAGACATAACCAAACTCCTCATAATTAATGATTCTCTGAATCAAATGTTATTATACTAGATTTTATGAGAAAATGTAAATGCAGCGCATCAAGATTACGTTTTCATCACAGGAAGCTTTCTATAGTAATGATTGTAGAAAGGCAGTGACAGGAAATAGAGCCACCAGAGGTTCATCCCTGTGAAAAGTGCGATGAGGACGATGGGAATGAGCGAGAGTACCGTGATGAATGAAGATATTTTAAACCAGTTCATAAAACGGGATTTTTTATGCATACGTTCAGCTGCAAAATGAAGGATATAGTTGCCGGCCGACATGAGTACAACCGCAAAGAACATGATCAGGAGTATATAGAAGACACTGTAGACCATTACGTAGAAATAAAGGCTGGATGTCTGCTGATCGATGAACATTTTCAAATCTTCATCATCCTTGACCTGACCAATGAGGGAGTAGCCGAAGTCTGAATTCTGTACATCTTTTATATAGATGCCGTCTTTCAGAAAGCCCAAAAATATATCATCATCAATCTCTCCCGTGTCTCCTGCAGTAGTTTCACCGGTGAACAGGATTTTCCTGTCCCCGACCGACAGTGTGCCGGTTTCGCCTGTGTACTCACCATCCACAATTTCAAAATCCGGGACATCCGATCCGATGTCGCCTATGCCGGATGCTGCCTGCACTGTCTGAAACAGGCTGATTATATTCGGGAGTGACACGAGCAGTGAGATGATGAAAATATTCAGGAGGAGCTGCCTGAAGTTCACAGTCCTGAACAGCGGATACTTTTCAAATGTGACGATGCGCTTGAAGAATGTAAAATATTTCATTGATATGCATTATCCTTTTTACTATTTGTATAAATCCTTTCTTCCCTTCGCGGCTCATATCATACAAAGGTCTGAAAAGAATTATGATAAATCAATACATTTGTTATTTTAACATCTAATTGATATATTTAGTATGTAATCAATAATATTTGGAGGGGAATTTACTATGGCTTTTGAACTACCAGAACTACCTTATGCTTATGATGCACTGGAACCACATTTCGACAAAGAAACTATGGAAATCCACCATTCTAAGCACCATAACACTTATGTAACTAAATTGAATGATGCTATTCAGGGCACAGAGCTTGAAAGCAAGTCAATTGAAGACATCATCAAGAACCTGGATTCAGTGCCAGAAGATAAGAAAACTGCTGTCAGAAACAACGGCGGCGGTCACTTGAACCACTCACTATTCTGGAAACTTCTCACTCCGGACGCAAAAGAGGTATCCGGTGAAGTCAAAGACGCAATCGAATCCAAATTCGGTTCAGTTGATGAATTCAAAGAGAAATTTGAAGCTGCAGGTGCAGCGCGTTTCGGTTCAGGCTGGGCTTGGCTTGTTGTAAACAACGGTGAACTTGAAATCGTTTCTACTCCTAACCAGGACAACCCTGTATCTGAAGGTAAAACTCCAATCCTCGGCGTTGATGTCTGGGAGCACGCTTACTATCTGAAGTATCAGAACAAACGTCCGGAATACCTCAAAGCATTCTGGAATGTTGTTAACTGGGATAAAGTCAACGAACTTTATAACAATGCTAAATAAGCGTATTAATTTTTGGACGGGATCAGTTCCCGTCCATTTTTTTGTTTTAATTGATCCCGGTCAATTCCGCTACACAGCTCTTTATTTATAATGTAAGTAAAGGTGGCCATGCCATCGGTTGAGAGAAGGGCGGATTATGAAAAAAGTACTGTTTATCTTAATGATGATGTTAATCTCAGGATGCGGCGGGCAAAAAGACACAGTGATACTGTCCGAGCCTGTGCCTTACCAGTCGCTTCCCGCTCATGCGGAAGGTATCTTCATGGCTCTTGAAGAAGATATTTTCTACGGGACGCCTGAAAAAATGCATGTGACACTCCTGAACGACAGCCGTGAGGTGTATCATTACGGTGCATACTACCAATTGGAATATAAGAAGGATGGTATGTGGCACATCGTGCCATACAGGGAGAATATCTTTGCCAAATATCCCGATTTCAAAAATACAGGAAAGCTGCTGGAACCGAATGAGGGGATAGAACAGAATTATTTGCCGGAAGATCTCGATCTGAAACTTGCGCCCGGAAACTACAGGCTGGTGAAAACTTTCATACATTCATCTGATGATTATACGGTGTCAGTAGCCGTGCCGTTTACAATCAGGTGATGTTTTCATGGTCAATGGATCCGTTTGTTTCCCCTCATGATATAAATGGTGTTAAGATATTACTATTATAAATACAGAAAAACAGATATTGATTGTAATATCTCCGTCCGGGATTTATGATAGAATAGCTTTACAGATTGAGATGTGAAAAAGGATTGAGTTGTATTGAAAAGAGCTAAAATAAAAAGCCTTGAAGCCATAAACAGACAAATATTGAAGTCCAGGATCAATATAATCCTGATCATAGTATTCCTGCTCTGTCTTACACTCATCTTCAGGCTTGGCTATCTCCAAATTATCGAAGGGGACACCTACCAGGAAGAAGTGGAGAATGCGCAATACGTCGAAATCAACCAGAGTGTGCCGCGTGGTGAAATATATGACCGCAACGGTAATCTGCTGGTTGGGAACGAATCCCAGCGCGCCATTTATTTCACGAGACACAGGAATATGAAATCGAATGAAATCATGGATCTTGCTGTCGAATTGAGCGGCTACATAAATATGGATACTGAATCGATCACGCTCAGGGACAAGCAGGATTTCATCATCAGCCAATACCCGGATGAGCTTGGATCCATCATGAGTGAGCAGATGACACTTCTCGAAGACGGGAATATCACCCAGGATCAGTTCACACAGGAAGTCTACAATCAGCTGGACGAAGAGCAGGCTGATGAGATCCTGACAGAAGATGATCTGAACACACTGGCCATCTATGTAAGGATGGTAAACGCCAGGGAACTTAATCCGGTCACTGTCAAAAGTGGTGATGTCACAGAGGAAGAATTTGCAAAAGTGAATGAATCCCTTGATGAACTGGACGGCATTACTACAGGGATGGACTGGCAAAGACACTATCCTTACGATGACACCCTGAAAACAATATTCGGGGAAGTTTCATCATCTGAAGAAGGGCTTCCCAAAGAACTGCTCAACCATTACATGGCGAGGGGTTACTCCAGGAATGACAGGGTGGGCAAGACCTATCTGGAATTCCAGTATGAAAATGTACTCCGCGGTGAGAAGGAACAGGTCAAATATTCCACGGATAAATCCGGCGCAATCATCAACCAGGAAGTCATAAAGCCCGGCAAGGCCGGTGATGATCTTTATCTTACGATTGATATAGAGCTTCAGCAGGAACTTGAGGAACTTGCTGAATATCACCTGACTTCATTGAGGGAGCTGGCGGAGGATGCAGCAGACCGCAATGCACGAAACGGTGATGTCGACTACACGATCATACCGGATCATATGGACACCGTCGTCCTGGTTGTCCAGGATCCGAACAACGGTGAAGTGCTTGCGATGGTCGGCAAACAATTGAATGACGAAGGTGAAATCGTCAATTTCAATTACGGTGCTTTGACATCGACCTATGCGGTCGGTTCATCGATCAAGGGTGCCACGGTCACCGCCGGGTATCAGAATGACATTCTTGAAGCCGGTGAATTCATGGTTGATGAACCTCTTAATTTTGCCGGCACACCTCCGAAAAGCTCATTCTTCAACAGAAACAGCAGTGTGAGGATTGATGACCAGGAGGCATTGATGGTATCCTCCAACGTCTATATGTATAAAATTGCGATGAGAATAGCCGGACTGAATTATTACGATGGCATGTCACTGCCGAACGATATAGAAGAAGCGGGCCACAAGTTGAGGAACGGCCTGAATCAGTTCGGGCTTGGAGTCTCGACCGGAATCGACCTGCCGAATGAAGCAACGGGGCTGAGCCCTGAATTGAAACATAACCCTGATAACTACCTGAACCTTGCAATCGGGCAGTATGATACCTATTCAGCACTGCAGCTTTCACAATATGTATCAACTATTGCCAATGATGGCCAGAGGGTCCGCCTTCATCTCGGAAAAGAGGTAAGAGGCAGCGATTCAAATGCCGATGGACCTGTGCTCCAGTCATTCAACGGCAAGGTGCTGAATAATGTCACGTATACTGAAGAACAGCTCAACCAGATACAATCCGGCTTCTATGATGTTTTCAATACACATGACGAGACGACAGACAGATATGGCACAGGCTGGGATGCCTATCATACCCTGGAACCAAAAGCAGCAGGGAAGACAGGGACCGCCCAGGCGTTTAAAGAAGGCGATGAGGTGCTCAATCAGACTTATGTAGGCTACGCACCCTACGATGATCCTGAAATGGCATTCTCAGTAATCTTCCCAAATACGCCAAACACCATTCCCTTCTTCCCGTCCCAATACCTGGGGAGGGACGTCATCAACAAATACTATGAAGTAGTACATGGTGCTGACGAAGTTCAGGCTCATCAGTATGAACTGAGTGAGTTCTATCCAAAACTTGTATATGGAAGCTATGATTAGCTCATTAAACCACCCGAACCGGGTGGTTTTTGTATTTACACAAACTTTACAAATCATTCATTCCAGATTTACATTCAGGGTTTAAAGTGAACATGTAAGCAAATCACATATATTCTACTGGAGGAATTCAAGAATGAAAAAAAGTATGTTTCTTTCAGCTGTGCTGATGGGCGTAATGTTCATACTTGCAGCGTGCGGCGGAGGTAACGCTTCTGATCCGACGGAGGGAGAAGAGAAATCCGATAAAGCTTCAGGTGAAACAGGCGGATCAATCATCGGTGATGGATCTTCCACAGTATTTCCAATAATGGAAATCATCAACGAGGAGTTCAATGCTGAGCATGGTATGGCTGCTGAAATAGGTGTTTCCGGCACAGGTGCAGGCTTCGAAAGATTCACTGCAGGCGAAACTGACTTCCAAAATGCTTCGCGTGACATTAAAGAAGAAGAGATTACAGCTTTGGAAGAAGCCGGGATTGAATATACAGAGTTCCTTGTCGGTACTGACGGTCTGACAATCGCAGTCAGCCAGGAGAACGATTTCGTGGACAGTCTGACTTTCGATGAGCTCTATACTATATACAGTGGAGAAGCTGAGTCATGGAGCGATGTGCGTGAAGACTTTCCGGATGAGCCGATTACTGCATATGGTCCGGATCAGTCCCATGGAACACATGATTTCTTCAAAGAAGAAGTCATGAATGATGAGGATGTGCAGGCAGAACTGATTCAGGATACGAATCAGGTGGTTTCATCCGTCAATTCTGATCCGAATTCAATCGGATTCTTCGGCTACAGTTTCTATCTGAACAACGAGGATACCCTCAAAGCAGTACCTGTCCAGGGCCCTGACAGCGAGGAAGCAATTGAACCTACAGATGAAACAGTACAAAGCTATCAATATCCACTGTCCCGTCCACTCTATGTCTATGCCAAGAATGAATCTCTTGAAAACAATGAAGACTTCAGAACTTTCATGGAATTCACTCTTGAAAATGCTGCAACGGCAGCACAGGAAACTGGTTACGTCGCCCTTCCTGAAGAGGACTACCAGGAACAGATTGATCAATTGCCATAACTCATGACAATGACAAATGGACGGGAGCACCCGTCCATTTTAAAGTATTTTTAAGCGAGGTTTATTATGAGTGAATATAATATACGGGAAATGATTCAGAATAATAAAAACAACAAGAGTACAAAATTCATAGAAAGAGCTGTACCAGTCATACTTTTCATCATCACATCCGTTTCAATCCTTACTACCGTCGGAATCTTATATACTCTGTTATCTGAGACATTCATTTTCTTTACCAGAGTCCCCTTTATTGAATTCATCACTGCAACCGAATGGAATGCATTCAGTGCCGATCCAACATTCGGAATCATTGCTCTGATGATGGGTACATTGAAAATCGTGGTCATTGCCACCATTGTTGCCGTTCCGGTGGGACTGGGGGCGGCAATCTACCTGAGTGAGTATGCGGGTGACCGTATCAGAAGAATAGTGAAGCCCATTCTGGAAATACTTGCAGGGATTCCGACGGTCGTTTACGGGACGTTCGCAATCACTTTTGTCACTCCTCTCATCAGGGAAATTTTTCCGGGAGTCAGCCTGTACAATGCGATTTCACCGGGGGTTGTAGTCGGAATAATGATTGTGCCGATGATAGCAAGCCTGAGCGAGGATGCGATGAGCTCGGTACCCGGCGCTACAAGGGAAGGCTCACTTGGTCTTGGCGCCACCCGTCTGGAAACTGTATTCAAAATCATCCTGCCGGCTGCTGCCTCGGGAATAGTCGCATCATTCGTACTTGGTATCTCACGCGCGATCGGTGAGACCATGATTGTTTCAATCGCAGCTGGCAGCACGCCGGGTGCTGATTTCGATCTTACTGCATCACTTCAGACCATGACCGGTTTCATCGTTCAGGTTACATCAGGTGATGCTGCATTCGGTACAGACCTTTATTACAGTCTCTATGCAGTAGGTATGACACTGTTCCTTTTCACACTGGTCATGAATCTTGCAGCACAGTGGATCACAAAAAGATTCAGGGAGGAATATTAATATGCAGCTGGCAGATAAAAATCAGGTGGCCAAATCTTTGGGCGGCAGATTATTCTTAAACAAATTCATGAAGTTGCTTTTCCTCCTGTGCACTATGGTGGGCCTTGTAGTTCTGGTTACACTGATAGTGGATACGGTCCTCGGCGGCTGGGAATATCTTACTCGGGACTTTCTTACAAGTTTCAGCTCCAGCCGGCCTGAAAGCGCAGGCATCTATGGTGCCATCATAGGCTCAATATGGCTGATGGCTGTTACAGCACCGGTGGCCATCGTACTGTCGGTAGGCACGGCGCTGTACCTGGAGGAATATGCGCCGAAGAACAAAATCACCAATTTCATTACTATAAACATTTCAAACCTGGCAGGTGTACCGTCCGTGGTCTTCGGACTTCTGGGTCTTACGATTTTCGTCAGGCAGCTGTCACTCGGAAACTCAGTAATGGCAGCCGGTCTGACACTGGCGCTCATGATCATGCCGGTAATCGTCGTCGCAGCACAGGAGGCAATCAGGGCAGTACCCGGGTTCGTGCGTGAGGCTTCCATCGGGATGGGAGCAACCAAATGGCAGACTGTTTCAAGGATCATACTGCCGGCAGCTATCCCGGGTATAATCACAGGTATCATTCTTGCGTTGTCCAGGGCGATCGGGGAGACGGCACCACTTGTGGTCATAGGTGTACCGGTATCACTGCTTGTCACACCAAACAGTGTATTCGACACATTCCAGGCACTGCCGATGCAGATCTATAACTGGGTCAAGATGCCACAGGCAGAGTTCCAGTATTTGACTGCAGCAGGAATCATCATTCTTCTGCTCATACTGTTCCTTATGAACTCTGCAGCAATCTATATCCGCAACAAATATTCCAAAAGGTTTTAATGGAGGGGTTAATCATGGCAGAACTTAAAATGAAAGAGAGATCAGTTATGAATGAAGCGATAAGCACCCAAACTGAGCAGCAGAATAAGCAACCAGGCATTGTACATTCTTCCAGGCCTGTTTTCGAAGCAAAAGATTTCAATCTCTGGTACGGGGATAACCATGCACTCCAGAATATAAACCTTACGTTCAATGAAAATGAAATTTCCGCAATCATCGGTCCATCCGGCTGTGGCAAATCTACTTTCATCAAATCACTGAACAGGATGGTGGAGCTTGTACCTGTTGTACGTACGGAAGGTGACATCGTCTACCGCGAGCAGAACATTTTCGATAAATCGCTTACAGTTGAGGAACTGAGGACGAAAGTCGGCATGGTATTCCAGAAACCGAACCCATTCCCTAAATCTATCTATGACAATGTTGCCTACGGTGCAAGGGTACATGGTATACGCAAGAAGAAGGTACTTGATGAAATTGTTGAAAAGAGTCTCCGGGGGGCGGCGATCTGGCATGAAGTCAAGGACCGTCTCAATGAGAATGCCTATGGTCTCTCAGGCGGTCAGCAACAGCGGATATGCATTGCAAGAGCACTCGCCATCGAGCCTGATGTTATCCTGATGGACGAACCGACAAGTGCACTCGATCCGATTTCAACGACCAAGATTGAGGATCTCATGCAGGAACTCAAAGAAAAATACAGTATCATTGTTGTAACACATAACATGCAGCAGGCTGCCCGCATTTCTGATAAGACGGCATTCTTTTATCAGGGATATGTCGTCGAACATGATGATACGAAAGCAATCTTCGAAAATCCGAAAGACAAACGCACTGAGGACTATGTGTCGGGCAGGTTCGGATAAATGATCTATCGCGGAAAATTCCAGGCCGATATGGATACACTCCACCAGGATGTAATGAGACTTGGCAAAGAGTGCTACAGGAGACTGGATGGGAGTACTGAAGTGTTGACCGACGCGGACACAGAACGGGCGAGAGCCCTTGTAAAAGGGGATTCGGCCATCAATTCAATGGAAAATGATATCAACACCCAGGTCATCAACCTGATCACGACCCAGCAGCCGGTAGCGACAGATCTGAGACTCATCATTTCCAGCATCAAGATTGCCGATGATCTGGAGCGCATAAGCGATAACATCAGCAACATCGGAGAAGTCAGGAAAAGGGTCAGGCTGGGCAGTGAAAAACTGCTGCTCAGACTGTCGACGATGGAGCGGCTTGCATTGCTTATGCTTGAAGATGTTAAAACAGCATATGAAACAGGAGATACGGACCTGTGCACCGAGATCATCGAACGCGATAAAGACATCGATGCACTGTTCGTCCAGATAACGACAACGGATATCATCAAGGAAACAGATGTATTCGTGACAGGGCAGAGCCAACTTGCAGCCAAGTACCTTGAACGTATCGGAGACCATATCAAAAATATCGCAGAGCATGTCTACTTTGTACTGACAGGTGACAAATACGAAAAAATTTTCCAGCAGTAACAGCAGAACCCCGGTCATATCATCGGGGTTCTTTATTTTTGTGTGTTTATATGTGCATAACCTTTTCCTTTGCACACGTAAATACTATAATATGTATAATTGATATTATATGACCATTAATGATGATTACGGAAAGAGGTAATACTTTGGATAAGAAATCTTTGCGCAAAAATATGATATCGGTTTTGTCTTCAATGGATGAGATGTCCAAGAATGAAAAAGAGGATGTTCTGAAGGAGAAACTCATTGGTTTCATAAAGGAACATGATATCCGTTCCATCGGCATTGTGCTGGCCATGCCCCATGAACTTGATACGGACGGTCTCATTTCATGGATGGTGGAATCCGGGCGTGAAGTCTACACACCTGTATGTGATTACAGGAAAAAAGAAATGAACTTCTCAAGGTTCATTTCTTTTGATGATATTGTAACTGATGAGAAAAATCTCCGTGTGCCTTCGGACGGAAGCGATATAAACAATCAGGTGGAACTCATCGTAGTGCCGGGTCTCGTCTATTCAGAGGCAGGCTACAGAATCGGATACGGAGGCGGTTTCTATGACCGTTTCCTGAAAGATTACAACGGACTGAAAGTCTCACTGCTGTTCGACGAACAGCTCGGCGAAGTGGTCCAGGAACCGCATGACATCGCTGTGGATATACTTATCACTCCTGAGCGTACAATCGATGCAAAAAGCAGGAGGACTGCGAATGAGAAGTAAGTGGCACACTGCCTATGAACTGGTCCGCTATACCGGTTATTCGTTCCTCGATTACGATGGGGCGAACGGCACAATATGGCTCAAAAATCCAAAAGACCGCAGCGTTATGTTCCTCAATGATCTTCTTACAGAAGAAGAGATGGATCATACCACAGACAGCCTTTTTGAAAGTGCGGACACGATTTCAAATCAAGCCGGATTCGATGTCGGCACAATCTACTGCATTCATATGGCTGAAGGCGGTACCCGCAGAAAGAGGAAATCGGACGGCCTCAAGATTATACACAGAAGTGTTTCAGATATGGGAAAGCTCATCCGGAACCCTTTCTTCAGACTCGATATGAAGTACAAGAAAGCAAAAGATGACGATTATTACCAGAGACGCCTCATGGGTCAGCATCCTTTTGAGAAATATATGATCAAGTTTACACCGATGACATATCTTCTGATCAGCATCAATCTGATCATCTTCCTGTTCAACTTCGCAGCAGTCAGGTTTTCTGACTCCTATCTGCTGACGAACGCTCTCGCACTGAGCCACTTCAACGTCGTTTCCGGGGAGTTCTACAGATTGCTGACAAGCTCCTTCCTGCATGTCACAATAGATCATTTCCTGTTCAATATATTCGCATTGTATATACTGGGGAAATTCACAGAGAGCCTGTATGGCAAGTTCCATCTGCTCATTGCATACTGTCTGACCGGAATGCTTTCAAGCCTGTTCTCGCTCATGTTCGTCATCGAGGGCATCTCCCTCGGTGCGAGCGGCGCGGTTTACGGCCTGCTCGGAATCATCATCGTCCATCTGCTGGTACACGGCCGCATCAATTTGAAACTGATCATCCAGATTGCACTGATATTCGTTTTGATATCCGTATTTGCCCAGCTGTTTGCCAATATCAATCATTTCGCGCATATCGGCGGTCTTGTCTCGGGTGTGTTGCTCGGGGTCGTGTTCAATCCGAAGAGATTTGGTTCAAAATGGTTCTTTGGGTCATTTGCGATGCTTATTATACTGGCAGTAATTTCTTATTTTGTCATGACATCGAAGGATTCAAGCCAGCCCTTTGACGATATGGCGATGGAACATATTGAAAAGGGAGAATATGAAGAGGCTCTCAAGATTGCCAATGAGGCACTGAGGTCAGGAAACGGTACCGCCACAACATACCATGCACTGGGTGTTCTGTCGGAACATGCCGGCGAAAGGGAACGGGCGGAAAGTTATCATGAAAAAAGCTATGAACTCGACCCGTCGAATGAATATGCTGCCGAATACCGGCTGATCCAGTTGAGAAAACAGCGTGATTATGAAGGGATGGAGGATGTCTTCAGCCAGCTGGACACCAAAAATATAAAAGATGAAGGGTTGAAACTCCTGGCAGAGGAATATAATGAATAATAAAGATCTCAGTGACATCAATCTTCTACTGCGCAGATATGGCATATACGTTTATGACAGGGACGAAAAGAACAAGCTCGCAATGATGGAAATGGAGATAAAAGAACTTTACAAGCACGGTCTCGTCACAAGCGAGGAATTTACAGAAGCATTGCTTATTTTAAGGAAAAGAGGTTAGTACATGAGTGTCATTTTAGCAGCAGACATCGGAGGAACATCATGCAAATTGGGGATTTTCGATGAAGAAATCAATCTGATTGAAAAATGGGAGATTCCGACAGATATATCGGAAGAAGGTAGCCACATACTCCCGAATGTTCATGACTCCTTCCGGTCAAAAGAGGAATCTTTAGGTTTCAAAGTAGAGGAAAGCCTGGGTGCAGGACTCGGTATGCCCGGCCCGGTGGATTTTGAAAAAGGGATACTTAACGGCTGTATAAATCTGAATATAAAAGGGAAGAGCTCGATCTCCACAATCTTCCATGAACTGAGCGGTACGGCGGCAATCGTTGATAATGATGCCAATGTGGCGGCGCTTGGGGAACAATCGAAAGGCGCCGGACACGGTCATTCCGAAGTGGTCATGATCACTCTCGGGACCGGCGTGGGTGGCGGCGTCATCTCCGGCGGCAGCCTGATACACGGCACAGGGGGCTCCGGTGGAGAAATCGGTCATATTAAAGTCGATTTCGACGGACGTTTCCAGTGCAACTGCGGCAAGAGAGGGTGTCTTGAGACCGTTGCATCTGCAACGGGCATGGTGAACCTGGCCGGATACCATGCAGAGGACTATGAACATTCAGTCCTGTCAGCTGCCATCAAAGAAGGCACCCTCACTTCAAAAGCAATAATGGATGCGGCCATGAAAGAAGACCCGCTTGCGGAATTCGTGGTTGAAGAAGCTGCCCGTTACCTTGCTGTGGCCATGAGCAGTATCTCTGTAATCACCAACCCGGGTTATTTCATATTCGGCGGCGGTGTAAGCAGGGCGGGGGAGTATCTGACCGATAAAGTCAGAAAGCATTATGATACGCTGATATTCCCGCCGGCTGCAGAGGATATGGAAATCGTGATGGCTGAACTTGGAAACGATGCAGGCATGTACGGTGCCGCCAGACTCGTAAAACAGTATCTTATAAAAAAATAGAACCTCCGGGTTCTATTTTTTTATATATAATCAGCTATGTCATAGTTTGCAGATTCTGCAAAATCATCGGAAGTGATAATTTTTTTCAGGATGGATGCAACAAAATCCGGATCCAGCAGACGGTCTTCCGATTTATAATTCTTGAATTTATCGATATTCGGAAATTCTTTTGGATCGGATTCCCTGATCTCCTTCTGCATTCCGGTATCTATCACTCCCGGTCGGAACGTGGATGACAGCACAGGAGAGTCGAGTCCTGAAGTCTCCGTACGTGTTACGCAGCTCAGCATATTCACAGCTGCTTTCGAGGTGCAGTAGGCCGCCCACCCCTCCATGGGACTCAGGGCTGCGCCGCTTGAGACTGTCAGTATCTTCTTTCGCGCATCCAATGCTTTGAATGACCTGATGAACCCCTTGATGAACAAAGCAGGGGCAAGCACATTCACTTTGTAGTTATCCAGGTATCCTTTGGCATCCATATTCTTCACTGATTTCACAGGCCCTACAGTACCAGCATTGTTGATGAGGAAAATCTCATCACCTGCGACTGGATTGATTGAACCGAAAATATCCAGGATTTCTTCTGCGAGCGTACCTTCATCAAGGAAATCTATATGAAATTCTCTGTATAACCTGATATCTGTCTGAACTTTCCGTCGCGTGATGCTGATGATACGGTCTTCCTGGAATGCGCCAAGCAGCGAAGCTCCAAGCCCTCCGGTCGTGCCTGTTATAAATACATATCTCATTATAAAATGCTCCTCTCTGTAATTAAATCAAGTATAGATAACCCGTATTTATTTGTAAAATATAAAAAATACATAAAAATGAATAATTATACTTGATTAAGCATGTTTATAATGGTAGTATTTAAATCATTAAATCGAACACAGAGGTGAATGAATATGAAGGAAAAAGTGGTTTTAGCGTATTCAGGAGGACTTGACACAAGTGTGACCATCCAATGGTTCATTGATAAAGGTTATGAGGTTGTGGCAGTATGTCTGGACGTCGGGGAAGGGAAGGATCTTGACCTCGTCCATCAGAAAGCGCTGGATATGGGAGCGGTCGAATGTCATGTCATAGACGCGACCGAAGAATTTGCAGAAGAGTTCGTGGCATATGCAATCTACGGCAATGCAATGTATGAGCAGAAATACCCGCTTGTCTCTGCACTGAGCAGACCCCTCATTTCCAAAAAGCTGGTGGAGATTGCCCATCACACAAATGCAGACTATGTGGCACATGGATGCACAGGTAAAGGGAACGACCAGGTCCGTTTCGAAGTTGCAATCCAGGGCCTCGATCCTGCACTTAAAGTACTGGCACCGGTACGTGAATGGACATGGAGCAGAGAAGAGGAAATCGACTATGCCAAAGAGAAGAACATCCCCATTCCAATCGATCTGGATTCACCTTATTCCATAGACCAGAACCTGTGGGGCAGAAGCAATGAATGTGGAGTGCTGGAAGATCCGTGGAACACTCCGCCGGAAGATGCATACGACCTGACTGAAAATGTACAGGTTGCGCCGGATGAAGCTGAAGAATTGCTGCTCACTTTTGAAAACGGCCTTCCCAAATCAATCAATGGAGTGAAATACGAACTCGATGACCTCATCATCAAACTGAATGATATTGCAGGCGTGCACGGCATCGGCAGAATCGATCACGTTGAAAACAGGCTTGTGGGTATAAAATCACGTGAAATATATGAAACGCCGGGTGCCAAAGTGATTCTGACTGCCAAGCATGACCTTGAAACGATCACTCTCACTAAAGATATTGCACATTTCAAGCCGGTCATCGAGCAGAAATTTGCAGAACAGGTGTACAATGGACTCTGGTTCTCGCCACTTTCCGACTCTCTGAGAGGCATGCTCAAGGATATGCAGGAACCTGTCACAGGAGAAGTGAGAGTATCCCTCTACAAAGGTAACATCACTGTCACAGGCAGACGTTCTGATAATAGCCTCTATAATGAAAAACTTGCGACGTATACAAAAGAGGATGCATTCAACCAGGATGCTTCGGTCGGTTTCATTGAAATTTTCGGCCTGCCGACCAAAGTCAAATCCATGCTGGACAGTGGAGTAAAACTCTATGACTGAAAAGGCATGGGGCGGCAGATTTCAGGGCGAAGCCATTGAATGGGTGGATGAGTTCAACGCGTCCATCCATTTTGATAATACCCTGATTGAAATGGATATAGCAGGAAGCATAGCACATGCGGCAATGCTGGCCAAACAGGGGATCATCACTGATGACGAGCAAGAAGAGATCACGGATGGGCTGAAGGCGGTCCTCGAGGATTATAAAAATGGTATTACCGAGTTTTCGGTCGCCCGTGAGGACATCCATATGAATGTCGAACATGCTCTGATTGAAAAGATCGGTAATACCGGCGGCAAGCTTCATACTGCCAGGAGCAGGAATGATCAGGTGGCAACTGATATGCATCTGTATGTCAAAGGAAGAGTAAACGAAATCATTGAAAGTATAGAGCGCATGCAGAAGACGGTTCTTGATCTGGCAAAAGACAATCTCCATGTCATCATGCCGGGATATACACATCTGCAGCGTGCGCAGCCTGTTTTATTCTCACACCATATCATGGTCTACTTCTGGATGCTGAAAAGGGATAAGGAGAGGTTCAGTGATTCGCTGAAACGCATAGATGTTTCCCCGCTTGGCGCCGGTGCCATCAGTGGAACCACTTTTGACATTGACAGGGAGGAGACCAGACAGCTTCTGGGATTCTCAGAGCTATATCAGAACAGCATGGATGCTGTAAGCGACCGTGATTATATAATTGAAACACTGTCGAACATCAGTCTTGTGATGGTACATCTTTCAAGGCTTTCTGAAGAAATCATCTTCTGGATGAGTGAAGAGGCGGGCTTCATCCAGCTGGACGATCAGTTCACGACGGGCAGCTCTATGATGCCCCAGAAGAAAAACCCCGATATGGCCGAACTGATCCGCGGCAAGAGCGCTCGCACAGCGGGATCACTTATGAGCATGCTGATGCTGTTGAAAGGGCTTCCCCTCACATACAATAAAGATATGCAGGAAGACAAAGAAGGGTTGTTTGACGCTGTTACGACCGTGTCCGGTTCACTTAAAATCATGAATGGAATGCTTGGAAGTATGACGCTCAATGAAGAGGTACTCGAGAAGACGGTTGAAGAGGACTTTTCAAATGCGACCGAGCTGGCCGACTATCTTGTGCAAAAAGGTGTGCCGTTCAGGAATGCTCATGAAGTGGTCGGAAAAGCTGTACTGAAATGCATAAATGAACAAAAATATCTCAGGGATATGTCTCTTGAAGAATTCAAAACGGCGCATGGAGCGATAGAGTCGGATATCTATGAAGTGCTGGCACCGAAAGTCGTTGTTGACAGAAGGAACAGTAGCGGCGGCACAGGGACGAAGGCCGTGGAAAAACAGATCGGAATTGCAGAAGACACTTTAAAAAAAATTTAAAAAGCAGGCCTCGTCGAGGCCTGCTTTTTGATTTTCATATGACGATTGCCTTCCTAGTGTCCCAGGTCAGGGTAACCGTATGTAAAGATTGTAGCGATTGCAAAGAATCCAAAAGTGGCTACAGTGGCAACACTGAACAGCACTGCCAGCAGATTTTTGCTTTTAATCGAAGCAACAAGTGCCCAAATACCAACAATGAAGACCATTAATGCTAATAATGAAAAGGCATTGATTCCAATATGAATGGTAAGGCCACCGATTTCAAACAGCTCTCCTGTATCGATGAATGGCATTTTTGTTCAACCTCCCAATATTTCTCTTTTACCTCATATATATTGTATAATTAAAACATGACTTTGTCGAGTAGATTTTAAGGAGTGAAAATATGGATATAAGAACTTTGCCGCTGGGCATACTTGAGACGAACTGTTATATTCTGAACAATGGGACCGGAGTGCTGATTATCGATCCTTCCGGTGAGGCTGACGTGATTGAACAAGAGATTGATGACATCGGGCTGCCTGTGGAGGCAATTCTTCTCACCCATGCCCACTTTGATCATATCGGGGCATTGCAAGAGACTGCCCGGACATACGCCGTCGACACATGGATCGGCGCCGAGGAGGAGGACTGGCTGGCCGACCCGGACAAAAACGGTTCCGGCAAGTATGCGGACATGGGCATTGAACCGGACTCTGCCGATGTTGAAGTAAAGATTCTGGAGGAGGGGCCGATGGAGGTTGGAAGTTTCAAATTCGAAGTGTTCCACACACCGGGACATTCACCGGGCAGTATGAGCTTCCGATTTACAGATTTTGTCGTCTCCGGGGATGTGCTCTTTTCAGGAGGCATAGGCAGGACGGACCTGTACATGAGCAATCATATCGATCTCATCAATTCCATCAGAGAGAAATTGTATGTGATGGATGGGGATACTGATGTGTATCCCGGCCATGGTCCCGCTACGACAATCAGAGAGGAGAAGGCAACCAACCCGTTTGTCAGAGGATAGTGTATATAAAAAAGCAGGCAGATTTAAAATCTGCCTGCTTTTTTATGTTTAGCCGAAGCTTGGTTCCAACAGGAACGTTGTGTAGTATGTAAATCCTACAAAGAAAAGGACCAGATATGCAGCAAATACATACATATACATTCTTTCAGTTAATTTCATATACCCCAACAGAATGAAGAAGCCAGTTTGGGCGATGAAGAATAATGTCATCATCATCATATCCCCGACATAGAACAGGATTGCAAACATTGCAGTCCAGAATCCAAGTGTCTTAAATACCTTATCCATAGGAACAGTCCTTTCATCGTTACTAAAACATATCATAATCAATTATAAATAAACTTCAGATCAAAGTAAATACTAAAAAAGACAATAGTTTTGTAATCTATTTCCATTAATCATAATTATACCTCAAAAACATATGCAGAAATACAAAATTTGCTTTTTTAATTCTGAAAAGATCAAAACAGCCGTTTTTAAGCATATATAGGGTAGGAGGTGTTTATATTGAAGACAATATTAAGTGAAATTTTCAAAGGCGCAATGCGTCAAAATGCAACCGACATTCATTTGACACTCGAGAGCAATACAGGTCTTGTCAGAGTGAGAAGAAGAGGGGGGATGGCCACTCTGTGTGAAGTGACCATGGAGGAGTACAGAAAACTGATCAACTATTTGAAGTTCACAGCTGAACTGGATATTAACGAACACAAGGCGCCGCAGAGCGGACGGACGGTTTTTGATGACGGGGATATTAAAATCGGCGTGCGGGTCAGCACACTGCCGATATCCCTGATGAACGAAATCATTGTCATCAGAATCCTCAATCCTATGGAGGAAAGAAAGTCCGAGGGGCTATTCCATACAAAAAAGGAATATGAATTTCTGAAGGAGTACATGACACGTATGCAGGGGCTCGTCCTTTTTACCGGCCCCACCGGCTCGGGAAAAACGACTCTGATGTACCGACTGCTCGCGGATATAATTTCAGAAAACAGGCGTCAGGTCATCAGTATCGAGGATCCTGTTGAATATGAAATGGACGGTATCGTGCAGGTGGAAATCAATGAAAAGGCCAGCATGGATTACAGTCCTCTGTTAAAAGGTGTCCTGAGATGTGATCCGGATGTGATTATGTTCGGCGAAATACGGGATGCCAAAATTGCGTCCGAACTGCTCAGGGCAAGTTTGTCCGGTCATCTTGTGCTCAGTACGTTCCACAGCAAATCTGCAGTGAGCACTTTGAGCAGACTGAAGGATTACGGCCTCTACATAGAGGAAATGATCCAGAGCATCTCACTTATCATCAATCAGAGGCTCATACACACGAACCGCGGGAGTTACATCATCTACGAGTATATGGAGAGCAGCCACATAAGAGATTATCTATCAGGCCAAAAGACCGGTGTTTCCACACTTTCGGAACAGCTTGATGAACTCTGGAAAGGAGGGAGCATCTCTGAAACAGAACTTAAAACGTTTAAGGACAGGTTCAAATAGGCTGGGAAAATACGATTCACATTTCCTGTATAAACTGGCTGATCTGCTGGAAAATGGATTCACAATGCATCAGGCGCTTGTATTTCTCCTTGAACAGTATGATGTGCTGAAAGACAAGGATAAAAAGGTATGTCTCGCCCTGGTGGAGGAAGGGGCGACCCTCAGCCGCATATTAAAAAGACTCGGCTTCAGAAATACAATCATCATCCAGATTTCATTTGCCGAAATCCACGGGGAGATGCTCATGAATCTGCGGGAATCCGCCTTTTATCTGGACCATATGCGGGCTACATCGAAAAAACTGCTGAAGGCAGTGCAGTACCCGCTCGTCTTGGTATCCATATTCATTATCATGCTCATCGTTCTAAACTATACCGTCATCCCCCAGTTCAATTCACTCTACAGTGCAATGGGGACAAGTTCGGACGGGGTTGTGACTGTGCTCACCTCTTTTCTGCAGCTGCTTCCGCAGCTGGTGCTAACCTCCGTCTCGGCTGCTGTCATTTTTGCCATTGCAGTAATGTTCATTGCGGCGATGAAGGATGTGGACAGGAAGGCAAAAATACTGTTGTTCATACCGGGGATCAGATTCTATTTCAGAAATTACCAGACGTACAGATTTTCAAGAGAGTTCGGATATTTCATCAACAATGGTCTTGAAGTCAAGGAAATACTCGATCTGTTCATCCATCAGACTCTGAATGAATATTTGAGATATTCCTCCGGATTGATCGAGGAGAAGCTGATGGAGGGGCACACGCTGTCTGAAGCTATTGGACAGATCGATATGCTGGACGGAAAACTTGCAGTATTTGTAAGTCATGGTGAACAGAACAGCAGTGTCGGCAAAGAACTCATCCTGTTCAGTGAATACACGCTTGAGAGGATCATAATGAAGATTGAAGATGTAACCAGAAAGATACAGCCTGTAATATTCCTTATACTCGGGCTGCTCATCATCTGCCTGTATATGGTAATAGTACTGCCTATTTTCCAGATGATGGCGACAATCAACTAGGAGGATTCAAATATGATAAAAAAACTGATGAATAAAAAATCAAACAGAAGAGATGACGGTTTCACATTGATTGAAATGCTGCTCGTACTGCTGGTGATATCCGTTCTGATCATCCTCATCATTCCAAATATCGCTGCCCAGAGTGCCAATGTCCAGGATACCGGGTGTGATGCCCAAGTCAAGATGGTCCAAAGCCAGATACAGGCATATACGCTGAACGAAGGCAGTGCCCCTTCCTCTGTAAGTGCGCTTGTACCGGATTATTTGACGAACGATCAGGTGACCTGTGCAAACGGCACCGGAATTGTGATTGTAAATGGCCAGGCAGCAAAATCCGAATAGCGGATTCACCATGATGGAAATGATGCTGACGCTCGCAGTGGTCAGCATCCTTCTCATGCTCACAGTACAGTCGGCTCCACAAAACAATGCTCATACGGTGGACAGGGAAGTGGATAATATAGCATTCTTTTTCCAGCTGGCACAGACCAACGCGCTGAACACGAAACAGGCGCATGTGGTGGAATTCGACCGGACAAAACATCGTATCGTAATCAAAAGCGGCTATGGAGAGACGCTTGAAACATACACACTCAATACCTGCAAAATACTCCAGGGCGGACTTTCCGGATTTTTATACAAATCAAACGGGGATACGAATGCATTTGGTACCATCCGGTTCCACTGCATGGATGAGACGGTGAACTTCGTCTTCCAGATACAAAAGGGGAGGTTCAGGATTGAAAGATGAAGGTTTCATGATGCTGGATGCGGTACTTGCCATGCTGATATTTTCAATAATAATCGGCATCCTTGTACCCGCACTCATGATGATCAGGACAACACTGACACTTGCGGAAGAAAAACTTGATTTCAGCAGATCGCTCTATATAGAACTTCTGAACGATGATACACCTGAAAATTTTACGCATGACGATTATATACAAAAAGGGGATTTGATGTGTGCGAAGGAAAATGAATCACTTTGTTTGCGCGTCAGGTAACGGAGGCTTCACATATATGGAGGCACTTGCCGCCCTTTCTGTCGCAGCAATGATAATGATGGTCATGCCTGCGACCGTCTCCTATTTTTCCTCTATGAATGACTACGGACATGATTTTGAAGCAGACTTTTTCATCCTGGATATCACTGATGTGTATAAGGCAAGCGAGAAAATCACGGTATCCAGTGACGGGGCGTCGATCAGCTTTGATGATGACAAAAAAGTCATCAGTTACCGCCGTGCAGGGGGCCGTATCATCAGGAGTGTGGACGGAAGCGGTTTTATCACCGTCATGTTCGGCGTCAAAAAATTCGATATCAGAGACGAAGAGCTCCATGCCCGGCTGGATATCGAAACTGAAAATGGTGAATTCAATGAAACATTTACATTCGAAAAATGACGGATTTTTCAGCTTTTCTATATACATTATTCTCATTTATCTGATAAGTTTATATTACCAATATTATAATGAGATGATGATCACACTGGATATACGCATGAATTTCATAGAAATCTACCAGTATAAAATCAGCAGACTGATTGAAGAGGAGTGAAGACGATGATTCTAGTAGGCTTCATGGGCAGTGGCAAAAGTACAGTTGCGAAAGCCCTGGGAGAGAGGCTGGGACTGGACGTTATGGAGCTGGATGCGGAGATATACGCGTTGAGCGGCAAGACGATCCCCGAAATATTCGCTGAAGAGGGCGAGGAGGGGTTCCGTAATTATGAATACAGGGTGCTATCGTCTGCATGCGAGAACGATGGCATCATTTCCACCGGAGGCGGTATCATCACACATGATGATTCATATGAAATGATCAGAAAGACAGACCGGAAAGTGATTTTCCTGAACGCTACATTCGACTCCCTGTATGAAAGGATTTCAGATGACAATAGCAGACCTCTTGCAAGCCAGCCCAGGGAACATGTGAAAGCACTGTATGACAGCAGAATAGAGAGATACAGGAATGCAGCTGACCACGAAGTCGATACAGCATGCGGGCTCGAAGATACGGTGGAAGCCATTTTAAACCTTACCCGCTGACAGGGCTTACAATATCACGATAATCAGCTTGCTATTTCATGGATGCTATGGTTATAATTAGGTCGAAATATTAATTGAATATTTTGCGATTGAACAATGCTCGAGAGAACGAGTGATCGTCGCCGAAGGAGCAAGCCGCACAGGTGAATCTCTCAGGCAAAAGTACAGCATTGGGACGCAATCCTGAAGACAAATCAACAGGGCAGTTTACAAGGCTGCCCTGTTTTTTATTTTAAAGGAGGAAGAATCATGCCTGAATTAAAGAAGACACCGTTGTATGACTATTATGAGGAATCAGGTGCCAAAGTTATTGATTTCTCAGGCTGGGCGCTGCCTGTCCAATTCTCAAGCATCAAGGAAGAACACCGGGCAGTACGGGAAGCGATTGGCATTTTCGAAGTCAGCCATATGGGTGAAATCAGAGTTACGGGCAGGGAATCGGTCGGGTTTCTGAACTATGCTCTGACAAATGAGGTTACAAACCTCACAGCTGAACGCGCCCAATATACAATGCTCTGCAACGAGCGCGGCGGAGTGATTGATGACCTTGTGATATACAAATTGGATGAAGATGATTACCTGCTTGTCGTCAACGCCGGAAATACAGATATTGATTTTGATGTACTTAAAGCGATCAATGGCTTCGATGCAAATGTTGAAAATGTGTCTAAGAAATACGGACAGCTGGCGGTGCAGGGTCCTGGAGCCCGCGATCTTGTACAGAAGCATGTAGAAGAGGACATCAGCGAAATGAAGATGTTCCGCTTTAAAAAGGACATAGACATCGACGGTTCCAAAGTGATCCTTTCCCAGACAGGATATACCGGCGAAGACGGGTTTGAAATCTACTGCGCTATAGAAGATACATTGAAACTTTGGAAGCTTTTCCTCGACGGCGGGGCAGAACCATGTGGACTCGGTTCGCGCGATACATTGAGACTGGAAGCCGGCCTGCCGCTCCACGGGCAGGATTTGACGGAAGACATCACTCCTGTCGAAGCGAATATGGGGTTTGTGGTCAAGACGGACAAAGGTGACTTTGTCGGCAGGGATGTGCTCAAGGAACAGAAGGAAGACGGTGCTCCGAGAAAGCTCGCCGGCTTCGAAATCCTCGAAAGAGGGATTGCACGCACAGATTATGAAGTAAAAGACTCTGACGGCAACAAAGTGGGATATGTCACAAGTGGTACCCAATCCCCGCTTACCAAGAAATCCATAGGGTTCGCGCTTGTCGATAAAGAGTTCTATGAACTTGATAAAGAGTTCAATATCATTGTCAGAAACAAAGAAGTAAAGGCGAAGTTTGTCAAAACGCCATTCCATAAAAACTAATTATGAGAAGGAGTGTATGATTTGAGTCATCGTTATTTACCATTAACAGAAAAAGATAAGCGGGAGATGCTGGATACAATAGGCATTTCAGATGTCTCTGAACTTTTCAGTGACATACCTGAAAAAGTAAGGTTCAAGGGCGAGTTGAATATCAAACCTAAGAAGAGTGAAACTTCACTGCTCCGCGAACTTGGAGATATCGCAAGGAAGAACATCACAACGGAAACACATGTATCATTCCTTGGCGCAGGAGTATATGATCATTATATACCGGCTGTAGTGGATCATGTGATTTCACGCTCTGAATTCTACACGGCATATACACCGTACCAGCCTGAAATATCTCAGGGTGAACTGCAGGCGATTTTCGAATTCCAGACATTGATTTCCGAACTTACTGCAATGGATGTGGCAAACTCGTCAATGTATGATGGACCGACTGCCTTTGCAGAAGCTGCGACTATGGCCGCCGGAAAAACTCGTAAAAAGAAAGTTGTCGTATCAAAAGGTGTCCATTATCAGGCGGTTGAAGTATTGAGAACATACTGCAAGGCTCAGGACATTGAAGTTGTCGAGGTTGAACTTGACGGTTCCTATACGGACCTCGCCCGGCTTGATGAAGCTGCCGACGAAGATACAGCAGCGGTAATGGTACAGTATCCAAATTTCCTCGGTTCTGTGGAAGATCTGGAAGAGATTGAAAAGATTGCACATAAGCATAAAGGACTGTTTGTTGTAAACAGCAACCCGCTTGCACTCAGCGTGCTGACGCCTCCGGGCGAATTCGGTGCAGATATCGTAACAGGTGATACACAGGTATTCGGTATCCCTACACAGTTCGGCGGCCCGCACTGCGGTTATTTCGCTGCAACCAGCAAACTGATGCGTAAAATGCCGGGGCGTCTTGTCGGCCAGACACAGGATGATGAAGGCAACCGCGGTTTCGTACTGACTCTGCAGGCACGCGAACAGCACATCAGACGTGACAAAGCAACAAGTAACATCTGTTCCAACCAGGCACTGAATGCCCTTGCCTCATCTGTGGCAATGAGTGCTCTCGGTAAAAAAGGTGCTGTTGAAATGGCGGAGAACAACATACAGAATACTTACTATATGAAAAATCAGTTGAAAAACAAAGGATTCGAAGTACTCGATGGCCAGTCGTTCAACGAATTTGCTGTTAAGCTGTCCAAAAATGTGGATGATATCAATAATACCCTCTATGATGACGGCTACATCGGTGGTTTCAACCTTGGAAGAGTAGATGGAAAATTTGAGAACTACATGCTCATTGCAGTGACAGAGCTGCGTACCAAAGAGGAAATTGATTCATTTGTTGAAAGGTTGGGTGAATATAATGCTTAAGGGATCCAGTCCTTTGATTTTCGAAAGAAGCACAGAAGACAGGTTCGCATATTCACTTCCGGACCTGGAAGTGGAAAAACATGAACTATCCGATATAATAGACAGGAAATTCATCCGCAGAACCAAAGCCGAGCTGCCTGAAATCAGCGAGCTCGATCTGATGAGACACTATACTGAGCTTTCCAACAAAAACCATGGTGTGGACTCAGGCTTCTATCCACTTGGTTCATGTACAATGAAGTACAACCCTAAAATCAACGAAAAAGTTGCAAGGATGCCAGGTTTTGCAAACAGCCATCCCGAGCAGAATGACAAGGCAATCCAGGGTTCACTGGAAATCGTCCATGATATGCAGGAGCATCTGAAAGAGATTACAGGCATGGATGAAATTACACTGCAGCCGGCTGCCGGTGCCCAGGGAGAGTGGACTGCGCTGATGATGATCAAAGCTTTCCATGAAGCGAACGGCGACCATAACCGTACCAAAGTGATTGTCCCTGACTCTGCCCACGGTACAAACCCCGCAAGTGCAGTAGTAGCAGGATTTGAAGCTGTTACAGTCAAATCCAATGATAGAGGCCTCGTTGACACCGATCATCTGAAAACGCTGGTCGGGGATGATACAGCAGCGATCATGCTGACAAATCCGAATACACTTGGACTTTTTGAAGAGGATATTCTTGAAATCCGTGACATCGTCCATGAAGCAGGCGGCAAGTTGTACTATGATGGCGCAAACCTAAATGCCATCATGGCCAAGGTAAGACCGGGGGATATGGGCTTCGATGCAGTACACCTCAACCTCCATAAGACGTTCACAGGCCCTCACGGCGGCGGCGGTCCCGGATCGGGACCTATCGGCGTAAAAGCGGAACTTGCGAAGTTCCTGCCGAAGCCACTCGTTGTAAAAGACGGCGGCAGTTACCGTGTGGAACACGATGTACCTGAAAGCATCGGACGTGTCAAACCGTTCTACGGGAATTTCGGCATATTCCTCCGTGCATATACTTATATCCGCACGATGGGGCCGGACGGTCTCAAGGAAGTATCAGAAAACGCAGTGCTCAATGCCAACTATATGATGAGGAGACTCGAAGGCACTTTCGAACTTCCTTACAAGCAACACTGTAAACATGAATTCGTAATCAGCGGTTCAAGGCAGAAGAAAATGGGCGTACGTACACTGGATATGGCCAAACGCCTGCTTGATTTCGGCTACCATCCGCCGACTATCTACTTCCCGCTGAACGTCGAGGAATGCATGATGGTGGAACCGACCGAAACAGAGTCCAAAGAGACGCTCGACGGTTTCGTCGATACACTGATACACATTTCAAAAGAGGCGGAAGAAAATCCGGATATCGTCCTTGAGGCACCGCATACTACAGTCATTGGCCGACTGGATGAAACGCAGGCTGCAAGGAAACCTGTCCTCAGATTCCAGCGGGAAGAAATCATAGAAGAAAAAGAATAATAAAAAAAGGACCGCGCGGTCCTTTTTTATTTGGATTTAGATTTGATTTTCCCTGTCCACTTGCTGATGCCGTTTTTCAGCATATAGATATCACTGTATCCTTTTTTCTTAAGCATCTTTGCCGCTCTGATAGGCAATCTGCCATTGTGGTCATACAGATAGATTGGCTGGTCTTTCCTTAATGAGTTCATTTTCATGGAGAAGTTCATCATCGGAATATTCCTCGCTCCCATGATGTGCCCGTGTTCATATTTTTCCTTTTCCCTCAAATCAATCAGCTGAACTCTTCTCAGATCTTTTTTAAATTCTTCTTCCGGCAGGGATTTCACATTGCGCATATTCCTGTAACCATTCAAAACGAGCAGCAGTATTACGATGACGGCAGCCAGAAGGATGATCATCCAATTTTCCAAAACTCATCTCTCCTTAATTTTTCACATAAGTATATTATAGAGATATTTGATATACTTTTAAAGAGGAAATGATAGAGGGAGAGATAGGAATGTCAGAACGCATGTGGTATTACATAGAAAGTCATAAGAATGATGCGGCCTACAACATGGCGTTGGATGAACTTCTGATGGAGAAGGTGAGGAACGGGGAACTGCCTGCCGTTCTCAGGTTCTATGAATGGGAAACACCGACCCTGTCACTCGGATACTTCCAGAAGGTCCATAAAGAGATAGACCTTGGACGTGTGAAGTCATATGGATATGAGATGGTCCGGCGAGCCACCGGCGGCAGGGGGGTCCTGCACGACAAGGAACTGACATACAGTGTCGTTCTGCCTGAAAGTTATGAGGGAATGCCGGATTCTGTGACAGAGAGCTACAGAGTAATATCGGGCGGACTTATGGAAGGGTTCAGAAACCTGGGGCTGGATGCCCATTTCAGCGTGCCGCAGACAAAAGAACAGAGGAAAGAATTGACCAATATCAGGAGCAGTGTTTGTTTTGACACACCGAGCTGGTATGAACTTGTCGTTGAGGGACGTAAAATAGCCGGCAGTGCACAGACAAGGCAGAACGGTGTGATCATGCAGCATGGATCCATTCTCCTGGATATCGATATCGATCATCTTTTCGATATGTTCAAATACCAGAATGAACGTTTCAAAGAGAAGATGAAGGCGGCTTTCAAGGAAAAGGCGGTGGCGATCAACGATATAAGCGAAAAGCACTTTACTGTCAACATGCTGTATCCGGCTTTCAAGAAAGGATTTGAAACAGGCCTTAACATGGCAACAAAGCCATATGAGCTGACTGATGAGGATTTCGGACGGCTCGAAGAAATCAGCAGAAAATACGCCTCTGATGAATGGAACTTCAGAAGATAGCAAAAGATCCGGCATATGCCGGATCTTTTGCTATCTTCTATTCTTCTGTTTATATTTGCGTTTCGATTTTCTTAGTGCCTTCCTGTATTTCCTCTGGCTCGGTGTCAGGACGAAGAAATAATATACTCCGTAGATGACGGCTCCGAGGACAATAAGGAATATCAGTGAATTTACAATCATGTTCAGAAAGTAATCCATATTGGTAAGCAGTCCGATTGCTGCAATGATAAGGACTGCATATAAAATTATCTTCTTCAAATTCAGTCTCTCCTTAACAATTTATTGAACGAATGGATGGCAACTTCGACCTGTGTATCATCCGGCTGCTTTGTCGTAAGATATTGCAGGAGGAGGCCGGGGAAGCCCAGCCACTTGAATACCGGAACATCTCTGAGCTTATTGGTAAGCTGTAAAAACTCGAAAGAAACGCCGATGACGACGGGAATCAGTGCAATCCGGTTCAAAATTCTTACATAGAAAGGCTCCACCGGTACGAACATGTAGACAACGAAGCCAACCAGCACCGTAAAGAGTATGAAAGAGCTGCCACACCTGTAATGCAGCCTGGAATGCCGCTGTACATTTTCAATCGTCAGTGGACGGCCGTCCTCAAAGGTATTGATCACTTTGTGCTCGGCGCCGTGATACTGGAACAGCCGTTTGATCATAGGGGTCATGGATATCACATATATATAGCCAAGGAGGAGAATCAGCTTGAACAGTGATTCCAGAAAAACCTGTCCAAAGTGCGAAGTGATTGCGCCTGAGAATACTTCGGCAACGAAGACGGGGATGAGAGTGAACAGGAATTTTCCGATGAGGAATGACAGTATGCCGACGATGATGGTGGACAACACGACCTTCGTCTGATTCACCGCCTGTTTTTCATCTTCGATGCTGATGTCATCTTCAGGGTCCCTTTCGTACCGGTCTGTTGCAAATTCCAGATGCTTCATGCCGTATATGCTGGATTCAAGTATCGCGACATTGCCGCGCAGAATAGGAATCTTCTTTAGTTTCTGCGCCCATTCCTTCTGCGGGCGTTCCATTTCAAAATACTGTATGACATCATTGTTTCTGCGGATGGCGGTCACCATCCGATTTTTTGTCTGGAACATTACGCCTTCCACGACGGCCTGTCCGCCTACTAAAGGTTTATCCATTGGCAACTCTTCTTTCCTGTCAATAGTATTCACTGGCATTGTTCAGCTGTCCGAGGCCTTCATCAACAGCTTCCATAGAACCAGAATCCGCCCCGTTTTTAATTGACTGCAATGCCCCTTCTATCTCATCATTGGCAAGCTTCAGCGAACTGTGCTGCCTTTTCAAATATTCATTGAGTTCAAGGCCTTCGACAGCTTTTTCATAATTGCCTGCAGCTTCGTTTATACTGGAACTTATGTCGTCTATATCTTTACTGATGACAGACAGGTCGTCTTCTTCCTTTGCTTTCTGGACAGCTTCACTGAGGCCGGTCAATTCCTTTTCCAGTGTACCGGAATATTCGCTGACAATCTGTACATATTCATCAATGTCCGAATTGCCGATTACGGACTGCATCTTCGAAATATCCTCTTCAAGAGCGTCAAGCCGGAGTTTGTTCTTCTGAACATTGACTTCCTCTGTCTGAAGGACACTCTGGAGCTCTTCCTTCTTCTCCTCGGCACTTGAGAGCTGTTCCTCGGCAGAAGGGCTGCCGCACCCTGCCAGCATAACTATGGGTATCAATATTTTAAGTGATCGTTTCATTTGTAATTTCTCCTGTATATCATTTTATTATTTTATCATGATATGACGTAATATTAAATTGAATACTACTGAAATATCCAATGATTTAATGTAGAATATATTTGAAAGGTGGATGAACAATGATCAAGTATGAGAAAGTCAATGCATTGCTGGAAGAGAAAAACTTGGATGCGCTGCTCATCATGAGTGACTATAACAGACGATATCTGACAGGTTTCACGGGGTCCAGCGGTGCTGTAATCATGACAAAGGATGAAAGATTCCTAATTTCAGACTTCCGCTACAAAGTCCAGGGAAGGGAGCAGGCGAAGGATTTTGAATTCGTGCTTCAGGATAAGGGCCTGCTTGATTTCATCATGGAGTTTATGGAATCCAGGTCTTATGAAAGTGTCGGATTTGAAGGAGAACATGTGAACTTCAACTCTTTCGACAGGCTGGACAGCACTTTCGATCTCGTCCCGCTCACGGGCGAGATTGAAAAAATCCGCATGTTCAAGACCTCAGACGAAGTTGATCTGATCAGAAGAGCCTGCAGCATTGCTGATGAAACGTATGAGTACATACTCAAATATATAAGGCCGGGCATGAGCGAGCTCGATGTGAGGAATGAAGTTGAAAACTACATGCGTAAACTTGGAGCAGAAGGCTCCAGTTTTGATATGATTGTAGCGAGTGGCGTCCGGGGCGCACTCCCCCATGGTGTTGCTTCCGAAAAACTTATAGAATCCGGTGAAATGGTGACGCTGGACTTCGGTGCCTACTATAAAGGCTATGCATCTGACATCACAAGGTCGTTCGGTGTCGGATCAGTATCAGAAGAGATGGAAAAGATCCACCACATCGTACTCGAATCCCAGCTCGCTTCCCTGGATCAGATCAGACCGGGCATGACTGGCAGAGAAGCGGATAAAGTTGCACGGGACATTATAGAACAAAATGGCTATGGTCCGAATTTCGGCCATTCGCTCGGGCACGGACTCGGCCTTGAAGTCCATGAAATGCCTGGTCTGGCCAAATCAAGTGATGTAAAATTGGAGAAAGACATGGTCGTGACGGTCGAACCGGGTATATACGTTGATGATGCCGGCGGCGTCCGTATCGAAGATGACTGCCTTGTTACAGACAGCGGTCTTGAAAAATTATCACACAGCAGCAAAGAGCTGTTCATCATCTAATTCATTTGCAGTTTTGAATACTGAGGAGGAAAATTATGATTTCAGTAAACGATTTTAAAACAGGTCTTACAGTAGAAGTGGAAGGCGGCATCTGGAGAGTCATCGACTTCCAGCACGTCAAGCCGGGCAAAGGTGCGGCCTTTGTAAGAAGTAAGCTCAGAAACCTGCGCACAGGCGCAATCCAGGAGAAAACTTTCCGTGCGGGGGAAAAAGTGGGCAGGGCTCAGATAGACAATAATAAGATGCAGTATCTTTATGCGGACGGCGATTCCCATGTATTCATGGATAACAATACCTTTGAGCAGGTTGAACTCCAAGCGTCAGCACTTGAAGATGAACTGAAATACCTAAAAGAAAATATGAATGTCTCCATCATGATGTACGAAGGCGAAGTTATAGGTGTCGAACTGCCTAAAACTGTTGAACTTGAAGTGACAGAAACAGAACCAGGCATCAAAGGTGACACAGCAAGCGGTGCTTCAAAATCAGCGACACTTGAAACAGGTCTTACCATCCAGGTTCCTCTTTTTGTGAATCAGGGGGATGTCCTTGTCATCAATACTGAAGAAGGCTCATACGTATCCCGTGCCTGAAAATAAAAGCAGATGGAAGTCTGCTTTTATTTTTTGCTTGAATTGGTATGACCACTTGCGTAAAATATAAGTCAGTAATTTTTAATTGTTAAGGAGAAGTAGACATGAATCTGGAATATATCGATAATCTGATTGAAAAAATGGAAAAAGCATCATTGACGGAACTCTCCTATAAAGATGGGGACGTTGATATTAAATTGAAGAGGGACATGGGGAATAATGTACAGGCAGCACCGATACAGGTTCCGCAGCAGCAGACTCCCGAACAGCCGAAGACAAGTGCACCTTTGGAAGAGGGCAAGGTTATCAAGGCGCCGATGGTCGGTACTTTCTACAAGGCGGCGTCACCAGAGGCGGATGCATATGTCAAAGTCGGCGATAAAGTGGACAACACATCAGTCGTATGCATACTTGAAGCTATGAAACTCTTCAATGAAATCCAGGCAGAAATTTCCGGTGAGATTACAGAGATCCTGGTCGAAGACGGAGATATGGTTGAGTATGACCAACCATTGTTCAGAGTACGATGATCAATAAGATACTTATAGCAAACCGTGGCGAAATCGCAGTAAGGATCATCAGGGCATGTACAGAACTGGGCATCGATTCTGTCAGCATATACTCAGAAGCGGATACGGACAGCCTCCACCGGAAAATAGCCACTGAATCCTATTGTGTCGGTCCGAAACTTTCCAAGGACAGTTATCTCGATATGATCAGCATCATCACCATCGCCAAGAAATCCGGCTGTGATGCGATACATCCGGGCTACGGGTTCCTCGCTGAAAACAGCGACTTCGCTGAGATGTGCGAATCATCCAACCTTATTTTCATCGGGCCGATGCATGAAACCATCTCTCTGATGGGCGTAAAAGATGTGGCCAAAGACACGATGAAAAAAGCCGGGGTGCCGACTGTGCCGGGCAGTGACGGAGTGGTCGATTCAATTGAGGATGCCAAACAGATAGCATCAGACATCGGCTATCCTGTCATCATCAAAGCAAGCTATGGCGGCGGCGGCAAGGGCATCCGCGTTGCACGTACGGAAGAGGAGCTCGTCCAGAACTATAAGATGACAGAGCAGGAAGCAGAAAGTGCCTTCGGCAACAAAAGCCTTTATATAGAAAAATATATCGAAAACTTCAGGCATATAGAAATTCAGGTCATGGGGGACTATCACGGCAATGTCATCCATCTCGGCGAGCGTGACTGTACAGTGCAGCGCCGTATGCAGAAACTCGTCGAAGAAGCACCAAGCCCGATACTTTCTGAAGAGAAACGCGCAGAAATGGGAGAGACCGCAGTACGTGCTGCAAAAAGTATCGACTACATCGGTGCAGGCACCATCGAATTCATCTATGATCTGAACGACGGCAGATTCTACTTCATGGAAATGAATACAAGGATCCAGGTGGAACACCCTGTGACAGAAATGGTCACCGGCATTGACCTTGTGAAGATGCAGATCAAAGTCGCCAGACGTGAAGCCATTCCGTACAGGCAGGAAGACATCAAGATTGAAGGGCATGCAATCGAGTTCAGGATAAACGCCGAGAATCCATATAAAAACTTCATGCCTTCAGCCGGAACAATCACCGATTTCATCGTCCCGGGGGGTTACGGCGTCAGACTGGATACGGCTTGCTACGCCGGGTACCGCATCCCGCCTTACTATGATTCCATGATCTCCAAGCTGATCACCTTCGCCGATACACGCGAGGAAGCGATCATGACAGCGAAAAGGGCGCTTGGTGAATATATAATCGGAGGCATCGATACTACGATTCCATTCCATTCCAACCTGCTGGATAATGATGCGTTCAGAGCGAATGACTATAACACGAACTTCCTCCAGGAACACGATGTAATGAAATGATGAGTACGGAAAGCCGCCTTTTCCAAGTGACAGTGAAAAGGCGGTTTTTTTATTTTCAGAAGCATGATTCACTGGCGTAATAATTACCTTAATTAAGTTACAAGTTGTTTCTAATTCCGCGCGTAATCATGCTATAATAAATTGACGGGGTGATGAACATGATAATCCAGGACGATAAATCAAATTTGGGAATGATCGAGATTTCTTCGGAAGTACTGGAAGTGATTGCAAGCATTGCAGTTACTGAAACCAAAGGCGTTCATTCATTGCAGAATAATTTTGCCAGCGGCAACTTTGAAAAGATAGGCAAGAAGTACAGGGGCCGCGGCGTCAAAGTTGAAACAGAGGATAATGAAGTGCTGATTTCAATTTATGTCACACTGGATACGAAAGGCAAGGTCCACGAGACTGCCGAAAATATCCAGAAGAATGTCAGCCAGGCAATCAGAAACATGACGGACCATGTTGTTAAGGAAGTCAATGTGCACATTGTTAATATCAAATAAGAATTCAGATAGGTGTTTTTAATGAACAGACACGAACAACGGAAAAAGATATTCCAAATAATATTTCAAAAGGACCATGACCTGGTCGATCTTGAAAAAACTGCATTTTTCGATTTATATGAGGACCATGAATATATCAAAAGGATTGTTGATTTCTATATGGCCAGCCAGTCGGATGTGGATGCTGATATCAGTGCGCATCTGAACAAGTACACTCTTGAGCGCATTCCCAAGGTTGACCGCAATATACTGAGGACTGCAATCAGTGAAATCAGGGAGGGCGACTCTCCGGAGAGGGTCGTCATCAATGAGGCTGTATTGCTTGCCAAAACATACGGTGAAAAAGACAGTTTCCGTTTTGTAAACGGCGTCCTCAAGAACTTCGTAAGAGAAACGGATGAAAATCCATATGGAGAACAATAAGTATCTGTCTGTAGGTGCTTTGACCAAGTATCTAAAATATAAATTCGACCAGGACCCGTATTTGACACAGGTCTTTATCAAAGGCGAATTATCAAACGTAAAAAAACATACCAGCGGTCACATTTTCTTTGCACTAAAGGATGGGAATGCTGTCATACGGGCCATTATGTTCTCTCGGAGTGCTAATGGCCTGAAATTTGACCCCGAAGACGGGCAGGGGGTCCTCATCCAGGGCAGGATCAGCATTTATGAATCGAGCGGACAGTATCAGATTTACGTGGATGCGATGGAAATCGACGGCATCGGCCTTTTATTCGAACAGCTGGAAAAGGATAAGAAAGAGCTGGCTGAAAAAGGGTATTTTGATGCCGAACACAAGAAACCGCTGCCACGGTATCCGGAACACATAACAGTCATCAGTTCCGAAACGAGTGCCGCATATCGCGATATGCTGACGACGTTCCGCCGCCGGTATCCTCTTGTTAAAGTGTCACTGATCAATACGCTGATGCAGGGACGCGGCAGCAGACAGGCTGTCATCGAGAGTCTTGCCTACGCCGATGGCCTCGGAAGCGACCTTGTCATTCTTGCACGGGGCGGCGGTTCCATAGAAGATCTCTGGACTTTCAATGAAAAATCCGTGGCGTTGAAAGTATTTGAAATGAATACACCGGTAATTACAGGCGTCGGACATGAGACGGATACGACACTCGTTGATTTTCTGGCGGATGCGCGGGCTGCAACACCGACGGCTGCGGCTGAAGTGGCGGTTCCTGATGCCCGGGATATTGAGGACAGCCTGTCAAAATCCGTCACTTTCATGATGCGCAGCATCAAAAATTGGATTGTCATCCATAAAAACAGACTCGAAGGGCTGTCTAACTACTACAAACTTAAAAACCCTGGACTGCTCTATGACCAGCAGACTGAAAAACTAGCGACTCTGAGGACGAATCTTGACACGAAAACCGATCTGATACTGAGGGATAAAAGATACCGTCAAAACGGAATGAGCGAAAAAGTGGGGTACAGGAATCCCGGTCCCAGGATTGCCAGGTACAAAGAAATACAGGATGAAGCAAGGGAAAAGCTTGACGGAAGAATTGATGACAGGATTGACGGGAGGAAAAAGCAGCTGGGCGCCACAATAGAACTGCTCAACTCGCTCAGTCCCACAAATACACTGCTCCGCGGATATTCATTCACCACGAGCAATGGTGACATCGTCCGTGAGGCCCGGGCACTTGCCCCAGGCGATGAGATCGAGACAAGGCTTGCCGAAGGGAAAGTCAGATCCAAAGTAACAGAGGTGAAAAAAGATGACAGAGAATAAAACAGAAACTTTCGAAGAGAAAATGCAGTCTCTGGAAAAGATCGTAAAGCAGCTGGATGAAGATGAGGTTTCACTTGAGGAATCGCTCAAACTGTACCAGAGAGGAGTAGAATTGTCTTCGGAGTGTGATAAGATCCTGAAAGATGCAGAGCTTAAAGTAGAATCACTGAACCGGAAGGACGATGGGGATGAATAAGGATCTGAAGCAGTATAATGATAAAGCGGAAAGTCTTATACTGGAACATCTCAACGGAGGGAATGTCTCAAACGTCATAAAGAAAGCCAGCACCTATTCAGTGGAGGCGGGAGGCAAACGCTTCCGGCCATATCTGGTCTTTGCCACATTGAAGTCATTCGGGCTCGATCCTGCAGCGGGGCTGTCTGCTGCTGCGGCTGTTGAAATGATCCATACCTATTCACTGATCCACGACGATCTCCCTGCCATGGATGATGATGACTACAGACGCGGTTTGCCTACAAACCATAAGGTGTACGGGGAGGCTGCGGCAATTCTGGCGGGTGATAATCTCCTCACTGAAAGCTTCAATATACTGGCACAGGATGAAACACTTGATGCCGATATCCGTATCCAGCTCGTACAGGCCATCTCTGCTGCTGCAGGACAGAGCGGTATGATTGGCGGCCAGATGCTTGACATCGATGCCGAAGGGAAAGATATAACGATGGATGAACTTGTCATGATCCATCGTCATAAAACCGGCAGGCTCATCAGTGCGCCGATAGAATCTGCTGCAATCATCGCGGGTGCCGATGACAGCACGAAGACGCTCCTTCTGAGGTTCGCGGAATATCTTGGCATCCTGTTCCAGATCCGGGATGATATTCTTGATGTTGAAGGGGATATGTCCAAAACCGGTAAACTTTCAGGAAGCGATGCAAGAAAAGGGAAAGTTACATATGTCAGTACATATGGACTGGATGGCGCAAAAGAACAGCTGGATTTATTGAAGGTTGAAGCTGAAGGGATACTTGAATTACTCTCTTCAAAACTTGATATCGGTGAGCTTTACAGCGTACTGCAGATGTTTGCTGTAAGAGAAAAGTGATAATTCATAATAATGAATTATCACTTTTTTGTTTTTTAGTCTTATCCAATAGTGGTATAATTGGCATTAGCAAATTCAAAGGTGGTTGCTATATGAACCTGTATAGTATAGAAAATCCATCATTTTTGAAAGGTAAAAGTGATGAAGAACTGAAAGAACTGGCGCAGGACATCAGAGAATTCCTGATCCAGTCATGTTCTGAGACAGGCGGCCACATCGGCGCCAACCTCGGAGTGGTGGAGCTGTCGATTGCACTGCATAAATATTTTGATTCCCCGGATGACAAATTACTGTTCGACGTCGGGCATCAGGCATACATTCATAAAATCCTGACCGGACGCATCAGTGATTTTGATACACTGAGACAGTATAAGGGGCTGTGCGGATTCCCTAAAATGCGTGAATCGGAACATGATGTCTGGGAAGCCGGCCATTCATCCACTTCGCTTTCAGCAGCAATGGGTATGGCGAAAGCCCGGGATATCCAGGGGGGAACCCATCATATCATCCCGGTAATCGGTGATGGCGCTTTGACAGGCGGTATGGCCCTTGAGGCGCTGAATCACATCGGTTCCGACAGGACAAACATGACCATCATACTCAATGATAATGAGATGAGCATAGCACCGAATGTGGGCGCTATGCATAATATGCTGGGCAGGATGCGCACAAATACGCAATATAACCGTGTGAAACATGATATTGAAGATTTCATCAACCGCCTCCCGCAGGTCGGATCGAAACTCAGGGATATGGCCGACCGGATCAAGGACAGCATGAAATATCTCGTGATCAACGGTATATTTTTCGAAGAACTCGGTATAAAGTACATCGGCCCGGTTGATGGTCATGACTTTGAGGATCTTGCACAGGCAATCAAATCCTCCAAGGATTACAATGGCCCCGTTGTAGTGCATGTAATTACTAAAAAGGGGAAAGGATATCACCCTGCCGAAGTGGATAAGCTCGGCAAATGGCATGGCCTCGGACCATATAAGATCGATACCGGTGAAGTGCTTGGCAGCAAGACGACCCCTTCTTGGAGTGAATTCATGTCGAATACAATGCTGCAGTATGCCAAAGAGGACGGACGCATCGTAGCACTGACCCCGGCGATGCCGGTAGGCAGCAAACTGACAAAATTCCAAAACGAGCTGCCAGAACAGTTCTTCGATGTCGGAATAGCCGAACAACATTCTGTAACCATGGCAGGTGGACTTGCCGCAAGCGGCATGCGGCCATACCTTGCAATCTATTCCACGTTCCTCCAGCGCGGTTATGACCAGCTTCTCCATGACGTTGACAGACAAAACCTGAATGTACTGATCGGCATAGACAGGAGCGGGCTGGTTGGTGCAGATGGAGAAACACACCAGGGAGTGTTTGATATCAGCTTCATTTCACCTCTTCCTAATACGGTACTCATGATGCCTAAAGATGAAATTGAAGCGGCCCAGATGATCGATCTGTCGCTCCGGCATGAAGGTCCGGCTGCCATACGTTATCCGAGAGGAAACGTAAAAGGTCTGGATATGGGTGAACAGAGGGAGCCTCTCAGGCTTGGAGAATGGGAGGAGGTCGTCTCCGGTGAGAATATGGCAATCATTTCCTTCGGGCCGACCCTGGACCTCGCAATCGATGCATCCGCAGCACTCAAGGAAGCAGGGATTGATGCAAGGGTGATCAATGCGAGGTTCATAAAACCCCTCGATGAAAAGATGTTGCTTGCTCTCGGTGTCAGTAATATGCCGCTCGTTACCGTCGAGGAATCAATGCTTGCCGGTGGACTTGGCAGTATGATTGCATCGTTCATGGCAGATCACCATTTCACCAATCCTATAAAACGCATCGGCATCGAGAACGAATATGTCGAACACGGTGATGTAAACAAACTGCTTGAAGATCTCGGTATATCAGTGTCGAATATCATATTGCAGTCTAAAACCCTGATGGAGCAGACGGATGAAAAAGAAGTTAAGAATTGATGAATATGTTTATCAGGAGTTCAGTTTCGGTTCATTGGAGGATGTAAGAAGGATCATCATGGCGGGAAAAGTGCTCAATAATGATGCTCCTGTCTACAAACCTTCAGAAATGATTGATCCCGGGAAAGCAAATGTCCGTTTCAAAAATATCCGTCCCTTCGTTTCCAGGGGCGGTATAAAACTTAAACGGGCACTGGAAGCCTTCGACCTGGATGTTAAAGGAAGCATCGTCGCTGATATCGGCAGTTCCACAGGCGGGTTCACCGACTGTGCCCTGAAAAATGGGGCAGTACATGTCTACGCGGTCGATGTCGGTACAAATCAGCTGGACTACAGACTCCGTACAGATGGAAGAGTCACTGTAATGGAACAGACCAACTTCAAAGGAACAGTGGAATCAGACTTTGATGTACCGCCCGGTGTTTTCACTATAGATGTTTCATTTACATCCATCGTCCCCATACTCCGCCATATTGTGGAATTATTCAATCATGAATATGATATCGTTGCACTAATCAAACCGCAGTTTGAGTCCTACCTGGAAGAGCGGGAAGAGGAAGGTATCATCCATTCATTGAAGACACACGAAACAGTCATCAGCAGAGTGATGGGTGAGTGCTCAGCTCTCGGGCTCGTCCCTTTGGGTCTGGAACGCTCTCCGATAAAAGGCGGGAAAGGCAATATTGAATATTTACTGCATCTGAGTCATGGGCGCCGTCACGCTGCGTCCATTGATGAAAAAGGCATTCAACCGGTTGTTTACGGTTGAATGCTCTTTTTTGTGTTATATTCATAAGCTTTATGATATTATATGAATAAATATACAAAGGGAATCGAGGAGGACAGCCCATGTCAAACAAGTCAATCAGACAGATAAAAATCAGGGAAATCATCACAAACGGAAAGGTTGAAACACAGGAGGACCTGGTGGAGAAGTTGAACGAATACAATTTCAACGTCACCCAGGCAACGGTTTCACGGGACATAAAGGAACTACAGCTCATAAAAGTACCTGCGCCGAGCGGTTCCTATATATACAGCATGCCCAAGGACCGGAAATTCCATCCACTGGAGAAGCTCGGCAGATATCTGATGGACAGTTTCGTCAAGCTGGATTATACCGGCAACCTTCTGGTGCTCAAAACACTGCCGGGCAATGCCCAGTCCATCGGTGCAATAATCGACCAGCTGGAGTGGGAGGAGGTCATCGGAACCATATGCGGCGATGACACGTGTCTTCTGATATGCAGGGATGAAGATGCACAGATGGAAATCAAAGACCGAATCTTTAATCTGATCTAATTGGAGTGGTAGCTTTGCTTATACGCCTGAATATAAAGAACTTCGCAGTTCTTAAAAATATCGAACTTGAATTTAATAATGGTCTGACGGTCATTTCCGGTGAATCAGGGGCGGGAAAATCCATGATCATTGAGGCTGTCCGCTATCTGTACGGAAAACGGGCTTCCGTGGACGATATAAGGTTTGAAACTGAAGGTGCCGTAATCGAGGGGGTTTTTGATTTTCCTGAATCAGGGAAAGTGAAGAAACTCCTTGCTGAAAATGATATCCCGGAAGAGGAGCTTTATATTGTCCGCCGGGAAATCATGCAGAACAGAAAGAGCATCATCAAGATCAATTCCCGCATGATTACTCTGGGCGCTCTCAGGATGATCATGAACGAAGTGATAAGCATCCACTCACAGTCATCACAGAATGAAGCGCTGGAGTCCGGTATGCATATTGTATATCTTGACCGGTTCATCGGAATCGATGAAGAGGAAAAATTCCGGCAGTATAAAGAGAGCTACAGGAAATTCAAAGAGCTGGAGACACGCATTCTTGATCTGGAATACAAAGACCGCAACCGCATGCAGCAGCTGGACCTGTACAGGCATCAGTACGATGAACTTTCTTCCATGGATCTCATCCAGGGTGAAGAGGAACTGCTGGAAGAGGAAATCAGCTACTTCAATAACTATGAAAAGATACATGAAGCACTCTCCATAATGCGTTCCCAGCTGGTTTCCGAGTATTCGCCGCAGGTCATGCTGTACGAAATCCACAAATCAATCGAAACCATGGGCAGGTTCGATGATTCCTATACGGATTTCACAGAAACCATCCTTGAAGCCTACCATCTTCTGAATGAGCTCGACAGCAAGGTGGCGGGGGACTTGTCGAATGTGGATTACGATGAGGAGGCATATAATGAAAAGCAGATGAGACTCTCCTCCCTGAACAACCTGAAGCGTAAATATAACAGGAACATAATGGAGCTTATCGAACTCAGAGAATCCCTTCATGAGGATATCCAGCAGCTTGAAAATATCGCCCAGTCCTTCGAGAAACTGGAACAGGAAAAATCAGCTGCACTGGCTGAAATGGAGAAACTGGCAAGTTTCCTCCAGAATTACAGGTTGGAGCGCAAGCATTTTCTCGAAACCCGGATCAAAAAAGAGCTTCAGGACCTTGACATGCCTGATGCGGACTTTGAGATCGAGGTCAAAGAGGGGACATTCGACCAAAGAGGGTACTCAGATGTCAGGTTCCTTTTCTCTCCCAACAAGGGTGAGCCTTTGAAATCCATGAACAGCATCGCCTCCGGCGGTGAAATCTCCCGGGTGATGCTCGCTGTCAGGACAATTTTTACAGAATTCGACAGACACTCCCTGTTGATTCTTGATGAGATAGATACAGGAGTCAGCGGTGCTGTGGCAACGAAGATGTCAGCAAAGATGAAACTTCTGTCCAAAGCCAGGCAGGTTCTGGTCATATCGCATCTTCCGCAGGCTGCAGCTGTTGCCGATAACCACCTGTATGTAACAAAAAAGACGACGGACGAACGCACGGCTTCAACGGCCGGGTACCTCAATCAGAAAGATCATATATATGAAATAGCACGGATGATGAGCGGTTCCGATGTCACAGATGCAGCGCTTGAAAATGCAAAGACTCTCATCAAAGAGCAAAAATAAGAGGCGGAGCACTCCGCCTCTTATTTTTGCTGGGGTTTCCTCTTTTTTTCACCCTGTTCGGAAAAACGGCCCTGTGCTCTTTTATTCTTCCTCTCACGGTGGAGCACATAGCCGCCGATGAACCATACACCGAATATCGTCAGGCCGAGCCCCACGGCAAATTGGATGACAGTGAGCGTGAAGGGATCATTCACGACGCCGAACATGCTGTCCCTCATGTATTTTATGCCCAGACCAGCGAGGAATACCGGGACGACCAGAATTATCAAAGCTATCATTTTTTTCATTGAATCACCTGTGTTTCATAGATAGTACACATTATACATGAACGGCACATCACTTTAAAATAACCTATTGTTTTAAAACTTCAGAATATTCCATGTTTGGTTAAAATCATGTATTTTGATTATGGGAGATGTATAATAAAATATACAGGGGAGGCAGCATAATGAAATTTGATGAAATATTCTCAGAGTACAAAGATGAAATGACAACGCTTTCAATATGTAAGGCGGCTGACATGGATGTACTCCGGCCTGTTCTTCGTCTCTATAAGGAAACGGACATGAGATTTCATCTTGTCGATGACAGATCAAGACTTGAAGGAATGCTCGAAACGTTTGATGAGGGACTCATTGATGGTGGCCGTGTGACCATCCATCATTCTGCAAGTGATGAAGAGGCAGCGGCAATCGCTGTGGGGCTCACTGCAGAAGGTAAGGCAGATATTCTCATGAAGGGGCTGATTTCAACCTCGGCAATCCTGAAGGAAGTACTGAATAAATCACATGGACTCATCAGGGGGGGATTGCTGAGCCACACGGCTTTATTCGATCTTCCGAACTACCATAAGGCAATCCTGCTCAGCGACGCGGCAATGAATATTGCCCCCGACAGGGTGCAGAAGATGGCAATCATCCAGAATACTACGGAATGTGCACGGAAACTGGGGATGATGCAGCCGAAGATTGCCCTTTTGTCAGCAGTTGAAAAAGTGAACAGTAAAATCCCTTCCACGACTGATGCTGAGGCCATTATAAGAACGAGCAGAGAGAAGGAACCGGAAACTTTGATAGACGGCCCTCTGCAGTATGACCTTGCAATATCGAAAAAGGCCGCTGAACATAAAGGCATGGCATCTGAAGTCGCCGGGGATGCGGATATACTTATCGTCCATAATATCGATGCCGGGAATGTCCTTTATAAATCGCTGGTCTACTCGGCGGGGGCCAGAGTTGCATCCGTTATTACTGGCGCATCTGTCCCGATAGTATTAACATCAAGGGCAGACAGTGCAGAGGATAAATACAATTCAATCAGACTTGCGATGAAGATTTCATAATATTAATCAACGGGAGTGCTTATAATGATATTTGAAAAAATGGTGGAACAAGATTACGAACAACTGATTTTCTGTCACGATGAGGCAAGCGGGCTGAAAGCGATTATCTGTATACACGATACGACACTCGGACCGGCTCTCGGCGGCTGCAGAATGTGGAATTATGAAACTGAGGAAGAAGCAATCGAAGACGTGCTGCGCCTGGCGCGCGGCATGACATATAAGAATGCGGCGGCAGGCCTTGATCTCGGAGGAGGCAAGACCGTTGTGATCGGTGATGCCAAAAAAGATAAATCCGAAGCATTCTTCAGAGCTCTCGGAAGGTATGTAAACAGCCTGAACGGCAGATATATCACTGCAGAAGATGTGGGAACCACTGTAGCCGACATGGACCTGATCTATCAGGAGACACCTTATGTCTGCGGCATGAGTGAATCCTACGGTACCGGCGGAAATCCAAGCCCTATGACTGCCTTTGGGGTGTACATGGCTATGAAGAGGACTGCCAAAGAGGCATTCGGTGATGATTCACTTGAAGGGAAAACGATAGCAGTGCAGGGTGTGGGAAACGTTTCGTACAACCTCTGCAGCCATCTGCATGAAGAAGGTGCGAAACTCGTCGTTACAGATATCAGTCAGGATGCAATCGACAGGGCTGTGAATGACTTCGGGGCCAAAGCCGTGGGCATTGAGGAAATTTATGATGTCGAGGCGGACATTTTCGCTCCATGTGCACTCGGCGGCATCCTCAATGATGAAACGATACCGGCACTGAAAGTGAAAGCGGTGTGCGGAAGTGCTAACAACCAGCTTCTCGAAGATGACAGACACGGCGAAATGCTCAAAGAGCGAAATATCGTCTATGCACCGGATTACGTAGTCAACTGCGGCGGTGTCATCAATGTGGCAGATGAACTCCAAGGGTACAACAAAGAGCGAGCCAAAGCCAAAGTGCAGGGCGTCTACGATCAGATGGATAAAATCTTCAATATTGCCACGCGTGACGGTGTGACGCCGGCAGTGGCTGCTGACAGGCTTGCAGAAGAGCGTATCGACAGCATGATGAGAGTCAAGAGCACGTTTTCGAAAAATGAAATTACCCCCCTCAGCAGGAGGTAACCGCCACTGATGCAATATAATATTCTCGTTCTCAATCTTGGAAGTACATCGACCAAGATTGCAATCTACAATAACCTGACAAACATCGCCGAAGATACACTCAGCCATCCGGCAGAGCAAACTGTAAAACCCATGCCGGAACAGATTGAATACCGTCTGGATGCCATACTCTCATTCCTGGACGGCCAAAAGTTCGATCCGTCTTCCATTGATATCGTAAGTGCACGCGGCGGCACTCTGAGACCGATCGAGGGCGGCACATATAATATCAGCCCACAGATGGTTTCAGATCTGTCAGAAAGCACCTACGGCAGACATGCTTCCAACATGAGCGGTCTCATAGCCGACAGATTCCGGAAAAAATACGGCTGCGAAGCCGTGATTACCGATCCCGTGGTCGTCGATGAACTCATTGATGAAGTGCGTATGACCGGGCTGAAAGGGATAGAACGGAAATCCATCTTCCATGCGCTTAACCAGAAAGCGGTAGCAAGAAAGTATGCGGAATCGGTGAATAAAGAATACGGGGACATAAATGTTATCATATGCCATATGGGCGGCGGCATAACTGCCGGTGCGCATCAGAAGGGGAGAGTCATCGATGTGAATGATGGTCTTTCCGGCGAGGGGCCCATGAGCCCGAACAGGAGCGGCTCCCTTCCCAATGGTGCGTTCGCAAAATATATCATCGACAACAGGCTGGACTATGATGAAGCATACGAAGTCATCACTAAAGAAGGCGGGTTCATATCCCTTGCAGGCACTCAGAATGCACTGGAACTTGAAAACAGGGCGCTTGACGGTGACAGCTGCGCGATTGCGATCTATGAGTCGATGGCAGTGCAGATAGCCAAGGAAATCGGTTCCCGGGCGGCAATCCTGAAAGGTGAGGCCGAACAGATCATCTTTACCGGCGGTCTCGCCTACAGCAAATATCTGATCGATCTCATCAGGCCATACGTCTCATTCATCGCACCAATCACCGTCTATCCCGGCGAGGAAGAGATGAAGGCCCTGGCTGAAGGAGCATACCGTGTGATGAGCGGCGAAGAAAGTGTTAAGACCTATGAACAGGAGTGAAAAAGAATGGCCCATGAATACGATTTAGTTGTTCTCGGTGGAGGCACGGCCGGATATGTGGCGGCGATCAAAGCCAGTCAGCTCGGTCTGAAGACGGCAGTTGTGGAGAAAAGCCGGCTCGGGGGCACCTGTCTCCATAAAGGATGCATACCGACAAAAAGCATGCTCAAATCCGCCGAAGTTGTAAACACGATGAGAAACGCAGAGGATTACGGCATAGAGTCCTATATTCCTGACGTTTCAATGGAAAAGATCCAGGCCCGGAAAAATGAAGTCGTGGATCGTATGCACAGCGGCATCAACCAGTTGATGAAGAAGAATAAAATAGACGTATTCAATGGCTATGGACGTATATTGGGACCTTCCATCTTCTCTCCCATGGCGGGTACAGTCGCTGTTGAGGACTCTGAAGATGAAGAAGCGGAAAGTGAAATCCTCATCAACCAGAATGTACTGATTGCCACAGGGTCTTTCCCGAAAGGACTGCCTTTTTTGCCTTTTGACGGCAATATCGTCCTGTCCAGTGATGATATGATGACACTTGATAAGATTCCTGCCAGGTTGGCTGTGGTCGGCGGAGGTGTCATAGGACTTGAATTTGCAAGTCTTCTTTCGGACTTCGGCTGCGAAGTCACTGTCATGGAAGCTGGAGACCAGATCATCCCTATGGAAGATAAAGATATTGCAGGACAGCTTAGAAAATCACTTGAAGCAAAAGGAATCGAGTTCATCACGGACATTTCGCTCAGTGAGGATTCTGTGGAAACTTCTGGTTCGGACGTCACGTTTGAAATCAGCGGCGGATCAAGGACTTTCGACAAAGTGCTTGTTTCAATCGGACGCGCGCCGAATGTCGAGGACATCGGCCTTCCGAACACAAAGATCGAGCTTGAGGATGGGTTCATCGTCACGGATGAACATTACCAGACCAAGGATAAGAATATATATGCTGTGGGGGATGCCATCGGCAACCTTCAGCTTGCCCATGTTGCGACAAAGGAAGCAATCATTGCAGTGGAGCACATGGCGGACAGGCAACCATATCTGCTGGATTATAAAACAGTGCCAAGATGCATATATACATCTCCGGAAACTGCCTCACTCGGCTATACAGAAAAGGAATTGAAAGATGCAGGTCTTGATTACAGGACCCATAAGATACCACTTGCTGCAATCGGGAAAGCAGTCATTGCAGGAGATAAAAAAGGCTTCGGCAAACTGATTGTGGAGCCGCGGACAAAAGACATCCTCGGTGTTTCAATCATCGGACCCGGTGCAACAGAACTGATCAATGAAGCTGCACTGGCTAAGTTCCTGGATGCCTCATCCCTTGAACTCGGGATGTCGGTGCATGCCCATCCTTCCATAGGGGAAATCCTGATGGAGCTGGGGCTTGATGCAGACGGAATCGCAATTCATGTTTAAGGAGGACAATCGCTTGATGGATTATAAAGAAGCAGGACTCGAAAAAGAGGACCTCAAGGAAATATACCGCACGATGCTTCTCGCCAGAAAACTCGATGAGCGGATGTGGCTTTTGAACAGGGCGGGGAAACTGCCATTCGTCATCTCCTGCCAGGGGCAGGAGGCGACACAGGTCGGGGCAGGCTATGCCCTGAACAAGGAAGCCGATATAATCAGCCCGTATTACAGGGATCTGGCACTTGTCACCCATTTCGGCATGACACCGGAAGAGACGATGCTTTCTGCTTTTGCCAAAAAAGGTGACATCTCAAGCGGCGGCAAACAGATGCCGTCACACTTCAGTAAAAAAGAGAATAATATCCTGACACAGGGCTCCTGTGTGGCAACACAGGTACTGCATGCCGTCGGAGCGAGCTTCAAATTCAAGATGGACAATGAGGAGCGTGTTGCGGTCACGACACTTGGTGAGGGTTCTTCAAACCAGGGAGATTTCCATGAAGGCCTGAACTTCGTCGGCGTGCATAATCTGCCTTTCATATGCATCATCGAGAACAACAAATATGCAATCAGTGTTCCCCGGGAACTGCAGTACGGGGCTGACAAACTGTCGGATAGAGCCATAGGGTATGGAATGCATGGGGAACACATAGATGGCAACGATCCGATCGCAGTCTACAAAGTGGTGAAGGAAGCCAGAGAACGTGCAGTCAAAGGAGAAGGCGGGACGTTGATCGAAGCGATGTCAACCAGGCTTACGGCGCATTCTTCGGATGATGATGATTCCTACCGTGAAAAGACTGAGCGCGAAGGCATCAGGGAAGAGGACTGCATTATAAAATTCAGAGCATATATGATTGAACATGAGGTTGCAGATGATGAATGGTTTGACGGGCTCGACGCAGAACTCAAAAAACAGGTGACTGAAGCAACCAAAACTGCCGAGAAGGCTCCTTATCCTGATGCTTCAGAAGCACTGATAAATGTGTACGAGGAGGTAAAAGATGGCTAAAATATCCTACCTTCAGGCGATCAAAGAAGCGCTTGACTATGAAATGGGACAGGATGAAAACGTGTTCGTCCTCGGAGAGGATGTCGGCAAAAAAGGCGGCGTCTTCAAAGTCACAGAAGGACTGCAGGAAAAATACGGAGAACTGAGATGTCTTGATACGCCGCTTGCAGAATCCAACATTGTGGGCACAAGCATAGGGGCTGCCATGATGGGAAAACGTCCTGTCGCAGAAATCCAGTTCGCAGAGTATATCCTTCCTGCAACGAATCAGATCCTGAATGAGGCTGCAAAAATACGATACCGTTCAAACGGTGACTGGAACTGCCCGATGGTGATCCGTTCACCATTTGGCGGCGGTATCCACGGAGCTCTCTACCATTCGCAGTCGATCGAAACTGTATTCACTTCAACACCGGGCCTCAAAGTAGTCATACCGTCCACACCGGCCGATGCGAAAGGACTGCTGATTTCTGCCATCAGAGATAATGATCCGGTCCTTTTCTTCGAACATAAAAAGGCATACCGCCTGCTCAAGGAAGAAGTGCCGGAAGGCGATTACACGGTCCCGATCGGCAAGGCGGATGTGAAACGTGAAGGCGACGACATCACCGTGATTACCTATGGCCTTTGTGTGAACTATGCACTCCAGGCGGCAGAACGGCTGTCGAAAGACGGATATGAAGCAGAAGTTCTCGACCTGAGAACAGTATATCCCCTGGATAAGGAAAATATTATTAAAGCCGCGTCCAAAACAGGCAAAGTGCTTCTAGTAACCGAAGATAATCTCGAGGGCAGCGTCATGAGCGAAGTCTCCGCCATCATTGCAGAAAACTGCCTGTATGATCTGGATGCTCCAGTAATGAGGCTGGCCGGACCGGATGTACCATCGATGCCGTATTCACCGCCGATGGAAGACTTATTCATGGTCAATCCGGAAAAGATAGAAGCGAAAATGAAAGAACTTGCAGAGCATTAAGAGGGGGATAGGTTAATGGAAGAAATATTGATGCCCAAGCTGGGTGAAAGTGTAACGGAAGGCACAATAGAAAAATGGCTCGTCAAGCCAGGAGATACTGTCGAAGAATATGATGCATTGTGCGAAGTCATAACGGATAAAGTGACTGCCGAGGTACCGTCAGTCTTTGACGGTACCATTAAAGAACTTCTCGTGGATGAAGGGGATACAGTAGAAGTCGGTACACCAATCTGCATGATGGAAACTGAAGGGGGAACGGGAGAATCAGCTGTAGAATCTGTTGAAGAACCGCCCCGGATCCCGGATGAATCCCCTCCTGAATCCATAGCATCGGAGAAAGCCAATGCTCAAAAAGGCGCACGGATTTCACCGGTGGTCATGAGGCTCGCCAATGAAAACAGCATAAACCTTGATGATGTCACCGGAACGGGGTTTGAGGGCAGGATCACAAAGAAGGATATACTGAAAGCGATAGAAGCAGGACCGTCTGAAAAGCGTGCTCCATTGCAGGAAAAAGAGAGTGCTCCTGTTTCAGAACCCGCTCCGGAACCTCAAGCTGAGCAGTCTGCGGCCGGAGAAGAGATCCCCGTCACCGGTGTCCGCAAGGCTATTGCGGGCAAGATGGTCCAGTCCAGTCAGGAAATCCCCCATGCATGGCTGATGATGGAAGTCGATGCGACGAATCTTGTAAATGTCAGAAACAGCCACAAGACTTCCTTCAAAGAAAAAGAGGGCTATAACCTCACTTTCTTCAGTTTTTTTGTAAAAGCTGTGGCTGAGACACTTAAAGAGTACCCAATGCTCAACAGTTCATGGCGGGGTGATAAAATTGTCGTCAACAAAGACATCAACATTTCCATCGCTGTCGCAGGCGATGATAAGCTGTATGTTCCTGTCATCAGAAATGCGGATGATCTTTCCATCAAAGGAATCGCAAAGCAGGTCAGCGAACTAGCCAAACTTGGAAGGAACCATCAGTTGACGCAAAAACACATGGAGGGCGGAACATTCACAGTCAACAATACAGGCGCCTTCGGATCTGTACAGTCCATGGGCATCATCAATCATCCGCAGGCGGCGATACTGCAGGTGGAATCCATAGTCAAACGTCCAGTCATCGTCGACGACATGATAGCAGTCAGACATATGGTGAACCTCTGCCTGTCCATCGATCACCGCATACTTGACGGACTGGTCGCCGGAGAGTTCCTGAAAGCTGTCAAAACAAGAATTGAAAACTACTCAACTGAATACACATCAGTTTACTGACCTTTACAAAAACTTTATTTCAATATAGAATTGAGTCAAAGTATACTAAGTAGCTCGGATGTCAGAAGAGTTACTCAAAGGAGTTTTTTGATGAATATGGATTTCAACCTCTATATGGACGATGTAGTCACTCAGGCAAGAAGTGAAATGAGTGAATCCGGTTATACAGAATTGACCACACCTGAAATGGTTGATGAGTATCTGAACAAGGAAGGCACTTCACTTGTCATGATCAACTCGGTCTGCGGATGTGCCGGCGGCATCGCGCGTCCTGCTGCAAAGCATGCCCTCAACTATGACAAGCTGCCAACACAGCTGCTGACTGTATTTGCCGGTCAGGATAAGGAAGCGACAGAGCAGGTTCGTGAAAAAGCGACTGAATTCCTGCCATCCTCGCCTTCATTCGCCCTGTTCAAAGACGGTAAAATTGTAGATATGATCGAAAGACATGAAATCGAAGGACACGAGACGATGAGTGTCATCACGGGTCTTCAGGCATGGTTCGAAGAATACGGCGAAGAGGTATAATATAAAAAGAGGTCCCCGGAGGGACCTCTTTAATTTGTTACATCGTAGTAAGCATGCTTACACCAAACAGCAGACCTGAAACTACGATCAGAAAAATCATGAACCAAATAACAATTTTTTGGGTTTTTCTATTGCCCATACTACCATCCTTAAATTTTTGCTCTTTTTATTATAATATACACTGCTGTGACAATCAACAGAGTAACGGAGGAATGAAGCAATGAATAAAGAAAGACTGATTGATCAATTCATGGAAATGGTGCAGGTTGATTCAGAAACCGGACATGAAAGGGAAATTGCAGACTATCTGCTCAAGATATTCAAAGAGATGGATGTCGAAGTATACGAAGATGATACACAAAAAGAAACAGGATACGGCGCCGGCAACATTTTCGTGCGTTTCAAGGGTGACGACGAAAAGGCGGAGCCTGTCTATTTCACTGTACATATGGACACAGTCGTCCCCGGACTCGGCATCAAACCGTCCATAGAAGGAGAATACATCGTCAGCGATGGATCCACTATTCTGGGTTCTGATGACAAGGCAGGGATTGCGGCCATCATTGAAGCGATCCGTTCACTGTCGGAGTCCGGTGCATCGCACGGGGACGTCGAATTCGTAATTACTGTAGGAGAGGAGTCCGGCCTGATCGGTGCAAAGGCATTTGATACTTCTGTTCTCAAAAGCAGATACGGATATGCTGTGGATTCCACCGGAAAAGTCGGCACCGTCGTCACTTCCGCGCCGACACAGACCAAGATCGAAGCGCATATACATGGCAGGACGGCCCACGCCGGCGTTGCACCCGAGGAGGGTGTCAGTGCAATCACCATAGCTTCAAAGGCTATCAGCAAGATGAAACTGGGAAGGATAGATTCCGAAACGACAGCCAATATCGGAAAGTTTGAAGGCGGCGGCCCGACAAACGTCGTGACGGATTACGTCAACATACTGGCCGAAGCTCGCAGTCTGGACGATGAAAAGATGAAAGCCCAGACAAAACATATGATAGAAGCATTTGAAAACGCAGCAGAAGAGCTTGGCGGACGTGCGGAAGTGAATTCTGAAGTCATGTATTCCGCACTGAAGGCAAAAGAGGACTCGGAAGTCGTCAGCACTGTATCGGAAGCAATAGAGAATATCGGCAGGGAAGTCAGTCTGATCAGCCTCGGTGGAGGAAGCGATGGTAATATCTTTGCCGGAAAAGGCATCGATACGGCAATTCTCGGCCTTGGCTATGAAAATATTCATACGACAGCCGAAAGGATGCCGATAGAAGAACTCGCAAAAATCACAGAGCTCATCATTGAAATCATCAAAGTCCAGAAGGAAATGGGGTAACCTGAATGATTTATGATATTGGAGTCATCGGCCTTGGTGTAATGGGTACAAATATAGCGAAAAACATGTCCCGCAAAGGATTCAAAGTCGTCACGTTCGATTTTTTTGAAGATGTACGGAAAAACCGTCTGAATGAATTGAAGCAGGAAGATGTTGACATTGCCGAAACACTCGAATCCTTCGTGGACAATCTGAAGCAGCCGAGAAATATACTCATGCTTGTGAAGGCAGGGGAAGTGACTGACCGGACAATCGAACAGGTCGCACCACTTCTTGAAAAAGGCGATACGCTGATCGACGGCGGTAATGAACAGTATGAAAACACCCGTCGCAGAAACATAGAGCTCACAAAAAAAGAGATCAACTACATCGGCATGGGTGTAAGCGGGGGCGAGGAAGGTGCATTGAACGGCCCTTCTCTGATGCCGGGAGGACAGAGAGAGGCATATGACAATGTCAGCCACATTTTTGAAAAGATTGCCGCAAAAGCGGATGACGGGAAACCATGTGTGTCATACATAGGCGATGACGGCAGCGGACATTACGTCAAAATGGTCCATAACGGAATTGAATATGCAGATATGGAGCTCATTGCAGAGAGCTACTTCTTCATGAAACATGCTCTCGGGATGTCCAATGATGAAATGAGCGATGTATTTTCGGAATGGAACAAAGGAGAGCTGAACAGTTATCTGATAGAAATTACGGCAGAGATACTGAAATTCAAGGACGAAGAAGGCAACTATGTCCTCGACCTGATCCTGGACAAGGCGGGGCAGAAAGGGACAGGTAAATGGACCGGGATTGAAGGCCTCAAACTCGGCATACCATTATCGCTTATAACAGACAGCGTATTTGTCAGATGCCTCTCCAGCCTGATAGATGAGCGTGCGCTGATCAGTGAAGCCTATCCAGGAGAAATGGGTACAGTGGATACAGACAGGGCGGCTGTGCTCGACGATCTGAAAAATGCACTCTATATCAGCAAGCTCATGTGTTATTCCCAAGGATTCAGGCTCATCAAAGAAGCCAGTGATATTTACGACTGGGACCTCCAACCGGGTGAAATTTCCATGATTTGGCGCAAAGGATGCATAATCCGTGCCCACTTCCTTGAAAAGATCAATGAAGCCTACACCAGCGATCCAGGGCTTACGAATCTGATACTGGATGACTTTTTCAAGAAAATCGTCACCCGCAATCAGCAGAGTCTCCGCAATATCGCCTCTTCAGCGATACAAAACGAAATACCGATGCCTGCGTTCCTGAGCGCTGTCTCCTACTTTGACAGTATGAAACAAAGACGAGTTTCCAGCAATATGATACAGGCACAGCGCGATTATTTCGGTGCGCATACCTACGAAAGAACGGATAAAGAAGGCGCATTCCACACAGAATGGTTCTGAAGCCAAAAGAAGTACCGGGGTCAGCTGACCCCGGTACTTCTTTTGTATCAATCAATGTATAATGCCTGCCATACCTGCACTCTGGTATCGGGAGAGGCAACATCGAAAGTACTTTTCAGTACTTCCATTGAAAAATTGCAATTTAGTTCGCTGTCTTCCTTGAAGCGCCATCTTCTGAAAATGTAGCTGTAGATGTCATCGACTGTCTCAGATGCAGGACCGGTTGATTCGAATATGGCGAAATCACCGGACTCCGTATACGTCTCCTCAAAAGGCGAGGCGAGGGTTGATGTGACCCCGATCAGAATTTCCATACCGTGTGAAACATATCTTTCATGCATGACAATTCCCTTGATGCCGCCGTTGTTATATGAGATCAGTTCATCAATTATACCGTTCCTGTTAAGATAGTCCAGCAGCTGATATTTCATCTCTGCACTGTACTCTGCGATTGGAAAACGTTCCGCCACACCAACTATCCTTGTACTTTCCAGGTACTGTCTTCTCTCGGGGTATCGGGGCTTATCCACCGGCACCACCTCAAAAGAAATCCGCTCCAGGAGAGGGAGTGACCTGAAATGCTTCTCCGTTTCATAAGGTGAGATGCCAAACATCCTGAAGTATGCCGCTTTGAACGGTTCAATGCCGGCGTAACCATAATATTTGGCAATGTCTATGATACGCCTGTGCCCGGTGTAGAGTTCATAGGCGAGCTCTGTCATCTTCCTTCTCTGCTGATACTCATAAGGGGTCATTCCAACTAGAGAGGTGAAAATCGTCATGAATGACTTCTGTTCAACTCCCATGGCGTTCAAGACCTGGTCATAATCGATTCTTTCCCTCAGATGATCTTCTATATAGACTATAAATTTTTCAACAAAATTCACTGTTTCCATGGCATTCTCATTCCATCCATCATACATCCCACCATTTGAATCCGTCGCGTGATAGCAGGAGCGTACTTTTTACAGGGCCGCTGGAACCTGACTGGTAATTTGGAAAGGCTGCCAGACTGTTTTCCCATACTTTATTTACAGGGTCGACAAAAGCCCATGCATTCATCAATTCTTCCTGATGCGTGAAATTTGTCGGATCACCGTTCAGACAGTCATAAATGAGGTTTTCATATGCATCGACAGTCCGGGAAAGGTCCTGCTTTGCAACTGTATACGACAGCTTGATTTCTTTGGTATCCTTCTCACCGGCATAATCCTTCACATTCAAGTGCAGTGTGATGCTCTCATCCGGCTGGATACGTATCACCAGCAGATTTTTGGCAAGTACATCATCTTCTTCCGCCTGATAATAAAGATTCTTTGGCACCTCTTTGAACTCCACCACAATCTTTGTCTCTTTTTCTTTCATGCGCTTACCGGTGCGGACGTAGAAAGGAACGCCTGCCCATCTGAAATTGTCGATGAAAAGTCTTGAGGCAATGAATGTCGGGGTATTGGAGTCGTCGGCCACATTTTCTTCATCCCTGTATTTCGCAACTGCTTCACCGTCAACAAGGCCCTCATCATACTGTCCACGGACAAAGTGCCTTTTGACATCCTTTTCATCGACTCTCCTGAGACTTTTCAGGACTTTTATCTTCTCATCCCGTATATCGTCACTGCTCAGGCTGATCGGCGGTTCCATCCCAAGTAAAGAGACGATTTGAAGTAGGTGGTTCTGGAACATATCCCTGACGGCACCGCTTCTCTCATAATATTCCCCGCGATCGAGCACCCCGAGTGATTCGGAGGAGGTGATCTGTATATTGGAAATGTAATGGTTGTTCCACAGTGGTTCGAACATGCTGTTGCTGAACCGGATCACTTCTATGTTCTGCACCATCTCCTTTCCCAGATAATGGTCGATGCGGTAGATTTCATGTTCATCGAACGTCTTGGCTATTTCGTTGTTGAGAGCCAGCGCGCTGTCATAATCTCTGCCGAACGGTTTTTCAATGATGAGACGCTTGAATCCATTCGTATCCGTCACCCCGGATTCCCGCAGGTTGTCGGTTATGACAGTGAAATACTGTGGCGGCATGGCGAGATAGAACAATCTATTGTTGCCCGTGTCGAATTTTGCTTCCAATTCCTCGAACCTGTCTTTCAATATTCCGTAAGTATCGACGTCTGCAATATCCAATTTTACATAAAACACGTGCTGAAGAAATGAACCAAGGCCATCCAGATTTTCCAGTTTTTTGTTGGAATTGATGGATTGTTCAGCCGTTTCTCTGAAATCTTCGTCTGAAAAGTCCCTCCGGCCCACGGCAATGATTACAAAATTGTCTTTGAGTGACCCTTCCTGAAACAGGTGGAATAAGGAAGGCAATAATTTTCTGTTTGATAGATCGCCGGTTGCACCGAATAATGCAATGGCTGTTTTAAATGGTTGTGTATTCATTTCCAACAAGTCCTTTGGTCAAATTTTTCCTTATATCATTATTCCACTGTATACTGAAAAAAACAACTCTTTAATATGGTATAATGGACCAATAATTACAGACAGGTGATCATATGAAATTTACAGTTCTCGGTTCCGGGGCAGGAATACCTTCAAGGACCCGGAATACACAAAGTTACATCCTCGACATCGTGGAGGAGATAAACCAGTATTTTCTGATCGATGCAGCAGAGGGAGTACAGCACCGTATACTGCATACCTCCGTGCGGCCCGCGAAAGTAAGGCATGTCTTCATCACGCATCTGCACGGTGATCATATTTACGGTCTTCCGGGATTCCTTGCTTCCCGCGCCCATCAGGGCGGGGAAGATATCCCGCTGACCGTTTACGGACCTCCCGGTCTTAAGGAATGGATTGAGCTCACACTCAAAATCAGCGGATCCCACCTGAATTACCCAATCCACTATGTGGAAGTGTCGCACAATATGCGATACGAAGTGGAGCGCTTCAATGTGGACACGTATTTGCTTGACCACACCGTGGACAGCTATATGTATGTCTTCAATGAGCCTGAAAAACTCGGTAAATTGGATACTGGGAAACTGAAATCCATCGGCATTGAACCCGGCCCCCTCTACAAGGAGATAAAGGACTCGGAGACATTCAGTCACGGCGGCATCACTTATGAGACCAGTGATTTTCTGGGCGATCCCATACCGGGAAGGAAAATATCCATCCATGGTGATACGAGGGTGATGACAGCCCCCCGCTACCTGTCTCTCGTGGATGGCTCCGATCTCATTGTACATGAAGCCACCTATCTGGAAGGCGAAATAGAAAAAGCACACATGTATTTCCACTCGGAAATACAAAATGTGCTTCAAAACTTCTCGCAGATTGATTACAGGAAAATACTGTTCAGCCATATCAGTAACCGGTATGATGATGACGATATCAGGCGGATCAAAGAGACACTCGGCAATCATGCAACGATCGCCCATGACTACCTTGAAATCACCATCCCGCGTATTTCTTTATAAACCGGTCAACAGTTTCCCGGTATTTTACCGGATTCCTGTTATAACTCCCCACATGCCCGCCGCGGTCAGGATACCAGGCCACCTTCGGTGGCTTTTTTTTATCGTAAAGCTGACGGCTCTGTTCATACGGGATGAATTTGTCAGGTTTCGAATGGATGAAGAGCATCGGCTGTTCTATCTTATCTATCACACGTATCGGCGACACTTTGAAAAGTGAGAACCGGCTTCTTATCCTGAAGAACATGTTGGTGAAGAACAGTACGAGAGGTGAACCTATTTTAGTGTACTGGCTGAATATGTTGGTCAGTTCATCACCGAGTGTTGAAAACGATGCATCTGATATATAGAATTTCGCCCTGTTTGACAGTTCACCCGCATACAGTATCATTGTGGCCGCCCCCATGGATTCTCCGTGGATGCCGACTTCTATGTCCGGCCCGTAATGCTCGAACAGGTAATTGACGACCGTCTCCAGGTCATATTTTTCATAGAATCCATATGTGGAATGTATGCCGCCTGTATTACCGTGACGCCTTGCGTCGTATATCACTGCGTTATACCCCATTTCAACAAACATGTTCAGGTATTTGATCGAGCTGATTTTGTTCTCGGTGACACCGTGGCAAAGTACAATCCATCTATCGGTCTCATTGGGATGGACGAAAATGGCGTTGATACTGTAGTCGAATCTGGAAGGGATCAGTACATCATCCTGTTTCAGTTCCTGGAATTCTTCCATATTCAGACGTTTCGCGCGTGTTTCGCGCCGTTTGATTACTTCCACATCCCTCAATTTGAAAAACAGTATCTGGCTCGACGCGTAGTAACCGAGGGAGGCCAGGAAAATGATTAATGATGATATGGCCGCAACCAGCCATTTGATCATCGATTTCATATTCTATGCTCCCCGTACTTCAGGATTTTTACAGCTTCCAGAATGCCATTGTATCCATCATCCGTCAGATCCTCTGTATGTCTGTAGCTTCTAAGGTTATCCTCCAGCTGCCGGAGACTGCTGACACCATTGACAATGACGGCACCGTTCTTCCTGAGGAACGCGTAGGAGAGGGCTGTGAGATCCCGATTGATGACAGCCAGGGCATCGACTGTAGCCTTCAGCTCATCCTTCGAGTAGCCGAGGACACCCTCATCGAATTTTTTCTCAAGGACACTGGCAGCATTGGCACTGAGAAGCCCTTTCATGAGGGGGCCGCGCGCCAGGGGACGGATACCGGATAATTCGTCAGTGACTTCAAGCGGGCGGTTGTCGATCGGATTGAACTGCATCATCAGCGTTGCAATCGCACTGTGCTTTTTGTAATAGTCGATGACATTCATCCGGACGGAGGAGATGCCGTAGCTTCTGATTGTACCTTCCTGCTTCAGATCTTCGAAAGCCTGTATCGTCTCATCCTTGTTATCCTCGATTGTTCCGCCGTGTAGCTGATACAGATCGAGCTCATTCACACCCAGACGATGAAGTGAATCCTTGACCGCCTCTTTAATATAGGGGGCTGTCGGATTCCAGGCTGTCTTCTCCTGTTTCGCCGCATCAAATTGGTTGCCGACCTTCGTACCAATGAGGAAATCATACCGCGAACGGTATTTATCCAGTATTTCACCGACCATCTTTTCATTTTCCCCGAATTGATAAAGGTCAGCTGTATCAAAGTAATTGATGCCTGCATCAAGAGCCGCTTCTATTATCTTTTCGGCTTCGGCCTTATCATCAATTGGAAGATTCATGCATCCCAGAGAAAGTTCTGAAAGAGAAAGGCCGTCTTTAGTATTTAAGATTTTCATTTGAATCAGTCCTTTTATAAGATTGTTTTAATAGACATATTCAATTATAACAAGGGATTGGCCAATCTTGCAGTGAATGTGCAAAATTTACTGGTTTAAACCAATTGCCTGGGCCGGGATAATGTGGGAACATATCCATAAAGACATAGTTTACATATTGTCAGATTTTTATGGACGATATATTGGATAACGTGTATATTTGTTAAGGACATGCTGCTTCAGGAGCGGGAAAGGAAGTTGATTATGACGGAAGACAACAATTACGATCATCTCAGAGAAAAGATCATCCGACAGAAAAGGGTGTTTGACGGTGAAGTGATCCAGGTGGATCATGACACTGTGGAACTTCCGGACGGCGGACAGTCAAAAAGGGAAATCGTCTATCATAATGGTGCAGTATGCCTCATTGCTGTACATGAAGGAGTCATGTACTTCGTAAGACAGTACCGGATTGCACCGGATGAGTTTCTGCTGGAAATTCCGGCCGGGAAGATTGAAAAAGGAGATGTGCCCGAGGAAACAGCGAAGCGCGAACTTGAGGAAGAAGTCGGCGCAGTATCAGAAAAGCTTTCACTCATTCATGAATTTTATGTATCCCCGGGTTTCTCAAATGAATTTGTCTATCTTTATGAAGCAGAAGACATGGAAATGAAAAAGCAGATGCTGGATCCTGATGAATTTTTGGATATTGTTGAAATTCCATTGCAGAATCTCAGAGAGATACTGGCCGATGGTTCTGTCAGGGATTCAAAAACAATAATCGCCATACAACATGTAATTGAGAAATACAATTTATAATGATTATAAATAAGACTTTTAAAACAGTGATAAATTCGATATAATGTTTGTGATTATCAAACAAAGTAGGTGAACACGTGGAAAACAGGATTGAGAGAATCAAAGATGCACTCCAGGAGGCGAGATATAAACTTACTCCCCAGAGGGAAGTGACAGTCCGGGTTCTGCTTGAGAACGAAAAGGATCATTTAAGTGCCGAGGATGTCTTTATGAAAGTAAAGGATAAATATCCCGAAATCGGACTGGCTACCGTCTACAGGACACTGGAACTGCTGAGTGATCTTAAAGTTCTCGATAAAATTAACTTCGGCGACGGGGTCAGCCGCTATGACCTCAGGAAAGAGGGCGCCAACCATTTCCACCATCACCTTGTATGTATGGAGTGCGGTTCGGTCGAAGAAATCGAAGAGGATCTGCTGACTGAAGCTGAAAAGATAGTAGAGAAAGATTACAATTTCAAAGTATTGGATCATCGTCTGACTTTCCACGGTATCTGCAAAAAATGCCAGGAAAAGGAGTAACAGATGGATTTCAAAAGGAATATTAATGAGTATCTGCTTTTCCTCAGTGTGGAGAAGGGACTGAGCCGGGCGTCAATCAGTTCCTACCGTCAGGATCTGAAACGGTATCAGGGTTTTCTCGAAGACAGGGGTATGCATGATTACAGCGCCGTTGATACAGAGCTGATCATTTCGTTCCTCAAACTTCTGAAAGAAGAGGGAAAGAGCGCCAAGACAATCACCAGGATGCAGTCGACACTCAGGAATTATCATCAGTTCCTGCTGAATGAGGATGTCGTGAAGACCAATCCCGCCACCAGGCTCCATATTGTCAAGGAGGACAAAAAGCTGCCTGTATATCTGACGGTCCAGGAGATGGAAATCCTTCTCAGGACCCCTGATGGTTCCACAGCAGGCACCCGTGACCGGGCGATGATGGAGCTTCTCTATGCCTCCGGCCTCAGAGTCAGTGAAATGATTGACATAAAGACGACTGATCTTAATACCGACATGGGTTTCATCCGTGTAAGAGGGAAAGGCAGTAAAGAGCGGATCGTACCCATGACAGACCATGTGGGGAAGCTGCTGACGAGCTACATAGCGAATGAGCGGCTTATCCTCCTGAAAGATGACGACGTGGATGCCTTATTCATAACGAACCGGGGTAGAGGGTTTACCAGACAGGGGCTATGGAAGACAATCAAAAAATATGAGATGCTGAGCGGCCTCGGAAAAAACATCACACCGCATACATTCAGACATTCGTTTGCAACCCACCTGATCGAGAACGGAGCAGATCTTCGGGCAGTGCAGGAAATGCTCGGCCATTCTGATATCAGCACAACCCAGATCTACACCCAGATATCTGCAATGAAAATCAGAGAGATGTATACACAATACCATCCGAGAAAGTAGGAGATAAAATGTTCAACAGAATTCACCTCATAGTACTTGATTCAGTAGGAATCGGTGCACAGCATGATGCAAAAAATTTCGGTGACGAAGGCGCCCATACTTTAAAACATACGTTGGAATCCCATCCGGTCACACTGCCAAACATGGAAAGTTTCGGCCTCGGGTGCATCGATGCCCTCCCGGGAGTGGCATGCACTGACAATCCGGCGGCATTCTACAGCAGGATGAGCGAAGTTTCCCAGGGCAAAGACACGATGACCGGCCACTGGGAAATTGCAGGACTTAATATTGAAGAGCCTTTCAAAGTCTATCCGGACGGCTTCCCCGAAGCGCTTCTCGACAAGATACGTGAAGTTTCAGGCAGGGGAATTGTTGGCAACAAGCCGGCAAGCGGTACCGAAATCATCAAGGAGTATGGAGAGCATCAGATGGAGACAGGAGACCTCATCGTGTACACCTCGAACGATCCTGTCCTGCAGATTGCTGCCCATGAAGAGATCATTCCACTGGAAGAGCTTTACGATATATGCGAAAAAGTGCGTGCCATGACCACAGATCCAGAGTTCCTCGTCGGCCGGATCATTGCAAGGCCATATGTCGGGGACTCAAAAGAGAACTTCACACGGACTGAAAACCGTCATGACTACGCTTTGGAGCCTTTTGGCAGGACAGTGCTGAATGCGCTTGAAGACAACGGCAATGATGTCATCGCCATCGGCAAGATCGATGATATCTTTACAGGGTCGGGTATCACTGACGCTGTCCGTACAAAGAACAATGAAGACGGCATGAATAAACTGCTTGAAGTAATGGACAGGGATTTCAACGGCCTCTCTTTCCTTAACCTTGTGGACTTTGATGCACTGTACGGACACAGACGCAATCCTGAAGGGTACAGTAATGCACTGAAGGCATTTGATGACCGTCTGCCTGAAATCGTCTCTAAGCTTAAAGAGGATGATCTGCTGATCATTACGGCGGATCACGGTAACGATCCAACTTTCACAGGGACGGATCATACGAGGGAAAACGTGCCTTTATTGATGAAAGCAGGCAGAAGCATGGACTACGGAAAAATCATCGATTCAGATACTTTCAGCAACGTGGCTGCAACAATTGCTGAAAATTTTAAAATCGAATATCAGACACACGGCAAAAGTCTGCTGTCGGAGCTGAAATAATATGAAAGGCAGATACCCTGTCTTCATATTCCTGTTCCTGTTTGCACTCATCTGGGGCTTTGTGTACTGGATTTTCATAGTATAGAAAACATCAATCCTGATGTTTTCTTTTTTTGAGAGCGGCTTTCCGGTCTGATTCAATCTGATGCCTGTCCCTCATGCGGTGTTTGTTGACTGTAAACTCGTCGGTGACATGCCGCACTTTTCTCCATTCGAGAAAACTTTCATATGGCATTTCAGGCAGATAAGTACTGTTCAGCTTCATGAGGGTATTTTGGGTGAGCGGGAATTCCAGAGGAGAGAACCGCACATCGTGCATATTCGCAAGCCGCCTTTCCATAACACTGATGATGGAGGGTTCAAGCCCCCCTTCCTCAAGTCTGAAGGGGCGGCTGGCAAATATACTGAGTGCTTTCCTGTATGATTTTACGGCACCGGCAATATTCCCGCGTCTGTAATGGTATTCGCCGACCGCCATCAGTATAAGGAATACTTCCGGGTCCTCCTTGGACCTTTCAGCTTTCGATTTCCACGCTTCTTCCATGATTTCGTGGCATTCGAAGTAATCTTGCTTTATAATGAGTTCGTTATAGAATTCTAGAAGATCGGCTGTTTTCAATGACATACAACTCCCGAGTCAGAGGTAATTTTTATGGATGTATATAATGTAAAGCTGGATATATTCGAGGGGCCGCTTGATCTGCTGCTGCATCTGATCAGGGAACTGGAAATCGACATTTATGATATCCCGATGAGGGCCCTCACACAACAGTATATGGAATATATCGATCAGATGAAAGAACTTGAAATCAACATAGCGAGTGAGTATCTTGTGATGGCGAGCGAACTGCTTAAGATAAAAAGCCACATGCTCCTGCCCGAGCCCGCACATATGGAAGAAGAGTATGACGATCCGCGCGAGGCACTTATGGAACAGCTGCTTGAGTATCAGAATTACAAGCAGTGCGCCGAACAGCTCCGCATGCTGAAAGATGAAAATGAAAAGATCTTCATCAAAGCACCGCATGAATTTGAAGAGGCGGAAGATGATGGCAGTGACGTGGATATTTCCCTGTCGGATCTCCTGGCTGCATATGAAAAAGTGCGGTCGAGGATCTCGGTCGACCGTCCGGTGAGTGTTACGATAGAGAGAGAACCAGTCTCCCGGGAGGAAGCTGAAACATTTCTGGCTGCGAGGTTTAAAGACAGGAAGAAGCTCAGTTTTAGTGAACTCTTCAGTTTCAGCGAATCCAGATCGATGGTCGTTGCTGTGTTCATCACTATTTTAGACCAGGTCAAGTCAAGGGAGATTGCCCTTCATCCTGCATATGAGGGAAATTTTGAAATCGAAAGGCTGTAGTAGTAATGGAAAAGATAGATATCATGGAAGGTCTTCTCTACATCGCCGGTGACGTCGGTCTCACTGAAGAACAGCTGATTATGCATGTGCCGATAACGAAAGAACAGCTGCATAAAGAGGTTGAGGCATACGACCGGCCAAATTTGAAAATAAAAAGGCACGGTGAAAGCTTCTTCCTGGAAACCACACCTGAGATGGAAAAGTATATACGCCGGCTACTTGATGAGAGGCCGGCATCGAAACTGTCCCAGGCATCGCTTGAAGTCCTTTCCATCGTCGCCTACAACCAGCCGGTGTCGCGGAGTGATATAGAAATGCTGCGCGGCGTCGCTTCCGACGGACCGGTCTCTACTCTTGCCGGCAAAGGGCTGATAAAAAAGAAACTTCTGCAGGACGAACGGGCTGCACATTTTATTACAACAGATTATTTCCTTCAGATATTCGGCCTCAAATCACTTGAAGAGCTGCCGAGCCAGAAGGATATCATGGAACAGGAAGAGATGGATCTGTTTTTCAACAGTATAGAGGAGGATGAATGATGGAAAAAGTAAGATTACAGAAGGCGATTGCTGACAGTGGTGTCACTTCAAGACGCAAAGCTGAACAGCTTATTACAGAAGGCAGGGTGTCAGTCAACGGTAAAGTCGTTGCCGAACTCGGATCGAAAGTTACTGCCGGTGACAGGATAGAGGTGGACGGCGTCCCCCTGACTGCTGAGGAAAAGGTGCATATCCTCTATTACAAACCCACAGGGGAAATCTCAGCAGTTGAGGATGACCGCAGCAGAAGCACGGTTACCGATGCATTCAAACAGATGGATGTGAGACTGTATCCGGTCGGACGTCTCGACTACGATACATCAGGAATACTGCTCATGACCAATGATGGTGAATTCACCCAGTATATGACCCATCCCAAATTTGAGATGAGCAAGACTTACCGTGTAAAAATAAACGGTATACTCAAACGTGACCAGCAGAAGGAGATGCGAAAGGGCATCATGCTGGAAGACGGCAGGACAGCGCCGGCCGGAGTGAAAGTCATCCGTGATAAGAAGGACAGGCAGATGATCCTTGAACTGACAATCCATGAAGGCAGGAACCGCCAGGTGAGGCGCATGTTCGAACATTTCGGGCTGGAAGTCCTCAAACTGACACGGATCAAGTATGATTTTCTCACCCTGGATGGACTGGCAGAAGGAGAATACAGGTTCCTGAAACCGCATGAAGTCAAGAAACTGATAGCGAATGCAAAAGACGATTAGGATCGTCCCAATTGTCATAATACTGTCATACAGGACAAAATTATAAGATGCTATAATGAAATTTACGAACGAACGTACAGGCAGGTGAGAATATGAAGCGCGGAACACGCAATATCCTAAGAGTGAGCATCATTGTAACTGTTGCAGTTTTAATCGGTGTGACGTTGTGGTTCAACTTGACCTCTGATAATAAAACTGTTGCAGTGGGGGATGAGGCCGTCGATTTCCAGCTGAACACCATGGACGGTGAAAAGATACAACTTTCCGAGCTGACTGGTGAAGACAAAGGTGTGATCCTTAATTTCTGGGGGACATGGTGCAAGCCGTGCCGTGAGGAAATGCCCGACATGAATGATGTTTATACATCAGATGATAATGATGAATATGAGATTGTGGCGGTGAACGTAGCTGAGAATGAACAGCAGATCAACCAGTTCATATCCGGGCTTGAGGCGGATCTTGAATTTCCTATAGCACTGGACGAATCACGGGATGTCACAGAAGTTTACAACATCGGTCCGCTGCCGACAACAATAGCAATCAACAAAGATGGCACTGTAGTCAAAAAACAGGAATATCAGCTGACTCATGAAGATATCCTGGCATTCATTGAAGATGCCACAGAATAGGATGAATGTATGATGGAACTAAAAGAAATCAAATGCGAATCGTGTGGTCATGTCAATCCGCCAGGTACCCAGCTGTGCCAGTCATGCGGTAAGATGATCAACAGTGATTATGACAGGAAAAAAATCAAAGATCTGATGAGATATGACGGCAGTGCGGTGAGATCCAAAGTCCGGTCAAAAAGTATTTTTGACAAGATCTGGATCTTCTTCACGTCCATCAAGGTGGGGGTCACGATCATTCTGGCCATCGCGATTGCCGCTGCGATAGGAACAATCTTCCCACAGGAATACTTCATCCCCATCGGAGTGGACCCGGCAGATTATTACCAGGAGAACTACGGTACTCTCGGATACCTATATTATTCACTGGGCTTCCATAACCTCTACTCATCCTGGTGGTTTGTACTGCTTAACGGAATGCTTGCACTGTCAATCATCGCAGCAAGCATAGACAGGGGTGTGCCTCTCTTCAAATCACTGAAGAACCAGCGTGTTAAAAAACATGAGTCATTCTACAGAAGGCAGCGGCTGTTCACACACGAAGAGGACAATGCTCATGCATATGATGTAATCAGCCAGCTCAAAGGCAGAAGATACAAAGTCCGCAAAGATGGAGATAATTACTTACTTGAAAAGGGAAAGCTGTCCAGATGGGGGCCGTACATCAACCATGTCGGTCTTATTATCTTGCTAATCGGAAGTATGCTCAGATTTTTCCCGGGCATGTATGTGGATGAAATCGTCTACTTAAATGAAGGGGAAACGAAGGACCTGCCGACGACGGACGGTCAATACTATGTCAAGAACGATGGATTCATATTGGATACTCATGATGAATCCTCGGGGGAGGTATTCGAAAACTCTCTTAATCAGGAAAACAATATAGTCAGCAATTTCCAGACTGACATATCCGTATACGAGAACGAAAGTTCGGACGTGGTCGGTGCAGAACCCGAGCTCACTAAAATAGACGACTACAGCATCAGGGTCAACCACCCATACCGCTTCGGTTCATATGAACTTTATCAGTCAAGCTATGATGATTCGCAGATGAAGGCGATGACTTTCAGACTCGAAGATGCAGATGGGAATACAGTCGGTGAGAACTTCACCGTAAATCTGGATGAGCCCGACCAGTCGTATCAGATAGATGAAAACACAGAGATAAAGATGAGAGCCTATGCCCCGGACTTCCAGGAAATCGCCGATAACGGAACACTCGTTTCAGAAACGCCTGTACCCCGGAATCCGGCATTCGTATTTGAAGTGAATGCCGGCGGTGAAAGTGAGTTGAGTCTGCTCCAGATCATGAACAGCACGGATATTACACAGAACAACGATTACAGCATACGCTTCGTGGAAGCCGAACAGCATACCGCAAGCGTACTCACACTCAAGAAAGACCTTACCATCCCTCTTGTGGCAGGTGGATTTGTCATCTTCCTTGCGGGTGTGTTCATCGGTTCATACATTAACCACAGACGTATCTGGATCAGCCTCGAAGACGGTTTCACACTGGCAGGGCATACAAACAAAAACTACTTTGGCATGAAGAAGGAACTGGATCCGATACTGGAGGCGAATTCATTTTCACCGGTATCAGATAAGCAGAAAATAGAAGACAAAGTCAAAGATAAGGAGTCTTAGAATGGAAACTCAACTTGTGTCCATAAGCAGCACTCTGCTGTATGCGGCCTTTATAATATATCTCGTGGCACTTCTGCCACTGGCAGCAAGTATCAAATCCAGATCAAACAAGCCGGGCCGGATTTCAATCATCATGATTGTGACTGCGTTCATCATGCAGCTTGCCTATTTCATATTGAGGTGGATCGCCCAGGGGCATGCCCCTGTTTCAAACATGTATGAATTCATCACCATGTTTGCAATAATGCTGATTGCCGGCTTCCTGATCACATATCATTATTTTAAAACCCAACTGTTCGGTCTGTTTGCAATCCCGGTATCACTCCTTCTTGTTGCATACGGCAGCATGTTCTCACGTGAAGTGGAACCACTGATCCCAGCGCTGCAGAGCAACTGGCTGGCCATTCACGTTATCACCGTAACGCTCGCATATGGTATACTTTCAATGAGTGCGGTAGCCGGTCTGATCTATCTTCTGAAAGCTATACCTGCTACTGAAAAATCATGGCGGGCTCGCCTCCTTGAGGCAATAATGGCAGGTATAGTAATTGTCATTACATTCATCGCTACAACTGTCCTCATGCAGTCCATAATAGGGTATCAGGATGATTTCATGTACACTGACAAACAGGGGCAGACCCAGGTGGCAGAGTATCATCTGCCAAGTCTTGTCAATTTTGAAGGTGCAGTACCGGTTGAGCATACCGGAGAGAACAATTATGAAGAAGCGGATCATTTCCACAGTGGAATCAATCTTCCGCCGCTGATCGACTCCCAGAAACTGAATACGGTCCTCTGGTCTGTATTTACCGGTCTCATTGTTTACGGTATCATTAGATTAATAATCAGAAAGCGCCTGTCGGCTCTGATAAAACCACTGACGGACAGGGCAGACCTCAATCTGATGGATGAAATCGGCTATCGTTCCGTCATCATCGGATTCCCGGTGTTCGCTCTCGGAGGCATTTTCTTCGCTGCAATCTGGGCACAAATCGCATGGAGCAGGTTCTGGGGCTGGGATCCGAAAGAGACCTGGGCGTTCATCACATTCATGTTCTATACGATATTCCTGCATTTGAGACTCAACAGGGGCTACGAGGGTGAAAAGTCGGCATGGCTTGCTGTTATCGGATTCCTGCTCATACTTTTCAATCTCATTGCTATCAACCTGCTGGTCGCAGGCCTGCATTCTTACGCATAATATGAAAAGAGGGGTTGTATGGCTGAAAATATACTAATCGTCGATGATGAAGAACGTATCAGAAAACTACTCAATATGTACCTGGTGCGTGAAGGATATGAAATTACGGAGGCAGATAACGGAGAGGATGCACTGGAGTATGCAATGGAAAAGGATTTCCATTGCATACTCCTCGATCTCATGATGCCAAAAATGGACGGCATCGAAGTCGCCAAACGTCTGAGGAACCATAAGTCCACCCCGATCATCATGCTCACCGCAAAAGGTGAAGAGAACAACCGGGTGGAAGGCTTTGAAGTCGGGGCAGACGATTACATCGTCAAACCTTTCTCTCCGAGGGAAGTCGTTTTGAGGGTGAAGGCAATACTGAGACGTTCCTCTGAAACTTCCTTCATTGAAGCTGATGCAACAGCAAAAGATGTCATTGCGTATGAACATCTTGTGATTGATAACGATGCCCACAGGGTGCTTGCGAATGACACAAAGGTGAACCTTACTCCGAAAGAGTATGAACTCCTTCTCTTTCTGGCAAAAAGCCCCGATAAAGTGTTCGACCGTGAAGAACTTTTGAAAGAAGTCTGGCACTATGATTTCTACGGTGACCTGCGTACGGTGGATACCCACGTCAAGCGTCTTAGGGAGAAGCTGAACAAGGTGTCACCCGAGGCAAGTGAAATGATCCACACGGTCTGGGGCATCGGCTACAAATTCGAGGTCAATGAATAATGAAAGTGTTGAACAGCGTTGTAACCAAACTGTGGTTGACTATCATTCTGATAGTGACTACAGTTTTAATTATATTATCGGTCATACTCAGCATGTACTTCAGGAACTACATGCTCAATTCCACGGAAACTCTCCTTGAGGAGGAGATTTCACGTGCTGAAGAAATTGTTCTCTCGAAGCATGATAATCAGGATCTTAATGCCACACTGCTCCGTGAAGATAACCTCATCTTCTACAGGGACGGGCAGATGCTTTCACAGCAGTCTGCGACGGACCGGGAAATATACTCAAGAATCATCGAAGGCGACGGGGAAGGGAATACTTTCCTGCTCGAAGATATTGAAGGTCATGATTATATGGTCCGCGTCTCTAACCTGAGTGATTTTTCCGACAGTGAAATGGCGATCATCAAATACCGGGATCTTGAGGATATAAATGAATCCATGGCTGCAGTCACCATGATCATCATAGCCAGCGGCTTCGTGCTGTTCATCATAACTACATCTTTTGCATTCTTCCTGATCAACAGGATCACGAGACCGCTGATCAGCCTGAAGGATGCTGCATTCAAGACAGCAAAAGGGAAATACAATACACTTGAAACAAAAAGCAGGGATGAGATCGGTGAGCTCACGCTTGCTTTCAATAAGATGAACAATGACATCCAGAGCAATGTGGAGCAGATTGAGCATGAAAAGAATCTGAGGGAGCAGATATTCACCTCAATTAATGAGGGTGTCCTCTATTTCGACAGCCGGGTCGAGCTCATGTATTCAAACAAGAAGGGAAACTATCTTTATGACCGCATGAAATCAGAACCGGAAAAATTTGAAGACTTCCAAAACGATATCAGGGAGATCGTGGAATACAGGGAGCCGGCTATCGAACGGGTGGATATAAATGACAGGCATATGCAGTTTTCATACACACCTGTTGAACAGGAAGATGAACTGTTCGGAGTCATTCTCCTGATCAGGGACATTACCGAAGAAGTGAATACAGAGAAGATGCGCTCGGAGTTCATTGCCAACGTCTCCCATGAACTGAAGACACCGATGGTCATGCTGAGCGGCTATTCAGAGGCATTGATCGATGACATTGTCACAGAGCCCGAAGAGATCAAAGAAATGGCCGGCATCATCAAGGATGAATCGGACAGGATGAACACCATGGTGAATGAACTGATCAGCATAGCACGGATGGATACCGGTTCCGACTTCTTCAACATAGACGAAAATGACCTTGGTGAACTGCTTGACAAACTGGCGTCAAGATTCCGCCATGAAATGCAGGAGAATGGCATCACATTCAATATAGAAGCTGATGATTCTGATCCCGTATTCCATTTCGACTATGACAAAATGAACCAGGTTCTGACTAATCTTCTCGACAATGCAATCCGCTATACATCAGAAGGTGATGATATAACAATAGAAACCCGTGATATTGGACGGTTTAAAATCATAGAAGTCCGTGATACAGGAGCTGGGATTCTTCCCGAACATCAGGGGCGTGTCTTCGAGAGATTCTATAAAGTCGATGAGTCAAGGACACGCGGAAAGCACGGCACCGGACTGGGCCTCTATATCGTCCGCAGCATCATACACAGGCATAATGGTACGATTGAACTGGAAAGTGAGTCCGGCAGAGGGACCGCATTCCGCATCTCACTCCCAAAAACACACGAAGAGAGATGAAGTTATGAAACAAAATAAACTGCAAAGACTGATTCTGATCAGTATACTCGCTGCATTGTCGTTTATACTGATGCTCCTGCAATTTCCAATTCCGTTCATGCCGCCGTTTCTGATGGTGGATCTGTCGGATATTCCGGCATTCATCGGGTTCATATTATTGGGTGGCATCCCCGGGTCACTCATCATTATTTTAAAGATTGTACTATATGCGCTCCTGATGGCGAGTGAGCCCATCGGCCCGCTCGCCAACCTGCTTGCGGCATTTTCTCTGATGCTGCCGGTCTATTTCATGTATATAAGATCCAGAACCAGAAAATCACTTGTCACAGGTTTTATATTGGGTACTATATCGCTCACGCTCATGATGGCAATACTCAATTACTTTGTGCTTCTGCCAATGTACGGCCTGATCATAGACCATACCGACCTGATTGCGAATATCCGTGCAGTGGTCACGGCCGGCATCATACCATTTAACCTCATCAAAGGCGTCATAGTATGTCTTATTTCTTATCTCATCTATATCAGATTGATTCCCAAGCTTGAAAAACTGCTGAAATGAAAAAAGAAGCGCAACCGGAGCTGCGCTTCTTTTTATATCTATTCGAATTTCAATGGGTCGCCGTCAAACGGCTCTTCCTCCACCTTGATTGAATCCGTGGGACAGCCGTCATAGGCATCCTCCATATCCTCAAGCAATTCTTCAGGCACAGGGGTGATACCTTTGTTGTCATCCAGTATCACATAGGCGATGCCGTCGTCATCGTAATCATATATATCAGGTGCAGCTGCTCCGCAGGCACCACAGGCAATGCAAGTATCCATATCAACTATGGTGTATTTCTTCCCACTCATTTTTTCACCTCTCACCATTTCTTCATAACCATTTTACGGCTATCCGTACTGATTTTCAATTATATTCCGTCCGCACAGGACACAATACGACTATCGGCGTATCATTCATTTTATTATCACTTTAAAATGTAATGGAAACATAATATAATTAAGTAGAGAATTATTTCAGTTTGAGGAGAATGTCAATGAAGGACGATTTTTATAAAGATATTGAACATAAGCGTGCTTCTAAGGATTTTGGAGATTCAAAGAACGACCAGCAAAAAGATGAGCAGAAACAGACGATGAAACGCTCTGACCGCCATCGTGCAAAACTGGAGAAGGAAAATGAAAAAAAGAAACACAAACAATCCGCCGAATCAAAGCCGGATAAAAAGAAGCCCGCTCTGTTTGCAGGTGCCGGTCAGAAATTAGCTTCCTATTTCAACCGTGAAAATCTTGCAAAAGGAAAGGTGTTTTTTGCAGGAAAATTAACCGCATACAACAAGCGGTTCAAAGATGAGATAAAGATCTCAAAGGCAAAACTTGCGGAACTCGGCAACAGGCGGCAGTCGTCGGCAAAAGATGAGGAAGAGGGCAAAGAGAAGAAAAAAGGCATTCTGCCCATCATCCTCGCGGGAGCGCTCCTTCTGCCGGTAACCATAATCCTCTTCGTTATGATCATCAGCAATTTCTGGCCGTCCGGTGACAACGGCACCGAACTTGCAGGTGCAGGGGAAGAGGAGACAGAAGAATCCTCCGGTGATCAGACGGACGGAGATGTCAACGAAGATCTTGAATCACAGAAAGCTGAAAAGGAAAAAGAGCTTGCAGAACAGCGTGAAAACGACTCCGGTTCTGATTCTTCATCCGGAGCGGATTCCGATGAGGATCTGGGTACCGGTGAGCTTGCTTTCGACTACTCCGAAGAAGAACAGTCAGAACTTGAAGACGCCGCATCCTCTGCAATTGAAAAAAAGGAATCTGGAGAAGACTCCGGCTCGGATACAAGTGAAGTGAAGTCATCTGAGAAGGAAACCACTGAGGAATCAACAGAAGAGAAGACTACGGAACAGCCGGCTGAAGAAAAGACAGAGGAAACAGAGGAAACGGCTGAAGAAAGTAACTCAGGAGGGTCGACTCACATCGTGAGTGCTGAAGACAACCTGTACAGGATTGCCATCCGCTATTACGGAAGCGGCAGCAGTGAAAATGTCAATAAAATCATGGATGCAAACGGTATTACTCCCGACTCTCTGAGTGTGGGACAGGAGCTTGTCATACCTGAATAGAAAGGTGCTTACAATGAAACACATCGAAACAATCATCATAGGAGCGGGACCCTGTGGCATGTCAGCCGCAATAGAGCTGAAAAACCGGGGGTTCGATCATCTTATAATAGAGAAGGGGAATGTTGTCGAAGCCATCTACAATTATCCAACACACCAGACATTCTTCTCTTCAAGCGAGAAACTGGCAATCGGCGGTTTTCCCTTCATTACCGAAGCCCATAAACCCAAACGGAACCAGGCACTTGTCTATTACAGGGAAGCGGTCAAACATTTCGATCTGAATATCAACACGTATGAGGAAGTGACCTCGGGAAGGCAGAGTACGGAGGGGTTCATTCTGGAAACATCAAAGGATACCTACAGCTGCACATATCTGATTATAGCCACTGGTTATTACGGACAGCCGAACCGTCTGGATGTACCGGGTGAGCATAAGGAGAAGGTCTCACACTACTTTAAAGAGGCCCATCCATTCTTCAAACAGGACGTACTCGTCATCGGAGGCAAAAATTCCAGTGTCGATGCTGCGATGGAACTCGAAAAAGCCGGCAGTAACGTAACCGTCGTCTACCGTCGGAATGCATATTCAAAAAGTGTGAAACCATGGATTCTTCCACAGTTTGATTCTTTGGTCAGACATGAAAAGATAGATATGCACTTCGGAACGGACGTCAAAGATATAAAAGACGAAAGTGTTGTCCTCGAAAAAGACGGAGAAGTATTCGAAATACCGAACGATCATGTTTTTGCCATGGTCGGTTATCATCCGGATTACCGCTTCCTGCAGTCATTCGGCATCAAAATAAATGAAAATGAATTCGGGACGGCACCGCTGCACAGTCCGGAAACCATGGAAACCAATGTTAAGAACCTTTACATTGCCGGTGTCATTGCAGCTGGAAATGATGCCAACACCATATTCATAGAAAACGGCAGATTCCACGGCGGGCTGATTGCCGAGGATATCTTGAAAAAACATCAGAAATGAAAAATACCTGTCAGGGATTCCTGACAGGTATTTTAATGCCTGAATATTTCTGCGAGTTCTGAGCTGCTGAGTCCATTGCCGAGCGCAAGCACAAGCTTGATCCGGGCTTTCTGGCCATTCAGGCCGTTGGAAAATATGACACCTCTTCCTGCAAGGTCGTGTCCCCCGCCCTCATAGTCATAGTAACTTCCGACGATGCCATTGAAAGAACGGGATACAAGAACAACATCAATGCCGTGATCCAGTACTTTCTGCAGTCCTGACAGTGCACTTGGCGGTATGTTGCCCTGTCCGAGTGCTTCGAGGACCAGTCCATGGTAGTCCGCTTCTGTAAGCGCATCGAAGAAGGTGCCGTCAAGCCCGGCGTGTGCCTTGATCAGGCCGACTTTATACCCGAGGTCCACTTCATCAAACTGGTCCTGGTGCGCCACCTGGTGGTGGTACTGGAGGGAGTCCTTGGTCAGAAAGCCGATCGGACCATGGTTTGGACTCTGGAATGTGGCGATATTGGACGTATGTGTCTTTGTGACATTCCGCGCAGTATGTATTTCATCATTGAAGACGACCAGAACGCCGCGGTCTCTCGAAGAGCTGTCCATGGCTGTGCGCAGGCTGGAAATGTAATTGTAAAGACCGTCAGAACCGATTTCATTAAATGAACGCATTGCGCCCGTCACGATGACAGGCTCCGGTATATCCAGAACAAGGTCCAGGAAATATGCGGTCTCCTCCAAAGTATCCGTCCCGTGCGTGATGACAAAACCGTCAAAACTGTTTCTCTTATCCAATATTATATCCCTTATCTCGAGCATATCATCCAAGGTCATATGGGGAGACGGTTTCTTGACAGGATAGATTTCCTCCAGTCTGATATCGAGGTCCACAGTACTGTCCAGAGTCACAGGATTCTCTTTAGCCGATGAAATGAGGCCGTCTGACGTGGACATGCTGATTGTGCCGCCTGTATGTATAGCCAATATTTTATTGTTCATGCCACTTCCTCCTAAACGATTCATTAAATATATGATAGAATAAATTGGAACAATCAACAAGGCGGGTTTATATGAAGAATAAGATTAATATTGCAATCGACGGCCCTGCAGCAGCAGGAAAAAGCACAATCTCAAAACGAGTGGCAGAGAAACTTGGATATATCTATATCGACACCGGTGCCATGTACCGGGCAGTCACTCTGCACGTACTGAATTCAGGGGGGGGAGTTACCGACGATCTGGATGAGTTGGACATCAGATTTTCAAATGATGAGAACCGCTCCATCTATCTGGATGGCAACGATGTATCAGCTGAAATCCGTTCTCCGGAGGTGACAGCGAATGTCAGTGAAATTTCCAGCCTCAAAATGGTCAGGGAATATCTTGTGCAGATGCAGCGTATCATCGCAGCCGAAAAAGGTGTCGTCATGGACGGCAGGGATATCGGTACAACTGTACTGCCTGAGGCGGAACTTAAAATATACATGAAAGCATCCCCTGAAATACGGGCGGAGCGCCGACTGGAGGAAGAGCGGCAAAGAGGCGTTGATGTAGACCTTTCCACACTCATCCAGCAGATCGTCAGGCGGGACGACCTTGATATGACAAGAGAAGTCTCTCCATTGAAAAAGGCGGATGATGCAATTTTGCTGGACACTAGCCATATGAGTATCGAAGAAGTCGAAAACACCATCATTCGCATGGCAGAGGAAGTTCTGAAAGGAGAATAGGAATGTTCTACACTATTGCCAAAAACCTGGTGAAAAGCTATTATCATACCCGTTTTAAGATCAGGGTAGTCGGCAAGGACAGGGTACCACAGGATGGACCTGTAGTCGTATGCAGCAACCACATTTCAGAATACGATCCGCCGTTGATCGGGATAAGCGTGGACCGTGACATGTCATTCTTTGCAAAATCGGAACTGTTCAAGATTCCTGTATTAGGATATCTCATTTCACATCTGAATGCTTTTCCGGTTGAACGGGGTAAAAGCGACCGGGCAGCTTTGAAGAAATCCATCGAGGTCCTTGGCGAAGGGAATATGCTCTGCATGTTCCCGGAAGGAAGCAGAAGCAACAGCGGCAAGCTGCAGGATTTGCAGCAGGGGGCGAGTTTCGTGGCTGTAAAATCGGGCGCAAAGATCGTACCTGCTGCCATCAAGGGCAGCTACGACCGCAAGAAAGGCATAACACTTGTATTCGGCAAACCCATAGACACTAAACAGCTTACAGAACAAGGCATGACCCGAAAAGATGTTACACTGAAAATTACAGAAGATATAAACAATCTTTTATTTTCTGACTAATCACTTGACAAATCTATACATTTATAAGAAGTTAGATATATACTTTTTAGTAATGTAATTGGAGGCAGGCACATGACGACAGATAATATCAAGAACGAAGAGAACCAGGAAGAGATTGACAATTCCTCAATCAACGAGAATGCCGGTGGGGTAAACGAAGAGGTGTCCGCTCAGGATACACCACAGGAAAATGATGTTTCATCCAGCTTTGAAGTGGGGGAAACCGTCAAGGGTACTGTGTACAAGATAGAAGACAAATTCGTAAAAGCTCATATCGACGACTCTGATTTTGAAGGGATCGTACCAATCAGCCAGCTTACAAGCAAAAGGATTGAACGTCCGGAGGAAATTGTTTCCGAAGATGACTCAATCGAAGGCGTAGTCATCAAGGTGGAAGATGAAGAGGACCGTAAAAACGTCATTCTTTCCATCAGGAAACTGGAAGAATCCAATGCTTATGATTCACTCCAGTCTGCAAAAGACAATGACGAAACGATTACAGGCACTGTAATGGAAGTTGTCAAGGCAGGACTTGTAATTGATGTTGGAGTCAGGGGTTTCATCCCTGCATCATTGCTCTCGGATGCCTATATCGAAGATCTGGAACAGTTTGACGGCCAGGAACTGGAAGTTAAAGTTGAAGATATCGAACCTGAGAAAAATCGTGTGATACTCAATAGAAAACGAATTGTAGAAGCTGAAAAAGCAGTTGAGAGAAAGAAACAGCTGGAAACCCTTGAAGTGGGAAGCATTGTAGAGGGAGAAGTTGTGCGCATCACGACTTTCGGTGCATTCATCAATCTCGGTGAAGTTGACGGGCTTGCCCATATTTCCGAATTGAGCTACAGCAGAGTCGAAAAAGTCGAAGATGCTGTGAATATCGGCGACAAAGTGAATGTGAAGATTCTCGATGTCGATCCTGAACAGGAGAGAATCAGCCTTTCCCTCAAACAGGCACAGGAAAGTCCGTTTGACGGCTTCATCAAAGCCCATTCTGAAGGGGATGTCCTTGAAGGGACTGTCAAAAGGCTTGTCGATTTTGGCGCATTCGTGGAAGTCACTCCTGGTGTCGAAGGTCTTGTCCATGTTTCAGAAATCAGTCATGAACATGTGGCGGTTCCAAGCGACGTATTGAAAGAAGGCCAGTCAGTAGAGGTCAAGATCCTTTCACTCAATGAGGACTCCGAAAAAATTTCACTATCCATCAAAGAGACAACTGAACCGGCACCAAGAAGTGAGGGCAGTGAGCCAAAAGTATACCGTGACGACTCGGATGATGAAGGCCCGACACTCGGCGACGTCTTCGGCGACCGTTTTAAAGACCTGGATATTTAGTTGTTATAAAAATGACATGAATGTAATTCTGTAAAGAGCGATGTCTATCGCTCTTTATTTTATTTTTGTGTTAAAATATATTTAAATTAGGAGGGAATCTATGTACAAACCAACCATTGCAGTGGTGGGGAGGCCGAATGTCGGTAAATCCACGCTGTTCAATAGAATTATCGGAGAAAGAAAAGCGATAGTGGAAGACAGTCCCGGGGTGACCAGAGACAGACTTTACGCTGCCGGTGACTGGCTGAACTACGAATTCAATGTAATTGATACAGGCGGTATAGAAATAAAAGATGAGCCTTTCCAGGAACAGATAAAACTGCAGGCGGAAATAGCAATACTTGAATCAGATGTCATCCTGATGATTACAAACGGCAGAGAAGGTGTAACCGAGGATGACCTTTTTGTTGCCCGGATTTTGCAGAAAGCCAAAAAGCCTGTTGTCCTGGCTGTAAATAAAATTGACAATTTCGAAATGAGAAACGATATTTATGAGTTTTATCAGCTTGGCCTGGGGGATCCGTACCCGGTTTCCGGTTCCCATGGTCTCGGACTCGGAGATGTTCTCGATGAAGCGGTAAATCATTTCAGGACACTCGAAATAGAAGAAGAAATGGATGCATCCATCAAAGTATCACTTATCGGGCGGCCGAATGTCGGCAAATCCAGTCTTATCAACGCCATACTCGGCGAGGACAGAGTTATCGTCTCAGATATTGCGGGCACGACCAGGGATGCGATCGATACCGCATATTCGTATGACGGGGAAGACTATACCCTGATTGATACCGCAGGCATGCGAAAAAAAGGCAAAGTGTATGAGTCTACTGAGAAGTATTCGGTTCTCAGGGCGAACAGGGCCATAGAACGCTCCGATGTCGTACTGATGGTCATCAATGGGGAAGAAGGCATTCTCGAACAGGATAAACGCATCGCAGGCCTTGCCCATGACGAAGGACGTGCAGTGATCATTGTCGTCAACAAATGGGATGCAGTGGAAAAAGACGATAAGACAATGAAGAAATTCGAAGATAATATCAGGACCGAATTCCAATTCCTTGATTATGCGCCAATAGCTTTCGTATCGGCAGTCACGAAATCACGCCTTACAACACTGTTCCCGATGATCAGGCTGGTCAACGACTCCCATAAGAAACGGGTACAGTCAAGCACTCTTAACGAAGTGCTTGTCGACAGTGTCAGCATGAATCCGACTCCGACGGACAAAGGGCGCAGGCTGAACATATTCTATGGCACACAGGTGGCGGTTGCTCCACCGACATTCGTGTTATTTGTGAACGACGTGGAGCTGATGCATTTCAGCTATCGCAGATATTTGGAGAATCAGCTGAGAAATGCTTTCGATTTCACAGGCACACCAATCCATATAGTAAGCAGAAAACGTAACTAGGAGGGTACAAGTATGAAAATTTCTGTAATAGGCACGGGCAGCTTCGGCACGAGCCTGGCAATGGTGCTTAACGATAATGGCCATGATGTACTCATGTATGGACGGAACGGCGAAGTCGTTTCGGAAATCGGCCAGAGCCATACCAACCAACGCTTTTTAAAAAATATCGATTTGAATGAAGGGATACTTGCCACCAATGATCTGAAGGAAGCGGCAGCCCATGCAGAACTGATTGTCCTGGCGGTGCCTGTCAAGGCGATCCGAACAGTTTCAAGTGAATTGGACGGAATTCTGTCAGAACTCGGCAAAAAAATAATCATCGTCCATGTGGCAAAAGGTCTGGAGCTTGGCACCCACATGAGGGTCTCCGATGTCATTGCAGAAGAGATGACTTCTGAAACCATGACAGACATCTGTGTCCTGAGCGGACCGAGTCATGCTGAGGAGGTTGCATTGAAATCTCCGACAACAGTCAGCGCCGCATGCAGAAACCCGGAAAGCCTGCAGATTGTACAGGATATTTTCATGAATAAGTATTTCCGAGTCTACAGGAATGATGATATGACCGGCGTCGAGATAGGCGGAGCCTTGAAAAACATCATCGCGCTTGCAATCGGTGTCCTTCACGGCCTTGAATTCGGGGATAATGCAAAGGCGGCACTGATCACACGCGGTCTGCAGGAAATCACCCGCCTGGGCACAAGGATGGGGGCAAATCCTCTGACTTTCCTTGGTTTGACAGGTATGGGAGATCTCATAGTGACAGCAACAAGCATGCATTCAAGAAATTATCGTTGCGGCATCATGCTCGCCGAAGGTAAAAGCGTTGATGAGGCCCAGGAGGAAATGGGCATGGTCGTTGAAGGTGTCAACACAACAAAGGCAGCGTTCGAACTGTCCAGGGAATACGGTGTGGAAATGCCGATCACTGAAGTACTGTACAGATATCTTTTCCACGGCATCACTGAAGAAGAAGCGTTCTATGCACTGATGATGCGCGAGAAGACAGGTGAGACTGACAAGCTGGAAGACCTTCTTGATAAGCAAAACAAAGATTGGACAAGAGAGTGATACAATGTTTGATATAACCAGAATGAATCTCATGTGGATTTCATTTTATTCGTTAGGTGCAATGGCGCTTGCGGCAGTTTTGATCTATGTCGCAAGGTACGTTGTAAAAAACAGGTTTTTAAGTATTATCATTTCAATGGTTGCATGGGTTCTTCTGATTGCCGCTTTCCTGCTCATGATTCCTGTTCTTGGGGGCAGCACCCATGCGTAGCATCAAGTTAACCATGCTCATGATAGCCACAGTACTTATGGCAGGGTGCCTGTATCCGGAATCAGAAAAAGCCGGAAACCAGGTGCCGGGGGACTCCCAGGTCGAAATGGTGCAGAATGCAGTTGATAAGTATCAGGAAGATTCCGAAGGCCTGCTGCCGATCAGCACGAAGGAAAGTCAGAGGGAGTATCTGGAATACCAGATTGATTTTGAAAAGCTGGTTCCGGACTACCTGGATGAACGTCCGGAAAATTCATATGAAGCAGGCGGCAAATATCAATATGTCATCATAGACGAGGAAGACGATCCAAAAGTCAAACTGGCGGACCTGAGTATTACAGAGGAAGTACGTTCGCTTACCATCAGGCTGGATGCAATGGGTGAGTATGTCCATCTTGGTGAAGAGGTTGGGCCGAATGTCTATCAGCTGGATCTCGGCTTCTACAAACTCTCCGACAATCCTGTTGTAACAAGTCCGTATTCAGGCACTTCACTCGATGTCTATTACAATGGCGGACAGCAGTTTGTAGTGGATTACCGTGAAGATATCGGCAGAATCATAGAGGAGAACGATCTGTCGTTCGAAACCGGTGAAGATGTCCGGCATGTTTTGTATGAATATACACCAGTGGTTCCCATCTATTCTCCCAAGATAACAGTGGATGATAAAAACCGTCCGATCTTCATGACAAGCCGCCACAAAAGCGGCCAGTAAAGGATTTTTTGGCATTAAAACGGTGAAATCCGTTGCAGTGCAAAGACCACTGTGTTAAAGTCGAAACATAATGATAAAACCACTTATCATTATAGTCATATAAGGAGGTGGATCTGATGAACAAAACAGATTTGATCAATGCTGTCAGCGATGATGCTGATCTTACAAAAAAAGAAGCAGGTGCTGCAGTTGATGCAGTATTTAACACGATCCAGGAATCTTTGAAAAAAGGTGAAAAAGTACAGCTTATCGGCTTCGGTAACTTTGAAGTGCGTGAACGCTCTGCTAGAAAAGGACGCAATCCACAATCTGGTGAAGAAATTGAGATTGCAGCATCTAAAGTACCAGCATTCAAAGCGGGTAAAGCTCTTAAGGATGCAGTAAAATAATTGACTACTTAGGCCTAACTTCTTCTGGTTAGGTCTATTAATTTATAAGGTGATATTTTCATGGATGCTCTTAAGAAAGAACTTGAAAACGATCTGGGGGACGGCGCATGGATACTTGACATACATAATAATCCTTTTTTTGATTTTTTCTCCGAAAAGGGCAACGTCCGGCACGGCAGCCATGTAAATGATGCCGTTCTTCTTTTTAATACGGCACTTAATTTTCTGGACGAGACACCTGAAGATGAAAATAGGGAACTCCACGTGCTTGCCGGGGATTATCTGTTCAGCAGATTTTATATGTATCTTGCAAAAGACGGAAGCTATTCAGTGCTCCGGGACATGATGAAAATTTCCAAGCAGCTCAGCTCCAGAAAATCCCGGCTTGCCTCCTCAGGAGAAGTGCCGGGGGCTGATGAAGTGAAATGGCTGCTCTATGCGCCCATGCTCTACCTCGTCGAACATGGCTTTGCAGATGGGGGCCTCGAAGTTCTAATCGACGAACAGATGAAAACAACAGACATCACTTCACTCCCATACATAACCCAAGAGTAAAGGTGAATCTAATGGATAAAGAGAAAAAAGTACAAACTATATTCAACGCCATTTCAGGCGATTACGACCATATGAACAACATCATCAGCCTGAATCAGCATACAGAATGGAGAAACAGGACCATGAAGGAGATGTTCCTGAAAGAGGGACACAAAATACTCGATGTATGCTGCGGCACGGGGGACTGGACGATCCAGCTTGCAAAGAAGGCCCCGGGAGCCAGTGTTACAGGCCTTGATTTCAGCGAGAATATGCTGGAGGTCGCAAAAGGAAAAGTTGAAGACTATGTTAACATTACCCTCCTCCAAGGGAATGCAATGGACCTCCCGTTTGAAGATGATAGTTTCAATTTCGTCACAATAGGATTCGGACTGCGCAATCTCCCTGATTACAGACAGGCGATTGAAGAATTCTACAGAGTCCTCACCCCTGGCGGCGTTCTCGTTGTACTGGAAACCTCCACACCGGAAAACAGCATTGTAAACAGAGGTTTCGATTTATACTTTGGGAAAGTAATGCCGAAAATTGGCGGAGTGATTGCAGGCAGGACAAAGGAATATGAATGGCTGTATGAATCCACCAGCACATTCCTGACCAAACCGGAACTTAAAGATATGATGTCATCCACAGGGTTTGCCAATATAAAAATACTGTCCCATACGCTGGGCACAGCAGCAACACATATCGGATACAAACCTCTCGGACGGGTGGGATCTGTTTGATTAGACACAGAGAATTTCTAGCTTCCGATTTAGAAGAAGTGAAGGAACTGATCAGAGAGAGCCTTGATCCGAATGGTACCATTGTCAATGACAGCAGTTATGAACTGTTCCAATACGGCGGTAAGAAGATCCGTCCGACTTTCACACTGCTTGTCGGCAGGCTCGGTGACCGGAGCCTGCACGACGATGTCATCAGAGCAGGTGCCAGCCTCGAACTGATCCATATGGCGAGCCTCGTTCATGATGACATCATAGATGACAGCAAACTCAGAAGAGGGCAGGATACTGTGTACTATGAACATGGATATCTTCAGGCAGTAAACACTGGAAATTACCTGCTCTCCACTTCACTGGAACTGGTGAGCACCATCGAACATGAAAAACTCCACGATGCATTTTCAGCTGCCATGCAGGATATTGTCAGCGGGGAACTTTTCCAATTCGATCAGCAGTTCAATGCGGAACAGACACTTGATGACTATTATAAAAAAACATACAGAAAAACTGCATTGCTGATTGAGCTCAGTATCGAGATGGGAGCATATGCCGCACATGTAACAGAGGAAGAACTGAATTCACTCCTGAAGTACGGATACCATATCGGGATGAGCTTTCAGATTATCGATGATTGCCTGGATTTCACCGGAGATGAAAAGAATCTGGGCAAACCGAAATTTTCAGATCTTGAAAATGGCCACTATACACTTCCGGTGCTCCTTTTGAGAGATTCCGACCCTCTGTTCAAAGAGAAGCTCTCGGCATTCAGGGAGGACAGAAGTGTCCGGGATTCTCTGATCAGGGAGCTCCTCATCTCGGATGCAATCGGAGAAGCCATCCAAATCAGCGGCAGACATATCGAAGAAGCAAAAGCGGCAATCAAAGATATAGACGAACCAATACGCACTTATCTGCTCCAGATCGCAGAAAAACTCGCAAATCGTCTGAATTGAATTGAAATAACAAATTTGAAAATGTTAGAATAGTATGGAATTCAATTAAAGGAGACTCGAAATGGAAAAGACATTTTTAATGATCAAGCCTGACGGCGTACAGAGAAATCTCATCGGACCAATTGTGGAACGGCTGGAGAACAAAGGTTTCAAACTTGCAGGAGCAAAGCTGATGCATGTATCAGAAGAGCTTGCCAAAACACATTACCAGGAACACCAGGATAAGCCTTTCTTCGGCGAATTGGTGGATTTCATCACTTCAGGGCCAGTATTCGCAATGGTGCTTGAAGGTGAGAACGTCATTGATACAGCACGCCTTGTAGTTGGAGCAACCAATCCACAACAGGCTGCACCAGGCACAATACGAGGGGATTTCGGCCTGACAGTCGGTAAGAACATCATCCACGGTTCGGATTCACCAGAGAGTGCTGAAAGGGAAATCGGTCTTTTCTTTGACGAATCGGAAGTACTTGATTACGATCTGATCAACAGCTCCTGGATATACTAGTAGCAGAGCATCATAAGCTGGGTGAAGCAACTCGGCTTTTTTTAATATCATGAAATAGGCAGGTGCATATAATGAGATTTTTAACATCGGGTGAGTCCCATGGACCAAAACTTTCAGCGATAGTGGAAGGATTTCCGGCGAACCTGGAAATCGATAAAGAGAGAATGACCAATGAACTGATTAAACGTCAGGGAGGCTACGGACGCGGCCGGAGGATGCAGATTGAAAAAGACACTTTCCAGTTTGGCAGCGGAATCCGACATGCTAAAACTCTTGGCAGCCCTATAATGATTGAGATTATCAACGATGACTTCAAACACTGGAGCAAGATCATGGGCAGTGATCCACTCACGCCCGAAGAGGCGGAATCCATGAGACGTGTCATAACAAAACCACGTCCGGGGCATGCCGACCTGGTAGGCGGCATGAAGTATAACATGCGTGATCTGAGAAATGTGCTTGAACGTTCCTCTGCACGTGAAACAGCAGCCCGGGTTGCTGTGGGTGCCCTGTGCAAAGAACTGCTCCATGCCCTCGATATCCGCATAGTCAGCCGCGTGAAACAGATCGGCAGTGTAAGGGACGATGGTCAGTATAACCTGGCTGATATCCGTGAGTTCTCCGACAAGTCTTCAGTACGCATGGTTTCCGAAGAAAAGACCGCTGAAGCTGAACAGTTGATCGACGCCACCAAAAAGAACGGCGATTCAATCGGCGGGGTTGTTGAAGTGATTGTTGAAAATCCGATTCCCGGTCTCGGCAGCCATGTCCATTATGACAGGAAACTGGATGCGAAAATTGCCGGCAGCGTCGTCAGTATCAATGCCTTCAAGGGTGTTGAGTTCGGGGCGGGTTTTGAAGCAGCCTCCATTCCCGGCTCCAATGTCCAGGATGAAATAACCTATGATGAAGAAACAGGCTATACCCGCCGTACAAATAATCTGGGCGGTTTCGAAGGCGGCATGACAACAGGTATGCCGATAGTCGTCAAAGCGGTGATGAAACCGATACCGACACTTTACAAACCGCTCCTAAGCGTGGATATAAACTCCAAGGAAGAGTTCAAGGCAACGATCGAACGCAGTGATGCATGTGCAGTGCCGGCAGCTTCAGTAGTATGTGAACACATGGTTGCAATTGAGGTCGCCGGTGCCGTACTGGACAAGTTTCCGCATGATGATATGGACGAACTTAAAGCTTCTGTTGAAGCCTATAAAAAACGGGTCAAAGAGTACTGATGACATGAAAATCATGACTCAATACAAAGACGGAAACTATGCAATCGAGGTAGCGCGCGGCATACTGGAAGACAGGATAGGCGATTATACTGATAAATATGACCAGGTATTCTATCTTGCAGATAAAAATGTATATCAGTTACACAAAAATGGGAAGCTGTCTTTTATTGAAGATCCGATTTTGATGGAGCAGGGCGAGGCATCGAAGTATTTCGATGCCTTCAGCAATCTTTTGGAGACCCTTCTTGCGAAAGGCGTACAGAGGAACTGTCTGCTGGTTGTCATCGGAGGCGGGGCGGCAGGGGACGCTGGCGGCTTTGCCGCTGCAACTGTGCTGCGTGGTGTGGATTACATCCATGTCCCTACGACACTCCTCGCTCATGATTCATCAATAGGGGGAAAGACAGCCATCAACAGCAGGCACGGCAAAAATCTGATCGGTGCATTCCACCGTCCAAAAGGTGTAATATACGATCTCGATTTCCTGGATACACTGCCGGAATCGGAAATTCTCAGCGGTTTCGGGGAAGTGATCAAGCATGCACTCCTCAAAGATAAGGAGACAGTCGATGCGCTCATGGATGTAACAAAAGACGGCATTGCACTGGATATGATAGAGCCCTTCATAATCAAAGGTATTGAGACCAAAATGGAACATGTGTTAAGGGATGAGAATGAATCAGGTATGAGGAAACACCTAAATCTTGGGCATACTCTTGGACATGCCATCGAATACACATACAGAATGCCGCACGGCATCGCTGTGACGCTCGGAATATATGCTGCGCTGTATATATCAAATGAACTGAATCAGGAAGACACATTTGATCTTGCATGCTTCTACGAATATTTCAGGGGACTCGGCTACCCCGTCGAAAAGCTGAAGATGCTGGAGGCATCTGATATGATCTCTTTAATGACAAAGGATAAAAAGAATCAGACAAGCGGCCGGGTGGGGTATATCGTCTTGGAAGAAGCCGGCCGTGCCCGCTTTACACAAATTGACGGGAAAAAGCTTACAAAATTCATAAACGATCTGAAGGAGAGCCTATGAAACAACTTTTGAACAGTACTTTTGAAGGCACATTGAGAGTTCCCGGCGACAAGTCGATCACCCACCGGTCTCTCATGCTTGCTGCGCTTGCAGAAGGACGGACTGAAATACACCTCCCTCTGAAGAGTGAGGATACTTACCGTACCATGGAAATCATGCGTGCAATCGGTGCAGAAATAGCTGAATCGGGTGACAAGTGGATTGTTGAATCCAAGGGGCATGACCACCTGCATCCACCGGACGGAGCCTTATACACCGGAAACTCGGGCACGACCTCCCGTCTGATTATGGGCCTGCTTGCAGGGCTCGGACTCGAAGCTGAGTTCAGTGGAGATGACTCCATCAACAGACGGCCGATGGACAGAGTGCAGAAACCGCTGCTCGATATGGGGGCGGACATACGGCTCAAAAATGAAAAGTATCCACCGGTGCACATCTACCCGAAACCGCTGAAGGCAATCGATTATGATATGCCGGTCGCGAGCGCCCAGGTGAAAAGTGCAGTGCTCCTTGCAGGGTTGTTTGCGGAAGGCACGACCGTTGTACGTGAATCATCACCGTCCAGGGACCATTCCGAAATCATGATGAAACAGTTCGGAGCTGATCTTTCATCGCAAGATGGCGTCATCTCACTCACCGGCGGGAAAAAGCTCACGTCAGCGGATATCACTGTGCCTGGTGATATTTCTTCAGCGGCATTTCCGCTTGCCCTTGCAGTCCTGAAACCGGGTGCTTCCATTACCATTGAAAATGTTTCATTGAATCCGACACGCTCTGGTATACTTGAAGTCCTGGGAATGATGGATGCCAATATAGAAATCGAAACCCTGCCGGGCGCCGGGGAAGCGATTGGGAATATCACTGCTTCGTACACTCCGGGACTCCGCGGCTTCGATATCTCTGGTGAAATCATACCGCGGCTCATAGACGAGATTCCGATTCTCGCACTTCTCGCCGCCTACAGCAGTGAACCGTGTACAGTAAGTGACGCCGGAGAACTCAGATTCAAAGAAACTGACAGGATACGCGCAGTTGTGGATGAGCTGTCCAAATTCGGTATCAACTTTGAAGAAAAAGAGGACGGTTTCACTGTCCGGCCGGGAAAGATCGAACCAGCAGCTGGCACAGCGGTCAAAGGCTACCATGACCACCGCATCATCATGATGCTCATCATATTCTCCCTCGTCTCTGATACACCGCTCGACATCGATGACACCTCAGCCATAGATATATCATATCCAGGATTCATAAATGATTTGGAGTCATTACGGAAGGATGCTTAACTATGCAGGACCAGATCTATTCCATTATAGATGATTTGAAAACGGGTAAATATCCCGAAAGCGAACTTAACAGCCTCCTCGGAAATCTTGAGAGGCTGGATGACGATATGGAGCTCGAATCCCTTTTCACACTGGGGGATACACTAATGCAGGCGGGATCCATCAGTGAGGCGGAAACCATTTTCCAGCATCTCCACCAACGAACCGGCCATGATGATGAAGTGCTTGCCTATCTCACCGATATCTATATCGCGGACGGCAGGCTTGATGAGGCCCTGAGCCTGATCAATGAAGCACCGAAGACGAAGACGGTGCTTATGCTCAAAGCGGAAATCTTCCAGCAACTCAACATGAATGAGGTTTCCATCAGACTGATCCATGAAGCGAAAGCGATGGGGGATGAGCCCATACTGGACTATGCCCTTGCCGAAATCCATTATCAGGACGGAGATTTCCAGGAAGCACTGAGGTATTACGGCGCACTGCTTGAAGCGGGCATCGATGAGCTGAACGGGGTCAACTTCAATCTGCGCGCAGCAGAACTCCACATGAATCAGATTGAGCTTGAAAAGGCAAAGGAACACTTTGACAAAGTCGACGAGAAGTTTTATTCGAATGATGATTTCTACCGGAAGGCGCTGATGGAGTATCAGCTGCAGTCATACGAAACGGCCAAGAACCTGCTCAATAAAGTGATAGACAACGAACCTTACTATATAAACGCATATATACTGCTGATGAATGTCCATGAAACAGAGCACGATCTCACGGCGGCAAAGACGCTGCTTGAAAAATACCTTGAGCAGGATGAAACGAACCCGCTTATCTATTTCCATCTTGGGCGCATCAACTTCAGGCTTGGTGCATCAGACAGTGCAATTGAGTCGTTCAAACAGGCGATTGCCCTTGACCAGGACTATGACGATGCATTTCTTATGCTGTTCGAGACGCTGCTCAAGACAGACCGTACTGATGAAATAGCATCGTTCGAAAGTGGTCTCGATACACATGCACTCTCTGGCGAATCATTGTATCTGCTTGCCAGGGTGCATCAGGAAAATGAGGAAGATGAATCCGCCCTGAAGTATTATCAGGATGCACGCGCACTTATCGGAGAGTCCGTCGAATTCTATAAAGATTACTACGAATATCTGACTGAGATCAGCCATCCATTAAAATCAGAGATACTGGACAAGCTTATTGAACTCGATCCTGCCAATGCAGACTGGCAGTTTGAAAAGGAGCGCCTGGAAGATGAGGAAGATCAGCTATAGGAAAGATTTCATAGATTATGTACTGTATCACTATGATTTTGAAGACCGGGTGGCTGTATGGATTCTTAACTTTCTCAAATCGCACCCCGTCGTATCCAAAAACATCTTCTTCACGCCGGACGTCTTGCACAGAAGAAGACTGCGCATCGCCGCAGTGGGCACAAACCGTCCTACACTGGTGTTTGAAAAGGGGGATACCGTAACAAGCGACGGGGAAGTCATCTTCCACGAACTCAACATGAATCAGGATGAACTGCTCTATCTGGAATTTGCTTTCCCGGCACAAGATGCCCGTTACCGTGAAGTGAAGAAGATTGAAAACGATTTGGACAAGGAACTTCAGACAATTGCAGATGATGCACTGCTGAAAGAGATTGACCATGCACTTGACAAGCATGACCAGGAACTTTTCCAACGGCTTGTGAAAATGCTGAAACGATCAACATAAAGACAGGTGAGTGAATTGCTGTATAACCAGAAAGATTTAAAAGTATTGAAAGATGAAATAGAGTTCATCGACACTGCTGTCATCCCGTTCTCATCCATGGATATGGACTCACGGGCCCCCGTACATGCAGGCAATCTTGAACTGCTGCAGATTGTCTCCCTGCAGCTTGAGAAACAATTCAAGGGCCGTCTTCTCATTACACCTCCGCTGATGACAGTGGGCGAGGATACTGCGCTTCTTGAAAGTTACAGAGAACAGCTTCTGGCATATGGATTCAAAAAGTCCGTGGTTCTTACCCACATTCAAAAAGATCTCGGGGATATGGACAGGATCCGTCTCAATGAAATACCGCTTGAGAATATGAGTGATGATATGAAGATGGAAATGATCAACGATGAAGTCAAATCTGCAATGAAATCCATCATTTCCATTTGGAACCGTTAAAAAGATGGTACTTTTACACAATTAACAGAAAGCCCTCCATCAAAAGTTTCGATACCTTATTGACCGGTTTCAGGTAATAGGCTAAAATTGAACTGTCCTAGTTATATTTAAATGTAAAAGAACGCGCGTTTGAGGGGGGAAATATTAATGTCGCAAAAAGTAACACGACGCCAGTTCCTGAACTATTCCCTGATGGGAGTGGGGTCTTTCATGGCGGCAGGTGCAATTCTGCCGATGGGCAGGTTTGCGTTAGATCCATTGTTCCAGGGCGAAGCTCAAGGTTCCATGATCACTACGAGTGTCAAAACCGAAGAGATTACAGAAGAGCCTGTGAAGGTCGACTTTTCTTATGAACAGCAGGACGCCTGGTACACAAGTGAAGTGACTGACTTTGTCTGGGTCTACAAAGACGGAGATAATCTTATTGCACTTTCACCAATCTGTAAACACCTGGGCTGTACAGTAACATGGGCGGGCGATGATGCCAATCCGGATAAGTTCTTCTGTCCGTGCCATAACGGACTTTATGAGAAGAACGGTAAAAACATCCCGGGAACACCGCCGAGAGGTCCGCTTGACCAGTATGAAGTCGGAGACTCTGATGGATTCATCACAATCGGCGAAATGTTTGAAAATGAGCTTGTATAGGAGGGAAGACTGTGCTTAACAGAATCTATGACTGGATAGACGATCGCATGGATATCACTCCGATCTGGAGAGATGTTGCTGATCATGAAGTGCCGGAGCATGTTAACCCTGCCTATCACTTTTCTGCTTTCGTCTATTGTTTCGGAGGGTTAACGTTTTTCATTACGGTAATTCAGATATTATCAGGTATGTTCCTCACAATGTACTATGTCCCTGATATTGTAAACGCCTGGAACTCCGTTTATTACCTGCAACATGACGTTGCTGCAGGTGTTATTGTAAGAGGTATGCACCACTGGGGTGCGAGCCTGGTTGTAGTAATGATGTTCCTACATACTTTAAGGGTGTTCTTCACCGGGGCCTACAAAGCACCACGTGAACTGAACTGGGTTGTTGGAGTACTCTTATTCGCAGTTATGCTGGGTCTGGCATTTACCGGATACCTGCTTCCATGGGATATGAAAGCACTCTTCGCAACCAAAGTTGGCTTGGATATCGCAGAAAGTGTGCCATTTGTTGGTGAATGGGTCAAGACTCTGCTTGCTGGTGACGAACAGATCATCGGTGCTCAGACGTTGACACGTTTCTTTGCCATCCACGTATTCTTCTTACCTGCGGCCCTGTTTGTATTAATGGCGATCCACTTCATTATGATACGTAGACAAGGTATTGCAGGACCACTATAAGAAAAACACAGGGAGGTAAATTGATATGAAACGTGGAAAAGGGCTGACTTTTGTCGGCGACTCACGAATACAGAAATATGAAAAACCAAAACTCAATCGTGACTACTCGGAATTCCCGGGCCGTACGGAAGAGTTTTATCCGGATTTCCTTCTGAAGGAGTGGATTACCGGTGCAGTATTCCTCATCGGTTTCCTTTGCCTTACAGTTGCACATCCGGCCCCGCTTGAACGTGTAGCTGATCCTACGGATACAGGTTATATACCGCTCCCTGACTGGTATTTCCTATTCCTGTATCAGACACTCAAATATTCATTTGCATCCGGTCCATACAACGTGATCGGTGCAATCATCATACCGGGAATCGCTTTTGGTGCACTTCTCTTGGCACCATGGCTTGACAACAACAAAGAACGACACTGGAAAAAACGTCCGATAGCAGCTGCCATGATGCTCCTGTCTGTCGGTATCATCTTCTATACGACTTGGGAATCGGTAGCATACCATGACTGGGAAACACAGGATAAACAGGGCGAGATCGTGTTCTCCAACCTTGATTCTGAAGATCCGGTCTTCACCGACCTCATCCGTTCCAACTGTACAAGCTGTCACGGTGGAGAACTGACCGGAGGTTCGGGACCGAACCTAGTGGAAGCGGATTTGAACGCTGAGACTGTAAATGCATTCGTAACAAACGGTACGGGTGAAATGCCTGCCTTTGAAGACCAGCTTACTGAAGAAGAAATCCAGCAGATCTCTGAATTCGTAGCAAATCTTGAAGTCACTTCTGAAGATGAAGCGATGGGCGGCACGCAGCAGGAAGGCGGAGAATCTGACGCAGATTAAAGTACCCCCCTAGTTATAGGGGGGTCTTTTATTGACAGGAGAGTTTTATGGAAACAATAATCCGGCTCATGCATAACAGAATATTCTTAACCCTGCTTCTCATATCGAACTTTCTGGGCAGTATTTACGGCTACTGGTGGTACGGGGGACAGCTCGCACAGACAAAGTGGTACTTTTATCCGTTCGTCCCCGACAGCCCGACCGCCACATTGTTCCTGTCCATACTCATTGTACTGATCCTGGCGGGGAAAAAATGGGGGCTGATCGATGCCCTCGCTTTTACAACCCTGATAAAATTCGGCGTCTGGGCGGTCGTCATGAACCTCCTCACATTCATGGAAACCGGGTTCATTTCATGGATCGGCCTCATGCTCATCGCGTCCCACAGCATCATGGCAGTCCAGGCGATCCTTTTCCTTCCTCATCTGGAAGTTAAAAAAAGCCACTTCTATATTACAGCTGTGTGGCTGTTCCACAACGACATCATCGATTATGTCTACGGACAGTACCCTGTATATGGAAACCTGTCACAATATGCGGATCATATCGGTTATTTTGCATTCTGGCTGAGCGTGTTTGTACTGCTGCTGCTCCATCAGCTGGTGCCGGAACGTAACAATTGACTATTCATTCAAATTTAAAGTAAAATCTAAATATGAAAGATTATTGGAGGTTGGAATACAAGTGTATATTATCATCTATTTTGTAATTTTGATGGTTGTTCCAATGCTCGCTCAGATGAATGTCAAATCCACATTCAATAAGTACTCTAAAGTACGTTCAACAAGTGGTCTGACTGGTCGAGAGGTTGCAGAGGAGATTCTTAGGGAAAATGGTATTTATGATGTTTCAGTTGAAAGAGGACAGGGATTTCTAAGCGACTATTATGATCCTAAGAACAAAAAACTCGTTCTCTCTCCGGGCAACTATGATACCCCGAGTGTTGCAGGTACTGCGGTAGCTGCCCACGAAGTCGGACATGCGATACAGCATGCCACAGGGTATGCATTCCTTAACTTCAGGTCTGCACTTTTCCCACTGGCACAGTTGGGGAGTAACTTTTCATACTTCCTGATCATTGCCGGTATGATCATCACTTATGCCCAGAACAACGTAGGCGGCGGTCTTGGGAATATGCTGCTCTGGGCAGGTATTGGACTGATGGCATTTGCGGTCTTGTTCCAGGTTGTTACACTGCCTGTAGAGTTTGACGCATCCAAAAGGGCGATGAACCAGATTCAGACTTTGAACATCGTCAACGAAAAGGAATACCGTCATGCCAAAAAAGTATTGAATGCTGCAGCAATGACATATGTCGCAGCAACTGCAGTTGCTGTTGCAGAGTTGATAAGGTTCATCCTTATTGCAAAGAGCAACAACTGATTGGAATTTAAGGGATATCCATCGAAGGTGGGTATCCTTTTTTATTTACCGGTACTCTCTGGTATTATTATATATGTATTTAAGGAGATGGTTAATATGGACTGCGGCTTCAAATCAGGTAAAAACGTATTCAGATATCGTGTAGGGGGTATCGTGTTAGTTGATGGAAAAGCACTTCTTGCCACCAACACTATGACAGGTTACTTCTATATCCTCTCGGGGGCAGTCAACCTGGGGGAAGCAAGCGAAGATGCAGCAGTGCGTGTCATGAATGAAAAGACCGGTGGGAATTACAGCGTAAGCCGTCTGCTGACGATCGTGGAGAACTTTTTTGATTACGAGTTCAATGACACAAAATACGATTTCCAGGAAGTTATATTCTATTATTTAATGGAGCCCCGGGAGATAAAGTGTCCTGACCGAAAGAACAAGCTGGGAGGGGGCAGGACAGAGACCCTTCACTGGATTCCACTTCCCGAAGCTGCCGGAAAAGATATCAGGCCAAGATCCGGAAAAGAAATGATACTTAATCTGCCTCTTCAGGTGCAAACCATCATCAGCGACGAAAGAAGTGACTATTCAGATTGAAAACTGCAGTATGGACAGTTCACTTAACCATCAATATTCTCTATAATTAGGGACAGGATCGAAATATGATACTTCACAGGAATGGATGATGTATATGAAAATTGCACTGATTGCACATGACAAAAAGAAAGATGATCTCCTGAAATTCATCAGACTGCATCTGGAATTCTTCAAAAACCATGAACTGTTTGCCACAGGCACAACAGGGACCAGAATCATAGAACATACAGGACTTGAAGTGAACAGGTGCAAGTCGGGCCCGCTCGGCGGTGATCAGGAGATCGGTGCAATGGTCGCGAACGGTGCCATAGATACCATAATATTCTTCAGGGATCCGTTGACAGCCCAGCCACATGAACCGGATGTCTCGGCGCTTCTGAGACTGTCCGATGTATATGATGTCCCGCTGGCAACAAATGAAGGGACTGCAAGCGCAGTGCTTCATTATCTCAACTACAAAGATAAAGATAGAGTGTGATTGTATGAAAATAGGAATAACCTGCTATCCAAGTGTGGGCGGCAGCGGAATCATTGCAACGGAACTTGGCATCAAACTGGCAGAAAAAGGGCACGAGGTGCACTTCATCACATCGAATATTCCGTTCAGGCTGAACACCAGCCACCCCAATATCCATATCCATCAGACCGACATCACTGATTACAGCGTATTCAAGTATCCTCCATATGACATCACATTGGCGAGTAAGATTTCCGAAGTCATCACAGGAAACGGACTGGATCTGATCCATATGCATTATGCTGTCCCCCATGCAGTCTGCGGGATTCTTGCCAGGCAGATGTCAGGGCGGGATGTCCGCATCGTGACGACTCTGCACGGAACGGATATTACTGTGCTTGGGCACGACATGTCCCTTGTCAATGCCATCCGTTTTGGAATAGAAGGATCCGATGCGGTCACAGCAGTTTCCGACAGCCTCACACAGGAGACCCATGAATTGATCGGCCCTGAAAAATCTATAGAGACCATTTATAATTTTGTGGATGAAACTTATTTCAACGCGACTGACAGAAGAGAGATCGCCGCCGGCATGAAAGAGAGATACGGCATAGGCGAAAGCACCAAAGTCCTTATGCATGCTTCAAATTTTCGGAAGATCAAACGTATCGACGATATTGTACGGGCATTCAGCATAGTTCAGGAACAGATGGATGCTGTATTGATCCTGATCGGTGACGGACCTGAAACAAACAGCATCAGGCGCCTCATTAAAGAACTCGATATCGAAAGTTCAGTGATTTTGGCGGGACAGCAGACTGATGTGAAATCATTCTATTTGATGAGCGATATCTTCCTGCTTCTCAGTCAGAAGGAAAGCTTCGGCCTGGCGCTTCTTGAAGCGATGCACTGCGGTTCCGTCCCCGTAGGCTCAACGGCCGGCGGCATTTCTGAAGTTATCAGGGATGGTGAAACCGGTCATATAATCGAAGTGGGGGATTACAAAGCTGCTGCAGAGAAGATCACTGGCCTGCTTGAAGATCCAAAAAGATATGAAACAATGCAGCATCAGATGATGGAGGATATCAGTATCAGGTTCCGGACTGATGTAATAATCGAAGAATATGAAGCTCTGTACCAGAGGCTTACAGGAGATATGCAGCATGGATGATCTGTTCATTATTGGAAAAAAGATATTGGAACGTCTTCAGGAAGAAGGTTTCCAGGCTTATTTTGTCGGCGGATGTGTGAGGGATTATAAGATGGGCCGCGAGATCAATGATGTCGACATTACGACTGATGCCCTCCCCGAAGAAGTGGAATCATTATTTGAAAACACGGTTGATGTGGGCATTCAACATGGTACTGTGATCGTGGTCATCTCCGGTATACCGTTTGAAGTTACTACTTTCCGCGTCGAATCGGAATATACAGACCACAGGCGGCCGGACTCGGTCGCTTTTACAAAAGAACTGTCCGGGGATCTTGAACGCCGTGATTTCACCATGAATGCAATGGCCATGGACAGTGAATTCAAACTGATAGACCCTTACGGGGGTCTTGAGGCGATAAAAAACAGATCGATAACAACAGTCGGCCTCCCGGATGAACGCTTTGATGAGGACGCCCTCAGAATTCTGAGGGCAGTCCGTTTCAAAGCACAGCTCGGATTTACAATTGACCATGAAACTGTCCGGGCGATGGAACGCCATTCCGGCCATCTGCGACATGTCGCTGTGGAACGTTCACTGGTGGAGCTGAAGAAAACATTCTCCGCAGGACACATGGACGGGGTCAAATCGCTGATGGTCCAAACCGGCATAAAAAGGAACCTTCCGTTCATTAAAGAAGTTGACGATAATACTTTTATGTCAACCAATACCTTTTCTTTCATCACCGGCATGGGACTCCAGATCTATTTGAATGAATCACTTATGGAATATGCTCCCGCCCTGAAACTTTCCAACGCAGAGAAAAAGGAAGTAAAAGAAATCGTCTGTATTTTCTTGGATCTTGAATACGACAGGCAGGTTAAAACCATCTCCTACAATTATAATTATGATACACTTGAAAATGTCAGGAAACTGGTGGTCATCAACCGGTTTTCCAGGAAACTGGAGTGGAGCAGGATACTCGATGAAGCGCTGGAAATGAAACCATCTCTTCCAATACAGCACATTTCGGATATCGATGTGGACGGCAAAGAGCTGATGGAGCATTTCGAAGCGCAGGGAGGCCGGTGGATAAGGGATATTTTCACCATTCTGGAATACGAGATCCTTTTTAATCTACTTCCAAATGAAAAAACAAAAATACTTGAATGGATGGACATGCATGTCAAATTTAAAGAAGGAAATATTGAGCTTACTTGACCGGGCACAATTCATATCAGGCCAGAATATCGCAGATACGCTTGGCGTGTCCCGGACCTCGGTGTGGAAGAGTATAAAATCCCTGAAAGAGGAGGGCTACTCTATTGAATCGGTCACAAACAAAGGCTATCATCTCAAAAGTCCACCTGCCTATGTAAACCCGACGGCACTCTCAATGCGCATCAGCCAGTCCTCCCTGTTCGACCGTGTGGTTTATTTCAAGACGACACCTTCTACTCAGAAAGAGGCCTTCATCATGCTGTCTGAGTCGGATGACTCCTTCGTAGTGTTTGCTGAGGAACAGACAAAAGGTCGGGGACGCTTTGATAGGCACTGGGACTCCCCCGGCAGGACGGGAGTCTACCTATCACTTGTGCTCCGGCCGAATATACCGGTTTCGGAAATCATCCGTTTCAATTTGTTCGTCTCACTGGCAATTGCGAAATCCATCGATGAAGCGTTTGGTGTGGAGTCAGGTATAAAATGGCCTAATGATATTTACATCCAGGGCAGGAAAGTCTGCGGTTTCCTTACCGAAGTCGTCAGTGAATCCGGTGTCATCAATGCAATCATATGCGGTATCGGTATCAATGTATTCAAAGATGACACTCTCAGGAAGATTCCGACCGCCATTTCAATCGAGGAGACAGCCGGCGGAACAGAACATATGGACATGGATTTATTCATGAAGGTATTCATGGATAACATTGAAGTCTATTATAATAGATTTTTAAACGAACCATTCTCCCGGATCCGGGATGACTGGATAGAGAAATCCATCGTCTTCGGCAGGCAACTGCGTATTACTGAACCCGGGGGAATGTTCTTTGGCCGTGCACTCGATATTACGGACGACGGCTTCCTTGAAGTTCTGGATGAAGATGGGAATATAAGAAAAGTGGTCAGTGCAGATATTGAACTATAGTAGAAATTGGTGATTGTATGTTTACAGAGAGATTTGCTGTCGTAGATTTGGAAACAACCGGAAATAATAAAAATAAGGACAGTATCATACAACTGAGTATCGTCTTTGTCGAGAATTTTAAAATTACAGACCAATACACGACTTTTCTCTCTGATGATACTGAAATCAGTCCGTTCATACGTGAACTTACCAATATAGAACCCCATATGCTGAAAGGAGCACCCAAATTCCGGGATATTGCAGATGAAGTCTCCTCACTCCTTGACGGATGCGTCTTTACTGCACATAATGTCGAATTCGACTATGGCTTTTTGAAGAATGCGCTGGAACAAAGAGGTATAAGATATGAGCCCCGGTATAAAATCGATACTGTTGAGCTTTCCAAAATATTCATGCCGACGCTTGAAAAATTTCAACTGAATGAAATTGCCCAGTCCATCGGGATAACACTCTCCAATGCTCACCGGGCGGATGAGGATGCACGTGCCACTGCTAATCTTCTCATCAGACTTCAGGAGATCATTACTTCGATGAATACTGAGACGCTGAAGCAGCTTTACCATCTTTCAAAGCCTCTGAAGCATAACCTGTCAGATCTTCTTTTCCTTACTGTGGCCGAATCGGATGGCAACTCTCCTGCACACCTTGAAAAGCGGGGGTCCGTCCATATGAGAAAACAGTACGGCGGACAAGGGTCACTCCCTCCTGTGTCAGTGGGGGAACTGTACAGGAAGTATATCGACCAAACCGGCAATGATTTCAGGGAAGACCAGCTGATGCTCGCAAACAGGATATTCGAGGCATTTGAAACAAAGAACCACCTCGCTCTTGAAGCCTATACAGGACTCGGTAAAACTGTAGCCTTCCTGCTCGCTGCCATAAGCTATTATTCCATGTACGGCAAAAAGACACTGGTTTCAACCAGCAGGAAGATCCTCCAGAAACAGATCATCACCGATGATCTGGCCATTCTGAAAGAGGCATGCGGCCTGGATATTTCTGTTTCAGATCTCAAGGGCAGGGATAACTATCTCAACCTGCAAGCGTTTGAACTCCTCCTTTCACTTGATGATGAAAACACAGAGATCATCTATCTCAAGATGAAACTGCTCGTCTGGCTCCTCGACACCGAGACCGGCGATCTCTCTGAAATACATCTCAAAGGACCGGAGAAGGCGTATTACAAAACGATGGCGATCCAGGCCGGAGAAAGCGGAGCCCATCCTTATTTTGAGCGTGCGCTTGATCTAGCTGAGAATTCGGCAATGATCATCACAAACCATTATTTCCTGCCGGATTGCCTTGAGCACGTCATGGACATAGATTCAGTACTGGTTGACGAGGCACATCAGCTCAAAAACGCACTTGACGACAGGATGGAATCTGCCTATAGTTACCAGGGTATGAAATTTTTCATCGGTCAGATCGGCATGGCCTCCCAGGAGCGTCTGCTGCACACATATATAAATGATAATAATGAAACCATAGTGTATCTTCTTGAGGATATCCTGAAACATCTCAATCAGAATATCGACCGATTGTTCGGTTCGTTTTCTGCAGGGAATACGGACGAAGCGCTTCTCCATATAAAAGGGGGATTGAAATATACACAGACTTTCCTCGGCGCTATCCGAGGCACAAATAACTACCAGATACTCTACAACCACATGCATCACTATCAGAGGATGCTGTCGCTACTGCAAACGGGATTGGAGAAGGGTGACTATACCATCGGCAGGGATGACAATTTCCAGAAGACCAAAATATATATCAGGGATGACAGACAGAAAATCCTCGATGACCATGTGAAAAACCTGTCTTCAGCAGTGCTTTTATCGGGAACACTCGAAGTGAATGGCAGCTTCAGGCATCTTACCTACTGGTTCGGCGATCTGCCGTACGACTCGCAGATCATAAGCAACCCATCACTTTTTGATAACACCCGTCTTTTCATCCCTGAAGACATACCGGATTATGATGTGAACGATGACCGCTTCATATGGGCGCTTGTTGATTATATTTCGGTCTATCTGAGTGAAACAGACAGCAAACTTATGGTGCTTTTTTCAAATTACGAGCTGCTCGACAAAGTGGCGGAATACACCGAGGAAGTCCAGCTGTTCGCGGATTACGCTGTGTTGAGGCAGTCCCGCGCGAGCACTCCCGAAAAGCTTCTCACACAGTTCAACCAGCTCGATAAATGTCTTCTTCTCGGAACATCCAGCTTCAATGAAGGGATAAACATGCAGAGTGCCGGAGCCAAATGCCTGATGTTGACCAAACTGCCTTTTCCGGTCCCGACGGACAGAGGGTTCAGGAACTTCTATAAAACTGATCTGCCGGAAGCCGTCTTCTCATTCCGCCAGATTGCGGGCAGGGTTCACAGGAAGCCGTCCGACAAGGGGCTGGTACTGTTATTCGACAAGCGGATCCTGTCCAGGAACTATAAAAAGGCATTTCTTAAATATTTTCCCAAGGAAAATATCATCCATGGTCCACAGGAGACTTTCAAAGGGCTCCTGCGTGATTTATAATGACTATATCAATATAAAAGGAGAAGGAACATGCAAATCTCAGATCGTATTAAAAATGTAACGCCGAGTCAGACACTCGCGATCACTGCTAAATCCAGAGACCTGAAAGCACAAGGTGTGGACGTCATCGGACTCGGGGCAGGGGAGCCCGACTTCAACACCCCTGATGAAATCATCGACAAAGCATATGAATCGCTGAAAGCAGGCAAGACTAAATATACCGCGGCAGCAGGGATACCCGAGCTTAAAAATGCGATCATCGATAAGATGGAGAAAGATCACGGACTTACGTATGAGCATGATGAAGTATTTGTCGGCAACGGTGCAAAACATGTCCTCTACAATCTGTTCCAAGCCACTTTGAACCCGGGTGATGAAGTACTCATACCGGTACCCTACTGGGTGAGCTACACAGAACAGGTGAAACTGGCTGGCGGCAATCCTGTCATCATGCCGACGGACGAATCAACCTCTTTTAAGGTGACACCCGAGATCATAGATGGATTCATCACCGATAAGACCCGCATGCTGCTCCTCAATTCGCCAAACAACCCGAGCGGTATGGTCTATACCCGTGAAGAACTTGAAGCACTGGCAGCATATATCGAAGAGAAGGATCTCATCGTTGTTGCGGATGAAATATATGAAACGCTCGTCTATGACAGTGAGCATATTTCCATTGCTTCACTGAGCAGTAAGATGAAGGAGAATACGTTTGTCATCAACGGTGTGAGCAAATCCCACGCGATGACAGGGTGGAGGATCGGATACTGCTGCGGCAACAGTGAAGTTGTCAAAGCGATGACCGATCTGACCAGCCATTCCACATCCAATCCGGTGACACCGTCCCAATGGGCAGCGGTTGCCGCATATGAAATGGATGATTCATTCATCATGGAATATAACCGTACATTCCATGAACGCAGAGATGCAGCATATGATAAATTGATGGAGATCCCCTACATCACATGTATAAAACCGCAGGGCGCCTTCTATCTGTTCCCGAATTTCAGGGAATGTGCGGAACGGTGTGGCTTCGATTCAGTGGATGCCTTTGTGAACGCAGTACTTGAAGAGGTCTATGTGGCTGTCGTTCCCGGCTCCGGATTCGGAGCTCCGGATAACATCAGGCTCAGCTACTCTTTGAGCATTGAAGACATGAATGAAGCGCTTGAGCGTATCAGACAATTTGTATTACAGAGAACAGAAGGAGCTTAAAATCAGATATGAAGATTTCAATAAACCAGGCACCCAAGTATGACGGGCAGGAGGTTACAATCGGATGCTGGCTGCTGCAAAAGCGCGGCAGCGGGAAAATACAATTCCTTCAGCTGAGGGATGGTACAGGCTTCATGCAGGCGGTCGTGGTCAAAGCGGCGGATGAAGACCTCTTCGCTGCAGCGAAAGGGCTGAACCAGGAAACATCCATGTATGTCACAGGCACGATCAAATCCGATGAACGCTCTTCCTTCGGATACGAAATGGAAGTCTCCGCCATCGAAATCATCCATCAGGCGGAAGGCTATCCGATCACTCCCAAAAACCACGGACCTGAGTTCCTTATGGACAACCGCCATCTGTGGCTGAGGTCCCGTAAACAGCATGCGGTAATGAATATCAGAAACCAGATCATCAGAAGCACTTATAACTTCTTCTTTGAAAATGGCTATAAGAAAATTGATCCGCCTATCCTGACCAGCAGTTCACCGGAAGGTACAACTGAGCTGTTCCATACAAAATACTTCGAAGAGGATGCTTTCCTGTCCCAGAGCGGTCAGCTCTATGCTGAAGCGGCTGCGATGGCACATGGCAAAGTCTTTTCATTCGGCCCGACGTTCCGCGCGGAGAAATCAAAGACAAGAAGACATCTGATCGAATTCTGGATGATTGAACCTGAAATGGCATTCTACGAGCATGAAGACAGTCTCAAAGTTCAGGAACAGTATGTGGAATATATTGTCACGGACGTCCTTGAGCACTGCCAATTTGATCTTGAGGCACTTGACCGCGACACTTCGATCCTCAGGAAGATCAAGGCGCCATTCCCGCGTATCACATATACGGATGCGATTGAACTGCTCAAGGATAAAGGCTTTGATGACATCGAATGGGGTGAGGACTTCGGGGCACCGCATGAAACTGAAATCGCAAATCATTTCGATCTCCCTGTATTCATCGTAAACTATCCGAAAGAGATCAAATCCTTCTATATGGAAGAGAACCCTGATGATCCACGGACGGTGCTGTGCGCAGATCTGATTGCTCCTGAAGGTTACGGGGAAGTCATCGGAGGAAGCCAGAGGATACATGATTACGACACACTCAAACAGAAGATCGTGGACAACGGCCTGGACCTTGCAGCTTACGAATGGTATCTTGACCTCCGAAAATACGGAAGCGTACCGCATTCCGGTTTCGGACTGGGATTGGAGAGAACGGTTGCATGGCTGAGCGGTGTTCAGCATGTCAGGGAAACAGCACCGTTTCCGCGTCTGCTGAACCGTCTTTATCCATAGTTTAAAATATCGCCTCCGGGCGATATTTTTCATAAGGAGATGCAAATATGCTTGAAAGATTTATGCGTTATATCAATGTACCTGTAAATAAAATCCTGATAGATAAGTACGGCACGCTGGGTATTGATGAACAGTCCCTGGTTATCCTCATCCGCCTGATGGATATTTACAGCACCTCCGACAAGCTCCCGGAATTCGGGACACTGGCTGCGCATACGACAATGTCGGAAAATGACATTTCGAAAATCATGGAAAATCTGATACAGGACAGTCTGATTGAAATTGAGACTGTAAAGGACCAAGGCAAATTCATCGAACGTTTCAGTCTGGATCCGCTGTTCAAAAAACTGATCAAAGCTGCTGACCCCGGGGCCGGAGAAAAGAAGCAAGACCCGTCAAAAATCAGAGACTTGTTCGAGTATGTGGAACTGCTTTACGGCAGGGTGATCAGTCCAAATGAATTCCAGCGTATGAACAGCTGGCTGGATGATTCCGGGCATTCCCCCGAAAAGATAAAGGAAGCGATAGATCTTGCCTATCAGAACCAGGTGACATCGCTCCAGTATGTTGAACGCATACTGAACAGCACCGATAACAGGAAAGAAGAACAAAGCAGCCGCAGGAGGATGCCGGTCCGTTCCTGGCTGGAAGGAGAAGATGTATTTGATTAGTGGCAAAAAGACGATGGAAATGATTGATAAGATCGACACGATGTTCCCGGACGCGGAATGTGAACTCCTCCATGAAAACTCTTTTGAGCTGACCATTGCAGTACTGCTGTCAGCACAGTGCACCGATAATCTTGTCAACAGGGTGACGAGGGAGCTTTTCAAAAAGTATCGGACACCGGAAGACTTCCTGGCTGTGGAGCTTGCAGAACTGGAAAATGATATCAGATCCATTGGGCTGTTCCGCAACAAAGCGAAAAATATCCAGAAATTGTGCAGTGATCTCCTCGACCGCTATGACGGTCAAATCCCAGGCAATTATGAAGATCTGATAAGCCTCGCGGGAGTGGGGCGGAAAACCGCCAATGTCGTGCTCTCCGTAGCTTTCGATGTCCCCAGGATTGCGGTGGACACACATGTCGAACGGGTTTCAAAACGTCTTGGAATCGCCCGTTACAAGGATTCGGTCCTCGAAGTCGAACGGACACTGATGAAAAAGATCCCTTCGGAACGATGGAGCAAAACACATCATCAGCTCATCTTCTTCGGACGCTACCACTGTCTGTCAAGATCACCCAAGTGTGATATCTGTCCGCTCCTTGAGGATTGCAGGGAAGGGCAGAAGCGCATGAAAGCGAAAAACCGCCCATGACTATGGAAGAAATGTACGACAGTCTGCTTGAAAACGCCAAAAATCCAGACAGGACAGTCTACAATCGGTTCAGGAGTGGGATTGGGCAGCACATCGAAGAGACGGTCCTGGCCCTCGCTCCGGACGATCCCGGTGCGCTCCTGCCGCTCAACTACAGCGAACGGATGGACTATATCGATGCAAGGCCCTGCCGGTACCACAGCATCGTCCAGCTGAAAAACATTTATGATGAGTTCAATAAACGCAGTGCCTCGTACTGCGCAAGAAGATAAAACAGAACCCCCGGTCAATTGACCGGGGGTTCTGTTTGTTTATGCGGCGTTGTCGCCAGATTCTTCAGTGGATTCCTCCTGGGGGGCCGACTCCTCAGTGGCTTCTTCCTCTGTCGGTTCTTCGGTAGTTTCTTCTTCAGTCGTTTCTTCCTCAGTGGTTTCTTCCTCTGTCGTCTCTTCTTCCGTAGGTTCCTCAGTGGTCTCCTCTTCGGTTGACTCTTCTTCTGTCGGTTCTTCGGTGGTTTCCTCTTCAGTGGATTCCTCAGTGGTCTCCTCTTCTTCAGTCTCTTCTTCACTCTTCTGTTCCGCTTCTCTTCGAGCACGTTCTTCAGCCTGCTGTTCCTGGCGTTCTCTGCGTTCCTTTTCGGCACGCTGCTGCTCTTTCTGTCTGTCCTGATAGCTCTGGAGATCTTCACTGCCACGGACGGCGAGCTCTCCGCCGGAAATGTCAACTACACTGTCAGGCTGCTGGAAATCCTGGCCGTTATACGTCGAAATCGACTGCATGATATCACGGAAGAACCATTGCGGGGTGATCTGTTCATCCTGACCCACAAATGACGTATCCCCATTTTCTTCCGTTGCAGTGAAACCGGTCCAGACACTCATCGTATATTCGGGGGTATAACCGACCATCCAGGCGTCTTTGGCTGCATTATCCGGCAGATTGTATTCTTCCCTGACAGATCTGGAATAGGAGGTTGTACCTGTCTTGCCGGCAATGTTCAGTCCGTCCATCTGGATATAGTCCGCACTTCCATACGTCTCAAATGTTCCTTTGAGCATATCAGTGAGCATGTATGCCGTGTAGTCCTCCATTGCCTGATGTGACTCGCTTTCAAATTCGATTGTTTCTCCTTCGTCTGTCTTTACGTATCGGATGGACTGCGCCTCATTATAAGTTCCTCCATTCCCGAGAGTGGAGTAGGCTTCTGCCATCTGCAGCGGGCTGAATGTTGACTGGCTGCCTCCCAGCACATCATTGAAAGAAAGTGAATAGTTGCCGTCCTCTTTCTCACTGTAGTCAAGACCGGTCTCCTCGGCGAATTCTTCCGGTGCATCATCACCGGCTTCTTCCTTGACTGTTTCGAATGTCTTGACTGCGGGAATGTTGAAGCTCTGTCTCAGGGCATCCCGCATGGTCACTTCACCATGATCCTGCATATCGTAGTTGTAGATTGTGTTGTCGTGGCCTTTCGGACTGTATTCATATTCATCTTCTATCTTATGATCCGTCCGCCATTCCATATTTTCAATCGCAGGTCCATAAGCCAGGAAAGGCTTCATCGTGGATCCCGCGTTCTTGGGTGTTAACGCCTGGTTATGGTTCACGACTTCCCTGTAATTCCGTCCCCCTGTGATTGCGACGAGGTTGCCTGTCTCAGTATCAAGGATGCTGGAGGCGATATTGAAGTGTTCACTTTGGAATTTAGGGTTGTAATAGTAATCCTCATTATCCGCCATGCCCTGCAGCTGTCTCTGGATGTCTGCATCCATGTTAGTATAGATGTCGAGTCCGCTCGCCAGCGCCTCGGACAGCTCCATACCCTCGAATTTTTCATTCTTCTGCAGCTCCTGTTTGATTACATTGATATAGGAGGCATACTCCGGATCCTCCGGTTCAATGTCCGCACGTTCTTCCTCGGTCCGCTCAACAAGGTTGGCAGTAATGTCGGTATTGACTGCTTCATCGTACTGCTCCTGTGTGATCCTGTCATGGTTCAGCATCTGATAGAGCACTGTATGGGCGCGTTTTGTGCCCTGCTCCGGATCAATGTACAGGTTATATCTGTTCGGCAGCTGAGGCAGGCCGGCAAGATAGGCTGATTCTGCCAGGTTGAGCTCATCCAATTCCTTATCGAAATAATAATTGCTGGCTGTCCTTATGCCGTATATTCCATCTGAATAGTAGATTTTGTTCAGATACATCTCGAGTATCTCATCTTTAGAATATTCCTGTTCCAGACGATATGCGAGATAGGCTTCCTGAGCCTTTCTTTCAACGGTCTTATCCGCAGTCAGGAACGCCCTTTTCACCACCTGCTGTGTAATCGTGCTCGCACCTTCACTGCCGAAACCGTCCGAAAGATTACTGAGTACCGCGCCGCCGAGCCGGATGAAGTCTATTGCACCGTGTTCATAGAACCTGTCGTCCTCGATGGCGAGTACGGCATCCGTCATCTGCTCGGGTGTATTTTCTATTTCGATTAACTCCCTTTTCTGACCCTGATACAGAGTGGTCACAAGGTTGTCATCCTTATCATATACGCGTGCAGGTATCGGATCTTTCAGTTTCTCTTCACTGAACGCAGGGGCTTTGGAGGCGTAATATGCAAACAGGAATGAACCCAGCACGAGCATCACAAGCCCGATCAGAACCGCCCAAAGCAGTATCCGTTTGATGAGGGATGACCGGGACATCTTATCATTGCTCTTTTTATCGCCTGCTGCCGGTTTTTTCCTTCCGGGCCTGCTTGTCCTTTTATAGTTATTCTGATCCATTATCTAATCTCCATTCTCAAAATAAAATTCATCAACGGCTGCAAGATAGTCGATTCTGGGATTGATGCCTGTTCTCAGAGAGAGACTGTCTTCTTTGATATCAGTATAGCGTATGGACTTCCTGCCATCATCCAAAAACCGTTCCCAGTAGGGGAGGAACCTTTCAAAAGGCATCATATAGGTTTCATCATAGAATGTGAATTTGATTATGATGAATACTATGCCGCCGTGCAGATGGCACTGGTGCATATGGCGCACCTGATGCTCATGGATGTTGATGAACGGGAAACGTGTTTCATTTCTCGTTTCCTTTGCTTCAAAATCGATATATTTCCCTTTGTACAGTCCATTGTAGTCACTCGTGGACGGCACTTTGAAATAGGCTTCGTTTATCTTTGCTTTGTTTCTGGAAGGATAATCAACGTTTACGATCTGGACAGGTGTCGGCTTTTTATGTATCACCGCGCGGCCGTGCTCCAGATAGTAGCTGTTGGCAAAGTCCAGATCCTTCTCAAGCGTCATGCCCCTTGAGCCGTAGCGCACTTCGCCGTCTTTCCTGCGGCCGGCACCGGATCTGTTCTGCCTTCCGGGCCTCGTACCTTTAGGATACTTCATTAACATCGCCTTCCATATTTCTGTATGATGATATTATAATATTATACAATAAAATAAGGGAAATAAACCAATCATAATTATAGGGAGTGTGGCATTTTTGTCAAGAATTGAAGCTTACGATGCACTCACATCACTGCTTGATGAAGTGGATGCACGGTATAAGAAGGCGAAGGAGGGGTATGAATTCGACTTCGAGAAGGAAGTCGCACCGTTTCTTGAGAAGAACAAGGCCCTCGTATATAATATGGAAGAAATAGAAACCGACGGACGGTTCGATCCGGGGACAAGGCAGAAGGTGGTCGAAGAGTTCCTGGAACTTCTGATGTCCTGCCATGCCGGGCGTTTCAGCAGAAAACTCTACAAGGAAAAGACCAAGTTCATAAATATGTGGGTGCAGCATGCCAAAAGGGAAGGGCTCATTTCGTGAAGACACTGATTGCAGGATACCGGCCGTATGAGCTCGGCATATACAAGAATAACGATCCCAAAAAAGAGGTGCTCATGGACTTTTTGAAGCATAAGATACGAGAATACCTGGAAACCGGCACGGAATGGTTCATAATACAGGGATACACCGGAATCGAACTGTATGCAGCAAAATGCATCCTTGAACTCAAAGAAGAATATGATGCAGCGCTTGCCGTCCTGAAGCCATTCCATGACTTTGATGAGAGGTATAAAGATGAAGAAAAGATCCTTCTCAATGAAATACTGGCCGAATGTGATTTCCACCGGTTCATTTTCGAAAAAACCTATACAAATCCGGGGATGTTCAGACAGATCAACCAATTCCTGATTGAGAATACCGACCAGGCCATAATCGTATATGATGAGGCGACACCATCCAAAACACGATTCTTATATAACGAAATACTTGAATTCCAGACGAATAATACGTATAATATTGAAAGAATACAATTTGATGAAATCAATACTTTCATAGATTCCAGATATGACGGTTGAGAGGTGAGACGATGAGTGAACAGACGCTGAAATTGTCAGCAAAGGATATTTTTGAGAAAGAATTCGAAAAATCCGTCCGGGGGTTCAAACCCCTTGAAGTGGATAGTTTCCTGGATGATGTGATCAGTGACTATCAGAAGATGGCTGATATGAACAGCAATCTCAAGCGACTGGAGGAAGAGAATGCCCGGTTGAAAAAAGAGGTCGAGGATCTCAGAATCCGTGTCGCAACGAAATCAAGATCCGCTGACAACCAGACACAGAATCATCAGATAGACATCCTCAAGAGATTGAGCAGTCTGGAGAAGAAAGTGTTCGGCCAATCAAAAGTGAACTGATCTTCTGAAGATCAGTGATACAAGCAGCACGGTGTTTCTGATAATCGCTATGCATTCCTAAAATGCATAGAGGAAAGTCCATGCTCACACGGTCCTGAGATGGTCGTAGTGTTCGTGCCTGACGAAACAATAAGTCAGGGCAGCTCGTTTAAGACGGCTGACGGCTGTGAACCGGCCTAAGTGTGTATTCATATGGCCCTAGTAGCTGTAAAAGTGCCACAGTGACGGAGCTTCAGCAGAAATGCATGAAGGTGGAACGCGGTAAACCCCTCGAGTGAGCAATCCAAATTAGGTAGGAGCACTTTCCAACGGGAATTCAACCTGAGGAGAGATATTACGATAGTAGTATAGACAGATGATTATCACCAATGTGCGAGTGTAGCTAGTGCACGCCCGCAGCACAGCGGTACAGAACATGGCTTATAGAGATACCGGACTAGAGACGCTCTCCATCACGTATGGAGAGCTTTTATTTTACAAATTTTGATATTACATAAACCAGACAGGGAGGGTAATTTAATGACTTTTAAATTACTGGCAAACACACCGATGGGACTGGAGCGGGTAGTCGCCAGCGAAATTGAATCGCTCGGATATGAAACTACACTCGAAAACGGCAGAGTATTCTTCGAAGGGGACAGTGAAGCAATCATCCGGACCAATCTGATGATGCGTACTGCCGACAGGATCCGCATCATCATCGGAGATTTTGAGGCGAAAACATTCGACGAACTGTTCGAGCAGACGAAAGCGCTGCCCTGGTCGGACATTCTCGGCCCGGGGGCCGAATTCCCCGTGACTGGGCGTTCCCACAAATCGACACTCTACAGTGTTCCGGATGTGCAGCGGATTGTTAAAAAGGCAGTGGTCGAGCATCTTAGAAATGAATTCAGCATCAAAGGCAGACTTCCGGAGAGCGGCCCGCGCTACAAGATTGATGTTTCCATCCATAAAGACCGTGCCCTTCTTACCATCGACACCAGCGGGCCCGCACTGCACCGCCGCGGCTACCGCACCGGTCAGGGAGAGGCACCGATCAAGGAGACTCTGGCAGCATCCATGCTGAAACTTGCAAATTATGACGGCACCAAACCGCTCATCGATCCCTTTGCAGGTTCGGGCACAATTGTGATAGAGGCGGCGATGATTGCACTCAACATCGCCCCCGGTTCAAACAGGACATTTGATGCGGAAAAATGGGATATCATTCCTCAGGAAAAATGGCACAGGGTGCGCATGGAACTCGAGGACGCCGCCCTCTATGACAAGGAAGTCGAAATATACGCCTCGGATATTGATGAACACATGATCCAGATTGCACGGGACAATGCAATGGAGGTCGGCCTGGATGGCAACATCCACTTTGAAGTCATGGATGTCCATGACCTCTCTATCAGGGAGAAGGCTGTACAGATGGTGACCAATCCGCCTTACGGTGAACGCATCGGAGAGGCAAAGGCTGTCGAGGACATGTACAGGACGATCGGGAAACTGATGAAGTCCAATCCGACTCTGAGCGTCTATGTGATGACATCCAACAAGGAGTTCGAACATATAGTGGGCAAAAAGGCGACAAAACGCAGAAAGCTGTTCAACGGTTATATCGAGACGACATTCTTCCAATACTGGGGAAAGCGGGCTGAAGACTGAGTGGAGCATTCATCGACACTGGAGATACTTTACAAACTGAAAAAAGAGATACTCAAATCAGATAATGACGTACTCGTTTCGCAGATTGATCATGCAATCATGAAAGCATACAAAGACCAGCTTGTGTTCTCTTTCATCGGTCATTACTCTGCAGGCAAGTCGAGCCTGATCAACCATCTGCTCGACCAGACCATCCTGCCCTCGTCCCCTGTCCCGACGACAAGCAACACCGTTTCCGTTCAGATTGGTGAATCCGGGGAAATAAAAGCATTCATCGACCAGTATAAATATATACCGCTCGAAAACTATGCGGCGCTCCGGGACTTGAATACAAAAGACCTTGATATTACATCAATAGAAATGGATGTGAGGCATCCCGTTTTCCGGGACCGCACGGTGTTTCAGGATACGCCCGGCGTAGATTCCAGTACACGCGGTCATGAGGAAAGTGCCAGCCGCTTCCTGCTGAACAGTGACTATATATTCTTCACGGTGGAGTATAACCATGTAGAGAGCGAACACAACCTGAAGCTCCTCAAAGATATCGCAGCCCTCGGCATCCCTTTTGCGCTTGTGATCAATCAGGTCGACAAACATGATGACAATGAACTGACCATGGACACTTTCCTCTCAAGGATACGGTCGACGCTCGGACAGTGGAAGATAGAGCCTGAAGAAATATTCACGACAACCATCTACGACTCACCCTATAATGAAATCACGGAACTGACCAATCTGATCACCGGCATCGAAAGGGAACATGAAGTATATAAGGCGGACTACCACGAACGCATTATTTCAAACATCGAGGACAGGCAGATGCAGTATATCGGCGGGGAACTCGGTGACATCTACAAAAGACAGCCCGCGGCAGAAGGGAAAACCGTCGAAGAGGTGGACAGCCATATAGTATATCTCGAGAACGAAATTAAAAACGATGCACTTGCCAGTCTGCACGACGACCCCGAGGCACTGGCGGATTATGTCAGACAGCACACGAAGGGAATCGCGAAAAACAGCTATCTGTATCCGCATCCGGTAAAAAGCGCAATCACCGATTATCTCAAGGTGGTCTCGGGGGATATCCGTGCCGGCGGAATTTTCGGCAGGAAGAGAAAACAGGAGGCACTGTACAACAATGCTCTCCATGACATAGAAGAAAATATCACCCCTGTCATAAACACGGAAATCGATGCGCCTGTCAACGGACTGTTCGCCGAACTCGGATTGACAGGGAATCCGTTCAGATACAGATGGGGGAACAGCCTCCTTCACAAGGAGGAAATCACTACACTGAGCAACGCCTATATACTCAATTATCTGGATAAGCTCAAACGCAGTGTGGAGAAGGATGTTTCACACCAGGCAGTGAACCATCTCGATACACTCGATGCCGGCAATGTAGAGAATACGCACGGAAATAAAGAACTCACCGTTGAACATTCTGATTACGAACAGGTCAAAAATCTTCTGAAACTGCAAGAATCGCTGGAGACTGCCAACTACAGACATTTCTACATCCATATGGATGACGAGCTGGAAAAATTGAATCTGGCGGAACCTGTTGAGTATGATTTGCAAAACGCCGGTGCCGGAGAATCCGGAAGTACTGACAGTTATCAGACGGAAGCGGCAACAGCAGTGGATATCACATCGTTCAGACGGGTGCGTGCACTGCTCGAGGGACACCCGAGGCATGAGAAATTCAGCCGTGTGTTCTCAGACAAGCTCGACCGCATCGATGAAGGACTTGTGAATATCAGCGTATTCGGCGGTTTCAGTGCGGGTAAGACGACGTTCATCAATGCATTGCTGGGGGAGACGAAGCTCAGGACAAGCCCGAATCCGACTACTGCCGCGATTACGGAGATAAATGGCAATGGGGAAAGTTATGCCGTCTACAAACGGGAAGAGGACCTCGCCGGGACGCTGAAAGTGATTACGAATCAGAGTGGCAGTTCCGCAGAAGACTACATGGGCTGGCTGAAGCGCCACCGCAATACCGTCACTGAAGCCCACATGCCGTTTGTAAACGGTGTGTATCATAATTACGGGACTTACAAACCGTATCTCGGACAGACACTGCCGATAACATCCGATGAACTGATCCACAAGATCAGTTCGGATCACGATGCGATATTCATCCATAAGGCGTTGCTCGCGGTTCCGTGTGCACTGACTGAAAGATTCAGCATTGTGGACTCACCGGGGATAAACTCCATCAACCAGCGGCACACGAAAGAAACACACAACATCATTGCAGGCAGCGACCTGATCATATACGTATCCTACTACAATCATGTATTCAGCCGTTCGGATGAGAGTTTCCTCAAGTATATCCAATCCATCAAAGGCGGGGATTTCCCGATCATATTCGTTATCAACGCAGTAGATCTCATGAAATCCGAAGAAGACATGGAAAAAGTGATGGACTATATGTCCGCTTCGCTCGGCCGCCTCGGAGTAAGGAACGTGATATTCCCGTTGTCCAGCAAAAGGGCACTCGAGGGCGGAGACGAAGGTTTCAACACTGCAAAAGCCGGCATAATGGAACTGGCTGAAAATAATGCCGCAAAAATCCAGGAGGCTTCGCTCGAAGAAACAAAAGCACAGCTTGAAGCGGCACTGGAAAGCAATATCAGGAGATATGCCAACCAGCAGGAAGAGTTTGCAAAAATAGAACGCACACGGGAAATGCTCACAGAAGAAATCAAAAAGCATTCAGCAATGGATATCGTTCCTTTATTGGACCAGGAAACCGACATCATACTCTCCCACATGGACAGACAGCTCGAGCTGAAACTCTATGACCACCTCAAAGGTCTCATCACAGTGCATGACATATCGGACAGGAAGTTCATGACCAAAAATGAAGCGTTGCTAAAAAGTGAAATCAACCAGTTCCTGAGCATAGAAGCGGCGACTGCATTCAATGCTGTATACAGAAAAGCAGATGCAGAATACGAACAGTCTGTCCGGCAGTTTAACGAACGTCTCAAAGAAGCGAATACCGCCGGGTTGCTGGATAACCCTTCTGTGGAAGAGGAGCAGCTGGAAACCGCAATAGACGCGGACATACTTGAATCCTTCGGAAAATCATTACACCAGGCGCGCAATAATACGAAAGCCTTCAGAGATGGACTGCTGGAACTTTCCAAAGCACTGATACAATCAATCGACCATGAGTCTGTAAAGGAGAGTGTGGAAGGCATGTCCCGCCGCTACATGTCCCTTAAAGATGAAGCTTCCGAGGACGATAAGGCGAGTATACTCGCCTCACTTACAGAACCGCTGCCTGAAATCAGCAGGCAAGATCATGATGAGGACAAAATGCTGCTTGAAGCAATCAGACAGACAACGGAGGTGGAAGCATTATGATTATTGATGCAAAAACATCAGGCACACTGAGTACACTCAAATTCACGCTTGCCGACTGCAGGAATGTCATGGATGACCACAGCGCGTCCATGGATAGGATAGAGAAGTCACACGTTGAAAATTCCGTCCATATCAGGCAGACCCCGTGGATGTTCAGTGAAGAGGGGATAAACGGCGGAAGACATCCGATTCCAAAATCAGGAGTGGTCGATACACTTTATGATGCGCTCAGGGACGGTGGGAACGAAGTCCTCCTTTTCGCAGACGAAAACAGCTTTTTCCATACACGTCTATATTACCTGTTCAGACTCTACGGACACAGCCCCTTCTTGTGGAATGATTCCGTTTCGACTCTCAGGGACCTGGTGGCAGGCAGAGGAAACGCGGCACCGTCACTTGACGATATAAGCATACAGGCGGGCACCCGCATGCCGTCTGCAGACATATTCCGCTCCATGGAAGATGTACAGGATGCCACTGGCAGACATGATGTACTGCTGATTGATGTCAGGGCACGGAAGAGGTATCTCGGTCTCGAGGAACCCATCGACAGCAAAAAGGGCCATATTCCGTCTGCAGTCAATATACCGGTCTCTTCGATCTATAAGGATGGTATCATTGATTTTGGTGCCCTTGGCTACCTGAGGACAGAGCTTGCAAAATACAATGAAATCATCGTATATTGCGGGTCGGGTATGAGTGCAACACCTATGTTTGTACTTCTGGATAAGATGGGCCTGCCGGTAAAACTTTATGGCGGCAGCTTCTCCGAATGGATCACGGACAGCGACAATCCGGTCAGGACGGGAGATACCCGGCTGAATGAAAGGATGGGCAGAACACATGGATAATGACAGAACGCTGGTCATAGACGGAATGGCTCTGCTGTTCAGGCATTTCTTTGCGACCAGTTTCCGCAACCAGTTCATGATCAACGAAGCGGGGGTTCCGACGAACGGTATCCAAGGCATGATCAGACATACACTCAAGCTTGTGGAAATACTGAAACCCGCAAGGATGGTCATCACATGGGATATGGGGTCCGAGACAATACGCAATGAATGGTTCAAAGATTATAAGAAGAACCGGACTGCGCCGCCCGAGGAGCTGATACCCCAGTTTGACTATGTAAAAGAAGTAATTGATGACATCGGATTCTGCCAGACTGGAATCAAAGGTTATGAAGCGGACGATATCATCGGCACCCTTTCAAAGGAATATGATGATCTCATCATCGTCAGCGGCGATCGTGACCTGCTGCAGCTGCTTGATGGTACAAATGACATCTGGCTGACGAAGAAAGGCTTTACAGAGTACAATATGTATACGAAAGATCTGTTCGAAACTCAGTACGGTATACATCCCGAACAATTCATAGATGTGAAGGCGCTCATGGGTGATCCCGGGGATGGTTATTTCGGAGTCAAAGGCATCGGCGAGAAGACGGCACTCAAACTGATCAGGGAACATGGCAGCATAGAGCAGCTGCTCCTGAAACTGGACAGCCTGACGCCTTCTGTCAGATCGAAGATCGAAGCAGACAGAGTATCCCTCGATATGTCGCTCAGGCTTGCGAGAATCATTACGGATGTCCCGGTTGACATCAACCTCGTTGAGACAAAATCACCCCTTTCTATAAATCCGTCCCATATCAAATCCGCCCTGGAAAGCCACAATCTGACCATCAGCAGCAAGTATGTGGACACACTGGATTTATGACGATAGTGTATATTGATGCCGCGGCGTCACCCCATCCCCAAATGGCGGCGGGAGCTGCAGTCTTCAAAGAGGAAGGGACGAGCCTTGAATACACAGTGTTCCTTGGGGAGATGGATAACCATGAAGCGGAATGGGCTGTGCTCCTTTTCGCTGTCAAAAAGGCAGCGGAACACGATTTCATTTCTCTTATCATACACACAGATTCCAAAGTGATCTCCGACAGTTTTGACAGGGGCTTTGTCAAAAATCCTGTATTCAGGGAATACTACAGGAAAATTGAAGCGGAACTTGATCAATTTGACCTGTTCCTGGTGAGCTGGACACCACGGCGTGAAAACCGCCGGGCGGATGAACTTGCCAGGCAAACCTTATACAGGCATAAAAAAGGGTGATCAGGCCGGTCATCCTTTTGTTATCGATGCCGATTATGTATAATTGGTTCAGGAGGTTGAAATGTGAATACCGAAGTTTTGGATAAGATCAATAACCTTGAAGAGAAATATTGTCGTGACTGTATCCTGAAGATGCTCAACAGGCAGCAGGGCAGCAAAACGACTGCACATAATTTCTGTATACATGAATGCTCCGTAGGTAAACAGATACGGGCACATGGCAACAATCTGCAATAGGAGGATCATAATGGAAATTGTAAGAATTGAACCGACACCAAGTCCGAATACTATGAAGATCACTGTAAGTGAAGAGAAGACAGAGATGAAATCATCCACTTACAGGGAGGTTTCAGATGATGCACCGGATTTCATCAACCGCATCCTTGAACTCGAAGATGTAAAAAGTGTGTTTCACGCCCTCGATTTCATCTCGGTCGACAAATCTCCGAAAGTGGACTGGGAAACACTCATTCCACAGATCGAAGAAACATTTTCCGGCGGAACGGAAGATGTAAAAAAAAACTTGAATTAGACACCTCATACGGGGAGGTCATAACACAAGTGCTCACCTTCAAGAACATTCCATATCAGATCAAGCTGAATGATGGTGAGGAACACCGGAGACAACTGCCGGAGCGTTTCACTGAAGCAGTGGCTGAAGCGACACTTCCGGAGGATAATATCATCCTTCTGCGCAAATGGGAAGATTTCGGCATCCGCTACGGTGCCACGGAAGAGATTTTTACAGAGGTCTCCGAAGAAATTGAAGCCCTCTATAATGAAACGCAGCTCGCACGCCTGGTGGACGAGGCAAAAACCAGGAAGACACCGGAACCTAAGCGGTATTTCAAAATCACGGCAGAGGACTTCAAATCCAAAGAGGACTGGAAAGAGCGCCTGTGGCTCCTTGATCATATGGAAACACCGACCAGGGCAGACTACGAAGTGCTCGCACTTGCACTCGAAGATGAAAAGATGCAGGTGCGACGGGAAGCCGTCAGCCTGCTTGCCATGATTGAAGAGAAAGAAACCCTGCCATATCTGAAGACCGGCCTGAATGACAAATCCGTACCGGTCAGACGTACTGCCGGGGATGCCTACAGTGACCTTGGGTTTTCTGAGGGACTGGATGACATTTATCCGGCTCTCGGGGATAAAAGTCCGATTGTACGCTGGCGCGCAGCAATGTTCATATATGAAACGGGTACGGAAGAAAGCCTGCCGCATCTGAAAGCACATCAGAATGACAGCCAATATGATGTAAGACTGCAGATTGAAATGGCAATCGCCAGAATAGAACAGGGTGAAGATGCGCTTGGAAGCGTCTGGAAACAAATTCAGGAAAGGGAGCGTTGAAATATATGAATCCTTATGAAGCATATATGAAGGAGATTGCCCAGCCAATGCGTGATGAACTGACAAATCAGGAATTCCAAGATTTGACGACCGGGGAGTCCGTAGACAGGTTCATGGAAAACATCGGTGATGATGAAACTGCATTCGTCGTGGTCAATAGTGTATGCGGCTGTGCAGCAGGGCTTGCGAGACCGGCTGCCGTCACAGTTGCCGACCAGAACCCGATCAAACCGTCAAAAAAAGCGACTGTTTTTGCCGGTCAGGACAAAGAGGCGACAGAAAAGATGCGTGAATATATAGGTCAGGTGCCATCCAGCCCTTCCATGGCATTATTCAAAGGTAAGAACCTGATGCACTTCATCCCCCGTGAACATATTGAGGGCAGGGAGATCGAAGATATCATGATGGATATCAAAGAAAGCTTCGACCAGAACTGTTCATAAAATAAAAAAACAGGAAAGGCTCAGCCTTTCCTGTTTTTCATCCGGTAGACGGATTACTCGTATATGCACATAGAAACCATGTAAAATGATAATAGTATGAGGCCGATCGCCATGATAATTTCCATAAGCCACTCTCCAGACAGTTATGATTGTAATGTTCTATAAAGAATTCATATCAATTATATATAAAGAATCAGAAAAAAGAAAGAGGGGGATTGCATGAATCACTTTGACATGGCTTATCACGGACTGCTTGAAAAAATACTCGACGAAGGGGAATATAAAGATGACAGGACAGGGACAGGCACCTATTCGATTTTCGGACATCAGATGCGGTTTGACCTGCGGGATGGGTTCCCGATGCTGACCACGAAAAAGGTATTGTTCAAGATGCTTGCAACCGAGCTGGTCTGGTTCATCAGAGGGGATACGAACATCAGGTTCCTCCTTGAATACAACAACAATATTTGGAACGAATGGGCATTTAAAAAATGGGTGGAGTCAGATGAATATGAAGGGCCGGACATGACAGACTTCGGCAACCGTGCACAACAGGATCCATCGTTCAATATTGTCTACAAAGATGAAATGGAAAAGTTCAAAAAACGCATACTGGAAGATGATGCGTTCGCAGAAAAATACGGTGATCTAGGCAATGTCTATGGCAGACAGTGGCGGGCATGGGAAGGGCCTGATGGTTCATTTACCGATCAGCTCAAAAACGTCGTCCACAGCATCAGTCACAACCCGGATTCCAGAAGGCATATCGTCACAGCATGGAACCCGTCAGAAATCGATTCGATGGCCCTCCCGCCATGCCACGCTTTCTTCCAGTTCTATGTGAACAATGGAAAACTCAGCCTTCAGCTGTATCAGAGAAGTGCGGATGTCTTCCTCGGAGTTCCGTTTAACATTGCAAGCTATGCACTCCTGCTCCATCTGGTCGCCAGAGAATGTAATCTGGAGGCCGCGGATTTCGTTCACACATTCGGTGATGCGCACATATACAGCAATCATCTGGATGCCGTAAAGACACAGCTTTCAAGAGACGGCTACAAGGCACCGGAAATCAGGTTCAACAGTGACAAATCCATGTTTGACATTAGTTATGAAGACCTGGAAATCGTCGATTATGAATGTCATCCTTATATAAAAGCACCTATTGCAGTCTAGGAGGTAATATCAGTGGTATCATTAATCGTATGCCATGCCGATCAGAACGTCATCGGTTTCAAAAACAAAATGCCGTGGCATCTGCCGGTCGACTTGGAACATGTCAAAAAACTGACGGAAGGGAACACCATCGTCATGGGCAGAAAGACTTTCGAATCACTCGGCAGACCACTGCCAAACCGCAGAAATGTGATTCTCACCAAAAACGAAAACTACAGGGCTGATGGTGCTGATATCATCCATGATATTGAAGATATCAGCAGGCTTCCCGGAAAGATATTCATCTTTGGAGGCAGCGGTGTATATAAACAGACGATGGAACTCGTTGATGAAATGTATATAACACGCATCCAAGAAACATTTGCAGGGGACACTTTTTTCCCGGAATACGATATGGATGATTGGGAAATAGCCGGCAGACAGGAAGGTACCGTCGACGATAGGAACAGGTATCCGCATGAATTCCTGAAACTGACGAGGAAAAATCTCAGCAGGGGTGTGTCCTAGATGAAGATCTGGAAATGGCTGTTCATCATTCTTCTCGCAGCCAATATCATCGCCGTCGCCGGTCTGGTATATCTCCTCAGCGGCAGCTACACGGCTCCCGGGGAAGTGGATAACTATTCCGGTGGAAATTCGGATATGGAAATACAGATGACGAATGAGGCTGTGGAGGCGCTGATCATGGAAAGCATCGATGATGACAGCTTGTCACTCGACATCAGCGAGTCGGGTATCGGGCTCAATTCCCGGAACAATGTTTATGGAATCAGTGTGGATGCCTCATTTCAGATTGAACCGGTTGCAACAGGTGATACAATAGTATTTGAGGTGTCGGATATAGATATAGAAAATATTCCGCTTCCGCAGGATGCACTTTATTCAATCATCCGTTCCCAGAGCGATCTGCCGGAGGGCATTTCGTTTTCCGAAGATGAACGTGCGCTGATCATCGATACGTCTCTTTTTGATGAGGCGGCGGGTTTTGATGTGAGAGTCGATTCAATTGATTACCAGAACAATGAGTGGTATTTTTCAATGGAAAAATAATAGATGAGGTGATTTTTTGTCAACAGCAACGCTAGCAGGAGGATGCTTCTGGTGTCTCGTGAAACCGTTCGACCAATTCGAAGGGGTAAACAGCGTGGTTTCCGGCTATTCTAATGGACATGTCGAAAACCCTACCTATCAGGAAGTGACGAGCGGGTCAACAGGACACGTAGAGGCAGTTCAGATCGATTTTGACAAATCTGTCATGTCCTACAAAGAATTGCTTGGAATTTTCTTCCAAACTTTCGATCCTACGGATAACACAGGACAATTCGGGGACAGAGGCCCAAGTTACGAACCGGCTGTCTTCTATCACGATGAAGCACAGAAAGAAACAGCCGAAGAAGTCATCAGGGAACTGGATGAAAAGAAGATTTTCTCAAAACCGATCAACACCCCGGTTCTGCCTTACAGGAACTTCTACCGTGCCGAAGACGAGCATCAGGATTTCTATCAGACAAACAGCGGCCATTATAACGCCTATTATAAAGGTTCAGGAAGAAAAGCATTCGTAGAAAACCATTGGGGAGCGAATTGATATATGGCAATGAAAAAAGATATTGGTGAACTTTCAGCAGCCGAATACAACGTGATGAAGGAAAACGGGACGGAACCTCCTTTCCAGAATGCATACTGGGATCATTATGAAGACGGTCTGTACGTAGACAAGATAAGCGGAAAACCGCTGTTTACTTCCCGGGATAAATTCGCATCCGACTGCGGATGGCCGAGCTTTGCCAGATCCGTATCCGGCGATGTATCGGAACATTTCGACGATTCATTCGGCATGAGGCGTACAGAAGTGAGGAGTGAAACGTCCGACAGCCATCTCGGACATGTGTTCCCGGATGGTCCGAAGGAACTGGGCGGACTCCGCTACTGCATCAATTCCGCGGCACTCACATTCATTCCGAAAAACCAGATGGAAGAAAAAGGATATTCAGAATATCTTCGTTTATTCGACTGATAATAGGTTATTATATAAAGAAGATGAAGACAGGAGATGAAGCAGATGTTCAAAAATCTATTCGGTAAAAAAGTAAAAGATGTAGACAAAAACCTGGAGATTAAAAGTCCCATGAATGGCTCCTATGTGCCGCTTGAAGATATTCCCGATCCCGTTTTCGCAGAAAAAATGATGGGAGAGGGATTCGGCGTCGATCCTTCTGACGGCGAGGTGGTTGCACCTGTCGATGGTGTGATAATGCAGGTATTCCCTACTAACCACGCTGTCGGTATCAAGACTGACAATGGGGCGGAAGTGCTGATCCACATCGGCCTTGAGACAGTGGCAATGGAAGGCAGAGGATTTGAAGGCTTTGTTTCGGAAGGGGACAGGGTCGAAGTCGGAGACAAGCTCGTCACTTTTGATATCGACCTTGTAAAGGAAGAAGCGAACAGCACCATTTCACCGGTCATCATTACGAACAGTGATGAACTCGCATCATTCGATGTCCAGTCCGTTTCTGACACTGTAAAGGGAGAAACAGTTGTAGTCAAAGCAGCTGTCAAGTAATGAAAAACTACTCCTACTACCACTATATCAAAACGCGGCGGGGGGAGGCGTCCGATATCGGACGCCTCGCCGCGCTGATATTTGACGATACCATGTTTCCCCGTGATGCAGATGATTATTCGGCAGTGTCCGATTATCTGGAACAAAACCCCTACGAGGGCATGTCCCTCTCGGTCTATGACGAATCCTTCGAGGATTACCGGAATTGGCTGCAGCACTGAAGCAATATTTGAAATTAAAGGAGAACAAGAAATGAGTATTCACATCAATGCAAAAAAAGGTGACATCGCAGACACCATACTACTTCCAGGAGATCCGCTCAGGGCAAAATACATTGCAGAAACTTTCCTGGATGATGTTGTATGTTACAACGAAGTCCGCAACATGCTCGGATTTACCGGCTACTACAAAGGAAAACGCATCTCTGTACAGGGCACCGGGATGGGTGTACCTTCCATTTCCATCTATATCCATGAACTCATGGAGGAGTACGGCGTAAAAAATCTGATTCGTGTAGGTACATGTGGAGCAATTCAGAAAGATGTAAAGGTACGTGATGTGATTTTGGCACAAAGTGCTTCAAGTGACTCCTACCAGAACAGAAAACTGTTCAAAAACATAGAGTATGCTCCGACTTCCGATTTCGAACTCCTGTTGTCGAGCTACAACGAGGCGAAAAAGAAAGGCATGCAGATCAAAGTAGGAAACGTCTTCACAGCGGACTCCTTTTATGATGAAAATGGAAATATCGAACAGCTTGCCGAGTACGGAGTCCTTGCACTTGAAATGGAATCCAGCGCACTGTTCACCATCAGCAAAAAATTCAATGCACGTGCGCTGTCCATCCTGACAGTCTCCGACCATGTACTGACAGGGGAAGCGACGTCAAGCGAAGAGCGTCAGACAACATTCAATGAAATGATTGAGGTGGCACTTGATGCTGCAGTACCATTCATAGACGCATAATAAGCCAGCCGGCTGGGAGCAGGAAGGTGTGTGCCTTTCTGTTCTTTTTCTTTAAATTCAATACATAAACTGTTAAACTATTATGTAATTATTCAAGTAGAAATTAGGTGTGAATTTTGAACGAGGATCAAAAGAATAAAAAATCAGTTGAAGGTGGCGGCCGCCGCATAAGTATAAATTTATTCTGGTTTATCATCATCATCCTGACGGCTGTGATCGCTACAGCTGTGGTAACGGCACTGAGCCTTGAAGCAGGTTCAGAAAAAGCCGTCAACGTGGGAACGGACACAAGGAGCGAATTCGCCAAGCTGTATAATGTATACGATACCATCACATCGGAATACTATACTGATGTAGACAAAGATGCACTTATAGAATCCTCGATTGAGGGCATGGTCGAGGGTCTGGATGACCCATACAGCGAATACATGAACAAGGATGAAACGGCTGAGTTTCAGGAATCCATCACCGGTGATTTTGAAGGCATTGGTGCTGAAGTGATGCAGGAGGGCAGTAAAATCATCATTACATCGCCGATGAAGGGGTCGCCGGCTGAAGAAGCAGGCCTCGAACCCGGAGACCAGATTGTCGGGGTGGACGGTGAGTCTACAGAAGGCATGACCACTCACGAAGCAGTACAGCTCATCCGTGGTGAAAAAGGGACGGATGTAGTCCTTTCCATCGTCCGGGGCGAAGGAGAACCGATAGATATTACCGTGACACGGGACACCATCCATATTGAAAGTGTGACTTACGAGGTGATCGATGATGTGGCCCATATCAGCGTCAACAGATTCCAGGAGGGAACCACCAAGGAATTTGAGGAAAGTCTGAACCGGGCCGCTGAGGAGGAGGTTGAAGACGTAATCATAGACTTCCGCTACAATCCGGGTGGTCTGCTTGATGAAGCAGTTTCAATGATCAACCAATTCGTTGAAAAAGGTCAGACAGCACTCTATCTCGAAAATAACTCAGGAGAACGGACTGAAATTGTGACCGAAGGTGAAGATAATCCATCCACTGAGGATATGAATGTGTATATACTGATCAATGAAGGGTCCGCAAGCGCATCAGAAGTATTCACCGGTGCAATGAATGACCTGGACAAGGATGTCACCATTGCCGGAACCCGTTCATTCGGTAAGGGAGTAGTGCAGCGCACACAGGATTTCAGTGATAATTCAATGCTCAAGTATACCAATACCAAATGGCTGACACCGGAAGGCAATTGGATTCATGAAGAGGGCATCACACCGGATATAGAACTGCTAAACCCGGATTACTACCGTGTGGATATGCTCAATGAAGAAGAAGTTTATGCCGAAGGACAGACCAATGAGACAGTCACTTCCATCAAAGTCGCACTGGATACCCTCGGTTATGAAACCAGTGATTTCAACAAGAAATTCACACCTGAACTTGCAACCACAGTCATGAAATTCCAGAGCGATCAGGGGCTGGAGCAGACGGGTGACGTGACAGGTGAGACGTCAACTGCCCTCATGAGCGAACTCAGGCAGTACATCAATGAGAATGACGCCCAGCTAAACTATTTGATAGATTATATCAATGACGAATACTCTGAAGAGGAAATAGAGCAGCGCGCATCCGAAAATGCAGAACATATTGAAATAGAACGGCCTGTGCCTGAAGAGGACGGGGAAGAGGAATCCACCGAAGAAGATTCCAGCCAGCCTGAAGGACAGGACGCTCCCGAGGAGGATTCCTCTGAAGAGCAGGATGCAGAATAAATTCAAAGCCGCATGAACTTATGTTTATGCGGCTTTATATTGTGCAATTCAGACAAATAGTTTAAAGTATTTAGCATAATGGAGTATGGAGGATATTATGGATTCAAAAAAAAGAAAAGTCGTACTTACAGGTGGAGGCACCGTGGGGCATGTGATGCTCAATAAGCTTCTGATTCCCGGTCTTTTCAACAGGGATGTCGAGCCGGTTTACATCGGCTCGAAAAAAGGAATCGAAAAAGAGATAATAGGTGCTACTTCAATCAAATACTTCAACATCTCAAGCGGTAAGCTGAGACGTTATATTTCCATTGAAAATGGCAAAGATATCTTCAGAGTGATAAAAGGCATTTCGGATGCCAGGAAAATCCTGAAAAGGGAAAAACCTGAATTTGTCTTCTCAAAGGGCGGGTTTGTCAGTGTGCCGGTCGTACTGGCCGCCAGGTCATTGAAGATTCCGGTCTATATACATGAATCGGATATTACACCCGGACTTGCAAATAAAATTGCAAGTAAATTTGCAACGAAGATATTTGTCACTTTTAAGAAAACATTGGATTATCTGCCGGCGGACAAATCGGAATACCTTGGTCCGGTGATAAGGGATGAACTCAGGAGAGGGTATTCCCGTATCGGATACGAAATGACCGGGTTCAATCCGGAAAAACCGATTATGCTGATCATGGGCGGGTCGCTCGGCTCAAAAGCCATCAACCAGTTTGTAAGGGATAATGTTGAAGCATTGCTTGAGGAATGGCAGATCATCCACCTGTGCGGCAGAGGGAACCATGTTGCCTCTCTTGAAAGAGAAGGATACAGACAATATGAATTTGTCAAAAGAGAATTGCCTCATCTGATAAAAATATCGGATCTTATCGTCGGACGCAGTGGATCGAACGCGATATATGAGTTCCTGCTCAATGAAAAGCCGATGATCCTTATACCCCTGCCTTTATCACAAAGCAGGGGGGATCAGGTGGAAAATGCTGAATACTTCAAAGAAAAAGGGTATGCGGAAGTGATTCAGGAGTCTGAGCTGGATCTCACAGAGTTTAATCAAAGTGCCGCCAGGATAGAAAATAACAGGAATGAAATCATCGCAAGAATGAAAGGTTTTGAAGGAGGATTCAAGCCTGAAAACCTTGTCGACAGACTGCTCAGCAAGGAGGACAAATAGTGAGCCGCACAAAAAAAATGTCTTTATTTCTCGTATTCACGCTTATTTTCGGCGTGATTGCCTATTTCCATGAATCAAGAGTAGGCAAGTGGATCGATACCGAGGTATATGAATTCATATATGCCTCCGAGAGCTTCATCACTACGGCTCTGATGCTCGGATTCACACAGGTGGGGGAGGTCCTGTCAATGGTGATCCTGTCACTCATCATGATCACCATACTGATGCTGTATAAACTCAAATTCCATACACTCTTCCTGATTGTTGCGATGCTGGCAAGCAGTATTCTAATACCAGTAACAAAAAATTCCTTCGACAGGGAAAGGCCGTCCCTGTTGAGACTGATTGATATTACCGGTTTCAGTTTCCCGAGTGGACATGCAATGGGATCGACAATATTCTTCGGCTCCCTCGGTGTTATCATCAAAAACAGCGGCATGAGAAGCAAAGGGCTGCTGTACGCCCTGTGCGCTTTCTTCATACTTATGATTTCATCTTCAAGAGTGTACCTGGGCGTCCATTATCCAACTGATGTCATTGCCGGAATTGTTGCCGGAACGATGGTTGTACTCGTTGCAACAATGATTTTTCATAAAAAGCTTGACACCCGGAGGATAACTGGATAGAATGTAATTGAAAATGATTATCAATGATAATGAATAAGCCCCCCTTATTTAAAAAGATCATTTTCAAACCAGAGGAATATATCCAACACACATAGGCAGCGTCCAATTTTTGGGCGCTGCTCTTTTATATTCTATGATATGCATGGCAGAACATTCTTTCACACATTTAACTTTTTTCATAATACATTTAAAATGATATGATATGAAAAACAGAAGATAGGAAGATGAATATGAAAAATATTTTGGTAGTGGAGGATGAAATCAACCTTTCAAGGTTCATAGAACTTGAGCTTGTCCATGAAGGATATGAGGTAACACTCTCTGAAAATGGCGCTGATGGCCTTGAGAAGGCGCTCGGTAATGATTATGAGTGCATCCTGCTCGATTTGATGCTGCCTGAGTTGAACGGTCTTGAAGTCTGCCGGAGAATACGGAAAGTCAAAGACGTGCCCATCATCATAATCACAGCCAAGGGAGAGACATACGACAAGGTTGTCGGTCTTGATTACGGCGCGGATGACTACATTGTCAAGCCATTTGAAATTGAGGAGCTGCTGGCAAGAATCCGGGTAATCATGAGACGGTCCCATAATATGGAGGAAAAGCAGGAAGTGCTGGAACTTCATGGCATTCTAATCGATACTTCAGCCTACCGGGTGACAATTGAAGGGAACGACGTCGAGCTTACCAAAACGGAGTATGAGCTCCTTCATCTCCTGATTAAAAATGCCGGTATCGTCCTGCAGCGGGAGACCATACTTGACCATGTATGGGGGTATGAAAGTGAAGTGGAGACAAACGTCGTGGACGTGTACATCAGATATCTGCGCAACAAGCTGAAACCCTTCAATAAGCATAAATACATCGAAACTGTGCGCGGAGTGGGATATGTGATCCGTTCATGAACAGAAACTCATTAAAGTACAGATGGCTCAGACTGTCAACTCTGATAATTACAATCACATACCTCATATTCAGCTCGCTGCTCATCTATTTCACGAGTGTCTATCTGAAGGATCAGGAGGACCGTTCACTCAAGAGGAGTCTGGAAGAGCTTGAATCATTGTATGAATCGCAGCCGATAAATACAATCGGTCAGAATGAAATTTATTCGAGTCTCTATGACAGACAGAAGATGATCCTCTACACGCAGGGCGGAGATGTGGTTTACAGCGCGACCACCGGGGTGCCGATGGATCTTGAAAGCGAGTTCGAACCTGTCTATGAGCAGGAAATCTCGCAGATGGAAACAGATGACAGCAGCTATCTGCTTGGCAGGGTGAACATCGATTCACAATACTGGAATGGTTATCTGTCGGTCATCCATCCACTGGATTCCTATAATTCCGTTATCAGGATGATGATGTTCATCTCCATCATCGTTGGTTTCCTGTCAATATTATTCACCTCCATAATCAGTTATTTCTTCTCCACCCAGATGGTAAAACCAATCAGAAGCATTGCGAACCAGCTGAAACGTATTGAATCGGAAGGTTTCTCGGAACGGCTGAAGCTTAAAACGAATACGGAAGAGACTGATTACATGGTGGATTCATTCAACCATATGATGGATACGCTTGAGGAATCCTATAACCAGCAGAAGCAGTTTGTCGAAGATGCCTCCCATGAACTCAGAACACCCCTGCAGATCATACAAGGACACCTGAAGCTGATCAGCAGGTGGGGGAAACATAAGCCGGAAGTACTTGATGAATCGCTTGATATCTCCATCGATGAACTAAAACGCATCAACAAGCTCGTAGAAGAACTGCTGCTTTTGACCAAGAATGACGGCAAGATGAATGAAAACAGAGATGAGATTGATATCAATCAGGAAGTGAGGAGCCGTGTAAATTCCATGCAGAAGGTCCATCCGGATTATACATTCTCACTGGACCTGGATCCATCGCCGATCAAGTTCATGATCAATTCCCATCATGTGGAACAGATGCTCATCATCTTCCTCGACAATGCCATAAAATACGACACACAGAATAAACACATCATAGTGACCACCGAGAAAAAAGAAGACTATTTCGATATCTCCATCATAGATCACGGCATAGGGATACCGGAAGGGGAAACAGAAGCAATCTTCAACAGGTTCTACAGAGTGGATAAATCGAGAAGCAGACAGCAGGGCGGCAATGGCCTCGGTCTGTCAATCGCAAAAAAATTAATCGAGAACTATAAGGGAAACGTATGGCTTGAGAGCGTTGAGGGTAAATTTACAAAAGTCACAATGAGATTCCCGATATAATTGATGTTATTGTCTTTTTTACACCTATAATTCGCTTTAAAACGGTATGTCTTAGTGCTAAAATAGTATGTGTAAAAGTTAAAAAGATTCTAAAGAGGGTGGCAAAATGCAAGAGAAAGAACTTGAGAACGCTCCGCTTCGTTTTGGAACAAACCTGGGGATGATTCTCGAGCTTCATGAAATGTATCAAGAAGATCCCAACAGTGTAAGTGAGGAAATGCGCACACTGTTTGAGAGTATCGGATCCGGAGGGTCCGGTGCCGGATCAAATATGGATCAGGGTAAGGTTAAAGGCCTGCTGAGACTGTTGGATAACATCAGGCTGTTCGGTCACCTGAAATCGGATGTTTATCCAGTATACAGACCCGACGTGAAAAATATACCAAGTCTTGATTTTGAAGATTACGGCGTTTCTGAAGATGATCTCAAACAGATGCCGGCTTCTCTGATCAGCTCGCATCTTGGGGATCATTATGATAATGCATACGAAGCAATGACCCAGCTGTATGAGCTGTACACAGGGCCGCTCGCCTATGAATATATGCATATCAATGACACAGAAGAACGCCAATGGCTTAAGGAAACAATCGAACAGCAGAGCCCTGTTTCTTTAAGTGATGATGAGAAGAAACATCTATTTAAGACACTTGCAAAAGTTGAAGGCTTTGAAAAATACCTTCATAAGAACTTTGTCGGAGCTAAGCGCTTTTCCATCGAAGGTGTCGACAGCCTGGTCCCTATGCTTGACCATCTTCTAGATATGCTGGCTGATGAGGGCATTCCAAATCTTCAGATTGGCATGGCCCACAGGGGACGCCTCAATGTATTGACTCACATTCTTGAGAAGCCATATGAAATGATGATCAGTGAATTCATGCATACTGACCCGATGAAGTTCCTGCCTGAAGACGGGTCACTTGAAATCACACAAGGATGGGCGCGAGATGTGAAATATCACCTGGGCGGCGCCAAGACGAGGAAGGACAAAGGACTGGAGCAGCGCATAAGTCTTGCAAATAACCCGAGCCACCTGGAGGTCGTGGGTCCTGTAGTTCTCGGTAAGACACGAGCGCAGCAGGAATCGACAGACCACACGGGGCTGCCGCAGCAGGACTACAATCAGGCGATTGCTGCAATCATCCACGGTGATGCTGCATTCCCTGGGCAGGGTATTGTATACGAGGCCTTGAATCTCGGCAAACTTGAGGGATATACTACTGGCGGATCACTTCATATTATCGCCAATAACCGTATCGGCTTCACCACTGAAGAGACTGACGCGAGATCGACAGTCTATGCTTCGGATGCAGCTCTCGGATTTGATCTCCCCGTTCTCCATGTGAACTCCGACAAACCTGAATATGTACTCAGATCCATTGAGATCGCACTGAAATACAGACAGAAGTTCAATAAGGACATCGTCATCGATCTCATCGGCTATCGCCGCTACGGTCATAATGAAATGGATGAGCCAACGACGACCAATCCGTTGCTCTACAAAGAAATCAAAGAACATGCGACAATCGATGAACTCTACGGCAGTGAACTTGTGGAACAGGAGATAATCACAGAGGATGAGAAAAAACAGATTATCCAGGGTGTGCTCGATGAGATGCGGGAAGCACATGACAAGATCGACAAGTCAGATACGAATGTAGACGGCGAACTCAAGACGCCGAAGGCAGTCCTCAATGGTCATGAAAATACTGACGATGACATCGGTTACGACAGACTTAAAGACATCAATGAAACACTGTTCAATTATCCGAAAGATTTTACTGTCTTCAAAAAGCTTTCCAATGTTCTTGACCGCAGGAAGAAACCATTCGAGGATGAAAATGCACTGGTTGACTGGGCGCATGCGGAAGCTCTCGCATTTGCCACCATAAACCAGGATGGAACACCTATCAGGCTGACCGGTCAGGACTCTGAACGTGGTACATTTGCACAGCGTCACGTGGTACTCCATGACCCTGAAACAGGGAAGGAATTCATACCCCTGCATGAAGTACATGACGTGAGTGCGACGTTTGACGTCCATAACTCACCACTGTCAGAAGCCGCAGTTGTCGGATTTGATTACGGTTATAATGTTGAAAACAAGGAAGCGCTGGCAATATGGGAGGCTCAGTACGGTGACTTCTCCAATATGGCACAGGTATTCTTTGATAACTTCCTCTCAGCAGGTAATGCGAAGTGGGGGGAGCAGTCAGGCATGACACTGTTCCTTCCGCATGGTTCAGAAGGGCAGGGCGCAGAGCATTCATCGGCCCGGCTTGAGAGATATCTTCAGCTGGCGGCTGAAAACAATATGACAGTTGCCAATCTGTCCAGCAGCTCCAATTATTTCCACCTTCTCAGAAGGCAGGCAAAGTATCTCGGTACCAAAAGCATGAAACCACTCGTTCTTATGACACCTAAGAGCCTGCTCAGGAACCAGCTTGTCAGTGAACCTGTAAGCGCGTTTCTGGAAGGCAGCTTCAGAGAAGTGATCATACCTGATTACAAAAAGACAAAAGTCAGGAAAGTATTGATTGCAAGCGGAAAAATGGCAGTGGATCTGATGACTGCACAAAAGGATAATCCTGATGATTCCATTTTGATTGTCCGTCTGGAACAGATCTATCCATTCCCATCTGAAGAGATCCAGAATCTGTTCGGGGAAATCAAAAATCTCGAGGAAGTCAGATTTGTACAGGAAGAACCTAAAAACCAGGGCGCTTACCACTTCCTCCTGCCTTATCTGCTGGATATTGTACCCGAGAAGACAGAATTCAATTATGTTGGCAGAATCAGACGTGCTTCAACTGCAGAAGGTGACGGGGAGTCCTACAAGATCATACAGCAAAATATTATTGACAACGCTCTAAAATCCTAGGAGGTAAAATAATGGCAGAAGTAAAAGTACCGGAATTGGCCGAATCCATAACAGAAGGAACAATAGCAAGCTGGCTGAAACAAAAAGGCGACCATGTAGAGCAGGGGGAGAATATCCTTGAGCTTGAAACGGACAAAGTCAATGTTGAAGTGATCAGTGAAGAGTCCGGAGTGATTACAGAACTCAAAGCTGAAGAAGGTGACACTGTCGAAGTCGGACAGGTCATCGCCATTGTCGATGAAAATGGCGAAGGCGGCGGTTCTTCAGAGAGTGCTTCTGAAGAGAAAAATTCAGATGAAGACAAATCGGGGGAAAGCAAAGAAACAGGCAAACCTGAAGATAAACCGTCTGAGGATAAGAAGGAAGAACCCTCACCTTCAAAAGAAAGCGAATCAGAAAGTAATGATGACCGCATCGTTGCAACACCATCCGCACGCCGTCTGGCACGCGAAAAAGGTATCGACCTGAGTGACATCAATGCTTCAGATCCGCGTGGCCTTGTCAGAAGCCAGGATGTCGACAACCATTCCAAACAACCTGCAAAACAGGAAGAGCCAAAGAAAGAAGCACCGAAATCAAAATCATCAGACAAACCTGAAAAACCGGTTGTAAGAGAAAAACTGTCCCGCAGAAGACAGACCATCGCCAAGAAACTTCTGGAAGTTTCGCAGAATACAGCTATGCTTACTACATTCAACGAAGTGGATATGACAAACGTCATGGCGCTCAGAAAACGCAAGAAGGACCAGTTCCAGGACCGACATGACGGCACACGTCTCGGTTTCATGTCTTTCTTCACAAAAGCTTCTGTCGCCGCACTCAGAAAATATCCTGCTGTGAATGCGGAAATTGACGGGGAAGACCTTATCCTCAAACAGTTCTTTGATATCGGTGTAGCCGTATCAACAGAAGAAGGACTTGTTGTTCCTATCGTCAGAGATGCTGAACGTAAAACTTTTGCCAATATCGAATCCGATATTGCCAGCCTCGCCAAAAAGGCGCAGGATAAGAAACTCGGACTTGATGATATGACCGGCGGCTCATTCACAATAACAAATGGCGGTGTGTTCGGTTCACTCATGTCCACACCGATCATAAATGGGACACAGGCTGCCATACTGGGTATGCATACAATCCAGAAACGTCCGGTTGCAATCGATGACGACAAGATGGAAAACCGTCCGATGATGTACATTGCACTCAGCTATGACCATAGGATCATTGATGGTAAGGAAGCAGTCGGTTTCCTCAAAACAATCAAAGACTTGATTGAAAACCCTGAAGACCTTCTTCTGGAAGGCTGATATAAGTTCTCAACAGCAGGCTTCCCACACGGAAACCTGCTGTCTTTATGTTAGAATATATTTAAAATCTGAAAGTCTGGGGAGATATACATGCTTCATGAGACATGGAATGACAATAATTTAAGAACTGTGAAAGCAGCACATACAAATGCGGCCAAATATAAAGTTTCAGATATGCTGACCGTAGGCAGGGAATACACAGTTGTCAATGAAACTGATGAATATATATTCGTCAAGGATGACTCCGGAAAAGTCGGCGGTTACTACAAGACTTATTTTGAAGATGTGAATTAATCATGTGCGCTGAATTCCTACACAACGACGAATATATAAAACAGGATGCCGAAAGCATTTTGAAACTCGGAAAAAACCTTCTGTTGAAAGGGCCGACAGGTTCCGGAAAAACGCGGTTGGCTGAGAATCTTACAGATGAACTGGGCAAAGAAATGTATAGTATCAACTGTTCGGTGGATGTTGATATCGAGGCATTGCTCGGCTTTAAAACAATCGAGTACACTGATAACAGGCAAGAGATCGTCTTCATCGACGGGCCGGTCGTACGCGCCATGAATGCCGGCGCAATTCTCTACATCGATGAGATAAACATGGCGAAACCTGAAGTGCTCCCTATATTGAACGCGGCCCTTGATTACAGAAGGACGCTGACCAACCCATTGACTGGTGAAACACTGACCGCTCACAAAGATTTCAGGGCGATTGCTGCCATCAATGTCGGCTACGTCGGCACCATGCCGATGAACGAAGCACTTCTAAACAGATTCAATGTCATTGAAATCGACTACGTATCCAAGGAATCACTCAAAACCATCCTTATGGATCAGAGTATACAGAAAGATGAAAAAATCATTGATTCGCTGACCGATTTCCACCAGGACCTAGTGACAATGATGGAACAAAGCCAGATATCTAGAGAGCCATCGAGCGTAAGAAGTCTTTTGGATATGGCAGATCTGAGCACCATGATGCCACTTTCCCGTGCCTGCTACCGGTCCATCATCGATAAGCTCGACAGTGAGCAGGAAAAGAAAGCGATACTGAATGCAGCCGAACTTCATTTTGGAATGTGATCAATATGAGCTATTCATTTATAAAATTCAATGATGAAATCATTGACTCGAAAGTCATGATGGAACTCACGGATCTGACACGTCTATTATTCAAAGATAAAGACGTGTCTGTTTCTGTACGTAAACACAGCTATTTCAACCCGTACGTCAATACTGTATATGTCAGCACATTCTGGAAACACAGATACGGCATTACAGAGCTCGAGGGATTTCGCCACGATATACTGACAAGGTTTCCGTCTGCAGTTCTATTCGATTATGATGAGTTTGAAAACGTAAAGGGCCGGGACACCCTCTTCCAGCAGATCTTCCTGACATTGGAACATTACCGGAACAGGATGGAAGCCATTAGGCAGCGGCCATTCATAAAACGTATAATTGCATCAGGGGATGCAATCCTGCTGGAAGAATACAGGAAACAGTCCCATAATGACGCTGATTCATTGCTAAAGGCATTGAACAGGGCTGTCCTGGAATATGAAAATCATTTCAAATACGGCAGTGGCTCTCTTGGCATCATAAGCAAAAGTACAAAGGACAGCATAGCAATTACAGAACAAATAATCAGCTTGGCGGCGCCTCACGACAGACTGTCAGGTTATCACCGGATCCATGATATGCCGTTCAATGACATCAGTGCCTATAATCATACGACACCCTTCAGAAAAGACAGTACAGAACTGCAGAGTGAAGATGACGAAAATGATATCAGCCACGATACAGGCAGGGTGGATACAAAAACCGGCCGCGATGCTGAAGATGCAGCTGTGCTGGGCGAAACAGGGGATAATACATCCAGAAAGAGCAGACATAATGTAGAGAATAATTATGATGACGATGTAGAGGACTTCCATGAAGGCTTCGGCCGTAACAGAGGGAACAACCGCATGCGCGACACTGGGGCTGCTAACATCCATGCAGAACTCCTGGTCAGAAAGCCTAAGATCAAAATGACCAATTATGGAAGATACAGGGAAATATATGATTTTTATGATGGTCTGGCCCAACAGGTGACAGGCGACATTACAAAGATACTGAATTTCAAGATGAATGAGTTCCAGTCCAACAGGAGCACAGGAAAGCTGATGAAAAATCCGACGGGTGCAATTGTAAGTGGCAGCCACAAGATATTCACCAAGAAGGTTTCAGAATCGAAAGAGGTTGATGCAGCATTTTCCCTCATACTTGATCAGTCCTATTCGATGACAGACCATATGGAAGAGTGCATAAATGGTATCATCATCATAAACAACATCCTGAAAAGCCTCGGCATTCCGCAGAGAGTCGTATCACATCATGAAGACTCATTTGAAATCATGTCCGATTATTATCCCAATTATCTGTATGAACATCTGGATTTTGACCGATCCAGACACTACTATCCCATATCACTTCTGGATATTGAAGCTTCAGGAGACAACAGAGATGGCTTTGTTTTCCGCCACGAAATCGATATACTCAGCAGGCGGATGGAAAAAGATAAATTCATGATCATATTTTCAGACGGGTTGCCGAGTGCAGAGCAGTATAATCAGAGTGGTGTGATCGACACCCATGAAGCTGTCAACGAAGCAAGGAAAAACGGCATCAGTATCATAAATATTTTCATCGATGTTGACAATGAGGAAAACACACGCGAGGCGATTAGAAATATTTATGGCCAGAATACAGTAATTGTGGAAAAACCTGAAGAAATCGGTTATATTCTGCCGAATATTATCGAACGGGTCCTCAAGTCGCTGATCATTTAGATTCACGCTATTTCGATATATCTGATAATTTAAAATTTTATAGACTTTGCAGGTCTTATAATGTAAACTAATGTTTATCTGTTATTTCACATATTAGGAGGTCACAAGATGAGTACTAAAAATAGTTTCATTGTCGGTTTCATGCTTTTTGCCATGTTCTTTGGTGCGGGCAACCTTATCTTCCCGCCGGGACTCGGCTTTGTAAGCGGAGACTATTTTTGGCTGGCAATAGCCGGATTTGTCCTCACGGGTGTAGGACTGCCGCTTATTGGCGTAATTGCCGGCTCAATATCAAAAGATGGGTATGTTGAATCATTAAAAGTGGTACATCCCGTTTTTGCAATTATTTTCATGGTCGCCATATACTTAACAATCGGACCGTTCTTTGCCATTCCGAGAACGGCGACAACCAGTTATGAAATGTCTGTACTGCCATTCATGGGTGATGCAGGGGCTTTAAGTCTTTTTATTTTCAGTGTCATTTTCTTCATTATTGTATTTGCACTCAGCTACAAGGCGGATACACTGACAAACAGTATCGGGAAAGTACTGACCCCATTTCTCCTGATTACTATTGTTGCGCTTATTGTACGTGCGATAACGTTATATATCGGAGCAGATTCCGCTCCCCTTGGAGAAGGGTTCAATACAGAGTCACCATTCTCAGTCGGCTTTACAGAAGGGTATCTGACAATGGATGCCATCGCTGCTATTGCGTTCTCCATGGTCGTACTGAATTCCATCAGGGACCTTGGGGTTGACAACCGGAAAGATCTGCTGATCGGTACTGTAAAATCCGCTACAATCGCTGCCGTACTCCTGGGTATCATCTACGTTTCCCTTGGATGGATCGGCAATAAAGTCAACCTGACACCGGAGGAAATCGGTGATCAGAATTCAGGCACTTTCATCCTCACTTTTGTTTCTGACCTGGCATACGGCCAGTTCGGCATGATTCTGCTGGCTGCCATAGTGCTCCTTGCCTGTCTGACGACAGCTACGGGGCTTATCGTTGCAGTAAGTGAGTACTTCCATAAGATTCTGCCGAAAATTTCCTATGAGATTTACGTGGTCATCTTTACGCTGGTTTCTTTCATCCTTGCAAACCAGGGTCTGGAGCAGGTCATCCAGACGAGTGTACCGGTACTTTCAATCCTCTATCCGATTGCGATGACATCGGTCATACTGCTGTTTGTCACTTACTTCATTACGTCTCCGAGACTCAGTTTCCAAGTGCCTGTGGCACTGGTAATCGCAGTAAGTATACTCAGTGTCATACATCGCAACGCATGGCTCGAGATGCCATGGCTTGAAAACCTTCCATTCTTCGCAAGTTCATTCGAATGGATTCCGTTTATGATCATCGGCTATGTTGCCGGCTATCTCATCGGTCTTAAAAAAGAGAAAATCAAATATACCTGATAAATACAAAAAGCAGTCCGGAAAATTTTCCGGACTGCTTTTTGTATTTAATCAGTAACGATGT
>DXHR01000010.1 GCA_019113295.1 Candidatus Salinicoccus stercoripullorum | reverse complement strand
GTGACCAAAACCGTTATCTCCATCAAATGTACCGGTTGCAGCTGAACTGTTCGACTCTTTCAAGTCGGGGGCAAGGTTTATACCCCCTTCCTTCATTCTCTTTATATAATGTTCAACTCTGAGTACCCCATGTGAATCTACACCTCTTAAATTTGCGTGAACCAGGACATCTGCAATTGTTTCAGAGATTTCCCGCGGCAGTCCGTTTTTCTCAAATACTTTGCAAGTCATTTCTTCCAATTCTTCTGCTTTAATCATGTAACGTTCCTCCTGTAAGCGTTTTAATTTATGCTAGCATACTTGTATGGTAGTATGGTAGAATGAATTTCATAAAAGGAGGAATGGTATGTTAAATCGGAATAAACATAAAAATTCCACACGTGACTTTGTATACGAAGCACTTAGTGAAGCTATTGTATCTCTTGAACTTCCTCCCGGGTCGACCATTTCTGAAAAAGAGATTTCTGAGAAAATGGAAGTGAGCAGAACGCCGGTAAGGGAAGCATTTTTAAGGTTGACTGAAGATGAATTGCTGACTGTTCTGCCACAGAGGGGGTCCTATATATCCCTGATCGACCTGGATCATGTCGAAGATGCCCGTTTTCTGAGGGAACAGGCGGAAGCGGGTATCATCCGCCTCGCATGTGAGTCTTTCTCTGAAGCATACATAGTAAAACTCGAAAAAAATGTGAAGTATCAGAAATTTGCCAGGGACAATGATGATGAAAATGAATTATTCATACTGGATAAGGAATTTCACCGTCTGATTGCTGAAGGTGCAGGCAAGACGAGAGTGTGGGAAGTGATTCAAAAAATGAATACGCATTCCAATCGTCTGAGAAAGCTCAGCCTGGTGATGAAACTGAACTGGAAGAAACTTGTCGATCAGCATGAAGATATGGTTGCAGCCATCAAAGACAAAAAGCCTGATCAGGCAGAGCAGCTCATGAGAGAGCACCTGGCACTTCTAATATATGACCAGAAAGCTCTGAAGGAATCGTATCCTGATTATTTCAATTAAATAGAAACTGGAGGTTACATAATGGCAAAAAAATGGTCTTTATTCATACTGCTATGCCTGATTTTTGTAAGCGGTTGCTCCCAGGATGATGCCACTGCCAATGAAGATGGAGTCACCACCTGGAAAATGACCCACATTTCCGATGCCAATCATCTGTGGCACAGAACAGCAGTCGAATTCGCCGAACGTGTTGAAGAAAAGACAGACGGAAAAGTGCAAATTGAAATTTATCCAAACAGCCAGTTAGGCAGTGAAGTCGATAACATCAACTCCATACGCTATGGTGCGACGGATCTGACCATTACAGGTGAATCCATGGAAGTATGGTCTCCGAACGCCGTCATGCTGGCTGTTCCTTACGCTTTTGACAATCAGGAACAAATGAGAAAAGTGATTGAAGGTCCCATAGGCCAGCAGATTGAACAGGAAATAGAGGAAGACATCGGTCTGACACCATTATTTTACATGGAGCGGGAGCCCAGGAATCTCACTTCAAATACTCCGATTTCTTCACCTGAAGATTTGAGCGGATTCGGTATGCGTATACCAAACGTTCCGCTTTTCCTTGAATCATGGTCAGAAGCAGGTGCCCAGCCACAGGTTATGAGCCTGAGTGAAGTATTCACAGGATTGCAGCAAGGAGTAATTGATGGTCAGGAGAACCCGAATGACCTGATCATGAGTAATGGATTTTACGAAGTGCAGAAATATATCAATGAAACTGAACATGTCCGTTCCTGGATTTATGTCGTTGTTGGTTCAGAACAAATGGAAGCCCTTCCTGAAGATCAGCAGGAAGCAGTCAAAGAAGCTGCAACTGAAGCCGAAGGCTATTCCCGTGATCTGATGAAGGAAGAAGCTGAAGCAGTTCGTGCTCAACTTGAAGAAACAGGAGTCGAATTTAACAGCAATGTTGATCAGGAGGCTTTCCGTGAAGCTATGCTGCCAGCTTTGGAGGAATATTTCACTGAAGAACAGATGGATCTTTACCAAAAAATTGTAGAAAGTGGGAATGGAGGGAACGATGAATGAAGATAATGGATCGGGTCGATAAAATCCTTGGAATCATTTCTATGATATTTTTTACTGCTCTGCTCATCGTGGTCGTTACTCAGATTCTGAGCAGATATTTCCCTTATCAATTCACATGGACAGAGGAACTTTCAAGATATTTGTTCGTCTATTCAATGGTTACAGCAACACCTGTGGCTTTGAGGAAGAGCGAATTCATCACCGTTGATCTAGTGCCGACATCCCTGCCTAAAAACGCTCAACGGATTTACGAAAGTGTCATATCAGTTCTCATTATGATATTTTCAATATTCCTTTTTATATATGGTATACAGTTTACCGGTCTCGGCATGGATTTCTACGCGCCAACTCTCGGTATAAATATGGTCTATATATACGCTTCGATCCCAATACTTGCATTATTGCTTTTCATGTATTCAATCGTCTATATAATTGACCGCTGCCTGAAAAACGAACCAAGAAATGAGGTGGATGACATATGATGGCACTACTTGTTGTAGGGGTCTTCCTATTAAGTATCGCAGCCGGAGTGCCTATCGCTTTCAGTTTAGGTTTCTCGGCATTAGCGTATCTTCTGGTTGCCGGAGTGCCTGAGGCAGTCATTCCCCAGACTATGTTTGCAGGTCTGGACTCATTCGTCATGCTGGCTATTCCCGCCTTCATCCTGGCTGGAAATCTGATGAATGCCGGAGGCATCACAAACCGCATCATCGATTTTGCAAATGCTCTCGTTGGACATATCCGTGGAGGCCTTGCATTGACTAACGTTGCATCATCTCTCGGATTCGGTGGTATATCCGGCACAGCCTTATCGGACACAGCCAGTATCGGCTCTGTCATGATACCGGCCATGAAAAAGCAAGGTTATGGCTCAGGGTTTTCAGCTGCAGTTACATCCATTTCATCAACTGTCGGTCCAATGCTGCCGCCTTCCCTGCCGATGATCATCATTGGTACACTGGCGAGTATTTCAATCGGAGATCTTTTTGTCGCCGGTGCAATTCCCGGTGTGGTTTTGGGGATTGGGTTCTTATTCGTTACATACTTGATTTCAGTAAAACGAAAATATCCTAAAGGGCGCAGACATTCAGTTTCAGAGGTAGGAAAAAGCTTTTTCGGTGCGTTCTGGGCATTGCTTATGGTTGTCATTATCCTTTGGGGAATTCTGGGAGGATACTTCACGCCGACTGAAGCGGCAGTCGTAGTTGTCTTCTATGCATTTATCGTAGGGAAATTTGTTTATAAAGAACTGGATCTGAAAGAAGTACCTGGCATCATGATGGATACTCTGAGAACTACCGCTTCCATTTTGATCCTTGTAGCCCTTGCCAACACATTCGGCTGGATTCTGGTTGCAGAAGGTGTTCCAATTCTGGTTGCCGACGTCATTCTATCCATTACAGAAAATCCGATACTCATCACTCTGCTGATGATTCTTCTATTGTTGATAGTCGGAATGTTCATGGAAACAATCGCAGCCATCGTCATTCTGTTCCCTGTACTGTTGCCGATTGCCGACAGTATCGGAATGGATCCAATACACTTCAGTATCATCATGGTACTGGCATTGATGATCGGCCTTTCAACGCCGCCTGTCGGTGTGTGTCTGTTCGTAGCATCTCAATTTGCCAACGTTAAGATCATGACCACTGTTAAAGAACTTGTTCCGTATTTCGTCATTTCCATCATCGTTCTGATTATTGTCGCTTTTGTACCATCACTATCACTATTCCTGCCAAGTCTATTCGAATAAAGATAAGGAGTGTCATGAATGAAAGCTATACAAGTAGAAAAACCAGGTCAACTGAATATTGTTGAACTCGAAAAACCCGTTATTGAAAATGGAAATGAAGTTATCGTGAAAATAAAAAATGTGGGTATATGTGGGTCCGATGTCCACATATACCATGGCAGCAACCCTTTTACTGTCTATCCAAGAGTCATCGGACATGAAGTTTCCGGTGTAGTCGAAGAAGTCGGAAAAAATGTAACTTCCCTTGTCCCCGGTGATCTCGTAGCATTGGAACCCATCACATACTGCGGAGAATGCTATGCCTGCAGAAATGGCCAGCCTAACGTGTGTGATTCACTTGAAGTATTCGGTGTACACAGAGACGGCGGGATGGCTGAATACTTGAAAGCAGATGAGAAAAACTGGCATAAAGTACCTGAAAATGTTTCTGAAGAAGCGGCTGCGTTGATGGAACCGATGACCATCGGTGCGCAGGCAAATTACAGAGGTGAAGTAAGAGAAGGAGACACCGTATTCGTAATCGGTGCCGGACCAACCGGCATCGCCTGTCTGTTACAGGCGAAACAACGCGGCGCAAAAGTTTTCATTTCAGACTTCAATCAGAACAGACTGGATTATGCCAAATCCATTGGAGCGGATGCAGTCATCCAACCTGATGAAGTGGATGTATACGAAAAAATACGCAAACTGACCGACGGAGAGTTAGCCAATGTTGTCATCGATGCTGTTGGATTACCTCAAACTTTCCAACAGGCTGTTGAGCTGGCATCCATAGCCGGCAGAGTCGTTACTCTGGGCTTCAACGAACAGCCTTCATCCATCCCTTCGTTACTGCTGACTAAAAAAGAATTGAAAGTGGTTGGTTCACGGCTGCAGACCCACCAATTTCCAAAAGTGATAGAGCAGGTCGGCCGCGGCGAAATTAATCCAACCCAGATCATTTCTCAAAGATATTCCATGGATCAGATCCATGATGCTTTTGAATTACTCGAGAACGACCCTGAAGCAGTAAGAAAAATAGTACTTACATTTTAGAAAAGGAATTGATAAGACATGCATATGACCTTTAGATGGTATGGGGAAGGAAACGACTCCGTAACATTAGAACAGATCAAGCAAATCCCGGGAGTTGAAGGTGTCGTATGGGCACTGCATCACCGTCTGGCCGGCGAGGTTTGGACCGAAGAAGAAGTGATGGAAGTAAAAAAGCAGGCGGATGCCCACGGCTTCCACCTGGACGTCGTTGAAAGCATCAATGTCCACGAAGACATAAAGCTCGGCAGAACCTCAAGAGATGAATACATTGAAAACTACAAGATCAGTCTGCGGAATGTGGCAAAAGCAGGAGCCAAGGTAGTATGCTTTAACTTCATGCCGGTCTTCGACTGGACAAGGACAGATCTATACAAAGAATTGGAAGACGGCTCCACTGCCCTGTTCTACGAAAAATCCAAGGTGGACAATATGGACCCGGATGAACTGATCAAACAGACAACAGATTCCGGCTACACGATGCCGGGATGGGAACCTGAAAGACTTAAAACGATTGAAGATTCTTTTAAGGCATATGAAATGGTTGATGAAGATCAACTGTGGAAGAACATGGAGTATTTCCTGCACGAAGTTCTGCCGGTAGCTGAAGAGGAAGGCATCAAGATGGCCATCCATCCGGATGATCCGCCATGGTCTGTGTTTAACCTTCCAAGAATTATAAACAGTGAAAGTGCGATTGAAAGGTACCTTTCCATTTCAGACAGCCCTTCCCATTGCCTGACATTGTGCAGCGGCTCTCTGGGAGCAAATCCAGAAAATGATATTCCACATATTATCAGACGCTTTTCAGATCGCATCGCTTTTGCACACATCAGAAATGTAAAGGTTTATGATAATGGTGACTTCATCGAGACCTCCCATCGCTCCGGGGACGGATCAGTACCGATTGATGATGTCGTCAAAGCATATCATGAAGCCGGTTTTGAAGGATATGTGCGTCCTGACCACGGACGTCACCTGTGGAATGAAAACTGTCGTCCCGGGTATGGGTTGTACGACCGCGCGCTCGGCATCATGTATCTCTGGGGACTGTGGGATGCATATGAATTGGAAAACAGAAAAGGAGTTGAATAATTTTGCTTCCTAAATTTGAAGGTCTTATTAGTAAGAATGCCGTAGTTACAGGAGGCAGCGGCGTGCTCTGCCAGGAGATGGCGAAAGAGCTTGCAAGCCAGGGCATGAATGTTGCCATCCTGAACCGAAACCAGAAAAACGGTCAGGAAATTGCAGATGAAATTACAGGTAACGGTGGCAGGGCAATCGCAGTTGCATGCGATGTCTTGGATGAAGAAAGTGTCCAAAAAGCATATAAAACAGTGAAAGAAGAACTCGGAGAATGTGATCTGCTGATCAACGGTGCCGGTGGTAATCATCCCGATGCTATAACAGACAAGGAAACCTTCGAAAAGGGCGACATAGAAAATGATACTTTGAAATCATTCTTTGATCTTAAGCTTAAAGGTTTCGACCATGTCTTCAGATTGAATCTGGTGGGGTCACTGATCCCGACGCAGGTGTTTGGTAAAGAGATGACAGATCGTGGTGGAACAGTTATCAATATCTCTTCCATGTCTGCCCCGTCACCGATGACAAAAGTCCCGGCGTACAGTGCTGCTAAAGCCGGGATAGATAATCTGACACAGTGGCTTGCAGTCCATTTTGCAGAGGCAGGAGTCCGGGTCAATGCAATCGCACCGGGATTCTTCCTTACCAAACAAAATCGGAATTTGTTATTGAAAGAGGACGGTTCTTTTTCTGAGAGAGCTGAAAAAATAATTTCCCATACCCCTCAGCGTCGCTTCGGAGAACCTGAGGATCTGCTCGGTACCCTTCTGTGGCTGGCCGATGAAAATACTTCAAAATTCGTCACAGGTATTACAGTACCCGTTGACGGCGGATTCATGGCGTACTCAGGAGTATAAAATCATAATAAGAAACCAACAACCATTTCATAAAATCAGGCCGCATATTTTTTCTGCGGCCTGATTTTGTGTCTTAAGGACAATTTAAATTATATCGTTTCCATAATGAACAGATCTGAACGTTACTTACCTCCCCACCACCAAACTTGAATGTTCTTTCGTGAACGGGGTCAGGAATTCGAAACCATTTTCCGTGACGAGTATGCTGTCGCCGACCTGGGCACGATAGTTTTTGCCGTCGGCACCGCCGTCGACTGCGAATGTCATTCCTGTCTCGAGTATCGTCTTGTCTCCATAGGCGAGCTGGGGGGCTTCGTTGACTGAGAAACCGATTGACCGTCCTGCACGGAATGGTATCGGGTAGCCTGCGCTCTGGATGACTTCTGCATACGCATGATAGACATCTTCGGCTACAGCACCGGGTTTCACTTCATCTAGTGCAGCGGCCTGCGCTTTTTCTGCGGTTTCAAGTAATTTTCGAGCTTCGTCATTTATCTCTCCAATAAAAAGGATTCTGTCGAACCCCGGATAGAACCTCTTGAACTGTGCTGTCCCACAGTGGCATATGAAAAGCGGTTCGCCATATTCCAGACGCGTCATGCCGTTACGGTGATGACACATTGTGGTAAGGCCGGCGGTTGCCATGATCTGCTGGTTGCTGATGACCGGATAGTTGAATGGTTCTTCTTCCGGGTAGAACTGTTCCATCAGAGACGCCGCCCTTTTCGTTCCGGTTTCCATTGCTGCCAGTGCGACTTCGTATTCGAAGACTCCTGGTTCTGCCCGGTTCATCGCACCTTCGAGCATGGCCACTGCCACCTCGCCTGCATGCCGGGCAATCTGTATCTCATCTTCATCCTTGATCATGCGCATCCTGTCGATATCCGGACTGATATCGGTGATTTTATCCCTGCCGGTCCGGCCGGTGATAAAATCCCATATTACCCGAGGCATCTTTGGATAGTCGATGCCGACATTCCCGCTGTCATGCTTTTTGAGAAGATCTCCGAGCGGTCTCCTCCACTCATCATCGAGACCGTCGGTCCATGCTATGACTTTATCGACCGATGTCTGCTTCAACGCCATCTCCTCCTCCATCAGAGGCGTGATAAGAGTGGATTCTCCATCCCCTGTCATGAGGAACAGTTCAGGGCGCCCCCATTCTATGCCAAGCGCCCCGTGATATCCCGTCAAATAATGAATGTATGCCGGGTCGGTGATGATGACGAGCGAGTCCTTCCTCTCTTCCATTATCCTGCAGAGTTTTATCCTCCGCTTGCTGAAATCCATCATACAGATCCCTCTTTCATCCCATAGGATTTTAAGTCCGCTCCAGTTTACCTGATATCATCCTGTTCCAGACCTTTTACAGAATCGATCAGTACTGTCCTGCCTTTGACGTCTGCATGGAAGAATGCTTTATAGGCCTTCTGCCTCTGGATCACTTCGATGCGGGGCGCCCTGAATGAATGGAATTTGTACATGATCCATCTGAGGGCGGTTTTCCTCGCGTTCGTCAGGGCCTCCTCCTCTTCTATGAGGTCCGGGACGATTGAACTCTCCTGAATGTCCACCTCTTCGGTCTCCGGGAACATGTTCGACCTCGCCGCAGCGCCTTTGACCAGATCCGCTGTCACGACAGTATAGGCAATCCTCGGCTTCAGGAACAGCCTGGGCAGATGGATTTTGAAGGTGATGATCAAATATGGATAACACACCACTTCCCTGTCCTTAAGATCGAACCCGGTCTTGATCAGAGAGATTGTTTCCATATCATTTTCCAAAGCACTTCTTCCTTTCCTACTTGCTCACGTAAGGGCTTGCTGTCCGCATTTTGCACTCAAGCAGCTGCGCCACGATTTCCTTCTCTGTCTTCGTGCTCACATCACTCTGTTTCAATGCCTTCACAGACGCAACATCAGACGGCAGCGGCACCGGTCTGCCAAGTTCGGATTTCTCGGTATATTCATCCCACATCCTGTCGAAGTCCTCACCCTCCGGCGGTTGTGTAAAGAGACTTACCAGGACGATGACGAGCAGAGCGGCGATGAACGCCGGCCCGCCTTCATATATATCGAGCGGCGGGAAGAAGTACCACAGCACTGTCACGAGAGGTCCGACGATCATGCCGGAGATTGCGCCCCATTTCGTAACGCCTTTCCAGAAAAGCGAAAGGATGACCGGTGGACCGAAGCACGTTGCAAGCCCCGCCCATGCAAACACGGCGAGCCAGAATACGGAGTCCAGCGGATTCAGTGCGATGATGATGCCGAATCCGCCGATGACCGCAGTGGCAATCCTTGAAACGAGAATGGTTTTCCCCTCATCAAGTTCACCTT
>DXHR01000009.1 GCA_019113295.1 Candidatus Salinicoccus stercoripullorum | reverse complement strand
AATAACAGAAAGTCCCCACCAGTATTTAGGAATCGGCATCGCTATGCATGGCTTTGTAGATGTAGAGAATCATACATCTCTTTATGCCCCACTCCTTCTGAATATAAAAGACTTCGATTTTAGTTTCCTGGAAGATACGTTCGGTTTGCCAATCCATGTCGAAAATGATGTCCGGTGTAAATTATGGGCGGAAGTCTCAAGAGTAAAACCCCACCATAAAAATATACTGTATATCAACTTAGGGTACGGCGTAGGCGGAGCGATAATGATTGATAACCAATTATATAATGGCAGCCACAATATTGCCGGAGAACTTGGCCATACAATCATTGAAATGAATGGCAGACAATGCGAATGTGGCAGAAGAGGTTGCTTGCAAGCTTATGTATCCGGCCTGAGCCTGACCAATATAGCAAGAGATAAAAACATCATAGGTGAGGAAGAAACTGTTAAGGAATTATTGGTAAAAGCAGATAATGATAATCATGAAGCTCAGAATGAAATAGTAAAGATCGGTATGTACCTCGGCACAGCAATTTCCAATCAAATGAACGTTTTAGACCCAGACTTGATTATCCTAGGCGGCGGCGTAAGTAATCTTTATCCATATTTCAAAGAGTCATTATATAAAACTCTTAAAAATGAAGGGGATATCAGCAACTTTGGACAAGCAGAGATAAAAATTGGCGAAATTCAGAAATCCACTGCCCCCCAAGGAGCCGCACTGTTGGTCTTGGATAAAATATTTACTTAGATTCTATACTTCCCTCGCTAAATGGCAATTGCCATTTAGCGTTTTCTCATTTATATAGTTTTTTTACAAACGAGTCATACATTATTCTCCCCGTTTATCTATAGGAGCATGGGTGTGTATGTCGAAATAAAAGTGCAGAACTTTAGACTGACCTAGTGAAATGAGACCACCTTTTTACGGCGCGCATCATCGCTGCCGCGTTACTGATTGAATTGTACCGTGTGTATATGAATTCTTCATATTTTAAATTGGAATGGAATGATTCAATGACGGTATTGTCCCAACAGTTGCCCCGCCTGGACATGCTGTCCACCAGTTGTTTTCACAAACTCTGGATTGGGAGTATACTCAAGTGGCTAACTTAAACTTGAAATTCGCGCCTTTTAGACTTTCTCATAAGTCACCATGATTTTGATAATCATCAACCTAAAAAGCCTCCTTGGATCGATGTCCTCAGGAGGTAAAAATTTATCTTCTAATTTATGGACCGGATCTCTGTCAGAAACAAAGTATGCGTCCTGTTCTATTTAGAACGGTCCCCATTCTATCAAGTGAGCGATGACCAATGCTACTGCGCCGAGACCGTATACCATGATCAGGAACGGCCATATGAATTTCAGCCAGTCGGTATACTGTATCTTAGCGATGACGAGTGCGGCCATGAAGTAGCCGGAGGTCGGATAGAATATGTTTGAGAACCCGTCACCGAATTGGAAGGCGAGTACCGCATTCTGTCTGGTCATTTCTGTAATGTCCACTACCCCGATCATGATCGGCATTGTTGCTGCCGCCTGTCCACTGCCTGAAGGAATCAGGAAGTTGAGCAGACCTTGTGCCACCATCATCATGACCGGCACCAGGTTTTCCGGAATTGCGCCGATCATGACACTGATGCCATAGACGACTGTATCCAGGATCTGTCCGTCCTCCAGAACGATGGAAATTGCTCTCGCAACACCAACAATCAGTGATCCGAGCAGTATTTTCCTGATTCCGTCATTAATGGATTCTGCAATCCTGGACGGTCCCATTCCTGCCACCAGGCCACTGATGATACCTGCAAAAAGATAAAACCCTGCAAGTTCTGTAAAGTACCATCCATATGCCAGTACGCCGTAGAACATGCCGCCGAAGGATAGGACAAAGACTGCGGTCGCAATTTTAGTGCGCAGATCGGCCTTACTCTGTTCTGTCCCGTCATCCGTTATGAACTCTGAATCAGGGACATTATTCGTCTGCAGTGTCCTTTCCGGACTTTTCTTCACTTTATGCGCATAGCGCAGGACAAATAGGATGCCGACAATCAGCATTACTGTCAGTATAATCATCCTGTAGCCCATGCCGGAATACAGTGGAAGCTCCGCTATCGCCTGTGCTGTCCCCAGGTTCGCCGGTGCTGTCAGCGCGACCGCAAACCCCGTGACCGTCGCCACTAGTGTCGTTGCAGCGGCGGTCATCCTGTCAAAGCCAAGTTTCAGAAACAGCGGCAGCAATGCCGGCAGGAATATCAACGAAGACTCGATGTTCCCGGTCACTGAAACAAAGATTGCCAATGGAATCATCACCGTCGGGATGATCAGGAGCCCTTTGTTCGAAAATGTCCTCGACAGATAATTGATGATCAGCCTGATGATGCCGGCATCCTCCACGATTTTAAACAATGCACCGATCGCCATGATACCGAAAATGATTTCAATCGTAGCGATGACACCGCGCGGCACTGCCGTCATATACTCCATGAATCCCACAGGCGTCTGTTCAACACCGCCGTATGTATCCGGTATGATCATTTCCACACCATCTACAGTTTCACGCTCATAACTTCCTGCAGGCACAAAATATGTAGCAATGACTCCGATTGTTATCAGTGTGAACAGGATGACGTAGATGTGCGGCATAGTAAATTTCTTCTTACCATTCGGTTTTTCATCCGTCATTCAACAAAACCCTTTCAATCGAATTTTAGTAAGTATCAAGAAATGCACTTTCTCTTAAATTTTCACAGTATTCCGTATAAATAATAAATTACTATAGCCTTCATACATTGTAAATGTACTTTAGCTAAAATCTATTCTATAGGTGTAAATGGTTTCTATTGATTTCCGTAATTACGTACATTAAAAACCGGCCTGTCGTCTATCATAGGCCGGTCTCAAAATTTTTTATGATTGTCTTTATCAAGATGAGTCTATATCTCAATCTCCCAGTTCTTTTTCTCCTCTTTTCTCATGTTTTCCGCCGTGTCTTCCGGATAAGCCGTACGGAACTTATGGTGGTCCATTGGAATGATTTCCACCATCTTATCAATCATCAATTGAGGATCGAGCTGGTTCTCCAACCCTTTTTCACTGTTTTTCAGTTTTTCAACTGAAGTATGGTGTTTGTCTTCATTGAACCATTCCCATTTCTCTTCCACTGCACGATCATTGAACCCGGTATCAAACGGCCCTGGATTGATTGTAGCGACCTGCACATTGAATTCCTCCATTTCCTGTTTCAGCGACTTGGCAATCGCTTCGATGGCATGTTTGGACGATGCATAAAGTCCCTTATAGGCAGAAGCCATGCTCCCTGCCATGGAAGACATGAATACAATCTTTCCCTGTTCCTTTTCAACGAAATGCTCCGCTGCAATACGTGCCGTTTCAAGGGTGCTGAATACATTGACTTCGAACAGTTCTCTCAGTGCCGACATCGGCACTTCCCATATCGGACCGCCTTCATTGACCGCCGCATTCGCTACGAATACATCATAATCATAGCGTTTCATGCGTTCCCGGTCTTTCGGATTCGTAATATCCATCTTGAAGATTTCCAAAGACACACCTGCATCCTGCGCTGCTTCCTTCAGCGAGGTGATCTGCGGGTGATTCTCAACAGCAGCAATGACTTTATGCCCTTCATTCGCCAGTCCGAGCGCTGTACCTTTTCCCAGACCGGAACCGGCGCCTGTTATCATAATGGTCTTTGCCATCCTTAACTGCCTCCTTGGTTTTTAATGATGGTTATCATTTTCCCTTTCCGTATTATCGTAAACAGGAGTGCCGATTGGAAGCCGCTTATAAACATTAAGGGAGACGGAAAGCAAAGGTTTTCCGTCTCCCTTATTTTATATTTCAGTTTCCCAGTCCTTCTTCTCCTCTTCGCGCATATCCTCTGCAGTGGACTCAGGATAGACTACCCGGAACTTATGATGTTCCATCGGAATGATCTCCACCATCTTGTCAATCATCAGCTGTGGATCCATCTGGTTATTCAGACTGTTCCCGCTCGCTTCCAGTTTTTCTCTGGAAGTATGGTGTTTATCCTCATCGTACCATTTCCAATTCGCTTCGACCGCCCGGTCATTGAATCCCGTGCCGAATCTGCCTGGATTAATCGTTGCCACCTGGACGTTGAACTCCTCCATCTCCTGCTTTAAAGCTTTTGCTATGGCGCCCAGTGCATGCTTGGAGGAGGAATAGAGCCCTTTATATGCAGAACTCATCTTTTCAGCCTTGGAGGACATGAAAATGATTTTCCCCTGGCGCTTTCCGACAAAATACTCTGCTGCGACACGCGCCGTTTCGAGAGTGCCGAAGACGTTTATATCGTACAATCTCCTGATATCCTCCATCGGCATCTCCCAGATCGGGCCGCCCTCATTGATCGCCGCATTGGCCACGAATATATCATATTCATAATCCTTCATGGCTTCCCGGTCGGACGGATCTGTAATATCTATCTTGAAAATCTCCATATCTACACCCGCCTCCCGGGCTGCATTCCTCAGCTCATCCGCCTGGGATTCATTTTCAACAGAGGCAATGACCTTATGCCCCTCTTTTGCCAGCCCGATCGCTGCTCCTCTGGCGAGACCCGAGCCTGCGCCTGTGATCATGATGGTCTTAGCCATTTTTAATTTCCCCCTTCACAAGTTTTCACGATAATTCATTTTTCCCTTTAGGTGCTTCCATAAACCCTGCTCCATCTGTTGATTGCGGGCGGATCATTATTTTTGCATTACTATTATTAAAGCATAAAATACACGTATACAATACTTTAAAAGGAGCGATTTTCATGGCTAAACTTGAAGGCAAGGTTGCAATTGTTACTGGGGCAGCGTCAGGGATGGGCAAGTCGATTGCGGAACTGTACGCAAAGGAAGGCGCGAAGGTCATTGTCGCGGATTACAATGCCGAAGGTGCAAAAGATGTCAGCCAGGGTATCACTTCTGACGGCGGCACTGCAAAACCGGTGACTGTGGATGTCGCTGATGCGGATCAGATTGGACGTATGATAGACACCGCGATCAGTGAATACGGTGACCTTGATATCCTCGTCAACAATGCGGGCATAATGGACAGCTTTGAGCCGGTCGGTGAGATCACTGACGAGAAATGGGACAAAATTTTCGATGTGAACACGAAAAGTGTCATGCGGGCCATGCACAAAGCGGTCAACTACTGGCTCGACGATGACAAGGAAGGTGTCATCCTCAATACGATTTCAACCGGTGGACTGAACGGTGCCCATGCTGGTGTCGCCTACGGTGCTTCGAAACATGCGGTCGTCGCCCTGACAAAGAATACCGGCTACATGTACGCCAAAAAAGGCATTCGGGTCAACGGCATTGCACCGGGTGCCGTTGAGACGAATATCAGTTCCAGCATGGAAGACATCAGTGAGTTCGGCATGGAACGTGCCGGCCTGACACAGGCCCTCATTCCCAGAACCGGGAAGTCCGAAGAGATTGCAGCAGCGGCACTGTTCCTCGGATCCGATGAATCGAGCTTCATAAACGGCACTGTACTCACCGTCGACGGTGGCTGGACAGCCGGATTCTGATCATACGAAGTCCCTGCTCCGGAAATTGTGGAGCAGGGATTTTTAACATCCGGGCCGGCTCCTAGCTTTCCTTTACCGGCCACTCCTCCATGTTTTCCGCCATATTCCAGAACATATATTCAAACATACTTGTTTTATAGATGATCTCTTCCAGCTCGGCCAGTTCCCTTTCCGGCTTCCCTTCAGTCAGTGTATTCATCAAGTATTTGCAGCTCTCCGCAAGTTCTGTGAATTCCTCTGATGAATATGTCTGTATCCAGCTCCCGTACAACTCATGCTCCAAAGCACCTTCGATCTGCGCGAGCTTCAATCCTATGAAATTATAACTCCACGCACATGCCAGCACAGTGGCGGCAACATGCTCTATGCTGCCCCGCTGCGCCACATTCAGCATATAGCTCGTATAGGCCGTCGTTGTGGCTGCCGCTTCCGTATTTTCCAGATCCTCATAGGATATTCCGAATTGATCCGCATACCCCCTGTGCAGATCCATCTCCATGAAGAGTGTGCCGTGCAGCAGCTTGGAAAATTCGTTCATTGTTCCGAGATTATGCGCTTTGGCACTGCCCAGTGCGAAAAGCCTCGAATAATCGATCAGATAGACATAATCCTGTTTCAGCCAGTGCCTGAACTTCTCCTTCTCAAGCCATCCTTCCCCAAGCCCTCTCACAAAGGGATGCTCCAAATAATTATTCCATAGTGGCTCCACGCGATTCCAGATGCGGTCTGTGAACTGACTGTTCATCATAATTCCCCTTTCCATTTCGACCGGGGGAAAGCAGACAATCCCACAACCTGATACAGGTGTGGGATTGTCGATATATATGGATTGTACATTCCAGCTATCTTCACTCCACTTCCCTACGCCGGTGTTAACCGTATCAGGTTCAAAGGGTCGATTGCTCTCTCAGCATTTACATGCTCCCCCAGTCGAATATGAATCATATTATATTTTATCGTACATATATCATCTTACACAGAACAGATAAAACAGGCAAATCAGTATGTGCAGATTAAATGTTATTTTTCCTATCCAGCTTCCCCATTTCAGAAATCACTCTGCATGTCGTCTCAATCCCTTTATAGAAATGCTCCACTATGAGGTTTTCGTTCGGTGAATGATTCGCCTCGTCCACGTTCGCATAAGGGACAACAACGGAAGGGACTCCCAATATCTTCGTCCAGACCGCATCGGGCAGACTGCCGCCGAGGCTCGGCTGGATGAACGCTTCCTTGCCGAATGATATTTCTGCGGATTTCCTCATCGGTTCAATGAATTCAAGTTCCGAGGACGTCCGTGACGGCTGCATCATACCCAGCTTCTTCACTTCCACATTCGGTGCATGCTTTTCCACATGACGTCTGAGCCGTTCAAAAATCTCATCCGGATCCTGATTCATGACCAGACGCATATCCATCTTCACTTTGGCTTCAGCAGGGATGATCGTCTTCGCCCCTTCCCCGCCGTAGCCGCTTGTAAATCCGGCAATATTGAAAGTCGGTTCAAAACAGAGCGCACGGTAATAGTCTTCTTTGGTGAACTCTATGTTCTCATCCCCGATATTCTCCCTCACTTCCTCCAAATCAAAAGGCAGTCTGTCAATCAGTTCAAGCTCCTTCTCCGTCGGGGGCAATACATCATCATAGAATCCTTCGATGAGTACTTTGCCGTCATCATCTTTCATCGTGCCGAGCAGATCCATGAGTTCCCATGCCGGATTGCGGGCGATGTTGCCTTTATTACCCGAATGGTTATCGAACTTTGACCCCTCAGCAATGAGTTCCACATAGAGGAGCCCCCGCACACCGAGGAGTACGACCGGATGACCGTCCGCAAGCATCGGTCCATCCGACGTATAGACGAGATCCGTCTCCAGCTTTTCCCTATTCTTTTCAACAAACGCCGGGAGATTCGGGCTGCCCGTCTCCTCCTCCCCTTCAATCACGAACTTCAAATTGATGGGCAGACTGCCTTCCGCTTTAATATACGTCTTTACCGCGAGTATCTGTGCCATGATCTGTCCTTTGTTGTCCCCGGCGCCGCGGGCATAGACTCTGCCGTCCCTGATGGCCGGTTCGAACGGCGGACTCTCCCACTCTTCCAGCGGATCGGGCGGCTGGACATCGTAATGGCCGTAGATGAGCATCGTCTTTGCTTCATCCGAAACATGATACTCACCGTAGATAATGGGATGACGGTCCGTTTCGATGATTTCCACACTGTCCATCCCGGCATTTGTCAGCTTGCCGGCTACCAGTTCCACGCATTCCCGGATACCTCTGTCTTCGGCACTGATGCTTTCCTGCCTTAATACTTCGAACAATTCCGCCATGTATGTTTCCCTGTTCTCATCGATGATTCTTTTGAATTCCATAGTTGTCTCCTCCTTGTATTTCAGCATATTTATGTGGCGTTTCACGGCGCAATTCCGGCTCACTCCGGTATTCTGTATATTCCTGTTCCCCCGCCGATTTTTTCGAATCCCTTTATAAAATTTCACAGCGCCCCGGTGCATTATCCGCGTCCAGTCTTTCAAACAGATCCTCGATGTCTGACACTGTACCCCTCCCCTCTTCATCACTTGTAATGCATACTTTTAAAATACATCAACATTCAGAATATTTCATTGATAAGCATTTGCTGCAAGCTTGAACATTTCGGGCAATCAGCCTTAATAATGAGATGATAATCTGTTAAACTTTATTTATATGAAATGGACATCCAACAGAAGCGGGGGCATAAATGATGACAGATACAGGATTGGTTCTTGAAGGCGGCGGTATGCGCGGCCTCTATACAGCAGGAGTGCTGGAATACTTCATGAGCAAAGAGCTCTATCTTCCTTATGTAATCGGCGTTTCTGCAGGCGCCTGCATGGGTGCTTCATATCTTTCCAGGCAGCCCGGCAGGAATAAAAAGGTCAATCTGGATTTTGTGGAAGACAAACGGTATATCTCACTGGGGAACTATATAAAGAAACGGGAACTTTTCGGCATGGACTTCATCTTCGATGAAATCCCGAACAGGCTCGTGCCATTTGATGTAAAGACACTGGTGGACAGCCCGGAACAGTTCACGATCGTCACGACAGACTGCAGCACCGGTGAACCGGTCTACTATAAAAAGACGGATAACCGCGATCATATCCCTGAGCTTCTCAGGGCATCGAGCTCCCTGCCCTTCGTCGCCTCCAGTGTACAGTATGACAACAGGCATCTCATGGACGGCGGAATATCTGATCCCATCCCGATCCGGAAAGCACAGAGTGACGGATTCGGGAAGAATATCGTCATACTTACAAAGCATCGGGGATACTTCAAAAAGCCGAGCCGGATGTCGAAAATCATCAAGTATAAAGACCATCCGATGATCCACGAAAAACTCGGCGTCCGCTACAGACATTACAATGACACACTCAAATATCTGTATGAGCAGGAAAAGGAAAACAATGCATTCCTCATAGCACCAAGTAAACCTCTGAAGATAAGCAGGACGGAAAGGAACAAGAAACGTCTGGAAGCACTCTATGAACTCGGCTGGAAAGATGCCGAAGCAGAGTATAGCAGACTGCAGGCGTTCCTTCGGTCAGACTGATCATATGCAAAAAGCCGCAGTCGTCGTAGACGTCGGTCTGCGGCTTTTTACGCTGATTGACCCGTCTGTTGCACAAAATCATTGCATGTATTAATATAATGAATGAATATCATTCAGTTGCGGGGTGTTTTTATGGACAAGAGGCAAAGGATCATTGATTCGGCCATCAAGCTGTATTTGCGGCAGGGCATTGAAAAGACCACGATCACTGATATCGTCAAAGATGCGGGGATCGGTCAGGGAACATACTACCTATACTTCTCTTCCAAACTGTCTGTCATGCCGGCGATTGCTGAATATATGGTAAACAACGTCCTCAGACGGCTGGAGAGCGAGGTCAGGGACCGCTCTTTTAAAAGGAATGTGGAGACCATGGTCTCGGTCTTCTTTGACAATACAGAGGAGTACAAGGAACTGACGAAACTTGTCTACACCGGGTTCACACAGACTGAGGAAGTGGGCAGATGGGAGACAATCTATGCTCCTCTGTATGAATGGGTACAGACACTTATCGACAGGGCCCGGTCGGATGGTGAAATCAGTCCCAGGACCTCTTCTTTCTTTGCTTCCAGAATAATGATCGGCGCCATGGAGTCCGCTGCGGAACAGGTCTATCTTTTCGATGATCCCGAGCAGTCATTCATCGATGAATACCGATCCGCCCTGGTGGATCATATATTGACCTCGCTGAACTATGGAAAATGATGTTTCATTACACTGCATAATGGCGTCCCCATTATGCTCTATTTTCAAATAAAATTGAATGATATTCATTCAGTTTGGAGGAGCTATTATGAATAAATATTGGATTTATGTTTTTTTGACAAGTCTTTTCGAACTGTTCTGGGTCTTTGGTTTCAACGTCGCTCAGCAATGGTGGCACTGGGCAATCATTGCTCCCATGATCATTCTTGATTTCTGGTGCCTGTCCAAAGCATGTGAGGGACTGCCCACCGGGACGGTCTATGCCATTTTTGCCGCAGCAGGAACGGTCGGTACGGCACTGATGGACGTATACATTTTCGGAGAAAATGTCACACTCTACAAGATTATTTTCATGTGTGTCATTGTGATCGGTGTCATATCACTCAATATTTCAGATAATATGGCTTCCGGAAATCAGACCGGGGAGGTGAAGTGATATGGGATGGATCTATGTACTGGTTGCTGCAGTCATGGAGACGGCTGGCGTCATCGGTCTTAAAAAATTCAGCATGGAGAAAAATGCTAAAAATCTTCTGACCCTGGCTGCAGGATTCGGCGGCGCATTCGTTTTCCTCTATGCCTCATTCAACTATCTTCAGGTGAGCATCGCCTATGCGGTGTGGATTGGTGCAGGAACGACAGCTGCGGTTCTGATCAATATGATATTTTTCGGGGAGTCCAGGAATTTCGGCCGTATCATCAGTGTGATCATCATCGTCCTCGGTGTATCTGGACTGAAGTTTGTTTCGTAAATACAGATGGGAAAGCCCTGTTTGCCGATTGGCAAGCAGGGCTTTTGTAAAAGGACAGCTTAAAACTGTGCATCAGATCACCGATTGTAAAATTAAGCCAGACATCGTGGGAAGTATTTATGGATTACATGGATTCAGAAAGGTCGCCAGTGTAATTTTGCACACGGAGATCACTTTCAACTTAAATAGAGAAAATCACAAATTTCAATGTTTCAGATACATATATTCATTTTAAATAAAACGTTTTCATCATATGCTTTATATAAGATGAAACAAGAGGTGAACATATGGAGAAACAAGTTACAAGAGTTCAAAAATACTCTTTTGGGATTGGGGCGTTTGGTAAAGATTTAATAGTAAATCTAATTGGTATTTATTTAATGTTCTATTTGACCGATGTTTTAGGTGTGTCTGCAGCATTTGTTGGTACTTTATATTTTGTAGCTCGTATTTGGGACGCGATAAATGATCCGGTTATGGGCTTTATTGTAGATAAAACAAGAACAAGATGGGGAAAATTCAGACCATGGATACTAATAGGAACATTGATTAACTCCGTAGCAACCTTGATTTTGTTTACAGATTTCCACTTACACGGAACTGCATTGTATGCGTTTGTAGCAGTTATGTATATCCTGTGGGGAATGACTTACACTATTATGGATGTCCCTTATTGGTCCTGGTTGCCGAATTTAACAAATAATCCAGTCGAGAGAGAAGAAGTTTCTGTTATTCCAAGAATATTTGCAAGTTTATCTAATCTTTTGCTGGGTACATTAGGATTTACTATAGTATACTTTTTTGCCGATCACTCCGGTGATGGTTCATTATCTTCCGGTTTCTTTATAATGACTCTGATCATCTCTATAGTATTTATATTTACTACTGTTATTACAATATCTAATGTTAAAGAAAGACCCACTAATATTGGAAACGGAATAGAACTAAAGCTTAAAGACATATGGCGTATATTATTTACAAATAAGGAGCTGCTAGCCTATATAGGAATATTAGTCACTTTCTTTCTCAGCACCCAGATTATCAACAGTATTTTAATTTATTACTTTAATTATGTGACAGAGTCCAAGGGGTTATTCCAATTATATAACGCAATGGGATTTGTTGAAATAATTGGACTACTTATGTTTCCTAAAGTAGCTAAATGGCTTACCAGGGAAAAAGTGTTCCCATTAGCTGCAATTTCTATGGTAATAGGTTTATTAATTTTATTATCTGCGGGTTACATTGCTCCACAAAATGCTTTTTTTGTTATTGTTGGAACAGCTTTCATTAAAATTGGTTCTGGGTTCATCATGGGTATCATTACTGTTTCGATAGCTGACGTTATTGATTACAGTGAAGTTAAATTTGGTCAGCGTAATGAGAGTGTCATCACTTCCACTCAAACTTTCTTAATGAAAACTGCTATGGCTTTATCAGGATTAATAACTGGCTGGGGGCTGTCTATATTCAATTACCAGCCCGGCGAGCCACAATCTGATTTTACCAAAGTCGGCATCAGAATTATTATGTGTGTTTTTCCTATTATTTTTGTAATTGGCAGCTATTTGATTTATCGCTTCAGTTATAATTTAAAAGGCGCTTTCTTAAGAGATATAGTTTATATATTAAACAACAGGAAAAAGGAGAGAAATGTTAATGATACAAATTAATGAAGATATTCAGCAATTCCATTTAAGTAACGACAATATCAGTTATATTATAGGCATTGGTCCGAATCAACAGCCATTACAATTATACTTTGGTAATAAAGTACAAGATAAAGACTATCGT
>DXHR01000002.1 GCA_019113295.1 Candidatus Salinicoccus stercoripullorum | reverse complement strand
AAAGAAATATTTCTTTGGAAGATTATTTAAAGTCATTCGTATTTAGAGAGATTAAGGCTTCCACTGCAGCCCCCACAGAGAAAGATATTCAGAACTACAAAAATTATATAAAGCGTTATAAGAGTGCTTTGCCATTGGAACAAAAAGCTTCTCAATTCATTCTGGGAGATGATTAAATGCTGGAATCTTTAAAAGAAGAGGTTTTTAACGCGAATTTAGAACTGCCGAAAAGAGGACTTATTAAATACACATGGGGAAATGTGAGTGCTTTCGATAAAGAAAGCCAATTATTTGTAATCAAGCCAAGCGGTGTAAACTACAGGACCATGAAAGCCGATGATATGGTTGTGTGCAATTTAAATGGAGAAGTGATTGAAGGCAGCCTAAAGCCTTCATCAGATATGCCAACACACGCCGAACTTTATAAATCATTTGATATTGGAAGTATAGTCCATACACACTCACCGTGGGCAACAGTCTGGGCCCAGGCGGGACTGGACGTACCCGCCATGGGCACTACCCATGCAGATACCTTTTACGGAAGCGTCCCATGCGCACGTTATTTAACAGAACAGGAAATAGAACAAAATTACGAGAAAGAAACTGGAAAAATAATCATAGAGACTTTTGAGGAAAGAAACATCGACCCTATTGAGGTGCCCGGTGTCCTATTAAAAGGACACGCTCCATTTACCTGGGGAGAAAATCCTGAAGAGGCTGTTATGCACACAGTTGTGCTTGAGGAAATATGCAAAATGAATTTTTACACACGTCAATTAAATCCACTGTCAGAAATACTTCCGGACCGTATTTTAGATAAACATTACCAGCGTAAACATGGTCTTAATGCGTATTACGGACAAAATTAATAAGGAGATGTCTTTATGTCAAATAAAATAAAATATTGGTTTGTTGTAGGATCTCAAGGATTATATGGTGATGATGCACTTCAACAGGTAAAAAATAATGCTGAAAAAATGGTTGAAACATTGAATGAGTCAGGAAAGTTTCCATATGAAATCATTTTACATCAATCACTCGCAACATCAGCCGACACAATTACAAAAATCATGAAAGATGCAAATTATCACGATGAGGTACAGGGGGTCATTACATGGATGCATACATTTTCTCCTGCCAAAATGTGGATACGGGGAACAGCACTCTTACAAAAACCATTATTACATCTTGTGACTCAATTTCATGAAGATATTCCGTGGGACACAATCGACATGGACTACATGAACCTCCATCAGTCGGCACACGGTGATAGAGAATATGGATATATAAATAGCAGATTAAAAAAGAACAACAAAGTAGTTGTCGGTTTTTGGCAAAACGAAGATGTTCAGCAGAAAATTGCAGACTGGATGAACGTAGCTTATGCCTATAATGAAAGTTTTAATATCAAGGTGGCACGTTTTGGAGACAATATGCGTAATGTAGCCGTTACAGATGGTGATAAAATTGAAGCACAAATTCAACTGGGATGGGTTGTCGATTATTATGCAATTGGCGATTTAACTGCAGTGGTCAATCAAGTCACTGAAAAAGAAGTAGAGTCTTTGTTCGAAGAATACAAGACGTTGTACGAGTTAGATTATAAAAACTACGATAAGGAAGATTTCGATTCTTCCGTAAAAGAACAGATCAAATATGAAATCGCTATCAAAAAATTTCTGGATGAAGGCGGCTACACCGCCTTTACAACGAACTTTGAAGATTTATATGGAATGAAGCAGTTGCCTGGCTTAGCTGTCCAGCGTTTGAATGAACAAGGCTATGGCTTCGCTGGTGAAGGTGATTGGAAAACGGCAGCGCTCGACCGGTTGTTAAAAATCATGTCAGGAAATAGCAGTACTGGTTTTATGGAAGATTATACTTATAATTTAACAAACGGAAGTGAACAGATTCTAGGGTCACATATGCTGGAAGTGGATCCTACACTGGCAGCAACAAAACCAAAAATCGTTGTCAATCCTCTGGGGATCGGTGGGAAAGAAGACCCTGCAAGACTTGTTTTCGATGGAAAATCCGGTGATGGTGTAGTAGTGACAATTTCAGACATGGGCACTCATTTCAAAATGTTGGTTAACGAAATTACTGCGCATACACCTGAAACGGAAGCACCGAACCTGCCTGTTGCCCGGGTTCTTTGGGAAGTTAGCCCTAATTTCAAAGATGGTGTCTATAAATGGATCAAAGAAGGCGGAGGTCACCACACAGTCCTTTCATTATCTCTTTCAATTGACCAGATTGAAACTTTCGCCGAAATGATGGATTTGGAATATAAAGTTATTCGTTAACAGCTAATACTAATTTTAATGAGTAAACTACAGGGGGTAATGTTATGAGTGATAAAAAAACAACATCAATAATACTCATCTATTTATTTGGGGCTTTTGGGGGCTTTCTATTCGGTTATGATATAGGAATCATAAATGGAGCATTGCCAAGTATTAAAGATACTTGGGAAATCACTCCGCTTATGGAGGGCACGATTACTTCAATGCTATTTGTGGGAGCCATGCTCGGGGCTGTTTCCATGGCGCCACTTGCGGATAAATTCGGAAGAAAACTTATGATTATGGCCACCGCAATGATATTTGCTCTAGGCTCTCTGGCATGTGCTTTCTCAGGCACACCGGAAATTCTGGTTGTATCCAGACTTATCCTCGGCGTATCCGTAGGCGCCGCTTCCGCTTTGGTTCCCATGTATATGGGGGAAATTTCTCCTCCAGCAATACGTGGAAGAATATCCGGACTGAACCAATTGATGATTACTATCGGTATGTTGGTGTCTTACGGTATCAACTATGCATTTATCGGTGTTTTCGAAGGATGGAGATGGATGCTCGGCGGTGCTATTGTACCTGCAGTAGTATTGTTCGTCGGCGCCTTCATTCTTCCTGAATCTCCAAGGTATCTTGTCAAAAAAGGATTTAAAGATAAAGCACTTAAAAGTTTACAGAAATTACGTTCCGCTGCAGAAGCAAAAAGTGAATATGAAGGAATTATCATGATGCATGAAGAAGTATTGAAGAGTAATCAAAAGTTTGAATTGACAAAAGCTATTTCATTTTCAATTTTTGTAGGGTGTTCAGTTACTTTTCTTCAGCAAATTCAAGGTGCAAACACAATCTTCTACTATTCATCTCAAATATTAGGTGATGTATTTGGATCCACCATCAGCGGAGTGATCTCAACAATTGGTGTAGGGGCTGTAATGGTGCTTGCAACAATCGTCACTTTATTCTTTGTAGATAAGTTCAAACGCAGAACCCTCTTCATGTCTGGTTCACTCGGTATGGGGTCAAGCCTATTGATAGTCGGATTAATATACCCCTACACCCAAAGTGGTTATACATGGGCAATTTCCCTAGTGTTTATTTTTATTTGCCTGTATGTAATTTTTTATGCTTATTCATGGGCAGCCGTAACCTGGATTGTCGTAGGTGAATTATTCCCTGGGAGAGTACGTGGCATGGCAACAGGGATTGCTTCCATGGTTAACTGGTTTGGCAACATTATCGTGGCATTGTTCTTCCCGATATTGTTAAACAGTATTGGCTTAAGTAATATATTCTTCATGTTCACAGCATTGTGTGCAGTTGGTTTCCTATTCGCTAAATATGTACTCTATGAAACAAATGGTAAAACATTGGAAGAGATAGAACTTTATCTTGAAAAGAGATTCAATAAAAATAAGAATGCTAAATGGACAGAAACAGAACCACATCCTTCTAATACCGGCAAAGATATATAAATATTGCGGTCTGGATGACTAAGATGTATATAACCAGCAATTATTTTGAGCGTGTATCATTAGGATCAATTTAAAAAATTTATAAATTCAAAAGGAGCATTGCGCTCCTTTTTCACTTGTATAAATATAATTTCTTACATAATTATAATATTTATTAATTGTTTTCATTTGTCCAATGATGTAAAATTACAATAACAATAGAATAGCCAGTCATAAAGAGCCGCCTAAAGAGAGGGAGGTGAGTCTGATGAGCAGGGCAGTCAAAGTATTGTTTACAGTTTGTGTAGCGCTCTTCGCGTTTGCAGGAGCAGCCGGCGTTGCCGAAGCAGCTGAGGATACGACCCAGCAGACAGACGGTCCATATTACTATTATAACGGCTATACGGGCTATGGCGATGACGGCGAATTCATCCTTGATCAGGCCTTCATCAACGGGATTGCCAACAACAATTTCACACTGAACGGCTACCCAATCGATATGAGTGAACAGGCCTATCTGGACCATGGTGATGATGCTGTAGTAACAAACGTTTATGACCAGCATATCCATGTTGTCGGGGAAGGCGCAGTCTTTGCAGACATGCCGGTCAATCCGGGCGCAGTAACAGAGGCAGAAATGCTTGATGTCTACGGTAAGCCGGACCATTCGAACTATGGTGAACAGGGTGACAACACACATTATTACCAGATGGAAAACGTACAGATTACGTTCAATGTCAATGACGGTTATGTAACATCCGTTTCTGTCGGCGGCACACATGTCACTGAGTAAAATTGAATATTCTTGAAACAGAGAACCGCACCCCTTCAGGGTGCGGTTCTTTAATTGCATGACATATGGAATTTATCAGACAGTATTTTCAAATGTAATAATTTTTATATTCAATTGTGATTAAAGTGAACCGTTTAAGGATACAGTATAATATTACGGAATAAAGGAGAATCATGAATGAAAGATCACACCAGACAATATATAAATGGCGAATGGGTGGAAAGCGCAAGCGGCGAGACGATTGATGTCGTTAATCCCGCGACCGGCGAAGTTTTCGGCAAGGTTGCCAAAGGGAATGCTGACGACGTGGATAAAGCTGTGAATGCGGCCCATGATGTTTATATAAAATTTCGTAACACACCTGTAGAAGAACGCCGCGAGATGCTCGACAGAATTGTCAATGAATACGAAAACCGCAAAGATGACCTGATAGAAGCAATTACCGATGAACTCGGTTCTCCGATAGATAAATCTGAAAAAGTCCATTATCAGATGGGCCTGAACCATTTTGCTGCAGCACGAGATGCACTTGATTCTTTCGAATTCGAGGAACAGCGCGGTGAAAACCTTGTAGTCAAAGAGGCGATTGGTGTTGCCGGCCTGATTACACCGTGGAATTTTCCGACCAATCAGACTTCACTCAAACTGTCAGCTGCATTCGCAGCAGGCAGTCCGGTTGTACTGAAGCCTTCCGAAGAAACACCGTTTGCCGCTGTGATACTGGCTGAAATATTCGATAAAGCCGGTGTTCCAAAAGGTGTCTTCAACCTTGTCAACGGTGATGGCGAAGGGGTCGGCAACCCGCTCAGCGAACACCCTAAAGTGCGCATGATGTCATTCACCGGCTCCGGCAGGACCGGTGCGAAAATAATGGAAAAGGCAAGTGTCGATTTCAAAAAAGTATCCCTTGAACTCGGCGGCAAATCTCCGCTGATCATTCTTGATGATGCAAATGTGGATGATGCTGCCTTCACAGCTGTGCAGAAAGTCATCAATAACACCGGCCAGGTTTGCACCGCCGGCACACGGACTCTGATTCCGGAATCGATGAAAGACGAATTCCTGGAGAAAGTAAAAGAGAAGATGGCAGATGTCAAAGTTGGCAATCCGCGTGAGGAGGGCGTCAAAATGGGCCCTCTCATCAGCAGGAAACAGTATGATACGGTCCAGTCCTATATCAACAAAGGCATAGAAGAGGGCGCGACGCTCTATCACGGCGGGGCGGACCAACCCGAAGGGCTGACTGAAGGCTTTTATGTCAAGCCGACTGTGTTCACTGACGTGGACAATAAGATGACCATCGCACAGGAGGAGATATTCGGCCCTGTCATGTCTGTAATCACCTATAAGGATCTGGATGAAGCGATTGCGCTCGCAAATGATACAAAATACGGTCTCGCCGGCTATGTCTTCGGGGAAGATGCTGAAACACTCAAAAAAGTGGCGCGTTCCATCGAGGCGGGCACTGTGGAAATCAATAATGCCAAAGGCGGTGCCGATTTGCCGTTCGGCGGCTATAAACAATCCGGCCTAGGCCGTGAGTGGGGCGATTTCGGCATCGATGAATTCCTCGAAGTGAAATCGATCAAAGGATACTTCAAATAATTGCCGTGAAATAATTTCACCCCAATCTTGTCCACCAGGGTTGGGGTGCATCTATCACAAACAGACGAGGAGGAGAAAGTCTTGAAAAAACTCATTAATGAAAAAGAGCATTTCCTCGGGGATATGCTGGACGGTCTGAAGTTTCACGATGAACGTGTGGATGTAATCGAAGGTACCGTTGTCGTCAGGAAGGACAAAAAGGAAGAGGGGCCGGCCATCGTCTCCGGCGGCGGAAGCGGGCATGAACCCGCCCACGCCGGCTATGTGACCGAGGGTATGCTGGATGCTGCGGTATGCGGGGAAGTATTCACCTCTCCCACCCCTGACAAGGTGCTTGCAGCAATCAAACACGTGGATAACGGGGACGGCGTGCTGCTGGTCATCAAAAATTATGCCGGTGATGTGATGAATTTCGAAATGGCTCAGGAAATGGCTGAATCAGAAGGTCATAAAGTTGCTTCGGTCATCGTCAGGGATGACGTGACCATAGATCAGGAAGAGCAGCGCCGCGGAGTGGCGGGTACGGTACTCGTCCATAAGTATGCCGGTTACCTGGCATCACAGAATGTCCCCCTCGATCAGATCAAAGAGAAGGTTGAGCAGATGATGACATCTCTTTATTCCATAGGGATGGCCGTACAACCATGCATGGTGCCGACGACTGGTGAATATGGATTCGATCTCGATGAAGATGAGATGGAAATCGGCATCGGCATTCACGGGGAGAAAGGTATATACCGGGAAAAACTCGCCTCTGTGGACGAAATTGCAAATCGTCTGCTGGATGAATTATTCAAGTACACTGACGGTGAAACATTCATTCTCATGATCAACGGCATGGGCGGCACACCTGACAGTGAACTCAGCATTGTGACCAAATATGTGATGGAATCCCTTGAGAAGCGAAACAGGAAAGTATCCAAGCTGCTCGTCGGCGACTATATGACCTCACTTGATATGCAGGGCTTTTCACTGACGGTCGCAGATGACGACGAAGAACTGATAAAGGCACTCAACGCACCGACAGAATCAAAACATTTTTAAGGAAGAAGGATGTATATGGATGCACAAAAACTTCTGGCACAGCTTCATGGCTTAAAAACAGTATTCGACGAAAAGGAAAGCGAGCTGACGGCCCTCGACCGTGAAATCGGGGACGGTGACCATGGAGTAAATATGAAGCGCGGATTCAATGCTGTCGATGAGAAAGTATCTGAAGGCAGCACAAAAAAGATACTGAAACAGACCGGTATGACACTGATGAGCTCCATCGGCGGGGCAAGCGGTCCATTATACGGATTCAGTTTCGTCAAGATGAGCGACGCTGCCAATGATGAAATTGATGCGGACAACCTGGCTGAAATGCTCGATATATTCACTCAGACCGTTGCCGAAAAAGGGAAGGTCGAAGGCGGGGAGAAAACCATGTATGACGTCATTTCAAAATCCGCTGATGTTTTACGTGAAACAGGCGGTTTGAAGATGGATGATGTACAGAAGCTCGCCGACGATACAGAGGATATGATCGCTACTAAGGGGCGTGCAGCGTATTTCAAGGAAAAATCCAAAGGCACAGTTGACCCGGGTGCGCAAAGCGCAGTCTATATCATCCATGCCCTCGGAGAGGGTGTTGACAATGGCTGATATCCTTATCATTAGTCACAGCAGTGAGATTGCCGGAGGAACGAAGGCACTCGTGGAACAGATGGCGAAAGATGTCACCATCCATGCTTCCGGCGGAGTGGACGGCGGCATTGGTACAAACATCGATCAGATCAGTGAAATGCTCGGTTCAATAGACAATGATACCATCTGTTTCTACGATATCGGCTCCAGCCTGATGAATCTGGAAATGGCTGTCGAAATGTATGACGGTCCGCACTCAGTTCACATTTCCAATGCACCGCTCGTGGAAGGAAGCTTTCTGGCAGGGGTCGAGAGCAGTGTAGGAACCAATACGGAAAGTATTCTGGAAAAATTGAATGAAATGAAGAAATAGCAAAAATCCCTGGTCCAACTTTTATCGGATCGGGGATTTTCAATGTGATTTAAGAATTATTTAATATACGGTTCATAGTTTAATAACCTCCATCCATTATAGTATGGATAGTTACAAATAGGAGGGATTACTTATGCCTGAAAACACAGGAAATTTGAACCGGAATTTGATCATCACACTTGCAATGGTTGCACTGATCAGGCCACTGATGAGTATCATAGGAATATCAGAAATAGTTGGGAAACCGGTTGCAAGCATTACATCAACAATCGTCATCTCAATAATCTGGATTGCAGCAGTAACCATTAAAAATGAAACGCGCCCAGTAATTACACTCATGATGACAGGTATTGCATATGCGATAACTGCTATGATTTTAAGCGGGATACTTTCCCCAATACTTACCGGAACCCTTCAGGGGCCCCTCACGAATTCATTCGCAATCATCAGCATGCTTATGACCAACATTGTATGGGGGTTCGTCACCGGAATCGCCGCCGCTTTCTTATTAAAAATGAAAAAGACGCAATCCGATTGATGGATTGCGTTTTAATTATTTCCCGGGAAATATATCAATGCCCCTCATGATCGTCATGTGATTCTTCGTGCGATTCGGCGCCGCCGCTGTCATCCTGGTGATCCCCGCCGCCATGGTCATGTGTGAAGCCGAATGACATGGTGAAAAGGGATCCTGCCACAACGATTGCAGCAATGACGAAGGCATGGAACATCATATTCCATGGTGCATGGGTGGCTCCCCGTTCTGTGATATGCATGAACATGAACAGCTGGATGCCGGCCTGGATGACCGCCAGTGCCATGATGGCAATGATGATCCACATGACAGGCAGGTCTGAGGACAGTGCCGTCCACACTGCAATAATGGTAAGCGTGATGGATAGGGCAAAGCCGATTATATGATTGATTGGATATTTATTTTGTTTCTTCTCCATTTAGACCACCATCCCAATCATGTAGACACTTGTGAAGATGAAAATCCAAATTACATCAAGGAAGTGCCAGTACAGGCCGACGATGAATACTTTTCTGGTTGTCACTGCAGTCAGCCCATGCTGTTTCAGCTGGATAAGGATTGCTATCATCCAGCCGATACCCAGGGTAACGTGGACACCGTGCGTACCCGTCAGTGTAAAGAAACCTGACCAGAAAGCACTGGAACCGATTGTTGCACCTTCATGTGCGTAATGGACGAATTCGTATATTTCGAATCCGAGGAATCCGAGGCCGAGCAGCAATGTGATGACGAGCCACACCATGAGACCTTTAAGCGAACCTTCCCGCATGTTATGAATGGCTAGTCCGCATGTGAAACTGCTGGTAAGCAGGATGAATGTCATGATAAGCACCGTGCCGGCTTCAAATAATTCCGCCGGCTCAGGTGCGCCTGCCGTTCTTCCGAACAGTACGGCATATGTTGCAAACAATGTGGAGAACAGCGAGATTTCTGCAGCAAGGAAGATCCAGAAGCCGACGATATTCATCTGTCCCTGGTGCGTGCTGTACTCAAGTGCTGTACCGTCAGTCTTATGTTCATTCATCAGTCATCCCCCTCGCTTTCTCTTCAGTTTCTATGACCTCATCAACTTCAATATGGTAACCGTCATCGTAATCGAAGGAACGGATGAACATCATGATGATGATACCCACCAGACCGATAACTGCAACAGGAATCCATTCAAACACCAGCGCAAAACTGGCAAAGAACATGATCGCCGTCATGATGAATGGCTTCCCTGAGTAGCTCGGCATATGGATCGGTTCAAGCTTGTTCCTGTCAAAGGTGGTCTGTCCTTTCTCCTTCATGTCGATCAGGGCGTCGTGGCTTTCAATTTCGGGCAGGGTGGCAAAATTGTATTTTGGAATCGGCGTAGGCGTTGCCCACTCCAATGTCCTTCCAACACCCCAGACATCCCCTTCGACATCTCTCGGACTAAAGCGGAAACTGTAGATTACACAATGGACAAAGACGATGAAGCCAAGCCCCATGACGAATGCGCCGAGCGTAGAGATGAAGTTCAAAGTGAACCACTCGGGTCCGACAGTGAATATCCTTCTGGCCATTCCATCCAGTCCCAGGAAATACTGAGGGAAGAAGCATACATGGAATCCGATAAGGAAGAGCCAGAATGCCCATTTACCGATTCGTTCGTTGAGCTTGTGTCCAAAAATCTTCGGATACCAGAATATGAGCCCTGCAAAACAGGCGAACACTGTTCCGGGTATCAGCACATAGTGGAAGTGGGACACAAGGAAATATGAATTATGATACTGATAGTCGGCTGCTGCCATCCCGAGCATTACGCCGGTGACGCCGCCGATTGTGAAGCTCGGGATGAATGCCAGTGACCAGAGCATCGGTGTTGAGAATATTATTTTGGACTTATAGAGGGTCGCAAGCCAGTTGAATATTTTCACACCAGTCGGGATTGCAATCATCATGGTCGATATCGAGAACACGGAGTTTACGAATGCACCCGCTCCCATCGTGAAGAAGTGGTGCACCCATACCACGAAGCTGAGACCGGCGATGATGACGATTGCCCCCACCATGGTCTTATATCCGAAAATCTGCTTCTGGGCGAATGAAGCGATGACTTCAGAGAAAATCCCGAACGCGGGAAGTATGACGATATACACTTCAGGGTGTCCCCACATCCAGAACAGGTTCGCCCACATCATCGGCAGCCCTTCTCCTGTCAGGGTGAAGAAATGGGCACCGAAGATCCTGTCGATGGTCATCAGTGCCAAAGCGACAGTCAGAATCGGGAAGGCGAAGATGATGATGAACGTCGTAATCAATGTGGACCATGTGAAGATCGGCATTTTCATCAGCGTCATCCCTGGTGCCCTCATCCTGAGAATCGTCACCATAAGGTTGATGCCTGTCGCCAGAGTACCGATACCCGATAACTGGAGGCCGAGCAGATAGAAGTTGATTCCCGGGCCGGGGCTGAGTTCCGAACCTGCGAGCGGTGCATAGTTCGTCCAGCCGGCATCAGGCGATCCACCTATCACGAAAGACAGGTTGAAAAGCATGGCACCAAAGAAGAATGCCCAGAAACTGACGGCATTCAGGAATGGGAATGCAAAGTCCCTTGCGCCGATCTGCAGCGGCACGATGATATTCATCAGACCGATCAGAAACGGCATCGCCATGAAAATGATCATGATTGTACCGTGTGTCGTAAAGACTTCATTATAGTGCTGTGAATTTAAAAAGTTCATATCCGGGAAGGCGAGCTGTGTACGCATCATCAGCGCATCAACCCCGCCGCGGAATAACATTGCGAGTGCTGAAAGTATATACATGATACCGATTTTTTTATGGTCGACCGTGGTCAACCATTCCTGCCAGAGCCATTTCCATCTTTTGAAATAGGTCAACAGAAAGATTACTGTCGCTGATACAAGTACAATAGAAACCATACCCGCATAGATCAGCGGCTCTCCGGTAACAAAAAATTCATCTAATTGCATCACTGCCTACCTTCTTTCCGTTATTGTTGAATTTCATCGGGAGCCCACCCGGGTTCATTTTCGAGATGAAGACCCTCGTCATATTCATCTCCATGGCGTTCTACAGAATAATCCCTGCCTTCGTTTGAACCATGGTCGACCCATTCAAGATGGGTGGAAGAGAATGACATCGTTTCATCCAGTAAACCGGGGGCGAGTATTTCATCATATTTATCCTGTGTCAGTTCCGGAGCTTCCTCGCTGACAGACGCTGCCCAGTCATCGAATTCATCCACAGATTGGGCGGTAACGTTGAATGTCTGTCCCGTGAAGCCTTCACCGGTGAAGTTGGCGTTCCTGCCTTTATAGACACCTTCCTCATCCGCCTGCAGATACAGTGTATTTTCCATCCCCGCCATGTTGTATTTCTGTCCGCCAAGCTGCGGCACCCAGAATGCTGCCATCGAGTCAGCTGAAGCCAGACGGAATTCAATCGCCCTGTCCGTAGGGATATGGAGATAGTTCACCGTCTCGATATCCTGTTCAGGGTAGGTGAATATCCACTTCCAGTCAGCTGCAGTGGCATAGATCACAAGTGGTTCCTTTTCCTGGCTGGATTCCGGAGTTTTTTCAAGATCGAAGAGCGTTGTAACTGTCGGAATGGACAGTGCAATGACAATCAATACTGGAATTGTGAACCAGACGACTTCGAGCTTCGTATTACCATGATGGTCGGGCCTGTAATCCTCCGGTTTCCGGTTCGGATTATTTGCCCTGTATTTGAAAACCACAATCGCAAAAATGGTATAGACCACCACAATGATTCCCAGCATAAAAATGACAGCATACAATATCAGGTTCTTCTGGCTTTCGCCTGCAGGTCCCGCAGGGTCAAGCACAGCCATTTTATCGCATCCTGCCATAAGTATTGCCAAAAGAACAGGTAGAAGAGTGAACCATTTTTTTTGCAATGAAACTTTTTTTCCTTTCATCCCAATCACTCCAAGTTAAGTAAAATACATACAAATATAATAAGATTCATAGTTCATGTATTGTCCTACTGTAACAAAAATATCGCGTCTAAAAATTCATTAACACCAAAGTTCATACAATTTTTACTTAATCGTAATATTTTATGAAATAAATCGACAAAATTTTTCCTGAATATTCCTCTTTTTCCTGTTATCCATCAAATCAGGTACAAACCACGCTTATGTGATTCATACATGCCTCTTTTCCCTCATTTATGTTTTTAACACGCGAAATAGGGATATATTTTAAATAAACGTCTCATTATACGGATAGACGGCAGCCATATGCCGTTTTCCTCATTGCCGTAATGGGAAATCCATTTTCGAAAGGAGCGCTTTATCATGTTGCACTATCTGTTCAACGCATACATCGGTAAATCGATGATTGAAGGCGGCATGCAGAAGATTGAGAATGAAGGGCATATGGGCGAGGACTTCGAAACGATGTTCAATGTTGACTCGAACCAGATGAAAGTTGCCGGATATCTGGAAACGATCGGTTCCTTATTCCTGCTCGCTTCATTCCTCGGCAAATCGTTCACCAGAATGGGGACCGTCATGCTGAACATCGTCCTCGGCGTCGCAATCATCAAACACCTGAAAGCCGGTCATGGGTTTGAAGGAAGCAAGAAAGCCCTTAAACTGTTCGGCCTGAACACTGTCAGCTACTTGGAGACATATCGAAGAAAATAGGTATTAAATACGAAGCGCACCCCTGCCGGAGTGCGCTTTTTCATTTATCCAGATGACGATATAACGTCGCACGACTGATATTTGTCGCTTCTTTAATCTGATCCAGTGTATACCGTTTCGTCATATACATCTCAATTGCACGTTTGATGTTCTCATCACTGCGTTTAGGGCGGCCCATCTGTTTTCCTTTGCCGGCTGCCTCTGTCATTCCCTGTCTTGTCCTGAACTTTACAACATCACTTTGGAAATCGGAAATGTGATTCAATACTTGTATAAATGACAAACCCTTTGAACCATCAATTAAGAGATCGATATTGATCACCTGTATCACGATCCTGTTCTTTTCAGCATGTCTGATGATATCCAACAGATGTTTTGTGGAATCCGCCAATATGCACAGATCAGTTACAATAATAGTATCGCCGGGCGTTACTTCTTCATCAATCAGTCTTTTCAGTTCCGTGCGTCTTTTATTATGTGCATGGTTCTCCACAATTATATGATCGGCACCGGACATTTTTGCCATTTGTTGACTGTTTGTTTCATGAAGGTCAAAAGGCCTTACATAACCATATTTCATTTGTCATCACTCCTGATACTGGAATTATATCATTATTCTCGAAATGGGGTATACTTATGAAACTTTCCTGTTATAATATCTATAGTCATTTTATAAAACAGGAGTGTACAGATGGTAGAAAATATTAAAAAAGAATGGTTTACACAGCCGGGCACCAACATCCTGGCCGGCATCGTCGTCGCACTCGCTTTGATTCCTGAAGCGATCGCTTTCTCAATCATCGCGGGGGTAGATCCCATGGTGGGGCTTTACGCATCATTCATAATTGCAGTCGTCATATCTTTCACAGGTGGCCGTCCTGCGATGATATCCGCAGCGACCGGGGCTGTCGCTCTGGTTGTCACTCCTCTCGTCAGGGAGCATGGCGTTGAATATCTCCTCGCAGCAACGGTACTCATGGGGATCATCCAGATTGCACTGGGCATTTTAAAAGTCGGGCGTCTGATGAAATTCATCCCGAACTCAGTCATGATCGGGTTCGTCAATGCACTCGCCATCATGATATTCATGGCACAGATTGAACACATCTTCGGCATCTCGCTCGATACTTACGTATATTTGGCCATCACACTGCTGATCGTCTACCTCTTTCCAAGACTGCTAAGAAAAATTCCGGCACCTTTGATCGCCCTCGTCGTCTTGACAGCAGCCTATCTGATATTCGGTTCGGATGTACGGACAGTGGGTGACCTGGGACAGATAGAGCGTTCCCTGCCAGGCTTCATCATCCCTGATGTCCCTTTCACTTTGAAAACAGTGCAGATCATCCTGCCTTTCTCATTGTCCATGGCAGTGGTGGGGCTTGTAGAAAGTCTGCTCACAGCAAGAATTGTTGATAATGCTACAGACTCATTCAGCAATAAAAACAGAGAGTCCCGCGGACAGGGCATCGCCAACTTCATTACCGGTTTCTTCGGCGGCATGGGTGGATGTGCAATGATCGGACAATCGGTAATCAACGTAGGAGCAGGAGCTACGACCCGGCTTTCCACATTTACAGCGGGCGCATTCCTCATGTTCCTGATCATCGTTCTTGGAGACTGGGTCGTACAGATACCCATGCCGATCTTGGCCGGCATCATGGTCATGGTATCCATCGGAACATTCGATTGGGGTTCATTCAGATATGCAGCAAAAGCACCCCGGACTGATGCGTTCGTCATGATTCTGACAGTAATCATCGTATTGTTCACAAGCAACCTGGCTCTTGGAGTCATCGTCGGTGTCATATTCAGTGCATTGTTCTTCGCCACAAAAATCTCCAGAGTCGATGTCCAAACTGAAACAGTAGAGGATACCATCCATTATTACTTCCGGGGACAGATATTCTTTGCATCCATCGATTCGATGATGGGTCAGCTCGACTTCAATTTCAGTGATGCAGATATCGTATTGGATTTCTCCAATGCGCATCTTTGGGATGATTCGGCTGTGGAGGCGATTGACACTGCTGTCAAGAAGTTTGAGACAAAGTCAAACAAGGTATATGTAAAGCGACTGGACGCTGACAGCAGGAAAATAGTCAGGGAGCTGAGCAGATTAAACGAACAGCACCTCATACAATAACTAGTTGGAGGGTCAATTTATGTACAAAACACTTCTGTTGGCCGCTGATGGCTCTGAGAACAGCCTCAGGGCCGCTGAGGAAAGTATAAATTTCATTGATGAAAATACACGTGTGACCATACTCAATGTCGTAGGTGCTGATGATGTAAAAGATGAGGTGCTGCATGGTTCCCAGTCGGGAAACGTCACAACAAGGAGAAAGGAAAAGCTTTCTCAAATCCTCGACTTTTATGATGGAAAAGGAATAATCCATGAAGTTGTCTTCAAACACGGCTCACCCGCTGATACTGTCGTGAGCGTGGCAAACAACGGTGCTTTCGATGCACTTGTCCTCGGTACAAGAGGCTTGAACAACTTCCAGGAAATGGTGATTGGAAGTGTCAGTCACAAAGCGGCGAAACGTGTGACCATACCGGTGCTGATAGTCAAATAAAAACATGTATCCTCTTTGCCTTTCCTGAACATTCCAGCAGGAAAGGTGGATGGTTGAGTTCCATCTTTCAGGGTAAATTTATAATAAAGAAGGAATTTTTTACCCCTGGCAATTATAAAACTTCAGATGTGATGATACGCCAGTAAAAGGACGAAAACTCCCGCTTGATATTTATGAAGGAGGGTCCATCATGTATAAAACCTTGTTGCTCGCAACTGATGGTTCTGACAACAGTTTCAGAGCAGCGAAAGAAAGTTTGAATTTCTTAGATGATCAGACGACCGTAACGGTTTTAAACGTTGTCGATGCAGATGATGTCGACCAGGAGATGCACACAAGCGGTGTACCGGAAGGGATGTCTTCTGAAAGGAAAGAACGGTTAGCCAAGCTGGAAAAATTGTTTTCGGATGAAGGGGTTTCCTATGAGATCCTTTTCGAGCGCGGAATCCCTAAAGAAACAGTAGTAAAATTTGCCAATAGCGGTGACTACCAGGCTCTGATCCTGGGTTCCAGAGGCCTGAATAATTTTCAGGAAATGGTGCTCGGCAGTGTCAGTCATAAAGCGGCAAAAAGAGCAAAAATACCGGTAATCATAGTTAAATGACCAAAAGCATGATGCGGATCCGCATCATGCTTTTTTTACAGGTCTTGCATATTATCAACCAGGTTAAAAGTCGTTTCCATATGATCAATGATTCCGGAAGCAGTCATGGCAGAAGCGGCGACCCCACATTCCAGCATGTGATCAGCTGTGTAACCATGCATAAAGACCGCACTCGAAACTGCAGCCTGGACATCATCATATCTTGAAAGGAATGACAGTATCATACCTGTAAGTGCGTCTCCTGTGCCGCCTTTTGCCAATCCTGAATTACCTGTGACGTTGACGAAAGTCCTTCCATGCGGTGTCGCAACGATGGTGAATGGCCCTTTCAGTACAACGTAGATGCCGTTATCCCGGGCATATTTTTCTGCAGTTTCAAACCGCGCCCCATTCACTCTGGCCGGTGTCGAATCAATCAGTTTCGCCATTTCACCGGGGTGAGGGGTAATGACGGTCGGTGCCTCGCGGTTTCTCACAAGCGGCAGGATGTCCCGGAACTGAGCCAGCCCATCTGCGTCAACCAGGAGCGGCCCGTCGAAGTTATCGATCAGATCCACGACAATTTCCCTGCTGGCAGAACCTGTACCTGTGCCAGGACCCACTGCTAGAGCATCTTTGCCTTTATAAAATCCTGACAGGGGTGCCCCCCTGTCATAGAAGGTCGCTTCAGTCACCTTTGAAGCAACGACGGGTACTGCACTTTTTACCGTGTTAACCATTGTCAGACCGGCGCCGCTTTTGACAGCCGCACCGGCAGACATGGCCGCAGCGCCCGGCATCATTTCATTTCCGGCGACGATCCCCACTTTGCCGTGGCTGCCTTTATGTGACGAAGCAGACCGTTTCAGCCAGTGCTTCCTGGTATGTGCCAAAGTCCATTCAAATCTGTGACTGTGTGCCGTCTCATCAATCGCTCTTTTGGGGATTCCGATCTGCACGACTTCGCTGTCACCGTAATGACAACGTGCAGGATAGAGGTAATAGCTCAGTTTCGGCTGCTGGAGTATGATCGTATGATCCGCCCTGAGTGCGTATTCCGGCACCGTTTCCTCCGCAGCCGGAACACCGCTTGGAAGATCGATGGAAACGACGCGTTTTCCTGAACTTGTGATATCTTTAATGACGGTTAAGTACGGCTCCCTGATTTCACCGTGCATGCCGGTACCGAGCATTGCATCCACGATGATATCTGCATTTTTCAAATCCTCCCTGTCATACTGCTTCCACACGAAACCAGACTTCTCAAATATCATCTTATGGTAGCCAGAGTCTCCACTGATTCTGTCTTCTCCGGGAATAATACATACCGTCACATCAAATCCCGCTTCAAGCAGAGTCCGTGAAATCACAAAGCCGTCTCCTCCATTGTTTCCGCTGCCAATCAGGACAGTGAATTTCCGCCCTGCATAAACTTCCATCAGACTGTGTGCAGCAGCACGCCCCGCATTCTCCATCAAAATCCTGCCGTCCAACCCGATATGGTCCATCGTATATTGATCTGCATTTTTCATTTCACCGCCGGTAACAATCCTCATTTGATACCCCTCCAGTAAATAGTTTTTGCACTGGCTCAAACTCTCGGGAACAATATATTTATAGTCTTTTCCCGTAATTTACATTATCGAATCTTTTGAAGAGGAAGAATAAGAAAGCTGTAAATATTAGGAGGTCCCGTAGCAAGCACTACCACTCACTATAACTGGCAGTCCAAAATATCTGAATGGTGTGGACTTCAAAGAACTGGAGCTGTGTCGAACCTTACTGACGATGTGATTCACCTCATGCCGTCTTTTTATTTCACCTTGCAATAATTCGAATGGGCATTTAAAATATTGAATATACATTCAAGAAAGAGTGAGGAAATGTCATTTATACAGGAGCAGAGAAGAGAACAGATTTTGAAATCGTGCATTGAAGAACTTGCCGCATCCGGATTCAGAAACCTTACTTTTAAAAATATTGCAGAACGTGCGGGCATCAATCCAAGTCTTGTATCCTATCATTTCAAATCAAAAACCACTTTATTATTCGCTCTGCTGGAATATATTTTCAGCCATAAGGTGCAATATGTCGCAAATGCTGTCTCAGAGGATGAATCCACCATGAAGCGGATCAGGCAATATATTGATGCATCGCTAAGATACCAGAGAAAATTCAGACCATGGAACATTGCACTTATAGAAATCATATTCAATGCAAGGACCGAAGATAATAAAGCCTTTTACCTGATGGAAGACGATGAACCTGACGGTTTGTACATGATTCTCATCCCCATCATCGAAGAAGGCATCGACAAAGGGGATTTCAATCGCGATACCGATATAAAGACAGTGTCCCGGATCATCAACGGTGCCATAGATGAGATGATTCTTGCCCCCGGAAGCAGCACAGAAAGCGACAAATACGGGGCAGTGCTTTTCTCTATGGTTGAGGGATATTTAAAAGCTGAAGGGGGAGAATGAATATGAATAGCGAAAAATTGGGGCTGAATGCTGCCGAAAAGGCATTTATAATGGCAATTCCGATTGCAGGGGCCATCATTTTCTACTTTCTGCCTTCATTGCTGCTGCTGATCAAAAAGATTCCCTTTTTGTCCGACAACCAACTCATCAATTTCATTGCCGGGCTTGAAAGCGGGTGGGTGCATTGGCTGCTCGCCGGAATCGGGCTTGTTGCCGGTGCTCTTTTCTCCGCCTATATATACACAGAGATACTGAAGATTGAAGTAGATGGGAATCACATCGTGATAGACATTCATGACATGAAGTCCGAAGTATACAGATCAGATATTGAAAGCATCTTTAAAGAAGGGAAGATGCTGGTGATTACGGACAATGCCGGGCTTGAGCTTTTGAGGGAAACGACTGATTACCCGCCCGGGCGCCTAAAGGATACTTTTCAAAAATATCATTATCCATGGACGGACCATGACCCCCGTTCAGCACAATTCTTTGAATGGGTGACAGACCATGAAAATTTAAGTGAAAGGGCGAATGACATCCTTTACAACAGACGCCAGGCAAAAAGGGATGACGAGGAAAAAAGAGTCAGAAACCTCCGGCAGGATCTGATGGAAATCGGCATAGTGGTCAAGGATAAAAATGGCAGACAGTATGTCCGTATCGCAGACAGACGGTAGTATGATTTTTACTCGGGGAGTTCTTGATATGACTGAAACAAACCAAAAGAAAAGGGTGCTCTCTTTGGATCTGGCGCGGGGCTCGATGCTGCTCCTGATCATCCTGGCCCATGTTCCATTATTCCTGTACACGATTGAGCCGGGAGTAATCACAAAAGTCGCTCCGGCCAATGCATTGGAGAAAACCGTGAATTTTCTCATGGAACTCATCGTGGATAACAGGGCACGGCCGTTGTTTGCTGTATTGTTCGGGTACGGGCTTGTGATGATCTACCGTAAACAGTCAGAACGAAAAGGCGAAAACGAAGCCAAACGCATCATCAGAAGACGGTGCTGGTACCTCATACTGTTCGGAGCCATTCTTGCCGGAATAGCCGGCGGACAGGACATTCTGATGACATATGGCATAGCCGGGCTGATATTGGCCGGCAGTCTCAAAAAAACCAACGATAAGATCATGAAACGCATCGTAATATCGGTCATCATCTGCCTGATATATCTGCCGGTGTTGTGGGGCGGTGTACTTACTGGTATTGGGGATTACGGTCTGCCGACAGCGTACACAGGGAACGAAACATATTTTGGAAACCTCGCCGGCCAGCTCATCTCAATTCCGATCGTGCCGCTTTTTACACATCTATTCTTCCCGATCATTCCATCAGTATATATGGGTATATGGATGGGTAACAAAGAGCTCCTGATCCAGCCTGATGAACACGCCAGGCTATTGAAACGCCTTACTGTGTGGGGGCTTGTGCTATCGGCAGCGGGTGCAATACCACTTGCCCTCATCAATGACTTCTGGTTCCCCGGACTGTTCACAGCAGGCTTCATATATGGCCTCCACATGATGACCGGCCTTGCTGCAGGCTTCGGTTATGCAGGTGTGTTCGCGCTGGCCGGGATGGCGGTGCAGCACCGCGGAAAAATAATCGGGTCCATTGCTGCAACGGGGAAACGTTCTCTGACATTTTTCATCCTGCAGGAATGCCTGATTGTCATAACCATGTCCCCCGTCGCCTTCAACCTTGGCGCTCACCTCAATATAACGACTGCTGTAATACTGGCGGCAGTCATATGGATTGCAACGCTTGTCATCGCCAATATCATGGAAAAAAGACAGATGGCAGGCCCTTTGGAAAAATTGATGCGGACCTTGACTTACAGCGTTCAAAAATAATGGAAGGCCCCAGTCCTCGGATTCTTGAAAAGGGAGCCATAAAACGCAGTCCCCCTTCCGGGAAGTATCAGGACTGACTTTCTGAAGCACTGTGTTATAACGCCTGCCGATACATCATAGATATTGACAGGACAAGGGTAAACCAGATCTCATACCGCCTGTGTAATGCATCGTCCGCGTCTCTATGCCAGCCTGAAAGCTACTATGGAAAGGCCCAGTGTGACAGTCACGATGAAACAATGTGTCAAAAAGGTATAATACTCATTGGACGCAATTCCACTAGTTTTGCTTTTGAGTATATTCCTCCACGGTTTTCCATATAGTACGATATTGCACAAAAAAGTGACCCGGAGGTCACTCATTCGAACTCAGATAATGTGAAAGTTTATCCGACAGTGTGTTCACAGCGACTATGAACACCGGCGGAATGATAAAGATCAGCGATACTGCACCGAGAATCGGCATCAGGAAAATCAGTGCGAGTACTGCTCCGAAAATGATTAGAATTGAAGTACTCTTATCCATCTCTGCCTCCTGCCTGCTATGTAAACTTTTTTTGCCACAATCAATGACAAAGACGACCGTTCTTAAAGTTGATGTGTAATCTGTCTCAATATAATGTATCACAAATGAAAAGATATATCATGGCAATATAGGTTTATAATTTAATAACGATGTGCGATACTATAGAAAACCTTTATCATCAGGGCCTCTGCGATTCACCGGAACGCCTTTATAATGCCTGGTTTTCATGTGTTGAATTCATTGATTTCAAAATCCAAATTGCACTCGGGGTGTAAATTTGGTATTCTCAATAGGTTATTCTTTTACAGGCAAGTAAAAATAATGGGTATCATACTGGTATCCTAAAAATATTAAGGAGCAGATTAATGAAGGATTCTTCAAATCCCACTGGTAATAAATCCTCGAAAGTCTTTATATATTCCGTAATCATAGTCGGATTGCTTGTAGTCACAGGGGTCGTCAATCCTGATAGGTTCGGAGCTGTGGCGGGCTCCATTTCAAACTGGGTCAGCAATTATTTCGGATGGTATTATCTGATCATCACTTCCGCCATGGTATTCTTCTGCATCTTCCTTGTCTTCAGCCCCATAGGGAAACTGAAGCTCGGCAAACCGCATCATGAACCGGAATTCAGCACGCGTTCCTGGCTTACCATGCTGTTCAGTGCCGGTATGGGGATCGGGGTTGTTTTCTACAGTACTTCCGAACCCATTTCACACTTTATCGCACCTGCCACAGCCGATCCCGAGACTGAGGAGGCCATTCTTGAATCCATCAGGGCCACCATTTTCCATTGGGGCGCACATGCGTGGGGCATGTACGGTGCTGTAGCTCTGGCACTCGCTTACACCCAGTTCAGAAAAGGGGACAGCGGGCTGCTTTCCAAAACTCTGCGGCCGATATTGGGAAATAAGGTCGACGGCCCTGTGGGCATTGTTGTTGACGTGCTCACCGTATTTGCAACGGTGGTCGGTGTCGCCGTCTCGCTCGGTGTGGGCACCACACAAATCAACGGCGGACTGAACTATCTATTCGGCATACCGATCAACCTGGCGGTCCAGGGCGGCATCATCGTGACCGTCACCTTTCTGTTCCTTGCCAGTGCATGGAGCGGACTCAGCAAAGGAATCAAATATTTAAGCAATATAAATATGGTACTGGCATCAATACTGCTCCTCTGTATCCTGATAGTGGGGCCGACGATGCTCATATTGAACATGCTGCCGACAGCAGCAGGGGATTACCTCAATACATTCGTTGCGAACACACTGGATGCAGCACCTCTGAACCAGCAGAAGAATGACTGGCTGCAATCGTGGACCATCTACTACTGGGCATGGTGGTTGAGCTGGAGCCCATTCGTCGGTACCTTCATAGCCCGTGTGTCCAGAGGTCGTACCGTGCGTGAATTCGTAATGGCACTCCTGATTGTGCCGACTACGATCGGTATCATCTGGTTCACTGTATTCGGTGTCACTGGTATAGAAGTTGCCAGCCGTACGCCGGAAATATTCAATTTCGGACCGGAAACACAGCTGTTTGCAATCTTTAACGAGTTGCCGCTGAGTATACCGTTATCTATTTTAGCAATCATTCTCGTATCCTCATTCTTCATCACGTCTGCGGATTCGGCGACATTCGTGCTGGGCATGCAGACATCGAATGGATCGCTATACCCGTCAGCAAGAACCAAAATTGTCTGGGGCGTCGCCCTGTCATCCATCGCCTATGTCCTGCTCCTGTCAGGCGGGGAGACCGGGCTTGAGGCGCTGCAGTCCGCTGCCATCATCGCGGCGCTGCCATTCAGTTTCGTCATCATACTGATGATGATTTCGTTCTATAAAGATGCAAACGAAGAGAGGAAGTACCTTGGACTCACAATTACTCCGAATAAGCATCGCATGCAGGAATATCTCGATAAAGAGGAGAAGGAGTACAAAGAACAAAAAGAAGCAGGTGTGGATGAAAGAGAACTTTAATCCATACTGCCAGGCATCGGGGCCTCCCGGTGCCTTTTATTATAATCGGGGTTTTTAATTGCACTTTCCGGATTTATACATAACAATTGAGATGATAATAATTTTATCGGAGGGTGTTAACATGTTCCATGAACTCAGTAAAGACAGCTATTTCTATGAAATGTCGAAGGATAATGAAGCGAAACTGAAAGTGGATATCGGGGATACTGTCAAAATCAGTGCCCACGATTGCTTCACCGGTCAGATCACTTCCGAGGAAAATGCGTTCGAAGGATTCTCCTGGGACAGTATCAACCCCGCTTCCGGCCCCATCCACATCAATGGTGTAAAACCTGGTGACGTGCTGAAAATCACGATAGAAAAAATCGATATCGCAGATACCGGCGTCATGGTCACAGGACCCGGTATGGGTGTCATGGGAGACAGGCTCAAGGACATGAATGTAAGAATATTTAACGTGGATGATGAGAAAGGTACAGTGGATTTTGACGGCCTTCAGCTACCGGTCAATAAAATGATCGGCGTCATCGGAGTCGCACCGCCCAACGCTGCCGTCAACAACGGTACTCCCGATACACACGGTGGGAATATGGATTCGGTAAAAGTGACAGAAGGCGCCGTACTCTACGTTCCCGTGTATCACGAAGGCGCACTCTTCGGGCTCGGAGACGTGCATGCAGCCATGGGAGACGGAGAAATCAGCGTATCAGGGCTTGAAGTCGAAGCGGCTGTTACAGTAAAGCTCGAAAAAGCAGAAACACTCAGAACCTATCACCCTGTCATCACAGATGAAGACGGCGTCTACATGATGGTGTCAGACAAAGACCTGAACCTTGCCGTCGACCAGTCGGTCCATAAGATGGTAGAACTGCTGCAGCCCCACACCAATCTACCACTGTCAGAAATGACCATGCTCATGAGCCTCGCCGGCCAGACACAGATCAACCAGGTCGTCGATCCGAAAAAAACCGCCCGGTTCTTCGTTCCACGCTACATCCTGGAACATTACAATATTGAATTGAAATAACATATGAGACAATCAACGTAAATCGACTTTTCAGGAGAACAATAAATGAAAGTAACCATAGTAATCATACTGATGCTCGCAGCGGGACTTCTGCCTCTGGCAGTCAATTTCGTACCGGCCATACCAGACAGCTTTTCCACAGCCGCTTGGATAGGAACAATCATATTGTTATTCATCGCTGCAATCGTTCTGGATAAACATAAAAGGCAGAAAGAGAAGAAGCAGGATTCATAGATTAACTATTATCCATAATAATAACAGCCTCCTGAAATTCTCCAGGAGGCCGTTATTTTCATGAATTGGCTTTTACTCTTATGAACATCAGCATCAAAAAGGATATCACAATGATGGTGATGACCCAAGTCCAGGCGAGGGCCATGTTTCCGGATTGTAACGCTGTGTATATCGCTGTCGGCATCGTCTGTGTACGTCCGGGAATATTGCCCGCCACCATGAGTGTGGCACCGAATTCGCCGATTGCCCGGGCAAAGCTTAATAACGCCCCTGTTACCAGTGCGGTTGTTGACAGAGGAAGGGTTACTTTTATGAATGTCTGCAGACTGTTTGCCCCGTCGACTTTTGCTGCGTTCTCGATATCCGCATCCACGTTCAAAAAACCCGCTTTTGCCGACTGGTACATCAGCGGGAAAGCGACGACTGTACTGGCGATGACGGCTGCATACCATGTGAACATGATGGTGCCGCCGAAGAGAGTCTCATATAGATCACCGATGAGACCGTTGTTTCCGAATATCATTATAAGCAGAAAACCCACGACTGTCGGCGGCAGGACCAAAGGCAGCATCAAAAGTGTCTCGATTATGACCTTGCCCCTGAATTCCGCCCTTGCCATGAAACGTGCGGCTGCAGTGGCAAGAACAAATACAATCAGGAGGGCGAGTATCGCCACCTGGAGTGATAACAGTACCGGCGCTATGAATTGTTCGGTTGTTAAGTTACTCAATAACAAAACCATAATCTTTAAATACCTCTAATGCTTCTTCAGATTGAAGGTAATCATAAAACTTTTCGGCAGCATCCGGGTTTTGCGACTCATTGATCATGCCCGCCGGATAAATGATCGGAGCATGGGTGTCCTCCGGTGCTGTTTCTATAATTTCCACTTTATCACTCGTTTTGGCGTCTGTCCTGTAGACGAGACCGGCGTCCACATTGCCGGTTTCCACATAGGTCAGCACCCCCCGGACATCTTCAGCATAAACGAAAGCCCCTTTTAGATCTTCCAGCATCCCCATGGAGTCAAGGACTTCGGCCCCGTATGCACCCGCAGGAACGGATCCAGCTGTGCCCATGGCTATCTGCTCCGCTTCACTGAGATCATCAAATGATGTCACTGTGCCGTTGTCTTCTGGAGCAATCAGTACCAGCTCGTTCCTAAGAAGCTCCGTTGAATTTTCCGCGTCTATGTATCCCTCATCAATCACCGTCTTGAAATGTTCCTCTGATGCCGATAAGAAGAGATCGGCCGGCGCACCTTTTATGATCTGCTGGCTCAGAGCGCCAGAACCGCCGAAATTATAATCCACCTGCACTTCCGGGTATTCTTCCATGAATTTTTCAGCAATCTCATTCATCGCATCCGTCAGGCTTGCCGCTGCTGAGATGGTGATAGTCCCTTCGATGGTCTCTTCTGATCCGGGTCCATCTGCTTCTCCGCCATTGCCGCATGCTGTCATGAAAAGCATGAGTACTGCCAACATCCCTAAGACTTTTGCCGCCGACATCCCGCTTCCTTCTTTCCTGTTATGACTTTATCTGTATTGTACCAGTAAATAACCACGTAGATCTTTCAACTTATTGAACATATTTCAGCCGTCATAAAGCTGGATTCCCAGGTAGATTGCAACACCCCATATGATGAGCGCTGATATTTTGTTTATTCCTCCGAGAAGCTTCCCTTCAGTATCAAAATTGCCGACTGTCCTTCCCGCGACTGCAAGTCCGATGAACCACAGGCAGGAAACAGCGATGCATGAAGTGGTAAAAAGTACTTTCTCACCACCTGCGTAACTCAACGAGCTCGTACCGATCACTCCGATTGTATCCAGGACCGCATGAGGGTTGAGAAGGGAGACGGACATGGCAAACAGCATCTGTTTCCTGGTCGAGAGCGCCGCTTCTTTCTTATCCAGACCGGCAGGATCATTGTTCCATATCGACCAGCCCATATAAAGCAGAAAGATGATGCCAACAGAGAAAATGACCACTTGGAGCACCGGCACAGTGAGCACAATGACCGAAACACCCAAAACAGCAAGCAGTATGAGCAAAGCGTCACACAGCGAAGCAGTGATGATGACGGGAACTGCACCCCTGAATTTTGGCTGTGACGCGCCCTGATTGAAAACGAAGACATTCTGGGCGCCCAGCGGGAGTATCAGTCCAAATGCCAAAATGATGCCGTGAATAAGTGCGGCAACCATAAATCTCTCCTCCTTGCTTCCAAGCTATATTATTTTTAAATATTACAATATATTAAGACACCACTCCAATATTGGAGTGGTGTCTTGTAGTTATCCGGCCGGATGGTGCTGTACATGAACTTCATATGTGGTCAATTCTGTGCCGAGGATCGGACTTTCCGCTTTGTCGTCTTTGGGATTATTCTGGGCTTCATGTGCTTTCCTTGTGGCCCTGCTTTCCCGCCATGCTTCAAATGAGGCGTGGTCTTCCCACGTTGTGCAGACCTGGATTTCATCAAATTCTTCGGTGTTTTCCTTAATGAGCACTTCCATCAGAACGAAGCCGTCGAACGTGTGGACTGACTTTGCCTTATTGAACTTTTCGGCAATTTCATCCGCCGTCCCTTTTTTAATACGTATGGTGTTTACAGCTTTGATCATTTCATATCCTCCTGTTTTCATAATTTCCTACGCACTTATAATGATAGAGCAAATGCAGTTGTTTCACCATGGGTTCAATTTGAATAATAGATGACGTTTTTGCGCCGCATCAATTCGATTTCTTTCTCATGTGCCCCTGATATTCATGAAAAACCTGGAAGAGCAGAATCAGCAGTGCAGGATGGAAGCTGTCGTCTGTGATAAAATGGAGAATGAATTCAATAATAATTCTTATACTACAAAAGGTGAGGGAATTTTAATGGGTAATTTGAAAGAGAATGGTTATGAAAAATATGATATGATGCACAGTCTGCATTACGATGGTATAGAGGAAGATTATAAAGAAATACTGGATTATTTCGAAAATCTGCCGGAGGATGACTATGCCCCCGGCCTGAATAGATACAGACGATATTCAAGGGCGCTTGTCCTGCCGACGTCGGGCGGCATCGAGTGGCTGCCGACCGTAAAAAGGGACGGTGCTGAGTATGCAGCCTATTTCCAGGGCAAATTCAATCCCGAACACAGCGGCTCCTACAGGGAGTTCCATTCAATCGATGAAAGTATCCGTAATAATAAACTGCTCCGGGAAATCATCATGGCGGACTACCATGAAACATTCTGGAAAGAGGAAGAGAAGATCATGCCGATCCATGTCGGCGTCCATTTTGTAAAACTTCTGGTCACTCAGGATGGCGAGAAAGCTGTATCATCACCCGACTGCCTGCATCAGGACGGAGAGCCATTCACTTTCGCCCACCTGATAAAACGCGAGAACGTCAAAGGCGGCACAAATGCAATCGGCATCCCTGCGGTGAGGGGCAGCAGGCCGGAAGAGGTTTCCGAGAAAGACATACACGAAATTTTCGAACTGGAAAACCCGCTTGAATCATACGGGGTCTACGATTCCAAAGTGAGCCATTACGTCAGTCCGGTCGAGAAGGGCAATGGACCGGAGGAAACAGGTGTCCGCTCCATCATCCTGATCGACTATCAGCAGACGGTCGTGGCAGACGTGGATGAATAGCACCGCAATATTTCCCCGGAAATTTTTCCCGTCAGGACGTGGCCGAAGTCCTTGCGCAGATTATCGACAGAAACGACCTGGCCGGACAGATCTACTACCTGATTGGCGGGGACACTGCCATTGAAGACGCACTGTAATTAAACAGCAGAGCCATCTTGCCGGTGGCTCTGCTGTTTTTTTATCAAAAACCAGTATTTCGGTCTATAATGGTACTGACACCGTCCTGAAAGGAAGTGTTTATGATCGACATCAAACATATGCAGTATTTCGTTGCGATTGTGAAATATGGCAGTATGACCGAAGCTTCACACCGTCTCTATATATCCCAGCCGACGATCAGCAAAGCGATCCAGGACATTGAAACAGAGCTTGGCATGTCTTTGTTCGACCGCAACAAGAAGAAAATCGCCCTGACTGATGCCGGCAGGATCTTCTTTGATCAGTGTGAGGAAATCCTCCGGCTCCATGCTGAATTGCCAAACGATCTTAAAAATATGGTGGGGATGCGGCAGGGTCACATAAAGATCGGCCTTCCACCGATCATGGATGCCGGCAAACTGATGGCGATAATCAGAGATTTTCACGACCTGTATCCGAAAATCACGTTCCAGCTCATAGAAAGCGGCAGCCGGACGATCGAGTCCCGTCTGATTCAAAATGAAATCGATGTCGGCATCACCGTATTGCCGACAGAAAGTGACCGCTTCGACAATTTCAATTTCATCAGTGAATCACTCTGTCTTGTAGTACATGAGAATCATCCGCTGGCTTCAAAACACTCTGTCCACTTGAAAGAGCTGAAACATGAAAGTTTCATCATGTTCAATGAGGATTTCTACCTGAATGAGATCATCACTTCCGCATGTAAAAATGCCGGTTTCATGCCGGACATCATATCGAAAACTTCCCAGTGGAATTTCATCGAGGAAATGATCGACCGGGAACTCGGCATATGTATCATGCCGCAAAGCGTCGCAAGACTGCTCAAAAGTTCTTCTGTAACTGTGAAGATCGAGGGCCCTTCGCTGAATTGGCGCCTCGGCGTCATCTGGAACAAGGATAAATATATAAATTTCATCACCAAAGAGTGGCTCAGATTTTTCCAGCATCACTATACTTGATGACTTAGTACCGCTTTCATAGTTTTTATTCATACATCCTATGAAATACCACTATTTTTCTTAATGAATTCTATCCCCCATAATGGCTTTATCAGACGAAAGAAAGGTAGAGCAAAGTGACAGAAACAAAAAACCCCAGGGACAGCAGAGTAATCAGCATCGATCAGGTGTTTGCAAACGATCTGAATAACTATAATACGCTTTTTGGCGGTGTACTGATGAAGCGCATCGACAACGTCGCATCCCTTGCGGCAAGACGCCATGCGAGAGTCCGTGAATGCGTGACCGCCTCGATTGATTCCATCGATTTCCTTCATCCAATCACCCAGTCGGAATCGGTATGCATAGAGGCATTCGTCTCTTCGACAGGGAATAAGAGCATGGAGGTTTTCTGCAAAGTGATCACCGAAGACATGATTACAGAGGACAGAAAAGTCGCAGCGACAGCTTTCCTGACGTTTGTCGCACTGGATGACTCCAAGCGCCCGATAAAAGTACCCGGTGTTGCACCGGAAACGGATGAGGAGAAATACCTTTACCAATCCGGCGCGCAAAGAGCGGCGATGCGCAGAGAAAGACGCGTGCACAGCAAGGAGCTCACACAGAAGATCAGTGTCGACAAACCATGGGATAAGTAGACGAAAGGAATGGTTTTCATGTATGCCAACCAGAAAACAGTACGCAGAATGCAGCATGAGCTGGACTATATAAGTATCGAATATCCCGATCTTTACGAGTGCATCCAGCATGTAACAAGCTTTGCCAGGCAGCTTCAGGTGAAATACAGATACCTGGCGGATCTGATGACCGGGGAGTCCGTCGAACCGGAACCGAAATTCATCAAAGCTTCCGTCCTTGAACTGCTGATTGCGGAAGTCGGTAAATTGAAGGCAATGCCACATTTCGAAGTGTTCCTGAAACTCCTTAATGACAATAATCATGCGGATGCGCCGGAAATATTCCTCCTCATACTGGGCGCCGGAGAGGAAACCGTAGTGAACAATGCCATCATCAGCTGATATACAATGAGACCCCCGGAATCCGGGGGTTTTATCATGTCTGTATTGCCTCCTCACCCCCTTGTCAAACCTGTAATACGTAAAGGTGGACATCCGTCTCTGCAAAATGATGGCAGCAACTGCTCCATCTTCTCCTTCAAAATATTCCTATTATTAAATAACACATACCACTCTATCATCTTTGCAGGTAAAGTTTATTAAAAAAATGTCCGGGTATATTCTTAATACATGCAAGAGTAATCCATTAAACCAACCAACAGATGACAAAACAATATAAAATTTAGATAAACGGAGGTATTAATCATGCGTAATATCGAAACGTTTACCACCGAAGAGGAATTGAACGGCAGAATTGAACAGTTGAAAGCAGAAAGCGTCAACGAAGATGATATAACAGTCGTTTCCAAAGAGGAGATTGCGGGCAGTGCGGCTGGATATACAGGCGTCAACTTCAAAACCTCGGAAGGGAACGCGTGGGACAAGATCGTCTCGTGGTTCTCGGATGAAACGCCCGAAGACCGTGTCATGACTGACCTGGATGTAGACTCCCGCGAAGAAGGGAAATACAAGGAAGCGCTGGACCGGGGCGAAATACTCCTTCATGTCAGAAATGACACAGAAAGCGGTACGGGCATCTATCCGGAACGCGGTACGGGCATCTATCCCGAAGATGACCAGGCTGAAGACGTGAAAACAGAACGCGGCACGGGTGTCTACGCAGAAGATGATGCCCTTGAAAACGATGAGGAGCTGCATACGACCGATGACAACCGGACGATCGGCAAAGGTGAAGTTGCAGAAGGCCAGCATGAACAAAATGTGATGGACACACACAGGGATGACCCGGCCGATGACAATGAAGGCGACTACAGTGTCGATGAAAGGGCACTCAACACCAGCGGAGGTCTCGCAGATGGCACGGACGAAGGTTACGATTATGATGAAAATGAAATCAGGGACAGCGACGACGGAAATAGGGAACGTGAAGATCTTTCCGAAGAGGAGAGGCTCCAGCTGCGTGAAGAACACTTGAACGTAGATAAGGAAAATGTCCAGACGGGTGAAGTGAACGTTGACAAACACGTTGAAACAGACCATCAGGAATTTGATGTGCCGGTTGAACGTGAGGAAGTCACCGTGGAACGACGGCCAGTTGAAGATGATGCAAGAACGGGAGCGATTGACGAGACGGACAGCGATGATTCCGTTCATATTCCTGTCAGCGAAGAGCGCGTCAATGTGGAGAAAGAGAATGTGGTCAATGAAGAAGTCGTCATTAAAAAAGACAAAGTCAGAGATACGGAACATGTTTCAGAAGATGTCCGGCGCGAAGAAGCGGATATCAATGAAATGGACAACCGGGACCGTGAAACGCGGAACCGGGACGCCCGGGGCAACATCAACGACGATGACAGGGAGTTTCCGGGGGATGACGATTACAGAAGATAACAGAGCATGATTGAAGGGTTCATAGTTTATGCTATGGACCCTTTTTTTATGAGCTGACTTGAAAAATGCACTTGAAATGGAGCGCTAATATTGTTATTCTCTTAATGTTTGTAAATTACTTTATAAAAGTTCTGTAACTTTGAGACATCCAATTAAGGGGGGAAATGATGAATAATAATACGAAAGACCGCAAACGAACCGTTTCCAACGTCTTCACATACTCTGCAGTCATAGTCGGTATACTGGTAGTGCTCGGGGCCATATTCCCGAACCAATTCGGTGACATTTCCGGCTCGATTTCTGCTTGGGTCACTGAATACTTCGGCTGGTACTATATGATCCTGACCACGATGCTGGTATTCTTCTGCGTTTTCCTGATGCTCAGCCCGATCGGTAAGCTGAAATTGGGGAAACCGAATGATAAACCTGAATTCAGGACGATTTCCTGGTTTGCCATGCTGTTCAGTGCAGGCATGGGTATCGGTCTCGTCTTCTACGGAGCGTCGGAACCGGTATCGCACTTCATAGCACCGCCGTCCGCTGATCCGCAGACGAACGCAGCTGTTCTGGAATCGATGCGCTCCACATTCCTGCACTATGGATTCCATGCCTGGGCGATGTATGGTGTTGTGGCACTGGCGCTGGCCTATTCCCAATTCAGAAAAGGAGAAAGCGGCCTGCTTTCCAAAACGCTCCGTCCGATATTCGGAAACCGGGTGGACGGCCCGCTGGGCATTGTCGTTGACGTGCTGGCAGTATTCGCCACCATCATCGGAGTCGCTGTATCCCTCGGTGTTGGCGCACTGCAGATCAACGGCGGACTCAATTACCTGTTTGGTTTACCAAATAACATCGTCGTACAGGGCGTCATCATTGCAGTCGTCACCGGACTGTTCATGCTCAGTGCATGGAGCGGCCTGAGCAGGGGCATCCAGTATTTAAGTAATACAAACATGATCCTTGCCGGCATATTATTCGCCGTCATTCTGATAGTCGGCCCGACAATGATCATCCTCAACATGATGACACAGTCCACAGGCCTCTATCTGCAGACATTTCTCTTAAACAGCTTCGATGTCGCCACTCTGAATGAGCAGAAGAGCGCATGGCTCAAGGACTGGACCATCTATTACTGGGGCTGGTGGATGAGTTGGAGCCCGTTTGTCGGCATCTTCATCGCCAGGATTTCACGCGGCCGTACAATACGTGAATTTGTCGGCGCCGTGCTTTTCGTTCCAACGGTTGTCAGCATCATCTGGTTCAGTGTGTTCGGCATGACAGGCATCACGGTCGGTCAGGATACACCAGGTATCTTCGACATGGCACCGGAAACACAGCTCTTCGCGATATTCAATGAACTGCCGATGGGAGCGCTGCTTTCCATTGTTGCCATCGTACTGGTTTCGGTGTTCTTCATCACATCTGCGGACTCCGCAACGTTCGTCCTCGGGATGCAGACGACATTCGGTTCTCTCACACCGCCAGGCGGTGTCAAGATTGTATGGGGATTCTCACTCTCAGCAATTGCCTACATCCTTCTCCTGGCCGGAGGGGAGACCGGGCTCAATGCCCTGCAATCCGCCGCAATCATCGCGGCATTGCCGTTCAGTGTCGTCGTCATACTGATGGTTGTCGCATTCTATAAAGATGCCAATACTGAGAGAAAATATCTCGGCCTTTCCATCACGCCAAACAAGCGCCGCATGCAGGCCTACATCGAGAGCACACCGGAAGAACACCAGGAAGACATCGAGACGTATATTGAAGAAAAAGAAGATGAAACAAAAGGAATATAGCCACCAAAGCATGGACCCGGCGGGTCCATGCTTTTTTTAATCCGACGCACCCGTTAATTTATCTCCGAATAGATGTTATTCTTATTATGGAAGCGCTTGACACCCTAAATCTAGTATAATGTAGTTGATACATCAACTTCGGCCGCCTTACTGAAGATTCACTCCGGCCGTCAATCAGAGGAGGATACGCAGTCTTGGAAACAAAGTATTTGGATTTATTAGCTGAAAAGTTTGACCAGGAAGAAAAAGTGGCCACAGAAATAATCAATTTGGAATCCATTCTCGATCTGCCCAAGGGGACTGAGCATTTTGTCAGCGACCTGCATGGGGAGTTCCAGGCATTCCAGCATGTCTTGAGAAATGGCTCCGGGAATGTCCGGCAGAAGATCACTGATATTTTCAAAGACACGCTGAGTGAAGAAGAGATCAGCCAGTTCGCAGCACTGGTCTACTACCCGGAAGAAAAGCTCCAGCTGATCAGAAACCAGTTCGAATCAAAAAAGGATTTGGATGAATGGTATGTCACAAAGATCGATCAGATGATTGAACTGATTGCGTATGCCTCTTCCAAATACACCCGCTCCAAACTACGCAAGGCGCTGCCGGAACAGTTCGTCTTCATCATCGAAGAACTGCTCTATAAGAGCGACGAGTTCAGCAATAAGAAACCTTACTATGAAAAACTCGTCCAGCAGATCATCGGACTCGGCCAGGCCGACAAGCTGATCATCGGCATGTCCTACACAATCCAGCGGCTTGTCGTCAACCATCTGCATGTCGTCGGCGACATATACGACCGGGGGCCGGAGCCGGATAAGATTATGGAGACTCTGATCGACTATCATTCACTCGATATACAGTGGGGGAATCATGACGTGCTCTGGATCGGCGCATATGCAGGTTCCAAAGCTTGTCTGGCAAACATCCTCAGAATATGCGCCCGCTATGACAATCTGAATATTATCGAGGATGCCTACGGCATCAATCTGCGTCCGCTGGTCAACCTGGCGGAGAAATACTACGGTGACAACCCTGCGTTCCACCCGAAGAAAACCGTCGATCAGGACCTGTCGGACGTGGAGAAGCTCCAGATTACAAAAATACATCAGGCAATCGCCATGATCCAGTTCAAACTGGAAAGTCCGATCATCAAGCGCCGGCCGTACTTCGATATGGATGAAAGGCTTGTACTGGAGAAAGTCGATTATGACAGGCAGGAGATCACTGTCTACAACAAGACTTATCCGCTTGAAAACACATGCTTTGCCACCGTGGACAGGGACGACCCGGCCAGGATGCTGCCGGAGGAGGAAGAGGTCATCAATAAGCTTCTGCTTTCCGTACAGCAGTCTGAAAAACTCAGACGCCATATGAATTTCCTGATGAAAAAGGGAAGCCTGTACCTGAAGCACAACGGCAACCTCCTCATCCATGGCTGCATCCCGGTGGATGAGAATGGTGAAATGGAACTGATGGAGATCGACGGACGGATGTACGGGGGCCGGGAACTGCTGGACCAGTTTGAGGATCATCTCCGTAAATCCTTCCAGGACAAGGAAACGACAGATGACCTGGCGACCGATCTTGTCTGGTACCTATGGACGGGTAAATATTCCTCCCTTTTCGGCAAGCGCGCAATGACCACATTCGAACGCTATTTCATCAAGGACAAAGCGTCGCATAAGGAGGAAAAGAACCCATACTATCATTTGAGAGAAGACAGTGCCATGTGCCGGAAGATGCTCGCGGAATTCGATCTTGATCCAGACCAGGGGAGGATCATCAATGGCCATACCCCGGTGAAGGAAATAGACGGAGAAGACCCGATCAAAGCTAACGGCAAGATGATCGTTATCGACGGCGGCTTCTCCAAAGCCTACCAGTCCACAACAGGGATAGCCGGATATACACTCCTCTATAACTCCTTCGGAATGCAGCTTGTCGCCCACCAGCACTTCAACTCCAAGGAGAATGTCCTGCTTGACGGCGCCGATGTGCTTTCTGTAAGGCGTGTTGTCGATGAGGAATTGAAGAGGAAGAAAGTACGGGATACGAATATCGGTGAAAAGCTGCAGGAGGAGATCAGAATGCTTAAAAAACTGATGTCCTACCGGTATATCGAATAGCCTCTCACAACCCACTATTTTACCATTTTGGAGATGGACGTGCTATCATCCAATTGATCACATTATTCTTTGACAGCTCGTCAAATGGGAGCAGATAGGTTAAAATATCGTCTTCACCTGTGTATAATATCAGCCAGTAAAACATAAGGGCAGGAAAATGAATGAAAAGGACAATTCTTACAGCACTCATACTGACCCTGTCGGTAACAGGGTTCATCGCCTTTAATGTCCAGTCTGGAGAAGGGCTTGTCAAAGACATTCAATATACCGTATTACCCGACCCGATGGAACACAACAGATATGACGAAGGCCAGTGCACCCATTATATTTTCAAACAGATAAAAACAGATGGGAACATGATCGAAAAAGACTGGAGTGACGCAGAACATTGGGCAAAAAGAGCGGAGGAAGACGGCTATACGGTCAATGCAGAACCGGCTGAAGGCGCAATCCTCCAGACCAGCCAGGGGGATCTGGGACATGTCGCCTATATAGAGACCGTGAACGATGATGGTTCAATTGAGATTTCCGAAATGAACCGCGTTGAGCCATATGAAGTCACCGAAAGGACCATCGGGGCCGGCGATACCAGCCAGTACCGGTACATCCATCCAAAAGAGAATCCTTATGACGACAGCGAGGACGCTGCATAGATTTTTTCCGGATGTGAAATACATCATACCGGATGTCGACCATATAGAAAACCTGCCGGCGGGGATGATCATCAATGACTAGAGGAAACGGACGCATTGTCTGTTTCCTTTATTATTATCATTCGATCTCTGAATAATCAGAATCTATGATTTAAACGGATGGAAAAGGGGAAACATTAAAGGTAAAGACTCGGGAAAGGAGATATGGGCATGAATGAACCTTTTGAAATTACACTGGACGGGATAAAACAGGGTGTCCAGAACGACGTGATGCTGCTGAACCATCTGAAGAATAACGGAACAGCACCGCCGCATCTTTGCTATCACGAAAGTCTCGGCGCCCTTGAAACATGTGATGCATGCATCGTCAAGGTCAACGGTGAATACGTCCGTTCCTGTTCCACGACCATAAATGAAGGGGATGTGGTGGAGACTGTCGGGGATGATATCCATGAAGCGCAGCTCATCGCCATGGACCGTATTCTGGGCAACCACGAGCTCTACTGTACAGTGTGCGATTTCAACAATGGAAACTGTGAGATACATAACACGGTGAAAGAGATGAGAATCAGCCACCAGGATACCCCGCACACGGGCAAAGACCATAAAGTGCAGCGGAATGCATTCTACCGCTATGACCCTGATCAGTGCATCCTGTGCGGCAGATGTGTCGAGGCCTGCCAGGACCTTCAGGTGAATGAGACACTACTGATCGACTGGACACTTGAAAGGCCGCGTGTCATATGGGATAACGACACTACCATTGATGAATCATCATGTGTGAACTGCGGCCACTGTTCCACAGTCTGCCCGTGTAACGCGATGATGGAAGTCGGCATGGAAGGGGAGGCCGGTTTCCTGACCGGCATGGCCGAAGAGACGTTCCGTCCGATGGTTGACATTACAAAGAATATTGAAACGGGATACGGCTCGCTCATGGCCGTCTCGGACGTTGAAGCAACGATGCGTGAAGAGCGGATCAAAAAGACGAAAACCGTCTGCACATACTGCGGTGTGGGCTGTTCATTCGATGTATGGACGAAGGACCGTGAGATCCTGAAGATTGAACCGCAGGAAGAGGCACCGGCAAACGGGGTGTCCACCTGCGTCAAAGGCAAGTTCGGCTGGGATTTCGTAAACAGCGAAGAACGTCTGACAAAACCGCTGATCCGCGAAGGTGATGAATTCCGGGAGGCGGAATGGGAAGAGGCCCTCTATCTCATAGAAAAGAAATTCAAGGAAAACCGGAAGGAAAAAGGACCGGATTCACTCGCTTTCATCTCCTCTTCAAAATGTACTAATGAAGAGTCCTATCTGATGCAGAAACTTGCAAGAGGCGTCATCGGAACCAATAATATCGACAACTGTTCAAGATACTGCCAGTCCCCGGCAACTATGGGACTCTGGCGCACCGTCGGATATGGCGGAGATTCCGGAGGCATCGGTGACATCGCACAGGCGGAACTCGTCATTTCCGTAGGTTCCAACACTGCAGAATCCCATCCGGTACTCGCGACGCGTGTGAAGCGTGCGCAGAAACTCCGCGGGCAGAAAGTCATTGTCGCCGACCTGCGCGAAAATGAACTGGCAAACCGTGCGGATCTCTTCGTCAGACCTGCGCCGGGTAGCGATCTGGTATGGCTGTCAGCCGTGACAAAATATATCATCGATCAGGGCTGGGATGATAAAGCATTCCTCCGCGATCATGTGAACGACGTCGAGGAGTACATGGCGAGCCTGGATAAGTATACACTGGAGTATGCTTCAGATATTACTGGAATGACAGAAGAAGAACTGGTTGAAATCGCAACATCGATACATGAAGCAGAGACGACTTCCATCCTGTGGGCGATGGGAATCACGCAGCACGGCGGCGGCAGTGACGCCAGTACGGCAATATCCAACCTGCTGCTGGTGACTGGAAACTATATGAAGCCGGGCGCCGGCGCATATCCGCTCCGCGGCCACAACAACGTCCAGGGAGCAAGCGATTTCGGCAGCATGCCCGACCGTTTCCCGGGATACCAGTTCGTCACTGATGATGATGTACGCGCCCGCTTTGAAGAGAACTGGAGCACAGAAATACCGGTAGAACCGGGACTGAACAACCATGAAATGGTCGAAGCCATCCATGAGGGCAGCCTCGAGGTACTGTATCTGAAAGGCGAGGATATGGGCATTGTCGACTCCAATATCAATTATGTCCAGTCTGCATTTGAAAAGCTGAAATTCTTCGTGGTGCAGGACATTTTCTTCTCTAAGACATGCCAGTACGCCGATGTAGTGCTGCCCGCCAGCCCAAGCTTGGAAAAGGACGGCACATTCGTAAACACGGAAAGACGATTCCAGCGCCTTTATAAAGTGATGGATCCGCTCGGTGAATCCAAACCGGACTGGCAGATCATCCAGGAAATCGCCAACCGCATGGGAGCAGGATGGAACTACAGCCATCCGGGTGAGATCATGGATGAAGCAGCTTCCCTGACACCACTTTTTGCAGGAGTAAGCTATGACCGGCTCGAAGGATATGACAGCCTGCAGTGGCCGGTCGCTGAAGACGGTACGGATACACCGCTGCTGTTCGAAAAGGAATTCCCGCTGCCTGAAGGCAAGGCTCGGCTCTGGCCGGTCGAGTGGACGAAGCCGCTCGAATTTGAAGATCAGTATGATCTGCACGTCAACAACGGCAGGATTCTGGAACATTTCCACGAAGGGAATATGACGTACAAATCGGAAGCCATTACAGGAAAGACACCTGAAGTATTCCTTGAAGTATCTCCGCAGCTTGCCGAAGAGCGCAAACTTGAAGACGGCACCAAAGTTCGGCTGACTTCACCTTACGGCAGTGTCAAAGTGAGCTGCATCGTCACTGACCGCGTATTTGGCAAACAGCTGTATCTGCCGATGAACACAGCGGGTGAAGGGGCAATCAACTACCTGACAAGCTCCCACTCGGATAAAGATACAGACACACCTGCATACAAGGAAGTCTCCGTGAAGATGGAAGTGCTGGAGCAAAAAGGAAAAAGCCCGCTTCCAAAAGTCAATCATCGCTACGGTAACCCGCAGCCACAGATCGGTGTGAATGTGGAAGAAAAGTGGGCGCGAAGTGACTATATCTTCCCGGGAGACATCGTCAAGGCGAGAAGGGGGAATAAATAATGGCCAGAGCGACGAAAGTGATTCATAAGATGGAAATCGATTCCGAAGCGCAGCATGAACGTGAACTCCGTGAGTTGGAGCAGCTTCTGACGAAGCATAAGGAACTTCTGGGTGACATCCTGTCGATAGCGGACAAGATGAAAGACCGGGAACTGCTGGATATGATGAACAGCAGTCTCGGGCAGGGAGACAGGATCATCCACCGGATAGTGACCGCCCTCGATGATTCTGAAACGCCCCAGTCCATCAAGAATACGCTTCTTATGTTCCAGCTGCTCGGGACTGTAAATATGACTGAGATTGAACCGCTCGTACTGAAGATCAATACCGGCGTTTCAAAAGCGGCTGAATACGAGCACGGCAATAAGAAGGCGGGATACGCCGGCCTCATCGGCGCATTGAAGGACCCGGAAGTGGTGGAGGGCGCCAATGTCCTCCTTCAGATGCTGAAAGGCATGGGTACCCAGAAAGATGAAGAGGAGAATATCAGGCCCCAGACCGAACGGGTACAGAACCCCGGCCGTGAAATGGACGAACAGAAAAGTGAATATGCGGAAGGCAGTAAAAGGCCGTATGGCTACGCTCTGGCGGCCGGCGCCGGTGCTTTGATGATGCTTCCTCTCATATTGCTGAGAAAGTGAAAGAGGTCCCGCTTCGGGACCTCTTTCACTATTTCTGTGATTTCTGATAAGTGTACTGTAATTTCCTGACTGCTTCCGACAGTCCCTCATCAGGCCCGTCAACTTCCACATCGCGTATCACTTCAGGTATGGAGAGGCCCCGAAGATTTCCCGCCTCGACACCCAGTTCCTCATGCCAGTTCCTAAGCTGTTCCGATGAGCTGGCATATACAATGCGGCCAAGAGACGCAAGTCCATGGGCAGAAGCGCACATCGAGCAGTGCTCCCCGGATGTATAGACCGTTGCAGTATGCCGTTCCTCTTCACTCAGATTCGAAGCCGCCCACCTGGCAATCTCAAATTCCGGATGCCGTGTGTCGTCACCTCCGGCATTCCTGTTATGATCTTCAAAGAGAACTTCACCGTCACTGGATAAAAGCAGCGAGCCGAAGGGGGCATTGCCCTTTTCAAGCGCCTCCTCAGCCAGTTCCACACAGCGTTTCAAATAGACCCTGTCTGTCTCATTAATCATATATTCGCCCTTTCCCAGGTTTTTATCGACCTGTACGTTTATCGTTTTCCTTTTAGTATATACTTAAAGTAATATAATATAGTATAATCCTCAAATGAATGAGGCTAAGACAAGGATGGTTTTATGAAACCCAGGATTATTTTTCTACTTAACTCCATAGATGTCAACAAAGGTGGTCTCACCCATGCATCCTTGAGACAGGCGAGTACCTTTGCTGACGCAGGCTATGATACCCAGATACTGACATTCAGATATGAGCCGCGGTTTCCGGTCATCTGCCAAAAACTCAAGCAGATGGGCAAGGTCAGCAAAAAAGTGGAGATACAAAACATGTACGAGGATTTGGCTTTGTACGGTAAGCGGGATAAAATCAATACCCGTAAAATGAAAATAGATCTTTCCGATTATGCCAGGGAATATGCCGTAACCCAGAGAAAGAACTACAATGCTTACAGACTTTATAACAACGGCATATATGAAAAGTACATTGCACTCCGGGATGACGGCACCCTCGACTTCACAGATTACTTCAATGAAAATCGCTACAGGGACAGGCGGGAGAACCATAACTATTATGGACATATAAGCAGAGTGCAGTATTTCAGTTTTGAAGAGAACAAGGTCAGACAGGAAGTGTTCTATGATAAAAAAGGTGCAGCCTTCCTTAATTTCTGGCATGAACCTTCGACGGGAAAAATCAGTCGGATCACCCATTTCGGTTCAAATAATGAAGTGCTCAGTGAGACGACTGGAGATGCGGTTCCCCACAAGCTGCACTGGCTGAACAGTGTCATAAATGAATCGGATTCCGAGACAGTGGTCATTTCGGATACACGAACAACCGATGAGCTGCTCGTCAAACTGGATAATCCTCTTGCGAAAAGAGCACTGCGTCCTCACAGCAACCATCTGAGAAATCCGGATGACCCATCTTCAGAGCTGAATAAACGAAACAGATATGCAGTGGAAAATACCGGCAATGTCGATGCACTCATCGTTCTGACAGAAAAACAGAAGAATGACATCGTGAACCGTTTCGGCCATGAGGATAAAGTGTTTGTCATTCCAAACTATTATGAAGTGAATGTTCCGAAAATCAGAGGTGTGAGGTCCTTAGTCGCCAACGTAAAGCATTACAGCGGCCAAAACGAAAGAGACATGTCCAAAGTATCAATCGTATCCAGATTCTCAAGTGTCAAAAACATCGACCACACCATCAAAGCATTCGAAAGTGTGGTCAGGGAAGTGCCGGAAGCCAGATTGGAGATCTGGGGATCGGGAGACAAAAAAGAAGAATACAGAGACTTGATAGAATCACTTGATCTCGGAAAAAATGTATTTATAAAGGGTTATACACAAAACCCGGAAAAAATTTACCAGGATGCTGCATTATCCGTCGTAACATCCAATGCTGAAGGATTCTCCCTTTCCGTCATGGAAAGCATGGCGAACAATACTCCGGTCGTGAGTTATGATATAAGGTACGGCCCATCTGATATGATTGAGGATGGGGTAAACGGTTTCCTCATCGAAAAAGGAGACATAGGAACCTTATCGGAAAGAATCATCCATATGCTGAAAAACCCTGAAGAAACAAAGAATATGGGCAATGAGGCAGGCAGGACAATGCAGACGAAATTCAGCAGGGAAAACTATCAGAACTTATGGTTCTCGCTCGCGGATAAGCTGCTGGAAAAAGAAGAAAGGAGCAACAGCAATGAATAATTTGATTTCTGTAATCACTCCGGCAGAAAAAAATGAGGAGTATGTCAATACTGCCTTGGAATCATTAAGAAAGCAGAAGTACACAAATTTCGAAGTACTGGTCCTCCATTCAGATATCGACTCATTGAAAAAAGTGATTGACGGCGCATATCTGAACGATGACAGATACAGGTTCATCGATACACCTGCAGGTTTGAATGTAGGCGCTGCGCGCAATATCGGAATCGAAAAAGCGAAAGGAGATTATATATATTTCCTCGACAGTGACGATTATATATCCGAAAACATGCTGCAGCTCCTGAGTGATAACATTGGTGATTTCCCAGTGATCCGCGGCAGAATGAAATCAACGGACTTCAGTTCAAGTTCTGTCATCATACTGCCGGGCACGAACAAGGTCAAGATGTATTCAAAGAAAAGATACAATCTGCTTAGAACAAACTCAGCCATCAACTTCCTGATTTCAAAAGAAGTCATTGAGCGTATGAATCTGCGGTTTTCCGAAGAATTCAAGACATATTCGGATCTGACGTTCATGGTTCCGCTGATGGAAGAGATTGAAATGATACCCTATTCCTACGAAGCTATCTACTTCAGAAGGAGAAGGAATGATCCGATTAACAATCCGTCTCTCAGACAGTCTCCATTGGAACAGCTGACACCTGATCTCTTCGGCATCTATAACCAGCTCAGAACTGAGGAGCTCAGTGAGGAAGCCCAAAAATATCTGGATGACAAACTCCTCAATTTCTACAGAAAGCGGTTGGTGACCGAATTCAAGGATGATTCCACAATCGATCAATACTTTGAAGGTCTTGTGGAAAGCATCAAGAAAATCGATCCGGAAAGACTGGAAAACAAAGACTTCATACTGAAAAATGATGTGAAGGCGATACAATCGAACCGTAAAAACATCTTCCGGAAACTGAGCAACTTCAACCATCTTCTGAGGGACATCAAAAAAGGGATGGCTTCCAAAAAAGGCCGCAAGGAACTGCTTTATAAACGAGTATTCAAAAACATGGATTTCAAAGATAACCTCGTCGTTTTTGAGAGTTTCCAGGGTAAATCTTATTCCGACAGTCCTAAATACATCTATGAGTACATGCTTGAAAACAAAAGAGACTATAAATACGTATGGGTGATGAATAAGCCTGTCAAAATACCGGGAAAACCTGAAACTGTAAAACGCTTCTCGCTCAAGTACTACTACTACCTTGCAAGGGCGAAATACGTCATCAGCAACGTAAGAATGCCTAACAGCTACATCAAAAGAGATGGCCAGTCATACCTTCAGACATGGCACGGCACGCCGCTTAAGAGGCTTGCGGGCGACATGGCTGATGTCCATATGCCCGGCACAAACTCTGCCCGGTACAAAAGGAACTTCAACCGTGAAACTGATAAATGGGATTATCTGATTGCTCCCAACCAGTATTCTTCCGATATCTTCAGAAGAGCGTTCTGGTTCAACAATACGATGCTCCAGACCGGCTATCCGAGAAATGATATTTTGACAAACCGCAATGATGAAGAAACCATTAAAAAACTTAAGAGAAGGATCTATCTCCCGACCAACAAGAAAATCATCCTCTACGCACCAACATGGCGTGATGATGAATATTACAAAGTCGGGAAGTACAGGTTTGATCTGAACCTCGATCTGCACAGGATGAAAGAGCAATTCGGGGACGAATACATCATCCTGCTCAGGATGCATTACGTCGTCGCCTCCAACATCGATCTGACAGATCTTGAAGGTTTCGCATATGATGTATCCAGCTACAGTGATATCAGCGAACTGTATCTGATGTCTGATATTCTCATCACAGACTATTCATCCGTATTCTTCGATTATGCCAACTTGAAGCGTCCGATACTGTTCTACACTTACGACATAGAAAAGTACCAGGGCCAGCTGCGCGGCTTCTACATCGATATGGAGACAGAACTGCCGGGGCCATTGCTCATGAACAATGACGAAGTGGTCGATGCAATTGAAAATATCGATGCAGTCAGCGGGAAATATAGTGAACGATACGAAGAATTTTACGAAAGGTTCTGCAGTTGGGACGACGGAAGATCATCGGAAAAAGTTGTGGATGCAGTATTTGAAGAACAATAGCTGAAAGAGAAGAAGGCGGGTTCTAATCCGCCTTCTTCTCTGATTTCCCGGGAAATTTATCCATGTAAAATGCTTTTGTCATGCCTTTCATGGCATATGTATAATGACCTTGATAGTATGATCATGAATCTCGGCTGATCTGAAAGTGGGATATATAAAAATGAACATCAGCAATCAGATCAGAAATGCCGGCAGGAGCATGGATATTCACAGGAGGAACCGGCACACGAAGTATACGTATCCAGGCAGACGACATCCAACTTATTGATGCCTGTAAGTTCATATATTTTCCACTTATCCTGTAATAACGTCAGCCGTTATCCTAAAAGCCCTATCCTAATAATCTTTCAAAACCTTCACTGATGTTCTGTAACGCCGGGCGTTACCATGATAATAATTGATTCATATCAGTGGAAACGGGTAAAAGCCATAGAGAAAGAGAAGTACAAATGAAGGAGGGGCGAGGATGGAAGATGTGAAAACCCAGGCAGAAAATATGGATGGCTGGTCCCTCGAAAACGAAATAATCATCAGGAAGTTCAAGTTCGATAAATATCTCGATGGGGTATCTTTTGCAGAAAAGATTGGGATTTATGCTGAGAGCGTCCAGCATCATCCATTCATTTCCATCGATTACACTGCTGTGACTGTTTCATGGACGACGCATTCTAAAAACTCACTGACCGAGAAAGATATTGCTGCCGCTAGAGCCTGCAACAATCTGTATCGTTTGTTCACCTGATCAGAAAAGCCGTTCCGGATATGGAATTCCGGAACGGCTATTAATATTCCGCAGGCTTCAGGTAAATGCCGACCATGGGGGGCTATCCGGCGGCGGGCAGTCGACGGTGATCATTTCCTTTTTGGTGGGATGTTTGACACTCAGGCTGGAGGCCCATAAAGCAATCTGCTGCCCCGGCTTATTCACGTGCTGCCCGTATTTCTGATCTCCATAGAGGGGCGTCCCCTGATTTGCCATCTGAACCCTGATCTGATGTGAACGGCCGGTCTGAAGATCGACCTGGACAAGGCTGCCGGTGTCATTATTTTTAAGTACTTGATAATCCAGCACCGCTTTTTGAGCGTCTTTTTCATTCTGCTTCACCACGCTGACAATGTTCTTCCTGCGGTTTTTACGCAGATAATCCGTCAGCCTCCCGCTTTCCTTCAGGAGATGCCCTCTCGTTACAGCGAGGTACTTTCTGTATATCTGATGTTTCCTCAGTTCATCCGACAGGCGGGAGGCCGCTTTCGAAGTCCTTGCAAAAACCATTGCACCTCCGACAGGACGATCCAGCCGGTGCACGAGCCCGAGATAGACATCGCCAGGTTTATTATATTTCTCTTTTATATACTGTTTCAGAATGGTCAGAAGGTCTTTATCTTTTGAGCTGTCGCCCTGAACCGGGACATTGACCGGCTTCTCAACGATCAGCAGATGGTTATCCTCATAAAGTACATTGATATGCACTTGATTCACTCCTATTTTTTGTAATTGCACATCGTTAATGCCAGGCCGCAAAAGATACGCCGGACACTGGAAAAACTTTAACATCCAATATAACATCTATACGAATTAAAAAGAATCATGTTTCCCGGGATTTTATTCTGTTGAAGGTTTTACTGGAGTTTCACATGTGTGGCAGAAGGGAAGACAGAGTATATTGGAGGGATGACAATGGACTACAGATTACTTGGTGATTCCGGGCTCAACGTTTCCAAATATGCTCTCGGAACAATTCCGTTCAGCGGTACAAACGGCTTTGAACCAGCGGGAGGCATGGACCAGGAGACAGCAAACACACTGGTCGATTATGCGCTTGATAACGGCATCAATCATTTTGACACTGCAAATCTCTACGCCAAGGGTGATGCTGAAATCATGCTTGGCAAGGCCATCCGCGACAAACGCAGGGATATGGTGATTGCCAGCAAGACAGGGTTCCAGCTTACCGATAATCCAAATGATGTCGGTGCAACCCGCATCAATATTGAATCATCCATAGATGCGACATTGGAAAGGCTCGGCACCGATTACCTGGATTTATATTACGTTCACGTCTGGGACGGCCAGGTATCTGTTGCAGAAACGGTACTGGCAATGAACGACTTGGTGAGGAAGGGGAAAATCCGCTATTGGGGCGTTTCCAACTACAGTGGATGGGCGCTGGGTAAAACCCATACATTTGCGGTGGAAAACAACCTGATTCCGCCGGTTGCCCATCAGGTCTACTACACACCTGAATCCCGCGAAGCGGAATACGAATTGCTGCCGGCCGGGAAAGAGCTTGGCATTGGCAATACGATATGGTCGCCGCTAGGAGAAGGGCTTTTAACCGGAAAGATCACACGGAACCAGAAAGCACAGCCGGGCACACGTCAGGGCGAGGGGTGGCCGGAACCATACATCAAAGACAAGAAACTGTTCTATGACCTTGTGGAGCTGCTCCAGGATGTGGCTTCCGGACATGGCGCAACCGTGCCGCAGGTCGTGCTCGCGTGGACGCGGGGCAGGCCGAATGTCGATTCTGTAATCATCGGCGCACGCAATAAAGACCAGTGGCATGAGAACGTCGCGTCATATAACCTGCAGCTGACTGATGAGGAAATTACCCGGATAAACGACCTGACCCTCCCTGAGCCGATCTACCCGTTATGGCACAGGGCGATGAACACCAGGGACAGGGCATCCAGGGCTGAAAAATCTTATCTTGAGGATTTCAATGCATATATGGAAAAGCAGGATAAGGACATATAGAGACAAAACCGGAAGCACTGTTATGCTTCCGGTTTTGTTCATTCGCTTGTTTTACATGAAACTTTTTTATCACGACTTACCTGCTGACGTGCCTGGTTTCATATCATAGGATTTCTGGACCATCTCATGTCTTTGGCCCAGATTTTCATCGGTCTTTTTATCCCACAATTCTTTTTTGCGTTCCTTCACCATCGGGATCATCTTCTCAGGGATTACGTTCCTATAATTTTTCGCTTCACCAAGTATGACTTTCACCGCTGGTTCAATCACTTCTTCCGGCTCGAATTGTTCGTAAGGGAAAGATGCTTCTTCATAGTCAAATATCGTTTTATCCGATTTTTCCTGCCAATCCTTCCATGTTTCAAATTCGCGGTCATTGAAACCGGTCAGATATGGACCCGGATTGATCGTGGCGATTTCTATATTGAACTCCTGCAGTTCCTTGCTCAGTGATTCCGCAAAGGCTTCGAGTGCATGTTTGGACCCGCAGTAGGGGCCGGAAAACGGATCTGCCATAAAACCGGAAACAGAGGATATGAAAACAATTCTGCCTTTCCGTCTCTGTACCATCCGTTTCACAAATCCCTGTGTCAAAAGAATCGGAGCAAAGGTGTTCACCTCAAACTGATGACGGAGATTTTCCTCAGGTATGTCAGCAAGCGAACCGCCTTCTTTTACCGCTGCGTTATTGACCAGTATATCGACACTCCACTCCCATGCCTTTTCCCGGTCTTTGGGATCAGTTACATCCAGTTTCTCTATCTGCATCGTCACACCGCGGTCTTTTGCTTCTTTTTCCAGGTCAGAGACCTGGGACATGACTTCCACTCCTGCTATGACTGATTTCCCCTTTTCTGCCAGACTGAAAGCCATGCCTTTGCCTAATCCTGTTCCGGCACCCGTAATCAATACCTTTTCTTCACTCATCCAAAATCCTCCTGAATTTTATTTCAAAGCTTCTGATGAGTAGTTTTACCCTGTATGGCCTTCTGTCATGCAGTGAAGCAGTTTATTACACATTATCCGTTATAACGTTCGGATCGTTTTCAAACCCACCTGTCGGTTCAACCAACGATATATATCCGTTCTTCTGCATCACCTGAAGCGAGTTCCGCACCCCGTTTTGCCGCCTCCAGCGCGGCTGCAAAATAAATATGATTCGATTCCTTATCCTGGAAAATAGTATACGTCTGCATTTTTCATAAATGCAGTCTGTAATTCACTTTTTACATATTGTATAATTAAACTATTAGATTTATTGGAATGACTTAAATCCATTTCGAACAAATATGTTTTACCATTGCAGTTACTTTCTCATTATAGAATACTGTAGAAGAAGGCAGATTCAAAATTGCCGGGTATTTTTACAAATTGAACAGGAGGTTACATATGTTTGAAGTTACAGGTACTTTACTTGCGATACTCTTCGTTATTGCTGTGCTCATTATCGCCGCTGTCGGCTGGTACTTGTTCATGAAAGCCAGATACCGGACAGTCCCTTCCAACGAAGCACTGATCGTCACGGGGCCGAATCTGGGTGATGAGACGAAGGAGACGAACATCTACAAGGATGACCAGGGGCGTTACATGAAAGTAATACGAGGCGGCGGCCACAGACTCAAGCTGTTCCAGACCGGCACGAGGGTCTCGTTGAAATCATTCCAACTCCAGATTTCCACCCCGAAGGTTTACACACTTGAAGGCGTGGGAATTTACGGCGAGGCCGTTGCCACTGTAAAAGTCGCCGACGATCTCGATGGCATCGTCAAATATGCAGAACAGTTCCTGGGCAAGGATCAGAAAGATATTGAACATGAAATTTCTGAAGTCCTGAACTCGAATCTCAGGGCAATCCTCTCCAAGATGACGGTGGAGCAGATCAACAAGGACCGGGAGAGTTTCAACGAACAGGTCCGGGAGATTGCACAGGATCAGCTCAACAGAATGGGCTTCAAGATTACATCACTCGGTCTGTCAGACCTCAGGGATGACGAGAATTATCTGGAAAACCTGGGACGTCCTCAAATTGCCCGGGTGAAGAAAGAAGCCGAAATAGCCGAGTCTGAGAACAGACGTGAGACGGAAATCCAGCAGGCCAAAGACAACGAGACCATCTCAAATGAGCAATATAAACGGGAAATGAATATTGCCGACAGCCGGAAAGAGAAGGATTTGAAAGATGCAAGGATCCTCGCTCAAACCGAGAAGGAGAATGCAGCAGCAAGAGCAGCCGGGGAACTCGAAGAGGAAGAACGCCGGCTTGAAGTCGAACGGCAGCGTCTTGAAATCCGCGAGCAGGAGAAACAGAATGAATTGAAGCTGCGTCAGCTGGAACGTGAAAATGACGTTCAGCTTGAGAAACAGCAGGTTGAAGTCCGCAGACAGCAGGCAGAGGCAGATTACTATACCCAGACTAAAGATGCCGAGGCAAAAGCGGAAGCCCGCATGGCTGAAGGTAAAGCGGAAGCGGAAGTCATCAGGAAGAAAAGCATGGCCGAGGCTGAAGCGATCGAACGCCGTGCCAAGGCAATGGCGGAACATAAAGACGTCATCATCCTTGAAAAACTCATCGAAATCATGCCGGAATTCGCCAAGGCTGTCAGTGACTCCATGAGCAATGTGGAATCCATCCGGATATTGGATGGCGGCAGCGGCGATCAATTGAAATCACTGCCGAACACCGTCACCGGCACAATGGCAAAACTTCAGGAGAGCATGGGTCAGATGACAGGGTTCGACCTGGAAAATTTCCTGGGAAATCTCTCCAACAGTGAAGAAGCGGAGTTCAGTGAAGTGGAGGAAACGGAGGAACAGAATCAGGAATCACCTGGTGATGAATCCGACGGATATAATGACAATCATGATGATAGTGATAATGTAAAATAGTATCAGAAAAACCAGGGGCAGCTTCATTATTGATGAAGTCTGTCCCTGGTTTTTCTACAGTATTTCATAAAAGACGGACCATGGAGGTAAAATATAATGAAGGAATTTTACAGTGATATCATTCAGTTCAGAGGCTCTCATTATGATTTCGGATATTACCAGGGTGAACTTCTGAGAAACAGTCCGATTCTGCCCAATCGTGAAAGACAATGGGGGCCGAAAAGGGACAGGCATTTCATGGTCGATCCGGAAAAGTATTTGGCAATCATAACTAAGATCGCTCCAGCCATCCTCGATGAAATCCAGGGCCTCGCCGATGCCCTTGATATGGATATGGAAAAGGCGCTCCGTTCATTTGGTGGATATTATCTGGAATTCAGAAGAAGCGGCTGCTCCATTTTCACAGATTCAGACTATATGGTGCGCAATTACGACAGTCATCCGCGGGGGTATGAAGGCCGTTATGTATTCTATGCCCCGAGTGATGAGGGCTATGCCTTTATCGCGCCCTCGATGCAGATCACAGGACGGATAGACGGCATGAATGAAAAAGGATTGGTGACGGGATATAACTTCACCCACAGTAAGATGGCAGGAGATGGCTTCATGTGCAGCATGATTGCCCGGCTCATACTGGAGACGTGTGCAGATTTGGAAGAAGCCATTTCTTTATTGGAAAGCATTCCCCACCGTCACTCCTTCAGCTATGTCCTTCTGGACCCGGACGGAGAATCCTATGTTGTCGAAGCTTCGCCGAGAAGAGTCGCCGTAAGACAGTCCAATGTATGCACAAATCATTTTCATATACTTGATGAAGAAAACCGCTACCGACAGGAGGAGACAAGACGCAGAGAGCAGACGATACAGGTCCGGCAGGAGAGCTCCACAAATGCCTACCAGGCATTTAAAGTGATGAACACTCCCGCAGAGGGGGTGTTCTCTGAAAAATACGATGCTGCAGCAGGGACGATACACACATCCGTATACTTTCCCGGGGAACTGAAAGCATGGTTTGTCATCGGACCCGACAGGGCGCCGGTCATTTTCGACTTCGCCAAATGGCTCCGTGGAGACAATGTCAACATTACTCGGATCAAAGGCATGCTCCGATATGATCGTCCGTTTGTAAATATGGAAATGCCCCGCTCAAAAAAAGACCGGCATTAGTAATGGTTTCTGAAAAAGATATGATACTTCATATTTAGCGTATGAATAATATGATGGCGAAGAAAATGATGGCCCCGATCAATATTCTCTGCAGCAGCTTATCAGGGAGTACACTCGCATATTTACCGCCGAGGGCTCCTCCTAGGGCTGATCCAAGAGAGAGTGCCACAGCAAACTTCCAATCGACCAGCCCGTTGAATATGAAAACAAAGGTGGAGACAGATATATATATTGTCACTACCAGGGTTTTGATGCCATGCATCTCACCCATTGGAATCTGCGGCACCAGCAAAAGCAATGTAAGAATGATAAAGAATCCGACACCAGCCTGCAGTGCTCCACCATATATCCCTATAAGCACGAATGCCAAAAACAGTATTACTATAGAGACTTTCGGATTGAATTTACCTTTTATGTAACGCTGGGGCCTAAGAATGAGCAGCACTGCAAATATGATCATAAAAGTCGCGAGCAGCGTATCGAACGTACCATGTGTAATATCAACGGCAAGACCGGCACCGTATACAGAAGCTATTGTTGCGGGAACAGCGAGCAGCAGACCGAGGCGCCAATTCAGGTGCCCGTTCTTATGAAATTGATACAAGGCAAATGTGTTCTGAAACATGATTGCGATTCTGTTCGTGCCATTTGCAACGTTCGACGGCAGTCCGAAAAATATCAACAGCGGCAGCGTGAGCATCGAGCCGCCGGCAGAAACAATATTGATGAAACCGACTATAACACCCACAAGTAACACAGCAGCGATTGGCAGCATCTCCATAAATTCCTCCTGATCCCTCCACTTTGTATAACTATCATACTAGGATAAATGTGAAACAGTTACATCTGAAAGACATATAAAAAATGCAAAAGATCGTATCTTCGTTAAATAAGGTCTCTTACAGAAAAAGGATATTAAAGCTGAATATATGTCTATATTCAAAGAAAACTCCCCTTATATAATTGAATTTTCAGAAATAATACAGGAATAATACAAGAATATCTCAAGATTACATATGTAACTGCTATTTGTAACTTCTTTATTATTGATCTGTAACACACTATGTATTTTTTTATGATATATTATTCACTGTCTTGGAAAAGTAAAGCTTAAACGTGTTCTTCGCATCACGATATAAAAAAACAACAACCATTATATAAAGTACAATTACTGGAGGAAGTAAAAGTTATGAAGAAAACTATCTTAACTACAACACTTGCATTAGGTTTGGGAGTAACTGCTGTCGCAGCAGACCAGAACGCAGAAGCATCTGAAATCAATAAAGATGAACTTGCACAGATGGCTCAAACCAATTCAAACGAATTGGATAACGCACCAATCCATGAAGGGGAGTACAGCTACAACTTCAATGTTGACGGCGTTAACTATAGCTTCGAATCTGATGGCTATAACTACACATGGTCCTATGGTGGTTACAGTAATGAACTACCACAAAATGAACCTGCTCAAACAGAGCAGGTAGAAGAAGCACCACAGGTAACTGAGGAAGTTCAGCAGGAAGAACAGACTCAGGAAGCACCTCAGGTGACTGAAGAAGCGCCACAGGTTGAAGAAAACTATGAGCAGCCAGCTCAGCAAACTGAAGATGTACAGGCAGCTGCACCTGCAGAAAGCACACAGTCAACTGGCGGCTCCACTAAGGAACAATTCCTTAATGCCGGTGGTACAGAAGCTATGTGGCAAAGCATCGTTATGCCTGAATCAACTGGTAACCCGAACGCTGTAAGCCCGAATGGCTACAAAGGTCTGGGTCAGACTAAAGAATCATGGGGAACTGGTTCTGTTCAGGAACAGACTAAAGGTATGGTCAACTACGCTAAAGAGCGTTATGGTTCTGTCGACGCTGCCGTCCAATTCCGTGAAGCAAATAACTGGTGGTAAGATCTTAACCATCTAATATAAAAATCCGCACAATCCGGTCTCCGGATTGTGCGGATTTTTCTTATTCCATGAAGATGATTATCCTTGTCATTAAAAACAATTTTCAGAAATAATACAGTAATTTACCAATATTACATACCTTTACAATCAACACCGGTGGATGTAATTGCATTATTATTTGAGTGTAACCTGCAGAGGATTTATATGTGCTATATTAGGCACTGTCTTGAAAAACAAGGCTTATGAAGTGTTTAGCTTATAACGATTTACAACATCCAAGATCAGTATAGATTATCTGGAGGAATTGAATTTTATGAAGAAAACAATCTTAACTACGGCACTTGCATTAGGTTTGGGAGTAACTGGTGTCGCAGCAGATCAAAATGCAGAAGCATCTGAAATCAATAAGGCCGAGCTTGCACAGATGGCTCAATCCAATTCAAGCGAATTGAATAACGCGCCAATCCATGAAGGGGAGTACAGCTACAACTTCACTGTTGACGGCGTTAACTATAATTTCGAATCTGATGGCTATAACTACACATGGTCCTATGGTGGTTACAGTAATGAACTACCACAAAATGAGACTGCTCAAACAGAGCAGGCAGAAGAAGCACCACAGGTAACTGAAGAAAATACAGAACAGGCTCAGCAGCTTGCTGAGAACACACAACAACAGGAAACTGCACCGCAGGTAACTGAGGAAAACGCGGAGCAAACAGAAAAACCTGCTCAGAACACTCAACAGACAGAACAACAGCAAACTGAAGATGTACAGGCAGCTGCGCCTGCAGAAAATACTCAATCATCTGAATCAGCCGGCGGCTCCACCAAGGAACAATTCCTTAATGCCGGGGGTACAGAAGCTATGTGGCAAAACATTGTAATGCCTGAATCAAGCGGTGACCCGAATGCAGTCAACGAACTGGGCTATCAAGGCCTGGGACAGACTAAAGAATCATGGGGCACCGGCTCTGTAGAAGATCAGACAGAAGGCATGATCAACTATGCTCAAGAGCGTTATGGTTCAGTTGAAGAAGCTATCCAATTCCGTGAAGCGAATAATTGGTGGTAAGATCTTAATAACCTGATAAACTCCCGTCTCGTCCAGAAAATATGGGCGAGACGGGAGTTTATTATGGAATAAATCATATTATTTAATAATCATTACAGGCGTATTCACCCGTTTGGCTATTTTATGAGTCACGTGGCCAAGGACATGTTTAAGTTCCATTTTCGAGCGTCTGTTACTCATCAATATGATGTCATATTCATTTTCCTTGATCTCTTTCAGCAGTTCTGTGATTACACGCCCTGCCTCGAAGCGCACCTCATAATTCAATCCCCGTTCATCAAGTCTGTCCGTAAACGGTTTAAGCTTCTCACCTCTTTCTTTGGTAATTCCTCTGAAAGATTTACCATTGAATCTGTCATCACCGGACATCTCGCCATCTGTAACAATATTAAGAATGGTGATTACAGCATCGGCATTGTTTTCCGTCAGTTTTACCAGCTGGTCAGGCACATTGTCGAACGTATTCGCAAAATCATAAGGCAGCAAAATCTTCTTATACATATATACACATCCTTTTCTTCCTGACGAATAAAGGCTTAGCCTCTTATATAAAAGTATTTCCGTCAGCATAGCAGATTTCAGCCGTTTTGGATACAAATTCCTGCTTGTTAATACTCAGTTGATTCCCGGGAGAGTTTCAATAGAACTGAATAGGGGAAACAAAGAATGTAAATGTATTAAGTGGAGGGGGGATTGGATGAAGGTATTTGTTTTTGGGGGCAGTGAAGGCGTGGGTGAGCATGTTTTCAAGCAGCTTTCTGCAGAAGGCCATGAAACTGTGACTGTTGCAGAAACTGAGAATAGAGCTGAAGCATTGAGAATGTTTGGCGCCAATAATGTAATCGTTTCCAATAAGAATGAGAATTTTGCCGATGGAATTGGTGGTTCCGATGCAATCATCTACATTGCGGGATCCAGTTTCGGTGCAGGCGAAGATCAGGAAATACTGGTTGATTGCGAAGCAGTGGTAAAATCTCTCGAAGAAGCGCAGCGTCAGAAAACCGAACGTGTCGTTTACTTAAGCCCTGTTCGCACAGATGAATCAGAGGAGTCCAAAGAAACAGGAGGAAAGTATAAAGCCGAGGAATGGATCAGAAACAGCCAGCTGATCTACACAATCATCCGCACGGCAAAGAAAGTCAGCAAGCCTGGAAAAAGGACGATAAAAGCATCAGAAAAAATTGTTGCAGCTGATGACGAGATTCCACATGAAGATGTGGCGGCGGTCCTTGTTGCTGCAATCAATAATCAGAATACATTCAGGAAATCATTCGACGTCACCGAAGGAAAATCTTCTATAAAAGATGCCCTGGATTCACTCTGAAATAAAATTAAAACAGAACTGAAAGGTGGTTCTTATGGGGAAAATTTCAAAATATCTGCCGTCAGCCATCATGGGCACTTCGGTAGCGGTGCCGCTTGCTTACATTGCCTACATCTACCAAAAGGACGACCGCCAGAAGCAGCATGCCATCCTGAGGAACTTTCCGCTGCTTGGACGTGCGCGGTACATGGCGGAACATGTCGGACCGGAACTGAGACAATACCTGTTCTCGGATGACAATGAGGGAAAGCCATTTTCAAGACTGCAGTATCAGGACGTGGTGAAAGCCGGAAAATACAATGAACGGCTGCTGGGTTTTGGTTCCAACCGTGTTTTCGAGGAAGATGGCTACTATATACGGAACAGCCTGTTTCCGAAACTTGCCACTGAAATGCGGGTCGACAATACGGAGAAAACAAATTCATATAAATATATCGTGGATAATGAAGGCCTGTTTTCCCGCAAAGAGCACCGCGAGGAAGCACAGATCGATCCATATTATCTGCGGGATGAAGATGCGATAGTCCTCGGGGAAGGAAAGTGCCGCAAGCCGTTCCATATCAAAGGTCAGGTGGGGATGTCCGCCATGAGTTACGGCGCTCTCGGGGAACGGGCGATCACAGCACTGTCAAAAGGACTCGCTGCTGCCGGCGGCACATGGATGAACACTGGAGAAGGCGGGATATCCGATCACCATCTGGCCGGTAATGCTGACCTGATCATGCAGATCGGGCCGGGCTTGTTTGGTGTGCGGACACTTTCCGGTGAATTCTCCTGGGAAGCGTTCAAGGAAAAGTCTGAAATTGAACAGGTGAAAGCGTTCGAGGTCAAACTTGCACAGGGTGCCAAGACCCGGGGCGGCCATCTTGAGGGACAGAAAGTCACTGAAGAAATCGCTAAAATCCGGTTGATAGAGCCCGGTAAGACTGTCAACAGCCCGAACCGTTTCGTCGACTATGATTCTTTTTCATCATTATTCGATTTTATCGAAGAACTGCGTGAAGTCGGCGGGAAACCGGTGGGTATGAAAATTGTGGTGGGAGATGTTGAAAAACTTGATGAAATGGTGCAGTTCATGAGAGATTCCGGCAAGGGGCCGGATTTCATCACGATCGACGGCAGTGAAGGCGGGACAGGCGCGACCTATCAGGAACTTGCGGATTCTGTCGGTCTGCCGGTTATGACAGCTTTGCCGATAGTGGATGAACTACTCCGGCAGTACGACATCAGGGACCGGGTCAAATTGATCGCCTCCGGCAAACTGATCACTCCGGACAAAGCAGCAATCGCACTCGGTATGGGGGCGGACCTCGTCAACATCGCCCGTGGTTTTATGATCAGCGTAGGATGCATCATGGCTGAAGTATGCCATACGAATACATGCCCGGTCGGTGTCGCCACTACCGACCCCGAACTTCAGACTGGTTTGATAGTCGATGAAAAGCTTTACCGGGTCACCAACTATGTGACATCACTCCGGGCCGGACTGTTCAACGTAGCTGCAGCCGCCGGCATCGATTCACCGACTAAACTGGAACGGAAACACCTGGCTTATAAAGATGATCGCGGCCGGGTTTCATCTGTGGGCAGCATGCTGCACGAAGTCCAGCAGGCCGAAGAGGGGCAGCGGGATGTAGATACACTGCCAGATAAATGATACTCTTCTATAAAAAAGCATTTACACTGAATAAGAGACGCAAAAAGCCTTATCAAAGAATGATAAGGCTTTTTTGCGTTATTTGCACAAGTCAAATTTACCGGTTGCGGATAAATATCAGCCACTTACGGAAAAATCACCCATCAGTTCATTTGTCCATTATATACTGTAACAAACAAATCGAAAGGGATGCTGATTATGAAAACAAATATAAGGAGTATATTCATCGGGCCCATCATATCAAAAACCTCTTGCAGATATGTTTGGTTTCTCTGCAAAATAAGTTGAGAGGAAGATGATCGATCGTGGGGAACCGTCATTTTCCGGAAATTTAATTGCGCGCATGAAGAACGGTAAGAAAGTCAGTATTTCAAGACGTTACGTTTCAAAACTAAAGGAAAGGCTGGGGATATGATGTTAAAAAATCTATTGAATGGTGTTTTCGGTCCACTTAATGAATTCAACCGAAAGAAATCATTTCTGTATGGGTTGCATCTGCCTTCATAGGTGTTGCATCTACGTTGTACTATACAAAAATATCAGAGGCACTCGCCGCAGTAATCCAGTTCGGGGCAGGTATCACAGCATTCACAGCAATTGCGTTGTTTAACGGATGGATAACAATTGAGCCGGTGGATATTCTCTTCTATGCCGGCGCAATATTTGTCATCATGTTCATCATCTTCCTCGCATTCTATCTGCTCTCCCTGCTCGACAGCAGAAAAATCAATGAAAAATTGAAAGAGAAGTAGCATATCAGCAAAACACTCTCCGAAAAGATTCGGAGAGTGTTTTGCTGATGTCACGGTTCTATTATTGATACAGCCTGACAGCATCATCTTATTCTGAATCCGCGGTAACGGTTGAGCGCACCTATGAATTCCTGTTTCCTCGGCAGTGCCAGATTGCCGGGATGACCAGAGTGGGGCGAAATGGCGTCTATACCATTACACTCTATATAGTCGTATATGCGATCCGCAGCCTGGGATAATGTCAGCCTGTCATCCAGTATGCTGTTCTTTAAATAGTCAATCATCATCGATATGCAGTTGGTCTGGCTATCGTCGACAAGCTGTTCCAGACCAGCGATTTCAATCGGTTCCCTGCCGTACATTATGACAGTCCTGCCTTTCGCTTTCAGTCTTGCATCTTTGCCGGACTTCCGGAACCCGGATTTCAACGGCACCCGCTCGGTGATGTCGCCGAATGTGCTGTCTGTCATGCCTTCTTTCCGATGGACGTCAGTAGCGGCAATTTCCTTCGCCGCATCGGTTACATCCCTCAGCCTGTATTCGTCCATCATCAGAATCCGGTCAGCGACATCGAAGTAATCGCCGGAGCCGCCGACAATCAGTATTGTTGAAACATTCTTGTCATCGTACAGAGGCTTAACTTTCTCTGAAAATGGTGTGATGGGTTCCTTGTCAGGGGCAATAAGTTTCTGCATACGGGCATCCCGGATCATGAAATTGGTCGCTGAAGTATCTTCATCAATCAGCATAAGCCGGGAACCTGTTTCCAGTGCCTCCACCACATTCGCTGCCTGCGATGTGCTGCCACTTGCATTTTCCGTCGAAAACTTAACGGTATCCTTTTTTGCCGGCAGATTATTAATAAATGTGCTGATGTTCACTTTTTCAATATTACGGCCGTCCTCAGCCCGGATTTTCGATGCATCGCTCCTGACGATGACCAGCTCCCGGCCATCGCCCGGGATATGATTGTAGACGCCCCGTTCCAAAGCCTGCAGCAGGGTGGATTTGCCGTGATAGCCGCCTCCGACAATCAGAGTGATACCCTCAGCAAGTCCCATACCTGAAACCTTCTGTCCGCTTGGAAGGCTGATTTCGATTTTAAGGTTGTCAGGGCTTGAAAACGGAACGGCATCTTTCATAGGTTTATCCGATACGCCGCTGTAGCGGGGGAGGATGGCTTCATCTGCAACAAATGCGACGAGGTTCCTCTGATTCAGTTCCCTTCGGATATGCATCTGGTTCAGCATGAGAGACACCTGCTCCTTAAGTCCTTCCTGATCAAGGTTTTGATAGAGCAGTGCACCGTCGGCAATCTCAGGCAGTATGCCGGTTATGATGCCGCCTGCCGCTTTGCCCAGAATCTGCCGGCCTGCAGCCGGCAGACCGACTTCAAAACGTACTTGCAGTTCATTTTCATCAATGACAACAGACGTCCTCTCCAAAATTTCCTGTCCGGGACGATCAATCAGAATTTTGATATTTTTACTGTTCGTCTTAGCGGCATTCTTCTGTTTTTGAATACATTCTCCAAATGCACGCGTCAAAAAGTCTGCCACTGCTGTAACCTTATCCTTTGTATCCAGTAGCTCCTCCGGGATACCTGCCGTTTCCCGGTCCATGATGATCCGCATTTTGGATGGCGGAGCAAACGGATCGACCTGGACATGGTCAATCGCCAGCTTGAAACGATTGAACTGGTAAATGCCCTTCAACTGCTTATAAGCACCATATTTCTGTCCATCCAGTCTGTTCAGTATAGATTCAAGTTGTTTAGCGTCTTTCATACATATGCTCCTTTTGGAAAGTATGTGTTTATGATACATATACAAGTTTAACAATGGGACAATCCGAATTATAGTAGCCTGTTTGGGTCACTTTCACAGGGTCGAAGGCATTGATGGGAAAGGCTCATTGTCCTGAAAATGGCAATTCATTATATTGACTTATACAGTAAATGGTTCTAAAGTTTATAATGTTAGTTTTATAACAAAAATCAAAACTATGTAACCAATTAAAATATAAGGGTGGTTTAAAATGGAGGAAAAAGAGAAGGTTTTTTCCAGGAGGGACTTTTTAAAGACTTCCGGTGTTGCTACCGGAAGTCTTATAGGCGGTTCCCTGCTAGGCTACGTTACAGGCATAAACATTGATACTGGAGAAGATGCTGACCAGCAAGTGTCCCAAGATACTTCACAAGAAACGGCTGATACGTCACAGGAATCAGACTACTCAGAAGCATTGTCCTTTTTCACACGACATTCCGACTTTGAGATATTGAGTACAGCAACGGAAAGGATCTTCCCAAAGGATGACATAGGCCCCGGGGCGATTGAACTTGGTGTTCCGTACTTCATAGATAAACAACTAGCCGGCACTTACGGCAGGAATGCCAGAGAGTTCAGGAGTGGATCATTTGAGAATTTCGACGGAAGTGTAAACCAGTCACCATTGAACAGGGGGACAGATCTATATAGAAGGCTTGCGTGAAATGGAAAATATGGCGCAGGAGCAATTCGAAGAAAGTTTTACTGAAACCTCTGATGAGAATCAGGACAGCATCATCAAAGCTTTTGAGTCGGGGGATGCGAAACTTAAAGGCGTGGATTCCGATGCTTTCTTTATCATGCTTCGACAGATGACCTTCGAAGGTGCTTTCTCTGACCCGCTGTATGGCGGGAACAAGAACCTTACGGGATGGGAAATGGTTGAGTATCCCGGTGCCATCGCTTCAAATACGGATATCATTGAATCTGAAGATTTCGTCAATAAAGACCCGGTGACATTGGCTACCTATCAGGGACATTAAAAAGGAGGAAAAACAGATGGCTAAAAAATTAGATAAAGTCGAAGTTGTTGTAGTCGGTGCCGGTTGGTCCGGGGGTATTGCAGCTGCCGAACTGACTAAGGAAGGTTACGAAGTCGTTTCTCTCGAAAAAGGGAAGGACAGGAAACTTGAAGACTTCATAGGTTCAAAAGATGAACTGCGTTATTATATCCGCGGAGAAATGATGGAAGATTTGCAGATAAGCACATTCACTTCCCGCAATACGTTGGAGGATGAGGCACTCCCTGTACGCTCGACGGAAAACAGATGGATCGGTGATGGCGTTGGTGGTTCTGTTGTACACTGGAATGGCTTTACATACCGCTGGTTGCTTCGGATTTTGAAATTTACACCCACACTGTGGATAAATATGGTGAAGACAAGATTCCCGATTATATGACTATCAAAGATTGGGGAATCACTTACGACGAATTGGAACCTTATTATGATAAGTTTGAGAAAACAGCCGGAATTTCCGGGGAGCCCAGTCCTCTCGGTCCTCCACGTTCAAATGATTATCCTAATCCCCCAATGAAAGACAATGCTGTGACCCGTTTGTTTAAAGAAACTACAGAAAGCATGGGATATCATCCTTACCAGCAACCCTCAGCTAATATGTCAAAACAATATACCAATCCTGATGGCGAAACGATCAATCAGTGCATGTATTGTTCATTCTGTGAAAAATTTGGGTGTGACTTCGGAGCCAAGGCCGACCCTATCAGTACTGTTTTATCCACAGCCCAAAAAACTGGGAGACACGAGTTGCGTACAGACTGCTATGTAACAGAAGTGTTACATGAGGATGGCAAGGCTACTGGCGTACTGTATCGTGATTTGAAAACGGGCGAGGAAATCGAACAGCCTGCCGATATGGTTGTCCTTGCAGCGTACGTCTTCACAAATGCACGTATCCTCCTGCTTTCTGAAATCGGAGAACCATACGACCCTGAAACACGTGAAGGCATCATTGGCAAAAACTTCACTGGTCACTTTGGCAGCATCACATATAAGGGGGCCCGTGCATACTTTGACGATACCCAATACAACTATTATGCAGGTGCTGGAGCACTTGGCGCAGTCATTGATGACTTTAACTTCGACAATATTGACAATTCCGAGCATGATTTTCTGCACGGTTTTGAAGTGCACGTCAAAGAATTTGGAGGCGGTCCACTGACGCGGGGAATCAATGTGCCGGAAGGTACTCCCGGCTTCGGTTCAGAATTCAAGAAAAATCTTATCCATTATATGAGCAGGAACATCAATGTTTTATCTCAAAGCGGCGGCTTGCCTGCCTACCATAATTACTTCGACCTGGACCCCAATTATGTCGACGCTTTCGGCATCCCGGTTCTCAGAGTGACGAATCATCATACCGAACAAGATTATAATCTCAATAAATTCGCATTGGAAAAATGTAAGGAAATCGCTGAGGAGCTGGGCGCGGACATAGTCGATATGGACGTAATGGAGGAGGACGTAGACTTCAACCATACCTTCTATTCCACACATTACGGCGGTGGTGTAATCATGGGGGACAGTGATGAGGATTCTGCTGTTAATACCTTTTCCCAGATGTGGGATATGGAAAATCTGTTCGTCGTAGGCAGTTCCGTCTTCCCCCACTTTGGAAATTATAATCCGACAGGTACAGTCGGAGCCTTAGCATACCGGGCAACGGAAGGAATGCTGAAATACCTGTCCGGTGACGGCGGTCTTCTTGTTGAGTCCAAATCCAAAGTATCAAAAAGCTGATCTTTAACAGAAATAATTTTAGGAGGAATAGGAATGACAATTTTAAAAGATAAAGTAGCAATTGTTACAGGCGCAAGCAGCGGCATTGGCGCTGCGATCGCAAAAAAGTTGGCTGAAAATGGGGCAAACGTGATACTCGCTGCACGTAACGAAGAGAAGCTCGGCCAAGTCAGAAAAGATATCGGTCATATGGACCGGACATTGGCTGTCAAAACCGATATGACACAAAGAGCTGATGTTGAAGAATTGGCTGAGAAAGCAGCATCAGAATTCGGACCAGTGGACATTTATGTGAACGGTGCAGGTGTGATGGGTTCGAGCACTGTCATAGACGGTGATGTAGAAGACTGGGAAATAATGATAGATTTAAACATCAAAGGGGTATTGTATGGCATCAATTCAGTGCTCCCCGGGATGAAAGAAAGAGGCAGGGGACACATAATCAATATCGCGTCGGATGCCGGTTATGAAGTAATACCACGCTGCACTGTATACTGTGGTACCAAATTCGCAGTGAGAGCCATCGCTACAGGGATGGAAAAGGAACTTGAGCAGTCGGGAGTCCGGGTAACAAGCGTGTCCCCTGGCATGGTGGATACTCCACTGAGTACAAACAGTCCTTTTGAAGAAGGCAGAAAAAAACTGGAACCTGAAGATATTGCGAATGCAGTAGTCTATGCAGCAACCCAACCGGACTATGTTAATGTCAACGAGGTGTTAGTGCGACCTGTTTAAGACTTAATTTAATTAACTTCAGCCTTTCCCAGGAATTTCGATTCATCAGTCGACCTCAATATTCTTTGGGACCGCTAATAATTATGCGCAAATGAACGCATATCTTTCTTGTAGTGTGTTATTCGCTAAACATTTTGACTAATCCGGGACGGACCTGTTCAAAACAGATGTGATACTATGTCGCGAATCGTTAATTATATGCCCAAATTGAATGGCGAGAAAACAATCCGGGAGATTGCATTCACCGCCGTTTCCAGTGGCTACGGAATATTTCTGTGACATCTTCTTTTTACTGGAACTTGAATGATATCTGACATAAAATGATCCATAAGGGTGTC
>DXHR01000008.1 GCA_019113295.1 Candidatus Salinicoccus stercoripullorum | reverse complement strand
ACAACACTATTTTAGTACTTCAAGCAATTAACATTGCCTTTGTCAAATTCATTTGTTTCTATGTACATGATGCATTCACAGTGGATTCGAAGCCAAGGTACCCAACCGTCTTTTTTATAATAATTCAATTTGTGTTATATTCTCCAGAAATTAAACATCTATCATTTCAATTTCGTTCTCCGTTCTTGTTACTAAAGGAACCACCAGAGCATTTCCCCATGCAGAAAAATCTCATTGTTTCTCACATTAGTATCTGTCCAAATGTCAGGAAAGCCGTTGAATCTTTTGGCTTCTACCGTGGTCAGCATTTTATAATTGCCATCCGTTTTCAACAGATGTGTAATTCTATTCACCGATCCTTCGATTGACAGTATTGTCCTTCCCGGCAAATTCGAATCATCCGTCTTACTCATACCACCTTCAGCATAGTATTACTTATATCCATAATTTCTTTTATCAAAACTCCTTATTCATCCTTTCTATGTTCCTGTGGACAGGACATTGATGTCAGAACCAGAAATCTATGAATAATTTCTTGATAGATATATCAGGAGTACCTACCATTCCTCTTGTGTTTCTTCTGAAACGGTACCCTTTTCTCCATAATTCATTCGAAACGATAGTTTCCAATTTGGAAACGGCCCTGATTTTACTCATCGTCTTTCTTCTCTGTTCGGGAGTCATGATATCTGCCATGATCCTTCCTCCTTCAGACCATAATTTCCTCAAAATCTCTCATTTTTATATACCCGCTTCACGTTTTCCTAATTTTTATCGCCATATAGATTATATTCCCCTTTTAAATCAAAGAATATTTTGATTAGTCTTTTTTCTCCATATATACTTTTATGAGTAAACCATCAATTTATAAAGGGGTCGTTAACTTGGAACAGTTATTTGCTAGTCTTGATTCGATTTATGATGAGATTGTGGACATCAGGAGGCATTTACATAGACATCCAGAGTTGTCGTTTGAGGAGGTTGAGACGCCGAAGTTCATCGCGAATTTCCACAATGACCTCGGTCATGAGGTGAGGACGGGGGTTGGCGGCAATGGTGTGGTGGCCAGCCTGAAGGGTGACCTGGACGGTCCGACTGTTGCTCTGCGGGCGGATTTTGATGCACTGCCGATCCAGGAGGAGACGGGGCTTCCTTTCCAGTCTGTGAATGAAGGTGTGATGCATGCGTGCGGTCATGACGGTCATACTGCAACGTTGCTTGGTGTGGCCAAAGTGCTGAACCAGATGAAGGATGGATTGAAAGGGAATATCGTCTTCATCCACCAGCATGCCGAAGAACTGCCGCCGGGTGGTGCGAAACCTATGATCGATGATGGCTGCCTTGAGGGTGTGGATGTGATTTTCGGCACGCATCTGCAGGCGCAGACGCCGTTCCGCGAGATCAACTACCGTATGGACGCACTGCAGGCTGCTGCGGACAAGTTCGAAATCACCATCAAGGGCAAGGGCGGACATGGTGCGATGCCTCAGGATACGAAGGACAGCATTCTGATTGCTTCTCAACTTGTGGATAATCTCCAGCAGATTGTCAGCCGTCGTGTAAATCCGCTCGATTCTGCGGTATTGTCCGTCTGTAATTTCGAGGCTGCGGGACCGTATAATGTCATCGCGAATTCAGCGAAACTTTCCGGTACGGTGCGTACTTTGAAGGAGGATGTCCGTGACCACATGGACCGGGAGATCAGGCGCGTCGTTGAAGGGACATGCCATCTGTCGGATGCGGACTTTGAATATGAATACAAGAGGGGCTATCCGGTGCTGGTCAACCACAGGGAAGAGACGGAATTCGTCAGGGATATTGCGAAAAAGGTACCCGGCGTCAATGAAGTGAAGGAGATCGACCCGATCATGGGCGGCGAGGATTATGCCTACTACCTCCAGGAGGTCAAAGGGACCTACTTCTTCACCGGCGCCCAGCCTGATGGCGTGGAGGACGCGTACCCCCACCACCATCCGAAGTTCGACATCAACGAAGAATCTCTTTTGATCGCAGCAAAAATACTGGCCAAAGCCACTGTTGAGTATATGGAGAACAACTGACGGTTGCCGGGAAAGGGTGATAAGATGAGTAATGAACCAAAAAGTCTATGGAGGGACTGGCGGCTGCACGCCGTCGTCCTTGGAATCGTGATACTTACTGAACTGATCGGCACCTACGAAATCGCCATCGGGGCGGGTGTCATCCTGCTGCTTCCGATGCTGTATGCCGTAGTCATCGGACTCGGCACATTCTTCACACCGCTGATCAGCAAGGCGCAGTCCAAAAAGGCTGAGACGCTGGTGTTCATGTCCGTCACTCTGCTGATTGCGAAGTTCGGCGTCGAGGCAGGCCCCGCACTGCCGGAACTGATCAGAGCGGGTCCTGCACTCATACTGCAGGAGATCGGCAACCCTGCAACAGTACTGGTCGCCCTGCCGCTGGCCATCTTCCTCGGCTTGAAACGGGAGACGATCGGCATGACACATTCCATCGGCCGCGAGGCGAACCTCGCTCTCATCTCCGAAAAATTCGGCATTTCCTCGCCTGAAGGGCGCGGGGTCGTTGCGATGTATATCTTCGGGACGATTTTCGGGGCCATATTCATGGGACTGGCTTCAGGACTCCTCGCCTCGCTCCTGCCGATCAGTCCGCTGTCATTCGCCATGGCGACCGGAATCGGCAGCGGCAGCATGACTGCCGCTTCGCTCGGACCGCTTGTGTCGATGTTTCCGGAGCAGAGCGATATCATCACCGCCTATTCGGGTGCCAGCAATCTGCTTACATCGGTGACGGGACTCTACATGAGCCTCTTCATCGCGTTGCCGCTGGCTGAAAAATACTACTCGTTTGTCATGCGGATAAAATCAAAAGGAAAAGGGGCGGATATGATTGAAAGAGAAGCTGATTGACTGGACATTGACACTGGCGATTGTCGGTGCACTGACACTCCTCGGCAACATGATCGGCTATGGTGTCATGCCACTTGCCGCCCTGCCCGGCATCATGGCGCTGATGGTCATCGTACTGCTGGGCATGGTCATCCACCACTACCTGCCCTTCAAAGTGCCGAGCATCGCCTATATCGGCATACTCGGCTTCCTGATTACCATCCCCGGCGTACCGGGTGCCGCAACCATCTACGCATGGACTGCGGAAGTGAATCTGCTCGCGCTGACAACGCCGATACTCGCTTATGCCGGCATTTCCATCGGCAACTCCTGGGCCGACTTCGCCAAACTCGGCTGGAAGACCGTCATCATCGGCATGCTGGTGCTTCTCGGTACATATCTTGGGTCGGCAGTGGTCGCCGAAATCATTCTGAGAATCCAGGGAATCGTATAATGGAAATCATAGAACCCCGTCCGGACTGGCTTTAGTCAGTCCGGACGGGGTTTTATTCTGAAAGGAAAGAGTACTGCGCCTGCAAAAGGGTACTCTAATTCCAAGAGGTGAGTTTTTATGGGTTTCTATACCGAATACAGGAATGAGATCACGACGCTCCAGCTGATTTCCCAGATTCTCGGCAAGATCAGACTTGAATATGCGCCGCAGGAGCCGCAGTGGGCGCATGTAGTCCTCGACATTACACCGCGCGGATTTTCCACCGGCCTCCTTAGGCACGGGGATTCATATTTCGAAATCGAAGTGGATCTGTCACGGGGGCTCATTGTCATCAAAACCGAGACGTATGACACTCATATCGAGATGCAGAGCGGCAAGCCGATCAGCGAGTATTATCAGGAAATCATCAATACCGCTGCTGCCGAAGGGCTGAAACTCTACATCAATACGAAGCCGCAGGAGATGGAATTCAAGACGCCTTTCGAAGATGATGTCGGCCATCACCACTATAATGATTATGTTGCGAACATTGTCCTCAAATGGTTCCGGTTTGCCCGGGATGCTGAAATGAGATTTCTCGCCCCGTTCCGCCACCGGAAAGTGTATCCCGGGCTGTTCTGGGGGACGTTCGATGTTTCCTGCATGCTCGTCCGCAATGAATCCGAACCCTTCCCGGACGACAGCAAAGTGATTGAACGCGCCGCTTTCGACGAGTATATGATCGAGTTCGGATTCTGGCTCGGCGATGACACTTTCGAGCACCCGGCATTCTTCACACTCCCCTACCCATTCGTCGAAAAAACGGATTTGGAAGTGGGCGGGGATTTTCCCGAAGGCAGTTATTTTTCACCGGACATGGCGGGGTACATCTATGAAATCAAAGATGGGATAAATGAAAAGGAAGCTGAAAATGTACAGAAATTCCTCCAGTCCTCCTTCCGGAGCGCGTTCGATCACCTGAAGTGGAAGGGTATCAATTACTGCACGGAACCGCTGAAGATGGAGGACAATCAGCAGGGTGACGCCCAGGATTAGTTTCCAGGGCGTATTTTTCATTGGGAAGCTTCCCTGCCTCTGATTTCCATCTCCTGTTTGAAATTTTCTGTAAAACCTATAAAATTGTAAACAATAACTCTACATTTAAACTGTCTTTTGAAAGTGTGAGGATAACATGGAAAATCGTAAAATCGAAGAAATTCTGGAATCCTGGTTAACATATGAATCTCTCAATACGGGAGCATTCAAAAAGGAAAATCATCATATTCATATTGATAGGGATACAGACTTTCAATTCACTGATGAAGAACTGGAGAAGCAGGCGAAAATAACTGAAGACTACAGAAAAAAACATACCAGGAAGAAGCCTGATCCCCTCTATTTCAATCACCGCATATATGCTGGAGTGTATCATCAAAGCGAAATGCTCGAGCGTCTTAACCAACTTTGGAATACAGAGGAAGAAGTTTTTGATAAGCAGCTTGGAAAAAATATCCTTTTTACTTTTCAATTGGACAGCGATGGCATACCAATTGAAGACAGTCTTTTTGTTCCCACTTCAGCAGTTGTCATGAGAGATTTGTTTGCTGAAAAATGGAACGGGGACTTAACTCACAACAGGCTGGCTGAAAACAAGAATAGTATTTCCGAGAAATTATCAGAATCGATGGAACCATTCATGGATTCAGGTTTCAATGGCGTCACTTTCCATGAATGGCTTGCAAAGGTCTTAAAAGAGCTTTTCTATGTAGAAGAGAATATAGCTCTGGAAAAATATATCAGACGGAATATTCCGGATAAACTAGATAATGAAGTTCACTTCAACAGTTTTCTATATCCGGATCTCGAATTTGTAATAAGCCAGAAAGACAGGGGGCTGCTGCCGGAATATTTATCCGGCAAACCAGATGCTGTTGACGTTAATGAAAATAGAGCAGAGATAGAGAAAACCCTCTCTCCAGAAAACATACCGTTAGGCAGATGGCCATCCAACATAGAATTTCAGCAAAGTCTGATGCAGCAATTCGCGATTAATAAAATATTAAATGAGGAAGTTGATATTTTATCTGTCAATGGCCCTCCCGGGACGGGTAAAACCAGCTTATTGAAAGATGTCTTTGCAGACCTGGTTGTACAAAGAGCGATAAAAATGACCGGCTACAAGCATCCAACAGACGCTTTCATAAAAATTAATGATAAAGCCAAGCATAAATATCCCTACTATCTCATGGATGAAAATTTACAGGGATATAGTATGGCAGTGGCAAGTTCAAATAATGGTGCAGTTGAAAATTTAACCAAGGATCTTCCGGACATTAAAGAAATAGACAGCAGCGAATTAGATAAAGTGAAAGATGCAGATATTTTTCCCAGGTTTGCGCACTACTTACTACATCCCGAAACTAATATAGAGCAGTCATCGGTATGGGGACTATTTTCTCTTCCATTAGGAAAAAATGACAATATCAACAAGGCAGTGAATTTATTATTTAATGGAGAAGAAAAATTCAGGATAGATGAAATAGCCAATGAACTCGAGACAATTAAAACTAATATAAACTGGCAGCAACAAGTCGAAGCGTTCAACGATTGCAAAAACAAAGTTGAAGAGGAAATCAACCGGCTGATAAATTTTAAAAACAAGTTTGAAAAGTTCAAAAACAGAAACAATGTTCTCGAGGAGATCAATGAAACGGATGAGAGGATAAACAGTCTCAATGAGGAAGAAAACAATCTTTCTGAAACATTGGAAGACTTGAAAGTGATAATCGAAAATAAGGAACAAAAATCTCTGCTGGATAAATTGCTTTTCCGTGATAACAAAGCTGCTGACGAGCGGTCACAACGCCAGCAAACTAAACAGAGGCTGGAAGAGGTCAAATCCGATATCAAATCTGCACAAAAAGAGCTCGATGTTTTGAAACAGGAGGAAAGCGAATATAAGGAATATCACGAAGAAAAAAATGACCTCGAATCTGACGGTCTGGTACTCCCTGCAGACACTTTCTTCAACGATGAAAAAAATGATTATCAAAATAGACAGAAACAATGCTTATGGATGACTACGAGATTGATGCAGCTGAGGAGTGACTTTTTTATAGAAGCCCTGAAATTACATCATGCATTCAACGCATGCAGCCATAATGAAATTAAAGCAGCTCTTGCGTCAATCGCATATCGTAAAGACATAGACCTGAACAGCCGTGTGGATAAAGAAAGACTGATACATTCTTGGAAAACATTACATTTATTGATTCCCGTTGTCAGTACGACGTTCTCAAGCCTTGGCAGTATGTACAGGGGACTGGGGGCCGGATCTTTAGACTATCTTTTTGTGGATGAAGCAGGACAGGCAATGGCTCACCAGGCTGCGGGAGGACTGCTCAGATCCAGGAAATTCATTGCTGTTGGAGACCCGCTTCAAATTGAGCCGGTCATGCCGTTGAGTGAATCGCTGATTAATGCAATACGCCAAAGCTATAATTTGGACGATCAATTAGGCAATGGATATTCCGTACAATATATGGCAGATAAGATAAACCGGTACGGTACTGAGTTAAACGATGGCACCTGGATTGGAATTCCATTATGGGTGCACAGACGGTGTCTCGATCCGATGTTCAGCATCTCCAATAAAATTTCTTATGAAAACCGTATGGTTCATGGATTTGAATCCGGCAAATCTGTCGGTTCCGGCTTCTGGATTCACAGCAAAGGGACTGCAACTGAAAAACAATATGTACCGGAACATGCTGAGGAGACCGCGAACTTGCTTGGGGAATTATTGGCACAAGGTGAGAAACTGAATGAAATTTTCATCATTACCCCTTTTACTGCAGTAAAAAACAATCTGAAAACCCATTTGCGTAAAAGCTTTAAGGAAACTAAAGGGATGGGTACTTTCATAGAAAATAATATTGGTACAGTACACACTTTCCAGGGAAAAGGGGCAGACACTGTGATCTTCGTAGCAGGAACTGATGAATCAACCAACGGCGCTACTCAATGGTCATGCAGTAAGTCTAACCTTTTGAATGTTGCCGTAACACGTGCCAAAAAAACCTTCTATATTATTGGTGATGAAGAAAGACTGAGCAGGCACGCATATTATTCAGACATCAGTCAGCACACTGAACCCTATGCAACGAACAGATTACTCTAACCTCCAGTACACTTCATGTAAGCTGCAGCACATATTTTTTCCATATATATCTGATATTCGAATTGTGAAAAGCGGTCTTTTGCATAAAGGTGAGTTCATTGAAAAATAAGGAAACCTCCAAGTCTGAAACAGCCAGCCCACAATCAAAGCCCCGGACCATTTCTGGCCCGGGGCTCCTTCAATGTCATATAAAATTAATAATGTCCATTTCTTCTATGATGGTCTATATCATCTTTTATCGCATAGCTCATGATGATTGCGAGTGCGACACTCAGTCCGAGAATCAACCCTCCGGGCATGTAAAACCTCCCTTTATCTCCATTATAAAATATGTGCTGTTTTGATGTAAAAAGTTGAGGCTCGCGCACTTTGACCGGAACAGGCCGGTATGCAACAATGTATATGAAATCATTGCGGTGAGGAGGCATCACATGACAGAGGAAAAAGTACAGAGCAAGGGCGTTGTTGTGGTGATCATCGCCGCAGCTTTTTTACTGACGTTCAACCAGTTCCTTCTCATTACGGCATTCCCCACCATAATGGCGGAATTCGACATAAACGCAACACAGGTGCAGTGGCTGACGACAGCATTCATATTGACGACGATTATCTTCATCCCGATGTCAGGCTACCTGTCGACCACCTACTCGTCGAAAACACTCGTCATCATCGCGATTTCATGTCTGCTCGCCGGCACGATCATCGGCGGCTGGTCACCGAACTTCGGCGTCCTGATCCTCTCCCGGGTCATCCAGGCGATCGGGGCAGGTATAATACTGCCGCTCATCCAGACGATTCTGCTGATCGTTTTCCCTTACCACAGACGGGGGTTTGCGATGGGGCTGCTCGGTGCCGTCACGAATGTCGCACCCGCTTCCGCCCCCTCCATTTCCGGCATCATCATCGACTATCTCGACTGGCGGTCGCTCCACTGGGTACTGCTGCCGTTCATCCTGATTACATTCATCCTGGCGATATCCTTCATGAAAAACGTGCTCGAACAGCAACGGACGAAGCTCGACATCCGTTCCGTGATGCTGTCTGCGGCCGGATTCTCTTTATTCATATTCGGGCTCAGCAATATCAGCGTATACGGGTTCCTCGATCCGATATCCTATATCCCATTGGTTACCGGCATACTGGGTGTACTGTTCTTCACACGCCGGCAGTTCAATATTGCGACGCCGGTGCTGAACCTGGAGCTGTTCCGAAACAGGACCTTCGCCCTCGCAATCATACTCATATTCATCAACATGATGCTGCTGCTTTCGACAGAGACGATCCTGCCGATGTTCGCGCAGAGTGCGCTCGGGACAAGCGCCTTCCTGTCGGGTTTCCTGCTCGTGCCGGGGACGATCATCCTCTCCATCATCACGTTCATTTCCGGCAGTCTGTATGACCGCTACGGAGGAAAAACGATTGCCATCATCGGATTCTTATGCACGACGGTCTCCCTCGTGCTGCTCAACACTGTCGGCATGGACGACTCGCCCTACTGGATCATGGTGTACTTCTGCCTGTTCATGACAGGGTTCGGCCTGACACTCATGCCGCTCGTCACCGTCAGCATGTCAGAGCTCGGTGATAAAGACATCCCCCACGGCTCTGCCATCGTCAACACGGTGCGGCAATTCGCCATGGCGTTCGGCATCATCATACTGACATCGATCATCAGCATCACCGTCGCCCTGATGGATGCGCCTCAGGCGGAAGCCACATATACCGGCACCAGCTATGCACTCGCCGTCATGGCAGTGCTTGCACTTGCCGGCTTTCTGCTGACACTGCTCCTCAAAGAGAACAGATACGGATAGATCAAAAATAAGAGGGCCACCCCAGTCACGGCGGTGGTCCTCTGTCATCAATTCCTTATATATTCCATTACCAGTTCGAATGTATTTTTTATCGCATCCTTATGCGTGCGTTCCATGCCGTGGCTTGCAGCTACACCAGGTCCGATCAGGGCGCCCCTGATATTCGCACCGGCCCGCAATGCTGCTGAAGCGTCGCTGCCGTACATCGGATATATGTCGACGGCATAATCGAGCTTTTTACGTTCCGCATGATTGATAAGTTCTGTCGTCATATCATAATCATACGGCCCCGATGAGTCCTTCGCACAGATGGAAACGTCGAATTCCGTACATTCCAGATCCATGCCGATGCACCCCATGTCGACTGCCAGGAACTCTGTAATATCCCCGGGAATCCACGCTGACCCGTGCCCCACTTCCTCATATGTCGAGAATATGAACTTCAGGTTCACCTCAGGGACGATGTCCTCCTTCTTCAACGTTTTCAATACACTGATCAGAATGGCGACGGACGCCTTATCATCCAGGAACCTCGATTTGATGAAACCTGATTCCGTAACAACCACTTTCGGGTCATAGGCCACAAAATCACCGTTGCGGATACCCAAATCCCGCACATCCTCTTTGCTGCCCACACGTTCATCAATCTTCACGACCAGACCATCTATGTCACGTTCCTTCGTGGCCGCGTCCTTGAAAACGTGGATTGAAGAAGACTTCGACAGTATCGTTCCCGTATATACCTTGTCGTTTCTTGTAATGATGTCGCAGTATTCCCCGTCAAGCGTCGGTGTCAGCGGACCACCCACATTCGTAAGCGCCAGAGTCCCATCCTCGTTGATCGAACGCACCATCAGACCGAGTGTGTCCACATGGGCGCTTAGCCCCCGTGTCTGTGACTCATCTTTTCCTGCCACACTCACCATCAGGTTGCCCTTCGGTGTCGTTTCCGTCTCATAGCCGATGTCCCGGAGCGTCTCCCGCAAATAATCCACTGCGTGTTTCGTATATCCCGACGGACTATTGACATTCAGAAGCTCCGTCAGAAATGAAATCGTTTCATCAATTTTGAACATATCAATATGTATGGACAAAATCCAATTTGTCCACGTCCTCCCCTCTTTATCCTCTGATAATGGAAATCCCACATTATAAAATATACCATAGTTGCCCGGACACAAAAAAGTGACGGGTTTCCCCGTCACTTATACTTCAATCATCTTCCTATTTTCCCCACACTTCCTCCGCCACTTCCCGGACGAGTGCGAGCTTTTCCCACTGTTCTTTTTCTGTAAGTATATTGCCCTCTTCAGTCGAGGCGAATCCGCATTGCGGACTGATGCACAGTCTTTCGAGCGGAACATGCTTTGATGCCTCTTCAATGCGTGCTTTGATTTCTTCCTTGTCTTCAAGCTCAGGCAACTTGGATGAGAAGAGGCCGAGCACGACCAGTTTCCCGTCACTCACTTTGGAAAGTGATTCGAATCCGCCGGCACGTTCAGTATCAAACTCAAGATAGTATGCCTTTACATTCTCTTCACCGAATAAAACTTCTGCAACTTTATCATATGCACCGGATGATGCCCATGTGGATTGATAGTTACCGCGGCAGACATGAGTGGTAATCGTGAGATCTTCCGGATGCCCAGTGATCGCCTTGTTGTTGAGTGTGACAAATGCACGGCTGAGTTCTTCCACTGAAGTATTGTCATTTCTGCTCTTCCAGTAGTTCTCGTCCACAAGCATGCCCCATGTGCAGTCATCGATCTGCAGGTTGCGGCATCCCGCTTCATACAGTTCTTTGATGAATGTGCGATACGCTGCCGCGATGTCCTCGATCAGCGCGTCCTGGTCAGGATAGAATTCATCCGTCGATTCCTTGTTTTCCGGGCGCTGCAGCTCCGACAGGAACTGGGCCGGTGCCGGAATCGTCTGCCTCGCTACTACTCCTTCCTCTTCGAACTGCTGAACGAATTTGAAGTGCTCAATGAATGGATGGTCTTCACCACTGATCTTACCGGGCACCCGCGCCGTTTCAGCACGTGTCTCTTTACCTTTGAACTGATATCCATTACCGATATCCCGTTTCTCCACACCGTGGAGACCCCACATGAAATCAAGGTGCCACCATGAACGGCGGAACTCACCGTCAGTAATCGCGCCGAGACCCACTTCCTTCTGTTTCGAAATCAGATCTTCAATCGTTGCATCCTCCACTGAACGCAGCTGTTGCCGGGAAATATCCCCTGCCGCAAAACGCTTCCGTGCATCCTTCAACTCTGCCGGACGGAGAAAACTTCCCACATTATCAAACCTGAACGGCGTACTAGTCCGCTTGTCCGCTTCAAAAACTACTGTCATAACAACCACTCCTTCGGAAATTTGATATAACTACACATTAGCACAGAACCGAAGGTACAAGATAACGGTTATTATTCATGCTTTGTTATAGCTTTAATCTATATCTACACGGTAATAATACATTATATATTGGATGACGAGCATACGAAGGTACATCAAAGACTCAATCTATTTGATCTGCTGCAACGGGAATCTCAAGCCAGGTGCACTACGGCCGGATTGATACTCTGTATTATTTTTAATTTGAACCTAACTATATCATTAATAATTTATTACTTAAAATAAGTTAGTTATTCCATAATATTATTATTTATATTATAATATAAAAGATTACATATAACTTTCAGGGATTATAATGTAAATTTACGGAGGGAGAAAAAGAAATGTCAGAAGAACAAAAACAGAAAAAAAGAGGCGGATGCTTGAAGTGGTTAGTTATCATTTTATTGGTAATTATTGCCTTTAGTGCATGTGTCGCATCAATGAGTGGAAGCGGAGAAGATAACAACGCTAGTTCTTCAGAAGATGAATCAACCGCTACATCTTCTGAGTCAGGCGAAGAAAATAGCGAAGAGGAGTCTAATAAAGAAGATATTGCTGATATTGTAGAAGAAGAGACTGAAGTAACAGAAGAAAATCTTTCAGTTGGTGACACTGTAGAAATGGAAGGTGTCACAATCACTATAAATGACGCCTACTATACTGATGAAAGAAATGAATTCGCAGAAATTGAAGCAGATAGTGTATTGGTTCTTGATGTCAGTTTTGAAAATAGTACTGGTGAAGACTATTCACCGGCATTTGATTTTTCTGTTTATGCAGATGGTGCGAAAGCAGAAGAATATCCTGTTGAAGATGTAATATTAGAGACAGTTTCTGATGGCAGAAGCGGCTCCGGCACCATAGCTTATGCCTTGCTTGGGGAACCTTCTGAAATCGAGGTTGAATATTCACCATTACTCTCATTTAGCGGAGAGAAAGCTATTTACACAGTAAATCCTGAATAATGTTACTACTTTGGGCTGGGACAAAAGCCCTCGGAAGATAGTATATTTTATGAATCCCAGATAAAATCCGTACGTTAGACTCCCAGGGGAAATAGCATCTGCGTAAGAATACAAGCTTATGCGATGCCCCAGGAATACTGACGTACGGATTATTTTTTCTGAAGTATTTATGTCGCAGTCCCGTTTTTTGAAACGATAACAAAACTTATTTTAAGATTATATACTTTATCAACAGCAATAAGCCCAATCGAACTTTGATTGAACTTACTGCTGTATCGATTTAATCCTGATCATAAATAATACACATTAGTTTCACAACAATACCTGATAGAATGGATGATTCAGCCATCTATCGAACTTGTATTTTACTTTCATGAGTGTTCTGGCATGTTCCAATCCATTTTTTTCGTTGAGGGCAATACTGTCTCCATTGAATTCATCAATACTTGTAACGATGGTTTTATACTCTACGCCAGTTGCTGACCGTATCAGTGATTCGAGCATTTCCGAGGCGGCTTTTCTGTTTTTGTAATCGCGTCTGACATAGATGGCAAGTTCTATTCTATATTTATAAGCGGATTACCCCCTGAAAGGTTCATAGATTGCAAATGTTATTACCTGA